>NZ_JBHSHV010000008.1:0-437889 GCF_042653105.1 Neobacillus sp. GCM10023253
AATGTTACGTTGGCTTCGTTTCAAATGAAACGAATATTATTGTTTGTTGACGTTTTTGTTTGTTTAGTTTTCAAAGAACTATCATACTGTTGAGTGTTTGTTCACTCGCTATTTTCTAGCCTCGCTCTCAAAAGCGACTCCCTTAATTTATCACAATCAACTTCTCGATGTCAACAACTTTTTTAAATTTCTTTTTCAGTTGTTCGACACTCTCGAAGAGGACGAGAATTAATATACCATGATAAATAAATGTTTGCAATATAATTTATAACTTTTTTGAAATGATTTTAAGTTCTCCACCTATATATCCATTAAAAAATATTATCGACCTCAAGAAACGAATTTTATCCTTGTAATTTCATCCTTATGAAATGTTAGAAGCATATTACAGATTCTAGACTGTAAATACATAAAACAAACAATAATTGTATATGTAATTAATGAAGCGCACACTTTTGTTCTTCCATATTGCAGTCCTTTATGCAAGAATCAGAGTATATATAATAACAAATGGGTTTTCAAAAACGAATATATAAAATGGACGTGAATTTATGAGCAGCTTGGATTTAGATATACTGATGAAATTAGGAATTTCAGCTGTATTCGGTCTAATTATAGGCCTTGAGCGAGAATTAAAAAGAAAGCCAGTAGGATTAAAAACAAGTCTCGTCATTTCAGTTGTCAGTTGCTTGCTGACAATTGTATCTATTGAATCGGCTTATATGTTCCCTAATTCAAATGGAGTTAGAATTACCATGGACCCATTGCGGTTGGCGGCACAAATCGTCTCGGGAATTGGGTTCCTTGGAGCAGGTGTCATTTTAAGACGAGGCAATGACAGCATTTCCGGGCTAACTACTGCTGCCATGATTTGGGGGGCTGCCGGTATAGGGATTGCCGTAGGAGCGGGATTTTATTTAGAAGCATTCGTCGGCGTTGCCCTTCTTATAATTAGTGTAGAATTTATCCCTGCCGTTATGAAAATTTTCGGACCAAAGCAATTACGGGAAAAAGAAATCATGCTTCAATTATTTATTCGAGACCGGGATCAGATTGATAAAGCTATATCTTATTTACTTGAGAAAAAGTATATTTTGCGCAGAATACGGATTAAGGATCTAGATAACGGTGATCACCTGGTACAAATTTTAGTTGCTGTTGACTACCGCGAAAAGACAACGGATGTATATACGGCTGTTTCCGATGTAGAAGGTGTTAAAAAGGTGGAAATTGAAAGCATTAGTTAAAAATATTCTTTTTAATTCTCTAAATTTCCTCTTGCAATACGCTCGTAATGCAGATATAATTTTCCTTGTACTAATCCATCGGGGGCTTAGCTCAGCTGGGAGAGCGCTTGCATGGCATGCAAGAGGTCGTCGGTTCGATCCCGATAGTCTCCATCATTATTCTGAAAAAACCTTTGCAACTGCAAAGGTTTTTTTTTATTTCTCCAAAGTTGATAAAAAATTTCCAAAATAAGAGAATTTCCCCTTGCAACTATGATTCTCTTAAAATTATAATAAAAAACGTAAAATATTTTCAAATTTTAGAAATATCTGTAATCGAAAGGAGGGAAATCTCAAGCCGATTGTATCAGAAGCTTTATAACACCTTTGGCCCCTGCATCATTACCTGTCATCATCTTTTTTTATCTTAATTCCACATTCTTTAATCCAGTGGTTTATACGAAAGGGGGAGCTTCTCTTTGGAAGCTAAAAAAATAAACGCTCAAACTGAAAACGATTACAGTTCTATTGTCCAGTCTTCTTCGTTTCAGACATTACTCTCCGAAAAGAAAAAATTTATAATTCCATTTACTATCTTCTTTTTCTGTTTTTATTTTGCCTTGCCAATCTTAACCTCTTATTCAACGATACTTAATACAAAATTTATCGGAAGTATTACTTGGGCATGGGTATTTGCTTTCCTTCAGTTTGTTATGACATGGGGTTTATGTATGCTTTATTCTAAGAAAGCTGCAAGGTTTGATGAGTTATCATCCCAGGTCATTCAAGAAAGGGGGAATAGCTAATGAATACCCCTGCATTCCTTATGTTTCTTGCCATTGTTCTCGTAACGCTGGTCATCACCTATTTCGCTTCAAAGAAAACTAAGAATGCCAGTGAATTTTACACGGCTGGCGGAGGCCTTACCGGCTGGCAAAATGGACTTGCCATCGCAGGTGACTATATGTCTGCAGCATCTTTCCTAGGAATTGCCGGTGCTGTAGCCCTGACCGGCTTTGATGGATTTTTCTATAGCATTGGGTTTCTAGTGGCTTACCTTGTCGTTCTTTATTTGGTAGCGGAACCGTTAAGAAACCTTGGCAAATACACTTTTGCCGATATGATAGCGGCTCGTTTTGATGCCAAAAAAATCCGCGGATTCGCCGCTATGAATACAATGACGATTTCTATTTTTTATATGATTGCTCAGCTTGTCGGTGCTGGTGCACTTATTAAATTATTATTAGGATTGGAGTATACAACCTCTGTCTTAATCGTCGGGGTGTTAATGACGGTATACGTTATCTTTGGCGGAATGCATGCAACAAGCTGGGTGCAAATCATTAAAGCAATCCTGTTAATGGGCGGCACCTTCATTATTTCTATGATTGTTTTTGCCAAGTTTAATTTCAGCCTTACCGATATGTTTGCCCAAATGAAAACGGCAACTCCTTTAAAAGAATCCTTCCTAAATCCAGGTGTAAAGTACAAAGACGGCCTGGATACATTATCTCTAAATATGGGGCTTGTTCTTGGAACGGCAGGGCTTCCTCACATTCTTGTCCGCTTCTTTACCGTAAAGGATGCCAAGACGGCACGCTCGTCTGTTGTTTATGCTACTTGGGTTATTGGAATATTTTACGTTATGACCATTTTCCTTGGTTTCGGTGCTGCAGCATTTGTCGGCAATGAAAAAATTATTGCTGCCAACCCAGCCGGAAATATGGCAGCTCCTTTATTAGCTCAAGCAATTGGAGGTAATATGTTGTTTGCCTTTATTTCTGCGGTGGCGTTTGCAACTATTCTTGCTGTTGTTGCAGGGCTGGTGCTGACAGCAGCTTCAGCTTTTTCCCATGACTTTTACAATGAAATTTTGAAAAAAGGAAAAGCAACCGAAAAGCAACAGGTATTGATGGCCCGTTACGCAGCCATCGGGGTTTCTGTCGTATCCATTATTCTTGCCTTAGGCGCACAGACGCTGAATGTCGCCTTCCTTGTTTCGCTCGCCTTTGCTGTTGCAGCTAGCGCGAATTTACCGGTCATTTTATACACCATCTATTGGAAACGCTTTAATACAACCGGCGCGATGTGGGCGATGGTTGTCGGTCTAATTTCAGCTATCGGCTTAGTGCTGATCAGTCCGAATGTATTTAGCCCGGAAGTAGGTAAAGCTATTTTTGTAGGGAACCCATTATTCCCTTACACCACACCAGGGATAGTTTCCATTCCGCTTGGTTTCCTTGCTGGTTACCTTGGAACCATCTTTTCCAGCCAAAAAGCTGATGTTAAAAAATATGAGGAAGTCCTCGTTAAATCCAATACAGGGATTGGTTTAGGAAGATAAAATATAAAGGTTAAAAAACCCAATTAATGGGATCAGATTGTCGAGAATGGGATTTTCTCGGCAATTTTTTATTTGTCTAAAAACTGATTTTTATTATTAATTAATTGCCTCTGCTAATGGGCCTGTTGATTTCCGCTCCGGGCACTCGCTTTCCGCGGGGAGGTCCTGGAGCCTCCTCGGCGCTATGGCGCCTGCGGGGTCTCCAGTGACCTCTGTATCCCGCAGGAGTCGGTGCCCTCCGCTCCAATCAACATGGAGGCAAATCAATATAAAGATTTGCCACACAATTTTTATAATCTTGCTAAATATGTCGCGAGGGTTATGGTAAGGATAGCCTTTTCACTTGATTTTTCAATCCTCCGTTTTGGTTCTTCAAAAGCTTTATAAGGGACATTTCATTTGCGGGATTCTTCTATTTTGTCCCTCATGGGTTCATGAGTGACTTAAAAAAGAAGTCAGGATTAGATGGCCGCCATAATCCGAACTTCTTAAAGATAAACGAGAAATCAATATATTTGTCTATCAAGCAAAGAAGGTGCCGTCTGAAACTTACTTTTCAATAGAAAACAAATTCATATTCACTTTAACCAGCCCCTTTTGGCGCTAACATTAAGTTCATCACTCATTTAAATAATATATTGTGAATTGAAAGTCTTTATTGAATACACCTGTTGATTGGAGTGGAAGGCGGCGAAGACTCCTGCGGGAGTACGGGACAGGGGAGACCCCGCAGGCGCTGAAAGCGCTGAGGAGGCTCCCCGAACCGCCCGCGGAAAGCGAAGCCGCCTGGAACGGAAATCAACAGACAATTTTAATGTAGCCAAACAAAAAAGACTGTCGATTTCCAAAATCTTCGGATTTGTCGACAGTCTGAAATCCCATTTTTAATGGGTTTTTTTTCTTATGAAATTCTTCTTCTGATGTTTTCTTTCACCATTTTTCTGTTGATGGACATTTTTCATTTGTTGTCCATCTTGTCGTTTTTTTGCAGAAGTGTCCGGCTGAGTTTCTTTTTCCTTATTCGCATTCCCTAGATTTTGTTTATTTATTTTAATATTTAGCTCTTTTTCAATTAAATCAAGGGTCGGCCGGTCCTTAGTAGAATAAAGGGTGATAGCTAGTCCTTTCGTCCCTGCCCGTCCGGTCCTGCCGATTCTATGAATATAACTCTCGGGATCTTGAGGAATATCGTAATTAAACACATGGGTTACACCTTCTACATCAAGTCCTCTTGCTGCTACATCGGTGGCAATTAGCAATTGTATTTCCGCATCCCGAAACCGTTTCATGACCTGCTCTCGTTTTGTCTGTGACAAATCACCATGCAATTCATCACAGGGAAATCCATGGCTTTTTAGAATTTCATAAAGCTTGGAAACTCTCCGTTTTGTCCGGCAAAAAATCACTGCTAAAAATGGCCGATGCGTTTCAATTAATTGGATAAGAGTTGCCTGCTTCGCACGGTCAATCGTATGAATGGCAATCTGTTTCACATTGTCAGCTGGTCCCTGAACTTTTTCGACTTGAATATATTCCGGGGTCCGCATGTATTTATTTGCAAGCTTTTTAACCTCAGGAGGAATTGTTGCTGAGAAAAGCATGGTCTGCCTGCTTGCGGGCGTTTCTTTAATGATATCCTCAACTTCGCTGAGAAACCCAATATGAAGCATTTGGTCTGCTTCATCTAGAACAAGATAAGATACATTCGCTAATTGGATTGTTTCCCTTCGAATATGATCGAGAAGCCTGCCCGGAGTCCCTACAACAATCTGTGGATGGTTCCTCAATTTCTTTAATTGTCTGTCAACATCTTGCCCGCCATAAACAGCTAGAACATTAATATCATCGAAATCATGAATCAATTTTTCAATTTCATCCGTAATTTGCAAAGCCAATTCTCTCGTTGGCGTCACAATAAGGGCTTGAATATGACCGTCTTTTCGATTCAATTTTTCAAGGATGGGCAGGATAAAGGCCAGCGTCTTGCCAGTACCTGTTTGTGCTTGGGCAATTGTATCCATGTCCTTCATAATAATCGGAATCGCCCGGTGTTGAATCGGTGTTGGGGTTGCAATCCCATACCCGCGTAATTTTTCCACTACTGTGGTTGAAATCCCTAATGATAAAAATTCTGACAAATAACCGCCTACTTTCTGTATTACCTTCACTAATAATGATTGTTTTCCACAATAATTTCAATTATTCATTTGCGAAAATTGAATTTACCAGCAAAAAAGCAAAAGGCTGCTGAGCTATCTCAGGCAGCCTGGTATTTTTATAAAGGTTCTTTTAGATTATATTTTTTGAGAATGCTTTCTATTTTCAAACCAGTACTTACGTCACCTTTCACCTTCACTTTTCCTGTCAGCAGGGCCATCGTACCGCTCATTTTACACAAAACAAATTTTTTGAAGGTATCATAGTTTAAAGACATCGTCACGTTAGGGGCAACTTGGACTCCTTCTTTAATTGTTAATGTACCATCATGAAAATAATGCTGATAGGTTGACGGCATCTGGTCATACACATCGTATTGAACAACAGCGTTAAAGCCTTGGATTGGACCTGGATTTTCATTAAAGATTTCTTCAATTCTTGCCATTAAATCCGTTAAAGAATACTCTTGAATCGCCTTTTCCATTAAGGAAGTCCTCCTTTAAATAGACCTTTAATCCAATGATACTGTTTCGTATCACAAGGATAAAGTGACAATTTTATGAACTCTTTAAAATACCTAATAAAAAAATTAGCTACTTGAAATATTGGATTCATAAATATCAATGATATATTTAAACTATCTATTAATTCCGGTACCAATTATCGATTTTCACGAATGAAACATAGGAGGAACTCTCGTTGGATTTACACCAGTTATATGTGTTTACAAAGGTGGTTGAACATAAAAGCTTTTCGAAGGCCGCTGAGGATATTTTTCTAAGTCAATCTACTGTCAGTTCCCATATTCAGGCCTTGGAAAAAACATTGAATGTGCAGCTTTTTGATCGCGTTGGCCGTGAAAGTATACTGACTCCCCACGGTGAGCGGCTTTATCAGTGGGCGCTTAAACTATTGCTCTTAAAAGACCAGGCTTTAATGGATTTAAAACAAGGAATGACTGAACTTCGAGGCATGATTCGGGTTGCCGCAAGCTCGGTGCCGGGGCAGTTCCTTCTGCCGAAAATGGTCAAGAGTTTTAGAGAAGATTACGAAAATGCCATGTTTCATATTAGCCAGTCCTCCTCAAAAAATGTCGTGGAAAAAGTACTAAACGGATCCGTCGAAGTTGGGGTCTTAGGAGAAAAGTATGAAAGCGATAAACTTCACTATATACCGCTATTAAAGGAGAAGCTTGTTCTGATTACAGCAAATGAACGAAATATAACAGAACCGGTAAACATTCAAGAGATTTTGAAGTATCCATTTATCATGAGGAACTCCGAGTCTGGAACAAATGCCATTCTTGAAAGGGTTCTAAAGAAACATAAAATATCAAAGGATAAATTGAATATTATTGCTTATACAGATTCCAGTCAGAGCTTAATACAGTTTGTCATACAAGATATTGGCATCTCGATTATTTCCGAAATAGCCGCACGAGAATATGCTGCCCAAAACAGACTTAAAATGTATGAAATTCCTGGATTTGATGAGGAAAGATTCTTTTATCTCACCTATAACATCCATAAAACTCAATCCATCCTAGCCAAACTATTTATTGAACAAGCCGCTGTAACGCTCTAAAAAACAAATACTTTGACGGGGGGCATGCCTTCATACCCCCCTCTGCTGTAAAGTGTAACGTCCGGCATCCCAAACCCGAGTTCTTTTGTGATTTAAGGTTTAAGGATTACTTTGATGCAGTCCTCGGTTTTAGTATCAAATACTTCGTAACCGTGCTTGGCACGGAGTTCTCCTTTATATTTTGATAGCCATTTCCTTTAATTTCTTTTTATCGATTTTTCCCACATGGGTTTTCGGCAGTTCATTTACTTGAATAAATTTTTTAGGAATTTTATAACGGCCTAGTTTGGCTTCACAATATGTTTTTAGTTCGTCATCAGTTATGCTCCATTCCTTAAAAACTATAAAAGCAGCTACCACTTCGCCCCATTTTTCGTCTGGCAGGCCGATTACAGCAGCCTCTTCGATAGCTGGATGTTCCGCAAGCCAATGCTCAATTTCCAAGGGATAAATATTTTCGCCGCCAGTGATGATCATATCCTTTTTCCGGCCGACAATATAATAATAGCCCTGTTCATCCCTTCTGGCTAAATCCCCTGTGCGGATCCAGCCATCCGTCATTGTTTCGTTCGTCGCTTGTTCATTATTCCAATAGAACGAAAAAGCATGCTTGCCCCTGATTAATAGTTCGCCGACTTCGTTTGCTGTGGCTTCCCTGCCATTTGTTTTTTCAAGAGTGATGGAATTAAACATCATGGGTTTGCCGACTGATCCGCGCTTTATCTGCGCTTCCTCGGGGCTTATATAAAAATTATTCGGTCCCGCTTCTGTCAACCCATATCCTTCTTTAAAAGCCAAGCCCTTTTTTTGAAACGCCTCATAAATTTGCATGGGACATGGCGCCGCCCCAGATAAGAAGATTTTCATCGAAGGAAAATGGCTGCTTTTAAATTCTTCCGATTGGATTAACATATGATACATCGTTGGCACTAGGAGAATAATTGTACATTGGTAACGATTGATGGATTCTACCGCTTCCGCCGCATCAAAATGGTCCCCAATGACCACGGTCCCGCCCATCATAAGGATAGGAATGCTTAACGCATTCAAGCCGCCGGTATGAAACATGGGCATATAATTGACGGTGACATCTTGATCCGTCAGCCCCCAGCTCAAAATAGAATTTATCCCATTCCAGAGGATGGATCGATGGCTTAATACAACGCCTTTTGGCTTCCCGGTTGTACCGCCCGTGTAAATCATCGCTAATGGGTCGGTTTCAGATATTTCTTCTACTATTTGAAGAAATTTAATTTCAGAATAGTTAGAGCCTTCGACCATAAAAGAGTGTGGTTTTTCCTCAGGAAGCTGATCATATATATGAATAAATTGTTCATGTACCCCGATCAGAATCGGTGTGCAGTCCTGCAATATTTCGTTTATTTCATGAACCGAAAGCCTCCAGTTCAGTGGTACAAAAATGGCGCCAATTTTTCCGCAGGCAAATAATAAATCAAAATAGCATATATCGTTTGGGGCCAAGAGAGCAACCCGATCGCCTTTTTTTACGCCTCTGTTTTGCAGGTTTGCTGCCGCATTGTTCGCCCGTGCGCTCAATTGTTCGTAAGTCCAAGTCTCGTTTGTCTTAACATCGATTATGGCAGCTTTATTTGGCGATAATCTCGCTCTATTTTCCAGCCAATCCAGTTCCCACCTCACCAAAACTCGCTCCTTCACTACTAGATGGTGCTATTTTAGCTAGGAGTGGTTACAGAGGAGTTACACCGAACGAGATTCCTAGGTTTTAAGAAAGGGTTATCAACACTTTTCGGATTATATCTACAATTTTCTAAAGATATCTACGAAATTCATTAGGATATCTACAATTTTAAAAATTTATCTACAAATTTAAGGAACATATCTACAAAGTTCACAATGTAGACAATAATTCGAAGCGTCCAAAAAAAACGACCCCCTCAAAGGCCGTTTTCCACTAACTTATTATACCTGCACTTCCCTCTCCAAAAACTTCGTCATAGCCTCCAACAATTGCTGCAGGTCATCCACTAATGGGGAGTGACCACAGTTTTTCAATTCCACATAGGTCGCCTTATCTCCCAAATCTGCTAAAAGCTCATTCGTCATTTCTCTGGCAATGACCATATCCCTTTCACCATATAAGACCAGAACAGGAACATGAATGTCGTCGACCTTGCCATTTCCAGGAACAAGTCCATTATGAAAATGGCTGATATTAAAGGTATTGTTGCAGTGATGGACCTCGGCCAAATTGCGCTGCGTCCGCATGTCCTGAACATACTCATCATAAAGATCAGGTGCCGGCTGGTTGTGAGTGTAAATGACTGCGTTCCAAATTAATTTCAGTAACGCAGCATCATTGGTATCATAGGCGGCTTGCACAGGAATCGTGCGGATAAGGTCCCGCTTTATCTCTTCATGTAAGGTAAATCGGCGCGGCTCATCAGCATCACTCAATTTCCCGTCGAAAGGATAGCCTCTCGTGGATTCGGAAGCAAGCAATATTAATTTATTGCAATATCCTGGATAATCAGCGGCGAATTGCATACCCACTGCACCTCCGGTTGACCAGCCGACAAGCGCAAAGTCTTTCAAACCAATCGCGTCTACAAACAGTTTGACATCATCAGCGAAATCCTTAATCGACATAATTAGGTTGTTATAGGTAGACAGGCCGAATCCCCGCAAATCAACGGCAAACAATTTATATTTCTCATCCATGTTTTCAAGAACGAGATCCCAGTGCTTGGATGAAGTCATATTACCATGAACTAATAATACCTTTATTTCTCCGCCTTCCCTTTCCCGGTAGAAAAGCGTTTCTCCGTTTGAAAGCTCGACACTCTTCACTGATACGTTTACCATCCCTATCATCCCTTTCCCCATTTAATGGTTGTCGCTCCCCACGCATAGCCAATCCCGGCGCTGACAAAAACGACAAGATCGCCGTCCTTCACTTTCTCTTCCCGTAAAGCAAGCTCCAACGACAAGATTTGATCTATCTGCCCAATATGACCGTAATCCTCCAAATAAATTGCCTGCTCGTCGGACAAGCCCAGTTCTCTTAAAACATATTCATGAGCGGATTTTTTCATGTGAAGAATCGCTAAATACGCAATATCGTCCACTGTATACCCACTCTTCCGAACCGATTCGCGAATGACTTTTAAAAAATTGCTCATTGATTTTTCCTCAAGGCGCTGTTTCATCCCCTCAGGGTCAAGTACATCGAGCATGTTCAAGCGTTTGGCAATCGCCTCGCTCGAGATTGGATGTTTAGTGCCGCCGGCAACGACGACGACGTCCTCGGAAAAAGAACCATCCGTCAGGATTACCGTCTCCAGCAAAAGATTTTCCGAATAATCCTTTTGAAGAAGAATGGCCCCGCCGCCAGCGCCAAGATTATACATAAATCTTGTTCTAGGGTTCTCGTAATCTATGAAATCAACATTTCGGTAACCCCCGGCAAGAAGAACCGTTCGTATACCTGGGTCAGAGAGCATCATGCTTTTTGCCACCTTCAACGCCATCACGGTTGTGCCGCACCTTAAAGCCGTATCAAACGCCCAGGCATTAAAAGCGCCGATTGCTTCCTGCAGCTTGATTCCCGCCGTCCAGAGTGGATATTCCTTATGCTCCTCACCGATATAAATGACGAGGTCAATATCCAAAGGATTAAACGAGGCCTTCTCAAGCGCCTTTCTTGCAGCAAGGATGCCCATTTCACAGGTATGGTCATCGGGACCTGGAATATGCTTTTTCCTAATCCCCATTTTTTCTTCTACAACGGTCACCGGAATGCCTGCCTTTTCGGCGATTTCCCGACCAGTCATTGTTTTTTCCGGCAAGTATATCCCTGTACTGACTATGCCTATTTGCAAAACGATCACCTACTCTATGAATCTTCCGCAATTTCCTTCATAAACAACATCGCCTCTTCAATCGTTTCGAATAAAGTTTCCCGGTCTTCCTGCACATGGGTCACTTTAATCCTCCAGTGCCGGGACCCGGTCTCCTTTTCGACTGCAGCCAATTGAAAACGAACGACAAAGGAGGTAACTTGATTCGTATCCATTGACGCCTCCTTCTAGCCCGCCAGCTTTTCTTTTTTATTGACTGCCTGCTGCTTTTTCCGCTTCCAGGTTATGGTCCTTAACGTACCGACAATTCCTTTCGGGAAAAACATGACCACTAAAATATAAATAATGCCAAAAAAGATAATCCAGCGTTCAAAAATCCAATGCTCTTTCGCCAGCTCTGTCAGCCAGTCATGGGCAAATTCAATTAATCCGGCACCGATCATCGCACCATATAGTGTGCCGACACCGCCGATAATCGTCATTAACAACGCATCCAATGTGATGTCCATCGAAAAAACACTTGTATTGACAAACCGTAGTGACATCGCATAAAGAATGCCCGCTACACCGGCTAATACTCCGGAAACGATGCTTGCGGCAATTTTATAGTGGAGGACATGAAAGCCAAGTGACTCGGTGCGCTGCTCATTCTCGCGAATCGCTTGAAGCACCCGTCCCAATGGTGAATTGGTAAACCGCTTTAAAATCATAAACACCGCCGCCATAATCAGCAGACAAATCAGATAGTAATCGGTCCGGTCAATAAATTGCTCCGGAACACGAAATGTAAAGCCATCATTCCCATGGGTCAGGCTCCGCCATTTTTCTGCCGCTACTAGAAACAATCCCGATAAAGACAACGTCAACATCGCATAAAAGTGGCTTTTTAAGCGGAGCGTCAAAAGCCCGACTAAAAAGCTGACCAGCGCCGTTAAAGCAAGTGTTGCCAATAGTGCAAGCAGGAAATTCAGCATCGTCGGCTCAAATCGCTTCATAAAAATCCCGATCGAATAAGCTCCGATTCCAAAAAACATCGCGTGACCAAAAGAAACAATACCGGTAAAACCAAGGAGCAGGTCATAGCTCATTGCAAATACCGAAAAAATAAATATTTGCGTTAATAAAATCATCAGATTACGAGATTCATAGACAAATGGCAAGAGGAAGAGAAATGCTGCAACTATCCAAAATAATGTTGTCCCCTTATTGGTTCGTAACCACTTCATATTCTCACCCCTTTGCCCCAAATAGTCCTTGCGGCCGAATAATCAATACAACTGCCATCAACAGCATATTAACAGCAAGCGACAAATCCGGAACATAGTACGCCATAAACGAACCGGACAGCCCCACAAGAATGGCCGCCAAAATGGAACCACTGAAATTGCCCATGCCCCCGATGACTACCACGATAAAGGCTAAAATGGCAAACTCCATTCCCATCCCCGCATGGATGACTCCGGAATATGGCCCCAAAAGAACTCCGCCGAGAGCGGCCATTCCTGCACCAATCATAAATACAAACATAAATACCTTTTGAATATTGATACCTAATGCCTGGACCATTTCCTTATTCATTACGCCAGCTCGGACGACAAGTCCGATTTTCGTTTTTTTGAGCAAAAATTGCACGCACGTATAAATAAGCAGGCCAGCCAAAATAATAAATACCCGATATTTAATGATAATCACGCCGCCTAGTTCCCAGCTTCCCTCTAAATAATCCGGTGGCGTGGCGGTAATTTGATTAGGTCCCCAAATCACCTTCAGCATTTCCGAAAGTACAAGCATGAGCCCAAGTGTAATTAAAATTTGCTGGACATGATTCCCATAAACCGGTTTGATAATCCATTTTTCCGTGATGATGCCTAAAAGGAATCCGGTCAGGACGGCACCGGCAATCCCAATCAGAAAGCTCCCCGTTTTTCCATAAATCCATAAACCGCTGTAAGCTCCCCAGGCAAATAACCCGCCATGGGCAAAGTTCAATACATCCATTAACCCAAATATTAGCGTTAACCCGGCTGCCAGCAGGAAAATGAGCATCCCAGTCGCCAGCCCATTTAAAGCCAAATTGAAGAATAAATCCACAAAGGTCTTCCCCTTTCCTAGGCAATCCCTAAATATTTTCGTTTCTTTTCCTCGTTTTCTTTCAATTCCTGCATTGTTCCATGGCTTACTGTCTGGCCGTCATCAATAATGTAATAATGGTCACCAATCGTACTCGCCATCATGAAATTTTGCTCGACCAAAACAATGGTTGTCTGCTCCTTCATTTGGGTAATGGATTCCATCACCTTTTCCACAACGATTGGAGCCAATCCCTTACTCGGCTCATCGATTAACAGCAATTCATTCTCATTAATATAGGCCCTGGCAATGGCCAGCATTTGCTTCTGCCCGCCACTTAACAGCCCTCCTGGCTTTTTCCAAAACTTTTTCAAGTCGGGAAACAGCTCCAGGATCCAATCCATTCTCTTCAAGGTTTCTGTATTTTCCTTTTGCATTGCCACCTTCATATTTTCCTCAACGGTTAAGCCTGAAAAAATCCCTTGGTCTTCCGGTACAAAACCAATCCCTTTTTTGGCAATGGTATAGGGGGCAAGAGTCTGAATGGACTCCCCTTTAAAGATCACACTTCCTTTGGAAGCAGGCGTAAACCCCATGATAGTCCGTAAAGTGGTCGTCTTACCTGCTCCATTTCGGCCAAGCAAAACGGTCACTTCTCCCTTTTTCACTTCCAACGAAACACCCTGAAGAATATGATATTGGCCAATATGTGTTTCTATGTCCTTTAGCTGCAGTAGTTCGCTCATTCGTAAAGCCCTCCTAAATAGGCCGACTGAACCGTCTCATTTTTCATGATTTCCTCTGGCGTGCCGTCAGCCAGAAGCCTGCCGTTAAACAAAACCATGACAGAATCGGACAAATCTAAAATCATATCCATTTTGTGTTCAATTAGAATGATGGTTCGATCCCCTTGCTGCTTAATCCGCTTGATGACCTCCAAAATCGCTGGAACCTCCTCCAGGGACATCCCCGCGGTCGGTTCATCCAGTAGCAAAACCTCTGTTTCCAATGCCAGCAGCATGGCAATTTCCAGCTTCCGCTTTTCACCATGGGCAAGGTTAGCGGCAAGTGAGTCCTGTTTGTCATCGAGAAGCACCAGCCTCAGCCATTCCAGCGCCTTCTCTTCAAATTGGCGATATTTTTTATAATGAAAGAGCATTTGATAGCGGACTCCCGACTGCGATTGGACAGCGAGCCGGACATTTTCCAAAACGGTTAAATTGGGAAATACATTTGTAATTTGAAAGGAACGGCCAATTCCTGCCCTGGTTCGTTTCGTCGGTGAAAAAGCAGTGATGTCTTTCCCCCGGTAATAAATTTTCCCTTTTGTCGGCGTAAGCTGCCCGCTTAATAGATTAAAAAAGGTCGTTTTTCCGGCGCCATTCGGCCCGATAATTGACTTAAAGTGTTTTTCAGGAACTGTTAATGTAACGGAATCAACCGCGGTATGGCCGCCAAAGGTTATCGATAAATCATTTGTTTCAATCAATGCTGCCAAACATATCACCACCCTAGATTACAAATAGGAAGAGGGGGATCCGATTAAACCTTAATCCCCCCACTCACCTGTGAAATTTATTTAGCTAATATGAAATTATAATTTCATAACGCATAAATTCAACTACGCCTCATGAACCGTCCTATCGGACTCGCCAATCGGCGAGTTTTCATTTATTACGAATTGGCGGAGCGGTTTCCTCGGGAGTCAGCTCGCGCATTAATACCGGAACCGGATAATTCACGCCATCCTTTTTCTCAAGCTTAATCGCATATAATGACTGCAGTGCCTGGTGATCCTCAGGTCGGAAGGTCATTTTTCCTTTCGGTGTTTCAAAGCTCATTCCTTCCATCGCTTTAATCAATTTATCGGCGTCAGTATCGCCTTTTGTTTTCTTGACAGCTTCCACAATGGAGATCGCCGCACTCATACCTCCTGGTGTAAATAGGTCGGGAACCTCATTGTTAAATTTCTTTTTATGTTCAGCGACAAGCCAATCATTGATTTTATTTTTTGGAAGATCATGATAATAGACAGTGAAGCCTTCCATTCCTACAAGCGGCGCCATTGTAGATAAGGCCGCAATATCCGGTGCTCCGGTTGAGATTTTGATGCCTTTTTCCTGAACCTTCATATCGGCAATCTGTTTCCATGGAGAGTTAGCGCCGGCCCAGACTACGAATAAGTAATCAGGTTTGGCATCAATGATTTTTTGAATATTAGAGGTAAAATCCGTTGCTGCCGGATCCGCATATTCTTCCTTTACAATGTCAGCACCTAATTTCTTAGCCGCTTCTTTAAATGCTGCTACCCCGTCACGTCCAAATGAATAATCAGGAGCTAGGGTCGCAATTTTGACACCCTTTTTCGCGATGGCTGCTGCACCTGCAACTGCGTCCTGTGAAGAGTTCCGTGCTGTTCGGAAAATATAAGGGTTGAACTCGGATCCAGTAATCGTATCCGCTGCAGCTGGTTCAACCACCATAATTCTTTTATATTCCTCAGCCAGCGGAAGTACTGCTAATGTATCAGCCGAACTAGACGATCCAACCAAGAAATCTACCTTATCTTCTTCTAATAGTTTCGTTGCTTTTTGTACAGCTACTTCCGGCTTCGTTTCGGTATCTTCCACATAGAATTCAATTTTTCTGCCATCCACTTCCATCTTTCCGTCTGTAGCATATTGTAGTCCCAGCTCAAAGCCTCTTAATGTTTGTTTACCGTAGGACTCCAAGGCTCCAGTTTTTGATGCAAGCACACCGATTTTAATTGGGGCTTTATTTTCTTCCTTCTTTCCACCGTTGTCCTTCGGCTCTGATGATGATTTGTCCGAGCTGCACGCACTGGCAAACAGCATCACAAACATTAGTAATCCTAAAAATGCCCATCTTTTTCTGCTTCCCTTCACATCTCTTCCCCCTTAAAATTTTTCAGGTCAATCATGGAAATGCTTTGACTTCATCATAGGAAATAGGAGTTACAAAGAAGTTACAAAAAAAACAGCCTTTTTTTCAGGCTGTCAGATTGGCTGTATATAGCTGTCAGATTCCATAATCATGTCACGCATATGCCTTGTTGGCTCAAGCGGCGAAACACCTAGTTCTTTTTCGAGGACCTCGGTGCATTTTTGATACCATTTTAAGGCCTGCGGTCGGTTATTTTTACGATAATAGCAGTACATGAGCAGCCGGTATGCTTCTTCCCAGGTACGGTCCCGCTCCAATATTTTTTCACACCAGAAAATGGCCCCATCATAATTTTCCTGACGAACATAGGCTTGAGCCATTTTTTCCGCTCCTCTTAGGAAATAAACGAGCATCCTCTCCCTTTTGCTGATACACCAATCATCGTAGCGGCGGTCAGGCAAATACTCCCCCTGATAGAGCTTTAAGCCCTTTTCCAAAAAAAGCTGCCCTTTCTCAGGTTCTGCTTCCTGAAGCCCTTTTTGAATCAAGTCCTGAAAAAGGACTGTATCCAATTCAATCACCGCCAGTTGATTTAATCCATAGAAGCTTCCTTCTCTTATTACAAAAAAAGGGGCAGCCCTTGCCTTCCGTGCGGGTTCAAGGACATTCTGCAGGCTGTTTAAGGCCACCTTGAAGTCCCGGTCAGCACTTTTTCGCTCTTGATTTGGCCAAAGGATTGCAATAATCTCTTCTTTTGAAATTAATTCACCGGTAGTCATCAATAATTGAAATAGTTCCTTTGCCTTTTCTCTCTGCCATTCCTTTTCACCGACTTCCTTATCCGCCAGCCAAATCCTGAATTGCCCAAGGGTTTGGACCCTGATGGAATAACCGGGGTGGGATTCTAAGGCGGCAATTCCCATATCCTGCAGAATTTTGGCCGCAAATCCTGTTTGTCCGTCTTCTTTTAAACAATCTATTAACATAGGAATGAACACCTGCAAATCTCTTGGACCAAAGACAGATCTTTTATGAAAAATGAATTCATATTCGTGTGTTTGGACAATATTTAAAAACTCAGCAAAGGCTGTCCTGAATTGTTTCCAATTTTTCTCGATGTGAAAACAATAGGCCAGCCAGAAATTGCTGAGCATTTGACCATAAGAGTCCTCACAATGTACAAACATGGTATTCGTTTGCTCCAAGTAATCCAGGGCCTTTGAGAATCGTTCATTATGAATGCAAGTGATCCCCATGCCAAGCGTAATCATGGCCGAAAGCCAAAGATCATTCACTCTTTCCGTCTCCTGCAAAGCACGTTTACCGGCCGTCATCGCCCGTTCGAATTCCCCTCTGACGCCATATAAAATACAAAGTCCCATTAATGGCTCTGCCTTACCACGGTCAACTTGCAATTTATCCATCAATTCTAGTGCCGTCTGATAGCAGTTTTCCGCTAACGAAGAATCATATTTATTCAAAATTTGAACAGCGTGCCCCATCCTAATCCACCCGCAGGCCTCCACAAATGGAGCCTTCAAGCTGATTCCCTGCTGGATGCCTGCCTGGGCAAGCTCTTTTGCTTTATTCCCTTCTCCAGTAAAAGCCTCGATAATGGAAAGTAATAAGTCAATTTCACGGTGTGCCTGCGGCAGGGAAGAAAGTTGAACATTCTTAACTTCAGCTTTTTTCATATATAGAAATTTCTTTGCTTTCTCAAACCGTCCTGTTCGTAGATACAATCTTGCCTCGAGGCTTCCGTCAAGCTTGGAAATAGTCGATTCCTTGGCTTTTTTTAGCCAAACTTCCGCTTTTTTTGCTTTCCCGGAGTTAAGCAGATTCTCGGATAATAATTCATAAAGTCTGCCGCTCTCCTCCACGGGGCTATTGCTTTTTTCGCGGTGGGCAATCGCTTCATATAAAAGCTGTTCTGCACGCTGAGGCTGAATCGTGTCCAAGTAAATCTTTGCTTTTCCCTCTAAAGCCCTGCTTATTCCGAGAAAATCATTTCTCCTCCGGGCACCTTCGTAAGCCTCATGATAACATTCTTCGGCGTCAAGATATTGGGAACGGTATCGGTATACCTCCGCTTTCAATAGCCAAAGAAGATAGTAGGTATCGAACTCATCCTCAGGGATTTTTTTTAATAAATCCGCTAAGCTTTCTAATTTACCGCTTTCTAGCATGTGAAAGCCCTTTTCCTGCAATATAGAGGCAATCGCTTTAAACTGTTTTATTTTTTTGTAATGATAAAGTGCCTTTTCCCAAAGCTCCCTTTTTTCATAAAAACGGGCACATCGTTCATGCAGGAAGATAAAGTTTTCCGGATGATTCTTTTCAAAATGATTTTCTAAAAAATCCTTAAATAATGCGTGGTAACGATAATGCTTTGAGTCGACTTTTTGGATAAACAGGTTTCGGTCTTTTAACTGTTCCAACATACTTGAGGCCGCTTGAATGCCGATGACCTCGTCACATAATTCCTCTTCAATCTCCTCAAAAATAGATGTTTGTTCAAGAAATTGCTGAATAATGGGCGGCTGCTTTGAAAACACTTCCAAAACTAGATACTGAAAAAAGTCATGAAGGGACAGGGAAGTTTGCTCAATTAAAGCGGAAATGTCCTGTTTCAAGGGAATTTGCTGGGCAATCATACATGTGGCAATAATCCATCCTTCTGTTACTTGATAAATAGCTAATAAATGATGATGTTCCACCTCCAGGCCATATAAGTCCAACAAGAGCAATTCCATTTCCTCGATGGTCAGAATTAAGTCCTCTTTGGTAATTTCCAGCAATTGTCCGCACACTTTCATTTTTGTAAGAGGCTTCCAAACCGGACGGCTTCGGCTGGAGATCACAATATGCAAATTGGCAGGGATATGCTCGAGAAGATTTTCCATGAAACTATTAATGGTATAGGACTGTTCAATTTGGTGAAAATCATCCAAAATCAAAATGATTTCAGAACTGGTTTCAAGGATTTCATTAATAAACAAAGAACAGAGGAAACCTATTTCTTCATTGCGGATATAACGATCTGTGGTTTCCACAAAGGTTAACAACTCTCTGCCAAACTCAGGGGCAGCTTTTCGAATGGAATGGATAATATGAGACAGAAACGGAAGGATATCATCATCCATAGAAGAGATGGAATACCAGCAGCCATTAATATTTTCGTCCTTCATGAACAAGGCAAGTGCGGTGCTTTTTCCAAAGCCAGCCCCGGAATGAATAATAGTTAAGGGATGTTCTGGTATTTTCTTCAGCTTCCTCGTAAGATTTGCTCTTCTTAGAAATTCATCTTTCACTGCAGGAACCCGCAGCTTCGTTTGGATAATTGGAAGCTTCATACTTGAAGGCCTCCCCCTCTAAAAAATTCCCAATTTTTACACTATTTTACCATACTGGGAGATAGTAGGACGAGTTGCTGAAAGATTTTTTTCTATTATAAAACTTAGGTTGCGGGAAGAAACTAAACTATCTATATTTATAAAGGAGGATAGAAAATGCCTGATACATGCTTTTATTGCACAAACCAATTTGAGGAAAAACATCTTCATCAGGTTTCGTTTGATTCAGCCAATCAAGAAAGGCATGAAACACTATGTGATGAATGCTATGAAGAATGGCTCCATGGAATAAAGGGTTAATCTGTCCCCTAATCTACAACAGCATACACACCTTATTAAAAGGAAGTGTATGCTGCTCATTGGAGTGTTAAAGCTTGTCTATAAAGAAAAAACTTCCGCTATTATTTTGTCTGCTTGTATTTATCATTTTAGTTACGAATAATGCCTTTCATTATATTCGGTCAAAAAATCAGCTCATTAGTACTAACAATCGAGAGATTTCCATGATCACAAAGGAAATTTCCTATCATGTCAAAAATACAACCAAGGGTTCCTTATATGTTGAAGATATTCTTGGCAGGGGTTTACGGATTGCCTCCCTCGCCATCAAGGATCAGCTTCCGCCCCGCTGGGAGGATGTCTCAAACGAGCAGCTCAAAAAAATAGCCAAGGACGTCGGGGTCTCACACATTACTTTAATGGCAAAGACAGAAGATGACATTATTGGTGTGAAATCATCCGACCCTCAGGAAATTAACATGTCGACTAAGGGATGGGGCTATTGGTATGAAGCCTATCAGCAGCTTTTTGCGTTAAAGCCTGTTACGGTCGGAAAGGGGTTAACACTGCCAAATTATTGGTCGGGACCGATCGAAGTAGCCTCTTCGGATCCGGATCACGTTGATAAATGGGGCTATTATTATGATGGGACAACGAATTATATCATAAACCCTTATTTCCGGGACAGTGAAGCAATAGAATATGAGGATCTTTTTGGCCCTAAAAAAATTATAAAAGATTATACCAAGCAAAAAGGTATTTTGGAGTTAACTGTTTTCAATCCCAAGAATTTTGGAAAAAAGGACGAATACGTTCATTTAAACGGCAACTCCTATATGCGCATTTCAGCGCGTCCTATGTGGTACGGTGACTATAAATACGAAAACTATAAAAAAGATGCTGCTTTAATCAAAATGGCGATGAAAACAGGGAAAACGCAATCCTACAAGGCCCACTTAAATGGCAAAAACGTTATGAAAACCTTCGTCCCCGGTTCAGCCAATGGTACAGCTTTTGTGACGGGCCTCGTTTATGATTATGGACTGATAGAAAATGAATTGGCGCATGAACTTAAGGTTCATATCCTGCTTTCCATTATCATTATGATTATCGTGTTAATTATCAGCTTTATTTTTTCAAACTCCATTACCAGGCCGATTGGTTACATCGTGGATCGGGTCAATGAAATAGCCAAAGGCAATTTTGGAAAAAACCTGCATTTGAAACGTAAGGATGAGCTGGGCATGCTCGCGGAAAACGTCAATGCTTTGTCTAAGGACCTGCACAACTATGTAACGGATCTCCAGCAGAGCAGGGAATTTATCGAATACCAAGCGAATCATGACGCGTTAACAGGACTGCTTAACAGAAGATATTTTCAAGAAAAACTGCCTTCGATTGTAAATAGGGCGAATCAAAATAGAGAAACCTTATCGGTTATTTTCATGGATATGGACCGTTTTAAGGAAGTTAATGACTCCTTTGGGCATTCCAAAGGGGACGAAATCCTCAAAATGACTGCCAGCCGTATAAAGGATAGCCTGCCCAATAATGAAAATCATTTCATCATCAGGCAAGGCGGCGATGAATTTATTATTTTATTGTTCAATTATAATTTACAAGATACAAAGAGTTCTGCTGAGAGAATCATTTCCAACTTAAAAGCCCCTTATTTTCTTGATGAAACAGAAATTTATATGGGAGCCAGCTGTGGTGTCAGCATCTACCCCGAGCACACAGATAATATCGAAAGTCTCATTATCTACGCAGATACGGCCATGTATACGGCGAAGAAAATGGGAGGAAACAAAGTTGTTGTTTTTTCAGAACAGTTAAGAAAGGCGAATATAAAAAGACCACATCTTGAGGCTCGCTTAAGAAAAGCGATTGAAAATGAATTATTAGAAGTCTATTACCAGCCAAAAATCAATGTAAAAGAAGGTACCATCTTTGGTGTTGAAGCTTTGCTGAGATGGACGGATGATGAATTGGGTGTTGTTTCGCCGGAAATTTTTATCCCAATTGCCGAAGAAACAGAATTAATTCAGCCAATCTGGGAATTTGTGATGAAAACAGCCTGCAGTCAGGTAAGCGTCTGGAACATGAATAGGCCTATTCCGTTATCAGTAGGGGTAAATTTTTCTGCCCGGCAGTTTCAGGAACCACGCAAGATGGTCACGATGATTGAAGAAATTCTTGCCAATAGTGAATTACGTCCTGACTGTTTTGAAATTGAGATTACAGAAAGCATTCTTTTGAATAATTCACGAGAAATTGTTCAATCACTTCGTACACTTAAAAGTTTGGGAATCTCCATTTCTATTGATGATTTTGGGACGGGCTATTCGTCTTTAAGCTATTTAAAAGATTTACCGATCGATTGCTTAAAAATAGATAAATCCTTTATTCAGAATATCGAAGAAGATTTTGAGAACTCCGAGATTCCCGAAGCTATTATTAATCTAGGCCGAAGCTTAAAGCTTCAAGTAATTGCAGAAGGAGTTGAAAAGGAATATCAGAAGGAATTTTTACTTTCTAGAGATTGTTGTTTAATGCAGGGCTATTTATTTAGTAGACCATTAAATAAAAGCGATTTTGAGCAATATTTGAAAAAGCAAAAAGAGGCTGAATGATTCAGCCTCTTTTTGCTTTGTTTTAAATTACTTCCGTTTCGCTGTTTCACAGACTCTGCTGCCGGAGGAATCAATTTGCAAGAGCTTAACGGTCATTTCCGGGAATGCCTTTTGGATATCTGTAACCAGCTGACGGCCATTGCCCTTTTCAGCAAAGCAAAGGACAGTTGGACCTGCGCCGCTTAATGCTGTTCCGAATGCCCCATTCTCTTTGGCAAATTGTTCAACGTCTTGATAAAAAGGAATCAGTGGTCTCCGATAAGGTTGATGAAACCGATCTCGTTCCATCATTTTTCCGGCCATTTCCCAATTTTCACTTAACAGGGATGCCACCAATACGTTCGCAGCCGAAGAAGCCTCGATCGCTTCTTTCATAGAAAAGCTGTTTGGCAGTACTCCGCGTGAATCCTTAGTTAATAAGATTTCTTTCGGAATAACCGCAGCCATCTCAAAGGAAAGATTGGTAAAGTTCAGCATCTCCACTTCGTTTTGCCGATAACTTCCGATGACAAGGCCCCCATAAAGGGATGCCCCAACATTGTCCGGATGGCCCTCTATATCAGTTGACAATAGAAGCTTTTCCTCCTTTGTCAGGTTTAAGCCACCCACGATATCAGCAAGTTCAATCCCTGCAATGATAGCAGAAGCGCTTGAACCAAGTCCGCGTGCCAAGGGAATCTCACTTTCCATTTTTACACGGCAGGGAGTTAGCTCTTTTCCATATTTCTTAGCTGTCTCAAGGGCAATTTGTGCGATAAAATGGGTTTCATCAGTTGGAAGCTGGGTTAATTCAGGGTTAGGAGAAAAGAATTCCCAATGGTCACTTTTCTCCACCTCTAAAGTCAAATACAGATCTACCGCCAGCCCCATGGAATCAAATCCCGGACCAAGATTGGCTGTGCTTGCCGGAACCTTGATCATCCATTGATTATTCAGCGGCATGCCCGACAACCCCTCGAATATGCTCTGCCACAGCCTTTTCATCGTTTGGCAATACAACAGGTTTCACCAAGCTGCTTTGAATAGCTGTGTCCGGATCCTTCAAGCCATTTCCTGTAAGAACAGCGACAATTTTGGTCCCTTTGGCGATTTTCCCGTTTTGTAATGATTTATAAACACCAGCGATAGAAGCGCAGGATGCCGGCTCTGCAAAAACACCTTCAGTAGAAGCTAATTTTTTATAAGCTGCGACGATTTCATCATCGGTAACTTCATCAAACTGACCGTTAGATTCTTTGACTGCATTAACCGCCAAATCCCAGCTAGCCGGGTTGCCAATCCGAATCGCTGTTGCGATTGTTTCCGGATTTTCAAACACGCGGTTATGTACAAGAGCGGCTGCCCCTGCAGCTTCAAACCCGAACATTCTTGGCAAACCAGTTTCTTTTTTGCTGTTATATTCTATAAAGCCTTTCCAATAAGCGCTGATGTTGCCGGCGTTTCCAACCGGGATCGCTAAAATTTCAGGTGCTGAACCAAGCTGGTCACAAACCTCAAATGCAGCTGTTTTTTGCCCTTCT
Source organism: Neobacillus sp. GCM10023253 (assembly GCF_042653105.1). NCBI lineage: Bacteria > Bacillati > Bacillota > Bacilli > Caryophanales > Bacillaceae > Neobacillus > Neobacillus sp. GCM10023253. The sequence continues at coordinate 23,910 of NZ_JBHSHV010000008.1, forward strand.
AGACGGAATGGGTTAACTGAGTTAACCAATGTGATTGGCTCTACTTCGCTGATATCTCGCACCATTTTAAGAGCTTGGTCAAAATTCCCCTCAATGGAGATGATTTCGGCCCCATACATCATCGCCTGAGCAAGTTTGCCCATGGCAATTTTCCCTTCCGGAATCACAACGATACAGTTGATACCCGCCCGGGCTGCATATGCTGCAGCAGCAGCGGAAGTGTTTCCGGTGGAAGCGCAAATTACAGTTTTGCTGCCTTCCTCAACCGCTTTGGCAACAGCCATGACCATTCCTCTGTCCTTAAAGGAACCAGTTGGATTGGCTCCTTCAACTTTTACATAAAGCTCTACTCCCCACTCCTTGGAAAGATTCTGCAAGTAAATTAGAGGAGTATTTCCTTCATTTAGCGTTAGCTTTGGTGTCTCATTATTTACTGGTAAAAATTCTTTATATGCTTCAATTAATCCTGGCCATCTCATATCGTTTTCCTCACCACTCTATATGCACTTTTTATTTCTTTTACAGCTTGCAGGTCATTTAACTCCTGTAGAATTCCATCGTAGCTTGTTAAAGAAGCTTTATGGGTTACTAGGACAATTTCTGATGTTTCATGTTTCTTAATTGGCAGCTGAAGAATTTTTTCAAAGCTGACCCCATAATTGGCAAAAATCGTTGTTATATCGGCAAAAACACCAACTTCATCCCTGACGTGGATACGCAGGAAGTACTTCGAATATTTTTCGTTATCATCCTTTAATTGCTTTGGATATTGCGGGGTCACGGCACTTTTCCCATTCACACCAAGCCGCAAATTTTTCACCACACCGACAAGGTCGGAAACAATGGAGGTTGCGGTTGGCAGACTGCCTGCTCCAGGCCCGTAAAACATCGTTTCACCCACAGCTTCACCGTACACATAAACAGCATTGTATTCATTTTGAACGGAAGCAAGCGGATGATTGTCAGATAAGAAGGTAGGGGCGACACTAACTTCGACCTTTTCTCCTTCGCGGTGGGCATATCCAATCAGCTTCATCGTATAGCCAAGCTGTTTCCCGTAGCGGATATCATCTTCCGTTACGCCCGAAATGCCCTTCACCTTTACATCCTCTAAATCAATATGCATGGAAAAGCCCAATGTAGCAAGGATGGTCATTTTACGGGCTGCATCCAATCCTTCGACGTCAGATGTCGGGTCAGTCTCCGCAAAACCGAGAGCCTGCGCCTCTTTCAGCACCTCATCATAGGAGCGGCCTTCATTGCTCATTTTCGTTAAAATATAGTTTGTTGTTCCATTGACAATCCCCATCATTTGCGTAACACGATCAGAAGCAAGACCATCCACCAAACTTCTGAGAATCGGGATGCCGCCAGCCACGCTCGCCTCATAAAACAAATCACAGCCATACTCTGATGCCACCGTTAACAGTTCGGAGCCATGGAGAGCCATTAAATCCTTATTGGCAGTCACAACATGCTTGCCTTGACGGAGGGCCGTAATCAAATAGTCTTTTGTGGCGTCAATGCCGCCCATAACCTCGATGACAACATCTATTTCTTCATCCAATAAGATGTCATCAGCATTATTCGTTAATAATCCTGCTTCGATTTCAACAGGTCTAGTTTTAATTAAATTTTGAACCAGAATTTTTTTAATCGTTACTGGGCAGCCCACCTGGTGCATTAATTTATCCTGATGATTTTTAATAATTTGGACAACACCTGAGCCAACGGTACCCAACCCCAGTAATCCAATCGAAATTGCTTTCACCCATTTCCCCTCCGTTCCTATGTCCTTCTGGTGTGAACAATTGTATTTCTATTGTAGACATTATAAGGGTCTGTTCATTTTTTTACAATAGATATATTTCTGACTTTTCCCTGCTGTAATCGCTTACTATTGCATTATAGCAAGGTTCTTCATTTTGAGTAAAAATTTTCAGAGAAAACTGGCAAATTTTTTTGAATTTAACCCCTTTACAAGCCCGAAAGCGGGATGTAGAATAATGCCTATATTCAGTTGAATTTTGAAATTTCACTCAATTGGGTGTATTCTATTAATGAAAAAGTGATGATGAAGACGGCAATAGGAAATAGTTTCAGAGAGCCGGTGGACGCTGCGAACCGGTGCTAATTTCTATAATGCCCAGCCCTTCTGAACTGGCTGCTGAAATTTTAGTAGGCTAGCCCGGGTATAACCAACCCGTTATTTGCTTAGAGGCCGCACCGGTGTTGCGGCAAAAGAGGGTGGCACCACGTTAACTTACGTCCCTCATAACACGACCACTGTGTCTGTTATGAGGGGCGTTTTTTATTTTTCAATGAAATACCGTAAGCTATTAAAATTTTTATAAAAAAACAAACTGGAGGTTTTAAAAATGTACAAAGTGCTTGTAACCGACGGAATCAGCCAGACAGGTTTAAAATGCTTAGTCGACCATGCCAATTTCATTGTGGAAAGACAGCCAACACTGCCTACAGATGAATTAAAAAAGATTATCGGTGATTACGACGCCCTTATTGTGAGAAGCCAAACAAAGGTAACAGGAGAGCTTCTTGAGGCAGCAGGCCGCCTGCGTGTCATTGCTAGAGCAGGTGTCGGCGTGGATAACATTGATGTCAACGCTGCTACCAAGAAAGGGATCATCGTCATTAACGCACCTGGTGCCAACACGATTGCTGCAACTGAGCACACATTGGCGATGATGCTGGCCATGGCAAGAAAAATTCCGCAAGCCCACCAAAAGACCTCCGGCGGTGAATGGGACCGCAACTCTTTTAAAGGAGTGGAGCTGTACAAAAAGACACTTGGTGTTGTTGGTATGGGCAAGATCGGTACTGAAGTGGCCAAACGGGCAAAAGGCTTCGGCATGAATATTTTGGGTTTTGACCCATATTTGACGGAAGACCGCGCGAAAAAGCTTGGCATTACCAAAGCAAGCCTTGATTTAATTGCGGCCGAGGCTGATTTTATTACCATCCATACACCGCTGACTAATGATACTCGCGGAATTATTAATGATGAATTTTTAAGCAAAACGAAAAAAGGCGTTCGCTTCGTGAACTGTGCCCGCGGCGGTATCATTGACGAAAAAGCATTAGTCCGGGCCATTCAGTCTGGCCATGTTGCCGGTGCTGCCCTTGACGTATTTGAAAAAGAACCGGTTGGTGACCCAGAGCTATTGCAGAATCCGAATATTATCGTTACTCCGCATCTTGGCGCTTCTACCGTTGAGGCACAAGAGAAAGTAGCAGAAGAAGTCAGCGCGGAAATCGTTGAGATTTTTGAAAACCAATCCATCCAGCATGCGGTAAATATGCCGCAAATGTCAGGCGAAACGCAAGCCAAGCTCCAGCCTTATTTAGTACTTGGCGACCAAGTCGGCCAGCTTGTCATTCAATTATTGAAAAACTCTGCACCTACAAAAATAGAAATCAATTATTATGGTGATCTAATCGATGAGGATACAGAATTATTGACACGGACAATGCTTAGAGGTGTTTTATCCTATCATTTAAGCGATTCTGTCAATCTCATCAACGTGCTTCATTTATTGAAAGAGCAGGGCGTTTCCTATAATGTGCAGAAAAATGCTACGAATAAAGGCTTTGCCAACTATTTGGAGCTTTCAGTTTCGCAAGGTGATGAAACTGCTCGGATTGGAGCCACTGTGTTAAACGGCTACGGTGCCCGGATTGTAAAGATTAATCAATACCGGATTGACGTGAAGCCTGAGAAATATCTATTATATATTAAACATCAGGACGTGCCGGGGATGATTGGAAAGGTAGGATCTTTACTTGGAGACTATCAAATCAACATCGGTACCATGCAGGTTGGCCGTACAGAAGTTGGCGGCGAGGCCATCATGGTGTTGACGCTTGATAAGACGCTCGGTACTGAAGTCAGCCGTGAACTTGTCCAAATTCCTGGTTTAGACGAAGCACAATTTTTAGAGTTATCAAATGTCGATACGTTTGAGGCAGGCCGCGTTGAGCCGCAGGCAGTGGAGAGTGTTTGATTTTTTGAATTTAAATAGGGCTGCTCCATTTATAGGGGCAGCCTTTTTATGTTGGAACTTTTTGATTCGCCGATTGAATGGTTGAATTCGCCGATTGAGGGCGGAGATTCGCCGATAAAAAGCTTCGATTCGCCGATTGGACCTCAAAATTCGCCGATAGAAATTTTAGGGTTCGGTTTTTACTTTTAGATTCGCTAATAAAACGTTAAAAATCGCTAATAAATGACTTTGATTCGCTAATAGAATCCTCAAATTCGCTAATAAACTAAAAAAATACACTAATAGCAGGCAACTTTTTAAAGAATTTCTCTTAAATCAAGCACCGAATCGAGAATATAGTCCGCTTTATGCTTCTCAAATTCACTTCTGGCGTCTTTCCCGGATAACCCGGTTAACACGGCAGCGATTTGGCATCCCATCTGCCTTGCAGCGAGTAGATCTGCCAATGAATCCCCGACAATCAGGACAGAATCGCCATCCTTGATTGGCAGCGGCGTGTTCAAACACTCCTGCACGGACAGATCTTTGCGATGCAGACCCAATATGTAGGTATACGGATGCGGCTTTGATAAAGATTTACCTTCTGGAAGTTCCTGCTCAGCCTTGGCGACATCATCCGCAGTCACAATCCGACTCACATCAAAATGCTTTAACCAATCCAAGTGTTGAAATGGCTGAATCGTTTCCAATTCGGGACGGCCTGTTCCAATCCCAATCTCAATCCCCGAGGCTGTTAAAAATTGAAATAGCTCTCCTATATCTTCTTTAGGAGCCAATGTTGTTTCATTAACTAAAAAGCCTTTCTTGCCTTTCTGGACAGAAGGCTTGCCGGTTGAAGCAATAATATTGTCATCGCCCACATACCATTCCTGAGAAACATGCTCACATACAGACCAAAGCTCCCCTTTTTGAAAACTAGAGGTTTCCACACCAAGCTTCTCAAAGGTCAGCACATTCAAATAATCAAGCAGTTCTTGCTTAGTTGCCTCGGACCTCTCAAACTCCTTCACAAACAAACCGAAATCCAGTTCAACCGAATAATTATTCAACACCCCACCAATCTCAAGTAAGGTTTTATGATTGATTGGTGCTTGACACCATTTTCTAATGTTTTCAATTTCATATTCTTTGATTTGTGAAAGTAGATGAATTAGCTGGTGGGCAAATGATAAATAAATCATATCCCAGTTGGCATTTAGGCCGCGTGATTTTTGGAATTTCAGGATTTTATCATTTTCAAATACAACATTTCGAATTTCTTCTATTTCTTTATCGCTATAATCTGTTTTGAATTTTTCAGGTGATAAAGCCAAGTAATTACTGCTTATCAGCATCTCCCAGACGGTTAGCGCCGATGCATCAAAGTAACGTTCCTCGCTTAATAGAACCCCGTCAACGTCGAATAAAATCGTTTTAATCAATTTCCTAATACCCCATTTCCCTGTCTGCTTTTATACGTTATCGTACCACAGTAAACGAACTGAATAAAAGTAAAAAGAGAGAAGATTCAGTGATAGCAAAAATAGAAACAAGCCGTGCGCCGGTGTTCATTCTGGTGCACGGCTTGCTTTTTATTTTAGTCCAAACCGATGGAAATATATTTCACTTCTAAAAATTCCTCAATTCCGAAATGACCACCTTCACGGCCAATACCGCTTTCCTTATATCCGCCGAACGGTGCTTGCGCAACTGAAGGCAGCGCATCGTTGAGACCAACGATACCGTATTCAAGCTGCTCCGTGATTCTAAACGATCGGCTCAAATTCTCGGTATAGACATAAGCAGCTAAACCATAGTTTGAATTATTAGCACGTTCAATCACTTCTTCTTCCGTCTTAAAGGTCGCAATCGGTGCAATCGGGCCAAAGATTTCATCCTTCATGCATTCCATGTCATCCTGCACATCCGTTAAAATTGTTGGGGAATAGAAATAGCCCTTCTCTTCCGCCGGTTTTAGTCCTGTATAAACGACCCTGCCTCCCTTTTCGATTGCATCTTGTAAGAGTTCTTCCACTTTACTGCGGGCTGCTTGATCGATTAATGGACCGATATCGACGCCGTCTTCAAGCCCATTTCCAACTTTAAGCTTCTCTAATTCCGTTTGGAATAGCTTCGTGAATTCCTCTGCTACACCTTCCTGAACATAGACTCGGTTCGTACAAATACAGGTTTGTCCGGCATTGCGGAATTTCGATTGGACAAGGCCTGCCGCTGCCTTTGCTAAATTGGCATCATCCATAACGATAAACGGTGCATTTCCGCCAAGCTCAAGTGATACTTTTTTCACAGTTTCGGCAGCGCCCCTCATTAATGTTTTACCGACCTCGGTCGAACCGGTAAAAGTAATTTTAGTAACACGAGGGTCTTTCAACCAAACATCCCCGATTTCTGAGGATCTACCGGTTATCACATTTAATACGCCTTCTGGTATTCCCGCTTCATGGGCAAGTTCAGCTATCTTTAACGCGGTTAGAGGCGTCTGATTAGCTGGTTTAACTACCGCCGTACAACCGGCTGCAAGCGCAGGGCCCACTTTTCTAGTAATCATCGCAGCAGGGAAGTTCCAAGGAGTAATCGCCGCAATAACACCTACAGGCTCCTTGCGTACGAGAATGCGCTTGTTTGGATGAGAAGCAGGTATCGTTTCCCCATAAACCCGCTTGCCTTCCTCAGCAAACCAAGAAATGAAACTATTGGCGTACTGGACCTCACCAACGGCCTCTTTTAACGGCTTGCCTTGCTCCATTGTCATAATTTTAGCGATTTCAAGTTTGTTCTCATCAATCAACTGGTACCATTTCATGAGGAGCTGATAGCGTTCTTCAGCCGTTTTTTTCGACCAGGTTTTAAATGCCTTATGGGCCGCATCAACAGCTTGTTCCGCTTCAAAAGCACCTCCAGTGGGTACTGCTCCTATGACTTCCTTGGTCGCCGGGTTTACGACTTCCGTTAACGTTTCATAATCTTGGCCTACCCATTTACCATCAAGATACATTGGGTAAATTTGATATTTCTGTCCTAAAGTATCCATTGCATTCTCCCCTTCCCTTTTGTACTGCTTCCATTATATCAACTCATCCAATCACACGGCTATTAGAAGCATCTAAATTAAGGAACAAAAAAGCAGCTATTCCAATTGTTGGAATACGCTGCTTTTTATTAAAAAATTATTTTATTTGGAAATACTAAGCTTATCTTGCAAATACATGGTTGCCGATTTTTACAGTCACTTGACGTGACTTAATCCAAGAGCTTTGAGCAGTATTAGGATTATAGAAAAATAGAGAACCATTTCCTTTACCCATTAAAGCTATTGCTTCGTTGACAGCTCGTTTTGATTCAGCATCAGCGGCTTGATTGATTTGACCGTTTTCTACAGGAGTAAACGCATAGTGTCCATTTGAAATTTGATAGATAACTTCCCTAACGCTATTTGGGAATTGATCACTTTTTACTCGGTTCAAGACGACAACTGCCACTGCGACCTTCCCTGCATATGGCTCACCAACAGCCTCAGCACGGACTAAACGTGCCATTAACTCTTTGTCTGCCGCAGTAACTGGAGAGTTTGGCAGAGTAATATTTTTACCTGCGATCAGTGGTCTGCTATTATTCGTAGCCATTAAGCTATTGACAGGAACACCGAATCCTTTTGCTATATTCCAGTATGTCTCACCATAATGTACTGTGTGTGTAGTTGTTGCTGCTTCTGTTTGTCCATTTAAAGTAAAAGCTGACATTGATAGCATTAACCCGGCTGCAATCACTAGTTTTTTAAGTTTATTCATTTGATAACCTCCTAAATTCGTAGCACGTTTTCTCTACAACCAAGGCTATCAGTTGTAACACACTTATTCATTACCTAAAAAGTGGTAAACTTGTGCAATAACTAGCATAATAGGCTTTCCATGCTCTTTGGTATTAATCACCAACTTATTTGTTAATCCAGTGGTTGGAGAAAATGGATGATTTCGGTCCCTTTTTTACATAATGTTTCAAGCTTGTAATATAGTAAGTGATTGATTATCTTTAATTACAAGATTGTATATGGAGGTTTTTAAAGGTGTCCCCACATGAAGTAATTGTATATAGCAGCAATGGCTGCTCTTACTGTGATCAGGTAAAAACATTTTTAAAAGAAAAGGGAATTAAATTCGAAGAGCGGAATGCCTCTATTAATAAAGCGTACTTGGATCAGTTAAAGGAAAAGAAAATTTTCGCAACCCCCGCCATCTTTATTGATGGAAAACTGGTATTAGGCTTTCAAGAGAAGAAATTAAGCAAGCTTCTTGGATTAACGTAATAATTATTAAACTGGACCAAGCAGCCTATCATAAACACTAAAACCCTAAATATAATGTACTATGCGTGTTTAAGGAGGGCGGCTAATGGTCTATCAAGGACTTAGCGAACAGGAATTTAACAAAATGTTAACTGCCCCAGAAAACTTTGCAGCACCACCTGAATCCCTTACAGAACAGATGTTTATTGAACGTTCTTTAACTGAAAATAAATTTTGGCTGCGAATTATGAAGGAGCATTCCTATTTTTTAGGGGAAGGCTTCAATCGGAAAGACAAGCAGCTTATCCAACAAACGGACCGATTTTATCAATACTTTGCAGAGCAGGAAAAAAGGGCTCATCAAACACCTTATAATGTAACAGCAGTACGGAAATTAAATGAAGATACCATTCAGTTAGTATTAGGATTGCGGAATTTTAAGCGGAACCTGCTCATCTTAATCATTAATTGTAAAGTCATGGGGTTTAACTTCCCGCTTCTTGTGGACCATATCGCCCGTGAAGCTGAATACTTTATGAGGACTTTAAAAAAATTAAATGATGGAATATTAGACCCCATCCAGGATGCGATTATCAAAGAAAATGTTTTTTGGCTAAAAATTATGATGGAGCATTCGCGCTTTATCGCCTCCCTTCTCGATCAATCTGAACGGAATTTGGTGATTACCGCCAGAAAATTTGGGGATGATTTTGAGGTCCTCCTAAATCAGGCGCGTGATGTTGAATCAATGTTGTATAAAAAAAGCCCTACGTATCCTATTATTGGAAAACTCAATAAAGACAGTGAAAGTGCCACTCAGGAACTGCGTGCTTTCAAGCAAGCCGGCCTGGATTTTATTAAGACCTGCCAAATTAGAAATGTCATCGACCCGCTGTTAGCCGACCATGTTGTCAGAGAAGCAGACCATTTCTTGCAAATCGTGCATGTTTTAGAAGAACGATTAAAGGTAAAACAACAGGAACAGCAGCGCCTATAAATGTAAACTTGCCGATTGGCGAGTTCGTTAGGACGAAGACAGAGGCGTAGTTGAATTTATGCGTTAGGAAATTATAAATTTGAAAAATTTATAATTTCCTATTAGCTAAAGAAGAGACTATCCGCGGATAGTCTCTTCTTTTTGGCTGCGCGCCACGATTACCATGCTGATTGTTATGATTGTAAAGGCAATGAAGGCTAAGATAGGAATCGTAATAAACCCAAGCCAGTTAATATAATCCTTGGAGCAAGGTACCCCGCTTGTACACATTTCAAACCTTTGTAAGAAAGGAAGTTTTTGAAGCAGTGTATGGTAGCCGGATACCAGCATACCGATGACTGATAATGGCAGTACATATTTATATATGTCAAGATCGTTTCGATAGACAGCAATTCCTAACATAATCGCCAATGGGTACATAAATATCCGCTGATACCAGCACAGCGTACAGGGAATAAAATGCAGAACCTCACTAAAATACAAGCTGCCTAAAGTGGCGATAAGCGCGGCAATCCAGGAAAGAAGCAGGGATTTGTTCATATTACTTCCCCTTCGCGGCGTTTTCGACCATCTCTTTTAAGTCGTCAATGGATTGACCTTCGAACTTTTTACCATTAACAAATAATGCGGGAGTTCCTTGAACATTTAACTTTTTCACATAATCCATATCCTTTTGCCAGGCATCCTTCGATTTGTCGGCTTTGAAGTGCTTAACCACCTTATCCACTTCTTTGTCACTGGCCACTTCCTTTAGTGTATCAGTTAAGAACTCTTCCGTATAAAGATCGATTTTTTCATATTTCTGATCTTCAGGCTGCTTTTTATAAAGAAGTTCATGGAACTTCCAGAATGTATCGTTTCCAAGAACCGCATATACAGATTCCGCAAATTTCGCTGAACGCTCAGAATCCACATTAATAAAGGAATCATTAAAGAAGTAGAATTTAGCTTTTCCCGTATCCACCAGTTCCTTTTCAATAAACGGGACAGCAGATGCAGAAAACTGCTTACAATACGGACATTTATAATCCCCAAATTCAATGATGGATACTGGGGCGGATTCCTTACCTAAGAACGGCTGATGGCTGTAGTCAATCTCATTTGATTTAGCTGCTTCTTTATCCTTGGAGTGGTTGCCTAAAAAAATAAGTGCCAAAACACCTATAGCGATTAACCCTATTACCCAAAAGATAAACTTCGATGACGAATTCTTCGTATTTGTTTTTTTATTATTTGCCATGATCAGACTCCTTCGAAAAAACTGTTATATATGTGATGAATTTATTTTCCCAGATAGTTTTAATATTACTTATCTATTGGAATAAATCAAATAATTGGTTTTACCGTTATTAGTTTTATTGCACTAGCCAGTACATTCTGTTGTTATTTTTTATAACTTTCAACTAAAATTGATAAAATAAGTTAGATTATGATTACAAAGGAGCACAAATATGACGATTAACAGCAGCTATATGGGTTATATCGGTACCTACACAAAGGGAGAAAGCAAAGGTGTCTACTCCTTTACCTTAAATGCCGAGGAAGGAAAGATAGAAAATTTGAAAGTGGCAGCGGAGCTGGAAAACCCTACCTACTTAACGATTAGCAAAGATAATCGTTTTCTTTATTCAGTGGGGAAAGAGGGGGATGTTGGCGGCGTTGCTGCATTTTCAATAAATGATAACGGGGAGCTGACAGCTTTAAACCGGCAAATGACACCTGGTTCTCCGCCTTGCCATGTTAGTATCGACAGCCAGCGGAATTACGTCTTTACCGCCAATTATCATAAAGGTACTGTCGAGTCTCATCTTGTTAACCGGGAAGACGGATCTGTTCAGCCTGCCGCTTCAAGTATAAAGCATGAAGGCCGCGGGCCGGACCCAAGACAGGAAAAAGCTCATACCCATTATGCCGGCCTAACCCCTGATGAAAATTATTTGGCGGTGGTCGAATTGGGGATAGATGCGCTGATAACCTATCAGGTGGAGGATGACGGTACACTTACAAAAGTGAAGTTGTTGCCATTAAAAGCAGGCAGCGGGCCGCGTCATTTGACATTTCATCCAAACGGCCGCATTGCCTATTTGATGACAGAATTCAGCTCTGAGGTAATTGTATTAACCTATCATCCGGAAAATGGCCATTTTACTGAAAAGCAATATATTTCTACTCTTCCGGAGGATTTTAAAGAGAATAACCAAGGAAGCGCGATTCATGTCTCATCCGATGGCCAGTTTGTATACGCCGGAAATCGCGGGCATAACAGTATTGCTGTCTTTAGTGTTAATGGAGAAACTGGTGAATTGACGTTTATTGAGCATACGTCTACTGAAGGAGACTGGCCAAGGGATTTTGAACTGGATCCTTCCGAGAAGTTTATTGTTGCTTCTAATCAGGAGTCGGGGAATCTTGTGCTTTTTGCGAGGGATGAAGATTCAGGAAGATTGACATTGCTGCAGTCGGATTTTAACGCGCCGCATCCGGTTTGTGTGAAGTTTTTGAATATATAAATCGCGGGATAAGCTGACGCTTATCCTGTTTTTTTAATAAAGAAAATTTTTTGAAGGACCTAGTAAATAAAATTACCTGTTAGCATATATATTTAAATAGCCATCTGGGGATTTTCTCCTATTTTCCTCTGAGTTGTTTGTTCTTTATAAAGGATAATTTCACACAATATACAAAAGGCCATCCTGACAACCTACAAACATGATTATTAAAGGAGGTGCATTTTCAACAAAAACAAACTTGTAACCTTATAAATCAGCTAGATGTTGCTTACAATGTGATTCATCAGGAAAACAATTTGGAAAAATGAGGGGGGAATTTAGTGAATGAAGGCTAGGAAAAGATTAGTTATAATAGCAATGCTCGCATTTTTGTCCTTTTACTTTTTACCATATATGGACAATGCCCAAGCAGCCAAGCCAACAAAACCACCAAGCAATTTTACTCTCACAATAATGCATGTAAATGATACACATTCGCATGTAGAGCAGTATCCAATGTTAACTACTGCTGTAAATGGGCTTCGGAAAACTTATCCAAATGCACTACTCTTACATGCAGGCGATGTATTTTATGGAACCGACTACTTCACAAAGTACCTCGGAAAAGCAGATACATGGTTTATGAATAATTTAAAATTTGATGCTATGACGTTAGGAAATCATGAATTCGATAATGGTACCTATGTACTGGCAGACTTCATGAGAGGACTGAAGTTCCCTGTATTAAGTGCCAATGTCAATGTATCAGGGGACCCGTTATTAGGGCCTTTCTCTGAAAACACGATCACTACTTCCCCTATAGGCGGGAAACTCTACCCAGCGATGATTAAAGATGTCAACGGGGAAAAAGTGGGTATTTTCGGGCTGCTTACTACTTCCTATAATTATCCTATACCTGTTAGTAATCCAACAGATAAAGCTAAAGCAACTGTAGAAGCATTAAAAAGTCTGGGAGTTAATAAAATTATCGCCCTTTCCCATTTAGGTTACAGTACTGACTTAAGTCTTGCCAATAATGTAAATGGAATAGATATAATCGTCGGAGGACATTCACATGAGAAAATAAGTCCACCTGTGATTGTTAATAAAACTGAACCGACGGTTATTGTTCAGGCTAGCTACAATCTTAAATATCTTGGCCTTTTAAATGTAACCTTCGATGCCAATGGTGTCGTAAAAACTGCCGACGGAAAGCTTTTAACTGTTAGCAATTATGCTCCTGACCCAGCTGCACAAGATATTCTGAATCAAATAAACAGTGGAACTTTACAGCCAATTGATTCCGGGACTCCGCTGGTTAAAAATGGGTTTATTACAGAGGGGGGCAATACTTACTATTACGTAGATGGTGTCATTCAAACCGAATGGCAAACCATTTCGGGCAACACCTATTACTTTGGTCCCGATGGAGTAATGAGAAAGGGCTGGCAAACCATCTCAGGTAACACCTATTACTTTGGTGCTGATACCGGCATTATGAAAACTGGCAAGTACACTATTGATGGAGTAACCTATAACTTCGGGACAGATGGCGTGTTGATTACTTATGAGTGGGTTAAAGACGGAGATAAAACTTACCTCTATAAAAATGGAACGATGCTAACAGGGTGGCAAACCGTCGATAATAAGCGCTATTATTTGGGCGATGATGGGGTAATGCGCACCGAATGGCAAACCATTTCAGGCAACACCTATTACTTTGGTCCTGATGGAGTAATGAGAAAAGGGTGGCAAACCATCTCTGACAAAACCTATTACTTTGGTGCTGATACCGGCATTATGAAAACTGGCTGGTACACCGTTGATGGGGTACTCTATAACTTCGGATCAGATGGCGCTTTGATTACCTATAAGTGGGTTAAAGATGGAGATAAAACTTACCTCTACGCAAATGATGTCATGCTAACCGGGTGGCAAACCTATCAAAAAGACCGCTATTATTTTGGTGATGATGGGGTAATGCGCACCGAATGGCAGAAGATTTCAGGCAACACCTATTACTTTGGTCCTGATGGGATCATGAGGAAGGGCTGGCAAGCCATCTCAGGTGATACCTATTACTTTGGTGCTGATTCCGGCATTATGAAAACCGGATTGTACACCATTAATGGAGTAACCTATAACTTCGGGACAGACGGCAAATTAATTCAATAGAGTCTATGCTGCAAAGACGAACAGGTAAACCTGTTCGTCTTTTTATCGATTTATTAAACATATATTAAAAAAGAAAAGCCCCCCATTACGTACAACTGTGTCACCAGCTATACATAATGGGGGGGCAGTCCAACATCACCAATTAAGTTGAGTTCTTCATTTGCTGCTTATATTTTGAAGGTATAAGTGCTTTTATATTACTTGGTACAAGCTTATAGAAAAGCAAAAGAAATTTTAAAGCTTTCCTTTCCGCCGGTTTATTTTTTTCATAATACTTTAATAGCTTAGCGATAAATTTTCTGTTTAACGTAATAGACCTATCAATCGGTTCAACATATTCATATTTTTTACTGTTCAAATAACTATATAAAAGAATAGAAATTTTTTCATCATCATAAATTAGGTTTTTTCCATAATTCTCTAGTCCAATCTTCATTGCCAACCTATTTAATAGTTCAACATATCTAATATTAAATTCTAGTTTTTGAACCTTGCAATGATAAAGCAAAGAAAAAAAGTAATCTAAATCATTAATACATTTTATATTATTGCTGCTATAGGTTGAATTGTTCAGCATATCATGTTCCCACGAAGAATCGTAATAGTTATCTCCGATATACCTTATATCAAGCGGGATCCATTCACCATTGACACAAATTTCGTAGCCGCTGGTTCCAAACGATCTTTTTCTTGCATTTGCCAGGAGCGCGAATTTTTTTACATCATCAGTTAAAACATCAATATCTTTATCATTATCAACAAATTCATATGGCAGGAATTCAAAATTCCTTAAAACCACATATTTTGAACAATTATTCATAACCTCAAAAAATTCTACCAAGCTAGGCCATTCATTTGCGCCTGCTAAATCTTGTTCTATTGTTAAAGTTTCATCGTCATTATGGTCTAGGATATTAATGAAAGTTTGTGGAGAAAACAGCAAATACCCCAGTTGAATCGTCATCGGGGTATTATAAGAAAAATACACTTGATCAAATTTAAAATCTTGATAAACTTTATTTTTCAAATCAACTATATTAGTATTACAATCTGTCAAAAAAGTTCCGTCTACACTATAGCATCCCCTTTTTGCTTTATTATCCTCAAAGATAATGCACTCAAAGGTATTTTCCATATCCTGTATCTTAAAATTATTGTTGATAAAATCAGCTGAAAAGAGTCTGTTATAATTTTTAACTTTATATTTCTCAGTCCAAATAATTTTTACAATCTTTATGATTTTAAAGTCATTGGCTAGCAAATTAATTACCTTTTGTTTACTCCCTAAATGCTTATTCCAAAGAAATAATAAATGAATTGAACTTTTTTGGTCTTTAAAGTCACTAATATTCTTTTTCACGTTTCCCAACCACTTTTCTTATAACATTTGTAATTTTATTTCTCATAACGACAATTAAGATTAATATTATCGCTAAAAGTATAAATTTCACCATGATCAGGTTATACAGCAACGTTGATGCTGCCGTTAAAAAACAAATCGCTAAAGTAATGAGCAAAATCTTTTTCATATCATAAATTTGGCTATCACCAATATTCTCTTTGCAAACCTTTTTCATAAAACCGAAATGGGCAATAGTAAAAATAACATAGCAGAATAAAGTCGTATATCCCGCTGCAAGATACCCATAAATAGGAATAAAAATATAGTTAAGCAGTATATTTAGAGCTGCCGCTGCTACTGAAGCCAACATCATAAATTTGGTTTTCATAAAATAAAACTCCACATTCGAAAAAAAAGAATATAAGAAGATAAAGTAAACGCTTAAAATAATGGGAGGAATAACCCAAATTGCTTCATGATAACTGGGCGGCGTAAATAACCTTATTATTTCTGGGGCGAAGATATTGAATAACACAATGATTGAGCCAATTAATATCAAGATTTTTTGTGATGCATCACCTATTTCTTTATATTCCTTTTGTTCCAATTTCTGATACCTCCAAGGTGTAAGCGAGGCATTAATTGAATCACACAAAATAATCATTATCATGGCCACTGAATAAGCAACGCTGTAAATGGCTGCATAGCTGCTGCCTGCAAGATTATTGATCATAATTCTGTCTGATTGACTTAAAACCAAATTTGACAGATAATGCGGAACAAGTGGTAAATTAAAAACTAAGGCATATTTCCATATTTCTTTGTCAAAAAACCTTTTTCCTTTTAAAAAGTTTTTTAAATAGAAAGGTACAGCAATCAACGCTGGCATAATAGTCATAGCCAATATGTTCATGAAACCTCTGTTTTCACTGAAATAGACGGCGGCTATTGTTACCACAGTTGTTAAAATGGTGCTAAAAATAGAGACTGTAATCACATTTTTATACTCAAATTTAAACCTTTGGCCAACATACCAAAAATTAATTCCTGGAAGAAAAATAAAACAAATTAACATAGTAAGCATCAAAGTATGAGACAATTTCGTGAATTCATAAAAACTATTATGAAATATTAAGTAAATTAATAAAAGGCTTATAGCAAATACTGTCGATAGGCCTTGCAGTGAAGCTGTAAATTTATTTTCTTCATATTTTAATAAGCCGCGATTATATACACCCCCAGACAAATTTAAAGTAGCGAAGATAACCAAAATACTGGACCAAGCTGTATAAACACTTACAATTCCGTATTCTTCTGTTGATAACAACCTTGTAAATATTGGAATAGTCAAAAAGGAAATTCCCTTTTGCAGAAAACTTCCCACCATAAACCAGACTGATGCTTTTACCGGCTTTGACATTTTATTATAAGTCTTCGGAAAAGAAAGGACCGCTCCACTGACTTTCATATACTTTCCCTTCTGATTGATTTATAAATTTTCCTTGCCATTTCAAATAAACCAACTTTTTTTAGAAAAATAATAAAAAAGTCATAAATTTTAGCTGTTTTCTTTCTTATCGTTATTTTAATTCTGTTTTTCAAAAGCCTCTTATTTCTTAAGGCATGATCTCTTGTTATATATTTTTCAATCATATGTTTCTTTTTATCGGAATCGATATCGCTATATTCCAGCGCAATTGGTAATGACATAAATTTCAACTCATCGTAAACGAAAAAATTGTTCGTATCATACAAAAAGTCATACTTCTGCGTAATTTTTGTGATCTCATCGGAGCTTAATGATTTGTCCATCTGGAATATACCGCCAACATCCTCAATCCCATAAACCGCCAATGTAGCCTTTGGACACATAATTACCGACTCCGTATGCTCATTTTTGCTTTTGATTTCCAATATGTCCTTGATTGTATTTGGATACTTATCTGGCAAAGCATTATTTAAATGATTTACCGAATTTTCATTTAGCAATAAATCTACTACTTGAGCTGCTTCCCGATCGGTATCGGTAATGTGTATAGAGTGTTTATCCAGTTTAAAAATATTGCGAATATCTTCCTTTAATTTAAGAATTCTTTCAAAATCATCGTTTTCTAGGATAATAATGGTGAATTTCCCTTCCCCATAACAATAATCCACCTTCCGGTTAACTCCCGAATAGTGATTGCTATAATTGCCTATCCAATCTTGATGACCATAAATTTGAATCATTAAATTTCGAAGCCCATTATAGGTTAAGTTGATATTTTTCCAATAAATAACTTTAGACGTTTTTTTTATTAATTCAAAAGCTTGCTCTCTCTTACTTTGACTGGCAGCACTGGGCCACAAGCATGCTACATATATATCCTTTTTTAATTTACAATAATTTTGGACCATAAAATCCAAATATTTTTCATCTAATAATGCGTTTCTGAAATATTCATAATTATAGTTTGATGAGGGAATATCCAGGAATTTTACAGCTTTCACAGTTTGATTAAAGTAAGCAGCGGAACTTACTCGATGAGCACCATCTAATATCCCCATATCATTGCTAACAGGAATGTATGAAATCCTCTCATCAAATCCATAAAACTTAATGTCATCAATCATTTCATTAAAAACGTTAATATAGTCTTCCAAACTATTTTTATTATCGTTGCCAGGCTCTTTAAATGAACCCTTTGAAAAGGCTTCCAAATGTTTCGTGTAGACTTCCGTTGCAAAATTTGACCTTATATTTTGCTCCTTAAAAAGGATATACATGTATTTTGCAATCAAATCTAAACGATTAGCTTTTATTAGTTCATTTGCGCTAATCTCTAATACTTCATAACTTGCATCTTCAGATATTTGTAATTTTGTAATCAAGTAATCTGTTACTAGGTTAAGCGGCTTTATCTGTCCAATCATTTTCTAAACTCCTTGTATAGTAATGTAAGAGTTCCTCTAGAAAATTAATTTTCACCTTTCAATTAATTTAATCATTCTAACAGCTAACATATTTTTACACTTAATAAAAAAGTATTTTGATGTTGTAAAAGCAAATATCAGGTTTAGTGCCATTTTAAATAATTGGTTTTTCTCCTTGCATATTAATGCTTTCTTAAAATAAATCTGTGCCTTATCAAAGTTTTCCATTGCTTTTATATTGGTCTTTTTCTTGACATATTGATCAATGTTACTTTGGGTTATTAATTCAATGTTTTTAAAATTTTTTTGCAAAAAATCAGCAGATAAAAGCTGCTTTAATGCATTCGATCTTGATATACTAATCGGATTAAGCCGATAAGACAAAGTCACATTATGACAATTGCCAATCCGAAATTTTTTCTTGCATCTCAAAAGAAAATCATAATCTTCACACGTGTGCAGGTTCCGATAGCCATTTAAATTAACATACACTTCCTTTTTAACTAACCAGGTTGGGTGCGGAATGCAATTATCATATTTCAAAACACGATTAATAATATGATGTGAAACAGGATGATTTGACGATTCTTGGATAATACTGCCGATATCATCTATTCTCCTAATCTTAGATCCTACAAGGTCTAAATTATATTGTTTTAGGTAATATAATTGATTTTCTAATCTGTGATGGTCCGAAACATCATCTGCATCCATTCGGGCTATATATTCGCCTTTACAATATTCCAAGGCCTTATTAAGACTATTAGTCAGTCCTATATTTTTATCATTTTCGATGACAATAATTCGCTCATCTTTCTTTGCATACTCAAATACCACTCTTTTTATCAGCAGACTATTAGGATTATCCAATACGATGACGAATTCAAGGTGTGAATGGGTTTGATTTAAAATGGATTCAATACTGCCTTTAAGCCACTCTTCCTTCTCATTATAGGTACTCATTATTACTGAAATTAATTCCTTCATTTTTAACATCCCCGTTGGTTTGTGTTTCATCAGCAAAATCACGCATCATTAAAAGCAAATAATCCCCATTTTTTAGTAAAAATGGGGATCTCATTTAGTGTATATATTCGGACAACAATCTAGTAATAATACTTTCCGGTGTATAATCTTCAGCCTTTTTTAAGCATTCATTTTTCATTCCTTCAATCATGTCCGGTTTATCTATTATCTTTTCTAAGATTAATCTAAAACTAGTAATATCTTTAAACTCAAAAATATACCCCGTTTTTCCTTCAATAACAAATTCCTCTGCGGAATTCCACTTTGAGGCAACTACAGGAACACCTGCCGCATATGCATCAATAATAGTGCCTGGAAGCCCCTCTGTTCTAAACCGGGTTGGAAATAAGAGTAAAAAATAGTTTTTTAACACTTCAACCGAACGATTAAAATCAACAACACCTTTATAACTAATGTATTCCGGTGACTTCTTCATTAATTGGTTAAATTTGTCCTCATACTCGCTTTCAATCGGACCAAATATATCAAGTTCATACACTACGCCATTGCGGGAAGAGTTTATATTTGTAACAACTTCAATCGCATCTTCGATTCCTTTCTCTTCCATAACCCTTGAAAAAATACATAATTTATAAGGTGTTGAAAAGTGTCTTTGAAGTCTTTCCTCATCAAGTATTTCCAAATTTTTAAAATTTGGCATAACCTGAATATTGTTCAATCCATTTTCAATTAGCGAATTTTTAATAAAAGCCGTTTCAACAAATATATTATCGAATAATTTAAGGAATTTTAGCAGCCATCTGTTTAGATTAATCAATGATGGCAGCCATCCCCCTACCACAAAATAGTGGATCCTTTTTCTCATCAATTTATTTAACATTGAAAAAATTGGAACAAATACTTTAACTCCATTGTGTGCTGGTAAAATAATAATATTGTCGCACCTTTTCAGCAGTAAAATACACTGGAGAAGCAGCTTTAGCGGTTTTTTTCTCCAATTGAATGTATCTACATACATTACTTGCTTTTTCCCGATGCTACCTTCCAATTCTTCTTTCAATATCTTTGTTTTTACCGTCTGTCCATCCACGAATATGTGATCACCGCCAAAATGCCCACATATCCCTACCTTATACACATTGAATCACCCTCTTCAATCCGTATATTAAATACATAAGATTTAAATTATTAATCTCTGCTAAATAAATCCCTTGTATAAACCTTATGGGCTGCTTCTTTAAGGTCATTTGTTAATCTGTTAGCGACAATCACATCACTTATTCTCTTAAATTCTTCAAAGTCATTAATTACTTTAGAATTAAAGAATTTTTCTTCATGAATAGATGGCTCATAGACAACGACTTCAATTCCTTTAGCTTTAATGCGCTTCATAATACCTTGAATGGCGGATTGCCTGAAGTTATCAGAGTCCATTTTCATGGTCAGCCTATAGATTCCTACAATCTTGGGATTTCTCTTCAAAATCGAGTCCGCTATATGATCTTTTCTTGTTCTATTCGCATCAACAATTGCTTTCATGATATTATTTGGAACATCTGCATAATTAGCGAGTAACTGTTTTGTATCTTTAGGCAGGCAATAGCCTCCATACCCAAAAGAAGGATTATTGTAATGATTCCCTATCCGAGGATCAAGTCCAACTCCTTCAATGATTTGTTTTGACTCTAATCCTCTAACCTCTGCATACGAATCGAGCTCATTAAAAAAAGCGACTCTCATCGCCAAGTAGGTATTGGAAAACAGTTTAATAGCTTCTGCTTCTGTTGAATTTGTAAATAAAACAGAGATATCGGCTTTTAAAGAACCTTCAACTAATAAATCTGCAAATACCCTGGCCCTGTCAGATTGTTCACCAACAACAATTCTTGAAGGATATAAGTTATCATAAAGAGCTTTTCCTTCTCTTAAAAATTCCGGGGAGAATATAATATTTTCTGTTTCAAATTTCTTTCTTACCTTCTCCGTATAGCCTACCGGTACGGTTGATTTAATGACCATAACCGCCTTGGGATTGATAGCTAATACGTTAGCAATAACCGCTTCAACACTTCTTGTATTAAAATAATTCTTATCCGGATCATAGTCAGTGGGGGTGGAGATAATAACATATTCTGCGTCTTTATAAGCGATATAATTATCAGTTGTTGCTATCAGGTTTAATTCTTTCGTAGACAAATACTCTTCTATCTCATAATCATTTATTGGCGACCTCTTATTGTTAATAAAATTTACTTTTTCTTGCAAAATATCTAACGCAATGACTTCGTTATGCTGCGCTAATAGGATTGCATTTGATAAGCCTACATAGCCTATCCCAGCGATTGTTATTTTCATTTATATCCTCACCTACTTGATCTTAAAAACTTTTAAGAAAACCCAACAGCATATATGAAATGAAGACCGGATAACTGACAGTTTTTCTATTTCTCTATATAAGTACCAGTGATATTTCACTAAGTCTAACTTATTACTTGATATCGAATTACTTCTTACTCTGTATTTCATCAGATTCTCAGGCAATCCATAAATGTACTTCTCTTTCTTTAATATCTGCAGCCAAAGAGCATCATCATTTCTTTTCCTTATATTAGGTACAACGAACTTTCCTAAATGTTGACTATTGTACATCACTGTCGAATTACCGACAGGACAGCTTAGCAATACACCGTTATAGTTAGTTTTGTTCTTTGTTTTAATTGATTTATTTAAAGGAGTGCCTTTCTCATCAATCTGCTCATATTCAGTACAGGTAAAATCGTAGCCATTCTTTTTCATAAAGGATAGCTGCCGCTCAAGTTTTTCCGTAGGCCATAGATCATCACTGTCTAAAAATGCCATATATGTTCCCGACGCAAGCTCCATCGCCTTGGTTCTGGCTACAGCGGCCCCTGAATTTTTTTCAAGTAAATGATACTTAATTCGCTTGTCCTGATTAATATATTCCTCTACAATTTCTTTGGTGTTGTCAGTTGAGCAATCATCAACAATAATCATTTCCCAGTTCTGATAGGTTTGTTGCCTAACCGACTCTATCGTTTCAGCGATAAACTTACCGCAATTATAGGTAGGTGTTATGATTGAAACTAAATCATTCATTGCATCTAATCCTCACTCTTAAAAAATAGTGGTAATTATTTTGAACTTTAATAATAGTAATAATCTGACTGTTTAACCTTCTTGTTGTTTAACACAACGCCCAACAGCTTACTTTGTGCTGCGTCTAAAAGCTCCTTGGCTTTAACGATCCGGTTTTTTTCGGTTTTACGGCTAGAAACAATCAAAACAGTTCCATCACATTTATTGGCCAATATCTGCGCATCAGCAACCGTTAAAACGGGAGGCGTGTCGAAAATCACTAAGTCAAATGATTCCAGGACTTCTGCATAGAAATGATCCATTGCTTTTGAGCCGAGTAATTCAGCAGGATTCGGCGGAATGGGTCCGCTTGTTAGAAGATAAAGATTTTCATCTATTTCTGCAACTGCCTGTTCCAGGTTTATTTGCTTTGTTAATACACTCGTCAGCCCAAACGTATTAGTCTGATTAAAGGTATATTGCATCGTTGGTTTTCGTAGGTCAGCATCGACAAGCAGCACATTCTTTCCTTGCTGCGCAAAAGCCACTGCTAAATTTGCCGCAGTTGTCGATTTTCCATCACCTGGATCGGCAGATGTTAACATTAATGATTTTATTTCTTGGTCAACGGAGGAAAATTGGATATTCGTGCGAATGATTCGATATTGCTCAGCAATCGGTGATTTAGAATCTAACAAGGTAATCAATGTTCTTTTATTTGAATGAGCCTGTTTTTTGTTTTTGCTACGAACCAATTGTCTCACCTCTTAACCTTGCATTTTGCTCTGAACTGATAGCATTCATATTATCTTTTAGGTTTAATTTATCCATTGTCGCGATGATACCAAGTACAGGGACACCAATTAGCTTTTCGATTTCTTGCTCATTTTCAATCGTGTTATCAAAGAATTCTAATAGGAGCGCAATGCATACTCCCGCCATGAGACCAACCGCAAAAGAAATCGCCATAATCAACATTGTCCTAGGCTTTATTGGTGAAGGGTGGTCGGATATATCAGCTTCTGTAAGAATGCTGACATTATCCACATTCATGATTTTAACGATTTCACTTTTGAAAATTTCAGCCGTTTTATTCGCAATGTTCGCTGCCTTTTCGAAATTTGGATCTTGAACTGATAAGTTGACTACTTGTGAGTTTTCTTCGTTTCCGACGCTGATTTTTTGAGTCAATTGTTTTACCGTCATATCTAAATTTAAGTCCTTTATGACAATTTCCAGGATGGCCGGGCTTTTTATAATGACATTATAGGTATTAATTAATTGAAGGTTAGTTTGTACTTCACTGTATTGATATGGAGTTTGTACACTTTTTGATTGATTGACAAGCAATTGCGTGGATGCTTGATAAACTGGTGTTAAGAAATAGAAGCTTACGACCCCGCTTATTAATACAGCCATGAAGGTGATGCCCAATATTAAAATAAGCCGCTTTCGCAAAGTTTTAAGCAACTCTTTTATACTAATCGTTTCTTCCATTGTGCCCTCCTAAATTTTTAAAGGAACAAAAGTATCACTATTAAAGAACAACCAAAATACAAAAATTTCACTTTAAACTTATTTCTCTAAAGTATATTAATTAGTTCTTTAATAATAACTCTCTAATTCATAATTATTTTTATGGCAATATTGTTGTGTAAGCTGATGTTTGGAGATGTTTTTTTGCTTTATTTGTAATATTGTTCTATCAGCCTCAAACAAATATCTTTGAAGGAGAGCAAAGATTAAGAACATTGACTCATTTACGATCACAGACAATGAGTTCATCAGGATCACCATGGAGAAAAAGGCCATTAATAAATATCGGGCTTTTGTTCCATACCTTCTAATTGAAAAGTATTCTAAAAATATGCTTATGAAAACGATAATGTATAACAAAAATCCAATAACCCCTGATTCTGTTAATACCTCCAGGAAAGTATTGTGCATAAAGTGACCGTCTCCATATAAATGCAAATTGTATGATCGATAATTAAATATTCCGATTCCAAAAAACGGATGGTCTTGGAACATCGTTAATCCATGCATCCATATATCAAATCGGCCGCTGCCATTATCAGAAGTTTCAAAACGTTCAATCATCAGCGTGTATAAGTCAATAGAAAAAATAAATTTACAAAGTAAATTTATAAAGAAAGCGAACAGTGGTATAAATAACAGCATTTTGATTTTTTGCAAAGGTTTCACTGAAAAAAATACAACTATAAGCCCTGCTGCTAAAGCAATTCCTCCACCACGTGAATTAGTGAGGAGCAATGTCATTGAAGTCAACAATAGTCCGAACTTTGAACTTTTCTTATGCAAATGTGTAAGATAGTAGAAAAAAAATAGTAAGTTCCCGAAACAGAAAAAGTTCGGATCATAAAACGTTCCAATTAATCTAGGAAACCCGCGATCAATCAAAACTCCCAGATGACGAATTCCGTTACCGGAAAAATTAAAACTTAACATAGCAAGTCCTAAAAAGTAGAGTAACAATGATAAAAGATTGAAAATAATCCCGGTTCTGCCAATTGCCTTTTCGATTCCTTCTATGCTTGTCCTAAAAAGAATATGCCGCATGACAAAATAACAAAAAAAGACAAGCCAAACCCCCAAAATCAAACGCAAGCTGCTTTCTGGAAACTTTGCAAATAACCCAGTCGAACAATAATAAAGAAAGAAAACCATTAGGGCAATTTCGAAAGGCCTTAGTTTTGGAATTTTGAAATTAAAAAAACCATATAAAAACATCAAAGCGCATACCATCATGTAGGGCAGCAAGGAAAACCCAATATCTATATGATAAGCACCTAATGTAACCGAAAAAACCAGAAGTATGACTATGGAAATACGCTCTTTCGGTGGTGTTGATAGGCTAAAATCCATAAATGCACACCCTCCTGAAATGGTGTTAATTTATTTAAACTTTATATCCACGAGGATTCTTTTGTTGCCATCTCCATGAATCTCTGCACATTTCTTCAATTCCTCTTTTTGCAGCCCAGCCAAGTTCGCTCTTTGCCTTTTGTGGATCCGCATAGCAAACTGCTATATCTCCTGGTCTTTTATCAACAATCTTATAAGGGATTTTTCTTCCGGATGTCTTTTCAAAAGCTGAGTGCAATTCCAACACACTGTAACCCCTTCCTGTTCCTAGGTTATAGGCTTCAACTCCATTAGATGATCGTAATTTTTCCAGTGCCTTTAAATGGCCAGCCGCAAGGTCGACTACGTGAATGTAGTCTCTTACACCTGTTCCATCTATTGTTGGATAGTCATTACCAAACACTTGCAGTTCATTTAATTTCCCTGCAGCCACTTGGGTAATAAATGGCATTAAATTGTTAGGAATTCCGTTTGGATCTTCTCCAATCAATCCACTTTCATGTGCCCCAATAGGGTTAAAATAACGCAGCAAGGCAATGCTCCAGCTATTATCGGCAGCATATAAATCCCGCAAAACTTCCTCTATCATTAGCTTGGTGCGGCCATATGGGTTTGTTGCTCCAAGTAGGAAATCCTCTGAAATCGGCACCCTTTCCGGGATGCCATATACGGTTGCAGATGAGCTGAACACTAGCTTTTTTACATCATACTTATTCATTACCTCACAAAGGCTAAGCGTCCCGGAAATATTATTATGATAGTAACGAAGTGGAGTGGATATCGATTCCCCAACCGCTTTTAATCCGGCAAAATGAATGACTCCCTCAATGTGATTACTTGAGAAGACATCCTCAAGAGCATTACGATTTAGTATATTAATCTCGTAAAACTTATATTCTTTACCCGTAATCTCTTTTACCCTATTTATTGAACCCGGTTTACTGTTGGAAAAATCATCTATAACAATAATTTCAAAGCCGGCATTTAGCAGTTCTACACATGTATGGCTGCCAATATAACCTGCTCCACCTGTAATGAGTATAGACATATATATTCACTCCTAATTGGCTTGAGTGTTAATTCCAAAGTAATGCAAAAGACGAACAGGCAAGGCCTGTTCGTCTTTTGCATTTCTCTTATTTCCAAATGTTTATTATTGGTTGTACAGTATCGCTTTTCCCTGCATGTCCTAACCCGTATATATCCTCTATCGTTCTTAAAAGATTAAAATGGCTTAGATCCTCATTGAATTTCCCTGGTTTCACCATAGGACCAATGAAGATGGTTGGAATTTTATTTTCCTTTGAACCATTATCTTCATCCCAAGTGACAATCAATAAACTATTATTCCTTTTTGCCCATTGGAGATAGGAATCTATATGCTCCTTTAACCATTTGTCCGCCTGCTCAATCGACCCATCATGCATGTTATTTTGCTGATTTGGGATGATAAATGAAACAGTTGGGAGATTGCTAAAATCCTTTGGGAAATTTCCAAGCGGTTGATTTGTCTCTTGTGGGAGATTGCTGAAATTAACCCATGGATTATGCTTGCGGACATAGTTGCCGCTCGTCTTTCCGTTGAAACCAATCGAAGGCAGGTCTTCCGAATACCCAGCAAAAGAAAAGCCCTTTTCAATAAGCTCACTTCCTAAATTAGGGGCTGAAAATTTAGACTCCGGTACATCGTTGCTTGAAACACCTTGATTAGAACCCGAGAATAGGTCTAAATAATTAGGCTGGCTCGGCCGGCTGGTACCATGATTATTCGTTAAGCTGGCACCCTCTGCAGCTAAAGAATTGATATATGGTGCTGACGGGTTTCCGATAATCTGCTCTTGTGAATGATTTTCTTCCACAATGATGACAATATGATCAATTTTCGGCAATTTCCCTGCTATTGATGTTTCTTTTTCCTCGGAATTAACCGTTTCTTTTTTCGGCAACTCAGATTTATTTTGTTTTTGGGAATGGTCTTGTGTACACGCACTCAAAACAAAAAAAACTGATAATAAAACAGCCAATTTCTTCTTCATATACTGCCTTCTCCCTAAAAATTTCTTTCTCTGCTTCTTTCTTTCTTAGTTACTGCTAGCACAGTTCCAAACATAATCCTGATTTCACCCAAAAAACTAAATTCTTCTATACCTCTTAAGTTATATTTCATCTTCTTGGGCAAAATATCCTTTAAATAGATCTCATCAACATCATTAGCATTAACCAAAAGTTTTTCCTCATCCTTATAGTGAATACTTGCTTTAGAGGTAACCCCTGCTGGAAGCAGCAATGTTGCCATCATCTCATCTGAATATTTTTCTACATATTTAACAACCTCAGGCCTTGTCCCGACAAAACTCATATCGCCGGCAATAATATTAAATAATTGGGGAATCTCATCCAATCTGAGTTTTCTTAAAATCTTTCCGACTCTTGTAACCCGGCTATCATTTTTAGTGGTTATTTGTCCGCCAAGCTGTTCCGCATCCTTTACCATTGTTCGAAACTTAAATATCTTGAACTGCTTTCCATATTGCGTTACCCTTACTTGGCGAAACATAATAGGCCCCTTAGAATCTATCTTTATAGCAATACTAGTTATAATGAAAATAGGGGAAAGAATGATGAAAATCAGAATAGCAAGTATGATATCAAATACACGCTTATTTAATAAACTAAGACGCTTCTTATTTAATGTATTGTAATATTTCCTTACGCTTTCTTTTTTTATGGCATCGGGCAAATCTTCCCATTCCCTTACTAGCACTAAGCTGTTCCCCCGCTTCTGTCACCAATTTACACTTCTTCCAGGGCTGTCTTTAAACTTTCAACTACATAAATTACATCCTCATCGCTTAACAAAGTATGCAATGGAAGTGTAATTTCATTAGCAAACTGCCTATAGGCATTTGGATATTCATTGATATGAAATCCCATTTTCTTATATGCGGTAAACAATGGAAGTGGTTTATAATGAACATTCGTGGCAATGCCCATCTCTGCCAATTTTTCTACAACTTTATTACGAGACTCTTTATCTTTATGAAGAAGTCTAACTAGGTATAGATGCCCGCTTGAAGAAAAGTCAATTCCATAATGATCTAATACATCAACTTCACTATCACGCAATCCATCATTATATTTTTCTATTAATGATCTTCTTCTTTCTAAAATTAACGGGTACCTTTCCATTTGCCCCAAACCAATGGAAGCCATAATATCAGTCATGTTACATTTATAGGCGGGTGAAAGAATATCATACTCCCACGCACCCAGTTTCGTTTTTGCAAGTGCATCCTTTGATTGACCGTGAAGAGAATACAGCATATATTTTTTATAAATGTCCTCATTGGCTATACCGGGTATGTCACGCCAGGTTACCGCCCCGCCTTCCCCAGTAGTAAAATTTTTGACAGCATGAAAGGAAAAACTAGTAAAGTCTGCTGCTTCCCCACTATTTTTCCCTTTATAAGTTGCACCAAAGGAATGTGCGGCGTCAGCTAATACAATGATTCTGCCAAAAGCTGCTTGGATATCATTTGCAGGCCTAAAAAGATTTTGCTTCCTATTTACTATTTCAAAAACCCTCTCGTAATCACACATGATTCCAGCAATGTCCACCGGAATAATAGCCTTCGTATTTGCCGTAATAGCCTTTTCTAACTGCGCATAATCCATGTGAAAAGAATCTTCAGCCGTGTCTACAAGGACAATTTTTGCCCCGACATGATGAATGACGCTTGCAGAGGCTGTATAGGTATAAGCTGAAGTAATGACTTCATCGCCTTCGCCTATTCCTAACAATCTTAAAGTCAGCTCCATGCCAGCTGTTGCTGAATTTAAACACACAGCCATTTGGGTATTGGTAAACTCCGCAATTTTATTTTCTAAAAGCTTTGTCTTAGGGCCAGTTGTGATCCAACCGGATTTTAATGTGTTGACAACTTCGTTAATTTCTATTTCCGATATATCTGGAGGTGAAAATGGAATATTTCTTTTAACATTTGTTACTCTAGAATGAGAGATTGGCAAATTCATAATATTTATCAACCCTTTTCCTATAGTTCTCGCATAGCAAACTAACCGGAAATAGACAATGCTCTTTTGGCGGGCAATCGGTTATTTGCAATCTTTAACAGCAGTTCTGAAAGCTCTTGTTTGTCCATGTCAGCAAAATTTATGATTAAATCGTCAATCTCTTCTATAAAAAGCTCTGAGGTTTTACCAATATAAATTTTCGGGTAGACTTGCCCTTCCTGTACTTCATCCTCTTTTAAAAGTTCTTCAAACAGCTTTTCACCAGGCCTCATCCCCGTTATTTCGATCCCAATTTCCTCAATGGAATATCCGGATAATTTGATTAAATTTTTGGCAAGGTCGATAATTTTAACTGCTTCTCCCATATCTAAAACAAATATTTCTCCACCCTTGGCAAGTGCGCCGGCCTGGATGACCAGCCTTGAGGCTTCAGGGATCGTCATAAAATAACGCTTCATATCAGGATCAGTAACGGTAACAGGGCCTCCCTGTTCAATTTGCCGTTTAAATAACGGAATCACACTGCCCCTGCTTCCCAATACATTGCCAAAGCGAACAGCAACGAACTTCGTTCCGCACTTCTTATCCATTGACTGAATGATCATTTCTGCCAGTCTTTTCGTTGAACCCATAACACTAGTTGGATTAACGGCTTTATCGGTGGAAATCATCACGAAGGTTTTCACACCATACAAACTGGCTGCCTTTGCCACATTCATCGTTCCAATCACATTGTTTTTCACTGCTTCTTCAGGGTTGTGTTCCATTAGCGGTACATGTTTGTGTGCCGCAGCGTGATAAATAACCTCTGGCTGATGATGCATCATAACAGCCTCCACTTTTGCCGCATCTTGGATATCGGCAATTTCTGTTATGAATTTAATTGCTGATTCGCCAAAGCTTTCTTTCAGTTCCATTTCAATCGAATAAATACTGTTTTCACCATGACCAAGCAAGACGATTTTAAGAGGGTTAAAACGGGCAATTTGCCGGCAAATTTCAGAACCAATCGAACCTCCTGCACCTGTAACCAACACAGTTTTGCCGGTAATGTTTTTTGATATAGAAGCAATATCCAACTCTACAGGATCTCTCCCCAGAAGGTCCTCGACCTGAACGTCCCGAAATTGATTTACGGATACCTTTCCAGTCACCAAATCTTCAATCATTGGAAGAATTTTAGTTTTCGCGGGCGTTTTGGCACATTCCTGAAAAATCACATTTAACTCTTTCTTGCTAAGTGAGGGAATAGCAATAACAATATTTTTAATGTTATAGTTTTGAACAGCTTGTTCAATGGAGGCTACCCCGCCAACAACAGGAATCCCAAGAATATCTAGCTTATGTTTGTGGATGTCATCGTCAATGAAGCCCACAGGAAGAAGATTGATACCCCGATTCTTCAATAACTGTCTGGCAACCATTGTCCCTGCAGCTCCCGCACCAATGATGAGGGTACGATTTTTATTTTGGTTCTTTTGATAATGAGAATCCCGAAAAACTCTCCAGCAAAATCTGGAGCCGCCAATGAATATAATATGGAGTAACCAAGTAACAGCGAGAAGCCTGACATTGATTTCAAGGAAGAAAATTTTCTGCAGGACTGCAGCAAAAATGATTGAATAGGTCACAACCTTAAAAATGATTAATAACTCTCCTATGCTGGCATATTCCCAAGCCTTTTTATAAAGGTTGAACATGACTGAAAAGATGTGGTGGCTAAGTAAAATTGAAAATGAAGTAAAAATAATCAAAAAGGTAAATAAATGAGTGGTAGCATCAACCAGAAATCTGCTTAAGAATATTGCACCTATGACAATACATGAGTCTATTAAAAAAAATAATGACAACCTCTGTCTGTAGGTCATAATCTCTCCCCTTTTGTACATTAGCTTTTATAGCAGCCAAGATTAAAGCTTTTGATTATCCAGGCTTCGTGAAGCCCTAAATAATCAAAAACTTTAATTATGTATAGGGCATCTAACCCCCCCTCACACCACGCTCTCGACGACTTGCGTCTAAGGTATATTTAAACCCACAGCATGATCGAGTGTCTCCTTTGATAATGGCTAGGAAACCTCACCAGTAAAATTCTATTTTACGAATCACTTGTACCTTAACAAGAACTATTTTATTTGAAAAAAATACCATTCAGAACTTACTAGGTAAATATCCCTAATATTTTTTTCCTCCTGTTCTGTTTTGTAAAATCCGAAATAAAATAGTAATTTACAATAATGAGGACAAGCCAAAAATGGACAATTGTACTTTTAAAGCTGATAATAGAATTGTTTTACACTTTACTGCTTTCCTTGGATAAAAAACTAATTGACGAACCGCCAAAACTGTAGTAAATTTTATAAATAGTCAAAATATTAATATGTTCTTATCAAGAGAGGTTGAGGGAAGGGCCCGGTGACACCTCAGCAACCTTCAATGTCTTTTACATTGAAACGGTGCTAAGTCCTGCAAATTGTTACTAATTTGCGAGATAAGAAGAGTGACAGATGTATTGTACATGCAAAGGTCTTCTTCTTATAGAAGGCCTTTTTTTAATATCAAAAAGGAGTGTAGACAACAATGTATAAAATGGATACGAAACTTGCTCAAATTGGGAACCGCAGTGAAACTACAACAGGAACCGTTAATCCCCCAGTATATTTTTCAACTGCATTCCGGCACGAGGGGATTGGACAATCCACAGGATTTGATTATATTCGAACCGGAAATCCAACACGTCAGCTGCTTGAGAAAACTATCGCCGATTTAGAAGGCGGAGACCAAGGCTTTGCCTGCAGTTCTGGAATGGGGGCCATTTTAACGATTCTTTCCTTATTTCAGTCTGGTGATGAATGGCTGGTTAGCGAGGATTTATATGGTGGAACCTACCGTTTGCTCGAAAAAGGCTTTCAAAAGTGGGGCTTGAAAAGCCAATATGTAAATACCTGTTGTCCTGAAGAGGTTGAAAACAACATTACACCAAATACAAAAGCAATCTTCTTGGAGACACCAACTAATCCGCTTATGCAGGAAGCCGATATTGCTGCCATTGCAAAAATTGCCAAAGCGCATGACATTTTGTTAATTGTGGACAACACCTTCTATACCCCTCTTCTGCAGCAGCCGATTGCACTTGGTGCAGATATCGTGATTCATAGTGCAACGAAATACCTTGGAGGCCACAATGATGTTCTTGCTGGACTTATTGTTGCGAAGGGTAAGGAACTTTGTGAAGCATTGGCCTTCCATCATAACGGTGCGGGTGCCGTTTTAAGCCCCTTCGATTCCTGGTTGTTAATGCGCGGGATGAAAACATTGTCGCTCCGTATGGAACGGCATGAGAAAAACGCTAAGGCTGTTGTTAAGTTTCTTTCTAATAGCGATGCGGTGACAGATGTCCTTTACCCAGGAAGAGGCGGAATGGTTTCTTTCCGTATTAAAGATGAAACGTGGGTAAATCCGTTCCTGCAAAACATAAAACTGATTTCGTTTGCTGAAAGCCTTGGCGGAACCGAAAGCTTTATCACGTATCCGGCGACTCAGACCCACGCTGATATCCCGGAAGAAATCCGAATTGCACAAGGTGTCTGTAACCGTCTATTGCGTTTTTCTGTAGGAATTGAAGACGCAGGAGATATCATTTTTGACTTAGAGCAAGCTTTTGCAAAATTGGTTGAAGGAGTGAATGTGTAATGGGACACGAAGAATTTAGTTTTGAAACAAGGCTGCTTCATAATCGTCATAAAATGGATGCACAAACAGGAGCGGTCAGTGTTCCAATCCAGCATGCATCCACCTTTCATCAATTTGAAATTGATAGTTTCGGAAAATATGATTACGCCCGCAGTTTAAACCCGACTCGGGAAGCCTTGGAGGATATCATTGCGGAACTTGAAGGCGGAGTTCGCGGGTTTGCCTTTTCTTCAGGAATGGCCGCTATTTCCACAGCCTTCCTGCTTCTCTCCTCCGGAGATCATGTGATTGTTACAGAAGATGTATACGGCGGGACCTATCGCATGGTAACACAAGTTTTGACACGCTTCGGGATTGAGCATACGTTTGTGGATATGACTGACTTTGATCAAGTCAAGCAAGCAATTAAGCCAAATACAAAGGCGTTTTATGTAGAAACACCATCCAACCCGTTGTTGAAGGTGACCGATATCAAAGCCATCAGCCAGTTGGCAAAGTCCATTGGCGCCCTGACTTTTGTTGATAATACCTTCCTAACTCCTGCACTGCAACGGCCGTTAGAGCTTGGTGCTGATATTGTCCTTCACAGTGCCACTAAGTTTCTTTCAGGCCACAGCGATGTGGTTGCAGGACTTGCGGTAGTAAAAGACGAGGAATTAGCAAAACAGCTTTATTTTTTACAAAATTCGTTTGGCGCAGTGCTCGGTGTGCAGGATGCCTGGCTTGTGATGAGAGGTCTAAAAACTCTTCAAGTCCGGCTTGAACAATCGCAAAGAGCTGCTTTAGAGATTGCGAGATTCCTAGAGTCACATTCAGCTATTGAAAAAGTGTATTACCCAGCGCTTGAAAATCATCCGCAAAAGGAATTGCAGGAGGCGCAAGCAAGCGGTGCAGGTGCAGTCCTTTCTTTTGAGCTTGCTGATGAGGATGCCATGCGTACCTTTGTGTCAAATGTAAAAATCCCTGTCTTTGCGGTCAGCCTTGGTGCAGTAGAGTCAATTTTGTCTTATCCGGCCAAAATGTCGCATGCCGCCATGCCTCAGGAGGAACGTGAAAAAAGGGGAATTAAAAATAGCCTGCTTCGCCTATCCGTCGGACTGGAAAACCCTGCTGATTTAATCAAGGATTTTTCACAAGCCTTGGAAAAGCTTCAGGTGAATAATTATGTGCTCTCTCAAGGAGAATAGCGATGAGTTTTTTAGAAAAATTACAAAATCAAATTTTGATAGCCGACGGGGCTATGGGAACAATGCTTTATTCCTATGGAAAAGATTCCTGTTTTGAGGAATTGAATCTTTCCCGCTCTGAGCAAATTCAGAATATCCACAAAGCCTATATTGATGCCGGTGCCGATATTATTCAAACGAACACCTATGCGGCCAACTATTTAAAGCTTGGACGATACGGGCTAGAGGATTCAGTCAAGGACATCAACAGCGCCGCTGTACTAAATGCCAAAAAAGCTGCCGAGAACCGTGCCTATGTGCTTGGGACCTTGGGCGGCAACCGTGGCATCAAGCCCAAATCCATTTCAATAGAAGAAATTAAACGGAGCTTTCGCGAGCAGCTGTATTGCCTTTTATTAGAGGGAGTTGACGGGCTTTTACTCGAAACCTTCTACGACCTGGAAGAGCTTGAAACCGTCCTGACCATCGCCAGAAAGGAAACCAATCTGCCAATTGTTGCGCAAGTTTCCCTTGCAGAACCAGGAATTTTGCAGGACCGTACTCCTGTCAATGATGCTCTGCAGAGACTTGAAGGGCTAGGCGCTGACGTTGTCGGCCTAAACTGCCGGCTTGGCCCGCATCATATGCTGGTTGCGCTCGAACAAATCGAACTGCCTAAGCGAGCCTTTCTTTCAGCCTATCCAAACGCCAGTCTCCCTGCTTATACGGATGGAAAGTTTCATTATGATGGTGATGCCGATTACTTCCGCAGGTCTGCGGCTGAATTCCGCAAGCAAGGTGTCCGACTTTTAGGAGGATGCTGCGGCACAACACCTGAACACATCAGGGCATTTGCCACCGAATTAAAAAACAGCGCTCCGATAACAGATAAAGTAGTAGAATTAAAACCAAAGAAAATCATAGTTGAAGATCCTCCTGCCAAGCGGGACTACGCCCCACTTCAAGATATTGTGCAGGAACGGCCATCAGTTATCGTTGAATTGGATCCGCCAAGAAAGCTTGATACAACGAAGTTTTTTGAAGGGGCAAAGGTTTTAAAGGAAGCCGGAATTGATGCGATTACACTAGCAGATAATTCTCTTGCGCAAGTGAGGATTTCCAATGAATCTTTAGGCTATTTAGTAAAAAAAGAACTAGGAATGCGTCCGCTTATCCATATATCCTGTCGGGACCGCAACATTATCGGTCTGCAATCACATTTGATGGGTTTACACACGTTAGGAATGCATGATGTTCTGGCAATTACTGGCGACCCTGCTCGTGTCGGCGATTTTCCGGGGGCTTCTTCCGTTTATGATGTTTCTTCGTTTGAACTGATTCAAATGATTAAACAATTAAATGAAGGTTTATCTTTTTCCGGAAAGGACTTGGGACAGAAAACGGCGTTCAGCATTGCTGGAGCCTTTAACCCGAATGTCCGCTCGGTGGAAAAAGCGGTCAAACGGTTGGAGAAGAAAATTGCGCATGGGGCCGACTATTTTATCTCCCAGCCGGTTTTTTCCGAAGAAAAACTGCTTGAAGTTTATGAGCATACGAAACATTTAAAAGCACCGATCTACATCGGCTTAATGCCGCTTACCAGCAGTAAAAATGCTGAATTCCTTCATAATGAAGTACCTGGCATTAAAATTGCCGACTCTATTCGTGAACGAATGGCCTCACTTCATGATAACCCGCTCCAAGCGGCAAAAGAAGGCGTTGAAATTACCAAGGGGCTAATCGATGCAGCCTTAGATTTATTTAATGGAATTTATTTAATCACACCATTTTTACGCTATGAGCTTACTGCTGAACTGGCCCTTTATGCCCGACAGCGTGCGTGTGAACTGAGGGGGAACAGCTATGTCGAAACGACCATTTAGTGAGCAGTTGAAAAGACGCATCCTTGTCATGGACGGGGCAATGGGAACGATGCTGCAGCAAGCAGATCTTTCTGCTGATGATTTTGGCGGTGAACAGTACGAGGGCTGTAATGAAAATCTCAATTTAACTGCTCCAGCAGTTATTGCGCGCATTCACCGCGAATATTTAGAGGCCGGAGCTGATATCATCGAGACTAACACATTCGGTGCCACCAGCATTGTCTTAGATGAGTATCAGCTTGGATATAAAGCTTATGAAATCAATAAAATTGCTGCGATGATTGCTGTGAAGGAAGCTCAGGCAGCTTCCACCGAGGATTGGCCTCGCTATGTGGCCGGCTCCATGGGACCTACGACAAAGACATTAAGCGTTACCGGCGGAACAACCTTTGATGAGCTGGCTGCCTCCTATGAGGAACAGGCAATTGGCTTGATTGACGGCGGAGTTGACCTGCTCCTTCTAGAAACTTCTCAAGATATGCTGAATGTTAAGGCTGGCTATGTCGGCATCGAAAAAGCGTTTGAAAAAACCGGCAAAACATTGCCGCTGTTTATTTCCGGAACAATCGAGCCAATGGGAACGACTTTGGCGGGGCAAACGATTGATTCCTTTTATATTTCCATCGAACATATGAATCCAGTGGCTGTTGGGTTGAACTGCGCAACAGGACCGGAGTTTATGCAGGACCATGTGCGCTCGCTCGCCAATCTGTCTGGAACGGCAGTCAGCTGCTATCCGAATGCTGGCCTGCCTGACGAGGAGGGCCACTATCATGAGACACCGGAAACACTGGCGAAAAAGCTGGGTGACTTTGCCGCTCATGGCTGGCTCAATATTGTCGGCGGCTGCTGCGGTACGACCCCTGATCACATTCGCGCCATTGCCGATGCAATGAAGGATTACAAGCCAAGGGAATTCCAGCCATCCTCCCATCATATGGTTTCAGGAATTGAACCGTTCATTTACGATGATCCAACTTTAAGGCCGATCATGGTTGGAGAACGTACCAATGTTATTGGGTCACGTAAATTTAAACGTTTGATAGCTGAAGGTAAATTTGAAGAAGCGGCAGAAGTCGCCCGGGCCCAAGTAAAAGGCGGAGCTCACGTCATCGATATCTGTCTTGCTGACCCGGACCGTGAAGAGCTTATCGATATGGAAAAATTCATCACAGAAGTCGTCAAAAAGGTAAAGGTGCCGCTTGTCATCGACTCAACAGATGAAAAGGTTATTGAAAAGGCGTTGAAGTACTCGCAGGGAAAAGCGATTATTAACTCCATTAACCTTGAGGACGGCGAAGAGCGTTTCCAAGCGGTAGTTCCGTTAATTCACCGCTACGGGGCTGCCGTTGTTGTCGGGACTATTGATGAAACCGGCATGGGGGTTACTGCAGAACGTAAATTGGAAATTGCCCGCCGTTCTCATGATATCTTAGTCAACAAATATAAATTGAAGCCACAAGACTTAATTTTTGACCCATTAGTGTTTCCTGTAGGTACAGGGGATGAGCAATATATTGGTTCCGCTAAAGCCACGGTTGATGGCATCCGGTTAATCAAGGAACAGCTTCCCGGTGTACAAACGATACTTGGCATTAGTAACGTATCCTTTGGGCTGCCCCCTGTCGGCAGGGAAATTTTGAATTCTGTATTCCTCTACCATTGCACCCAGGCGGGACTGGATTATGCGATTGTCAATACAGAAAAGCTGGAACGCTTTGCTTCCATCTCCAAAGAGGAAGTGGCACTGGCGGAAGCTCTATTATTCGATACTACCGATGAAACATTGGCTGTTTTCACTGATTTTTATCGGGATAAAAAGAAGGAAGCAAAAGGCACTACACTCGATATGAGTCTTGAGGAACGGCTCGGCTACTATATTGTCGAAGGTACAAAGGAAGGGCTCCTTCCGGATTTAGATGAGGCGCTTGCGAAGTACCCTGCTCCGCTTGATATTATCAACGGCCCGTTAATGGACGGGATGAAGGAAGTTGGACGGCTGTTTAATGATAACCAGTTAATCGTCGCCGAAGTTCTCCAGAGTGCAGAGGTCATGAAAGCCTCCGTTTCCCACTTGGAACCGTTTATGGAAAAAGGCGATGTGTCTGCCTCAAAAGGAAAGGTCATTTTGGCCACGGTAAAAGGCGATGTCCATGATATTGGGAAAAACCTGGTCGATATTATTCTCAGCAATAACGGCTACGAAGTCATTGATCTTGGGATTAAGGTAGCACCCGCTGAATTGATTAAATCCATTCGCGAGATACAGCCGGACATGGTTGGACTTTCCGGTCTTTTGGTAAAGTCGGCCCAGCAAATGGTGTTAACGGCACAGGATATGAAGGAAGCAGGCATCTCCCTCCCTATTCTTGTAGGCGGTGCGGCACTTTCCCGCAAATTTACGGATACGAAAATTGCCAAGGAATACGAAGGACTTGTTCTTTACGCAAAGGATGCGATGAATGGCTTAGCACTCGCTAACCAGCTTCAATCCCCAGAGGAGCTTGAAAAATTGTTTGCCGAAAAACAGGAAAAGCTGGCCTCCTTAGATGTTCCAAGAGAGCTGCCAGTCCGGTCTGCCGCTTCAGTGGCTGTAAAGCAAAGGGCTGCTATCTCTACTGAGGTTCCAGTTTTTATTCCAAAAGATACAAAACGGCATGTCCTAAAATCCTATTCCTTGTCGCACATTGAACCATATATCAATATGCAGATGCTGTTGGGCCACCATCTTGGAGTTAAAGGGAAAATTTCAAAATTGCTGGCCGAGAAGGATGAGAAGGCTTGGAAAGTAAAAGACATGGTTGATAATCTGCTCGCGGATGCCAGCGCAAATAGCTGGATTACACCTGCGGCCGTCTATCAATTTTTCCCGGCACAATCAGAGGGAAATAAGGTTCATATTTATGATCCAGAAAATCCTGAACAGGTTATTGAGACGTTTGATTTTCCTCGTCAGGAATCTGCACCATATTTATGTTTGGCAGATTTCCTAAAGCCAGTCGATAGCGGCGTGATGGATTATGTCGGCTTCTTTACGGTAACTGCCGGAAGGGGCATTCGCGAGCACGCTGATCAGTTTAAAGCATCCGGCCGCTTCCTTGAAAGCCATGCCCTGCAGTCCCTCGCTCTTGAAAGTGCCGAAGGTCTGGCAGAATTGATTCACCGGCAGATGCGTGACCGCTGGGGCTTCCCGGATCCTCTAACCTTTACCATGCAGGACCGTTTTGCGGCCCATTATCAAGGTCAGCGGTTCTCATTTGGTTACCCTGCCTGCCCTGAGCTGGAAGATCAGAAGAAGCTCTTTAAGCTAATCCAGCCGGAGGATATCGGTGTCCAGTTAACAGATGGCTGTATGATGGAGCCTGAAGCATCTGTTTCTGCCATTGTTTTCGCCCATCCAGAGGCTAGGTATTTTAATGTGTCAAGATAGTCTTATGCAAGATTCCGCGGAATAATGTTCCGCGGAGTTTTTTTTGTTTAGGAAGGTCGACATATTGTGAACATTTCTTGACATTTAATAATATATCCATTATAGTTACCTAGGTAACTAATTATTAATTTGGAGCGTATTTATGATCAATCACGAATTAATCCATACCCTTCATCAATTATCAAGACGTCTTACGAACAAACTGAATGAAGCATTGAAACCAACGGGATTATACGGTTCGCAATGGGCCGTTATTTTTGTTTTAAAAAACAAAGGCTCATTAACTCAAAAAGAGCTCAGTGAATATTTAGCTGTTGAAGCCCCTCCCATGACCCGAACAATCCAGCGCATGGTTAAACAAGGCTACGTTAAACAGATTCCCGGTCAGGATAAACGTGAAAAACGAGTTCAATTAACGGATGAGGCGCATGCCAAATATCCGGAGTGGGAGAAAATCGTCATCGAATTGAATAAATCGTTGCTCCCAAAATCACATAAGGAGGAGCTTTATCAGCTGCAAAAAAGCTGGCTTGAACAGCTTTATTAAAAGGAGTGCATCTAATGTCTAACAAACCAAAATTATGGACAAAAAATTTTATTGGTATTTCGGCAAGTAACTTTTTCTTATTTTTGGCCTTTTATATTTTGCTAGTGACACTTCCAAGCTATGCGTTGAATGAGCTTCACACAAGTGCTTCACAGGCAGGATTAATGACAACCGTCTTTTTGCTTTCTGCTATTATTTCGCGGCCGCTTGCAGGTAACTGGCTTGAACGTGCTGGAAACAAAAAGGTGCTGTTAACCGCGCTGATTCTTTTTGCCGCAGCGGCTCCCTTTTACCTATTCCCTAAAACAACAGCTGGATTTTTAGTGATTCGCCTGCTGCATGGTATCGGTTTTGGTATGGCAACAACAGCGGCGGGAGCGATCGTTGCTGACATCATTCCTTTTTCACGAAGAGGGGAAGGAATGGGTTATTTCGTCTTATCAACCAATATGGCCATGGTATTAGGACCATTTGTCGGGTTGATGACGATGCAGCAATGGGGCGCTAAAATCATGTTTATCATAAGCATTGCAGTGGCAATTGGCGCGTTGATTACCGGACTAAGCGTTAAGCTTCCGAAACAGGAACAAGACGAACAGAAGGCGGCTGCAGCATTCTCAGTACGTAATCTGTTTGAGTCTTCCGCTGTTCCGATTGCCATCGTCGGCGGTTTCCTGGCAATTGTTTATTCAGCGCTGCTTTCTTTTGTATCCATCTATGCAGCCCAAATTCATTTGGAGCATGTTTCGAGCTTGTTCTTTGTCGTTTATGCGGTGGTACTGCTAATTTCAAGACCATTTACGGGAAAATGGCTGGATTTATATGGTCCAAATGTGATTTCATATCCATGTCTCATTCTATTTGCAATTGGAATGGTCGTCTTGAGCCAAAGTAATGGAGCGTTTACGTTCCTCCTCTCAGCAGGTCTAATCGGGTTAGGCTGGGGAACACTTTTTCCAACCTTCCAAACGATTGCGATTCAAAATGCAGAACCTCGAAAAAGAGGCTTGGCGACAGCAACATTTTTATCCATTTACGACACAGGTATTGCATTTGGGTCATTTTTAGTGGGCATAATTGCCGCCAAAATGGAATATAGCTCGATGTATTTCATTTGCGCATTTTATATTTTAATCGGCGTTGGTTTATTTTATGTTCTTTATACAAAAAGGAAAACGACTGCAAAGGCGCAATCTAGAGCACAGGAAATATCATAAAATGCTTATACAGGAAATGAACCTAAGAACCATTAAACCTTAGACGGAAATGATGGTTCTTTTTATTTTTATTTCGTTTTACAAAAGGTTTGAAATAAGCAGTTCATTTTACTTTTAGTTTGTAATTGGCTACATTAATATTGAAAAATAAAAAATTGGAGGTTTTGATATGTTTGATGTTGTCATCGTTGGTGCAGGCGCTGCTGGCGCTAGTGCTGCTTTATTTACTGCAAAAGCTGGGAAACAAACATTGGTTATTGATAATGATAAGAGCATGACTAAACGCGCTTGGATTGAAAACCATTATGGTGTAAAAGAAATTACAGGCCCTGAACTTGTGGAAACCGGAAAAGAACAGGCTCGCAAATTCGGTGCGGAAATTGTTCAAGCGACCGTTACAAACATTACAAAAACTGATGCTGGATTTTCAGTAGAGACAGATCAAAAAACGTTCGAAGCAAAACATGTCATTATTGCAACTGGCGCTTTGACTGACCTTGCTGAAAAGGCTGGATTAAATACAAAGCCAGGTACAGAACCAAGAATCAAAACAGTTTTTGATGTAAATGCCGAAGGAAAAACAAACATTGACGGTATCTGGGCTGCCGGTACTGCTGCTGGTGTCAGCGTACATACAATTATTACTGCCGGTGACGGCGCAAAGGTTGCCATTAATGTGATCAGCGAAATCAATGGTGAGCGCTACGTTGACCATGATGTTTTAAAAGCTTAATTATAACTGGAGTTTACCCAGTGATACGAGTATCCCCTTTTGTAAGGGGATTTTTTTTATTAAAAATTCAAATTTATTTTCTGTCGGCTGTCAGTTAAAATTGATGCGTAGGAGGTTTCTTGGCCTATGGCCCATTAGATGAAAATTGAATAAGGAGACTTTTATGATCAAACATGACAGCAATATTAACCTGGTGACAGCCGGTCTGCTTCTGGCCATTTTGATGTCTGCCATGGACAACACAATTGTGGCCACGGCTATGGGGACGATTGTTTCTGACCTTGGCGGGCTCGATAAATTTGTTTGGGTCACATCTGCCTACATGGTAGCCGTCATGGCTGGCATGCCGATTTTCGGGAAACTATCCGATATGTATGGGCGGAAACGCTTTTTCCTGTTTGGGTTAACGGTGTTTTTGATTGGTTCGGCCCTCTGCGGATTATCGCAAACCATTGTTCAATTAAGTATTTTCCGAGCCATTCAGGGCATTGGCGGCGGCGCCTTAATGCCGATCGCTTTTACGATTGTCTTTGATATTTTTCCCCCAGAGAAACGTGGAAAGATGACCGGCCTGCTTGGCGCTGTTTTCGGCCTGTCAAGCGTACTTGGCCCACTTTTGGGTGCTTATATTACAGATTATATCAGCTGGCATTGGATTTTCTATGT
This sequence comes from Neobacillus sp. GCM10023253, assembly GCF_042653105.1. Classification (NCBI taxonomy): domain Bacteria; kingdom Bacillati; phylum Bacillota; class Bacilli; order Caryophanales; family Bacillaceae; genus Neobacillus; species Neobacillus sp. GCM10023253. Next base: position 66,469 of record NZ_JBHSHV010000008.1, read on the forward strand.
TAATATCCCACTTGGACTGGTTTCGATTATTTTAATTGTTCGTTATTATCATGAATCCTTACAGCATTCAAAGCTAAAAATTGATTGGCTTGGCGCGGTTACCCTGGTCATTTCGGTTGTCAGCCTTATGTTCGCGTTGGAGCTGGGCGGAAAAGAATATGATTGGAATTCTGCTCTGATTATCAGCCTGTTTGTTAGTTTTGTGGTCTTTTTCGTTGCATTTTTTATAGCGGAATTCAAGGCTGCAGAACCGATTTTACCGTTATGGCTTTTTAAAAGACGGTTGTTTGCTGCATCGCAGATTCTCGCCTTTTTATATGGCGGCACGTTTATTATTTTGACAGTGTTTATTCCGATTTTTGTGCAGGCGGTTTACGGCGGAACAGCTAAAAATGCAGGCTTGATTTTAACCCCGATGATGCTCGGATCTGTTGCCGGGAGCTCTATCGGAGGTATTTTTTTAACAAAAACGTCTTATCGGAATTTGATGGTGATATCGATAATCTCATATGTTGTTGGCATGTATTGCTTAGGTACCATGACCGAGGATACGTCCCGCTTGATGTTGACCATTTTTATGATTCTTGTCGGCTTTGGCGTCGGATTCTCCTTCTCCCTTCTGCCCACCGCCTCGCTTCATAACCTAGAGCCGCAATATCGAGGTACAGCGAACTCCACGAACTCATTTCTGCGCTCGTTTGGAATGACGCTGGGGGTAACGATTTACGGTACGATTCAAAATAATGTCTTTACAGATCGTTTGAAAGAGGCATTTAAGGGAATGCAAGGCGCTGGCGGACAGGGCGGCGGTGGGTTTAAAATGGGTGATCCTCGAGAAATCTTTGAAGCAAGTGAACGTGCGAAAATTCCTGGTGTTATTTTAGATAAGATCATTCATGCGCTGGCGGAATCAATTACCTATACCTTTACGCTTACGTTGATTCCTATTGCTTTGGCGGCGGTGACAATATTCTTTATGGGGAAAGCTCGGGTTGAGGTAAATAAAGAAGGTTCGCGGGGGTAAAATAGAGCACTGGATCCTGTTTGGGGGTCTGGTGCTTTTTTGATTCGCCGATTGAAGTCTCGAATTCGCCGATTGAACCCCTGAATTCGCCGATAGAAGTGCAAAATTCGCCGATAGAAATTTTAAAAGATGTAATTTTCCCTTCTTGGGTGCCAAAATTCATGAAATTACCCTTTTTAAAGACTGCAGTAACCAGTTTTTAGACCAAAAACAGTAAAAGGACGCCTAAAATTGGCGTCCTTTTACTGTTTAAACCTCCAAATCCCTGCCCTCACCCGCAATATGAAATAGTAAATGCGCTAAATGATGAACCGGGCCGTATTCTTCTTCGTCCTGTTCGTCTTGTTCTTCATTAAATTCAAAATCATTCAGGTAGAGGGCCATAAATTCGTAAAAATCCTTAAGCTGGAAGGAATAGCAGGCAACCGGATCTTCGTTGTCTTCTTCATACTGGAGCACCATGTAGGAGATGTCCCCGTCTTTGTCTGCTCCATCGAAAAAAATGAAAAGGCCTATGTTTGTGTCCAGTTCAAATAGATGTCTTGTACCGCCTTCTGTCGCTTTTTCAAATTCCTCTTGATTTAATTTCTGAACCTGCATCGTATCAACATTATCTTCTTGATGAAAACTTACCACAAAAGATTTCATTAAAATACCTCCCAAATCACTGCCAAAAATTTAAACACATTATGAATAGCATAACCATTTTTATTGGTTTTCTTTCGAGTCTTCCTGATAGTGTTCATTCAGGAAGGGATTTTCCGTCGTGGCAAAATTCACAGATAATAAGCTCATTTCCGGATCTAATCCGTAAAGCCCTTTATCGGACTTGTCTTCTGCCTTCCCGCTTTGAAACTGCGGCTCTTTGTTACTATCGGTCATAAGAAACACCTCTTCAAAAAATTTACTACTTAGTATGCACAAAAAAAATCCCTGAATAATCAGGGATTTTTTAAAATCAACCGATTGGCGGTTGAATTGGCGGTGGCGAAGACATGTAAGTTGAAATTGCTACATCACTACTAGTCTTTTGTACCTTCCCGTTGCCTGCAAAAGTGAACAATCCAAGCACTGAAACGGATAGAATTACTCCGATAACTACCTTCTTCATAAATTTGCCTCCTTTTTTATGTTATTTTATTTAAATAATTGAAAGCTTCCAAAACCATACCTTTTCCATTGTAGTAATCTGCAAGCATTTTGTAATAATGGGTAAGGTCCTCAATAGATTCATTAACTTCTTCCAAATATGGTATTACCTTTGATTCTAAAAATTTATATCCTTTTACTGGTGAAGCCATCAGCAGGAGATAGTACTCGCTTAAGAGCCTGTATCTTTTTGCCCCGAGATCCTTCGCCAAAGAATTTACTTCCTGAAAGCACTCCGTAGATTTTTCTTGTGATCCTAAAAGATAATTTATTTCCCCTATGGAATACAGGGTAACCAGGTAATGCTGATTAATATTGGGTTGAAGCTCGAGACTTTTTTCGTAGTAAAACAATGCCTGATCAAAGTGCTTCATTTTAAACTGTAAATGCCCCATATTGTGGTAAATCTGTGGAAGCAGCTGTTTTTCCTTCAGTAATTCGGCATTCCTGATAATATGTTGGAAACATTCTTCCGCTTCTTCATAAATATTAGAGTTTGTATAATTTATTCCTAACAGCATGAGGGTATGAAGAATCCGGATAAAGTTGTGCTGATTCATAAACATTTGCAGCGCCAGCTTACCAAAATGAATGGCATGACCTGACTGCTCTAAGGAACTCTTAACCAGAGCCCGATGGTAAAGGAATTCTCCATCTGTTGCCTGATAGTTATTTTCAGTATGAAGGGTATCAAAAATGTCATCGGCATTTTTATACTGACCCTTCCACATTAAAAATACCGCATTATAATATCGAAATAAATACTCTTCATGTTGGGAAAAATTTTTCTTTTGCTTATACAATAAATCCTTTTGTTGCTCTGCTTCGTCCATTTTCCCCTTAAATAATAGATACCTATATTTAAATAACTCCCAAATATAGATATACTTTGAAAACGGAATTAAATGTTCTATCAATTTTAATTTCTGATAAGTCTCTTCAATTTCTTCTTTTAAATAAAAGTTAATCCTGTTGCTAAATTCTCGTATGAGTACTTTTATTTTTTCCTCATTTTCCTCCATCTCTTCCATGCTTATTTGCAGCCGTTCAAGCAGAAGGGCGATGGTCTCTTCGTTTGCTTCTTTAGAGTTGTTCTCAATTTTACTTAAATGGGGAACCGAGCATATCCCTTTAGCAAGCTCTGCCTGGGTGATTCCTCTCTGGGTACGATAGTATTTGATCAGTGCTCCAAATTCCATTATGTCACCAGCTTGCCTCTCTTTTTTACACTATTTTACAACAATACTTTCTTTTCTTAAATATATTTTTTTCAGACTATTTGTAAAATAGTAAAGGAGAGGCTCTTTTCGCTACCTAGTGGTTATTTAGCCAAGAAGGAATCATGTGTCAAAACGGCGGGGGCCTGTGCCCCCGCCACCTATTATTATTATTTTACTCTAGGGAAACCGAAACCTGATGCGATGTCGTCGCCTGTTGCTGCTCCAGAGCCTCCTTTAATATCAACTAATTTTGCCCGGTTTTGTAGTTCGGTGCGGAGCTGGGTATGGGACCAGGATGTATTTGCCGCCCATAGCTTCGCTGCAAGCCCGGAAACATGAGGGGTTGCCATGGATGTTCCGCTAATCGTGTTATAGCCTCCATCATTCCACGTCGACTCAATCGCTCTTCCCGGAGCGGAAACTTCAACATCACGTTCCTGGATGATATAATCACCTGCCGTTGCCGGATTTCCACGTGATGAGAAATCTGCGACACGATAGGTGCCATTTTCCTGAACATTTTCCAATGCAGCCACAGCTACAGCGTTTACAAGAGCGCCAGGGTAGCCGATGGTATTTGTACCAGGTCCATCATTTCCAGCGGCGGCGACAACAAGCACACCTTTGCCATATGCATAATTAACGGCATCTTCGATGAGGGTACTCTTTGTGCTTGAGCCTAGCGACATTGAGATGATGACCTTGGAACCAGTACGAACTCCTTCATCGGCAGCCATTCGAATGGCATTAGCTATATCATCCGAATATCCTGATCCGCGGTCACTTAACACCTTATAGGCCCAAAGCTTTGCACCCGGAGCAACCCCATAAATTCCGGTTCCAGTGCTGCCCCCGTTAGCAAGGATAGTACCGGAAACGTGGGTACCATGGCCGTTGCCATCGTTGCAGCTGTTATCTACTAAATTGGTCTTCATTTGTGAAAAATCCTTGCACTGTTCAATATTCGCCTTCAAATCGTCATGATTAATAACCCCTGTATCCAGCACCGCAACCTTTATTCCACTTCCGCCGGATGTCGCTGAAATACTGGCATCATTATAAATTGCCTCTATTCCCCATGGCGTCCTGTCACTTGGTCCCGTAGCAGTCCCGCCCCCCGGTTTTGCCTTAGGCTCCGGTTTATCTGTGAGCTGCATTTCCGGGAGATTTTCAATTGTCAGGTTTTTATTTTTCAAAAGTGCTTGGTATTGCTGGGAATTGACAGTAGTCGTAAAGCCCTCCGCTCCAAAATCCCAGCGGACACCATAGTTGGCTTTAGCTTTGGCTTTTTCCACTACCGGGCCTTGAATGAATACTCGGTAAGACTCATGACTGCTTGTTTGTCCAAAGGCACCTGAAGCAAACGTCGAAATTCCCATGACTGCACTGAGTAGAACCGTCCCCAATAATCTTCTCTTTTTCATCCAGAAACTCCCTCCGAAAAGTATGTACAGCGTTTAGCGCTGATACAAAAAACTATTCGGAAAAATCACAACCGATGACTGGTAGTCAAGCTATCTAATGTTGGGAAAATTATTTATTTTTTAAAAATTAACTGCAAAAAATTATAGTCTTACTAATCGTGAGCTCTTGCAGCATAAAAAACCGCCCCTCTTCCAAGGGACGGTTTTGACTTTTAAAAATATTTCTTCTTCCAAAAGATATAGGCCGTTAAACAGGCTAAACAAGCCGAGAGAATCAATGGGATGGCAAATGCATAGGTGTTTTTCTCAAATGGAAGCTCTACGTTCATTCCGTAAAAACTCGCCACCATCGTCGGCAGTGCAAGAATAATAGTGATGGAAGTTAGGAATTTCATAACGATGTTCAGGTTATTTGAGATAATCGAGGCAAATGCATTCATCATTCCCGTTAAAATAGAATGATAGGTTTCCGCCATCTCGATCGCCTGTGTTTTTTCAATAATCACATCTTCTAATAAATCCTTATCTTCCTCATACATTTTCAAGTAATTAAAGCGCAAAATTTTATCCATAACGACCTTGTTTGACTTTAGAGAAGTAGTGAAGTAAACCAAGCTTTTTTCCAACGCAAGAAATGCGTAAAGCTCTTTATTTTTCAAGGATTGATGGACAACCCGCTCAATCTCATTGGTTTTCTTATTGATTTGTTTTAGATATCGAAGATAATAAGATGAAATGACAAATAATATCTGCAGGGCAAAACGTGTTTTTTTGAAGGTGTAAAATTCCTTTACCCTGTTTTTCCGGAATTCATCAATAATTGGCGAGTCCTTCAAAGAAACGGTAATAATATTTTCATCAGTCAAGATAATGCCGATTGGGATTGTCTCGTAAACAGCAAGGCCTGTATCGTCATGAACGATATAAGGAAAGTCGACGATAATATAGATTCTGCCATCGTCACGCTCAATCCTTGGGCGCTCTTCATCGTCCAGCGCGTCTTTGATAATGTCGATGTCGACCTGTGCGTCATTTGAAACTTTGGCTATTTCTTCTGCTGTCGGGGCGTACATATTTACCCAGCAGCCCTTTGAAATGGCATCCACCTTTTCTAACATTCTTGTCTCAGTGCTTTTAAAAATTTCCAACATGCCAAAACCTCCTCACTCTCATTTTTGAGGAAGCCAACCGCCTTTTTTTAGAGTTGATATTCTTGTAGCAGCCAATTTCATCAATTCAAAAAACACATTGACTTCCCCGCTCCTTTCAGGGTCAGGGTCTATGGAATAACTCAAAAATATCAACTCCTTTACTGTAGTGTTATTTTATTTTTTTTAAGGGTACCGCAAGATGCAGCACCCTATACCAATCCTATCATAAACCCAAATTTCCGAAAGTACAAATCAGTTTTTTTTGGTAAATTATTTTTAATCCGGAAAATAAGGGTTTAAATGAATAAGCACTTCTTCGATATTGTCATGCTGTTCCATCAGCTTTACCTTGATAGATCTGGCAAGATCATGCCCTTCCTTAATGGTCTTAAAATGGTCGATGGAAATCCGTAAGTCAACTAAAATGTAATGACCGAGTTCTCTAGCCCTAATGCGGTCGATCCGCCTCACATCGGAAAATTCATTGATAATAGCAATATATTCTTGAATGGTTTCATTGTTAATATTCCGCTCCAGTAAAATATCGAATGCTTCAGTTAACATTTCTTTGGCAATTTTAAAAATGAGATAGGCAACAAAAATACTTGCTACCTTATCACCGTACTGCAGAAGATGAATCGAAAAGCGTTCACCGATGATGGACATCAGAACACCAATGGCAGCCGCAAGCGAAGCAACAATATCGGCTTTGTGATCAAAAGCGATTGCTTCAATTGCTTTTGAGTTATTCTGTTTGGCCACGTTCATAGAACTTCTATATAAAACCACTTTTGCAACGTAAGAAAATACCGCCACCCACATCGCCAAAAGGCTCGGTGATTCGACTTCCTTGAAGAAACCTGTAATCCCTTCGAATACAAGATAAATGGACACAAGGAACAATAAAATACCCACAATACCTGAAACAATGACCTCTGCTTTCCCATGTCCATATGGGTGCTCCTTATCGGCAGGTTTATTGGCAATTTTGATAACAAGCAGAACAATAACGGATGCAAAAACATCGGCAGCCGAATGGATTCCATCGGCAAATACGGCATCACTATGGCCATACCAGCCTATTATCATTTTTCCTAAAGTAAGGATAATATTACTTATGACACTTATCCAGGCAATTTTTTTTGCCAAAGCTTCTCTTGTTCCCATAACAACCCCCTAAAACTAGCCCAAGCTGCTCCCTTTACTCTTCATGCCCGTCTTTTTCTTTTTTAATCATTTCAATTTCTTCGATTATCGAGATTCTGTTAATTTCATCATGCAAAAAGTGAAATGCCTGATCCAATTGTTCCTGCGATGGAAATTCATTTCTCTTCTTCATATATAGTGCCCCTTCCATGGATTTATTTTATAGGAGTAAGACTAAAATAAAAAGAAACAATACAGATGTAACACGAAAAGCGAATACGCCTTAACCAGGCACTGCAGCTAGACAATTATAACAAAAAGGAGAGAGATACATGGTGAAAAAAGACCCCAAAAAAGGAACTGAAGTAGCGGGCAGTTTCTTTCATGCCAGTTATTATCAAAATAGCGATCCACTTTCCACCGGTTTTGCCACGACGCATGAGCAGGTAAGCGATGTCTATGCCGAGGGTGAAATCGGTGCCGTCATCGAAAATGAAGACGGTGCAGACATTCCACTGAATAACAATAAATCAGAGTAAAAATCAGAGAAAACAGCTCTCGTTTGAAAGCTGTTTTCTTTTTTTTGAATCAGTTCCTTTGCTTATCATCCCGGTCCACATACGGGTCATGTTCATAAGCAGGTAAATCCCCGAAGCTTGTCATGATGCCTTCTTCATCAAGTGAATCCTCATATTTTTCATGCTGTGGATTAGGATAAACGGTGATATTTTTTCCATACATATCATTGCCGACAAAATTTTCATAGTCCTCGACATAGCCGATATTTTCATCTGCCTCAACGTACACGTCCTGATAATCATCCTGCGGGAAGGCCAGGTCGGATGGCGTGTCCGACGTTCCCCATTGGGCAACTGTCTGCCAGGAATCCTCTGCATCAAAGGCAACGCTCTCGTCCTTTTCATCCATATCAAATTTACCAAATGGCGGCATAAGGACACCTTCTTCGACAGGACGTTTATGAGAGGTCACCTGATCCGGGCTATGCTCAATGCAGTAGGTAGTGTTCGGCAAGGCTTCCAAACGCTCTAGTGGAATCTCTTTGCCGCATACCGCACATTTCCCGTATGTCCCATTTTCCATCGCCTCTAAAGCCTGATTAACATTATAGAGCTCTAATTTATAGTGTTCCAGTAAGGCATTATCTTTTTCCCGCTCATATAACTCCGTCGCCTCATCGGCCGGATGATTGTCGTAGGAGGATAATTCCCCCATTGACTCATGAGCATGGCCTCTTTCCAAACCCAAGTGGTCATTTTGCTCCAAATGTGCCTCCAGTTCACTCTTTTCCTCTAATAATTGCAAGCGCAAACCAGCCAGCTTTTCTGTCGATAACATCCAAATCTACCCCTTTCATTAGAAAAGCGTTTGTCATAAAAAATCTATATCATGCCTGATGTGTCCAATTTAGTCTAGTTCCTCATTAGTTTCATTTGTTTCGCGGCGGTTTATGTAATAAAAATTTAATTCCATCAAAAAACAAACGAACATCCTTTCAAGATTGAATAAGAAACGGGCAGGAGTATATCTTAAGAAATATATTTGAGCATTAGAAAAGAGGGATTAATTTGGTAAATGAAAACTTTGATAAGTTTAAAAAGGTGCAAGAAAAACACCAGGGAGAGTATTTAGGGTCGGATAGAAGACAAATGCCTGGCCTAAATGATGAAGATTATAATAACCAAAGCATTACTGACAAATCACCAGGTGCCACTGGGCGCAACGTATAGCCGGGACCAAGACCAGTATAAAAGGAGATATTATATGGGTAAGTCAACGTCTGGCGCAAAGGAAACTACTTTGCGCTGGTGGCAGCTTTCCTTGTTTGGGATTGGCTGTACAATTGGGACAGGTTTTTTCCTGGGCTCGAGCTTGGCAATTAGGATGGCGGGACCGTCCATTTTAATTGCCTATTTAATCGCTGCGCTTGGCACCTATTTTGTATTTGATGCCCTATCAAAAATGACCGCCAAAGAGCCGCTCGAGGGCGGCTTTAGGTCTTATGCCAAAAAGGCTTACGGCAGATGGGCTGGGTTTAGCAGCGGCTGGGTTTATTGGTGTTCAGAAGTTTTGATTATGGGAAGCCAAATGACCGCACTATCTATTTTTTCACGATTCTGGTTCCCAAACATTCCCCTCTGGGTATTTGCTGCCGTTTACGCCATCCTAGGATTGGCCATCATTTTAATTGGTGTAGGCATTTTAAATAAGCTGGAAAATGTTCTTGCTGTCTTAAAGGTGGCAGCCATTTTAATGTTTATTATTATTGCCCTGTTGGCCTTATTTGGCGTGATTGATGGTGACCGTCCGATTCAGTATCCTAACAGCAAAAAGGATTTCTTTCCTGGCGGAATGAAAGGACTGTGGTCTGCTGTTATTTTTGCCTATTATGCCTTTGGCGGCATTGAAATTCTGGGTTTAATGGCAACTAAATTAAAAGACCCTAAGGAAGCTCCAAAGGCCGGCAGGGTTATGCTCTTTTCCCTGATGGTCATCTATACCCTTTCGATAGGGATTGCCGTCACCATGGTCAATTGGCAGCAATTCAACGCGAAGGAAAGCCCGTTTGTTATTGCATTGGATGCTTACAACCTTTCGTTTGTGCCGCATATCTTTAATGGCGCTTTAATAATTGCAGGCTTTTCTACCATGGCTGCTTCACTTTATGGAGTTACGAGTGTTTTAGTTACCCTTGCAAAAGAAGGGGATGCTCCGGCAAGCTTTGCAAAGGAAGGAAAGCTAAAGATTCCGCTGCCTACACTAATTCTTACGATAATCGGCATTACTGCATCTGTCGTGTCAGCTTTACTGATGCCAAATCGAATTTATGAATATATAACGACGGCTGCCGGATTGATGCTGCTTTATAATTGGATGTTTATTCTTATTTCTCCAAGAAAAATTCTTAAGATAACTGCTAATGATAAAATAAAATATTATCTTGGAATTCTGTTGATTGTAATTGCGGTAAGCGGCACCTTATTCCATGCTTCCAGCAGACCTGGTTTCTTCATCAGCATTGCGTTTGTGGGAGTGATTGGTGCGATTACCTTAATCATGAGAGTTAAATGGAAAAGAAGCGAGAAGAACAAAAAGAAAACCATCCTTAAACCATGGCCAACTGCTTAATCCGGCAAAAAGGCGGCTAAATGCCGCCTTTTCCCTAAAGTGATTAAAATAAAATACTTATCGCCTGAAAACCAAAATACATGCCGAACGCTATTAAAGATAGACCTGAAAGTATCGAAATTATCACGAGAAGCCTTGAGGTTAAAAAATTTCGAAAGCTGCTGGCCACACTCGCCATCATGATGTCCCAAATCAACAGCCCAATAAAAATGGCGCTGCTGTACAATATAAGCCGCCCTGCATCATAAGAAGCGGCCGTTTTCGCAAGAACAGAGCCGTAAATTCCTAGCCAAAAAAGGATGGTTAAAGGATTTGAAATCGACATAAAGAACCCCGTCAAAAATGATTTTAACAGCGGTTCCTTTCCCCGATAATGCTTCAAATGAATTTTCCCAGCATTGAGGATTGTTTCAACCCCCGTATAAATGAGCACAAAAAAGCCAAACAGCCAAAGAAATGTCTGCATAAACTCAGTATCGAGGAACTTTACAACTCCTATGTAAACGACAAGCATATACACGCCATCGGCAACGACCGCACCTACTCCAATCAGCCATGAGTGCATAAAGCCACTCCGGATTCCCCTGTCAATTTGCGCTGCATTGATTGGACCAATGGGAGCAGCCAGCGATAACCCAAGTAAAATATAACTCAAAAATACATTCATTTGCTCTTCTCCCCCCAAAAAGCCTGTCTATCCATATGTATTCATGGGAGGGAGGTTGTACGACAAAAAAGAAGAGGGCAGGCCCTCCTCTTATTTTAGGTTTACAGGATATAGTTCTTCATCATTTGTAGTGTTCAGTAAATGACGCCGGGGAATCGGCAGATTTAACGTATCGATATCAACAATGTATTTAGGCCGCTGCTTTGTTTCCTTATATATTTTTCCGATATATTCCCCTATTAGGCCAATTGAAATCAACTGCAGTCCACCGATTAACCAGATGGAGGTAATCATCGAGGTCCAGCCTGTTTCGGTATTGCCTAAAAATTTTAGCGCCAAGAAATAGCCGCCAAAGAATAAACTCATCAGAAAAGAAACAAAGCCAATTACCAGCACAAAACGGATCGGCGAAACAGAAAAGGAGGTAATCCCATCAAAGGCAAATGCCAGCATTTTTTTTAACGGATATTTAGTCTCTCCTGCCTGTCTTTCGAGCCTGTCATAATACACCACATCCGTGCGAAACCCGAGAAGCGGTACGATTCCTCTCAGGAATAAATTCACCTCTTTAAAACGCTCCAGTTCATGTAGGGCCCGTTTACTCATCAGCCTGAAATCAGCATGGTTATACACAAGGTCAACACCTAATTTTCTCATCATTTTATAAAAGCCTTGGGCCGTGCTTCGCTTAAAAAAGGTGTCCGTTTCCCGTCCTTTTCGTACACCGTAGACGATCTCGCTGCCTTCATTAAATTTCATAACAAATTCGCGGATGGCCCGAATGTCATCTTGAAGGTCCGCATCAATCGAAATGACGCAATCAGAATAATCTTTGGCCGCATGGAGCCCAGCCACAAGTGCGTTTTGGTGACCGACATTGCGGGCCAATTTTAAGCCGCGGACATACTTATTTCGCAGCCCCTCTTTATAAATCAGTTCCCATGTTCGATCCTTACTTCCGTCATCTACAAACAAAAGCTTGCTTTGCTTTGAAACAAGCGAATCGGCAATCAGCTCCTCAAGTTGCTGCTGAAGCTTCACCATCGTTTCCGGCAAAACCTCCTCCTCGTTATAGCACGGTACAACAATAGTAAGGATTGGTTCCATCATCTGCTAATACCCCCGATGTTAAAATGTCTTATACAAGTAAATTTTCCAGGCAGACGTTTTGGTGACAAACACTTTTTCAAGTGTCAGCTGATTTTTAGCAGCATTATCGATCGGGATAGCTGAAAAAATATAACGCCCGCCCATTTCCTTAAAAACAGCTGTGTTTAATTCCAAGTTTTTTAGATGGCGCTTGGAATCTTTTTTTATCATATATCTCTTTCCAAGCTGTGCTGTATAAATATAGCAGCGCCCGCCCCATTGGTCGAAATACTTTTGAATGGTTTTATTTTTAGCCAATTCCTTTTCAATTATTTTCCTAAATTGATGTTTGTAGCTTAATGGATAAAAATTATTGTATGTATCAAGTGTGTAAAAACCATTAAACTGGGCGATTGCAGGATGGATGCCAATACTTGCGACCCGATACTCCTCCTGGGGCAGGGCAATATAATCTTTAATTTCCGCGAATAAATCCTCGGCATAAAACTGTTTCACTGTCGGTTTGTCGCGGTAAATGATTTCATCATTGAAAAGTCCCAGCACCAGAAGCTGCATTATCGCCAAACTCTGGGCTGTTTTCGCCCAGTTGATTCCCTGCATGGTGATGATTTTAAGGGCTAACGCAAAGCTCGCATAGATCACCATCGGCCGTAAAAAATGATAACGGGCAAAATTAAAGGTATCCATAAAGTGGAATTTTTTCGTCAAAGGCAGCCAGCCTTCATAAAACCAGAACGCATACCATAATGATAAGAAGAAATTTAGGGCAAATAATAAAACAAAGATTCTTTCCTGCCTCCACAGCTTTTTCGATACAATAAAATAAAAAGCGATAAAGGTAGCCGGCAGGATGATTAAAGTATGAACGGTCATTACATGGGTGTGTCCAAGTAGATAATTTTTAAAGGTAAGCCGGACAGCTCGCCATAAAGGCAGATGCGCATGAAAATATTCGTCGCGGCTGTTCGGTTCGCCTTTAAATAAAAAAGAATAGACTAAACGATACTCAACGACTGCAAACACAAATGTCATATAAACAATCGCAAACAAGAAGCGAAGGTTCCAGTCCTTTTTACGAAGACAATCTACCAGCCAAAAAACTCCCATCGCACTTAAAAAAAAGAAAAAACCCAAAACGATGCTGGCGTAAAAAGGCAGGAAGGTTAACACCGCATAATCCTTTAAAGAACCTTTACCGCTGCGGATATTTAAAAACGCCCACAGAGCAAGCGGCATCCCTAATGTACTCAACATCCCAGATGGCCAAAACGGCGTCAGGGCAAAGGCCAGGGCCGTGGCAATGTTTAATGAAAGCCAGCGCCCATCAGGAAGAAAATGATTTTTTAACAGCAAATACATCCCTAAAAATGCAGTAACTCTCGTTAATGCCTGACTCAACGCATAGGCCGTCATCGTTGGCAGCAAAGAATGAAGCCAAACAATAACACTGTACTCCGTTCCAAAGGCATTCCTTGAAAGGAGCCCATTAATAATTTGCGGAACTGCCCCTTCAACACCGCCGAACATTTCGCCGCTCCTTGCCAAGACCTTATACCAGGCGATGTTAGAGTCCAAATTATCGTGAACCCGAATATGAGCATTTTCCTGAAGGATAAATAACGGAGAAAGATAGACTGCTAAAACAAGCAAGGCAAAGATGATATATCTTCGCTCTTTTTTTGTTTCCATCATCACTTTTTGCACCTCAAAAAATATGGTTGTAATTTGTTCAATTTCTCTTTTAAACTTTGCAATTTGGCTGGAAATTATTCCATAAAAAAAGCCTTCCGTCAATTGGAAGGATTAGATTGTCTGGTAAGAGTATTTTTTTTCGGCAATTTTTACTTCTCAGAATCTAAACATCAATATCTATTTTTTGTCCCTGCTACTGGGCCTGTTGATTTCCGCTCCGGGCATTCGCTTTCCGCGGAGAGGTCCTGGAGCCTCCTCGGCGCTATGGCGTCTGCGGGGTCTCCAGTGACCTCTATATCCCGCAGGAGTCGATGCCCTACGCTCCAATCAACAGGGAGGCAAATCAACAAATATATTGCAACACACTTTTCTACTCAATAAGTAGGTTACTTCCTTTATGCAGATAGGCAAGTTGCAGTCATGAAACCCATTGACTAGCATTATTTAATCTTTGTTATTATCCTTCATTGACTAAATGCTCACTAAAAAGGTCAAACTTTTTCAAAAGGAAAACGAAAAGGTGGGTTGCCGGAGGATAAATAGATCAATAGAAAAAAATTCATTTTTACTTTACCTAGACTCTTTTTCTTAGCAAATTCACCAATTATTTATTGTGAGTTGAAGGTCCTAATTAAAGCAACGGTGAATCATTAAAGAAAAAGAATAAAAAAGGCTATCGAAGGTTTTCCGATAGCCAGAGCCTTCCGTCAAATGGAAGGCTTTTTCATGTATTAATGTTTTACAGTATTCCTGTCATATGTATTTAAAAGTTGGTCCAGCAGCTGACTGCATTGGACTACATTAGGATTGGAGTACCCATAAAGTTGAGCTAATTCAATCATTTCCTGCCTCGTTTTTTCAATAATGGATAACAAAGAATTCTCGCTCATCATCATGCTCCAACCCTCAATTTCATAATATAACAATAGTATTAAACATAATTTACAAGTTTTCCTAGATATATACAAGTACCTTAATTCCAAAAGAATAGTTCATTTTGTGAAGATTTTGTGAACATGAATTCTTGGTGTTAAGGAGAGAGGCAGTCCTTCACCTCCTCCTCTCCCATTAAGCAAAAAGCCTAATCTGTTAACAATACGGATTCCAGTTCCGCTACAAGTGATTGCCCTGCGTTCAAGGCATGATCTGAAAGACTGGCATCTTTGTCGGTTGGCTCTTGGAACTGATTAAAGGAACCGGAAAAGTTGCCGGAAGTTCCTTGCACATCAACCCCTGCTTCATATTGATGAGCAAGCAGAAACGGTCTGCCAAGTTCGACCGTGCAGCCATTTTTGTCGAGGCTGCCATCAATCGCTGTAAAAGGCAGCCTTAAAAACTGATAGCCTTCTTGATCATCTATTTTGTAATCAAAGGAACCATGGTCATAGTCCCAATTACCGCCAATAGAATAGCCGATTGGTTTTAACTTTTGCTCAAGCTTATACAAATCAAATTGTTTTCCTTCAACTTTAGACGGCAATTCCTTCATAACATATCACCCCTTTTAAACATTAAGGTTAGTATTCCCGTTTGAAGAAATTTCAGTAAATGAAAACTCGCCGATTGGCAAGTCCGATAGGACGAAGACAGAGGCGTAGTTGAATTTATGCGTTAAGGGCTAATAAAATTTGGAAAAATTTTATTAGTCCTTATTAGCTAAAAAAGAGTGCTGAAGATTAAATCAGCACTCCTAATTATCATTATTTCAAACGCTTTTCCAGTTCCGCCTTTTTCTCCTCAAAACCAGGCTTGCCTAAAAGAGCGAACATATTCACTTTATAGGCTTCCACACCAGGCTGATCAAATGGGTTGACGCCAAGCAGGTAACCGCTCATGGCACATGCCTTTTCAAAGAAATAGACAAGATAGCCAAATGTATACTCATCCATTGCCGGAATCGATACAATTAAATTCGGAACGCCTCCATCGGTATGGGCAAGCATTGTTCCTTCAAATGCCTTATTATTAACGAAATCCACAGTCTGACCTGCTAAATAATTAAGTCCATCAAGGTCGTTATCAAATTTCTCAATAGTCAGCTCGTGACGTGGATTTTCTACCTTGATGATGGTTTCAAATAGTTCACGGCGCCCTTCCTGCACATATTGACCAAGTGAATGAAGATCCGTTGAAAAATTAGCCGATGAAGGATAGATGCCCTTTTGGTCTTTTCCTTCACTTTCTCCGAACAGCTGCTTCCACCATTCTGAAAAATATTGCAGCCCTGGCTCATAATTTATCAGCATTTCAATGGTTTTACCTTTATTATAGAGAGCGTTTCTGACGGCAGCATATTGATAAGCCTGGTTGTCCTCGAGCTCTGAATGGCTATAGTCCTCTTGAGCTTTCGCAGCCCCATCCATCATTTTCACAATATCCGCTCCGCTCGCAGCGATTGGCAGCAAGCCGACAGCTGTTAACACGGAATAGCGGCCACCGACATCATCAGGAATGACAAAGGTTTCATAGCCTTCTTCATTCGAAAGTGTTTTCAAAGCTCCTCTCGCTTTATCGGTTGTTGCATAAATTCGCTTGCGGGCTTCATCAACACCGTATTTTTCTTCGAGTAGTTTACGGAAAATACGGAAAGCAATCGCCGGTTCTGTAGTTGTTCCGGATTTGGAGATCACGTTAATCGAGAAATCCTTATTTTCTAGAAGGTCCATAATATCCCGTATATAAGAAGAGCTGATATTATTGCCCGTAAAAATAATTTGCGGGGTCTTCCGCTTGTCTTTTGGCAGGGCATTGTAAAAGCTGTGCTGAAGCATTTCAACTGCAGCTCTTGCTCCTAAATAAGAGCCGCCAATCCCGATAACAAGCAGAACATCGGAATCTGTCTTGATTTTTTCAACTGCCTTTTGGATCCGGGCAAATTCCTCTTTGTCATAGTTAGTTGGCAGGTCAATCCACCCTAAAAAGTCACTGCCAGCTCCGGTTTTTTCATGCAGGGAATGGTGGGCAACTTTAACAGCATCCCTTAAGTATGTAAGTTCATGTTCTCCAAAGAAGGAGAGAGCTTTTGAGTAATCAAAACGAACATGTGTCATGCATGATCCTCCATTATTTTATATTTCATAAATCACTTTATCGAATAAGGGGTGGATTAGCAAGAAAAGCCCCCTGTTGTAAGCGTACCCAATTTTGATGATTTTTTTACAAAATTGGACATTTTTCGTCTTTTGCCATTTTCATTTCGTTTTGTCCGAAACAAAATTTTTTTAAAACATAAGAAGTCTTATCCTTAATTGAGTAACTAGTGATAGTAAAATAAATAAGCGAAGATTTTTCCGCTAAATGTAGAATGGGGCTCATTCCGGCGTAAATAAGGGAAGGTTTTCCGCTTAAACAAAGCAAAATCCCCAATACTGAAGTTTTTTGAGTTAATAGGGGAAATTTCTCCGCCTATTTAAGTTATTCTTAATCTTATTTACTTATTAAGGGAAATTTCTCCGCTTATTTATCAAACTCTATTTAGTGTCTAGTAAACTTATACAACTTACGGTTGCTTTAGTCAGATAATGAATATTTGAAAAAAGGCTTAGAGATATTTTTATCTCAAAGCCTTATGGACTGTGCAATATACTGTGATTTCTGTTGGGAAAATTATGCGATTTGCTATGTGATTAGGTTTGTGATTTACCATTTTGCACCTCACAAGTAATCCTGTTAGCAATATGCCTGAGCCTCTTGTTTTATAATGCTGCACGATAAATCGCCAAGCAATCTTCTCTATTCAATTTTGTAAAGCTGCCAAATTCCCCGTTGGCCATCGCACGGTCTGCCATCAGGTCAAGCTTGCTTTCATCGATGTCATAATCAGCTAAACGAGCAGGGGCACCGATACTGTTCCAGTACTCCCGCAGGTTACGAATACCTTCAAGGCCTGCTTCCTCAGCGCTTTTCCCTTCACAATTAACGCCAAGAACCCGTTCGGCAAGCTGCTTGAAACGCTCAGGCTTGACTTTAAGATTGTGCTCCATCCAATGCGGGAAAAGAATCGCAAGGCCGCCGCCGTGCGGAATGTCATAAACTGCCGACACTGCGTGCTCTAAATTATGGGTTGCCCAATCGCCGCGGTAGCCCATATTTAAAATACCGTTTAAAGCCATGGTGCCGCAATAAAGAATGGTTGCCCGGTGATCATAATTCTCAAGGTCTTCCAGCAATTTTGGTGCTGTTTCCATAACTGTAATCAACAGAGATTCGCACATGCGATCCTGAAAATCCGTTTCCTCAGTAAGATGGAAATAATGTTCAAGAACGTGGGACATCATGTCGACAATCCCATATATGGTTTGATTTTTTGGAACGGAATAAGTATGAACTGGATCAAGAATAGAGAATTTCGGAAATGTTACTGCACTTCCCCAGCCGTATTTTTCATTTGTTTCCCAATTTGTGATGACGGAACCCGCATTCATTTCCGAACCGGTTGCGGCCAGTGTCAGCACGGTGCCGAACGGAAGCGCTTCCTTAGCAAATGCCTTTTTAATGACTATATCCCAGGCATCGCCGTCATATTTCGCTCCGGCAGCAATTAATTTGCTACAATCAATTACACTTCCGCCGCCTACGGCCAAAATGAAGTCTATTCCTTCTGTTTTGCAGATTTCTACCCCTTTTCGGGCCGTTGTAATACGTGGGTTGGGTTCTACTCCAGGAAGTTCAAATACCTCTGCCCCAATTTCATTTAGAATTGTCACGACCTTGTCATAGAGACCAGTACGCTTGATGCTTCCGCCCCCATAAACTAGCAGGACCTTTTTTCCATAGCGCGGAACTTCTACTTTTAGTTGTTGAAGCTGATCTTTCCCAAAAATTAATTTGGTTGGATTTTGAAAAATAAAATTATCCATTTTTTTGAACACTCCCTTCCATTCTTTATTATTAAGGATATTAAGTTTTTTTGCAAAGTTGGCGCCCAACATATCCCTGGAGACAAAGGAATACCCGCCTGCAGGCGGGCATTCCTTTCTTCATTTAAACCCATCCTCTATAAATAGATGCCTCGGCCATTTTTTGGATTCCCGTCATATAGGCAGCCAAACGCATATTAATATTTCGACTTTGCGACAAGTTATAGACCGTGGTAAAAGATTGGACAATTCTTTCTCGCAGTTTATCCAGGATTTCCTCTCTGCCCCAATAGTATCCTTGTTTATTTTGAACCCATTCAAAATAAGATACAATTACACCCCCGGCCCCAGTTAAAACATCTGGCACCAGAAAAATGCCACGCTCAGTAAGGATTCTGGTTGCTTTAATGGTCGTTGGCCCGTTTGCCACTTCAGCCACAATCCTTGCTTTTATGGCATGTGCATTTTCTGCCGTAATTTGATTGGAGACAGCAGCAGGTATCAATATATCACAGTCCTGCTCCAGTAGTTCTTCATTTGTAATGGCACCGTCAAAAAGAGTTGATATCGTGCCAAAGCTGTCACGCCGTTTAAGAAGGTACTCTATATTTAAGCCGTCCGGTTCATATAGGGCACCATATACATCCGAAATTCCGATAATATCTGCTCCTGCCTCATGCAGAAACTTGGCAATAAAGCCTCCAGCATTGCCGAACCCTTGAATGATGACCCGGGCTCCCTTAAGTCTTAACCCCTGTTTTTCGGCTGCTTCTTCAATGCAGATTGCTGCCCCCAATGCTCCGGCTATATCACGGCCTTCTGAACCCCCGAGTACGAGCGGCTTACCAGTAATGAATGCAGCTGAACCATACTGTTTAAGCTTGCTATATTCATCAAGCATCCATGCCATAATCTGGGCATTCGTGTAAATATCCGGGGCCGGAATATCTTTTGTCGGCCCGACAATTTGGCTGATTGCCCGTACATAACCGCGGCTTAACCGTTCAAGTTCTCCCATTGACATGGTTCTTGGATTACAAAGGACTCCCCCTTTTCCTCCTCCGAAAGGGAGGCCGGCAATCCCGCATTTTAAACTCATCCAAATTGCCAATGCCTTTATATCATCTTCACAAACGCGGGGATGAAATCGGATTCCCCCGATTGTTGGCCCAAGGGCATCATTATGCTGGGCCCGGAAGCCTGTAAAAATTTGTGTCGATCCATCATCCATCCTCACTGGAATTCTCACAATGAGCGACTTCATTGGCTCAGACAGCAAATCAAACATCACCGGTTTAAACCCAAGCTTATCTAATACTTCGCGAAAGACCATTTGTGTAGATGTAAGCAGGCTTAATGTCTCTTTTTCCTTTCCATCTCCAACCGTATTCCCCATCATTGCACCCCTACTATATCAAAAAATCCCCATACGTTTAGCAGGGCTAAGGCCCCGCTGCCTTCATGCATGAAAGTCGTTATCCTAATATCTTTTGAATTCGTTCAATTGCCCAGTCGAGTTCTTCTTTTGTAATGACCAGCGGTGGAGCATAGCGAATGACGTTGTCATGGGTTTCTTTACACAAAAGACCCTCATCTTTTAATTGCTCGCAATATTTTCTAGCAGGTTCAGAGAGTTCCATACCAATAAACAGGCCTCGCCCGCGAATTTCTTTTATTTTTGGATTCTGGATTTCCCTTAGTTTCTTAACGAAATATTTTCCCAATTCCAATGACCTTTCCGCAAGTTTTTCTTCTTGAAGAACGTCGAGTGCTGCGATTGATACTGCGCATGCCATCGGATTTCCGCCAAAAGTGGACCCGTGTGAGCCCGGATTGAAGACTCCTAAAATATCGTTATTGGCCACAACGCAGGAGATTGGGAATACGCCCCCGCCAAGTGCTTTTCCGAGGATATACATATCCGGTTCAATGCCTTCCCATTCACAGGCGAACATCTTTCCTGTCCGTGCCAGGCCTGCTTGAATTTCGTCGGCAATGAACAGAACATTATTTTCCTTACAAAGGTCATATGCTGCCTTGATATATCCTTCAGGGGGAATGATAATTCCCGCTTCACCTTGAATTGGTTCAATTAAGAAAGCCGCAGTGTTAGGTGTAATTGCCGACTTTAAAGCCTCAATATCGCCGTATGGAACTAGTTTAATCCCCGGAAGCATCGGGCCAAAACCACGTTTGTATTCGTCGTCAGAAGACAAAGATACTGCCAGCATCGTTCTGCCATGGAAGTTTCCGACGCAGCCGATGATTTCAGCTTGGTTATCAGGAATCTTTTTGACATCATAGCCCCAGCGCCTTGCTGCTTTTACAGCAGTTTCCACTGCTTCAGCACCGGTATTCATCGGGAGAGCCATTTCTTTGTTTGTCATTTTACAAATTTTTTCGTACCAAGGTCCTAGCTGATCGTTATGGAAAGCACGGGAAGTCAGCGTTACCCGATCCGCCTGTTCCTTTAACGCTTGAATAATTTTGGGGTGGCGGTGGCCTTGATTGACCGCTGAATAGGCGCTTAGCATATCCATATATTTATTGCCTTCCGGGTCTTCCACCCAAACTCCTTCGGCCTTATGAATCACGATTGGCAGGGGATGATAATTATGAGCGCCATACTTCTCGGTTTTTTCAATAATTTCTTGCGAATTTATATTTGCAGGCATTTATGAATCCTCCGTTTTCAGGCAATTTAGTTACATACATCTTTATTGTAGCCCAGCACGATAAAAGAATGAATTTGTTCACAAAAATTTTTATATTCTTCTTTAACAGAATCAATTGCGACGGTTAACAGAAAAAATAAAGCCTAGACCCGTTATATGCTGAGTCTAGGCTTTAAAAATACTATTTTTTAATTTCTTCTCGTTGAGATTGGTCAATCCATTCCTGAAGCTTTTCTTTTAATGTGTTGAATCCTTGCTGTCCATCGCCTTCTTGGATAATGGCTGCAGCCTGGCGCTTACGTGGCTTTTTAGGGCGTGCCGCTTGTTGAACTGGTGCTTCTTCTGTAGCTTTGATGGAAAGGCCAATTTTCCCAGCCCCTTCATCCACCGACAAAACTTTAACCTTTATTTCGTCGCCTACTTTTAAATGGTCGTTTATATCCTTCACATATCCGTGCGTGATTTCAGAAATATGAACAAGACCCTGTGTATTTCCGTCCAAAGCAACAAATGCTCCATATGGTTGAATACCTGTTACTTTACCTGTTATAATACTACCGGTTTCAATTTTTCCTGACATGAAAACACTCCTAAGTAAATAAATTATATATCCCTCTTATACGCATTATAAAATTATATCACATCAGTTAGTCATAATCAAAAACTATTTTCCAAAAAATAAACAAATTCTTCAATATTTTCAAATTGTCAGAATATCGTAACATTATTTTGCAATGAGATTAAAAAAAAGAATTGTTACCATGATATAATAATAGACAGCAAACTATCCAAAAATAGGGGTGAACAGTATGAATTCAATCGGTCATATTATTAAAGAGGCCCGTGAAAGACGCCACATGACCCAGGAGGAACTTGCACAAAAGGTTAGAGTAGGGACTCAAACGATTGAGAATTATGAGTCAGGGGAACAAATGCCAAGCTCTCAAACGATTTTAAAACTATCTACTGTTCTCGATATTCCGGCTGCAGAGCTTTTAAAAAACCATAAAGAACCATATGTTAATGAATGACGAAAAAAAGCGGAAAAATTTCCGCTTTTTTTATTTTATTTAGTATATAAAGGGGAAAATGTGGAAATTATGATAACATAAGCTTTCTAGTATTCCCCCCTTTTTGAGCGGACCGCCTAACAGTTGGTCCGCTTTTTTTTGTTAGAGCGAACATGAATCATTGGATTTAATGGTTAAAAGTTCTTCCGCCATTTTCAAGCAGTTCTCCAACGGAATGATTCTCTCAAAAGAAAATTCATAAATATCTTGAATTCTCCTTGCCAGCTTGGCAGGCTCATCTAATTCATGGACAGCCTGAATCACATCCGCAATCTCTGTTTCATAACTGGCGTTTGTCAACTGAAATGGGTTCCATTCATTCAATAAATCAACGATCTTCAAATTTGTTTGAATCTCTTTTCTCATCGTAAAAATCTCCTATTACTTTTCCATTTTGCTTAAAATATTTTATCATAAGAGATAGGTACTATAAAAATATTTCGGGTGGTGGGACAAAGATGTCAATATTTAATGAAAGAATTAACCGGAGGAATACCTCCTCAGTTAAATGGGAGGCAACAAAGCAGCTTTTTGGAGAAGAGGACCTGTGGCCGATGTGGGTTGCAGATATGGATTTCAAGCCGCCACAGGCTGTCATCACGGCAATAAAGGAGCGGGTGGAGCACGGTATTTTCGGCTATACATTTGTACCTCCCTCCACATCTAAAGCGATAGCAGAATGGCTTTTCAAAAGACATCAGTGGAGTATTGAGCCGAATTGGCTTCTGTATTGCGGCGGCGTAGTACAGGCAATCAGCACGGCTATCCAAACGTTTACCGAAGAGGGCGATCAGGTACTGCTCCAATCACCAGTGTATACACCTTTTTTCGATATGATAGAAAAAAACAACCGAAAGATTATCAATGCTCCGCTTATTCTTGATGAAGATAGGTACAGGATTGACTTTACCGCTTTTGAAAATGCTTTAAAGCAAGGCTGCAAGCTCTTTTTGCTGTGCAGTCCGCATAACCCTGGAGGAAGAGTTTGGACCAAGGAAGAGCTGGAGAAAATGGCAGACCTCTGTTTAAAGTATAACTGCCTGATTCTTTCTGATGAAATACATTCCGATCTCGTCTATAAAAAGCATAAGCATATACCGATTGCGTCACTGAATGAGGAAATAGCTGAAAAGGTGATTACTTTTATTGCCCCTAGCAAAACTTTCAATCTTGCCGGTCTGCACGCTTCCGCTGTTGTAATCAAAAATAAGACCTTGCGTACTCAATTCCAGGAAACGATGAGGCGGCAGGGGTCCTTTTCACTGAATACTTTTGGCATTACCGGGATGGAAGCTGCCTATCTTGAAGGCGAGGCTTGGCTCGAGGATTTGCTTGATTATCTTCAGAGTAATAAAGATTTCGCAATTTCCTTTCTTAAGGAGCATCTGCCTGAAATTACTTGCATCGACTCGGAAGGAACCTATCTGCTTTGGCTGGATTGCCGAAAGCTTGGACTTAGCGATAAGGAACTTCGGCAGCGCCTCCTCCAAAAAGGAAAACTGGCGCTCGAGCCCGGCCCAAAATACGGACCAGGCGGGGAAGGCTTCGTCCGCATGAACATCGCCTGCCCAATGGATGATTTAATCGAAGGATTGAAGCGGCTGAAAATAGCATTTGATAAATAAAAGAAATCCTGGCCCCACACGTAAATCAGCAGGGGTCAGGATTTATTTATTTTAGTACATATTCAGCCAGTACGCTTTGCAGTTCATAGATATTTAAATTTTTGTTAAATTGTTTTTGCAAGGGCAGGGCGCTGCCGGAAACCCAAATTTTTAACTCTGCATCCAAATCAAAATTCCCGGCCGTTTCAATGCTAAAATGAGTAATACTCTTATAAGGAATCGAATGATACTCGACTTTCTTTCCTGTTAAACCTTGCTTGTCCACTAAAATCAAGCGCTTGTTTGTAAAGAGGAACAAGTCGCGAATCAGCTTATACGCCTTCTCAATTTGTTCATTCGGCGCCAGCACCTTTGCAAATTCCCTTTGAATTTCTGCAACATTTACTTCCGAAGCATTACCCATTAAGCCATCCAAAAATCCCATCAATAATCCCCCATTCTTCCAACTTATCTTATTTAAGTATACAAGAAAACTCACAGAGATACTGTGAGTTTTTCTAGATTTCCAGCCATTCGGTATGGAAGGTTCCTTCCTTATCGACTCGCTGATAGGTGTGGGCTCCAAAATAATCCCTTTGCGCCTGCAGCAGGTTGGCAGGCAATACTGCTGAACGGTAGCTATCATAGTAGGCAACGGCACTTGACAACCCTGGAACTGGAATTCCTATCTTTACGGCAGTTGCCACCACTTCCCTAGCAGACTCTTGATAATCAGCGGTAACCGACTGAAAATAAGAATCCAACAATAAATTTTCCAAATGCGGATCGCGGTCATAAGCATCCATGATATTTTGCAGAAATGCCGCTCGAATAATGCAGCCTCCCCGGAAAATCTTTGCAATTTCACCTGGCTTCAGGTCCCATTTATACTCCTTGGAGGCAGATTGATATTGACTGAACCCTTGTGCATAGGAAATGATTTTACTAAAATATAAAGTTTTTCTGATATGCTCAATAAAATCCTGCTTGTTTCCAATAAACTTATTGTCGCGCGGCCCACTTAAAATTTTACTGGCTTTCATACGTTCATCCTTCATTGCTGAGATAAACCGCGCAAAGACCGATTCAGTAATCGTGGATAGTGGCACACCTAATTCAAGCGCACATTGACTGGTCCATTTCCCCGTTCCCTTTTGTCCGGCCGTATCAAGAATGACGTCAACTAAGGGCTTGCCGGTGTCAGGGTCGATTTTTGTAAAAATATCCGCAGTAATTTCGATAAGATAGCTGTCTAGCTCTCCTTGGTTCCATTCATGAAAAACTTCATGAAGTTCTTTTGCGGACAAGCCCAGCATTGATTTCATAAGATGGTAAGTTTCACAAATAAGCTGGATATCCCCATACTCGATGCCATTGTGTACCATTTTGACAAAGTGTCCCGCTCCATCTGGTCCTATGTATGTACAGCATGGCTCACCATCTACCTGTGCAGAAATTGCTGTAAGCAGCGGCCCTACGTGCTCGTATGCTTCTTTTTGGCCGCTCGGCATGATGGAAGGACCCGTTAATGCCCCTTCTTCTCCTCCAGAAACTCCGGCACCAATGAAAAGAATCCCTTTGTCCGCAAGCGCCGCATTCCTGCGAATCGTATCCTGATAGTAGCTGTTCCCACCATCAATAAGGATATCTCCTTGCTCCAAATGTGGAACGAGTGATTCAATTGCCTTATCCGTAATCACACCGGCATTCACCATCAACAAAATCTTCCGAGGTGTTTCCAGCGATTGGATAAATTCCCCGATGTTTGTGGTTCCGGTAATATTTTTATCTTTATGCTGCTCTAATATTTCGTTTACTTTCTCGGCTGATAGGTCGTAGATAGACACGGAGAAACCCTTGCTTTCAAAATTCAATGCCAAACTTCTCCCCATCACTCCGACTCCTACAATGCCCACTTGTTGTTTAGCCAATCTAAATCATCCCTTCAAGATGTTTAAAAAATATTTCACCATTTTTTATTATAAACGAAAAAATATTTCAAACAACTCTAATACACTAATTTAGAAAATTCAATTTTAGTATTCACTGAGAAGGGATGTTCATCCAATTTTTTAAATTTATGTGGAAGCCACTTTTAGCGAATCTAGTATATGCTGCAAAAGCACTTCGCTTGAAACTTGAGGGGCACCGCCGCCTTGGGCGAAGGAGTCATTGCCCCCGCCTTTGCCGTTAATGATTTCCAGTCCGCTTTGAATCAACTTATTCATCTTTTCGGTTCGGGACGCCCCTCTAGCACATACTAGCTGGAGCCGGTCTTCATTTTCTGCTGCCAGCACAACCACGACTGCATCATTTTCGCCAGTCACAAGCCTTGCCAGCTTTTGCAGTTCCTGAATCGAACGGTTTTGGAATACTTCACCAATAACACCAGCGGATGATGACTTGCCCAGAAGCTCTTGCGCTTCATATTTTAGTAGGAGCTCTTGCTGCTGCTCCAGTTCCTTCTCCATTGCTTTCCTGCCTTCCAGTAGCCGAATGGCTGCTTGTTCCATCTCTGGTTCTGGTGTATTAAGAAGGTTTGTTAAGCTCAACAACACCTTTTGTTTCTGAGAAAACTGCTTCAGGACACGTTCACCACAGACAAATTGAAGGCGGACCTTTTTCTTCTGTCTTTCCCAATCTAAAATCTTAATTGCCCTTACCTCACCTGTTCCTTTCGGATGCGTCCCGCCGCAGCCGTTATAATCAAAATCCGGAATGATAACGAGGCGGATATCTTCCTTAACCTTCGTCTCTTTTCGTAAAGGGTATTGAGATAATTCCTTCTCGGTCACCCATTTTGTTTCAATCGGTCTATTTTCTAAAATAATTTGATTGGCCAATTCCTCGGCTTTTTCTGCTTCTATAACGGTTAATTGTTCAGTATCCAAGTCAATCGTGACGGTTTCATTACCTAGGTGAAAACCAACAGTTTTATACTCAAATAAATGCTCAAACGCCGCGGACAATATATGTTGGCCGGCATGCTGCTGCATATGGTCAAACCGCCGCTCCCAATCAAGTTCCCCGCATACCTCTTTTTTCTCCAAGGGTAATGGGATCTCAAGGTAATGGCGAATTTCACCATCGACTTCCTCCACATTAACCACTTTGACTCCTTCTATCAAGCCTTTATCAAATGGCTGCCCGCCGCCGGTCGGGTAAAAGGAAGTCTGCGATAACACAACGAACCAATTGCCTGAAGAATCCTGTTCCTGCTTTACAACTTCCGCTGTAAAGGATTTTATGTACGAGTCAGTATAGTACAATTTATTTTCCATCATAAATGCTCGCCTCCGAAGTATTTCACTATACCCATTGTGGAAAAAAATAATCAATTAATCAAGTTAAATGAAAACTCGCCGATTGGCGAATCCGATAGGACGGTTCATGAGGCGTAGTTGAATTTATACTTTCCTATTAGCCAGAGAAAAACCTGCTCCCTCGAAAGGAACAGGTAGAATTGATTAAAGTCGTATTAATTTCATTGAGGGATTATTTTTTTTCTTTTCTTGGGCCAGTAGGAGTGGTCATCTGTGGAAAACCGCCCATTTGCGGGAATCCTTGCTGTGGAACACCGCCCATTTGTGGGAATCCTTGCTGTGGAACACCGCCCATTTGTGGATAGCCATGGTAACCGCCCATTTGCGGATAGCCATGGTAACCGCCCATCATATGCGGGTATTGCTGTGGAAAACCGCCCATTTGTGGATAGCCGCCCATTTGTGGGAATCCTTGCTGTGGAAAACCGCCCATTTGTGGAAATCCTGTCATTTGCGG
This sequence comes from Neobacillus sp. GCM10023253, assembly GCF_042653105.1. Classification (NCBI taxonomy): domain Bacteria; kingdom Bacillati; phylum Bacillota; class Bacilli; order Caryophanales; family Bacillaceae; genus Neobacillus; species Neobacillus sp. GCM10023253. Next base: position 94,187 of record NZ_JBHSHV010000008.1, read on the forward strand.
AGACCCCATTGGTCCAAACTGACCTGGAAATCCGCCCATTTGTCTTTTGCTCATCCTTTATCCCTCCTAAACTATTTCATGGTAGTGTATGTACAACTAGTGGGATAAGCGTAGATAGATACCTATTCTTTGAAAAAAGGGCTTCCTTCATTGGATGATGACAGCCCCGATTTGCATCTTTTTAGTTTTAGGAGAAATGGACATTACAACCATTGTTATCGTTTTTCATCCTGAGCTTTCTTTTGGCCCGGTTTCTGTTTATTATTGGAAACCTCCCCGCAGGCCACTCTTTTTCCGGAATTGCCTGCCGGCTGCGTCATACCATCATCTTTTTTCTGGGTTACGACAATGGAGGTACCTTCCTTTGTGAACAAGGATTTCTTCCCATCCTTTAGCGTCGCATTCGGGGCCATCAGGTCTACTTTCGCAGATCCGTCATCCTCAACAATTAAATTCGGCAAATCGCCGGCATGGGCACCTTTGGGATGAAGGAGGCCATGTTCTTTGCTTTCCGGGTTAAAATGGTTCCCTGCCGATTTAAAATCAGGTGCTTTGCATGTGCCTTTTTCATGGATATGAATAGCATGTACACCCGGCGTCAGGCCCTTTAGGCTTCCAGTCAATTTCACCCCGCTTGACTGCTCAGCCAATTCAAGCGTTCCAAGCGAATCTCCTGAAGCATTATACATTTCCACATTCACCTTTGTAATCGTCTTTTCCATACATCCCGACAGAAACAGGAGCGGAATGAACAGGCAAAGTTTTTTCATATTTATGGATCCCCCCACAATAGACAATTTGCGATTAGTATGAACAATCGAATATTGTCCTATTCCCGCTGTGCCAAAAAGAAAAAGAACAGCCTATTTTAGCTGTTCTTTTGTGAAGTGCTATTTTGTTCAAGCTGTTTCTCTAATTCTTTTGCCTTCAGCGCTTCCCGCTTTGAAATTTTTATGATAAAGCGAAACGTAAGTATGGCTGCCACAAAGAAAATCGCAAAGCTGATGACAGCTGGGATATATTCTGATTTATCTTCCGGGAAGTATAAAAACAAGGATAGAATAAATGGCTGAAACATATTAATCTCCCTTTCTACAGAGACCTGTTTAAAGCTTAATTATACAATAAATGATGTTTCAGACCAATTTTTTATTCTCCTATTTTAGGACCTTGATATGCTTAATCACAACATCTGTTTCAGGCTTGTCCTTTGCATCAACCTTTGAATCGGAAATTTTGTCAACGATATCCATTCCCTCGACCACTTGGCCAAAAACAGTGTGCTTAAAGTCTAGCCATGGAGTCCCGCCATTCTCTGCATATGCCTCGATTATTTCTTTCGGATAACCGGCCTTTTCCATTTGCGACTTCATCGATGGATCAAGCTTAGTGCTTTGAACGATAAAAAACTGGCTTCCATTCGTATTGACACCTGCGTTTGCCATTGACAACGCCCCGCGCAAGTTAAACAGGTTTTTCGAGAACTCATCCTCAAACGGCTTACCCCAAATACTTTGGCCGCCTGTCCCATTCCCGTTCGGGTCTCCGCCTTGAATCATGAAGTCCTTAATGACTCTGTGAAAAATCAGGCCGTCATAATAACCAGCCTCGCTATGTTTTACAAAATTTTCGACTGCTTTTGGAGCCTGCTCCGGAAATAATTTGATTTTGATATTCCCCATTGAAGTTTCCATTTCCACGAGCCGTTCATTATCAGCTACTTCTGTTGTAAGCTGTGGATAAACTGTATTTCCCACTTGCTGCTCTCCTTTCTTCTGTTCAGTTTTTGTCGCGGCAGTGTCCGATTTACTTTCTTCCGGCTTACTGCTCGTCCCACATGCGGCCAATAGAACAACCATGATTATAAAAGAAATAAAGATATGTAGATTCCTTCTCATACTAGCTTCCCTCCATTCTCTCGCTTTAAACGAGATTATAATTTTTTGCATCATGTTTTTAATTTATTATTTTTCGTAATAAAATGGAAGAAGCAAAAGAATGAATTTTAGAGTTAGGAGTGTTTTATTGTGTCGGAATTAGAATTAGGAACGATTGTAACGGGGATTTATAAGACTGGAAAGTATATCGGGGAAATCACGGATGTAAGACCACAAGCCTATTTGGTTAGGGTTTTGGCGGTTGCCAAGCACCCTATGCAAGGGGATTTACATAATCCTAAGGATGCTGATGTTATGATTTTTCATGAAAGACGGGCACTGGCACATCGGGAACAGGCGAATATTCCGAAACAAATGGTCAAACCATTCGAAGGGGACGTACCTGAATATTTATCATCACTGAAGGAAGCATGTGGAAAAATGAGAAACGAACTGGAGGAGATGCAAACCAAATGGGCCGAAATGAGCCTGAACATGTTGGATTCCCTTGAAAAGGATTATTTTAAGTAATAGTAAAGGCCAAATCCATTAAAGTGATTTGGCCTTTTATGCAAATTCATTTAAGAACTTTGAAAAATCAATTCGATCACCAATGGTCGTTGGTTTTGGCTTCTCTAAATAACGTTTATCCTTTTCTACCAACTTGAATATATTATAGGTAGTCAACGCATCATCCAGGGCTCGATGGTGCCTGCCTGTACCTTCCTTCCCATATTCCTGGACCGCTTTCCAAAGACCGGTTTGATTTTGGTCACCGAAGAATCGTTTATACTCCATCGATAAATCTAATTCTGCAGCATGGAATGGAAACACAACGCCTGCCGCTAAACAATTCTGGCGAAGTACCTTCATATCCATATTTCCCCATGTAACAATGGTGGTATCCAATTTATTTTTATTAAACTCCTCGAGCTTTCGGATAAACTCAAAAAAGGATAACCCCGTGTCCACTTGCTGCTGCGTAATATGTAAGAAGGACTTGCAGCGTTCGGTTAATCTTGGAAATTTAAGCGGTGTAACAAAAGAGGAAAACTGCTCCGTAATATGATCGTCCACTACCGCAACAATTCCAACCTCAATAATTTCCGCAAAAAAGTCCTTCACTCGAACATTCCGTTCAGGCATTGTAAATTCAAAATCAATAAACAAATGCTGCCGCGCTGCCTTCATCACTTTCACCCACCTTTCCATTTAAGTCGTCTTATTACATTATATAGCGATACCTGTACAAAAAATTGTGCTCATTTCTTACATTATAGCATGAATTTGAAGTAAATTTTTTAAATTTTTGTACAATATAGTAAAAAAGGACGGAAAATATCTCCCATCCCCACTTATGGCTATTTCTTTTTAATGACGGCCATCGTGCATCTTGATACACAAATGAGGCGGTCCTGTTCATCGGTAAGTTTAATATCCCAAACCTGTGTCGTTCTCCCTTGGTGCAGGACAGTTCCGACAGCCGTAACCACTCCCTCATGTTTGGAGCGGACATGATTAGCATTAATTTCAAGTCCAGCGACAACCTCAGTCTCCTGGTCAACTAACTCATAGGCACCGACACTTGCCACTGTTTCCGCCAAAGCAACCGATGCCCCGCCGTGCAAAATTCCAAATGGCTGGCGAGTGCGTTCATCAACCGGCATAGTAGCAATAACTTTTCCCTTTTCAAGGTGGGTGACTTCAATTCCAAGTGCTTGTAATAATGTATTTTCTATCATGTATTTTCCCTCCGATATGTATTTGGTCCACATTAACCTATTCTCGTTTTTTGAACAATTTCCTTTATATTTTTTTAAAAGAAAAAACAGCCCGCACAGAGCTGTTTTTTCAAATATTAATAATAAGGTGCACCAAAACCAGGGTAGCCAATGCCAGGGTATCCAATGCCCGGATAGCCAATGCCAGGGTATCCAAAACCACCATAGAACGGCGGTCTAACAGCCCAAGAAGCCCCTAATCCACCGCCAATCAAACCTCCTAAAAAACTAAGCCCGCCAATAGCCAACGGCAAGCCCCATCCCCATCCTCCAATAAACCTTTGATCCTGGACCGGGTATGGACTTCGATAATATGGGTACATAAAGGCCTTTCCTCCTTTTCCTTTATACTTGCCTATACTATTTCATATGCAAGGATAACTGGTTTGGAGTGGGCGGGCTTAGTCTATGGCAAGCCCCTTTCCTATTTTTCAATAGGCTCAAAGCGTTCAACAAAAAGGGCGAGCGTTCTGGTCATGACGCCTGTTGCCCCGGCAGGGCCAAGGTCATGAGATTTTGATGTCGTCGCTGTCCCAGCAATGTCCAAATGAACCCAGGGTGTATTTTCAGCAAATTCGCCGATAAACGCTCCGGCAACAATGGCATGACCTTCGCTGCCTGGAGAATTGTTAAGGTCAGCCACTTTACTGTTCCTGACCCGTTCCTTTTCACTTTCAAACAGAGGCAGCTGCCACATCTGCTCGCCTGCTTCCATCGAGGCTTCCAATACCTGCTCATATAACGTCTCATGATTTGTCATAGCGCCTGTGGTGTTTAAACCAAGGGCAGTAATAACACCTCCTGTCAGGGTAGCAACATCCACCAAGTACTCGGCTCCATGATGCTTTGCATAGGTTACCGCATCAGCAAGGACGAGCCGGCCTTCCGCATCTGTATTTAAAACTTCAATTGTTTTCCCGCTCATAGAAGTAATTACATCATCCGGCTTAAAGGCATTTCCGCTAATCATATTGTCCGTTGATGGGATAACAGCCACAACATTCTGCTCTGGTCTAAGTTCGCCGATAATTTCCATGGCACCAAGAACAGCGGCTGCACCGCCCATGTCAGATTTCATTCCAACGATGCCTGCTTTCGTTTTAATGGAGTAGCCTCCGGTATCAAAAGTGATCCCTTTTCCAACAAGGCCGATGACATCCTTCCATTCTTCTTTACCTTGATATTTTAAAACAATCATTTTCGGCGGCTCTACAGACCCTTTATTGACAGCGAGGAAAGCCCCCATACCCAATTTTTCAATATCAGCTTTATCGAGGATTTCTGCCTCAAAATCGTACTTCTTAGCGAGTTCTACAGCATAATCAGCCATATCAGTAGCAGTCAGCATATTACCTGGAGTGTTAACGAGCTTGCGGGCTGAATTGGTTCCCTTGCCAAAGGCATATCCAACCGTTAATGAGGCTAATATTTCCCCCTCATCAACACTGTTACAACAAATTGTTAGCTGTTCAAGCTTCTTCTCAGGTTCATTTGATTTTTGCTTATAGCCATCGAACTGATAAGTGGCTAGAGCATATGCCTCACTTAGCGCATGAGCAGCATCCGGTCCATCTACCTTTTCGCTTATGAAAGAATCCAAATATACGGACGCTTCTGTCTGCTTGCCCGCCTTTAACTCTTTGAACAGACGTCCAAAAGCCTTCCGCAATTTATCAAAGGATAGTTCCTTTTCTTTGCCAAGACCGACAATCCAAAGCCGCTTGGAACCGATTTTGCCGAAGCTATGTACTTTGTTAATTTTATTTAGCTTTGCCGAGATATCCCCTGTTTTGACGAGTTCTGTCAACTGCCCATCAAAAGCCTCATCCAAGTTGGCCAGCAGTCCGGAAAACTTCTCCGGTTTATCCAATAGACCTATAACTAAGCTTTCATGCTCTGCTGATAAATCGAATTCTTTTTTTACATCAAACATTTTAATCGACCTCCGCTTTTTGATTCGAATCCATTATACCGAATCAGGCAATTTATTTCGATACTCTAAACATCCTCCAAATACAAAAACAACTGTGGCAGCTTTGGCAATTCCCCTACCTGTTCAAACGGGACACTGTCTATGTCTTGAGGAAATAGAGCCAAGCATTGTTCAATAAATGGATAGACTTTTTCCAAGTCCAGCCCCCAAAACTTGGGACGGTATGCCTGCAGGTAGCGGTGGGCTGTCGCCATCATAGGCCTGGCTCCCTTCACATTTCCGTACTCATAGTGATAAATGGCCACACTCATTTGCAATAATCCTTTTAAAAAAAGATTATCCCGATCAATCAGCCACATTTCCTCGAGCAGGTCGTGGCAAGTATAATAATCCCCTTCATTAAAACTGACAAAAAACTCATAATACTCGATTGGATAATCCATGAAACCACCTGCCATTAAACCTTTTTATTCAATTCTATTAGATAGGCATTAAGAATTCCATTAAAAAACAAAAACAGGCACAGGGCCTGTTATTTTTTTTCTGAGCTTGTATATTGCTGCCTGAAGACCTGCAGGGATTTATCTTCATTTAATGCTTGCAGCTGTTCCTCTGTCAGTTTGCCATTTCCTTTTTGAACAATATATACATCGACCGTTTTCTTGCCCCAATGGCTGTAAACATCCTCAACAGTTTCATAATAAAGGTCCAAACGATTTCCCTTAATAGCGCCGCCTTTATCAGCGACCACTCCATACCCATACCCCGGAATAAAAAGGACGGTTCCAATTGGAAAAACAGTTAGGTCGGCTGCAATGGTGGAAAACAAATCACGTTTTACTTTAACACCAGAATAAGTGATTCCATATTCGGGGTGGCCCTGATTTTTCCCGGTGGATTCTGCCCCTGCCGTATAGCCGGTTGCTGTCACGGTATGTTTAGGGTATTGTGACCAATCGATGGAATTCTCCAGTGTTTGGGCAGGCGCGGTAACTGCCTCGCTTACCGAAACTGCTTTAACTAGATGAAAAAACAGAGTCTGCACAGGTAAACCTGAAATAGATTGGAACGTCGCGAATAATGCCAAAAAGAACAAAATAATCATAGCAAATCGTTTCGTCCAATTTTTCATTTTATTCATTCTCTTTTTCACTCCTCCCAAAATATTCATTCCCAAGTAGGAATGAATTATTCAAAAAAGAAGTGAAAAAAATTACCAATTAAATTTTATATTAAAAAAGACCTTCATATTAGAGAAGGTCTAAAACATTTGATATCCATTTTTTCGTAAGAATTTGATGGTAAGACCTGCGGTAATTGCCCCTGCCAGACCACTAGATAAAATAAGGACATCCGCAGTTGCTAAGGAGCCAAGTCTGTGCCCTAAGTCTAAAAAAGCTGCTTTGCTATTGGTGAAATATTCAAAAAATGAGACTTTATCTATGATAAAAATGGCGACAAACGGATAAATGACAGCCATAATCCACGACATTCTTAAAAGCATATTCAAAATAAAGCCAATTCCAAAAAACAACACAAAAAACAGTAAAATTGAAATAATCAAGACAACAATGCTCATCTGCATTGAAACTCCCCCTTTGCATCAACATATAGTGTACTCAATGTCCATGTGGGAGTCAATATTAACAGCATTTTAACGCAAAAAAATAGCCCTTCGAGTCTTCGAAGAACTGGGTTTGCCTTTTTTCCGAGGAACGGTTATTTTTCAACTTTCTTGCCAGTGCCGCCGCAGCTTGCGCAGGTTTCGGATCCGCCAAGAACTAATTGAAAATAGCCGTTTCCGGAACAATAATCACAGGTTTTTGTGTCAACACTTTGAACTGTCATTATAAACATCCCTTTCCTATTAACTTAATTTTCTGATAATATACCAAGTATTTAAATAAAAAGAAAGAGCGAAATTCAAGCAATTTGGACAGAAGAAAACGGATACACCTAATGTTTTCTTTCATTTTCTAAGTGTGACGTAAATTTTCAAAAAATTAAAAAAATAATTTATAAGCGGTATAGCCAAACTGGTCACCAGGATTTACGCCGTCGATAACAGGCTTCTCAAGTAAATCCTTTCGCTCAATCAGATACTCTAAAAGAATCGATGCTTCCTTTTCCTTAAGCAGTTCTTCCGGCGCCATAAATCTAGCTTCGTACAATTCATATTCCTGATGGGTAATCTCCATTTTCCCGGCTGGTTCTAGTAAAAACACCAGCATGTTATCACTAATTTCACTTTTAATAACACCCGTACGTAGCCCAATCAGTCCTTTAACCGTACAAGCAATTCCCGTTTCTTCCTTCACCTCTCGAAGCACGGCTTCATCTGCCGTCTCACCTTCTTCCACAAAGCCTGCAGGGAGGGACCACTTGCCTTTTAACCCACCATACCTTTTTTTAACTACCAGCCATTCCCCCGCATCGGATTGAACTAATCCGGAAACAGCCAGCCAGACCTTCCCGCGTTTTTCCCGACTGCTCATAATTTTCCCCCTATCTGTAGCTTTTAAAACTATTCTAATAAATGGAAACTCGCCGATTGGCTAGTCCGACAGGACGAAGACAGAGGCGTAGTTGAATTTATACTTTCTTATTAGCCAAAAAAAGGACAGGCTGCCCTGTCCTTTTTTTGTTACGGAGATTTATTAAAAGATATTAAATTTACCTTTTTTCAATACAAGACCAGCTCCGCCAATCATGTAAAGAGAACGGTTATCGACTACTTTCTTCATGAAAGAAGCACTTGCCCCTGTTATTTTCTTACCAAAAACAACTCCAATTGCGTCATCCTCACCAAGAGAGCAGACAGTACCTTTATTATCAAACTTGAACTCTTCAAGGTCCTGCTTATTGCGTACAAGTGCAGCAATATTACGCGCACACACTTCACCCTGCTGCATCGCTATCTGCGCAGTCGGCGGATATGGGCGGTTGATTTCTTCATTAATAACCAGCGAGCTGTCGCCAAGAATGAAGACATCATTGAAACCAGGAACTCTTAAATCAGGCTGAACTTTGACACGCCCTCTCATTGCTTCAAAACCGGACTTTTCGATAACGGAGTTTCCGCGGACACCGGCCGCCCAAACAACAGTACCTGCTTTGATTTCACGAGGCTCATCTTCACCTTTTGCAACAAAAATCCCTTCAGGCGTGCACTCCTTAATTGCCGTTCCGATTAAGAATTCAACACCCTTACGCTCCAATTGTGATACAGCATACTTTACTAATTCAGGATCAAATCCAGGCAGTACAGTTGGTGCAGCTTCAACACAGATAATTTTCACTTTATGCTGATCCACATCGTATTCATGACATAATTCCGGAACACGATTGGTCAATTCTCCAAGAAACTCGATTCCTGTGAAACCAGCGCCGCCGACAACAATTGTCAAGCGTGTATCATCCTTTTCCTCTTCCATATTGTAAGTGGCAAATTGATATTCCATATGCTCACGAAGCAAACGGGAGGAATTTACATTCGTAATACCGAAAGCATATTCCTTCAAGCCTTTAATGCCGAAGGTTTCAGGCTCTCCGCCAAGTGCAATCACAAGATAATCATATTCCACTTCGCCGTTCTCTAAAATAACTTTCTTTTCATCCTTCTTAATCTCAACAACGGTACTTTGAACAAAGTCAACCTTGCTGCGATCAATGACATCGCGAATATCATAACGAACCTTGTCGTGGTGCAATGTACCGGCTGAAGCCTCATGCAGCCAAGTGGTTTCATAGTGGTAATCATTTTTGTTCACTAAGACAATATCCGCTTCGTTAACACCAAGGTGCTTTTGCAAGCGTACAGTCGTCATCAGTCCGCCGTAGCCCGCTCCGAGAATAACAATTTTAGGCTTTCTCAACGCAATCACTTCCACCCTTATAAAATATTTTAATAAATCCTCTTTTTCTTATCTTCCACAGCTTTGTCGATTATTATTTTGGTTCACTGGAAAATGTATGTGATATAATTCACGAACGAGGATAAAAATAAAGAACCTAGCAAACATAAAGTTTGGGAATCCAAACAAATGCTATTTTGTGAAAAACAGAGCAAGACATTTCATAAAAAATTGTACCTGTTTTGTCACAAAATCTTAACAATATATCCACAATACATCATATGCTACTTCTATCCGAAATTCAAGCAATTTATCGAATATATTTATCGCAAAAATAGTATAAATTTTCACAAATTATTATTCATTGTCATAATTTTCTCAACAAAGATATGAGGATTTACATATTTTATGTTATGATATGAGTGGAATCGTAACTACTAGTTGGGGGGATACGGAGTGCAAGAGCAAAAGGTTTATGATATTACCATCATTGGAGGAGGCCCCGTTGGTCTTTTTACTGCCTTTTATGGGGGAATGAGACAAGCATCCGTTAGAATTATTGAAAGCTTGCCTCAGTTGGGCGGTCAATTATCTGCGCTTTATCCGGAAAAATATATTTATGATGTTGCCGGATTCCCAAAAGTCCGTGCACAGGAGTTAATAAATAACTTAAAGGAGCAAATGGCCAAGTTTGAGCCTACAGTTGCTCTGGAGCAATCTGTGGAAAAGCTTGAAAAGCAGGATGATGGAACCTTTAAATTAACAACAAACAAAGAGATCCACTATTCTAAAACCGTTATTATCACTGCTGGAAATGGTGCATTCCAGCCTCGTCGTTTGGAGCTCGAAAGCGCTGCTCAGTATGATGGAAAAAACCTTTATTACTTTATCGATGATTTGAATCAATTTGCCGGACAAAAGGTTGTGGTATTTGGCGGCGGTGACTCTGCGGTCGACTGGGCACTAATGCTTGAGCCAATTGCCGAAAAAGTAACGATTGTTCACCGCCGTGACAAGTTTCGCGCCCATGAACACAGCGTAGAAAACTTGATGAATTCCAAAGTAGATGTGAAAACGCCATATGTTCCTGCAGAATTAATCGGTGATGAAACTGGCATTAAACAGGTCGTTCTTGAAACCGTAAACGGAGAAACAAAAGAAACCGTTGACGTTGACGCCGTTATTTGCAACTATGGCTTCGTTTCCTCCCTCGGACCTATTAAAGAATGGGGCCTCGAAATTGAAAAGAACTCCATTAAGGTAAATTCCAAGATGGAAACCAATATCCCTGGAATTTACGCTGCCGGAGATATCTGCACCTATGATGGAAAAGTAAAATTAATTGCCTGCGGTTTCGGTGAAGCCCCTACTGCCGTAAATAATGCGAAGGCATACATGGACCCTAAAGCAAAAATCCAACCACTTCATAGTTCTTCCATGTTTGATAAATAATTATTAACTAATACGAAAGGCGTCCAAATTAGGACGCCTTTTTAGTATTATCCGTTATGAAATTTGTACATCCACAGTACACCTGATTTTAGCAGACGGGCAACGCGGCCGGTTAAAGGCCGATCTGCTAGCATCGCAAAGCCATGCTTTTTCCCTAATGAACCAAGAACTCCCTTTAATTTGATAGGCGGGAAAGAATCTGGCAGTTCTTCGCCATTCCAGCGCTTTTTTAAAACTTCGACAATCTGTTCGGCCTGTCCTTCTGCTAGCTGTGCACTTGGTGCATGCGGCAGGCTTGCACAATCACCGAGAACAAAAACATGCTCATCATGAGGCAAAAAGTGCTGCGGAGTTAACACCATTCGTCCCGAGCTATCCTTTTCCCCTTCCATTTCACGGATAACTTTATTCGCCTGGATCCCTGCTGTCCATACAATAACATCACAAGAAATGGACTTGTCATGGTTATAAAGGGTGTTTTCCTCTACTTTGGTGATATTAGAATTATTAATGATTTCAACGTTATGCTTTACAAACCAGTTCTCTACATATTTGCTCAACCTGTCAGGGAATGCAGAGAGAATATGCTTCCCGCGGTCAAATAATTTTATTTGCAAATCATCGCGGCTTTCGCTTAATTCGCTGGCAAGCTCCACTCCAGATAGGCCTGCCCCAACAATCCCAACGACTGAACCAGGAGGTAAATTATTCAAGACAGAATAGGTTTCCCTTGATTTACCTATACTTTGAATGCTATAGGTATATTGATCAGCACCCGGCACACCATGGTATTTATCTTCACAGCCCAATCCGATAACGAGGTCATCATAGCTTATTGGCTGAGCGTCTTTTAACAGGACATTTTTTTCTTCTCTGTCAATCCCGATGACTTCCCCAAAAACTACCTCAAGTTTAGGATGCTCTGGAAAGGAAACGCGTATTTCTTTATCTGAAATCGTCCCAGCAGCTAAAGCATAGTATTCTGTTTTTAAACAATGGTAAGGAACACGATCCACAAGTGTGATGGTCACGTCCTCCGGCAGGTTATTGGGAAGAAGTTCGGAGAGAATCTTCATGCCCCCATAACCGCCTCCAAGAATGACTAATTTTTTCATGCTTATTTCCCCTTTGTCATAACTGTACTATAGATTTTCTATTTTTTTATTTTGTTCAGAAAGACAGTATTTCAATTGAAATTACGAGTGGGATTTTATTGAAATAGATATTCCGTCCATTTAACACACAAATATGAGTATAACGAAAATATGGCTAAATAACAACACATTTAAAATACATCTTGACAGGTTTGCCAAGAACGTGATAATTGACGAAGCAGCCTAAAAGCGGTAGGATTAGAAGTTGTGGAGAGGTGAAGGTAATGATTAAGCCGATCATTGAATTTTGTGTCAGTAATCTTGCTAGTGGGGCACAGAAAGCACTAGAAATATTAGAAAGAGATCCAAATTTGGATATCATTGAATATGGATGTCTCGGCTATTGTGGTAAATGCGCATCCACTCTCTATGCGCTTGTGAATGGAGAAGTTGTTACGGGTAAAACCCCTGAAGATTTGGTGGATAATATTTATCAGTATCTCGAAGAAAATCCTATGTTCTAAATATAAAGGGGGCTTGCCGCTCCCTTTTTTATAATGGCAGCATATCCTGTTACTAGTAATCGTATTAGTTGAGTAGTTTTCATCTAGTGTATATACTAAGTTTATAAGCCTCAAATCTTTAAGGAGGGGTCATTTTTGAGCAAAGATATCGTTATTTTAACAGAAGCAGCATCACTGCAAATTAAAGATATGATGAAGCATAATGAAGAGGAAGGCGCTTTTTTGCGAGTCAGTGTAAAAGGCGGCGGCTGCAGCGGCTTATCTTACGGCATGGGTTTTGAGCAAGAAGTTAAAGAAGATGACCATCAATTTGAACAATTTGGCATAAAGGTTCTTGTCGATAAAGAGAGTGCACCAATCTTAAATGGAACGAAAATCGATTACAAGCAATCGATGATGGGCGGCGGGTTTACGATTGATAACCCTAACGCGATTGCGTCTTGCGGCTGTGGTTCATCTTTCCGTACCGCAACAGCAGCTGGAACACCTGAGGAGTGTTAAGACTTTGTATTAAGATCAGAGGCTGTCTTTCGAGACAGCCTCTTTCCTTCTTATATCGCCTTGTACCCGTACTTTTCCAATTCAGAAAAAATCGTTTTAAGACGAGGGTTACCCTCGCCAACCACTTTATCCTTTATCACCACAACCGGATAAAACATATCCTCTTCAATAACCCTCTGGGCAAATTGCGATTTATCGCTATCTTCAGGCGGCTGAAAAATATCTACATAGGTCATTTTAACAGGCTGCTCCGGGAATTTTCTCGCAATCGCTGCTTCCAGCCATTCAAAGGTTTCCTTTGAGGATGGCAGATTCACACAGCTTGGGCAGAGTACTGCCGCTCCATATAGGATAATTTCCACTTCCGTAAATTCCATAAAACCATTCCTTATATTTTTCTTTTATTTTACAATATAGCCCCTTCAAAACCTAAGAAAATGACTTTATTTCTCCAGTTTCTGAGAATGGATTTTTCCTTGCTGCGACAGTATAATATAGTTAGGAAAGGAGTCGATGAAAGTGTCAGAACAGGAAATGTTTGAACAAGTACAAGAAGTATTAGATAAATTACGCCCATTTCTTCTTCGCGATGGCGGAGACTGCGAACTAGTTGATGTGGAGGAAGGCATTGTTAAGCTTCGCTTACTTGGCGCTTGCGGATCTTGCCCAAGTTCTACCATCACACTAAAAGCAGGTATTGAACGGGCTTTACTAGAAGAAGTACCTGGTGTTGTTGAAGTCGAGCAAGTTTTTTAAAAAATAATAATAATAATAATAAAGCGATTGCCTAAAGATGCAATCGCTTTTTTGTATTCAGTTAAAGCCCATTAAGAATATAACCAATCCAGCTGCGGAAGGCTTAAGTGTTTCACCGGCGCCCCTGAAATATGAAAAAAGCCTGCCAGAAAACGTTCGTATTCGGAGGACTGCCGCAAAATTTTCCCTAAAGTATCCTCCAACTGCTTTTTTTCCTGTTCCGAGCGAGTAATATAATAATTTTCCACACATTCGAAGTAATGGAGCGGAAAAATTAAGCGGGCATATAAAAGCCGCCATGAAAAAGAGGACAATGGGGATATCCCCTGATATTCATCGTAAAACTGTTTTAATTCCATATCATATGTCTGGATATTATGAAAATATTGTTCCCTTGTCCACTCAGCCAAATCACGGCTGCGGTGGTCGAATACCCATTCAAATGGATTTCTGATCATATATTGGCCGCCCCACGTTTTTTTCGTGAAACGTTCATAGCAAACTGTCCCGCTGTCTGTTTCCAAGGGGGAATCATCAATTTCCGTATCCACTAAATATTGGATCGCATTCTCTGTTAATCCCATGTAATACGGAAAGGACTCAATAAACAATTTTTCAAATTCATCCTCAGGTGTTTGAAAAAGCAGTCCACTCCACACTTTTTCCATCTGTTCCAGCCGTTTTTCCCAAATCCCCTTCCATTGTCCAACTCTGCTCGACCGCTGAATCTGAAAAGGCACCCTTCTGCCCCGCTCATGAAATTTTGCCAGTTTCCGCCCCAATTTGGATATTCGCTGCTGCCGGTCCGTCTGCCGGTTTACTAATACGCAGTATTTATTTTGTTCCCAGTTTGTAATATAGCTGCCATCCTTAGTCTGCATGAATGCAGGGACATTTTTGTCACCTGTTTGGCGCATATGCTCAGCAATGCTTGCCAGTTCCTGCATATCCTCCTCCTCTCTTCCCCCAGGACTTACAATCAAATATAGCAAGCCATTTCCTCTTAGCGCATCAAAAGAATCTATTTTAACCTGTTCGTCAGCCTTGATTCCATATTGATCCTCCAGCATTTTTCGCAGCATCTCTCCACCCCTTCTTCTTTTCACCTCTACGTCATATATATGAGTAAAGCCAAGAAAACTTGTTGTCTTCCTTTTAGTAATAACAAATCATAAAGTTATTTTATTTGATTCTTGAAAGGATAATTGCATATCATAAGTTAATAGAGCAATTATAGAAAAATTTACAGAAAAGGTGATATAAGGGATGGCAGAACAAAAAAAGACAAATGTTGTTCAGGAAACGGCTCACAGGTTATTGAAAGAAAGAGGGGTAGAAATCCAAGATATTGCCAATTTGGTTTTTTATCTCCAGGAAAAATATCATAAAAACCTGCAAATGGAAGACTGTATTGCGAACGTGGAAAAAGTACTTACTAAAAGGGAAGTTCAAAATGCCATTATTACCGGAATCCAGCTTGATGTCTTAGCTGAAAAAGGGATGCTTGAGGAGCCGCTGCAATCAATTATCGCAACAGACGAAAGTCTCTACGGGGTGGATGAGATTTTGGCTTTTTCGATCGTGAATGTGTACGGTTCAATCGGCTTTACTAATTACGGCTATATCGATAAGCAAAAGCCTGGTATTTTGGCACATTTAAATGATAAATCAACTGGTCAATGCCATACCTTTTTAGATGATATCGTTGGCGCCATTGCCGCTGCCGCCTCAAGCAGACTGGCACACGCTGCAGCCAATTGTGAATAAGATTAAAAATGATAAAGGATGGCTATTTCAGCCATCCTTTTATGGTTCCCAATGGTCCAGTGTATCGATAGTATATGTAGGATGAATAGTATATCCTTTTAACAGTTCCTTCGTGGTGACGCCCGTATGAACGAGCAAAGTGTCGATCCCTGCATTTATTCCCGCTAGAATATCGGTATCATAATTATCGCCCACCATCAGCGTATCTTCTTTGGCCACACCTAAAACCTTTAACGCCTGCTCCATAATAATTGCTTCCGGCTTTCCGATAAAAATCGGCTTTGTTTGCGTTGATACTGCTATAACCGATGTTATCGAGCCATTGCCCGGTACTAGCCCTCTTTCAGTTGGCAGGGCGATATCGCCATTTGTAGAAATAAATGTGGCTCCGTTTCGGACAGCCAGACAGGCAATTGTCAGCTTTTCATAATCAATCGAGCGGTCAAGACCCACTACGACAACATCGGCATCTTCCCCGGCAAACCGAAAGCCCTTTTCCTCAAGTGCTGTGCGAATCCCTTCTTCACCAATAACATAGACAGAGGCATCCTTTTTCAGTTCTTCGATATAATTGGCGGTTGCCTGACTTGTCGTAAAGACCCTATCTTCCGTAGTTGGAATATCAAAGCTGTTTAATTTTTCCGCCACCTGTGCCGGGGTCCTGGTAGAATTATTTGTCACAAATAAATAGGGTATTTCCTTTTTCTGAAGGTTCTTAATAAAATCAGAAGCCGCTTCTATCCTCTCCGTGCCTTTGTACATCGTTCCATCTAAATCAATTAAATATCCTTTATATTTCTTCAATCATCCCACTCCTTAATTGATCTTGTCCTCCTCTTTAAAAAGAAAAAGACCGATTGGCGGTCTTAGTTTTTAAATGCTGAAACTGGTCCCAATTCATTCGTAAGATAGTCCCGTACATTCACTGAAAAAATAGTCAGTGCAGGCAAATGATTTGAAAATTCCCGGGTTAATTCGCTATGGTCAATTTCCGTATAAAACTGCACCAGTTTTTTCCGAAAACTGATTAGAGCTTTCAGGCTGCTTCCTGTTTCTTCAGTAACGACCTTTTCATCCATTAAAATATCTATAATGTCTTCGTAGCTTCCTGGGTCACGCATGATAAAGCCGTCAATCATGGCATTACCGACATCCAATACCGACTCGAGCATCATGTGAGTAAGCCTTTCTAATGCCGCCTTTTCAATGGGGGTCGACCATACCTGCTGGGTAGAGAAATGAGTGATCTGTGTTTCCAAATAAACTAATGTCGTTTCAATTTTATCCCGGTCAACAAAGTACATGAACTCCACTTCCTTCTATTTTCTGTTCTAAGTTGCCATTTCCATGTTTAGTACAGTAGGCGGAGCGTAGAAATAGCCTTGTGCCAAATCGACCTTGTTTCTTGTGAGGACAGATGCCTCATCCTCATTTTCGATTCCCTCCGCGACAACCAGTGAACCGGCCTCCCGCGCGACTAGGAGAATCCCCTTTAACATCGATTCCTTAAGCGAGTTTTTATCGATATTTTGAATGAGAGATCGGTCAATTTTTATAATATCCGGCATAATTTCACTAATGGTACTTAAATTGGAGTATCCCGCGCCTGTATCATCAATGGCAATTCGAAACCCCATTAATCGTAACATTTTTATATTATAAATGAAATTCTTTAAACCTTCGATTGAATCGTTTTCTGTAATTTCAATTGTTATTTGTTTTGGTGATATACCAGTGAATCTTTGCAATAAATTCTTTATATCCCTTGTGAAACGAATATTTCCAAGGGTTAACGGAGTACAATTGATAAAAATATCCTGTCTGCATTTTGCTTTCTTAATTTGTTCAAACGCTTTTTCCAATACCAGCATTTCGAGTGCATATAATGTCCCTGTCTGTCTTGCAACCGAGAATAACGGCAAAGGATTTTCTACTGCCGTACCTTTAGGCCCCCGTGTCAAGAGCTCCCATGCACGGATTTCATTTGTTGCCACATCAATAATGGGCTGGGCCAGCAGACGGATATTTTTATTAGTAATAATTTGATTGATCATATAATCTATATCATCATATTTTACTGCCAGTCTTTTTTCAGCCATCGCAATGGCCTGTCGATGGGCTTTTTGGATGGAATCAGAAATGGAGTAATGTTTCTTGTCAATAAACATATATCCGGTTTCAAAGTGAATTTGCTGTGAAGGATAATGTTTTTGCAGACTTCCCTCAACATAATAAAGCAATCCGTTTATGACATGATCCATATCAGACAAAGTGTTTTTATCAACATCCACCTTCATAATCAAGGTCACCACATCGCCATAAAAGTCATGCAGCGCGATGATCTCCTCTTCTTTCAGTTCCTCTTGGACAGCATGGCGAAAATACTTTTTTAACTGCTTCATGAAATAACCTTGCTGTGATTTGCCTTTTAAAACCGACAATTCATTCATATTTTGCAGGTGAAAAACAATAACTGCTGCCTCCAAGCCTGATTGAAAGGCGGCTGTTACACCCTCTAATACAGGGTTGCGCAATATAAATTGAGGCGGATAAAAGCGCAAGGAACCAGCAGGAAGCAAAATCTTCCCCCATTCCATTACCCCTAATAGCATATTCATGATGCGACGAGCCATACATTCATCCCTCACAACCAGTTTATCTTACAGATTTAGTTATATTATAACATATTTTTACATTATTCGTATTTTTCAAAGAAAAATATTCCTAAACAAATGGTTGGGAAATTTAATCCTCCTCCCATCCACTGCAGGAATTTGTTACTATAGATAATGTGAGAGTATTTTTTAAAAGGAGATATAAAATGAGCGAGCGTTTTTTCTTATATGATGATACCGAAAATACCAAAACAAGGTTTGTCAGCTTTGTCGGGGAAAATCAGCGTTATGATTTAGCAGTCGTAAAAACGGACCGGCACTACGGCAAATCCCTAGTAATGAATATGCAAGGAAATCGATTTGCCATCATTGGGCATGATGATCTCGAGGAGGAAGGTTATTTAGAATATGCTTTTAATATTAATGAAGCAGAGGCAGAAGAGCTAAAATCCTTCTTACAGGAGATTATCTAAAGGTTGACTCATGTTTTTCACTCAGGATGAAATAATAAAAGAAAAAGGAGTGAGGAACATGGCTGAAAAGGATTCCGATAAATACGGGGATTTCTCGAATGTGGAAGTACAGCGGAACTATCTGACTGCGGAAGAATTTCCCGAGGGCCCTTTAGGGTCGCCGATTCGTAAAGAAGACCCTGTAGAACTGAAGAGTACCTCGTGGAAAGAGGGGCAGCGCCGGTACAGTGCATTTAACTATGAGTTTAAGGCCCTGCATCAGGATTTGCCAAGAGAATACCCGGGAGCGCATCCTCCACATGATGATAAAGAAACCGATGAACAGGCCCCGTATAACAATAACGAAGCTTAAAAAATAAACGAAGGGGATTAAATCGCCCCTTCGTTTATTTTTTAACCTTTTTTAACACAAAATAAGCACAGCCAAAATTGCAGTATTCATACAGATACTCACTTAATGTGCTGATTTTTGTATCAAAGGTTGCTTTTTGATTTTGGTCCTCAAAGAAGCCTTTTAATCGGAGCTGGCCATAGCCCCAATCCCCCACAATATAATCATATCTGGATAAGATGTCACTATATCTAGCCTTTAGGGCTTCCTCATTAAAACCATTCCGAAATTCCTGTACAAGTTCGTAAGTAGTGTTATTAATAAGAATCATGGTTTTCACCTCAAATTTTGCCAGCTATTCTTTATCCCATTATAACCGATTCACCATCAATTACTAAGAAAAAAAATGAGCGCTTTGGAAAATCTAATAAAAGGAGGTGTTAATATTGAAAAGATTAGGCATAATCATTGGGTTATGTGCATTAACTGCAGTCACAGGCTGTTCTAAGGATATGGGTAAAAACGATATATATGAAGAATCCGGCAATACCATTAATGTGAACAATAAACGGCATGAGCTCTACCGTGAAGGTGCGAGCAAGGATATCCGTAACGCCAGCAATGACTATGGCT
Organism: Neobacillus sp. GCM10023253; assembly: GCF_042653105.1. Lineage (NCBI taxonomy): Bacteria > Bacillati > Bacillota > Bacilli > Caryophanales > Bacillaceae > Neobacillus > Neobacillus sp. GCM10023253. Next base: position 113,778 of record NZ_JBHSHV010000008.1, read on the forward strand.
TTGTACGTCACCAAAAGAGTCCACTGATGAACGATAATAACACAAATAATGGCTACACGGCCCTTGACCGTGAACAAGTAGCCCATGTCATCAGTCGCTTAAGCGCCAATAATCCAAACGTCCATGATGTGGCTACATTGGTAACGGACAGAGAAGTTTTAGTGGCGTACCGTACCGATTCGAAGGACCGAAATTTAACGGCTGACCAAGTGAAGAAAACAGCATTATCCGTTGTCCCAAGGTACTACCATGTATATGTCAGTGATAATAAGGTCCATATCCAGGATATCCAAAACTTGGCGAATTTGGATTCCCTCAGCGGCAAATCACGTGACCAGGTAAATTATGTAATCAAGCAAATGAAAACATCTCCACAAGGAACAAGACTGAACGATAGTGAAGATGAAAACGGCCTGACAAAGGACGATATGGATTATAATCACAAACGCTAATAAAAAGAGTTCAGACCCGAATTAAACTAAGGGCTGAACTCTTTTTTAAATTCAAGTTATTGGGCTTCCTGCGTACTTTGTTCACCAAGTAATTGCTTATGCTTTGCGGCAGCATTTACTTGTTCATCAGCGTGATAAGAAGAACGAACAAGTGGTCCCGCTTCGCAATGGCTGAACCCTTTACTTATGGCAATGTCACGTAATTCATTAAACTCATCGGGGCTATAGTATTTTATAACCTTTAGGTGGCTTTTGGTCGGCTGCAAATACTGGCCGATCGTCATGATATCAACATGATTTGCCCGCAAATCATCCATAACCTCAATAATCTCTTCTTTTGTTTCGCCAAGGCCAATCATTAAGCTTGATTTTGTAGGAATACTTGGATTCATTTCCTTTGCCCGGCGGAGGAATTCTAGGGAACGATCATATTTTGCACGCGCTCTGACTCTTGGTGTCAGGCGTCTCACCGTTTCGATATTATGGTTTAAAATATCTGGCTTTGCATCCATCAATGTTCGAAGGTTCTCTTCTTTTCCGCCCATATCAGACGGAAGGACCTCAATGCTTGTAAACGGGTTTTTCCGGCGGATGGCCCGGATGGTTTCTGCGAATACTGCTGCACCGCCATCCTTTAAATCATCCCTGGCAACTGCGGTTACGACAACATGTTTCAGGTTCATAAGCTGAACGGAATCAGCGACTCTTTCCGGTTCCTGCCAGTCAAGTTCCGTAGGTAGACCTGTTTTTACAGCACAGAAGCGGCAGGCCCTGGTACATGTATCACCGAGAATCATAAAGGTAGCCGTTCGCCGTACTGCCCAGCATTCGTGAATATTTGGACAGCGCGCCTCTTCACAAACGGTGTGAAGATTCTTTTCCCGCATCAATTTCTTTAATCCTGTATATGATTCATTTGTATTAAGCTTTATTTTTAACCAATCAGGTTTTCTCAGGACTTCCTCTTTCTTGCTCATCATGCACCCCCGACTATGTTTAAACACTCCTGTTGTCACTTTAACATACTTGGGTCGACAACGACAAGAAGTCAGCATCTGCCCCAATGATTTTCCCGATTTCCAATTATTGACCATAATGAAATGTTCTAGAATTCATAAACTAACCTTGAACTATAAATGGGAAGGGAGAATTCCTATGCGGGCTGTGCTGATAATAGCAGCTTTCCTGTTGTTATTTACCTCAAGTATAGAGGCAAAAGCTGCGGAAGCCAATCCATACCAAGAACGAATGAAACTTTATAAGAAGGTTGAAACCATCACTCAAATTCCTTGGTATTATTTAGCTGCGGTTGACCAATATGAACGAAATGTCCGCTTGGCACGCCGCGATTTACCAAGACCAGAGAGCCTGATTAGCATTTATTTTCGCCCTGAACAATGGGCCGGGCTGACTAATCCTAATCCATCCGAAGAGAATCCTGCAATTATCCAGTTTTTTAATGGAGTCGGAGTTGATGGGGATGGAGATGGAAATGCCAGCCTGAAAAATGATGAAGATGTATTGTATTCCTTTGCTCATTATCTGCTTTCTTATGGAGTAGATGAAGATAATATTAAAATCGGTTTATGGGATTATTACCACCGGGATCGATCGGTTGGCAGCATCGTCAGCTATGCCAAAATGTACCGTCATTTTGGACGGCTGAATTTGGATACAAATGTTTTCCCAGTTCCTTTAAGAAGCAATCACAGCTATCGCAGCACCTGGGGAGATGCCCGGGGCTGGGGCGGCCGAAGAATTCATGAGGGTACTGACATTTTTGCCGGCTATGGTGTACCGGTAAGGGCTACTTGTTACGGGATTGTGGAAATGAAGGGCTGGAATAAATTTGGCGGTTGGAGAATAGGCATCCGGGATATCAATAACACATATCATTACTTTGCCCATCTCAGTGGGTTTGCCAAAGACTTAAAGGTCGGGCAAATTGTTGAACCCGGGATGGTAATTGGCGGAGTAGGAAGCTCCGGCTACGGCCCTCCAGGCACATCAGGGAAATTCCCGCCGCATCTCCATTATGGCATGTATAAAGATAATGGGATTACCGAATGGTCATTTGACCCCTATCCGTATTTGGCAAAGTGGAAACGTCTTGAACGAATAAACGCTAGAAAAAAATAAGGACTATCCGATTTGGATAGTCCTTTTGCTAATTTCCTGATTTTTTGGTATCCTGCTTTTTCTCGGGAACCTGAATGGATGGAATCATACCTCCTCCGCCGTTATAGAACTGCGGAACCGTTCCCTCGACAAGAGCACTTCCGACTGGAATACTTTGCTTCAGTTTCGTAATTTTCGTAGCAAATGGAGTAATAATTTGAACGGATACCTCAATCTCAATCGAGACTTCCACCCATGTATTATTAATCCCCATTTCTTTCGTTTGGATATGCACATCCGGTTCCACTTCCCCAATGGCTTGAAATTTGACAGGGATTTTCGGACCAAGGTTCCCTAGCAAAGCAATATTGGTTGCCTGCCCTAATGGAACATACCAGGTGATCGAGTTCTCATCCTTCGTGTTCTCTGTCTCAATTTCTACATCTGTAATCTGTTCTAACTGGGCAAGATTACCTTGTTTTGCCGCCTTCAAATTCTTTTGAATTTGTGCCGTTGTTTCAGCTAATACCCTGTTAATTAAATCCGTATTTAACTGAAAGTTTTGTTTCTCCCCATCGCTGCCTGGGATGATTTGCACGACCTGATTATTTTCTCCGACATTGGTGGTCCTTTTCGTAATAGCTCTATTTATCACAAGCGAAGCAATATTTCGGGTTTCGGATTCGGCATATCTCATTAAGGTAGGTTCAATCCCTTTGTTCACAAGCAACACACTGATTGCTGATGTCAACAGGAAAAAGACAAAAGTTAAAAGCATGACATATCGGAAAGGCAACGGACCTCTTCGCCGCCGGTACATGCGAAATTTTGCCAACAAAAATCACCCCTTCATCGTATGTGTATGCGAAAAAGGGGTGAACTAGCCCAATAAATAAATGGTAAAAAGCCTGCTACGATAGCAGACTTTTATATCATTTTCAGCAAAGCGTCCTTGCCAATCATGCCTTTTGAGATTCCTAATTCCTCCGCGCCAATTGTGACGGATTCCAGCGGCGCGTTCAACAGCTGGTCAATCGTTCTTACTCCGACAGCTCTTCCTGCGATAATGTTACGGTCCTTTAGTTTATCATTTAATAAGCCGACATCCAACGCACCGCACATTATATATCCTTTATCGCTTGTCACAGCAAGCAAGGTCGTTTTCGGAAGTAACACGGAGACCGCCAGGAACGTATGGCCGTCAATTTCAATTGGTGAAAGATCAATCATCAGGATTCCACACTCCTTTCCCTACTATCACATTATGTAGGAAAAGGAAAAAGCGTGTGTCCCAGGATTAAGACTGGGTCTTTAGTTTCCATTTAAGGATATCGCGCAAAAATTCCGGCAGAAAATATTGCTTATCCTTATGAGGAAGAACTCCTTTAAAGAAATGCCCAAACGTAAACATATCCGGTAGTGCAAGTGTATAGATTTTTTGCGGCTCCAGCTTTTCTCCATTAATAAAAATTTCTCCGGAATGAAACGTGATTCCGTCATAAACAAAGATTCCCAGCATGTTTCCTCTAAAACCAAGCCCTTTGATTTGCCTTTGATGAAGGCTTTCGTCCATCGTTTCGATTAATATATCTTTTAATTCTTCGCCGTTAACCTCGACAACACATGGATTAATCGGGTGTGGGCAGATGTTTAAAAGGTCAAATTCTGTCACATCGCCGGATAACGGACCAAGAAGGAGTCCGGCATTGATCATCGCACAATCAGTTTGGCACCAATCCCGTAAAGCTTTGCATAGGAAAAGCGAGAACTCTGTTTCTTTAAACGGATCGCTTAAGAATGGCTTCGTTAGATTCGTGACTCTTCCATTAAGCAGCTTTTTCCCTTTATCTAGAAAGGCCTCTGCTATCTGAGCCTCATTTTGAGCCGCCGGAAGCTCCTTTGTATCATAAAGAATGGCTTGTTTGTCTTGAATGGTTTTCTGGCTGTCCAACATAATCGTAACATGGCCCACATAATAGCCAAATTTTCCGGCGGCCGCCAAAAGCGTATTGTCTACAAGCTTTCCATTTTCCAAAAAATGATGAGTATGAGCACCCAGAATTACGTCAATCTCAGGAAATTCTGTTGCGATCCTTTCGTCATCACGAAGACCGAGGTGGGAAAGCAGAATAACCATGTCCGATTGTTCCTTTACGGCTATGATCCATTTTTTAAGCTCATTAATCGGCTCGGTCAGATTCCAGCCCAGTAATTCGTAGAGACGCGCGAAGTTAGCCGTTAGGCCGATGACGCCAAGGCGAGTACCCGATTTGGTTCGATAAATTTGATAAGGCTTCACCCAGCCTGGCTGCTGATTATTTTTTTGAAAAAGATTTGCTGCCAGCACATCAAATTGTGCATCATCATAAAGCTGATCGAGCCCGTCATGGGGTAGGTTGATTCCTTCGTTATTGCCAATTGTGACCGCAGTATATTGGCATTCGTTTAAGAGGTCAATACTCGCTTTACCCATGGTCGCCTCTGTCAACGGATGCCAGCGATCTATGAAATCGCCAATATCAAATAGGAAAACCTCGTCTTGATCTTGGTGGTGCTTCCTTTGCTGCTTCAAAAATTGCTCAATGCGCGGCCAATTTTCCAAGTGGCTGTGGATGTCGTTCGTATGGTATATATGTATTCTTTCCATTTGCATCTACCTACCCTGTTATTCCTTCATAGATTAGCCGAACCCCGACGATGACAAGAACTGTTCTTAATATCCAGACAATCGTTTTGCTCTTTAATCTTGTATTTAAAAATACGCCAATGTTCGCCCCTATATAAGCCCCCGGCACAAGTGCTAAAGCATAAAGCCAGTTGACGTTTCCTAATGAGATATGCGTTATGGAGCTTAAAATTGAGGTTGGTAAAATCATAAACATCGATGTTGCTGTAGCCACATGCGGCGGGAAGAAAAAGACGAGAATCATCGTTGGAACCATCAGCGAGCCGCCGCCAACACCAAAAATACCTGATAAAAACCCGACAACAAACGAAACAATGACAGCAACAACGGGGCTGTAGCCATATTCAAAGGTTTTACCCCTGTTATCCGTAAAAGTACGGGTAATGCCTCTGTCCTTCCGATATGGTATTGGCTTTAATTTATCTTTTATAAACAGGATAATCGAGACGAGAATAATAAATAGACCAAAATATAAATTAAAAGCATGGAGGTTCATTCTTTCTGTTACCCACGCCCCTAAAATACTCCCCGGGCCGCTGCCGATTAGAAAAATAAGACCGCTCTTATAATCAACCACTTTATGTTTTGCATAGGCCAACACCGAGGAAAGCCCCGTGAAAATCATCGTAAAAAGAGATGTCCCAACGGCAACCTGCGGCGTGATGTGGGCAAACCCGTTTACTGTCGCCAAATAGAGCAACGCCGGCACGACAATTATTCCGCCGCCAAGGCCAATCAGCGAGCCCAATGAGCTTGCGCAAATTCCGATAATCAGAAGAACAATCCATTCCATTATTTCACTTTCTTTCTTTGTCTGCTTTTAAAATAAGTCCAGCTGTCTTGGAGCCAATCCTTCATATTCAATATTTAATATGTCCATCATCTGCTTGGCGTTATCTGCTGCGTCGCCGCCAGAATTGTTGTTAAAAAGGAGGTACACATCTGCGCATTCCTCGGCAAGCTTGTGGATGTGTCCGGCCCATTCATTAAGCTCCTGCTCGTTATAGCGGTATAGGTAGCGGATATCCCGCCAATTCTCGGCGTTTTTCTTTTGCCAGCCATGGACATTGCGGCCGTGGAATCTGACGAGAACCTTATGTTGGTTTGTGGATACAAGAACCGTCGGAACGGAACCCTCCCCGGATTGCGGTTCATCACATATGCTGTGAATCCAATTTTCCTGTTTCATAAACTCCAGTGTCTGTTTGCGGTATTGCGGCGCAAACCAGGATTGGTGCCTAAACTCGAGTGCACATGGGATTTCTCCCATTTGCTGTTTGCACCATCTTAAGTAATCGACATTTTCCCGTTTGCAATCAAACCACGGCGGAAATTGGAATAAAACCATGGCAAGTTTATTTTTCTCAATATAAGGGTCCAATGATTCTATAAATGCTTGAAACATTGCTTGTTTATTTTCAAATGGTATTTCACCGTGATTGTGACCTGTCATGCCTTGATAGGCTTTGACGATAAATTGAAAGTTGGCAGGTGTTTCATTAACCCATTTCAAGGCGTTCCTTTGGGGCTGTATCGCATAAAAAGCGGTGTCCACTTCAACGATTGGAAAATGGCCCGCGTATTCCTTTAATTTGTCTCTGGGCGTGATTGGACCTGTATACAAACTGTCATGGTCGCCCCAGCCTGTCAGACCGATGTATATCAATGGATTCACCTCCGCTTTTTATAATAGCATAACCTTTTTAGTTGGGAATAGTTGGACGACAGTTGTGTTGGCTTATACAACAGTTGGCGCACTTTATATGACAGTTGGAACGGCTTATCCGACAGTGGGAAGGACCTATACGACAGTAATCATCCTTTCTGAGAGTATTCCGTACCCATCCGAGAGTATCCCGCCCCCATCCGAGAGTAACCCCATTCCCAAAGCAAAAACCCGCCTGCCTATCCCAGCAAGCGGGTTTAATTTTTCAAAAATATTAACCGATTGAGCCTTCCATCTCGAACTTGATCAAGCGGTTCATCTCAACAGCATATTCCATTGGAAGTTCCTTTGTAAATGGCTCGATGAAGCCCATAACGATCATTTCAGTAGCTTCCTGCTCGGAGATACCGCGGCTCATCAAGTAGAATAATTGCTCTTCAGAAACCTTAGAAACCTTTGCTTCGTGCTCAAGTGAGATGTTGTTATTTAACACTTCGTTGTATGGAATCGTATCTGAAGTAGATTGATTATCCATTATCAACGTATCGCATTCGATATTAGAGCGAGCGCCGTCTGCTTTACGTCCAAAATGGACCATACCGCGATAGTTTACACTTCCGCCATGCTTAGAAATCGACTTAGATACAATCGTTGAAGAAGTATTTGGTGCTAAGTGAATCATCTTAGAACCTGTATCCTGTACTTGGCCTTTGCCAGCAATTGCAATGGATAAGGTCATCCCGCGAGCGCCTTCGCCTTTTAAAATAACAGCGGGATATTTCATCGTTAATTTAGAACCGATGTTACCGTCAATCCATTCCATTGTCGCATTTTCTTCGCAGACAGTCCGCTTTGTTACAAGGTTGTAGACGTTGTTTGCCCAGTTTTGAATCGTTGTATAACGGCAGTAGCCGCCTTTTTTAACGATGATTTCAACAACTGCACTGTGGAGGGAGTTAGTTGTATAAACAGGTGCTGTACAGCCTTCAACGTAGTGGACAGATGCACCTTCATCGACAATGATCAGCGTTCTTTCAAACTGCCCCATGTTTTCCGAGTTAATCCGGAAATAGGCCTGTAACGGTGTATCCACCTTAATACCAGGCGGTACATAAATGAAAGAGCCGCCGGACCAAACAGCTGAGTTTAAAGCAGAAAACTTGTTATCAGTTGGCGGAATAACCGTTGCCCAGTGTTTGCGGAAAATATCTTCGTTTTCCCTTAACGCAGAATCGGTATCCTTAAAGATGATTCCTAATGCCTCAAGGTCTTCCTTCATGTTATGGTAAACAACCTCGGATTCATATTGCGCAGAAACCCCTGCAAGATACTTTTGCTCGGCTTCAGGAATTCCAAGTTTGTCAAATGTCGCTTTAATTTCTTCCGGTACTTCATCCCACGACTTTTCTGATTTCTCCGATGGTTTTACATAGTAGGTAATTTCATCGAAATTCAATGAGTTTAAGTCACCGCCCCATTGCGGCATTGGTTTACTGTAGAATATTTCAAGTGATTTTAAGCGGAAGTCAAGCATCCACTGAGGTTCACCCTTCATTTTTGAAATCTCTTCAACAATCTCACGTGTTAAACCACGTTTTGATCGGAATATGGAAACGTCTTTATCGGCAAAACCATATTTATACTCGCCGATCTCCGGCATTTTCTTCGCCATCGCAAGTATTCCTCCTTTTTTTACGAGAGGTGAAAGCTCCAGGCAAGAGGCCGGATACTTTCAGAACCGTTTTAATCTTGATTCTCTTCTTTCAAGCTTTTTTCCATTGCCTTCCAAGCCAATGTTGCGCATTTAATTCTGGCTGGAAACTTGGCAACCCCTTGAAGTGCTTCGATATCGCCTAAATCGATATCCTCATCCACTTCTTTGCCTTGCATCATATCCGAAAAAATCTTCGACAGCTTTAATGCATCTTCGATTTTCTTGCCTTTAATGGCCTGCGTCATCATCGAAGCAGATGACATGGAAATCGAACAACCTTCCCCTTCCTGCTTAGCATCAACGACAATGCCGTCCTCCACCTTCAATGTTAATTGAATACGGTCACCGCAGGTCGGGTTATTCATATTGATCGTATGGCTTCCATCCTCCAAAACCCCGCGGTTGCGCGGGTTTTTGTAATGGTCCATAATTACTCTTCGGTATAGTGCATCTAAGTTAGAAGACATCGCTGAAATACTCCTTCGTTTTGACAAGCCCTTCTACGAGTTTATCAATATCTTCTTCTGTGTTGTATAGGTAAAAGCTGGCACGAGCTGTTGCCGATGCCTTAAGCCATCTCATCAACGGCTGGGCGCAGTGATGGCCGGCGCGGACAGCGATTCCTTCCGCATCCAGAACCGTCGCTACATCATGCGGGTGAACATCACTTAAATTGAAAGTCACTAGACCAGCGCGTTTTGCCGGATCATGCGGACCATAAATCGTCATGCCTTCAACAGTTGACATTTTTTCCAGCGCATAGGCTGCAAGCTTATGTTCATGCTCGACAATATTGTCTAAACCGACTTCATTTAAAAAGTCAATCGCTGCGCCAAGACCAATGGCACCAGCAATAATTGGTGTTCCGCCCTCGAACTTCCACGGCAGCTCTTTCCAGGTTGATTCATATAATTCCACGAAATCAATCATTTCACCGCCGAATTCAACCGGCTCCATTTTTTCAAGCAGATGCTTTTTCCCGTAAAGGACACCAATCCCGGTTGGTCCGCACATCTTATGGCCGGAAAAAGCAAGGAAATCACAATCTAAATCTTGAACATCAATTTTCATATGCGGAGCACTTTGTGCACCGTCAACTACCATAATAGCGCCATTTTCATGGGCAATCTTGGCGATTTCCTTAACAGGATTGATGACGCCAAGCACGTTGGATACCTGCATCACCGACACAATTTTTGTGTTCGGTGTAATAGTCGCCCGAACATCATCTAATGAAATCGTTCCATCCTCTTTGAGCTGAATGTATTTCAGCTGGGCACCAGTCCATTTAGCTACCTGCTGCCAAGGAATGATATTGCTGTGGTGCTCCATATAGGTAATGACGATTTCGTCGCCTTCCTTCAGGTTGGCGGCGCCGTAGCTTGCCGCCACCGTGTTAAGGGAGGTCGTCGTTCCTCTTGTAAAAATAACTTCTTGAATGGATTTCGCATTGATGAACTTACGGACCTTTTCACGGGCACCTTCGTAAGCATCTGTTGCTTTTGTACCTAATGTATGCACACCGCGGTGGACATTTGAATTGTACTCGCGGTAGTATTTGTCAAGTGTTTCAATAACTTGAACGGGCTTCTGCGATGTCGCAGAGCTATCCAGATAAACTAATGGCTTGCCGTTAACTTCCTGGTCTAAAATAGGAAACAGTTTGCGAATATCTTGGATATTCATTATCTTACTTTCCTTTCAATAACTTCCACTAATTGCTCTTTTACTTTCTCAATTGGAAGCTGATTTACCACCGGTGCAAGGAAGCCATGAATGACTAAACGTTCCGCTTCCTTCTTCGGAATACCGCGGCTCATCAAATAATATAATTGCACTGGGTCAACGCGTCCTACAGAAGCAGCGTGGCCAGCCATAACATCATCTTCGTCGATTAATAAAATTGGATTCGCATCGCCGCGAGCTTTTTCACTCAGCATTAACACGCGTGATGTTTGCTCAGCGTCAGATTTAGAGGCGCCATGTTCAATTTTGCCAATTCCGTTGAAGATAGAAGTAGCGTTATCCTTAACAACGCCATGATTCAAGATATTTCCTATTGTATGTCTGCCAAAATGAACAACCTTTGTCGTAAAGTTCTGGGTCTGCTCACCACGTCCAACCACAACAGTTTTCGTATCGCCATTAGAACCGTCACCAAGAAGATTGGTGGTATTTTCAGAAATGGTATTGCCTTCATTCATCATGCCAAGCGCCCACTCGATTCGGGAATCGCGGCCGGTGACACCGCGGCGGTTCACATAGGTTGTGATTCCTTTTGCCAAAGTATCCACAGCACCGTACTGCACCTTTGCATTTGTATTGGCAATTACCTCTGTCAGGATGTTTGCCAAGGTATTGGACTCTTCCACTGTGGAAATATAGTTTTCCACATATGTTAAAGAGCTGTTATCTTCTGCGACGACAAGAACATGGTTAAACAGGTTTGCCTCCGCATTGTCATGAACGAAAACTGCTTGAATCGGTTCCGCAATTTCGATGTTCTTCGGAACATACAGGAAGGCTCCGCCATTGACAAATGCAGCATGAAGAGCAGTCAAACGGTGCTCATCAGCATTGATCGCCTGTGTCATATAATATTTTTTCAATAAATCGCCGTGCTCTCTAGCAGCAGTGAAAATATCGGTAAACACAACACCCTTTGCCTTTAGGTCTTCTGAAAGAGAAATAAAGGCTGGCGTTTGGTTGCGCTGAATATATAAATTTTGTTGTGCCGCATCCAAATCTACTAATGCTTTAACCTCTTCTGGCAGTTCTGCCAAAGATGTATATGGAGCACTTTTAACTGTATGCTGCTCAAACTGTGTAAAATTCCATTTATCTATTTTTGTTTTATCTGGCCGAGGCATCGGCAGTTCGTGAAAATGCTCAAGTGCCTTCAGTCGAAGCTCTTCAAACCAAGCAGGCTCGCTCTTTTCTTTTGAAAAAGAGCTCACAAAACCCTTATCAAACGGTAATGTTGTTTCTGTTGTCATTGCTAACCCTCCTAACAAAAGCTTTTAAGCTTCTTGCTCAACTGTTTCATCTTCAATACCAAGCTCTTGCTTGATCCAGTCATATCCTTCTGCTTCTAAGCGCTGTGCAAGCTCTGCCCCGCCGGATTTTACCACACGGCCTTGCATCATTACGTGCACATGGTCAGGAGTGATATAGTTTAACAGACGTTGATAGTGAGTAATAATTAAGCATCCGAAATCCTCACCGCGCATTTCGTTGACACCTTTTGATACTACCTTTAAGGCATCAATATCAAGACCGGAGTCGATTTCATCGAGAATTGCAATTTTCGGCTCCAACATCATTAATTGCAGTATTTCATTACGTTTTTTCTCACCGCCGGAGAAGCCTTCATTAAGGTAACGCTGCGCCATATCTAGATCCATTTCAAGGTATTCCATTTGCTTATCCATTTTACGAATGAATTTCATTAAAGAAATTTCGTTGCCTTCGCCAAGACGGCTGTTAATCGCAGAACGCAAGAAGTCAGCATTCGTAACACCGTTAATTTCGCTTGGGTATTGCATGGCTAAAAATAGTCCAGCACGAGCGCGCTCATCTACTTCCATTTCTAAAACGTCTTGCCCATCAAGCGTAATGCTGCCACTTGTTACTTCATATTTAGGGTGACCCATGATAGCAGAAGATAATGTAGATTTACCAGTTCCGTTAGGACCCATTATGGCGTGAATTTCGCCGCCTTTTATTTCAAGGTTGACACCCTTTAAAATTTCTTTCCCATCAATTGCTACGTGCAGATCTTTGATTGTTAAAGTTGATCCAGCCATATTCATACCTCCGAAAATGTATTGTATCTTTGCAGACAGATTTTTTAAGATCTTCCACATTCATTCTCACTTTATTCTCATTACAATCTTATAACAAATGAAATTTGTTAGCAACTTTTTAATAGTAATAACTAGCATGTATTTTCACTAAGAACATGCTAAATGAGAATAGCAGGAAGTTTTTAAAGAAAATTCAGATAAAGACTTTTTATGTAATACAAGCCCGAATAAAATGATACCTTATTTTTTGCTAAAATGCCATGGGTGGTTATGGCATCTATTTTTTACTACTTAATGGTCTTTCATGTAATGAATGCAGAAAAGCCAGTGAATCCTCACTGACTTTTCTGCAATATTCCTACATATTTAGTAATTACTCAGTTGCTGCGATAACAGCACCTTTGTATTTTTCCTTAATAAAATCTTGAATTTCTTTCGATTGAAGAACCTCTACAAGTGTTTTGATTTCTTTACGGTCTTTGTCTTCTGAACGAACTACTACAAGGTTGGCTGGAACCACGTCACTGCCTTCAAAGGCAATACCATATTTTCCAATATCAATGCCGCCTTCTAATGCATAGTTGGTATTAATGGCAACCGCATCACCTTCACCGTTTTCGAAAGAAGATGCTAATAATTTTGCTTCAATTAATTTAGGGAACTTCAGGTTCTTTGGATTTTCAACGATATCATCTATTCTTGCGTTTGCACCAACGCCTTCTTTAAGCTTGATTAATCCAGCCTTTTCAAAAATCGGCAGGATACGGCCGTGGTCGCTTAAAGAATCACTCATAATAATGGTTGCACCATTTGGAAGATCTTTTAGACTTTTATACTTTTTTGAGTAAATCCCGATTGGTTCTTTATGAACCCCACCCACACTGACAAAATCAAAATCTTTATTTTCTTTCATCTGCAGATCTAAATATCCAGGTGTTTGGAAATAGTTTGCATCTATTTCTTTATCCTTTAATGCTACGTTTGGCAGAATATAGTCTTGGAAAACTTGAATTTCCAAATCAATACCTTTTTTCTTCAATATTGGCTTTGCAGCTTCAAGTACTTCTGCGTGTGGTACAGCAGTCGCACCAACAACTAATTTTTTGTTCCCATCTTTATCTGCTGAATCATTTTTTGCACCGCCGCAGGCCGCTAAGGCAAATACGGTAAACGCAATGAAGATCAAACCCAGAACTTTTTTCATTTTTACTCCTCCTGTTAACGTTTATCTGTTCTCTTTGTAAAATAATCTCCAATAAATTGGATAATAAAAACTAAGATTAAAATAGCAATCGTTGCCACTAATGTAACCATTGGCCTGTTGCGTTGAAAGCCTTCTAGATAGGCAAAATGGCCAAGTCCACCGGCTCCAATGACCCCAGCCATTGCAGTAAAGCCAACAAGTGAAATCGCCGTAACGGTAATCCCGGAAATTAATGCTGGCAAGGATTCAGGTATTAATACCTTAAAAATAATATGTCCGTGTGTGGCACCCATTGATTGTGATGCTTCAATCACACCTTTATCAATTTCCCTAAGGGCGATTTCCACCATTCGAGCATAAAACGGAGCTGCTCCAATAATCAGTGCCGGCAGTGCAGCATTGGCACCGAGCATTGTTCCAACGAGAACTTTAGTAAAAGGGATTAATAAAACAATTAAGATAATAAAGGGAATGGATCTAAAAATATTTACAAAGCCAGCAATAATAATGTTTACCCCACGGCTTTGCCATATGTTTCCTTTACTCGTTAGAAATAGAAGCAGGCCTAGTAACAAGCCCAAAATAAATGTCGCAAGGACCGAGATGGCGGTCATATAGATCGTTTCACGTGTTGCCAGTAACAGCTCATCCCACTTAACTAATTCCATAAAGTCAGCCATTACTGATCACCTCCACGCCCACTTGCTGCGAGTGAATATAATCGATGGCTTTCTGAATTTCATTAGCTTGGCCATCCAAATGAATAAATAATGTTCCATAAGACCCATTTTGCGTATGAGAAATATTCCCTTGGAGAATATTTACTACGACATCAAAATCACGAATAACACGTGTGATTAATGGCTGTTCTGTTGCCTCCCCAAGAAACGATAGTTGAATGACCTTTCCATGAGGATAGCGCTCTAGCAAATGCTCTGCTGTTTCCTTTGTTTTTTCCGGTTCGGTTACCTGCTGGACAAACCGTTTCGTAATCGGCTGCTGAGGGTTTTTAAATACATCAAGCACCGGACCAAGCTCGACAATCCGCCCACTTTCCATGACCGCCACTCGATGACAGATTTTCCGGATGACATGCATTTCGTGAGTAATCAGCACAATCGTTAAGCCGAATTGTTTATTGATATTCACTAAAAGGTCGAGAATAGAGTCTGTTGTTTGTGGGTCGAGCGCTGATGTTGCCTCGTCACATAACAGCACCTTTGGGTTATTGGCAAGGGCCCGGGCAATCCCGACCCGCTGCTTCTGCCCGCCACTCAACTGTGAAGGGTAGGCGTCATCTCTGCCTTCAAGGCCAACTAACTTGATCAACTCTTCAACTCGTTTTTTCCTTTCCGGCGCGCTCACTCCGGCAATCTCTAATGGAAAAGCGATATTTTCGCTGACTGTTCTTGACCAAAGTAGATTGAAGTGCTGGAAAATCATGCTGATTTCCTGACGGGCTTTTCTAAGCTCTGCACCCTTTATTTTTGAAATCTCCCGGCCAGCCACGTTGACAGTTCCACCCGTAGGCAGCTCAAGGCCATTTAACATGCGGATTAAGGTACTTTTACCAGCCCCGCTATATCCGATCACACCAAAGATTTCTCCTTCTTTTATATCCAGGTTTACTTCATCAACAGCTTTTAGCTGTCCCTGCTTGGTAGAAAAAATCTTTCGTACATTTTTAATGGAAATCATTGAATCACCTACTTCTTGTCCTTATTATAGGATTTGATAATTTTCATGAAAGAATTCTATTTTAGTAAAATAAAAAGCCTCTCCGCAAAGGCAGAAAGGCATCATTATCAAATGAATCCTTTCTCCCATCTTTCAAAGCCGCGGCTTTGTGTGAATTGGCACCATTTCAATAAAATTGACGGTTGCCGGGCTTCATAGGGCACATCCCTCCACCTCTCTTGATAAGAGCAAAAGCTATCCTATATTTAATTATACATGCATTAATACTATTATTATGAAAGTAATAGTATCACGGTTAGATAGTAGTGTCAACGACAAAATTCTACATTTTCAAAAAACTATTTAAGGAAAATTTAGGCATTTGTTTTTAAAGATGTTAAGCCTGTTGCAGCTTCGATTGCGTCCTCTAAATCTTCTACTAAGTCCTCAACATTTTCGATTCCAATGGAAAGACGGATCAAGTCCTCGGAAACACCTGCTGACTTTAATCCTTCCGCATCCAGCTGCTGATGTGTGGTGCTTGCCGGGTGGATAATTAAGCTCTTGGCATCGCCGACATTAGCCACGTGCGCCCATAGGGTGATCGCATCGATTAATTTCGCACCGGCTTCTCTTCCGCCTTTAATGCCAAATACAACCATTGAACCAGCGCCCTTAGGTAAATATTTTTGCGCCAATTCATAGTCAGGATGTGATGGATGCCCCGGATAAGAAACCCATTCAACCGCAGGATGATTATGCAAGTATTCCACTACATTTTTGGTGTTGGCGACATGCTCTTTCATCCGTACATGAAGCGTTTCTAACCCAAGAACAAACTGGAATGAGCTTTGCGGGCTTAGTGCCGGCCCCATGTCGCGGAGAAGCTGTACGCGTGCTTTAATAATATAAGCAACCGGTCCAAGTGCCTCTGCATAAACAAGGTCATGATAGCTGGAGTCTGGCGTTGTTAAGCCAGGGAATTTCGGTGAATTCCAATCGAACTTTCCTCCGTCGACAATGATGCCCCCTGTAGTTGTTCCATTACCTAATATCCACTTAGTTGCGGAGTGAACGACGATATCAGCGCCATGCTCAATTGGACGGCACAAGTATGGTGTTGCAAAGGTATTGTCCACGATAAGAGGAACCCCTGCTTCATGAGCAATATTGGCTACCTTTTCAATATCAAGGATTCTTAAGCTTGGATTGCCGATCGTTTCAGCGAAAACAGCTTTTGTTTTTTCCGTAATGGCGGCACGGAAGTTTTCCGGATTCTCTGGGTCTACAAACTTCACATTAATCCCGTATTTAGGCAGGGTCACTGCAAATAGATTATACGTTCCACCATATAGATTGGATGCAGCAACAATCTCATCACCCGCTTCGGCAATGTTTAAGATGGCCAATGTGATGGCAGACATACCGCTTGCCACTGCCAGTGCGCCAACGCCGCCTTCTAGGAGCGATACTCTTTCTTCGAAAACAGTTGTGGTTGGATTATGAATCCGTGTATATATGTACCCAGGTTCCGCTAAGGCGAATAGGTTGGCGGCATGCTCTGTGCTTTTAAATTGGTAGGCGTTATTTTGATAGATTGGTAGCGCCCGTGCTCCTGTTACAGGGTCTGGTGAGAGGCCACCGTGAACACTTAATGTTTCAAACCTTAACTTCTTTTGTTTTTCTGACATAGTTCTTATTCCCTCCCAATATAAAAATAAAACCCATGCTTCCTATAAGAAGATGGGGGTTCTCCGCTCTTCTTATCTTTCAGAGCCCGTTTGCTCTGCTGGATTTAGCACCGTGTGGTCACCGGTTGCCGGGCTTCAACGGGCCAGTCCCTCCGCCGCTCTTGATAAGAATGTATATTTAGTTTGCTGTTCATTGCTTGAATATTCTAAAAAGATAATACCTGAAGTTTAATTCCGAGTCAATACCTTTGATTAAATTATTTCGGCAAGATTTGTCTGAGCTTTAGTTAAATAAAATAGTGATTCCAGTAATAATGCAGCCCTTAGTGCGCCTTTTACGTTCAGGGCGCCATTACGTTGCAGTACCCTTAATCTTTCTTGCCCTTCGAGAAGTTGCTTTAGTTCTTGTAGGCCGCCATGGATTTGACAATTTGCCTGCTCCTGGTGTGAATCATAGAGGGCGAATATTTCCCCGTTTTTAATAACCAGTTGAACCGATTGCTGTTCGGTGGTGCTTAGGCTAATCCTAAGTTCTGCGTGCTGAATTAGCGGAAGAATATGTCCTTGGTCTTTGAATGTTTTTAAAAAGCTATTAACCTCTTCTATCATTTTAATCACTCCGAAATCCTTGTCTATACCAATTACTATTCAGCAGCGATTTGCCTATTCCTTTATGAATTGCTCGACATTATCTTCGGACGTGTGGGGAAATATTAACATTTCCCGAGAAATATGTCGCACTATGCAAGATACTGGTAAAGTTAACAAAATATTCGTACTTTCTAATTTGCTTTTTAGTAAGTTGGAGTAAAATTGGATATGGGTATTTATAATTATTTGAGAGGATGTGGACTATGCCTACACCAAAAAAATCGCGCGGAGTACCAAAGGAGTTGCTTATGTTACGGGCCCTAAACCCGCGTATGGCACTTGCTGATATAGACAGGAGAAAGTATTACTCTCTTGAAAAAGGCTATCAAGGAGAAGTGATGTTTGATGCTATTACCGAAGGAATGAAGAATAACTGCATCGTAGTAAATGACTTGCTCTTTAAATTGAAAGGAAAATACTTCCAAACCGATACTATTATTATTTTTCAAAAAACAATTTACCTGATTGATGTTAAAAATTTTGAAGGAGACTATATTTATAAATCTGATCCCGACCGTTTTTGTAAAAATGATACCGAAATTGACGACCCTATCCTTCAATTAATGCGCAGCGAATCCAAGCTGCGGCAGCTTCTCGATGAATACAGATTTAATTTGCCGGTTGAATCCTACGTGGTTCATATTAACCCCACGTTCACCTTATACATTGCTCCTCAAAACAATCATGTTATTCTCCCAACACAACTCAATCGCTTCATAAGAAAATTAGAAAATATCCCATCAAACCTGAATGGAGGCCATCAGAGATTGGCAGACCTGTTAATTTCTTTGGATCAAGGTGATTATCCAAATGCCACAAAGCCGACTTATACACATGAGGAGCTGAAAAAGGGTCCTTATTGTTCGAAGTGCAACTCATTTTCGGTTTCTGTTGGGGAGAGGAAAATGGTTTGTAATACGTGTGGGTGTCAGGAGAAACTGGAGTCTGCGGTGTTGCGGTGTGTTGGGGAGTTAAGGTTACTTTTTCCGAAGTTTAAGATTACGACGAATTTGGTGTTTGAGTGGTGCGGGGGCGTTTTTTCTAAGAAAATGATTCGAAGGGTTCTTAAGGAAAACTACAAACTAATAGGACATGGTCAATGGTCGTTTTTTGAGTAAATAATTACCTTTTTGGGTATTGGGGGATAATAAGTTTACGGCCAGGGCACCCATTCCTTTTATTGGTTACCTTTCCCTTTGGATTTACAGCGGGTCGTGCGCCCAATCCCCTATTGGTTACCCCTCCTCTTGGTTTTGCGTCGGACCGGGCACCCATTCCCTTTATTGGTTACCCTTCCTCTTGGTTTTACAGCGGTTTGGGCACCCATATCCCTTATTGGTTACCTTTCCTCTCGATTTTGCGCCGGACCGGGCACCCATTCCCTTTATTGGTTACCCTTCCTCTTGGTTTTACAGCGGTTTGGGCACCCATATCCCTTATTGGTTACCTTTCCTCTCAATTTTGCGCTGGACCGGGCACCCATTCCCTTTATTGGTTACCCTTCCTCTCGATTTTTCGGCAGCTCGGGCTCTAAGACGCCTTAATTGTTATCTTTTTCCTCAAACAAAAAAAACAGACGCCCCACTCGGCGTCTGCTCATCATCTCAAGTATTTTTTTATCTTCTCTAACAAATACGGAACCGAATGAAATGCGTAAAGCGTCTCTTCCACACGCCCATTATCAACAAACAACAGGCACGGCACGCTTTCAATCGCAAAAGACCGAGCCAAATCGGGATAGTAATTTAGGTTCATTTTTCCAATACTAACATCCCCAAGTGCTGCCTCCGCGACAACTAGCATTTTCCCGGCCACTTGGCACGTCCCGCACATGGGTGTATAAAAGTAAACTAGACCGCGCTCGCCGCGCTCCCAAAACGCGGAAAATTCATCTCGATTCCATTCTAACATCAGTAACTTCAGCCCATCTCTAAAAACTCTTTATGCACGTCAATGTTTGCCCCCAGCAAAACCGTTGCTAAGTGGTGCTCTGGGGCGGTTGCCACTTCGCGGTACATTCGGTCTATATATAAATGCTCTGCATTTGGAAATTCCCTTTTAAAAAGCTTGCGCAGCTTTTCACCTGCAGCATCGGCGTCAACAAGAATGTAGACATCTTTGTCCTCAAGAATATCAATCCACTCATCCAACTTTGTGTGACTAATGGTCCCGTTTGTACAAATTATTTCGACGGGCTCTTTTAAAATATTCTTGACCTTGTTTTTGTCCGATTTTCCTTCCACAATAAGAACTTTGTCAACATACGAATCATTCATCATCCATCACCTGATATGAAGTGGTTTACTGTTAACATATTCCGGAATTACTAATACGTGTACACATCTTTGTATGTCAACTATACCATCATTAGTATTTTAAAAATAGGAATTTGCTTAAAAGATGATGGAATCCTTTCATTTCTCAGCACCATCCACCATCATCACAGTCAGTATACTTGGCATCCCGGCCCTCTGTTGTGGTGACATGCTGATATATTTTTTGGCCTTCGGCTTCAAAATGATGTTCGAGCTTCATTTGAACATTCTCTGGAAGCTTACATATGCCGATTGACTGATTTTCCAAAAACAGCTCTAATTCTCCATTTTTGAGCTTGCCCACTACCCGGTCTGTTACGTCTATCTTATGTTGATTCAATGCCATTTTTTCCACCTGCCATATAATTTTATTAATAGTTTCCCCATTAACTCAGAAGAAAAAGTGGTAATAAAAAGAAAAAGCACCCGCAATGGGCGCTTTTTCGCTCAAAAAATTAATCTTCTTTAATCATTTCTTCGTATTGCTCGGCAGTCATCAGTTCATCCAGCTCGCCGCTATTTGAGACTTCAACCACGATCATCCATGCTTTTTCATATGGAGATTCGTTCACATATTCAGGGTTGTCATTCAAATCTTCGTTAATTTCAACAACCTTGCCGCTTACCGGAGAATAAAGTTCGGAAACCGTCTTAACAGACTCAACGCTGCCGAATGGTTCGCCGGCATTGATCTCATCGCCGACTTCAGGAAGTTCAACGAAAACGATGTCTCCTAATTCATGCTGTGCAAAGTCGGTGATGCCAATACGCACGAGGCTGCCTTCGTTTTTTACCCATTCATGTTCTTCAGTATAACGCAATTCTTTTGGTGTGCTCATTGTCTAAATCCCTCCATGATTTTTCTAATAATATCTATCATCGAAATAAATCGATTGCCATTTTAATGATGGACTATTTCGTCCATACTCTCTCAAACTCATCTTCTTTAAAGCCGACAGTGACATGTTCACCGTCTGTTAAAATTGGGCGTTTCAGCAACATGCCGTCAGACGCAAGCAAGTCTAACAGTTCATCTTCGGAAGCGGTCTTTAATTTGTCTTTAACGCCTAATTCACGATATTTCATTCCGCTAGTGTTGAAAAACTTCTTTAATTCCAAGCCGCTTTTTTGATAAAAATCTCGAATTTCCTCACGGGATGGAGGGTTTTCCACGATATGTACAGGCTCGTAATTAACTTCATGCTGGTCAAGCCACTTTTTTGCGTTTCGACATGTTCCGCATTTCGGATACCAGTAAAAAGTCAAAGACATCCTTTCACCGCCTTTTACTAAAATTCAGTCATAATTGAATATTACCATAACTATTTTCAAAATAAAAAATATCCAACCAAACAATTCGACTAATTTCGTGAAAATCCTGCCAAGTTTTGAAAAAATTCAAAAATAAAAAAGGGCCCCTCCATGAACAAAGGGGACCCGGTACAAGATATTAAACTAAATAACGTTCTGCTTCGATGATGACATCGGCAGCTTCGCGTTTTTTCGCAATTACGTTGATTGGAGTGTGGCGAGTCAGCTTTCTTAGTGTGGAAAGCATCATGCGCAGCATGTCGCCTTGTTCAACAGCCACAAGTGTTTCTTTCGCAACAGCTTCGACACGGTTGAACGCTTCTTGGCAGAAGATTTGAGTGTAAAGAAGTTTCTGCTGGTTCTTTTCTGCACCGTCTTTGGCAATTGCTTTTTCAGTGCGTAATACAACAGATTCCATTGAATATACGTCTGAAATGATATCAGCGATATTTGCAAGGATTTCTTGCTCTTTTTCAAGGGCCTTGCCAAATTTTTGAGCTGATAAACCAGCGGCAACTAGCGCAAGCTTCTTAGCTTGCTTTACTAGATATTTTTCCTGTGCTAACGGCTCATCGCCTGGCTCTTCAGGCATTAGCATCATTAATTCTTCTTGAAGGGCCATTGCTTTTTGGAATAATGGAAGCTCGCCTTTGATCGCTTTTTTCACAAGCGTTCCTGGAACAAGAAGACGGTTGATTTCGTTTGTTCCTTCGAAAATACGCTGGATACGGGCGTCACGGTATGCTCTTTCAATTGGATACTCCTGCATGAAACCGTATCCGCCATGGATTTGCACGCCTTCGTCAACCACATGAGCAAGTACTTCACTGCCGAAGAATTTGTTTAATGAACACTCGATTGCGTATTCAGCGATAGAATCAGCAAGTTTCTTAATGTCTTTTGTTTCTTCATCAGAAAGCTTGCCTTGGTTATCTTCATAAAGACCGATTGTACGCCATACAGAGCTTTCAGCAGCATAAATTTCAGAAGCCAATGTTCCGAATTTTTCTTTTGTTAAATTAAATTGAGAAATTGGTGTTTTGAATTGCTGACGGCCGTTTGCATATTTTACAGTCATTTCAAATGCTTTCTTTGAACCGCCCACAGCACCGATTGCAAGCTTGTAACGACCGATATTTAAGATGTTGAACGCGATAACATGGCCCTTGCCGATTTCGCCTAATAGGTTTTCAACTGGAACTGGGACATCTTCTAAAATAAGGGTACGAGTGGATGAGCTCTTGATACCCATTTTCTTTTCTTCAGCTCCGGTAGAAACGCCAGGGAAGCTACGGTCTACGATAAATGCTGAGAACTTTTCACCGTCAATTTTAGCGTAAACAACAAATACATCTGCGAAGCCGGCGTTGGTAATCCATTGCTTTTCGCCGTTTAGAATATAGTGAGTGCCTTCTGCATTTAATTTGGCAGTCGTTCTTGCGCCTAGAGCGTCAGAACCTGAACCTGGCTCAGTTAGTGCGTAAGCGGCAAGTTTTTCACCAGATGCAAGGGCTGGTAAATAGCGTTTCTTTTGGTCCTCGTTACCGAATAAAACGATTGGCAGTGAACCGATACCTACGTGTGCACCGTGGGAAAGCGCGAAACCGCCGCCGCCGGCCATTTTTTCAGTAATTAAAGATGAAGTGATTTTGTCCAAGCCTAAACCTTCGTACTCTTCAGGTACGTCAGCAGCTAATAGACCCAGTTCGCCAGCTTCCTTTAAAAGCTTGACAGTAATATCAAATTCATGGTTTTCAAGACGCTCAAGAACAGGATGAACTTCTTTTTCCACAAAGTCTTCAGCTGTCTTGGCAATCATTAAATGCTCTTCCGTAAAATCTTCCGGGGTAAAGATTTGATCATAAGTAAGATCTTCAATTAAAAAGGCTCCGCCTTTAACGATTTTTTTAGTTTCAGTCATCGAAAATTCCTCCTAATTTTAAATTGGCAGGGTGGGGGCGACTCGCTCGAGGGGATGGCCGCCGCCAAATAAATTAAAGTAATTCAAATACGCCTGCAGCACCCATTCCGCCGCCGATACACATGGTAACGACACCGAATTGTTCCTGTCTGCGTCTTAGTTCATTGATTAGCGTTAAGGTTAATTTTGCACCTGTACAGCCAAGCGGGTGGCCTAATGCAATCGCACCGCCGTTTACGTTCACTTTTTCTTCATCAAGGCCAAGCTCGCGGATGACCTGGATGGACTGGGAAGCAAAGGCTTCGTTTAATTCAAACAGGTTGATATCGGAAACCTCAAGGCCAGCAAGCTTAAGAGCCTTTGGAACGGCAACAACCGGACCGACACCCATGATTTCCGGCGGAACGCCGCCGACAGCGAAGGAGCGGAATCTTGCCAATGGCTTAAGGCCAAGTGCTTCAGCTTTTTCGCGGTCCATAATCATAACTGCAGCCGCACCATCACTTGTTTGTGATGCATTACCGGCAGTTACTGAACCTGTTACCGAGAATGCAGGACGAAGCTTTGCAAGTGTTTCAAGATTTGTTTCCGGACGAACACCTTCATCAACAGAAAACTTGATTGTTTTTTCAACCAGTTTATTGTCTTTACCGACAGAACGGAAAGTAACATCAACTGGAACGATTTCATCAACAAATTTGCCTTCCTGGATGGCTTTGAAAGCGCGTTGATGACTTCTTACTGCAAAAGCGTCCTGCTCTTCACGGGTAATGCCATATTTTTTCGCTACCTCTTCAGCTGTATGCCCCATTCCCATGTAATATTCCGGTGCGCTTTCGACTAGTTTTGCGTTTGGCCGGATCACGTGTCCACCCATTGGCAGCAAGCTCATTGATTCCACGCCGCCGGCGATCGCTGTGTCCGTATGACCAAGCATAATAGATTGTGCTGCATAGGCAACTGCCTGTAAACCGGATGAACAGAAACGATTGACAGTAATGGCTGGAACCGTGTGCGGAAGTCCTGCCAATGCCCCAATGTTTCTTGCCACGTTCATGCCTTGCTCTGCTTCAGGTGTCGCGCAGCCAATGACTAAATCGTCGATATTACCTTCATAATTTCCGGCACGTTTTAATGTTTCTTTAACAACTAATGCTCCCAAATCATCGGGACGAACCTGGGCAAGCGTTCCTTTTTTCGATTTGCCGACCGGTGTTCTTGCTCCGGCAACGATTACCGCTTCTCTCATGCAAGTTCCCTCTCTTTCTTCCATTCTTGGAATATACGAATCTATATGTCTGCCAAGGGCGCAGGGCCCCTGGCTGTCACTTAACGTTTAATACTTCAAGCTCGTTTCTAGTTTCTTAACGGCTTGCCTTTTACAAGCATGTGCTGCATGCGCTGCTGTGTTTTAGGTTCTTTGATTAAGCTTAAGAAAGCTTCTCTTTCAAGGTCTAATAGATATTCCTCGTCGACTTCGGTACCATATGGTACTTTACCGCCGGCAATGACGTAGGCAACTTTCTTGGCAATTTTTAAATCATGCTCAGAGATGTAGCCGGAAAGCTTCATCGCTTCAGCACCAAGTAAAAGTGTTGCATAGCCTGTTTCACCTACAACCGGAACCTTTTTCTTCACGCGTGCTTTATATCCTTTTTCGTGTAAAGCAAGTACAGCTTGCTTTGCATCATATAATAAGTGGTCACCGTTTACACTGATTCCGTCAGCTTTGCTTAAGAAATTATTCTCGCGCGCTTCTTCAGCAGAAGTGGAAACCTTTGCAGTAGCAATTGATTCGAATACCTTATTGGCAACCTGCTGGAGGTCGAATTGAACTCCGTTTGGCATGTTTTCTAAGTGTTTGATGTAAAGCTCTTTGTTTCCACCACCGCCAGGCAATAGTCCGACTCCGACTTCGACAAGACCCATATAGGTTTCAGCAGAAGCTTGGATATGTGCAGATGGCAAGCAAACCTCAGCCCCGCCGCCAAGTGTCATGCCAAATGGCGCAGCGACAACCGGTTTGGCGCTGTATTTTACTTTTAATAATGCTTTGTGAAGCTGACGAACTACCATGTCAAGCTCCCAATAGTTGTCATCCTGCGCTTCCATCAGCATCATTGCCAGGTTAGCACCTACGCAGAAGTTCTTGCCCTGGTTACCAATAACAAGACCCTTGTAGTTTTTCTCCACTTCATCAACAGCAAAGTTGATCATTTGAATCGTGTCCATGCCGAGTGCATTGTTTGGAGAATGGAACTCTAAGAGTGCTACTCCATCACCGATATCGATTAGGCTTGCGCCGCTGTTTTTCTTAATAACGCCTTTTTGTTTCTTAATTTTCTTAAGATCAATCACCTTTGGATTGAACTCAACAAGCTTGTATTCACCTTTATCGTAGTAGTAAAGCTCGTTATTTTCTTCTTTATAGAAGGAAGTGAAGCCTTTTTCGAGCATTTCGGTGACCCACGAAGGGACTTCCATGCCTTGTTCCTTCATCTTCGCAACTGATTTTTCAACACCGATGGCATCCCATGCTTCGAACGGTCCGTGCTCCCAGCCGAAGCCCCATTTCATGGCACGGTCGATGGAAACGATATTGTCTGCGATTTCCCCTAAAAGCTTAGCGGAATAAACTAAGTTTTGGGAGTTGGTATTCCATAAAAATTGTCCGGCACGGTCATTTGCGTAAACAAGCGCTTTCAATTTGTTGCCGGTGCCCTTTTCCTGCTTAGCAAGCTCCATGGATGGAGTAGACAGCTTTTTGCGCGGACCGTATTCAAGTGTATGTGGATCTAATTCAAGAATTTCTTTACCTTGTTTCTTGAAGAAACCTTGACCAGACTTGCTTCCTAACCAGCCGTTTTCAATCATTTGCTTAAGGAAAGCAGGTACTTCAAAAACTTCCTTCTCATGGCCTTCGACTTTTTCGTACACGTTCCCAGCAACGTGATAGAAAGTGTCTAGTCCAACTACATCAAGAGTTCGGAAGGTAGCACTTTTTGCACGGCCAATTAGTGGACCAGTGAGGGAATCAACTTCACCGACACTATAACCGCCCTTTAACATTTCGCGGACAGTGACGAGCAGGCCGTAAGTTCCGATGCGGTTGGCGATAAAGTTTGGTGTATCCTTCGCTACAACGACACCTTTACCTAAGACATCCTCGCCAAATGTTTTCATGAATGAAAGCACTTCTGCATCAGTATATTGTGTAGGGATGATCTCTAATAATTTCAGGTAGCGCGGCGGGTTGAAAAAGTGTGTTCCAAGGAAGTGCTTTTGGAAATCCTCTGAACGGCCTTCCACCATCGCTTCAACAGAGATACCAGAAGTATTGGAGCTAATAATGCTGCCTGGTTTGCGGTATTGGTCAACTTTTTCAAAAACTTGCTTCTTAACATTGAGGTTTTCAACGACTACTTCGATCACCCAGTCAACATCTTTCAGTTTCTCAAGGTCATCTTCAAGATTACCTGCTTCGATTAGCGCGATATTCTTCTTGGCTGAAAGTGGTGCTGGCTTTTGCTTAAGTAATTTTTGAATGTTTGTGGCTGCGATGCGGTTGCGTACCTGTTTATCTTCTAATGTAAGTCCTTTGGCTGCTTCTTCTTTTGTCAATTCACGTGGCACGATATCCAATAATAGTGTTGGAATGCCGATATTTGCTAGATGTGCCGCAATACCTGAACCCATAACTCCGGATCCTAAAACGGCTGCTTTTTTGATTAATTGGTTCAACATTGTCTCCCCCTTCAAACTTTGAATGAATACTCATTCATTTTTTGGGTAAAAAAATTTCAAACACCTGAATGAGTTTTACTACTAATTACTATAAGATATTTCAAAAAATTGTGCAATCGGTAAACGTGGAAAATTGAAATTTTTTTGAATAATGATTCTTCTTCTCACTACGATATATATTTTTGGGGCTGGGCAACCTATATTTTGAGGTGATAAACAATGGCGAAAATGAAGAAAAATCCGTCTAAGGCAGGCGTCAGCGCAGCGAGTGTGCAAGGAAATGCCGGACCGGGCCGTGAAGCAAGCGGAGTGGACAAGCAAAACAGCCAGAATAGTCAATTTAAACGATAATTGTTAGAAAAAAGGTGCTCCTGGATTCAGTTTGGAGCACCTTTTTTGGTGGAAATTCGCATTCCGAGTTGTCTATCGGCGAATTTTTCGATTCTATCGGCGAATTCTGAACTTCTATCGGCGAATTTTAAGTTTCTATCAGCGAATCCGGCAATTCTATCGGCGAATCGAAAAATTACTTCTGCGTAGACTGCCTATGCTGTTCATTTAAGACCTTAATTTCATTAATAATTTCCTTCATTTCCGCGCGCGCTTCCGGATAAAGCGCACTCCAGTGGCCGATTAACGCTGGCATCGACTTGGCGATATGCGAGTACAGCGCCCAAGCCTTTACTTTTTCTTTTGTCTCTCCATCAGTTTCCCCAACCAACAGCTCACTATATTTCTCAAGCAAGGCCTCGAACTGCTGAGCAAAATCCTTCTCCATCTTCCTGGCACCTTCCATTCTTGACATTTAGACTGCACGGGCAGGTTTTGCAGCGTTTGCTGCTCCCTTCAAGCTGGTATGTAAAGCAGCACGTTTTTCTAATGCGTACCTCTTCTGCCTGCTCATCCAAATAAATTTTTTCAACGTAATATTTTTGCAGTGGGTTCAGCTTATAGCGGCCAAATAAAGACCCTTCTGCTTCAAAAATTAAGAACGAAAAATCCTCTACTGCATTTTTATGTTCTTTTAATTGTGATTCGTACAGCCAAAATATATAAACAGCAATATTTTCCCACAGAATCAATTTCGAAATACCAAATGTTTTTTCAAACAGTGTTATTAGCGGGTAAATATTTTTTGCAAAAAGCTCTTTGACCACACCTTTCCGCCATTGAGAACGTGCTTCCCTGGTATCCCAATCTTCAGCTGTAAAATCCTTGAGTGAGAAAGCCGGAAGCCAGTTACTCTCTTCTGAAGCGGCCTCCATTTTAACAGCCTCAAACGAAACATTGATTTTTTTATTCCAGGCGGTCATCGCATAAAGCGAAATTACCGCTAAAAAGGCATACCTTTTGATAAAAATCGAGGCAGCTATTTTTTCCGAGGGAGCACCAATCGCATCAGAAAGGTCCGCCATAAAATTTTTTAAGAAGGCTTCATCAAGTAAATGAGCTGCTTCAAAGGAATCTTCCAAAGCAGCTTTGAGCCTGTATTTACTTAGTACAGCAATTTCTTCATCTGTTAGCAGTTTAACCATTGGCAGCCGCCGCCTTATCTAATATACATCTTCCCTTGCCATATGGAATGCATAATGGAGTTCCAAACAGCGGGTCCATTGTTACCTCGCAGTCCATATCAAATACGTCTTTCACCAGGCTGCAGTTGATCACAAGCTCCGGCTTTCCCTGGGCGTAGACGTTTTGATTCTTGATGGCGACAATATTATGGGCATAACGGCAGGCAAGATTTAGGTCGTGTAGCACCATGACCACCGTCCGTTTTTTCTTCTCATTTAATTCAAAAAGCAAATCAAGAATCTCGATTTGGTGGGTCATGTCCAGGTAGGTCGTCGGCTCATCAAGTAAAATAATTTCTGTATCCTGAGCCAGGGTCATGGCAATCCAAGCCCGTTGCCTTTGGCCGCCGGAAAGGGAATCCACAGGTCTGTCCTTTAAATCCTCTAGCCGTGTTGCTTTAAGGGCATCTTTTACCTTTTTCTCATCCTCTTCCGACCACTGCCGCAGCCAAGTTTGGTGTGGATAGCGTCCCTGCTTAACAAGCTGCAGGACAGTTAAGCCTTCAGGTGCAGTCGGTGACTGTGGCAAAATCGCCATTTTTTTTGCAATCTCCTTTGTCGATAGCTTGGAGATTGCTTTACCATCAAGAAGAACAGAGCCGCTTTTCGGCTTTAAAAGACGGGCAATTGAACGAAGCAGAGTCGATTTTCCGCATCCATTTGCACCTATAAAGACAGTAATTTCACCCTTAGGAATTTTTAAATCTAATTCCTTTATGATGAGAGTTTCTCCGTAGGATATGGACAACTCCTTTGTTTCAATCGAACTTGTCATATAAAGCCAGCTCCTTCAGCAAGATTTAGATATTTCTAGTTTTAAAAAGTAAGTAAATAAAGTAAGGGGCACCGATTCCTGCTGTAAATACTCCTGCAGGCACCTCCAACGGTGAAAACATCGTCCGGCCGATCAGGTCTGCCAGCATCACAAGGATTCCGCCAAGCAATGCTGAAACCGGCAGCAACGCACCAAAGGACGACCCGACAAGCCTGCGCGCCATATGCGGTGCCATTAGCCCGACAAAGCCAATGCCGCCGGCAAATGCCACGGAACCGCTGATTAATGCCGTACTAATCATTAATAATAGAAAGCGGTGCTTCTGTACCTTTTCACCCAAGCCAGTCGCTACGTCATCTCCAAGCTCTTGGATATTTAGCGTCCGCGCTGCCACAAAGGCAATAATCAAGAAAATCACTGCCCACGGGGCAAGAATGGCGACGTTTTTCCAATTGGAGCCATAGACGGTTCCGGTAATCCAAATATTCGCCTGACTCGCCTGATAAATGGGCCCCATCACCATCAAAAGGGTTGTTAATGCCTGCATAAGGGTGGAAATTCCGATTCCAATTAACACAAGCCTAATCGGTGAAACTCCATTTTTCCAAGCAAGGAAATAAACTAAAAATGCTACAACCCCAGCGCCAATAAAAGCGGCTAGCGGGAGCCAAGCAATGCTGACGGTCAGCGAGTGGTTTTTGTCGCTAAATATCGCTAAAAAGCCGACAACAGCAACCGCCGCCCCGCCGGTAATTCCCAACACATCAGGAGATGCCAGCGGATTGCGGATCATCCCTTGCAAAATACCGCCAGCTGTTGCTAAACACAGGCCAACAATGAGGGCGACAATAATGCGGGGCAGGCGGAAGGAGGTGATGACCAGCGTCTCCATATCCGGCCCGGAGCCAAATAAAACCTTTAAGACTGTCAGAGGATTAATTTTCATTTCCCCGGATCCCGTACTCAGGACAAAAACCGCAAACGTGATGATCAGCAGGACAGTAAAAGTAATTCCAGCTTTTCGGTCCATTAAAACGGAGAATCTGCCATTAAACAGACGAAAATTTTTATATTTGCTCATCGTGCATTGAACCCCTTTCTTGCAATGTAAATGAAGAACGGAGTTCCAATAATGGCAGTCATCACACCGACAGGAACCTCTGACGGCATTAACAAATATCGTGCAGCAATATCAGCTGCCAATAATAATATAGCCCCTAAAACCCCGGCCATCGGGATAACCCAGCGATGGTCAATTCCGACAATCGACCTGGTGATATGAGGCACGAAGATTCCCACAAAGCAAATCGGTCCGGCCACAGCCACGGATCCACCTGCAAGTAGAATGACAAGCACCCCAATGCCGATTTTAATGAACCCGGTATTTAACCCAAGCCCTTTCGCTACGTCTTCCCCCATAGCAAGGATATTCATTTTTCCAGAAATCAGGAGGGAGCCAAGCCAGCCTGCTCCTATGTATGGCAAGACTGAAACAAGCGTTTCTAGCTTTCGGCCGGAGACCGAGCCAGCGAGCCAAAACAGCACCTGATCCAAGAGGGCTTCGTTCAAAACGAGCAAACCTTGCGTAAAAGACGAGAACATAGCCGCCATGGCCGCACCCGCTAATGTGAGTTTCATTGGTGTTAAACCGCCGCGACCTACGGAGCCAATGACATAAACGCTGATGGCCGCGACCGCTGCTCCAAGGAAGGCTAATGCATTAAATCCTTGTGTACTATCAATAGAAAATAAGGTAATCGCGACTACTACAGCGAACCCTGCCCCCGCATTAATCCCAAAGATCCCGGGTGATGCCAACGGATTTTTCGTTAAGGTTTGCATTAACACCCCGGCAATAGCGAGACTTGCGCCGACTACGGAAGCAATCAATGCCCGCGGCAGCCGGACCGTTTGAATGATGATATGCTCATTTGAGCCATTATTGTTTGTAAAAGCGTCAATCGCCATTTGCAAATTCGTGTCTGTATATCCGAAGATGACACTCGCACACATAAGTAACAGCATTAGAATAATAGCCGCAAATAAGCCGGCCCATTTTAAGGAGGAACTTTTTAAAAGCATGTTGAAAAACCTTTCTCTCTTTATCTTTAGTCAAATCCTCTCACTACTTTAGTCTATCGCTAATTGATAATGATTGTCAATTAAATTGATAACCGTTTTCAATTATGATGCTGCCAGCCTTCATGAAATTGTCATTGATTTTGAAAATCATTTTCAATAAAACTGTTGACAGCTGAACGGCAGGCACATTATGATTAGGTTATAAATGAAAATGATTATCATTCACAATTAGATAAGGAGGATACATACCTAGATGAAAGCATTAAAATCATTTCTAACCCTCTTTTCCGTCATGGCTGTTTTCTTATTGGCGGCTTGCGGCGGCGGGAATACAGAAAAATCAACAGAGAAGAAGGAAAATGGAACTACAACCGAAAAATCTTATACAGTTGAACATGCGATGGGCTCTGCCACAATTAAGGGCACACCTAAACGCGTGGTGGTTTTGACAAACGAAGGAACTGAAGCATTATTAGCTTTAGGCATTAAACCAGTCGGCGCTGTTCAATCCTGGCTGGGCGACCCATGGTATGATCATATTAAAAATGACATGAATGGCGTAGAAGTTGTCGGAACTGAAAGCGAAGTTAATGTGGAAAAAATCGTTGCACTGAAACCGGACTTAATTATCGGTACCAAGATGCGTCAGGAAGCAGTATACAATCAACTTAGTGCGATTGCCCCAACCGTTTTTTCCGAAACGCTGCGGGGTGATTGGAAGGAAAACTTTAAATTATATGCTAAAGCTGTCAATCAAGAAGAAAAAGGCAACAAAGTGTTAAGTGATTTCGATAATAAAGTTGCATCATTAAAGGAAAAACTCGGTGACAAAGTAAATCAGGAGGTTTCAGTCGTCCGCTTTATGGCTGGAAAATCCCGAATCTATTATACAGATTCCTTCTCTGGGGTGATTTTTAAAGAGTTAGGATTTAAGCGTGCTGCCCAGCAGGCTGAGCTATTTACACCTTCTAATAAACTTGGAAATCTGGCAGTTGAGGTTGGCAAAGAGGTCATCCCGAAAATGGACGCGGACGTTCTTTTCTACTTCACTTACGCTCCTAACGGCGACCAGACTGCTTTAAATACCGCTAAGGAATGGACAACGGACCCGCTTTGGAAAAACTTAAATGTTGTTAAAAACAGCAATGCCCATGAGGTCAGCGATGCTGTTTGGAACACTGCCGGCGGGGTTATTGCGGCCAACTTGATGCTAGATGATCTTGAAAAAATCATGCTTAAGAAATAGTTTTTAAAAAAACTTCCCATATACAATTCACATTGAAAGAGCAGGGCTTGCCATGGCCCTGCTCTTTCTCCTTTGTGGACATATTTGGAGAGTTTATCCCCCAAATTGGGGCAGATTTCCGCCGAAATATAGGAGTTATCCGCCGAATCTTGCCGGATATCCGCCAAGTTCAAGGAGTTATCCGCCGACTTCCAAATGTTATCCGCCAAACCCAGTACAGACAGAAAAAAAGAGCGAAACAAAGTCGCTCTTTTTCAAACCAATTATGCCGTTGTCGAAAACATATACTTTTTATAATGATACCTAATGGAAAAAATCAATCCCAGCCCCAGCATATTCCCCATCAACGCACTTCCCCCGTAGCTGATGAACGGGAGCGGAATACCTGTGATCGGCAGGACGCCGATGGTCATGCCAATGTTTTGGAAGACGTGGAAGGTAATCATGCTGATGACACCAACACAAATGTAGGTATAAAAATGATTCTTTGTTTCCATTCCAACCTTTGTAATATGGTAAATTAGCAAAAAGAATAAACTAATCAGCACGCTTGCGCCAATAAAGCCGAATTCCTCGCCGACAACACTGAAAATAAAGTCAGTATGGCTTTCCGGCAAATATACTTCCCGGTGGCCATAGCCTTTCCCTCCAGTTTGCCCAGAGCCAATCGCCATTAACGATTTGGTTAGCTGATAACCGGCCGAGCTTTGGAAATTATAAGGGTCGAGCCATGAATAAATCCGGCCGAACTGATACTGTTTGACACCTAGATATTTTTCCAGCAAATCAGGCTTCCATAAAACAAAATAGAGAATGGTTGATGCAAGCACAATTCCGGCTGAGAACATGGGCACAAGCAGTTTCCATGAAATGCCCGAGATAAAGATCATCCCTAATAAAATGGCCAAAAATACGAGCGAGGTTCCTAAGTCAGGCTGCTGCATCACCAAGAGCAACGGCACCATTGTCACAAGACCAAGCTTCACCAGCAGCCAAAAGTCAGTCTGCAGCGTTTTAACTTGATTTTTTTGATGATGGTCATCAATCACCCGCGCCAGTGCCAAAATGATAAAAATCTTTACAAACTCAGAAGGCTGCAAAGATCCCATGCCAGGAACCTTATACCAGCTTTTCGCCCCGTTAATTACAGGAGCAATGCTGGTTGGGGCGACAATTAAAAAGCCGAGCAAAAAGATACCAAAGCCATAAGCGTACCAGGTTAATTTGCGGAGCTGATCGGAATCCAGCGTCATTACCGCCGCGACAATTCCGCCGCCAACCGCATACCAGACAATTTGCTTCAGCAGAAAGTTTTCCTTATATTGACCGCTCGCCTGCGCACTATATATCGACACACAGCTAGCCAAAAACAATAATAAAACTATCAAAACAAGACTGTAATCAATCTTGGAGGTTGTGTTCTTTGAAGTCACGAAGAAGTCCCACCTTAAAAAAAAGACTTGTACATTCCTCCATTATATTTTTAATGAACACAAATCACAACTTTCAAACTGTGTTTGGGTGAATTTACATAATCTAAAAATAAATCCGCTTTAGTTCGTCCGCCATCCAATTCAAATTATTTGGCACCTGCGGAAGACCGTAGCCAATATAGAGCGGCGTCGTTACAAACCTAGGTACAACCTTGGCGTAAATTTTCCCATCAAGATGATGGAAGAAAATATTATAGCTCGTCGCCCTAAAGGGAAAATGATGAAGAATATAATGAGCAGCCATTTGCATATATTCCGAAAAGCGCTCCTGATAGCCAAACTCCGGCATTTCCACATTAAACTCGTAAAAACCAACACGGGGCTTAGTGGAAAGCGTAAAGCGGACCCCATTTTCTTCAGCAATCAAAATGCCCTCAAACATTTCAGGCTCGACTTTTTCTTTATAGTCAAGATCATTCAGTCCAATAATTTGCATATGCGGATGGGCCAGGGTGCCTCCAGATAACGGGCCATGATTTTTGAAAAAAATAACGGACTTAAAGCCTCCGCTTTCTTCCATATCCAGCCAATGCTTCAATCCAAACCTAATCAATCTATGTAAATGCTCTTTTGAATAGGTGGATAGTTCCGCATGACAATCGTCCGTTTCAATTAACACGGTTTGATAGGCATTTTCCAATACGGGATATTTATTTTTCAAGAGAATAATCGGACCATCGACCTCAATCAGGTCGGTAAGCTCTTCTCTGGCGCAAAATGGACAGGCCTGCTCTTTATTACGGTAATTTTCCGGCTTTTTGACCCCAATGGAAGTATTAAAATAAAGATGTTTATTTTCCAACCCGATTCTCCTCTCGAGGATTACTATACTTTTATTTTATGGGAGAATACAGCACCTTTGCACCTATTTTGTCTTTTTGGAGATATTTTGTTTTTCATAACTGTAAAAACACAGATGATTTTCATGAATAAGTAAAAATACGCATATGAATGGAATGTACAGGCTTAGCCAAAAAAATATGAACTGAGAGGGAATATATGTTAACCAAACTTGAAGCACTTATCCTCGGGATTATTCAAGGGCTGACGGAATTTCTGCCGATTTCCAGTACCGGTCATCTTTATTTAGGAAGAAATTTGTTCGGACTGCAGGAAGCGGGCCTATTGCTCGATACGATGCTGCATGTGGGAACATTGCTGGCTGTGTTCGTCTTTTATAAGGATGAATTTATTAAAATCCTCAAGAAACCGTTCAGTAAATTAACGTTTTTGCTTATTGTCGGAACAATTCCAGCGGTGATCTTCGGACTGGCCTTTAAAGATTATATTGATGAAATTTCCAAAACAGGCGTAACGATTGGCTGGGAGTTTTTAATTACAGGTTTATTCCTGTGGCTGGCCGATTCTGCGAAAAACGGCCATAAGAGAATGGACGACATCAGCTATAAGGATGCCTTTATCATCGGCACATTTCAGGCGGTTGCAATTATGCCGGCCATTTCTCGTTCGGGGATGACGATTGTGGCGGCACTTTGGCGTAAGCTGGACCGGGAAACGGCAGCCTATTTTTCCTTCCTGTTGTCAACACCGGCGATTGCCGGAGCAATTGTTCTGCAAACAAAGGATTTGTTTGGCGGCAGTGCGGAGGAAATTTCACTGTCTGCCTTACTCGTCGGAATTGTCTCTTCTGCGTTCTTCGGTTATATAGCGGTCAGATGGATGATTGGCTATTTGAAAAAGCATTCCTTGAAGCCGTTTGCGGTGTACGTTTGGGTGCTGGGATTAATTGTGCTGTTCTTTCAGTTTACGGGAAAATTCTAAAAAACACGGCTCGCATTCCGGTGCGAGCCGAGTTTTTTTATATTGTAACAATTGCTTTCGCCATTTCTCTGGCCGCATCAGCCGCTTTTTCTTTTGCCGCTGCCATGATTTCCGGGATTTGTTTTGGATAATGGTCCAGCCCTTCAGCATAGACGGTGTCCATTAATTCAAAGCCGAGGAATTCAAGGGCCTTTCTTAAATAGCGGTCACCCATTTCAAATTCGACCAATGGGCCGGTTGAATAAATGCCGCCGCGGGTTTGAATATGAAGTGCCTTCCTTCCTGTCAGCAATCCTTTCGGGCCGTTTTCCGTGTTCGTAAAGGTTTTTCCGTGAAGAAACATACAATCCATAAACGATTTTAAAATCGGCGGTGCGCCCAGATTCCAAATTGGCGTCACGAACACATAGTAATCGGCCGCGATAAAACGTTCGGCCAGCGCATGCATTTTTTCAAGCTTCGTCCGCTCGTCTTCAGACAACTGGTCCTTCGTATACCCCATAAAAGAAAGCTTTGCCCGGCCATATAATAAATCCATGTCTATTTCCGGGATATCCATGCTGTAAAGGTGCATATGCTCAATTTCAACATCTGGCTGTATTTTCTTGAATTCCTCGAGAAACACTTCCCCGATCTGTGCCCCTTTTGAAAGCTTTGAATCTACTTTCGGATTGGCGGTTATATATAAAAGCTTGGACATTCAAATCCCTTCCCTTTTTCAAAAATTAATCTCCTTCTATTAATAGTACAACAAACTTCATATGCTCACTATTGAACAAAAGGTGAAGTTTGTGAACGTATTATGAATTCTGATTAAAACCATGAACGATTCGTGACATTTCTAAACAAAACTTAATAAAACCTTACAAAACTTAACAAAAGTCACATTCAGTATGATATGATTTTTTTAAAATATTAGAAAACTAGCAAAAGGAGGGATTGTTATGGAGGAAAAGGCCTATACTCCCGATGAAGTCGCGCAGATTTTTCAAATTTCCAAGCACACCGTTTACGAGCTTATCAAACGCGGAGAGCTTCAGGCCTTCAAGATCGGTAATAAAATGAGAATCGAACATGCGGAACTGGAAAGATATAAAGAAAACATGAAAGCGCCAGCAAAGAAACCGGCTGCAGAACAGGCTTCACCCGTTTACCATCATACAGCACCAATTCGTTTGGCCGGCAGCCACGACTTTCTGGTTGAGCATATTTCCAAACAGGTGGCGAGTGCCCTAAGCCTGCAAATCCAGCCTTCCTATATCGGAAGTTTGGAAGGGTTGATGCTCTTATATCGTGGGCAATCTGATATTGCCGCCATCCATCTATTAGACCCGACATCACAAGAATATAATCTGCCATTTATCCATCAGTTATTTATTTATGAATCGATTTTGGTGATGAGATTGGCCGCCCGTGAGCAGGGCTTCATCGTCGCCAAAGGGAATCCAAAAGGGATACAGGATTTCCACGACCTGACAAGAAAAGACGTGCATTTTATTAACAGGCAAAAAGGGGCAGGAACGCGCTTTTTACTAGATTCTAAACTATCAAGCTATGGAATCGATCCTAGTAAAATTTTTGGCTATGGGAACGAAGAATGGAACCACCTATCTGCCGCCTCCTACATAAGCCGTGGAATTGTCGATGTCGCCTTTGGCATTCAGTCCGCTGCCATTCAGTTAGGGCTTGATTTTATACCGGTTGCAAAGGAAAATTTCGACCTTGTTTTTCGCTTCACAGAAGAGAACAAACAAAGCCTGGCGGAACTCATTCGCTTCCTGCAATCAGCCAGTTTCAAAAACAGCTTAACCAATCTCGAAGGTTATGATGTTTCAGATTTAGGAAAAATCATCTATCAAACAACTACATCGGAGGAACTAATTTTATGAGAAAAAATCGTTTATTGATTACTCTATTTGCTTTGATGCTTTTAATTTTATCAGCGTGCGGCAATTCCGATACGAAAACAAATGCTGCCCCTAAAGAAAAGAAAGCGGCAGAAAAACCAGCTCCAACGGAAATGATTTTAGCAACCACTACTAGTACACAGGACAGCGGCCTGCTTGATGTTATCATTCCAATGTTTGAAAAAGAAAATAACGTAAAAGTGAAAACAATTGCAGTTGGTACTGGACAAGCCCTTGAAATGGGAACAAAAGGTGAAGCAGATGCCCTGTTAGTTCACGCTCCTGCAGCTGAAAAAGCGGTAGTTGACGCTGGCGATGCCATCAACTACAAACGCGTTATGTACAATGATTTTGTTTTAGTAGGGCCGAAGGAAAACCCAGCCGATGTTAGTGGCCAGGACATTAAAGCAGCCTTCAAAAAGATTGCTGATACGAACGGTGTTTTCATTTCACGCGGTGACGACTCTGGTACACACAAAAAAGAACTAAGCATCTGGCAGGCAGATACAATAAAGCCAGAAGGTGAATGGTATGTGTCCACTGGTCAAGGAATGGGACAAACCCTCCAGGTTGCTGCTGAGAAAAAAGGCTATGTATTAACAGACCGTGCCACATGGTTAGCTCAAGAGAAAAACTTAGACACGTTGAAAATCGTCGTTGAAGGCGGCCAAGATTTAATGAACATTTACCATGTCATGCAGGTTAACCCTGAAAAACATAATATGGTCAACAGCAAGGACGGAGAAAAGTTTGTTAAATTCATGGTAGATAAGAAGACTCAAGAAGTCATTGAAAACTTTGGCAAGAAAGAATATGGACAATCTTTATTTATTAGCTATACAGAATAAAATCTTAACTTAGCTGAAGGCCGCTCTTGATTGGACGGCCTTCCCGGCACCAGGAGGTACGTATGGAACTGCTAATCGATGGACTGAAGAAAGCGATAGAGATGATATTTACCGGTAATCCTGAGGTTTTTGCGATTACATGGCTGACTCTAAAAGTTTGTCTGATTGCCATTCTGATTAGCACCCTGATTGGCTTGCCGCTTGGGATCCTGCTTGGGTTGTCACGATTCCGTGGCCGCCGGGTTTTATTATTATTTATCAATATGGGGATGGGCCTGCCCCCTGTTGTTGCCGGTCTTTGGATTACGATGTTTTTATGGCGATCCGGTCCGCTTGGGGAGTGGAGGTTGCTGTACTCGCCGACCGCCATTGTGATGGCCCAGGTACTAGTCTCATTACCGATCGTGACAAGCCTGACAAGTTCTGCCTTCCAGCAAATAAACGAAAAAATGTTACTACAAATTAAGGCCCTTGGCGCTACTAAGCTGCAGACATTAATGATTCTCTTAAAGCAATCGAAAATTGCGATTGTTGCTGCAATTATGGCGGGCTTTGGCCGAGTCATTGCCGAGGTAGGCGCCGCGATGATGGTCGGCGGGAATATCCAGGGAGATACCCGCATCCTAACGACCACCATCGTGATGGAAGTTTCAAAAGGTAACTTCGATATTGCGTTGGCCTTGTCGTTTATCCTGTTATCCCTAGCCCTGTTTATTACAGCGGCATTAACTTTTCTGCAGCAAAGGAGGCGTTTCTCGTGACACCGTTAATTGAATTGAAAAATATCACTTATGATGCGGGGAACCGGAGCATCCTTAACATTCCTGAATTTCAAATTGAAAGCGGCGAATTTCTGGGGATTATGGGCCCGAACGGGGCGGGGAAAAGCACTTTGCTGAAGTTGATTGCTTTTTTGGAGAAGCCTTCTGGTGGTGAAATTCTTTTCCGCGGTGAGGTAATTCCCTCTGGCAGCGCCCCTCTTGAGTTGCGGCGGAAATTTTCGATTGCCCTGCAGCAATCTTTACTTTTAGACGGTACTGTTTTTTATAATGTTGCCATTGGTTTAACGTTAAGAAAGGTTCCTAAAAGCGTTATTAAGGAAAAAGTTACGCGCTGGCTGGAGTTGTTTGGGATTAGCCATTTGGCGAAAAAAAATGCCCTTTATTTATCCGGCGGCGAGGCACAACGAGTGAATTTGGCGCGAGCGATGATTGTCGAGCCGGAAATCCTGTTTCTTGATGAGCCATTTTCAGCATTAGATTTTCCTACGAAAATCAAGCTCATGGAAGATTTCAAGGAGATAGTTTCCACAACCGGGACAACCGCTGTGTTTGTGAGCCACGATTTGATGGAAATTCATTATCTAACAAACCGGCTGGCAATTATCGTTGGCGGAGAAGTAAAGCAATCCGGACCTACCCCTCGGGTCCTTGAACATCCCAATTCTTCCACTCAGTCCTTCTTAAATGAGTGGAAAAAGTTCTATCCGATTGCACGTTAAGTTTTTTGCAGCTTCTCTTTATGGGAGGCTGCGTTTTTTTGTTGTTGGTTCTGTACTGATGAGAAGCGGGAATTTGGATTCGCTAATAGAGGGCCTGAATTCGCTAATAGAATGCTTTGTTTCGCTAATAGAACGTTTAAATTCGCTAATAGAACGTTTAAATTCGCTAATAGACATTTTTAATTCGCCGATTGACCCCTTCAATTCGCCGATAGAATGCTTAGATTCGCCGATAAACCGGTTCAAACCGCCGATTAACGTCTAAAATTCGCCGATTGACTCCTTAGATCCGCAGATAAAACTTATTTTTCCCGAAACCTCTTTCTTGAATTAAACCTTTTACAAACATAAAATAATGAAAGGATGAAAATTAAGGGGGATTTTTCCATGAAATATGCGATTGTTACTGGTGCCTCGAAAGGATTGGGCGAAGCCATTACGAAGCGTCTTTTCGATGAACAAATGGCCGTGATATCGGTGTCCCGAACTGAAAATGAGGAACTAAAAAAACTTGCTGCTGAAAAAGGCGTAAATTATAGACATTTTTCCTGTAATCTTGCCTTGGATAAAGAAGTTCAGGAAGTTTTTATGGAAGTTGCCCATTTTATCTTTAAAGGTGAGCCTGAAGAAATTCTTCTTTTCAACAACGCTGGTGTGATTGAGCCGATCCAGACGGTTGGCAGCTTGGACCAAACGCCGACTATTCGAAACATTAAGGTGAATTTAATTGCGCCAATCTTGATTACCAATCTATTTTTAAATAAAGCCCAGAATACAAACACTACCATTCAGGTCATCAATGTGACTTCGGGTGCTGCTGTCCACCCGATCGAGGGCTGGAGCGTGTATTGCAGCTCAAAAGCCGGGTTAAATATGTTTACGCAAACAGCGGCTCTTGAGCAAAGGGAACTAGGAACCAATCATAAAATTTTCGCCTTCAGTCCCGGGGTTATGGATACAAAGATGCAAGAAACGATCCGCTCTTCATCCCAAGATGCCTTTAAAGACCTCGAAAAATTCATCGGGTTCAAGGAAAAAAATGTCCTCTTAAAAGCGGATGTAGTGGCCGGAGCGTTAGTAGACCTCGTCTTAAGTGGAACGGTTGAGAGCGGGCAAGTTTACAACATTAACGATTTACTTACATAAAGAAAGGGCCGATGCGGCCCTTTCTTTACACTAATCTTCCCGCGGAAACCACAACGTCATAGTTGTTCCTTTTCCAATCCTGCTTTTCACCTTGATCATCCCTTTATGAGCGTCCATTAAGGCTTTCACAACGGAAAGTCCAATACCCGCTCCACCTGTTTTTCGGTCCCGGGACTTATCTCCGCGATAGAATCGTTCGAAAATGTGCGGGATATCTTCCTCCGCCATGCCGGAACCTTCATCCTGTATCCTAAAGCCGACGTAGCCATCGCGGTCCGTTGCCACCGAAATGGTCACATTTTTTCCTTCCGGCGTGTACTTCAAAGCATTGTTTAGAACATTAGAGAGAATTTGCATCAGGCGATCCTTGTCTGCTTCAAAAATCTCCTCCTGCTCAGGCTCTTCAATATGTAACTGAACTCCTTTTTCCTTAAAAATCGGCATAAACATTTCCCATAAGGCCGCCAGCACACTGCAGGCATCGAGCTCTATTTTTTCGAGCTTCATTTGCG
Organism: Neobacillus sp. GCM10023253; assembly: GCF_042653105.1. Lineage (NCBI taxonomy): Bacteria > Bacillati > Bacillota > Bacilli > Caryophanales > Bacillaceae > Neobacillus > Neobacillus sp. GCM10023253. The sequence continues at coordinate 155,600 of NZ_JBHSHV010000008.1, forward strand.
GGTTTTCTGCGGCGAGCAATTTTTCCAGCTCGTTCACAAGCCTAACCAACCGCATCAGCTCCTCGTGACTGGCCTGTAGGCGCTGTGGTGTCGGCTCCCAAACTCCATCTTGAAAAGCCTCGATCTGACTTCTTAAGGTAGCAAGCGGGGTTCGGAGCTCATGGGCTAAGTCCCCCGTAAACTGTTTCCGCAGCATTTCCTCCTTTGCCAGCGATTGCGCCAGATTATTAAAGGAAATGGCCAGCTGCTTGATCTCGGTTGGCAGCCCCTTTAATGGGATGCGGATATTGAGGTTGTGCTGCTGCAACTCATCGGCCGCAAACGAGAGCTTTTTCAAACCAGAGGTTAATTTTTTTGAAAAAAGCATACTGAAGACAATCGCCAGCACAACGGTTAAGCATACGGCGGCATATATGTATAACTGGATAGTTTGGATAAATGTATACTCGTCATCAATTAAGCCCTCTGGATAAATGGCGACGAGTTTACCAATAATGGCGTTGTCGACCTTAAGTGTATAATTTTTCGAATGCCATTCCTCACCGCTTGGCTCCGGTTCGGTCAGGCCGAGACTGTTTAGCATGCTGCGGATATTGGAGGAGTCCATCTGGATTTGTCCGTAGCGGTCATACAGCTGAAAATAAAGCTGATCGCCCATCGCATATTCGTGCAGCATCGCAAACACCGGGTCCCTTGTAAAATGGCCATTTTGCCGAAAATCCTTTTCAATTTCGGTGATCACCCTATCAATCTTTTTTTCGCGATTCCGGTCCAAGTAACTATTAAAACTCTCTTCAAAACCGTACTGAATAAAAAAGCTGACGATCAATATACCGATCATCGAAATCAAAAGCAGGTAAAAGAGAATTTTAGACCGGAGCGTTTGCAACATCGGGAACCCCTCCAAATTTGTAGCCCATGCCAAAAACGGTCATGATGAACTCCGGCTGCCGTGAGTCGGTCTCGATTTTTTTGCGCAGGTTTTTGATATGGGTATCAACGCTGCGCTCATATCCTTCATAATAGATGCCTTCATCCTGAATTTTTTCAAGCAAATCCATGCGGCTGTACACCCGGCCGGGATTGCCCGCCATGTTGGTTAACAGCTTGTATTCAATGGGGGTAAGCGTAATATATTGTCCGTTAACGGTTACTTCTTTTTTCTCTAAATTTATCGCCAGTTTCCTTCTGTTAAATTCAAGGCGGTCTACCTTTTCAGTCTTTTTGACGCGCCTTAATATAGCCTGAACGCGGACAACAACCTCGCGCGGGCTGAACGGTTTCGTTAAATAATCGTCAGCGCCCATGACGATGCCGTTAATTCGGTCGTCTTCTGCTGACTTGGCCGTCAGCATCAGAATCGGTACATCGGATTCCTTGCGGACAAGCCGGCAAACCTCTTCACCGGAAATATCGGGAAGCATTAAGTCTAATATGATTAAATCCGGCTGCAGGGTTTTCGCCTTTTTCAAAGCATCTATTCCATTATCTGCGCTATAAATTTCATAGCCTTCTCTTTCTAGGTAAGCTTCGAGAACTTCTATGATTCTACGTTCATCGTCGACTAATAATATTTTCATTATTATCACTCCCCATATCATTAATATATCATCTTGGGTCTGTGATTTTTGTAACTTCACAAAATCATCATAAGTTCTTCATAACATCTTCAATCTTTCCCGCTAAAATAAGGACATCTAAGAAGAAGGGATTCTCGACGGACCCCCAAGTTATCGAAGCAATCCCCTCTTCGGAATGGTAGTTGGTCTTTATGGCCTCTTACTCATCCCAAAATACCTCTCTTAAAATATAAAAAGGTGTCCCGATGTCGGGGCACCAATTTTTTTATTTGGGAAAGATGTCTTTCCATATACTTTTATCAAACTCCCAATAATAAAATTGATTGTTGGATTTATACACGATGACACAGCCGTTATTCTGAAGCTGGGTTCCCATGATCAGCTCATCGATATTCTCCTGCCGGGAAACAGACCGTCCATACCAAGGAAAGCCGGATGCTTCATTGTCCCTGAGCCAAAATCCAAGCCTTCCATTTTTTAATTTACAGACTACTACAAATTGACCTGCATTATTTTGAAAAAATATCGGTGTTCCGACAACGTTAGTAGCAAATGTCTCACTTTTATTCCATTCCCCATCCGGGTCCTGCCAATAGTGGGTCAAGGACGAACCTGACCTTACGATAAGCTCATTGTTTCCGAATTTACTTTTGATTGGAATCGTAATCGAATAATTATTGGGGTTACTATCGTGCCATGGATACTCCTTGCTTTTATATCGTTTAGTATGAGTGCCACTATTTATATGAAGGATTAGTTTTCGGACTGGATCGTCATGATCTCTTATCACCGGGTGGCACAGCCCGCCAGTTTCGTTATTGTTCAGGCAGGATATCATTTCGTCCAGTGTAAAGTATGGACGATAGCGGATCATTGTTGAGGCCGTATCATTTGGATATTTTTTCATTCTGAAGCCAAGCTCCTTTGCCATGTTAACAAACAGGACCTCATCTGTGCCGAAGGAAATCGTTTTGTTTAGAGCATTTTTTAGCCTTTCCAGCCGTTCCTGTTTCAGTAAAGCTTGAACGAGCGTCCTTGAAATCACCTGGCCCACATTAAATACGCCATAGAAAGGGTTAACATTAAAAAATTTTTTCCAACGATTAATGTCTTTCTTCAGTTCTTTTCCAATATACCAGCCACTTTTTGGGATTCTCAGCTTGACGGCCATATAATCCGTATCTTTCATTTCTTCTTGAACAAATTCCTCGTAGCCTTTTCTGATAAACAAGGCATCCGAATCAATATTAATAAAATAATCGTACTGTATCCCCTGTTTCTCGAGCCATTCCATTGTTTCCAAAAAATAAATGGTCGTCCATCCCCGCTTTAATTTATGGCTAGAAGGGCAGACAGGAACACCTAATCCCTCACATAGTTTCGGGTCCTCTCCCCCGTTGTATAAGACAATGGTACTGCTTGGGCAATAATAGCGAACATTATCAATTAGCTGCTTAACTAACTCTCTGTCTTCATGAACAAGGATGGCAAAACAGACTTTACTGTTGGGGGAAGCTGTTGATTCATTTACATTTTCTATTTTAATAGGATTATTCCTTTCCCGTCGTTCATTAATAATCTCGGCCATTTTCTTCTTGTTGCCACTTGCACGTTGATAGCGTCCGAGAAGATTGGCATTCGCCTTTCCATTTGGGTTTGTTTGATAGCTTGAACTTGGGTGCCATAAATGATAGATTCTTCCTTTAACATTTACAATGTCCCCGCATAGGGTGCGGACAGAATGTGAAAAAGCATCATCCTCCCCTCCCCAGCCAATAAACCGTTCATCAAAACCACCGACTGCTTCAAAGTTTGCCCTTGGAATGACAAAGAGTTTACCGGCAAAACCTTGATAAAGCCAATTTGCTTTTGTACAATCTCCGGAGTTTACATCCATCGGCCATTTTGGTTTTGTTTGAAGCAATTTTTTAGTGCCTTGCTTTTCAACATTATATATCTCAGTAAAAGGAACAACCCATGCTGCTTTTTTTAGTACTTTGATGGCTTCCTCAATAAGTGAGGGGTCATAAACGACATCCGCATCTGCTATGACAAAGATATCTTTTGTAGCCTTTTTAGCTGCTAAGTTGATGGCTTTCGCTTTATTAATGTCTCCACTGATGATTCCCAAACATAGTTCAGCTTCGGGCATGACCTTGGCATAGTACTTTTTGATCCATTCAAAAGCCCTCGCCCTTGGCCCATTGTCTGTTTGGAATGGTATAATGATTGATACATTTTCTAACAACGACAACGCTCTCCTTTTTTCTCCCGTTTTTCTCCCTTTTTTATCTTTTGCTCATGATTTTCATTAGTTCAACGTATTCATCCAAAACCCCAATATCGTAGCGATCCCCGGAAATGATTTTTCCATAGATGGATTCTGTGCCAAGCAAGGTTTTAATAGCATCAGTCAACTGAATTTCCCCATCGACCCCTGCTTTTATTTCCTCCAGACATTTAAATATCTCTGGGGTAAAAATATATCTCCCGATAACAGCCATATCAGAAGGTGGGTCTGTTTTAGGTTTCTCCACAATATTCTCGATTTCGATTGGATTTGTTTTACTTGAACATTGAATGACACCATAATTTTTTAATTGCTCTTGTTGGACTTGCTTTAATCCAATAACACTGCTATTTGTCTCCTTGTAGACATCAATTAATTGTTTAAGAGCAGGAGCCTCGCTGGAAATGACAAAATCATCCGGAAGCAGTACACCAAACGGTTCGTTTCCCACAAATTCTTTGCCAAGTCGAATTGCGTCCCCAAGGCCTCTTGCATATGACTGCCTTGTATAAAAAATTTCTACTTTTGGTAGTTCCAAATGTTTAAGCAAATATTCTTTGTTTTTGCTTCTTAACCAGTTCTCTAACTCCAATGAATGATCAAAATAGTCCATAATCGCGTTTTTTGAATTTGATGTGACGATTAGTACTTGTTCAATCCCCGATTGAACTGCTTCCTCAACGATATAATGAATGGCCGGTTTTAAACCTACAGGCAGCATCTCTTTTGGTATTACTTTTGTGATAGGTAGATTTCGCGTACCGTACCCTGCAGCAGGAATGATTACTTTCCTGACCATAACTTTTTCTCACCTTCTTCTGATTGTTAATAAACAAACGAACATTATTCTTCTAAGAGGACATTAGAAGTTTCTTTTATACTTATGTGAATCGATATGGGATGGAAACGGCTTGTATCACACCCAAGTTGAATATTTCGATTAATTCAACATAGATTTTTGTACCTTTCAAATGTATGCTCATTCGCATTCAATAAAATAGAGAACCTGTTGCTTAAGTGATGATGTGTCTGTTCCTGTCATTTCGATTACAGGCAGGAATTTTTTTTTGGAGGAGATGAACAGTGAAACTAGGAATAATGTGCGGAATGCCGCTTAGTGGAAAATCAACATACGGCAAAACCCTTCAGAAGCAAGGTTGGGTACGTGTATCTCTCGATGATCTTAGGCTTGCTTTACACGGCCAAGTTTATAAAGCAGAGGCAGAACCTCTCGTGTGGGAAAACGCTGAACTCATGGTCCGGACATTGCTAAAAAGCGGACATGATGTGCTCGTAGATACCACCAACAGAACAAGAGACAGACGAAAAAGATGGAGACGAGTGGCAAAGGAATTTGGCCTTACTTTGGAAATTTTCTATGTGGATACTGATTATGAAACTTGTAAAAAACGAAACAGAGTTTTGAAGCGGTTATCAGATAATGTTTTAAAACAAATACACAAGGAATTCGAGAAGCCTACTTCGGATGAGGGGACTATTAGTCAAATTTCTGGGCTTGATAATCGCAAATAGGAGGATGAAAGGTGAAAGAATATACTAGTTTCGAAATTGACGGAAAGGAAGCTAAAAAATATATCAGTTTTGATGTTGGCGGGACAAAAGTAAAGCATGGGCTATTGTTAGGAGATGGAACCATTCTTTCAAAGGACAGCTACAAAACCAATTGCACGAACCTTGACCTATTTTTAAAAGAAATGGCAGAAACAATTCATATGTATACCCAAAATCATCAAGTGAGCGGTGTTGCCATTAGCTTACCGGGCTTTATCAATCCGCATACAGGTTACTCAGAAAGCGGGGGCGCGGTCACAGCTCTGGATCACCAGAATCTAAAAAAACTACTGGAAAAAAGAACTTCTCTGCCAATTGAAGTTGAGAATGATGGAAACTGTGTCGCGTTAGCTGAAAAAGTGAGTGGCAACGCAAAGAATTGTACCGATTTTATTTGTATGACCATTGGTACCGGTATTGGCGGCGGTATCTTTGTAAACGGGAGTCTTTTACATGGACACAGCTTTAGGGGCGGCGAAATTGGTTTTATGATTACAAGGGCAGGAAATTATGACATGGACATATTGCATTCCAATGCTTCCACTAATGCCTTAATAAAAGCCTATAAAAAGCTAAAGGGCATTAGTGAGCACGAACATATTGAAGGAGAAAGAGTGTTTCTGGAATCCAAGAAAAATAGTTCGGTACGAAAACTAGTTGATGAGTGGGTTCAACACATTAGTTATGGAATTTTCAATCTGGCCGCAACCTTAAACCCTCAAAAGATTTTAATTGGCGGCGGAGTAATTGCCCAACAAGGATTGATTAGTAAAATCAATCATAAACTTGACCAGCTCCCTTGGTGGAAACGGATTAAAATACCGGTTGAGCGCTGCAAGTATCAAAATGATGCAGGAATGATTGGCGCGATGTACAATTTTATTAAAAAACAGGGGAGGTAAGTTCTGAGTTAGCCGTGGTGTTTGGGTAGAATCCCGCTGCGACTTCTGGATTTCGCACATGCTGTGCACATTGAAAAAGGGGCGACCGCGGTTAAGCAGGTCAGCCCCTTTCTATTAATCTTTCTTTTTGATTTCGTCTGTTAATTCCTCAATGCTTCTTTTCACGTTCGATTTGCCGGAGTAGTTTTCAATCAGTTCTTTCAGATCCAAACCGCTTGATGCCTTTAATGACTCCTGCAGGCTGGCCATCAAGTTAGTAGCATAGCCGGTGATTTTATTGGCACCGCCATTTGGGCCGGAACCGCCGCCTGTATCCACGACCGTAATTTTTTCAATATTGGACAGTGGGCTTGCCACCTGCTTTGCGTATTCTGGAAGCATTTTGATGATCATATCGAGAATCGCAGCCTGGCCGAATTGCTCGAATGCTTCCGCAATCTTTTGCTTCGCTTCAGCTTCGGCAAGACCCTTCATGCGGATGATTTCGGCTTCAGAAAGACCCTGCGCCTTTTGCGATTCTGCTTTAGCAAGACCGTCTAAACGCACGCGCTCAGCCTCCGCTTTCGCCATCGCTTCAATCCGGTATTTATTCGCTTCCGCATCAGCAATTTGCCGGGCTTTTTCTGCCGCAGCAGACTGTTCAATCGAATAGCGGTCGGCGTCGGCTTTCTTTTTCACTTCAGAATCATATTGACGTTCACGACGAAGGATTTCTTTTTCCTCGAGTTCAATTTGCTTCTGTCTTTCAATGATTTTTACTTGCATTTCCTGTTCAGTTACGTCCTGCTTAGCCTTAGCGCTTTCAAGGTCGTAAGCCATATCGGCACGGGCCTTGGCGATGTCCTGCTCGCGGCGGAATTCCGCTGTTTTCAACTGATTGACTTTTTCAGCTTCGGCGATTTCTGTTGCCCGCTCCAGCTCTGAACGTTTCGCTTCCTTATCGGCCTCCGCCTTTTTAATGCGGGTTTCTTTTTCCGCTTCAGCTGTAGCGATATCAGCATCCCGCTTCACTTGGGCAATCCGTGGCTTACCAAGGGCCTCAAGGTAGCCGTTTTTATCGCGAACATCTTTAATCGTAAATGAGACAATGACAAGGCCCATTTTGGCCAGATCCTGCGATGCGACACGCTGCACTTCCTGCGAGAATTTATCTCGGTTTTTATAGATTTCTTCGACTGTCATCGAGCCAAGAATGGAACGCAGATGACCCTCGAGAACTTCTTTTGCCTCATTTTCTCTTTCTTCCTTCGGCTTGCCGAGGAACTGTTCAGCAGCTGTGGCTATCTCGTTGATGGAACCGCCGATTTTGATGATGGATACCCCGTCAGCCATGACCGGTACGCCCTGCTCGGTATAAACCTCCGGGGTCGTTACTTCTAGTTTGCTAGATAACAAGCTTAACGGTTCTGCCTGTTGAAAAACTGGTAAAATAAACGTACCGCCTCCGCGGATGATTTTGATTTTATTACCAGATTCGTCGACATGGACATTTCTGTTTCCGAGGAAACTGCCGGTTACAATCAGTGCCTCATCCGGCCCGGCTGTCCGATACTTGGTAATAAATACTCCGATTAATGCAATTAAGATAAGTGCGACAATCCCAATAATTACCCATACAAAACCAAATTCCATGTTTTAACCTCCTCTTTCTCTCTCTTTTATAAAAAGCTTTCCAGTTCCTGGTGAATCGTAACTTCGAGAACCCCATTCTTCACCTGAACAATGAGCACTTTTACACCGTTTGGTATGGATTCCCCTTCAAAGCTTGTGGCAGGCTTGGCAATCCGGCCGCTGGCATTTTCAATGATAACCTCGCCAAAGCCGTCGGCAGGAATCGGCGTGATGACGGTGCCAATACGACCTCTTAAATCAGATTCTTTATAGACAAGCGATTCCTCAGCGGAGGATAACGGTACAAGAACAAAAACATTTAGCAAAGTAACGACTATAAATGCGATAACAGCTGATATTCCTAGGATTAGTAAGTAATGAAGGGCCGACAGCCTTTCTAACAGGTAACCGCTCGCAGACAGAACCGTAACGAAGGCAAAGATAAGGACCGGGTTGAGAAAGTGTAAACCGCCGGCTCCTGTGTCAAAATGAAACACATCCGCAAACAATACATATAAAACGGTTAATACTCCAGAAATGATGAGACCGTACAAATAAATCGTGGCTAATGGCAAGCCGAAAAGTTCCATGTGCATCATCCTTTTCCTTCATAGTGAGTTGTATACACAAAGGAAAGTTTGTTTTCATTTGAGCATAGGACATCCGTCCCTTCCCCTGTCATATGTATAGTCAATAATACGGATAAAAAAGGGAAAAGTTTCACTTTTTGGGGATTATTTATGAAAATTTCCACAAAAATCTTAAGCGACAGTTGAAATGGTTTATGCGACAGTAAGAGTGGCCTATACGACAGTAAAACTGGATTATACGACAGTAAAACTGGGTTATCCGACAGTGAACCTGTTTAACGACAGTAAGACCGGGCTATCCGACAGTAAGAACAGACCAATTCAACCGCACAACAAAAAGTGCCCCAGCCCTCGGCTAAAGCACTTATTGAATCATATTCAAAAACTTCCTGGTTCGTTCTTCTTTCGGGTTGGTGAAAATTTCTTCCGGCTTGTTTCGCTCGACAACAACGCCGCCATCCATGAAGATGACTTCGTCTGCTGCCTCACGGGCAAAACGCATTTCGTGGGTAACTACAATCATCGTCATCCCTTCTTGGGCAAGGTCCTTCATGACCCTTAGCACCTCGCCGACTAGCTCAGGGTCGAGTGCCGATGTCGGCTCGTCAAACAGCATAACCTCCGGCTCCATCGCCAAGGCCCGGGCAATTCCGACCCGTTGCTGCTGGCCGCCCGATAGCTGCGAAGGATAGTAATCCATTTTATCGCCGAGGCCAACTTTTTGAAGCAGGCCCGCTGCCTTCTCGCGTGCTTTTGATTTCTCCATCCCCTTCACCACTACCGGCCCCTCCATAACATTTTCAAGAGCCGTTTTATGCGGGAAGAGATTATAGTTTTGAAACACCATTCCTGTTAAACGGCGGAACGAGGCAATGCTTTTTTTCGAAACGGTTTTTGAAAAGTCAAGACTATTGCCTTCAATAGAAATGATACCTTTTGTAGGAATCTCAAGTACGTTCAGGCAGCGGAGCATTGTCGTTTTCCCCGATCCAGACGGACCAATCACAACTACGACCTTACCCTTCCCCACCTCAAGGTCGATTCCTTTTAGTACCTCTAATTGATCGAATTGCTTGTGTAATCCTTTAATTGAAATCATTGTAAAACTCCCTTTTTCAATCGGGTTTTTTCTAAAAAAGGTCATTAAAAATCGATTCGCTGATAGAATGGCTCAATTCGCCGATAGAACGGTGAAATTCGCTGATAGAACGACCGAATTCGCTGATAGACCCGTAAAATTCGCTGATAGAATCTTATCGAATGTAAAAAATCCAAAACGAAACCCTTTTTAAGTAATAAAATTTACTTATTTGAACCCTTTTGTTATTGATTCTACGCAAAATTCACCAAATTTTAGTGAAAAGTTTCATCACACATACCAATCCAGCCGCTTTTCCATATATTGCTGAAGCACAGACAAGAAAAAGCAAATAACCCAATAAATAAGAGCGGCTTCGGTATAGACCAATAGAAATTCATAGTTCCGGGAGGCGATTTCCTGGGCACGGCGGAACATTTCCGTTACAAGCACCAGCGATGCGAGTGAAGTATCCTTAACAAGACTAATAAATGAATTTGATAATGGCGGTACCGATACTCTCGCAGCCTGCGGCAAAATGATTCTTTTTAAAGCTTGCGCGTAGGTCATGCCAATGGAATAGCCGGCCTCCCATTGGCCTTTTGGGATCGAAAGAATCGCTGCGCGGATAATTTCCGATGCATACGCCCCAACGCTCAGCGAAAAGCCAATGACAGCAGATAGAAACGGATCAAGTGTAATTCCGACGTTCGGCAGCCCATAAAAGATGATAAATAATTGCACTAACAGAGGCGTACCGCGGATGGCGGATACATAAACTCCGGCAATCCCCCGCAATACTTTCCCCTGCGAAATTCGGGCAAGGGCTGTCAATACAGCTAAAATGATTCCGACAATAAACGAAATAATGGTTAAGGGAATGGTGTTCATAATTGCACCCTCCAGCATGGGCTGGAGGGAGGTTTTAGCGATATCCATTAACCTGGCCGTTCGTTCCGGGTCAGCGAAAATACTATTTAAGTACATCTACACCAAACCATTTCTCAGAGATTTTTTTGTAGGTGCCGTCATCGACCATGTCTTTTAAGGCCTTGTTCACGGAATCAACAAGCGTGTCGCTTTTCTTGCGGAACATAAATCCGCTTGATGACGCATCCTCACCGGTAGCCACAATTTTAATTGGTGCATCCGGCTTCTGCTTTGTATAATCCAAATAAGCAATTTTGTCATTAATCGTTACGTCGACGCGATTTTGCGCAAGCAGCTCTACCGCCTGCTGGAAGCCATCCACACCAACAAGATTTGCGCCGTACTTTTTCGCCATATCGCCATAGTTGCTTGTCAATGATTGCGCGGAATTTAATCCTTTGATATCTTCAAATGATTTAACCTTTGTATTGCTCTTATTGGTAACGAGAACAGCAGCAGAAGTGATATATGGGTCTGAGAAATCGTATTTTTCCTGTCGGTCAGGACGGATTCCTACCTCGTTGGCAATCATATCAAAACGCTTTGCATCAAGGCCGGCAAACATTGCATCCCACTGGGTTTCCTTGAATTCCGCCTTTACTCCAATACGCTTGGCAACCTCTTCGGCGAGATCCACATCAAATCCGGTTAAATTGCCGTTTGTATCATGGAAGGTGAACGGTGGGTATGTACCTTCTGTTCCGATTAGAATTTTTCCGTCATCCTTAATTTTGGCTAATAGGTCATTGTCCGTTTTGTCAGCTGTCTTATTGTCCGTCTTTTTATTTTTATCGGCCTTGTCATCCTTGTTGCAGGCTGCCAATACAAGCATGAAGCTCAACAGCAAGGCGAAAATGATGGATAGTTTTTTCATGATGGTTACCTCCTAAATTTGAGTTATGCAAATCCCATAAAAGTGATGGGTTTATTTTGCCCTTTTATAAAAATTAAAAACCTATCAGAATGGTTCTGATAGGTTAAATTTTCTTATATAATGGCGTTCAGTTTGGAGGGAGGCTCTTGATACATTCCGGTTACATCCACGATTGTACCGAGAATGACATCTTTATCGTTCTCCACAAATGGTTTAATGGAAAATAACAATACCTTATCATTTAGGTCTATTTCAAAAGTACGCTCCTCTTGCCTGTTTATACACAAGCGACAGTAATCACTAAGAATACCTTGAGAATCCGGAAAAACATTAGCTAGCGGCTGCCCCAGGAGCTTTTTCTGATCATGGCCCAAATGTTCAGACATATTTCCTTCTCCATAAGTTAGAATAAATTCACTCTCGCTTTTTATTGCTTTAAAAACAAAGCCAGGCAACTGCGGGATAATCGTTTGTTCCTTTTGGTTCTCGTGCTCCTGTTCACTGCTGATAAAATAAAAACCTCTCAATATATAGTAAAATCCAATCGTTTTGAATAAATGACCAGTAAAATTGTCTAAATCAAAGACACTCTGATAGACGGTAAAAATTAAGCTTGTTAGCAATAGATATACAAGTGCCAGGGCGATTGCCAGTTTCGCTTCGCTTTTCTCCAAATAATATTGATACAAGGTAATAATGAGTGAAACAAACTGTACGAAGCTGACAAAATACTCAAAGCCATTTTTCAACGGTGTTGTTCCTTTTCCTTCAATCACTAGCAGCGGAAGGTTTTTTTCGAAAAAAATAAAGATGAAACTAATGAGCAAAACCAAGGTTGTGGCAAAGATAAACATTGGCCATCGATAGTCTTTGTTTAATGTTCGATCAGGGAGAAGAAGGATTAAAAAAATAAACAACGCTTGAAAAACCCTTGCCGCCACCCAAAACCAGGTAGCTTTTGCAACAGAGCTTTCGGTAAAGAAAAAAGGCATACCCTTAAAGGACAAGGTATGGATTGTATCTAGTGCCCCCACGATAAAAAAAGTAAAGGCAAGCAGCAGCATCCTTCTCGACCGAGTTTTCCCATAGGTTTTTATAGCATTCAGGAAGATGGCCGCAGATATGGAGATGCTGAAAACCTCTAAGATGAAATGGAAGCCAACGTAGTTTTCCGGATTATACAGGGTTATGATTTTCTGCTGAAATAAATGAATGGCTAACAGCAGGATGATCGCAATGGTTGAATAAACTAGAAATTTACCCTCCGTTAAATGGGATCTCATTTAGGTACACCTCCCCGTTATGATTTTATTATAAAACGGGAACTGCCCCTTACAGCATCTGTAATTGTTGCATTTTTATGACTATTTAGCAATCGCTTTCAACATAGTACTTATGTAGTAAAGGTTCCGTCCTTCTATAATATCTTTGGATTAGACATTAATAACGAAATTGAAAAGTACAGTCTAGTTCAATAGCCTTTTATTTTTACAATAAAGCTAAAAGTTCGACAGGAACAAACAAATACCATAGGGGTTTTATATAAATACTAAGTTTTTTGTTGGAAAATATTACTTGTCACCTAACGAAATTTATCGAAAAATACTTAGTAGTGGGATTTTTTTAGGAAGGAATTGGTTAAACATGATAAAAATTGGAATTATAGATGATAATTTTCAATTAACGGAAATACTTAATGAATACCTGTCAAAACTAGTCGATATGAAGGTAGTCGGAATCGCCCATAATGGCATGGAGGGAATGGAGTTGATTAAACGGGAACATCCGGATGTGGTCATTCTGGATTTAATCATGCCTCATACCGACGGATTTTCTTTACTCGAAAAACTTTATGCCGATCATATTTCGACCAAAGTCTTAATGTTAACGGCCTTTGGAAAAGAGGATATCATTAAGAAAGCAAATGAGTTAGGGGTATCTTATTTTCTGTTGAAACCGTTTGAGCTATCTCAGTTATCCGATACAATTAGAACGATTTGTTCAAACGAAAGTTATTCAATAAAAATCTCGAGAGAATCTAAGCCGGCGAACGAGAATAAGAGCGGCGAGAGCTTAGAAGTGAGAATCACCGACGTGCTCCGCTCGATGGGAATTCCAGCAAACCTAAAAGGGTATATTTTCTTACGGGAAGCCATCCAAATGGTGTTCCGCAATGTGGAATTATTAGGCGGGATCACAAAATTGATTTATCCGGCCATCGCCAAATTGTACAATACTACCCCAAGCCGGGTTGAAAGAGCCATCCGGCATTCGATTGAAGTGGGCTGGAACCGGGGCAGTATCGAGCATTTGAATCTGGTCTTTGGAAATACGGTAAGCCCTTTAAAGGGAAAGCCGACGAACAGTGAATTTATTGCACTGATTGCTGATCATTTAAGGCTTCAAAAAGTAGGATAAACTCTTACGTAAAGAGACTGCCTATTGTAAAAGGCAGTCTCTTTTATAGCTAATTACTTCCACCATTCGTCAAACATGCTGGCAGGAAGTCTTCGTTTATGTTCAGTCAAGATATAGCGCTGTTCGATTTTTTCCGCAACCTCCTCGGAAACCTGTTTGCCTTCGAGGTAATCGTCGAGTTCATCGTAGGTAATGCCTAACTCCGTTTCATCGGCCTGACCAGGCTTTTGATCAAGCAGGTCGGCTGTCGGGACTTTTAAATATAGAAGTTCGTCTGCACCCAATTCCTTTAGAAGTGCCTTGCCCTGCCTTTTGGATAAGCCGGTCAGCGGCAGAACATCAGCCCCGCCGTCACCGTATTTTGTGTAAAAACCGGTAACCGCCTCGGCTGCATGGTCTGTTCCGATTACAAGTAGCCCTTCCATCCCGCCGACGGCGTATTGAGCAATCATTCTCATTCGCGCCTTAACATTTCCTTTTTGATAGTCGCTCAACGGCTGTGTTGGTGTAGCTGTGTCGTATTCCTTCTGGACCTCGTCCACCGCTCCTTTAATATTAAACACCATTTCCCGATCTGCACGAATAAATTCTAGCGCACGCTTCGCGTCTTCCTCATCCTGCTGGACTCCATATGGCAGGCGGACAGCGATGAATAAGGCATCCGTCCCTTCATTTCGCAGCTCTTCGACCGCCAGCTGCGTCAGGCGTCCTGCCAGCGTGGAATCCTGACCACCGCTGATTCCAAGCACGTAGCCTTTTGCCTTTGTTTTGGTTAAATACATTTTTAAGAAATCGATTCTCTTCCTGACTTCTTCTTTCGGCTGTATGTTGGGAGAGACGTTTAACTCCTTCATAATTTGTGCCTGCATGCTCATTTATTTGAAACCTCCTGGAAAGTGCTATTATATTGTAATGTACCACAATCGCTGAATTTTCACTAAAAATTGAACGGAATTAGGGCAAAATAGAAATAGTTAAGCAAATGGAGGTTTTTTATATAATGGAAGCTAAAACATGCAATGAGTCTCGAGTAGTCAGGACCAGTCGGGTTTTTCCAAACGATGTCAACAACCATAATACATTATTTGGCGGGAAGCTGATGAGCGATGTTGATATGCTTGCATCGATTTCAGCAACAAGACATTCTCGAAGCGAATGTGTAACCGCTTCGACCGATTCTGTCGACTTCCTTCAACCTATTACACCGTTGGATTCGGTCTGCTTCGAATCGTTTGTCACTTGGACTGGTACGTCTTCAATGGAGGTTTTTGTGAAAATTATTGCCGAAAACCTGATTTCCGGCGATCGAAAAATTGCCGCCACTGCCTTTTTAACATTTGTGGCATTAGATGACGATGGCAAGCCAACTAAAGTCCCTGGTATCATCCCTGAGACTGAGGAAGAAAAAAAGTTATACGATACAGGGAAAGAAAGGGCCGAAAAACGGAAAGAACATCGGAGACACAGTAAAGAACTGGCCGGATATTTTACAACGCAAAAACCGTGGGAATAACCTGGAGACTTTAATAGGTAAAATAATAGACTAGGTTCACTGCACACTGCTCGAACCTAGTCTATTTTCTGAAGATCTCGTCTGCTAGGAGCATGAGGCGGCTTTTGGAACCATCCTCGGTCCATCAAAAGGTCGACTCCCTTTGCAGAGTAAATAAGAATTTCAGCAATATATTTCTGATAATAGGCCACTAAATCAGATCTCATCGATAACGACACGGCATGACCGAGCAGAGCGATATCAATGCCGTTTAAGGAATGAAAAAGGGTAACAACCAACCGATCAGAAAATGGAGAGACGGTTGAATCCGTCACTTCAATATTGGTTGTAATAATGCCATAAAGCTCTTCTTTCATCAATATATCATTAAACGTTCTAATTTGTTGTTCAGAGATTTTTTTTCCTTCCTTAATAAAGCTATGAATTTCTTTATCCTTAACCACTTGAAGAAGGCCCATACAAAGCAATACCGAAAAATAATTTCGCTCAATATTAAAGAAAATCTCCATTATTTCAGCTACATTTAATGGCCTTTTTTTTCCAAAACCACTAATATAGGAAAGTTTGTCTTCATATTCCACCTTATCCGGATAAGGAACGTATGGCGGACGGTCGTAAATCCCCTTGGACAGCATTAACTCAGTTGCTTGCCTATACAGTTCGGTTGATTTGTAGTTCATCGTGATAAAAAAATCCAAAACATCCTTCCTTGCCACATTAGCCGTCAAAAAACTCCCATTAATCATCAGTAGACGGGTCAAGGAATAAACAAAGCTGAGCCCGAACATATCATAAAATAAAGGCGGGGCCGTCAAATTCACATCTTTTTCTGAAAAACCATCGGGTATTGGAATGCCTTCTTTTTCAAAAATGTTAGTAATTTGTTGAAGGTGTGTTTCCGAATTCTGCAGTGCCCTCTCAAGGATCGGCTTAATTTCCACATCCTTATTGTGATGCAAGAAATAGGTGAGCAAACAGACCGTCATGTTTTCCTGTATGTACGTAGCCCATAATGCGGCAATTTCCGAACTTGACAACCTAATGCTGCGCTCAGACATACGTAAGCCTCCCTAAAAAGTACTCTAAGAATATAATCCCTGTAATTCATCCATTTTATACAAAGTGAAGCATGGGGACGGTTCTTTTGCATCAAAATTTTGATGCAAAAGAACCGTCCCCACGCCTCAGTTTTGCAATTCTCCGACTAAAATAAACCGATCCGGTGCAGGTCCGACAAAGTCAAATGGATAGCAGGTGATAAGAGTTATGGCCGCATAATCATAGGGAACAATAACAGTCCGGTCGTCTTTATGAACAATTCGCTGTCTTGTGATTTTATAGGTAAAACGGCCAGCTTCCGTTTCGACTTCGACTATATCACCGACTCCAATCCGGCCAAGCTCTTTAAACACTGTATCCCGATGCCCTGCCAATACGGTATTATCATGTTCACCTGGCAGAACGCTTCCCATATAATGTCCAACCCCCTTGGCTAGCTCTTCCTGATCCGTGCCTTGGACGATAGGGAATTCTTTTTTTATTTTTGGAAAAGTAATTTTTCCAAATACGGCGCCTGTTGCAGGCAGGTTAGAATAAAGCGGCGTCTGCTCTGGCTGAGCCTTTTTAATCGGAATTATTTCCTTGTCATAAAATGATACAGGGGACTCCTTTAGGGGAGCTGTATCTTTCTTATTCTCCCATTCCTTTAGCGAAGCACTTACCTGGGCATGGGTTAGATAGATTTGATAGCCGCAAAAGAGAATAGAAAAAAGTGAGAGCAGGAAGATTGTTCTCAAACTCCAGAGAAAAATCCTTTTTTTCATCTTCCATCCCTCACTTTTTGATATGGTTTTATAACTTTCGGAACTTCATGAAAAGTGTTGCAGATGAACCAAGCGCTAACACTCCGCTTAAAAGCAGCCAATTCATCCAAGGACCTGCCGTTTTTGGAAGTGCTCCTCCACTTACGGTTGAGAGAGTCTGGACTGCTGGCTGAGTAACTTGAGTAGTTTGTGGTTGAGTTGTTGTTGTAGGTGTAGTCGTAGTTGTTGGGGTGGTTCCATTTTGGGTATTACCTGAAGTATTGCCTGGTTGGTTTCCTTGGGTGTCACCTGGTTGTGGTGTTTGACCTCCAGAATTATCTCCCGGTGTCCCTCCTCCAGGTTGATTATTTTCATTACCAGGCGATTGGCCTGAATCTCCATCTCCAGGCTGCTCTTCATCAACTGGAGGTTGTTCCTCTGAACTATCAGCCAAGTTTGCCCAATATACTAACACTCCATTGCCATTTGGATTTCCTTTTCCTCGGTCGCTTAAATCAAAAGTTACTTCCTTATCAGCTATTATTCCCTTTGCAAAAATGGAAATGGGAACTGGTCCCTGGGATAATAAATAACCATCAAACGGCTGCTCGATATTTTTTCGTTCAAGTTGTACATTTTGTTCTTCCGATGAAGCATCCATTTTATAAAAAACAGTAAAATTCGTAATGTTAACAGGTTCGCCTTCAATATGAACCTTAATGGCCGGTCCATTATTAGTCGCGGTAGCTGCTTGAAAACCAAAGAATAAACTACCAATAAGCATTACAACCAACGTAAATAAATAGAGTTTAGACTTTCCTATCATAAAAATATCCCCCAAATAGTTTTTCTCGGAAAAACCTTATTTTCTTGTGAATCATGAAATATGGAATTCCCCCTTTATATTAATTTTCTTTATTGGATATTTATTTCGTTCTATCTAAAGAACGTCTAAATCTAGTATAAATTACTAACCTATAAAAAGCTACAATTATTTCATTATAAAGAACAAACTGTTGGTAAAATAGACCTACTAAACAGTAGGCCGAGGTCTATTTTCCCAATGCTTAACTTCGTCTTCCTCATCAATTTCAATCTTGACATCGACTACGCCGTTTTCAGCCAATATTTTTTCCGCTAAGCGGTCTCTAATATCATCCGCCGCGGCAACTGTTAGCTGCGGGTCGACTTCGATTTCCAATTCAACATGAAGGTCTTCCCCTTCCTTAATAACGGTAATTCCTTGAATATCCTTGACATCTGGATCTGCAATAACAAGCGAGCCAATTTTGTTCTCCATTTCTTCGTCAGCTTGGCCAATTACCCCTGCTGCATTGTCCAAAAAGACCCTGCCAACCACAAAAAACATCATGGCTCCAATCAAAATGGAAGCTAATCCTTCGAGCCAATGGATGTTGGAAAAATGGGCAATAACAACAGCGATAATGGCCAGCAGACCGCCCATGGTTGCAACAAGGTCCTCCATAAATACAAGCTTCGTCGCCGGCTTGGCTCTGCCCAGATTGGCAAAGCTCTTAGCAAATACGCCAGGACCTCTTGCTTCCAGGCCAATTTCATGGAGGACCTCTTTCATCGCTTTAAACAGAACAAATGTCTCAAGGATGGTCGACACCCCCAAAACGATGATATTGATGATAAAACCGCCAGACGCAGTTGGATGAACCATGTGGTGATAGCCTTCTTTAATAGTTTCAAACGCCATAATGCCGACAATCAACACCGCGCCAAGTAAAACTAGATTGACAAGCCGGCCGAATCCGTTTGGAAACTTCTCCGTTGGGGCTTTTTTACTTAAGGCCGAACCGATAAACACAAAAAACTGGTTTGCAGCGTCCCCTAAACTGTGCATAGTTTCCGCAAACATCGCTACATTTCCGGTAAACATATAGGCCACGCCTTTGATAATGGCAATAACGGTATTCACAATAGCCGCAAGCATTGCCGATTTATTTCCACGCTTTAATAACTTAAATAGTTCTCCCATCCAATGTCCCCTTTTCTACTAATTCATTTTGCATATCAGGCCATTCATAACTACACTTGCCAGACTAAAAATTCTAAATCGGGAGTTATACAATCTTCATAACTCCCTTTCCACCGAAAAATTTACCCGTTCAGGCTTTATGAACCATTCATAACTACCTTTCCACCGAAAAACTTACCCATTCAGGCTTTATGAGTGCTTCATAACTCCCTTTCCACCGAAAAATTTACCCGTTCAGGCTTTATGAACGTTTCATAACTCCCTTTACACTGAAAAATTTACCCACTCTGGCTTTATGAAAGCTTCATAACTCCCTTTACACCGAAAAATTCACTCACTCACGCATTATGAAACGCATCATAACTCCATTTCCACCGAAAAATTTTCTCGTACAGGCTTTATGAGCGCTTCATAACTCCATTTCCACCGAAAAATTTTCTCGTACAGGCTTTATGAGAACTTCATAACTCCATTTCTACCGAAAAATTTATCCCTTCGGGTCTTATAGTTACTTCATAACTACTTTCCGGCTGAAAAATTTTTTGCTCGGGTGTTATGTGTTCTTTACAACTATCCTTCTTTTAAATTGGCTAATCTTAATATTTTCTAGAAAGGCTTAATGAATGCGATAACAGAAAAATTTCCATAATGATGGTAAAATAGGAGAAAAAGCTGGAGGCAGGAAATGAAATTAGAAGAGATTATGCAGACTCTTGAGGAGCTCGGTTCCGAACAAACGAAGAAGACCTTTATTAATCACGGGGCGCGCGGGCCTTTATTTGGAGTAAAGGTCGGCGATTTGAAAAAGCTGGTTAAACATGTGAAAAAGGATCAGGAATTGGCGCTCGCTTTATATGAAACCGGAAATAGTGATGCGATGTACCTGGCCGGTCTTTCAATCAACCCAAAATTAATGACCAAAGAAACTCTCCAGCGTTGGGTTCAGAAAGCCGATTGGTATATGCTGGCCGAATACACGGTTGCCGGAGTTGCAGCTGAAAGTCAGTTTGCGCTTGAACTGGCCCGAGAATGGATGAAATCAGATAAGGAAATGATTGCAGTGGCTGGATGGAGCACATATTCGAATTACCTTTCCATAACTCCTGACGAAATGCTGGATCTTGGGGAGATTCGGAGCCTGATGCATCAGGTTCAGTCTACTGTCCATCAGGAGAAAAACCGCGTCCGCTATGTGATGAATGGGTTTGTTATTAGTGTTGGGGCCTATGTGACTGAACTGAATGAAGAAGCCAAAAGGGTGGCAGAGAAAATTGGCAAGGTTCACGTAGATGTCGGCAGGACAGCTTGTAAGGTGCCATTAGCAACAGATTACATTCAAAAAATTGAAAACCTCAATAGAATTGGTGTTAAGAGGAAGACGTGCATTTGTTAATTTGAAAGGACCCCTATGTAATAACATTGGGGTCCGTTTTGCTTTTTTCTGCTCCTTTAAAAACAAAATGCTTCTGACCTAAATAATTCATAATAGTATAAATTCCAGTCCCTATTAAAACCGCTAAATCCTTTGCAAACTCCTTCGGAAACAATGACAATTTTTCTAAAAACCAAATAGCTAGTTTCAGTCCTAAAGAGTAAGAAACAAAATAACAAATACCAATCACAAAGACAAACCGGACAAAGGTGCCACCAATTGCAGCCTCGTTTTTAAAAGTGAAATTTCTGTTTAATATAAAACTGACCCCTGCCCCGACGATATTCCCCAACAGGGTGGACCACCAGTAGGATAAACGTAACCCGTTCAGTAGTACATACATGGTGGTTAAACCTACTATCGTATTGATGACTCCGACAATTAAAAAACGAATAAAGGAGTACTTCATTAATGAACCTCCGAAATATACTGTTCAATTAAATTCTAAAGTGCCCTTCAATTCCCTACCTTAAACAACGAAAAGCCTCCCAAATCAAATACAAGGGAGGCCGCTACTTCATTTTATAAATTTCTCAACACCATATTCAAACGGTTTGTCCGTTCACTCTTTTCTTCCTCGGAAGCTAAGTCATATTTTTTCAACAAATGAAAGACTTCATTCAAAATTTCCTGGGTGTGTTCTTTTTCGAAAAATTGTTCAAACAATGGATTCATTTCCTCCGGTAAAAATGCCGCCTGTGATTCATATTTCTTTTTTACATCATCGTGCGAATGATCTAATTTGCATTCACTCATAAACTTTCCTCCCATGTGTCTAATTAAAATTAGAATACCATTTTTCGAGCAAAACAAAAAAGCCCAGGGATTGGGCTTTTTAAAAATTAAGGTTTCTTGGTTTCGGTCACTTCCAAAACATCCAAGAGGAAGACAAATACCGGAATCCCGATAATTAACCCCCAAACTCCGAAGAAGTGCTCAGAGAAAATCAACACAATGAAGGTATAGAAAACCGGCAAATTCGTTTTCGAGCTCATTAAATTCGGGTTCAAAATGTAGGCTTCGATGCCATGGATGATGGCGATCGCAATCCCGACATAAAGGACCTTCATCAGGCCTCCGATACTATAGGCGATGATGGTCAGCGGAATCAGTGAAATAATCACCCCTGCCACTGGAATTAAGCCGAGTAGGAAAATCATAATCGACAAGCCGCCGAGCTGCGGGAAGTCCAGCAGCCAAAGAGAAATGGTTGTTAAAATACAGTTTACAACTGCAATAATTAATTGCGCTTCGATTACTTTACCAAACGTCCGGACAAACTTCTGCGCAAAGAATTCAATTTCAACGTAAATCGAGGCAACCTTACTCGACTTAAATTTCCCGGTGAATTCAATCAGCCTTGGTTTTTCTAATAGGAAAAATAAACTTAATAGAAGCGCCAGCAAAACCTGCAGGCTTATTTTGCTAATGTCTGTAAAGTACTTTAAAAGGTATGTGACTCCCTGTTCCAAATAACTGGAGATTTTCACTTCATTCATTTGGCTGACAATATAATTCAGGACCACATTATCATGCTTCGACGTATAAAAAGCCGTCAGCTGTTTAATGAGGGCCGTGATTTCTCCAGCAATCATCGGCAGGTACATAACCAATCCATAGGTAAGCAAACCAACAATGGTGGCATACGAGATAACCACCAGCAGCTTTCTATTTAGCGGGATTTTGTCTTCAATGAATTGAACGAGCCGATCCATTAAAAACGCAAAAATGAAGGTCAGCAATATTAAATTAATAATTGATTTCATCGCATATAAAGCCAATGCAATCACAATAAAGATTAAGATTCTCTTGAAGCCTCTGGTCTGGTAAAGTTTATTCATCATCGGTAATTATCGAACCCCATTATGTTTTACTATAACCTTCACTAAAATTGTGAAATTTACAAATTTATTATATCAAATTTGTTTACATTTTTTCGAATTTAAATATTGGATTAAATGTGAACACATACTTTTTAAAATTGAACAGGTGGTATCGTACTGTCAATCGCCTTACTTTCAAAGCCCTGCTGGGTTAAATAATCGAGCAGTTGCCGCAAATGGGCGAGCGTTTCTTTTTTCTCATGAAGAAGAATCACCAGCGGGCCATTGTGGCCTGCCTTAGCATTGAGTTGTGCGATGACGTTGTCGATGTACCGCGCGTCTTTATAATACCAGTCTTTACTGTCAATATTCCAATCCCACATGAAATAGCCGTTATCCTTAACAACCTGTTTATATTGAGGTGTCATATAAGGCGAGCTTCCGTATGGTGTTCTTGCTAAAAAAGAATCTACTCCGGTAATTTCCCGTAATGTATTCCGATTCTGGGTTAGTTCGCCCAAAACGGTGTCTGCCGAAGCATAAAATACTTCTTTCCGGTGCGAGACACTATGCAGTCCCACCGCTTCTCCTGTCTGCACCATTAATTTCGCCGCATCGGGATATTTGCGGATATTTCCATCAATCATAAAAAAAGTTCCTTTAAAATGGTGTTGCTCCAATAGTGCAATGATGTCGCCCGATATGGCCGATGGCCCATCGTCAAATGTTAAATAAATTGTTCTTTTGCCATTTGGCTGAGCAGGCGGTTGGGCCGAAGCCGTCTGTGGTGGATTCGTGTTGGGTTCTGTTGTAGTTTCAGGAGCAGGTGTATTAGCTGGTGGTTGGGCCGAAGCCGGATCAGATGGTGGATTTTCCTGGTCCTTCCTTTTCTCTTGTTCATTTCTAGACGCCATGGCTTTTTCCATTTGTTTTCGTATCATTTCTTTTTCCTGCTGGTCATCATGGGCCCCTTTTCCCATCATCGCAGCATTTGCCTTTTTCATAGGCTCGTTGTTTGCCTGATTAGCAGATTTGCCTGCTGCGTTTGCCTGAAAATAGTTTACGGCAAACATTCCAATTGCCAGCAGCCCAATCATGGTAAGAAGGAATACAGCCCCCCTCACCTGTCTTCTCCTCTTCAGTTTCCCCATCGTTCATCCCTCTTTGAAGGTATTTATTTTTCATCCACCATTATAGACGATTTCTTCTCTTGATTGTTACAAATATATTAATAATATTACAATTATATTAAAACAACTGGCAGATTAATAGATTTTTAGACAAGTACTTACAAAATCTATCCACCCCATTGTAACCGAAAAACACTTCAATCGGGTGGAAATTTAATCAAATATTTCCAAATAGTACAGGCAAATTCCATTTTCCTATGTCATACATATCATTGTGTGAGGATTTTCCCGTCCCAAGATGGAATCGGCAAGTTTTCGACATTTGGAGGTGATCTCGTGTCGGGTGGATTAAAAGCACTGCTTTACATTTTATCGTTTTTCATACCCGTTGTTGGAATTATATTAGGGATTATTTGGATGAATGACCAAGACGTGGAGAAAAAAGGAATTGGGAAAACTTGTTTAACTGTTGGAATCGTTTCGATTGTTTTAAGTTGCATCTGTTGGTTTGCACTGTCGGCGATGTCGCTGGCGCCGGCTTTTATGACGGGGTATTAGGGAGATGCGTGTTTGAGCGCATGGATGTGGAGGTACGGAAGATTTTTTGTAAATAAAGAAGAACCCAACTCCTTGATGAAGGAGGATGGGTTCTTTTCACTAAGGGGTGATGGATTTTGCTGCAGGAGATATTGGATTTTTTCGGCCGGGCTATTTGCCATCAAATTGATGAACGGTCACTCCATGTTTCCGGAAAAGCACTGTCTGTTTGCGCACGTGATACGGGGATTTATATTGGCATTTTTTCGACGCTTATATATTTGCATTTGGTGAAAAGTAAAACACCTGTGACAATTCCTACAGTGAAAATGAGCTTTTTTCTTCTAGTGTTTATGGTTCCTCTGGTGGTTGATGGGTTAGGGTCGTATTCTCACCTTTTTGAAAGTACGAATACCAGGAGGCTGGTGACTGGGATTTGTTTTGGGTCGGTGCTTCCTTATTTTGTTTATCCGGTGGTTAAGGGAGAATCACTTGAACAAACTAGCCAGCCAGTAGTAAAGAATTTTAGTAATTTGATATTGCCGATGCTTTTTAGTTTGTGTTTGGGGCTGTTAATTTATTGGGGGATACTCCCTTATTCTATTATTAATGGCCTTCTTGTTCTAATTATTATAATTTGGTTTAGCTTATGTGCTTCAATTCTATTTTCTTCGGTTCGTTTCTTAATCCTCAAATGGACTTTATCTGTTTTTAGCAGTCTGATATTTTTAACTTTTCTTTCACTACTACATGAATTAGTAATTTCATAATCGGGAAATTTTACACTTCATTATTTATTGCATCAATTAAATCTTTAATATGTTGTAATTTCTGAGGACTCAACTGGTCCTCAGATAATTCGATTTCAACTTTTAATTTGCTTTTTCCAGGAGTTACTCCAACTTTAGGAGATCCCTCATCGTATTGATTTGTGACCAGGTATTCAACTGGTACTTCTAAAGCATTAGCGATTTTTGATAAAACTTCTAGTCCGGGATTCGTTTGGATTTCCCTTTCCAATAAACTTAAATATGACTTTGAAATGCCTGTAAGTAAACTAAGTTTGGTTATTGAATACGCCTTCTCCATTCGTAATCTCTGGAGTTTTTTTCCATCCATTGTATCTCTCCTCTTACTAACTTCAAAAATCCCCACCATTCTAATAGAACTTCTTTCATTAATCTATTTTCAGTTTTTAGCCACCAAGCCCTTTTGTAACCAAATGGATTGCAAATGGACCTAAAATGATGATGAATAACGCCGGAAGAATAAATATCACCATTGGAAATAGCATCTTAACAGGTGCTTTCATTGCCTGCTCTCGTGCTGCTTCCCTACGCTGTTCACGAATACGTAAGGTCAGATTCCCTAACACTTTTGCCATACCAATACCTAGTTGATCAGCTTGAATAATTGATGTAATTATACTTTGCAAAGATTCCGATGGGACTCTTTTTCGAAGTTCATAAAATGCTTCTCTTCTTGACTTTCCAAGTTTCATATCTTCCAATACTTGGTGAAACTCATCGGAAAGAGGACCTTTTATTTGTTTTGACACTTCAGCTAAGGCCAAGTCCAGTCCCATCCCTGCTTCTAGCAATAGATTTACGGTGTCAAAAAAATCCGGCATTGATTTATTAATTTCTATAATTCTTGCCTTCTTTTTTTTCCCTAGATAAAACACTGGGAATCTCAAACCCAATATTCCCAATACTATTGCATACATCCAGGTTAACATTTTGTTATCAGAAGCAGGCATTATCAAAAAAATAATAGGTAAACTAAAGGCTGCACATAGTACAAGCTGGAATAATCTAAAATCGATGGCCGATTTAAACGGATAACCAGCATCTCTAAGCAGTATGTCTATTTTTTTCACTTCTGCCCGTGATAATCGTTTATTTAGCCATTGTGTTCCTTTATTCCAATAAAGTTGAAACAGGATTCCTAATTTATTCTCTTTTCTTGTCAATTCTTGATCCTTTTTCCTGTCTATTGGTTCTTCAAAATACATATTTATACGATTAACTAAGGCTATCTTTCTTTTATAAAAAGTAAACAATATTGCTGCAAGAAGGAAAGTCATGAATGCGGATATTAGAAGAAATAGGAAAAATCCCTTCATTACCTTACACCTCGATTTTGATGATTTTTTGAATAAACAACCATCCAATAATATTTGAAACAATGCTTACAAAAAGTAATGTCCACCCTAAAGGATGGTCTAGCATTGGGCGAAAATAATCTCCTGTTACTAATGCTAGGTATAACCCGAGACCAATTGGCAGCAAGGTAATAATCCATGCAGACAATCTTCCTTGGGAGGTTAAAGTATTCAATTCTTCTAAAATTCTAACCCTGCCTCGTATGGTTTCTTCCATTGTTTGGAGAAGTTCAGCAAGATTCCCTCCACTTTTTCTTTGAGCTAATATTGCCCTTATAACTACTTCAAGTTCCTTGTTAGGCAATCTTCCTACTAATTCTTCAAAGGTATCTTCTAAGGGAATGCCTAATCCAGTTTGTCTTACAATTCGTTCAAATTCAGGCCCAATTGGGTCTGGTACTTCTTTTCCTACAAGCTGTATTGCCTGCATAAAACTAAAACCGGCCCTTAATGAATTCGTCATCATACCAAGTACTTCAACTAACTGATAAGAAAGTAGGGTTAACCTTTTTTTCCTTTTCCGCTTTATATAAATTTTTGGTATGAAGAAGCCGACAATTACAGCAATTCCACTAATATACCATGAAAAGTTAAATAAAAATAACAAAAACCCAAGCCCACCTGAACAAATTATTCTTAAAGCAAAAAATTCTTCAGTTTTCAATTTACTCCCTGCTTCTAATAATAATTTCTCTGTGGATTCGCTAAATTGCAGATCTTTAAATAACAGAGCTACTGAATGGAAAGTTCGTTTAAGCAATGAAGGGCCTTTATGCTTGTCTGCAATTTCCTCACTATGCGATTTAGGCAAAAAATCTTTAATGCGCTTATTCATTCTTTTCTTATATAAAAACACATTTAAAAAAAGAAATATCAAAGTACTAAATATTAAAAATAGAATTATTAATTCAATGGCAAACATCATTTCTACCACTCTCCTACAAACCATGAGGCGGGCAGGGAATAGCCGCTAACTTCAAGTTTGTCAGCAAATTTTGGACGGATACCAGTACTGATAAATCTTCCATTAATCCGACCATCTTTTGTATATCCAATTTCTTTATATAGAAAAATATCCTGAAGAACTATAGTTTCCCCTTCCATTCCCAAAACTTCCGTAATATGAGTTATTTTTCTTGAGCCATCCTTCATCCTTGCTTGCTGGACAATTAAATCAATGGCACTTGCTATTTGCTCCCGTATCGCCCGTACAGGAAGGTCAAAGCCTGCCATTAACACCATTGTCTCTATCCTAGAAAGGATATCTCTTGGAGAATTAGCGTGCCCAGTACTTAAGCTTCCGTCATGACCAGTATTCATTGCCTGAAGCATATCCAATGCCTCTGCTCCACGAACCTCCCCAACTACAATACGATCAGGCCGCATCCGTAAGGAGTTGCGTACTAAATCCCTAATTGTTATCTCACCTTTCCCTTCAATGTTTGGAGGGCGGGATTCAAGGGAAATTATATGTTCCTGATGAAGCTTTAACTCCGCAGCATCCTCAATTGTAACTATTCGTTCTTCATTTGGAATAAATGAAGATAAAACATTCAAAGAAGAGGTTTTTCCTGAACCTGTACCTCCACTTATAAAAATATTGAGCCTTGACTTTACACAAATATCTAGAAATTCTGCCATTTCTTCAGTTAATGTTCCAAAGTGAACTAAATCCATAATAGTGAATGGTGTTTCAGAAAATTTTCGAATAGTTAAACTAGGACCTTTTAAAGCTAACGGAGGAATAATTGCATTTACACGTGAACCATCTGGAAGACGGGCATCAACCATGGGAGAACTTTCATCAATACGTCTTCCTATAGGTGATACAATCCGCTCAATTACTCTTAAAACATGTTGATTATCGGTGAAATATAAATTACTCCTAAAAATTTTTCCGTTTTTCTCATAGTACACTTCATCAAAACTATTAACCATGACTTCATTTATTGCAGGATTTTCTAATAAAGGAGTAATCGGACCATAGGCCAGTAATTCATCCTTCACGTAGTTTAAAATATCTTGTTTTTCTTCAAATGTTAGCCTGCTAACCTGTTGGTCAAAAAATGTTTGACTCCATGTCTCTATTTTTTGTCTCTCCTCATCCTTGTTTTGCCCTGGTGATTTTTTTAATTCATCCAATAGATAATCGTGGAGAGCTTTTTCTATTTGCCAAAATTCATCTGACCTCCTGATGACCGCTAGTTCATTTAGTTCTCCAGTAGAGTTTTTTATACCACTACCTTCTATATACCTTTGAAATAAAGACATTGTTCTTTCCACCTCACTTTCCTACATGAAACCATTTTTTCTCCTTTTTAATTGGAAGTTGAACATCACTTTTTTGTTCCAAAGTCTTTTCTGATAGACATAAAACTGCCTTACTAATGCTGCTTCTTGGGTTAGATAGTAAGTAAGGCTGCCCAGTTTTAATCGAAGATGAAACTATATTTATTTGCTCCGGCAGGGTGTGGAAAACATTTGAGGCCAAAATTTCTTTAATCTTTTTTAATTCGAGGCCCTGACCTTTTACGTATCGATTCATCACCAGTTTTACTTTATCCTTAAGATTAATACTTTCCAAGGTGTCCAAATAAAGTTGGCATAACCTTAAACACGATATTTCATTTAATGCCACGAGTAAGATTTCATCTGATAGATCCAAGAAGCGTAAATGAATTTCAGATAAATATACAGGCATATCAATTAGAATAATATCGAATAGATTCTTAGCTTCTTCGATAGCATCTTTTATGTGCTTTTCGGAAATTCCTTCGAAAAATTCAGGCCGAGGGGGTGCAGCTAAAACAGAAACATTTCCATCAACAAGAGTCATATATTGATTGATGGAATAATTTTCGCGACCATATCCTTCCTTTACCCATTCATATATAGATCTTTTTGGCTTAACATTATAAAAAATACTCACTTCGCCAAATTGCAGATTTCCATCAAACACCGCAACTTTCTTTCCCAACTTGGAAAATGCTACAGCAAGATTAACTGATAACACTGTCCTCCCTGCTCCACCTTTTGGACTGGAAACAGCAATAACTTTACATTTCTCTTTTACAAGGCTTAGTGCATTAGGCTCCAATTTTCCTCTATGATGCATGAACTTCTTAGCATGAGCAACTGCCTCCGAAAGCTCGCCAAGATTAAAAGAAGAACGGAGAGTATCAGAGGCCCCCATAAGCATAGCCTTTTTCAGGTTTTCCATGTCCTCAGGAACAATTAAAATTATATAAACATGTGGGAAAAGTACAGAGATTTCCTGACATAAATCATAAATATTGAACCTTGTATAAGCTTCCAAAAATAAAACCGACTGACTATTTCCCATTAAAATGGAGTGCAATTTATCAAATTGATCTGTCGAAACAACTTGGTATTGCTGTTTCTCTAATAGTTTATCAATTTCCCTGGAAGGAGAATTTTTATCAGAAAAATAAACCCAATTTATGCTCATTTCTTTTCCTCCTTCGTACCTTCTTTGATTACCTCTCTAGTCTGCTTTATTCCGGTTTTTCCAGTTTCAGTGTCTTCGGTATTACGAAGCATTAAATAGAATCCATCTTTATCTTTTGCTGCTAATCCAAGCATAACCCCTTCTTCCGGTGTGACCTCCATCGTTACAGTTTCATAGTGAAGGGCCTCCTCTTTATTGTCTGATGATTTGCCGGAGGTAAGTACCTTCACATTTTCAAGAATTAAAACAGCTGATTTGTACTCTTTGCCTGTAGAATCATCCTTTGTATTTTCATACGCAATCACATCTACCATTGAATTAGGGGCGATATATCCGGAAACCCCCTGCTCCAAATTAATTCTTAACGAAATAGCCCTTTTTCCTTTACCTATTTCAACAATTGGGTTTATGAATTCTCTCTTAAGAGCCTTTTCCTTTTCAGCCTTTTCATCCTGTTTTGCCTTATCTTTTGAATCATTAGGGTTTTTACTCTTTGTCTCTACCTGACTAACAGGTGCACTGGCTGGAGTAGAATTATTTCCTTTAGAAAAAATGGTTAAATAAACAAAACTCGCAACAATTATTCCTAATATTAATGAAATTATCCAAATTTTTTTTGTATTCATATCGTCCTCCTACTTCCAATGACAAAGCTATTATTCATCAAGCTTTACACCAACTAGTCCGTATTCTCCAATTCCCGTTCCACTACCAATTTCACCTTGTCCAACCATTTTAATAAATTCTCCATAGAGTTTTTGTCCCTCATATTTTTCAATATAAAATGATGCAAATCCAGCAATTTTTAATTCACTAGTCCCTTTTACCGGATCCCCATTTACATCTTTCCATTCTTCGATAACTACAAAAGTTAAAACCCTTTCGCATGAATTATCTGCGGTACTTGCACTTTGACATTGAGGTTTAATAAAATTTCCGTTTGCATCCTTCTGTTGATCTCTAGCTATTAATTCGTCTATTCCTTGTTTCACCTGACCGACGTTTCCTCCTGGGTCTGTCCAAACAGTGTTAAGTGAATCATAGGTCGCTCCTTTCAATATTGCATCACGAAGGTTACTCTCCGAACTTTTTAGATATCCGCAGTTACCGCTAAGGTCACCTGGATTTGTCGACCCGCAATTAAGTATAGTTGCACTAGGAATATCACTTTTCTGAATGACAAACGGTGCAATCCCACTTGCTTTGGTTAAAGGACCAACCGTTGCTCTTGCTGTCGCACTGATTGCTGTAGTATTTACCCCAATTACCTTTGCAAAGGTCATAGGGACGTTAATTTGTTTAGTAGCCTTTATCGAACTACTTGAAATCGTTAGATCACTTTCAGATACTTTATAACCATTTTTTTCAGAGATATCTTTTGCAATCTCTATAGCCCTAGCCTCGCTAGTGCGAAGTCCTTGGACACTACCCAGGACTGTAGAATCCATTGCTTTTTGAAGTTTGCTTTTTTCGGTATAAAGCCTTCCACCATCTATTGCTAAAGCAGTAAAGCCTAATAGGGCAACCATTGCTAAGGCTACGATTACCAATGAGGCTCCATTTTCACCTTCAATTTTTAGTAATCTTA
Organism: Neobacillus sp. GCM10023253; assembly: GCF_042653105.1. Classification (NCBI taxonomy): domain Bacteria; kingdom Bacillati; phylum Bacillota; class Bacilli; order Caryophanales; family Bacillaceae; genus Neobacillus; species Neobacillus sp. GCM10023253. The sequence continues at coordinate 186,908 of NZ_JBHSHV010000008.1, forward strand.
ATAATCTTTTCATCTACTCCACCCTCATCACAGTAGTATCATTTAAAGTTATTGATCCAACTATGTTGCTAATTAAAGGTGTTAGAAAATTTATTGGATAATTAATTGTAATCGTTACATTATCACCTGATTTTTTTGCCCCCGTTGGGGAAATAGCTATATTAGTATCCTTTAAATTTATACTAACTCCGTTATCAACGGCTTTTTGTTTGATATAAGTGTCATCCTTGCCTATACTCGCAGCTCGAGCAGCTTCTCTTCCCGCATGGTCTATTGTTAGATACGCGTGAAAAATCCGAGCAAAGTCAATAATTCCAAACAGCATTAAAACGAGCAACGGAAGAATCAATGCAAATTCAACAAGCGATTGACCTTTCTCTGATTTCATCAAAATCCACCCCAAAATAATGTACATAATGTACCCAAAACTATCGCAATTCCGTACGGAAATGAAATTCTTGAAGGTTTGTCTTTACTGATAAACATTGATCCAAGATTACTTCTAAAAAACGCAATCGTATAAAAAAATGATTTTATTAAATCTACTAATCCTTTGTTCCTTATTAGTAATACCAAGGCTATTAACCCACCTATTAAGCCAATATAGATAAATGAGTAAAAAACAAAGCTTGTACCCATTAACGCACCTATAGCTGCCAACAACTTTACATCACCTGCACCCATTCCACCTAAAAGATAAGGGATGATTAATAGGCCTAAACCAGTAAGAAAACCCTTACCACTAAAAAGGAAGCCTTCAAAACCTTGGGTGGCAAAATGATATATAAAGCCAATTAAAATCGAAGGTAATGTAATAATATTCAAAATTTTTCTATTTTTAACATCTGTATAAAGCGAGATTAACAATATTATCACTAAAATTATTTTTATAATCATTAATTTTTACCCCGTTATTTTAAGAATTAAGCCCTACTTGTATATAAGCAGGGCTTTAAATTCGTTTAATTATAGTTTCTATAATCTTCTATACGATTACGGTGTTACAGTTTTAGTTGTTCCATTTAAATAACTTGCAATATTAGTAAATACAGTCACTAATTCGTTTTTGAAAGTAATTAGTGCTCCAGCAATTAAAACTGATACCAATGCAATTATCAGGCCGTATTCTGTTAAAGCTTGACCTTCTTCTTCAACAATTAAGTTCTTCAATTTTTGCATCATGGTTTCGACTCCTATCTAAATTATTTTTATGCTTAAGTGGTTTTCTTTAATGCTGTAGCAATATTAGTAAAAACTGTGTTTAATTCGGTTTTAAAAGTGATTAGTGCTCCAGCAATTAGAACTGAAACTAATGCAATTATCAAACCATACTCTGTTAAAGCTTGACCTTCCTCTTCTATCATTAATTCCTTTGCTTTTTGTAGCATTTTTTTCCCCTCCTCCAACTCTTTGTTCTATATTAAGAACTTAATACAAATATAAAACGGAAATTAAAATTTGAAAACACTCATTTTTGTTCGTTTTTGTGAATTTTTATATATTTATCTACTATTTTCTAATATTTTCTAATAATTCCTTAGTTTTTCGTTCTTTTTAATTAAAAAAATGTTTATTATAATGAACAAAATAAATCATATTATGAGGAGCGTTATTATGGAAGAAAGGATTATTACTATACCTTATCAAATTAATTTGGCCAATACTTTTTTAAAAAGGTTCAAGGGACTAATGTTTAGAAAAAACCCTATTTCAAATGAAGGACTTTGGATCATCCCTTGTAATGCTGTCCATATGTTCTTTATGAAGTTCCCTATTGATGTTGTTCTTCTTAATGAACAGAATGAAGTGGTAGAGGTTCATCATATGTTAGAGCCATGGAGGATTACTAAGCCTGTGAAGGAGGCATACTCTACTTTAGAGCTTCCGTCAGGATCAGCAAAAACATTAGGAATTAGCATAGGATGCAAAATCAAATGTTCTATATAAACCTATTTGGAAAAATAAAAGATGATTGCTGAATGTTTTGAAGAGATGTGCTGTGTTTTACTTTCATTATTTTTATTTTTTCACGTCAAATCCAGCGCTATCTGCAAAACCAATCACAGGAACCGCTGCCTTTAAATTTACCTTAACAAGCAGCTTGTCCGCGATATCAGTGTGAAGGAACTGAAAAATGACAACATCCTCCATTCTATGAATAATTGGATGTACGCTTAAGTAAAAAAAGGATTCATGCAGAAATAACGGATTTGTTGTTTAGTACAAAAAAATGGGGGCTCAATTGATATGATTGAACTCCCATTTTTACTTTAGAACCGAACCCGCTTATTTTGTAATACTAACGGAGTTGGTAACTTCCACATAAAGTTTTAAGTTTAAATCATAATTGCCTTCTAAAGAACCATAAGTGAAAATATAAGCTTTATTATTGTAAATAAAGGTTCTTTGATTCAATTTAATGTTTTTGCCGCTTACCTGATTTAAGCTTACGCTTTCGTTCCATTGAATTTCTCCATTTGAGTAATTTTGCTTCGATAGATAATTATAACCTGTACTGATAGCAACCAATTCTATGTATTGGTCCAAAGTCACTGGTTTAGCCAGACTTTCCACAACTACATTAAGATTTCCCAGATGACTTCTGTCTAAGAAAAATGCTTTTGTTGGTAATGGTTGTTTTTCTAGTGGAATAACCTCATTGTTTTTTGGTAATTTAAAAGAAATCCCTTCAAATTCTATTATTTCCTTATCTTCAAACTTTTCTTCTGTTGCTGATACCTCTTTTTTTTCTTTTACAACTTTAGTCACTTCTTGTTTTGGTTCTGCTCCAACTTTTTTATCATCTAAAGAACAGCCTGATAATGCTACAATCCCTAATGCAAGAGAAAGTATTAAATGAATTGATTTCATATTATCCCCCATTAATTTGTTCTATATAAAATACATTCTATAAAAATACAATGAAAAAATCCATATATTTCTAATAATTAGGTCTAGTTACATTCTTTTCGTTGAATGGTAATTAAAATCCATCTAAAATATGTGCTTGTTCAAAATCTAAGCAGTTTGGGTTAGTTAACATTTATTAATTATTCCTAGAAAAGGAGTTAAAATTTCAACAAGGAGAACAAAAACGTTCACTTAATTTAGTGAAAGGAGGTTTAATTATGCTAAAAAAATTATTCACATACAATAACAGCTGCATTCAAATGAAAAGAAAAATACTCCCAAGAAATCGGGGATGAAACATCGAAGTTCGGAACCTATTCCTCAAATTTAATTAAGTAGATTCATATTAATGTATAATTTTTAAGGTGGGCAAAGAATTGAAAAACTTTATTAATACCAATAATCCTAATAATATTTACATTCTCAGTTTTAACTAGTGCCAATATTGCAAAATCAAATTCTTCAATTGGTGATAGGACAGCGGGTTCAAGCTTAGGTATGATGACTGATGCTCTACCTTGACTGATAATCCTGATTATGTACTTGTCTGGGAGCTTTTTGGAGTTAATCATTACATAATTTACAGTAATAATTTTTATATTCGATCGAGGATGTGACTTGTAATCCACTTGCTAGTAAAGGTCATCGATGCCAAGAGAATTGTCTTTTCCTGGCCCAGCCAAACGACTGGACCCCAGTTTTTGTTAACGATACTCTAAATACAACTCAGGTACCTGCTTGATCAGCAACTCAGACTGCTACAATTACAGACCTGTAGCTTGATGATACACAATAAGAATCGAAGATGATATCAAAATGAACTTTACTAACAAGGGCAGTGCATCGGTTACCATTCCTAAGCCTAAACCGGTTGTCCTTTCACCAATTGAAGTTAAGATAATCGATGCAAAGTCTGTTGCCATCTCTTTGGCAAATCAGACCACAGGTACCCAGCCTGACCAATATAAGGTTTTCGTCAATAATGTACTAAAAGCAACTCAAGCATCTTCTAGCTCAGCAACTCAGACTGCCACCATCACAGACCTGCAGCCTGGTGTTTACACGATAAGAATCGAAGGATGGTATAAAGATGAGCTTACAAGTCAAAGGAGCATATCGGTTACCATTCCTAAACCTGAACCTGCGGTGTTTTCACCAATTGAAGTGACTGTCGACCAGCATCTTGTTACAAGAATTGATTATTCAAAAACAAACCTGCAAACTAATCAATATAAAATTTATCAAAATGGAAAAGAAGTTAGTATTGAAAAATTGCCTGATTGCCCGAGGCAGCACTGGCTTTACCACTCCGTATATGGGCGGATACGATGATGCCAACTTTGAAACAAGGAAAATGTTTGTCACATTTATTTATGACAAATCACTTCCTGTAGACCGAATGGTCATTACCCGGACAGCTGTTATTGTAGAAAAGGTAGGCGAAGGGAATATTTGAGTTTCCAACTATTTATATTTTTAATAACAAAAGGGATGAACTTTTGAGGGTTCATTAGTTCCTTTTTGTTCATTAAAAGGTAGGTTATACACCTTCCGATGGAGAATGACAAATGCAATATAACATCTAGCTTAAACCTTAAAAGGGAGTTCAATTCGTATATGAATTTGAACTCCCTTTTATTTTTATTTATCACTAATGATAGCCCTATTGTTCATTAATAATATGTTTCTTTTATTCCATTTTAAACAACATCCTGTGGAAATAAGTACAGTTGCTTTTGATGCACAGAAGAACCGTCCCCATGCCTCAATGGAAAGTTTTTATAAATCTCAAAAGAGAATAACAATCCCCCCTTTAACCAAAATAATGAGTGGCTGTGTCCAATTTTTTTGAGGAGGAGATTCGATTGATGTTACAGAATCAGCAGGGGCAAATGCACCAAAATATGCATACAGGAGCTGTGCCGCAGCAGTTGAACCATGGCGGCCATGAAATGTTTGATGTACATGAAGTGTTGAATGGGTCAATTGGGACCTTAAATCAGTATTTGATGCTGCGCCCGCATGTAAAAGATCCTGAGCTGCTTGATATTTTAGACCGTCAATATCAATTCATTCAGGATGAATATAATATTACATTGCAGTGCTTCCAATCCGGGCAGGACCCGTCTAAGCCGACGCAAAGCTATAAAATGAAGCAGGGGAATGACTTTGTCTATGGGTTAACTCCGACCCAGCCGAAAAAGCCAATGCAGAACATGACGGAAATCTCCGATGAGTTTATTTCCGGCTGTATGCTAGCAGCTTGTAAATCCGGTGCTTCCCACAAGACAACAGCCGCTTGTGAAACAACCAATCCAGTTGTCCGCCGCGTGCTTGCAGACTCTGTGCCGAACTGCATTGAAATGGCTTATGAGTTGTCCATTTATCAAAATAAAAACCATTACTACCAAGTACCACAGCTGGCCCAGCAGGATATGACGCAAATTGTTAACTCCTTTGCTCCTGCACAGGGCATGCCGCAAACGCAAAACATGAATATGAACATGAATGCCAATATGAATTTAGGCATGAACAACAACATGAATTTAAAGCACTAAACATAAAAACTGGAGGCTGTCTTAAAGGGTCAGACCCCAATAAGATAGCCTCCAGCTTGTTTATTTCTCCCCTAAATACTCAATGGCCAGTGCCATAAAATAACGAATCGATTGGATGAACTTGTCAATTTCCACATATTCATCCGGCTGATGGGCAAGTTTAGGGTGCCCCGGGCCAAAGATGAACGTTGGAATCTGCAAATGAGGCTGATAAACAGATGCATCTGTATAATAATTGACACCGGTTGGACTCAAGTCCAAGTTTAACTCTTTCTTACCAGTCCTGACCGCCATTTGTACAAACTCGTCAGATTCCTTTGTACTAACCGATTCCATGCGATTGATTATTTTGATTTGGTACGATGCCTTTGTTTTTTCAGCGATTCCCTTCAGCAACTCATCAATATCTTTTAAGATCCGGTCAATATCCTGCCCTGGAACTGTTCGAATATCCAGCGTCACGCTGCATTGATCCGGCACTACATTTGTTTTGACGCCGCCTTCAATGGTGCCGATATTTAAGGTTGGATGCCCCAGGATTGGATGCGGAGTATAAGAAAACTCATACTTAAGAAGAGCATTGATAAAATCGTTCATGGCTAAAATTGCGTTAACGCCCTGATCCGGCATGGAGCCGTGAGCAGTTTTTCCATATGTAGTAATCTCTAGCCACAAGCAGCCTTTATGGGCATTATAGATTTCATTTTCGCTTGGCTCCGAGATAACCATGGCTGTCGCTTTGTCAATCTGACCCTTTTGGACAACCGTTTTGGCACCGTAGCCATCGACCTCTTCTCCGGCAGTTCCGACAAACTGCAGCTTACCCTTAAGCTTCACACCGGCCCGAGATAAATACTCCATCGCAAGGATCATCGCGGCAACTCCAGCTTTCATGTCAGTAGTTCCGCGGCCATACATTTTGTTGCCGACGATTTCCCCGGAAAAAGGAGCATGCTGCCATTCCACTTTACCGGTTGGGACTGTGTCAAAATGACCGCTGTAAACTAAATACCTCTCGTCAGTTTTTCTGTCTGGATAAGTAACAAATAAGTTGGCCCGGTTATTGCCTAGGTCATCCAGTTCCACTTGAAGCTTGGATGAAGCTAAAAACGTTTCAATAGCCTCAGCGACCCTTTTTTCATTGCCGTCAGGATTAACACTGTTAACTTGGATAAGAGATTGCAAAAATTGGACCGATTCTTCTACATTTACCATCTCATATATCGAATGCAGCTTCTGCATTTGCTTCCCCACCTTGCTATTTTTATTTCGTTGAACGTTCACTAAGCCAGTCATCCAAAATTCCGGCAAATTTACCGGACATCGCTAAGTTCACATGGCCGCCTTCTATACGTAAAAACGTTTTATCCACGCTTGAAACCAAATCCATAATTGGCTTGCTTTGCTCTTCTGGAATCAGGTTGTCACTTTTCATGCTGACGGCCAATAGATTCGCCTTAATATTTTTTAAATCTGCTTTTTTGCCGTGAATGGTAAATTCGCCTTTAACCAGCTTATTTCCTTTAAACAAGTCTTCGTTTAACTGCTTAAACGCTCCGCCGGTTAACGGGACGTGCCCCTTTGTCCATGTGTTCATCCGATGCCATTTTTCCGTAAACCTTTGATCATGCGCCCGTGATAAAAGGAGCGTGTAAGGGGTGTTGTACACCGGTGAAGTGATCGACCTGAACATGGCCTCCACATAAACAGGCGGTACTAATCCATACACTTCGATAAAGCGGTCGAGATTCATGTTCCCTTCAAGCATCGCTTCCGCCCAGTTTTCCGGAAGGGAGGCCGCCACACTAAAATCAATCGGAACAGCAGCCGTCACCAAATTTTTGATTGGCTCCTCAGCTATGGAGGCATACATCGCTGCCAGCGTGCCGCCCAGGCAATAACCCACCACCGATATTTCCTCCGCACCGGAATGCCTTAATGCCCGCTGAACCGCTTTTTTGATATAGCTGGCTACATAATCTTCAATTGAGATATTTTTATCTTCGTATCCGGCGACGCCCCAATCTAATAAATAGACATCATACCCCCTGTTTACCAGTCCTTCGAGAACACTTGAGCCTGGAGCAAAGTCGAGAATCGTTGGCTGATTGAATAGCGAATAGACAATAAAAATAGGAACATCATATTTTTTTGTTGTTGCTGCCGGATAGTGCCATAAGGTGGCTTTATTTTTTTTCCAAACTAATTGTCTGGTCGTATGACCGAATTTAAAGTCACCACTGTTTAGGGTGTTGAAAAATCTTTCCCAGCGCTTCTGTTCTTTTTCAAGAAAAGATGCCTCTTTGTTTGCTGTATTTGTTGGCACGATTTGTCCCCCTTGCTTCAAATAGCGGGAACGAAGATGCTTAGAAAGACTTCGTTCCCTATTTTCTAAAAATTAAATTACTGATTTCTCATTTTTCACTACCGCAAGCTGATGTATCTGCTTCTCTTTCAAAATAATCGCACACATAGCCGCTAATGCTGCAGTCAACGCGAAGAATATGAAAACACCGCTAAAATCCTGTGAACCATTTGCCCCAACCTTTACTAAATATCCGGCAACAAGAGGAGAAACAAACGATCCTAATTGACCGATACCATTTGCTAATCCTGTTGCACTTCCGACAATTTCTTTTGGATAGCGCTTTGGCAAGTAAGCATAGATGGAACCGAAGTTTAAGTTAACAAAGAAACCAGTAAGTAAAAGGAGCGTCAGTAACATACCTGTATTCCCTTTTTCAACAGCACCAAGCATCCATAGAACTGGAATACAGCCGATATAGGCAATCAAGGCAACAGGCTTCATACGATGAAGAACTTTATCCATCAGCCAGCCGCCAAGCATCATCGCGAAGAAGGCCACGATGTAAGGAGCGGATGCGAAAAAGCCCATTTCTTTAATATTTAATCCGTGTTGGGTAACCAAGAAAGAAGTCAGCCAAGTGGATGAACCCCAATATACGGCCAGCTGGCAAAATAAGCACAACGTATACACATAAAAATTACTATCCTTTAAGAAAACTCCGTATTGCTTTCTTTTTTCTTCTTTTGTAAGAGTGGCGGAAACTGCTCCATCTTCAATATCTTCGTCCTTGCTCAATCGTCCCTTTTCAATCATTTCTTTTGGAGAATCTGCTACAAATCTCCATAATAAAAAGATTCCAAGTGCACCCGGGATGGCCAGAACATAGAAGACCGGACGCCAGTCACCTGCGAAAAAGTAAACAGAAATGCTGGTAACGATAACCGGAACAATGGCCGGTGCAACAGCCCAAGAGGTGGCAAAGAACGAAACTGCTCTTCCTCTTTCCTTGAATGGGAACCAGTTATTGATGGCGCGGATGGCCGGTGCAAAATGGTGGCCTTCCCCTAATCCCAAACCGATGCGGAGCATTAAAAACTGCGCGAAGCTTTTCACCATGCCGGTTACGGCTGTAACTGCAGTAAACACTGTAATTGCAATATACATAACCTTTTTGGCGCCAATTTTATCCGCAAGAAAGCCTGCACTGATTTGCGCCGCAGCATAAGCGAAGAAAAACACGGAAGCAAGCTGGCCAACCTCGACCGGTGTCAGATTTAAATCCTTCTGGATAAACGGAAGGAAGGTTAGAACGGCCATCCGGTCAAAATAGTTAATAATGTAGACTAACCAAAGAATGACAAGAACGACATAACGATATTTCCAAGCTTTTTTTGCCATAGTGGACAATGGAATCAAATCCTTTCGAATGTAAAATTAGCTTTGCAGGTTCTTCAATGCATTTTTTAAAACCTTCCCCGCAGGGTTGCGAGGCAGCTCGGAAACAAATTCTACTAGTTTCGGAATCTTGTAATTTGCCAATCTTTCAGCTACAAAATCTCTTATTTCCTGTGGGTCAATAACCTCCTGGTCTTTCGTTACAATGACCGCTTTGACCACTTCTCCAAAAATGGCATCAGGAACGCCGACTACGGCGGCTTCGTGCACCTTTGGGTGATTATAAAGGACATTTTCGACCTCGATGGAAAAGATTTTTTCACCACCGCGGTTAATCAAATCCTTTTTCCGGTCGACTATATAAACAAAGCCGTCCTCATCCATTTTGGCCAGGTCGCCGGAGCGCCAAAACCCATCGACAAATGAGGTTTGATTGGCTGTTTCATTGTCCCAATATCCCTCTACCACCATCGGCCCCTTAATTAATAGTTCCCCGACTTCTCCCGGTGAACATGGCTCATCGTTATCATTTACGACCTTTAACTCGCCAACCGGCACCGGCAAGCCAACCGATTGAAATTTCGCTTCGTTATATGACTGCGGCATAAGCGTTGCCGGAGAAGATGTTTCCGTTGCCCCGTATGCATTTTGCAAATAGGCGTTTGGAAAATATTTTTTCAATTTATAAATGGTTTCTGTCGACATTGGCGCTCCACCATATGCGATACAGTTTACATTTGTGTAGCTGTATAATGAGAAATCCTGATGGGCCATCATCATGACATAAATGGTCGGTACATTAAATAAGAATGTTACCTGTTCTTCGGCTGCCAAGCGGATGAATTCCTCCGTCTTAAATCTCCTTATGATCAAGGACGTGCCGCCCACTCGTACCATATGAAAAAGCTGCCCAATTAATCCGGTCACATGAAAGAGCGGAACCGCAATCAGTGTCTTCGCCTTGTGCGTCGTTTTAAAGACAGTTTCATAATTGATGGAACTGTGAATGGCACCTAAATGGCTTCCGACCGCTCCCTTTGGCAACCCGGTAGTTCCAGATGTATACATAATAAATAGGGGGTCATCCTCTGAAACAGGAACCTCGGAAACAGACGCAGGCTGCTCAAGGATTTCAAAAGGTAAATAGTCTTTTCGTTTAGGAGTTTTATTTCCTATTAAAAAGAAATTTTGAATCGTTTCAGTTGAACTGCTGTCTCTCATGCTTTCAACTGTTTCCAAAAATTCATCATCGACAAACAAGAGCTGGCTGCCTGATTGCTCGAGCATATAGGAAAGCTCGTTTTCTTTTAAACGGGTATTTAACGGTACAAAAATGGCACCCAATTTAGCGCAGGCAAATACCAGTAAACTGAATTCAATACTGTTCCCAAGTAGCAGGGCAATTCGGTCGCCTTTTTTTACACATAAGGAACTTTGTAAATTGCCGGCAATTTCTAGCGCTTTATCGTACGTTTCTTTGTAGGTTAATCGTACTCCGTTCATGACCAGCGCTTCGTGTTCAGGGAACTTCTGGGAAGCTTCCTCCAACATCGCAAAAAGATTCTGCGGCCGGTTCTCGAATACTTTTAATTCACGATTAAAATGGATTTCCTTTACGATATTCATGCAGCAACCTCCTTTAACGTGCCGTCCAACCGCCGTCGACGTGGAGCACTTGGCCTGTCACATATTTTGATGTATCAGATGCCAAGAACACGACTGGTCCAACGAGGTCTGATATTTCCCCAAATCTTTTGATCATCGTAGAGTTGACGATCTTTTCGACCCGCTCAGGATCGGAAAGCCAATCCTGCGTCATCGGCGTCATAATATAGCCAGGGCCAATCGCGTTGACAGTAATGTTATTTGGTGCCAATTCCTCAGCCCAGATTTTTGTTAATTGATTAATGCCGCCTTTACTGGCAGCATAGGAAGTTTGAAACGACATTCCCACGCTTCCAAAAATGGAGGAGATGTTAATAATTTTCCCGTAGTTTTGTTTGATCATCTGCTTGGCACAGGCCTGCCCGACCAGAAAAATCCCTTTTAAATTGACCCCCAATACTCGGTCCCAATCGCTTTCTTCCACTTCGACCAACGGCTTGCGGATATTCATGCCGGCATTGTTGACCAAGATATCAAGCGAGCCAAAGCGCTCGACTGTTTTCTGGACAAGCTTTTCTACCTGCTCCTTTTTTGTCACATCAGCTTGAATATAAGCGGCATTCATGCCTTCTTCCTTTAATTGTTGTACGGCCGTTTCTCCTTCATCGGCCCCCCGGCTGGTAATGACAAGAGTTGCCCCATAACGGCCCAAAGCTTGTGCCATACCTAAGCCAATTCCTTTACTTCCTCCGGTTACAAGGGCCACTTTTCCACTAAGCTCAAAAGTTGGAAAATCCATCAATTTTCATCACCTTCCGTCAAATTTATTTTTTTAATGACAATCCATATTTTTATATTGCAATTATCGTGCCAATTTTTGAATAAATAGAAAATATTTAATATTTAGATATTAATCGACAAATTCTTATAAAATTTTTGTCAAACAATGTTGAAAAGAACAGAAAAAAGCCGACAAATAAACGTCGGCTCTAAAATAAGGATATTAGGGTTTGATTCCTTTTTTCATCAAAAATTTTATATACCTAACTTTTGCATCTTTTTTACTAGCGCAGACTGACTAATTCCTAATTCCATCGCAGCACGCCTGGTTGTCCTGGATTCCTCCATTTGTTCTTTTATGACCTTCCGCTCCACATTGGCCAAAATTTCCTTTAACTTTCCCTTTTCTGTTGTTGTTTTTTCCAAACCTCTGAGTAAATTTGGCGGCAAATCTTTAATCTGGATTTCGTCATGATCGGAGGTAATCACTAGTCTTTCCACCAAGTTTTCCAATTCTCTGATATTCCCTGGCCAATGGTATTTTTCAAAGAAATTCAGAATTTCAGGATGAAATCGTTTATTCAGCTTGCTTTTTTTATTCGTTTTATTTAAAAAATAGAACGCAAGCGGCACAATGTCGGCTTTCCTTTCCCTTAATGGAGGAATCCGGATAGGAACGATGTTTAGCCGGTAATAAAGGTCCCTTCGGAAATCATTTTTATCGACCATTTCCTCCAGATTCATATGCGTCGCGGAGATAACCCTTACATCAATTTTAATACTTTTCCGGCCGCCGACTCGCATGATTTCAAACTCCTGAAGCACCCTTAATAATTTCACCTGAAGATCAACTGGCATATCACCAATCTCATCCAAAAAGATGGTACCCCCATTTGCCAGCTCAAACAACCCCGGTTTTCCATGGCTGTCCGCACCGGTAAACGCCCCTTTTTCATAGCCAAATAGTTCGGATTCAAGCAGGTGTTTAGGAATGGCACCGCAATTGACTTTAATTAATGGCTTATCGGCCCGGTCGCTTTCGTTATGCAAATAATTGACAATAACCTCTTTTCCTACTCCAGACTCCCCCAAGACCAGCACACCGGAATCTACCTTGGCCACTTTTCTTGCCAGATGAAAAACCTTCATGATTTCCTGGCTTTGTGCGACTATCCCATCAACATGCATTTGGATTAATTCCCGTTTTTTGAAATCTTCAATTTCACTTAAATATTTTTCTGTTAATTTTCTAGATTGATAGAGTGCGTTTTTCATTTGATTTAAATCTGATATGTCCCTAACATTCGTGACAACAAACGCTATGTCACCGCCCGGGTCAAAAATTGGACTCCCGGTTACCAGCAGTTCCTTGCCTCTTACTGTTTGAATGATTGTGACCGGTCTTTTTTCTTCTAATACTTTTAATGTGACCGATTCAGAAACAATCCCTTCTTTCACCACAGTCTCCATGCTTTTTCCAAGCAGTTCGTGACTTTTCACACCGGTTATTTTGGAGTAAGCCCTGTTTACCATCACTCCGACACCGTTTTTATCCGCAACATAGACTCCATCGTAGCTTCCATGAAAAATCGACACCAAAATAGTTTCGATATCCGACTTTTCCACTCCATTCATCCGCATGGCTTCCGATAAAAAGAAGTTCTCATTTTCCACTGGCGCTCACCCCTAAAGATTGTTGATGAAAAATCGAATCAACTTTTCTGTTTGATTCCTTTTATAATCAAACATTCTCCAAATATTTGAAATTTCCTCTTTTTTAATACAAAAAATCCGGTTTTATTCAACCGGATAGGCATAAATGATATATCGTTTCGGCGCATTGCCGACAAAATGGAACGGGTAGCAGGTGGACAGGACCAATTCCTCCTTGCCCGCCTTTCTAATGATGGTCCGATCATTTTTATCGACAATTTTCGAAGAAGCCATTTTGTATTTAAAAGTGCCATAAGGGAATTCAAGGATAAAAAAATCGCCCGGTTTCAGTCCGCCAAACTTTCTAAACACCGTGTCTCTGTGTCCGACCGGAGAAAAAAGAGCATTAAAAAAGACCAGCATTTCTGCTGATCTTGTATCCACCTATGTATGGTGGAGACGGCGGGACGTGCGTTTCCATGCTTTCGTCATGGCACTGACTATATCTTGAACCTGTTTGTTGTTTACAGGTCCTCTGGCGTTTTATGCGAAATGTAGATTTACCCTTTTTTGGGGTATGAGATTTCGCATCTTAGTACTACCAATGGATTGTTTGGCAGCCTATAAGTCGATACACGGCTGTTGGATTGCTCCACATACCGCTCGGCATTGCCTTATCGCTTTTTCAAGCAACTTAGGTTTCACCGATAAAGCCAGATTTTCACTTATGTGTTACCACATAAGGCGACTAATTACTAATCGAACCCGCGTCCAAAGATATTGGCACTTAAGCTTCTACGAGTGTAGTCGACATATTCGCGCTTCGCTGATCCATCTGCCTATCGACAGGCGTCCGGTCAGCTAGCCTGGTTGTTCTCTTCCTTTGTCCTCAGGCGGTGGACTCCGGCGTAGCCTACTAAGAGTGAGTCCGCTACCCTACCACATAGGCGATGGAGGGGCGAACAGCTATGCAGTTATTAAGCTGCGAAAGCTAAGTTGTTGTTAGTTTTGCCAGTTATGGCTTTGACGTTTTAACGAGGCCGATCCCCTCGACTCGCAACCTAAGCTCAAACTACCCCTGTCGAATCCGTAGCGTCCCCATTATAAAAAGTTGCTTTTATGAAGCAAGACGTTAGGAAAATGGCAAGCTCTTGAGCCAAGTTGTTTGCCGCTCATCTCAGCGACAAATTTATTATAACACATTTAGAGGATTTTTCAATTGTAAGTATTTGTAAGATATATCAAATTGCCTTTTTTACATCTTCTGACGATCGCGGAAGGCGCGCTCGATTTCACGTTTTGCTTCTTTTTGCTTCAAAGACTCACGCTTATCGTAGTTCTTTTTACCTTTTGCAAGTCCAAGCAGCACCTTGCAAAAACCATTTTTCAAATAAAGCTTTAATGGAATTAAAGAATACCCTGCTTCTCTAGTATCCCCAAAAAGCTTTAAAATTTCACGCTTATGAAGCAGTAGCTTTCGTTCTCGTTCCGGGTCATGATTGTAGCGGTTTCCTTGCTCATATGGGCTGATATGCACTCCGATAAGGGTGATTTCTCCATTATGAATTCGCGCGTAGGAGTCTTTTAGGTTCACTTTGCCGGCACGGATGGACTTAATCTCCGTTCCCTGCAAGACGATTCCAGCCTCGTATGTTTCCTCGATAAAATAGTCATGATAAGCCTTTTTATTCTGGGCAACGACTTTTCCTTCACCTTTTGGCATAATTTTCACCTCGTTTACGTGTTAATTTTAACAGAACAGGTGAGTCTATACAATTAGAAAAGAAGGTGAAAGGGATGACGCGGTGGATGAAGGACATTTTCAGCCTCGCACTTCTGCTTTTTGTCCTTCATCCGCCTTATGAAGGACATTTTATGACTTCCACCTCTGCACTTTGTCCTTCATCCGCTTTATGAAGGACATTTTACGACTTCTACCTCTGCACTTTGTCCTTCATCCGCTTTATGAAGGACATTTTACGACTTCCACCCCTGCATTTTGTCCTTCACCTGCAACATGAAGGACATTTTCTAGCTCGTACAACTAAGTCCTGGTCTTCATACTCAATTAAAGTTAATAAAGAGAGCCCAAAAAAGGCTCTCTCCCTAATATTTCTTTTTCTTCCGCTTGGTGCTTTTATTTTTCGGAACGTTCTCATAAAATTTGCGTTTCTTTTTCGACTTTCCGCCGCCCTGGCCGCCACCGCCGCCAGCATCGGACTTGCCGTCACCTTGTTTGCCTCCTCGGCCGCCCTGCTGCCCACGCTCACCCTGCTTATTCCGGCGAGGCTTTGACTCATTGCTGCCCGTCTTAAAGACCTTCGGCACTGTAGAACGCTCACGCCGTGGCGTACCCTTCATGCCGACGATTTCAAAATCAATCGAGCGCTCCTCTTTATTGACCTTAACGACCCGAACGGTAATCTCATCACCGATACGGAACACATTCCCGGTTCGCTCGCCAATCATCGCATAATGGCGCTCGTCAAAACGGTAATAATCGTCGGTCATGTAGCTGACATGGACAAGTCCTTCAATCGTGTTCGGCAGCTCGACAAACATTCCGAAGTTCGTGACGGAGCTGATGATTCCATCGTACTCTTCGCCAATCTTGTCTTCCATATATTCAGCTTTCTTCAATTCATCGGTTTCGCGCTCCGCATCAACGGCACGGCGCTCCATTTTTGAAGAATGCATTGCTATATCTGGAAGCTCGGCATTCCATTTTGCCCTTGTGCCCTCATCCAGTTTTCCTTCAATAATATATGTCCGGATTAACCGGTGCACAATCGTATCCGGATAACGGCGGATTGGCGAGGTGAAATGGGTATAAAACTGGGCTGATAACCCGAAGTGGCCAAGATTCTCGGGATCATATTTCGCTTGCTGCATGGAGCGCAGCATCACAGTGGAAACAACCATTTCCTCTGGCTTGCCCTGGACCTCTTCAATAATTTCCTGCAATGCCCGCGGGTGGACATTGTTTGCTGTCCCCCTTACAAAATACCCGAAGTTAGTAATAAACTCGAAAAACTTGCGCAGTTTGTCTTCCTTTGGATCTTCGTGGATTCGGTAAATGAACGGAACATCCATCCAGTGGAAATGCTCGGCTACCGTTTCGTTGGCCGCCAGCATGAATTCCTCAATCAGGCGTTCCGCTACTGAACGTTCACGCAAGACAACATCGCTTGGTTTTCCTTCCTCATCAACCAATACCTTTGATTCTTTAAAATCAAAATCTATTGCGCCCCGCTTCATTCGTTTAGCCCGAAGAATCGAAGCAAGCTCGCCCATTAATTCGAACATCGGTACCAGCGCCTCGTATCGCGCCCTCGTCTCCTCGTCCTTATCGACGAGTATCCGGTTGACATCGTAATACGTCATCCGCTCAGTCGTTTTAATTACGCTTTGAAAAATTTCATTAGAGACGACTTGGCCTTCCTCGTTGATTTCCATTTCACACGATAGCACTAGCCGGTCTACCTTTGGATTCAGGGAACAGATTCCATTCGACAACCGATGTGGAATCATCGGAATTACACGGTCTACTAAATAAACACTTGTAGCCCGGTCCGCAGCTTCGACATCAATCGGCGTGCCTTCTTTTACATAATAGCTGACATCGGCAATATGGACGCCGAGCTTGTAGTTACCATTATCGAGTCGCGTAACGGTAACAGCGTCATCCAAGTCTTTTGCGTCCGCGCCATCAATCGTCACAATGGTTTCGCCACGAAGGTCACGGCGATTCACCAGCTCACTTTCATCGATTGTGTCTGGTGTCTCATTAGCCTGCTGCAGAACTTCATCCGGAAACGCCATCGGTAACCCATGCTTATGTATAACAGACAAAATATCCACACCAGGGTCATTTTTATGGCCAAGGATGGTAATTACTTCGCCCTCAGCACTTTTTCTCCCCTCAGGATAGGAGGTAAGCTTTACGACTACCTTATGTCCTTCGACCGCACCCTTGGATGCCTCTTTTGGGATAAAAATATCACTAGCAAATTTCTTGTCATCCGGTATGACGAAACCGAAGCTTTTGCTTTCAACATAAGTACCGACAATTTGCTGTATACCTCGTTCGATGATCCGGATAATGCTTCCCTCGCGGCGCTGGCCCGAGCTTTCCGAGGAAATTCGAACTAGCACGGTATCCCCATGCATGGCATTATTCGTTTCTGTCGGCGGAATAAAAATATCATCCATCCCTGCCTCTTCGGGAATAACAAACGCAAATCCCTTTGCATGCCCCGTCAACTTGCCACGGATTAGATTCATTTTTTGAGGAAGACCATAGCGGTTCGCCCGGGTTCTTACAACAAGACCCTTTTCCTCCATTTGCACAAGTGCTTTGACAAATTCCTTAAAATCAGCAGAATCCGAAATACCCAACGCGGATTCCAGCTCCTGAACTGTTAACGGCTTGTATGCCTCGTCCTTCATATATTGCAAAAGCCTGTCGACATGCTTTTTAATATTTTCTTCCATATTAATCCCTCCTTTAATAAGGTTTTTAACGTTATACGAGCCAATCTAGCTTTTCTAAAAAGGCGTACACATCTTCATGCAGTTGTTCCTTCTCTTTGTCCAGCGTAATGACGTGGCCGGATTCTTCATACCATTTGATTTCCTTCTTTTCCGATTCAATATTTTCGAAAATAATATTGGCGCTCTCGGTGTTGATCATGTTGTCGTGGCGGGCCTGAACCACAAAGGTTGGGGCATAAATCATATCGACATTGTCGCGTACATCGGCAATCAATGCCTGGAGAGCCTTAAGCGTCCCCATTGGTGTCTTTTTAAATTCATCCATTTCCAATTCGATTTGCTCGTCTGATTTTCCTTCCCGCTTTTTAAATTCACGGGCATATTCGAGAACTCCTTCGTACATAACTTGTTCACTTTTGATATACATCGGGGCACACATGGTGACAATTCCCTTTACAGGTACAGTGTATCCCAATTTCAAGGAAAATACGCCGCCAAGGGATAAACCGGCAACCGCAATTTCATCGTAGCCTTTATTTTTCAAAAATTCATACCCGTTCAATACGTCCTGCCACCAATCCTCCGGACCAGTGTGAACCAGTTCTTCTGGGGGTACTCCGTGGCCCTTATAATGCGGCGCATGGCAGGTGTAGCCCTTTTTCTCCAGAAAACGCCCAAGCATCCGGACATCTGAAGAATTACCAGTAAATCCATGCAGCAGCAAAACAGCCCGCTTCCCTCCCTCAAACAAAAATGGCTTCGGTAACGTAATCCTCATACATACTACTCCTTCACTAACACAAAATATCGCTATTCCTTAGTTTAATCAAAGAAGAAGTGAACATTCTACCAAAATGCTTGAATAGTGCCGCGCGTGGACATTGTCCTGCCCAGATGGACACACCACTGAAGCTCTCGCTCAAAATGCAGAAAACCCGGCGCGGGGCCGGGTTTTTGTTTACTTATATTAGATTTTGAAGTAGGTAACGGCTAAGGTGAGCAAGAAGAATAGAACTGATAGGACGACTGTGATACGGTGAAGGATCAAGTCGATTCCACGTGCTTTTTGCTTACCAAATAACTGTTCAGCACCACCGGAAATGGCACCGGATAAACCAGCGCTTTTACCTGATTGAAGTAAGACAACAACGATAAGTGCAATACTTACGATCACTAATAATGTAACTAAAAATGCATGCATGAAGGCCACCTCCTGTAGACGTACAATACACAGTATATTAAATTTACCATAATTAAGCCTTTTTAACAATACAACTTTCTGTGACAGGTTTTGGATTTGAGACTGCATGAAAAGGATTATTGTTTTACCTTAATATTGAAATTGGCCTCAATATACTTTTTCTCCTCATCCAGTGATAATACTCCTGTCGCTTTTCCTATCGTTCCGCCTTGAAGATTCCAAATAGCATTGTGGTCGGTATCAATCCTAGAAAACTCTCCTTTTTCCCAGCGATTTAAGATAGCGATGTAAAGGGAAGCATTTTCATATTTAGCAGGGTGGGCATTAACTATTTCCAGCAATCGTTCCACCCGTTCCTTTGTTAATGGGATTGCTCCCCACTTTTTATTGGCGATCACCTTTTGGTGAGACATTTTGTGAATAGCATCCATGATTGCCGTTTCGGACATATCCATTGGGAACTCCACTGCAATTTGGCTGACGTCAGCATCCTCAATTTGGATGACGGTTTCCCCACTCTTTGCTTTTTGCTCCTTCATGGTGACATCCGCTTTTTGAAAAGGCAAAGATCCGTTGAAAAGATAGTATCCAGTAGCAAGAACAGCAACAATTATAAGCACCCACTGTATCTTCGATAACCTTTTCAGAATTTTTTTCATTCCCATCTTCCCCAGTCTATCTGTTTTAAACAATGTTGTTTTCTAAGTATTATTATACAAAGGCAAGTTGATTCCCTGCTTTTCATTCCAATTTTTTTCATAAATGGATGCTACGACAGTAAACTGGTTTTATCCGACAGTGACGAAATGCTATCCGACAGTTGGAGCGATTTATCCGACAGTAACCATACGTTATCCGCCAGTAAAAGCGACTTATCCGACAGTCACCCCCGAAACATAATAAAAGGACCTCCAGCCTAGTACGGCAGGAGGTCCTAATTTTATTAAAAATTACTTCTTCAAGTTATAGAAAGACTTGATTCCGTTATATTGTGCAGTTTCACCTAATTGATCTTCAATGCGAAGCAATTGGTTGTATTTCGCAACGCGGTCTGTACGAGATGGTGCACCAGTCTTGATTTGACCAGCGTTTGTAGCAACAGCGATGTCAGCAATTGTTGCATCTTCTGTTTCACCAGAACGGTGAGAGATAACTGCAGTGTAGCCTGCGCGCTTAGCCATTTCGATTGCATCAAATGTTTCAGTTAATGTACCGATTTGGTTTACTTTGATTAGGATAGAATTGGCAATGCCTCTTTCAATTCCTTCTGCAAGCTTCTTAGTGTTTGTAACGAATAGGTCGTCACCGACTAATTGAACTTTGCCGCCGATGCGCTCAGTTAATAGCTTGTGGCCTTCCCAGTCGTTTTCATCAAGACCGTCTTCGATAGAGATGATTGGGTATTTAGAAACAAGCTCTTCATACCAAGCAACCATTTCTTCAGAAGTCTTGACTTTGCCTTCGCCTTCAAGATGGTATTTGCCGTCTTCTTTGCTGTAAAGTTCAGAAGAAGCAACGTCCATAGCAAGCATAACTTCTTCGCCAGGCTTGTAGCCAGCTTTTTCAATAGCTTCGATGATTGTTTGTAATGCTTCCTCGTTAGAGCCTAGGTTTGGTGCAAAGCCGCCTTCGTCACCAACAGCAGTGTTTAAGCCTTTGCCTTTTAAAACAGACTTTAAGCTGTGGAAAATTTCTGCGCCCATGCGAAGAGCTTCTTTGAAGCTAGGAGCACCGACAGGCATAACCATGAATTCCTGAATGTCTACGTTGTTATCAGCATGCGCGCCGCCGTTTACGATGTTCATCATTGGCACTGGAAGCTGCTTGGAGTTGAAGCCGCCAAGGTATTGGTATAAAGGAACATCCAGGTAGTTTGCTGCAGCATGAGCCACTGCCATAGATACGCCAAGAATCGCGTTAGCACCTAATTTGCCTTTGTTTTCAGTTCCGTCTAACTCGATAAGAGCTTTATCGACAGAAACCTGATCAAGCACGCTGTAGCCTTCTTCAACTAACATTGGCGCGATAATGTCGTTTACGTTGTCAACTGCTTTTTGAACACCTTTGCCAAGGTAGCGGCTCTTATCGCCGTCACGAAGTTCAACTGCTTCGTATTCACCAGTGGAAGCTCCACTTGGTACTAAAGCACGGCCGAATGCGCCTGATTCAGTGAAAACTTCAACTTCAACTGTTGGGTTACCGCGGGAATCTAATACTTCACGAGCATAAACATCAATAATATATGGCATTTTTAATTCTCTCCTTTGAAAAATTAATTTTATTAATCAAGTTCTGTTCAATTTTAGGTGAAAAATTACACCCTATTAGCGAATTTTCTGGTTCTATTAGCGGATTTATTTATTCTATTAGCGAATTCAGGAGTCCTATTAGCGAATTTCGCAGTTCTATTGGCGAATACCAGCATTCTATTGGCGAATCGATTTTTTAAGCGAACTTTACTTAATCAACGACTTTCCTGTCATTTCCGCCGGCTGCTTCACATTTAAAAGATCCAGAATAGTTGGCGCTAAATCTCCTAGGATACCGCCGTCACGCACCTCAACACCCTGCTTCGTGACTATAACCGGCACTGGGTTAGTGGTGTGTGCTGTCATTGGATTGCCCTCAAGGGTCACCACCTCATCAGCGTTTCCGTGGTCGGCAGTAATAATCGCTGTACCGCCTTTTGCAAGAATTGCATCGACAATTTTTCCTAAGCACTCATCCACTGCCTCGATCGCCTTGACGGTTGGCTCAAGCTTGCCGGAGTGACCGACCATATCTGGGTTGGCAAAGTTTAAGAGAATCGCATCAAATTTATCCGCTGCAATTTCCTTCAACAAAGCATCAGTCACTTCGTAGGCGCTCATTTCCGGCTGAAGGTCATAAGTTGGTACCTTTGGCGAATTGATTAAAATCCGCTCTTCGCCAGGGAACTTGTCCTCGCGTCCGCCGCTCATAAAGAACGTGACATGCGGATATTTTTCCGTTTCAGCAATGCGCAGCTGTTTCATATTATTTTGCGACAATACTTCACCTAACGTGTTGTCCAAGTTCGTCGGCTTAAAGGCCACGTAGCCGTCGACCGACTCGCTGAAATGTGTTAAACAAACAAAGTGTAAATGTTGCGGATGCTTCGGTCCGCGGTCAAACGAACGGAAGTCTTCGTTTGTAAATGTATTCGAAATCTGGATGGCCCGGTCCGGACGGAAGTTATAAAAAATAACTGCATCGTTGTCCTGGATGGTTGTAACAGGCTGTCCGTCTTCCTTGACGATGACCGATGGAAGAACGAATTCATCATAGATTCCGTGAGAATAAGAATCCTCTACAACCTCTTGTGGGCTCTTGTAAGAAGGTCCTTCTCCATACACCATTGCCCGGTATGATTTTTCAACCCGCTCCCAGCGCTTGTCACGGTCCATGGAGTAATAACGTCCGGAAATGGTGGCGAATTCACCGATACCAATCTCCTTCATTTTTTCCATAGTCTCTTTAATATATGTTGGCGCTGTTTGTGGGCCGACGTCACGGCCGTCAAGGAATGCGTGAATATATACTTTTTCCACGCCTTCTTCCTTGGCCAATTTTAAAAGGGCAAACATATGATTAATATGGCTGTGCACACCGCCGTCTGACAGAAGGCCAAACAGATGCAAAGCTGTGCCATTTTTCTTCGCATGCTCCATTGCGCCAAGGAAGGTTTCATTTTTTTCAAATTCCCCTTCACGGATGGCGATGTTCACACGAGTTAAGCTTTGGTAAACAATCCGGCCAGCACCGATATTTAGGTGACCGACTTCCGAGTTACCCATCTGCCCCTCCGGTAAGCCGACTGCTTCACCGCTCGCAGTTAAATGGTTATGCGGGTAAGTTTCCCAATAGCGGTCAAAATTTGGCTTTTTCGCATGGTAGACCGCATTACCTTTATGCTCATCCCGGCAGCCGAAGCCGTCAAGAATGATGAGGGCAACAGGAGCTTTACTCATATTTACCACCCTCTAGTAATTGCAAAAATGACTGCGGTTCAAGGCTTGCGCCGCCAACAAGGGCACCGTCGATGTCAGGCTGTCCCATGTATTCTTTAATGTTTTCTGGCTTCACGCTGCCGCCGTACTGAATACGGATAGCCGCTGCCACATCTTCGGAAAATTGCTTAGCAACAACTTGGCGGATGTGAGCGCACACTTCGTTTGCATCTGCAGCAGTCGAAGATTTACCTGTTCCGATTGCCCAGATTGGTTCGTAAGCAATGACCGTTACTTTTACTTGGTCCTCCGTTAAGCCTGTGAGAGCTTTTTCAATCTGAGAGCCGACAAGGTTCATAGTCTCGCCATTTTCGCGTTGCTCTAATGTTTCACCGCAGCAAACAATCGGTGTTAGGCCGTGTTTAAATGCTGCAAGAACCTTTTTATTAACTGATTCATCTGTTTCATTGAACATTTCACGGCGCTCAGAGTGGCCGATAATGACATATTGAACGCCTAAGTCAGCAAGTGCTACAGGGCTGATTTCGCCTGTAAAGGCACCCTTTTCTTCGAAATGCACATTTTGAGCACCAATTTTCACTTCGCTGCCTTTGACCGTTTCCACAAGGCTTTGTAAAAATAACGCAGGTGCGCAAATGACAGAATCCATCTTGTCAGCAGCAGGCACGAGGCCTTTCACTTCTTCCGCAAAGCTTTTCGCTTCGGAAAGTGTTTTGTGCATTTTCCAGTTACCTGCAATAATTGGTTTACGCATGCTGGAACATCCCTTTCTTTGGTTAAAAAAATTGAAATGTAGATATCAGTCCAAAATTTGTAGATATCTGCCTAAAATTTGTAGATATATTTTAAAAATTGTAGATAACGGTTCAATCTTTGTAGATATCCACCTGAAATTTGTAGATAAAAATTATTTATCGTTCAACGCCACTACACCTGGAAGTGCTTTTCCTTCCATAAACTCCAATGAAGCGCCGCCGCCTGTGGAGATGTGGCTCATTTTATCAGCAAGGCCGAATTTTTCAACTGCCGCTGCGGAATCGCCACCGCCAATAACGGAATACGCACCTTCAGCATCTGCCAAAGCCTGCGCAACAGCCTTCGTACCGCCAGCAAACTTATCGATTTCAAACACACCCATTGGCCCGTTCCAAATGACAAGCTTGGATTTTTGAATGACATCGCGGTAAATTTCTGCTGTTTTTGGTCCGATATCTAATGCTTCCCAATCAGCAGGAATCTCTTCGATCGCAACCACTTTTGTATTGGCATCTGCTGAGAAATCGTCAGCAACTATCGCATCAACCGGCATATAGAAGTTAACGCCCTTCGCCTTTGCTTTTTCCATAAAGGATTTAGCTAAGTCAATTTTGTCTTCTTCAAGCAGCGATTTACCGATTTCATGGCCCTGTGCCTTAACGAACGTATAAGCAAGGCCGCCGCCGACAATCAAGTTGTCAACCAATTCTAATAGATTTTCAATAACACCAATTTTGTCCTTTACCTTTGCCCCGCCAATAATCGCTGTGAATGGACGTTCCGGATTTGACAATGCCTTGCCAAGAACATCAAGCTCTTTTTGCATTAAGAAGCCAGATACTGCTGGCAAATGGTGTGCGATTCCTTCTGTGGAAGCATGAGCACGGTGTGCAGCACCAAATGCATCATTTACATAAACATCGGCTAGCTCTGCAAATGACTTCGCAAGTTCTGCATCATTCTTTTCTTCACCAGGGTAGAAACGAACATTTTCAAGCAATAAAACGTCGCCTTCAGTCATGGTGTCGATTAACGCTTTAACAGAATCCCCGTAGCCTTCATCTGCTTTCTTCACTTCTTTTCCAAGAAGTTCAGACAGGCGAACCGCCACTGGAGTTAGTCGCATTTCTTCAACCACTTTGCCCTTTGGTCTGCCTAAATGGCTCGCCAGAATTACTTTTGCACCCTGCTCGATTAAATATTGAATCGTTGGCAGTGCCGCACGAATTCGCGTTTCGTCGGTAATTTTTCCATCCTGCATCGGAACGTTGAAATCCACCCGGCAAAACACGCGTTTACCCTTCACATCAACATCTTTTACTGACTTTTTGTTCATCGAAAAAGGACCTCCTTATGTATGGCTTTTGAAAAAATCCCTGTAAACACAGTAAAAAAGGAGAGGGGCTCCCATCACCCACTCCCCTTGGAATACCATTAATCATTATAAATAGTTTGCGGTAAAAATTCCATTCCTATCCAACGGGATTGGAGAAAAAGAATTAAAGTCCTTTTTTAGCGATGTAATCAACAAGGTCAACAACGCGGTTAGAGTAACCAACTTCGTTATCGTACCAAGATAATACTTTTACCATGTTTCCTTCAAGAACCATTGTTGATAAACCATCAACAGTAGAAGAAACTGTAGCACCGTTGTAATCGCTAGAAACTAATGGAAGATCGCTGTATGCAAGAATACCTTTTAATGGACCTTCAGCAGCTTCTTTAAGAGCTGAGTTGATCTCGTCAACAGTTACATCTTTTTCTAATTCAGCTACTAAGTCAACGATAGAAACGTTTGGAGTTGGAACACGCATTGCCATACCATTTAATTTGCCTTTTAGTTCTGGTAAAACTAACGCAACCGCTTTTGCAGCACCAGTTGAAGTTGGAATCATGTTTTCAGCTGCTGCACGAGCACGACGGTAGTCCTTGTGTGGCAAGTCAAGGATTTGCTGGTCGTTAGTATAAGAGTGAACAGTAGTCATCATACCGCGCTTGATGCCGAATGTGTCATTTAATACTTTTGCAAATGGAGCTAAGCAGTTAGTAGTACAAGATGCGTTTGAAAGTACATGGTGGTTAGCTGCATCGTATTTGTCTTCGTTAACACCCATAACGATTGTGATATCTTCGTTAGTTGCTGGAGCAGAAATAATAACTTTCTTAGCGCCTGCTTCAAGGTGTTTTGCTGCATCTTCGCGTTTTGTGAAACGTCCAGTAGATTCTACTACTACGTCTACACCAAGGTCGCCCCAGCCTAATTGTGCAGGGTCGCGCTCAGCTAGAACCTTCACTTTGTGGCCGCCAACTACTAGGTATTCACCATCAACAGTTACATCTTCTGCAAGTGTTCCGTGAACAGTGTCATATTTTAAAAGGTGAGCAAGCATATTTGCATCTGTTAAGTCATTGATTGCTACGATTTCCACTTCGCTATTGTTTAATGCCGCACGGAATACGTTACGACCGATACGTCCAAAACCATTAATACCAACTTTTACTGTCATGTTAATTTCCTCCTTTAGATGGGCAGGGTTTTATTTTTAAAAAGGAATAATCCTTTTCATTAACTATTACTGGTTTAATAATTTGTTTGCGGCCCCTTCATCCGTAATTAATATCGTGGATGGCGGTGCCTGCTTCATATAAGCCCTGATTGCTTTTGCCTTTGATGTTCCGCCAGCGACTGCAATCACGTTTTGAATCTTTTCCAAATCCTCTAGCTGAAGCCCAATGGTGACCACTTTGTGGACAATCTCGCCAGCCTCGCTAAAATAATAGCCGAAAGCCTCGCCGGCAGCTTTACCATTTCCCAGCTTTTCCAATATATCAGGGTTCGTCTTGCGCCGTTCGGCCATTGTCATAGCATCCCCAATTCCATGGAGAACCATGTTGGCGGAGCGGATTAATTCCAAAACTTCGTGGATGCCGGGTTCCTTAATCAAGGAGTCATAAATTTCCGTGCTGACCTGATCGGGAACATAAAAGACGCGGTGTCTAGAATGGGTGTTTTGCGCCATATTGGAGCAAATCGTGTTGGCTTGATTTTGAACATCCTCGCCAACCCCGCCTCGTGCAGGTACAAACAGCAATTCCTTGCCTGAGGCTTCAGGTGAGAGCCATTCCGCTACGGCAGCCATCGTTGAGCCGCCTGTAACAGCGATGATATTTTCTCCTTGAAAAAGCTTTTTCATGCAGGCTGCAGACGCCTTGCCAAGCTCGCTTTTGACCATCGGAGATTCGTCGCTGTCTCCTGGAACAATGATAACTTTTTTAATACCAAGCTGATGCTTTAGTTCCAGTTCCATGACGTCGATACCCTTCAACTCACGCATAAACCCGTTTAAATCCTCAAGCAAATTTTTTCCCTCAAGAGTTAAACTCATTCCTACATTGTTTGTATAAATAAGATTTTGCTCTTTGAGGAATTCTACTTCACTACGAAGGATTCTTTCGGTTAGTCCAAGGCTTGTGGCTAAACTCCTCCTGCCTACAGGCTGCATCATCCCTATGTATCTTAAGATGGAATGACGTTTTTGCAGGACTGGAAGGAAATCGGGCAATAATCTTTTTGTCATATCGATGAATGACTGCATGTTTTCCATACTCCTTTATTATATGCAGTTGGTCAAAAAATGTCCACCATAGACATATTATGTCCCACAACCACCAAAAAAAAATCACCCTTACTACGTTTTTTATTGTAGCAGGAGTGAAAATTTAATTCAACTAATTTAAACTTAGGATTTTTCTTGCAAACGATTACTTATTTCAAATTTGTTAACGAACCCGTAAGCAGCTTCTTCCCCATCTATGTTGACAACCGGGATCATCAGTCCGTAGCGCTCATGAAGCTCATCATCCTGCTCGATATCAATCTCCTCCAGAGAAAAATCATATTCCTCCTTCAGCTCGAGCAAGGTCGCTTTGGCTTTATCACATAGAGGGCAGCCGTTTCTTGTGTATAGGGTAATGGTTGTTTGCGGCATAGTTTGTATCCTTTCTACCTTTTATCCAGGGGGCAGCTTATCCCAAATGCCCCCGCTAATTAAACCTCTTCCTCTTCGAAGAAGACGGGATGCCAAGTTGGTCCCGGTATTTGGCAATCGTTCTTCTGGAGACGACGATTCCCTCCAAGACCTTTAATTGCTCCGCGATATCCTGATCAGAAAGCGGCTTTTCTTTGTTTTCTTTTTCAATCAGTTTGCTAATAGCATTCTTTACCTGTGTCGACGAGGTGGACTCTTCCTCCGATACGGTTTGGATAGTACTCGAAAAAAACGACTTCAACGGAAATGTCCCAATCGGAGTTTGCACATATTTTTCCCGAACCGCCCGGCTGACAGTCGATTCATGAACATCCAACTCGGAGGCAATTTCCTTCATCGTCATCGGCGCCAAATATTGAGGACCCTTTTGGAAAAAAGCAGGCTGCTTTTCGACAATCTTGGTAACCACCCGTGTCAGCGTTTCCTTTCGCTGCTCAATACTTTTTAAAATCCATTGATAATCCTGTACCTTCTCATGAAGAAATTTGCTGACCTGCTGATCCTGGTCCTTAAATTTATGAAAATATTTATCATTAAAACTAATTTTCGGAATGGGGTCATCAAACATTCGGACGATTAGCCCTTCTTGTGTTTGTTCGATAATCACATCTGGAATGATGTAAGAAGCTGCCTCTATTCCTAGAAGCGCTCCCGGTTTCGGGTTCAAAAATTGGATCTCGTCAAAAACATCTTGGATCTCTTTTAATGAGACCTGAAGTTCCTTCGCAATTTGCTTCCATTTCTTTTCAGCAAACGGGACAAAATAGTCCGAAATAATCTTTTTGGCGAGCTCGTTATCAGGCAAAAGATAATCTACCTGGATATGCAGGCATTCCTGCAGGTTTCTCGCCCCAATTCCCGCCGGTTCAAGCGTCTGAAGAACGGCCAGACCGTCTTCAGCCAGCTCAAGCGGTATTCTTAATGTTGCGGCTACCTCGTGTAAGTCACCAGTAAAGTAACCGTTTTCATCTAAATTCTGAATAAGATAGCGAATTGCCTTTAACTCCGCCGCCGGGAGCTTTGTTATATTTAACTGTGAGATTAATTGTTCCTCAACCGAGTATGGCTTAGCGCCAATCTGCTCAATCCAATCCTTTTCCATCTTTTGATGTTTGCGCCGGTTCCGGTCAAGCAGCGGATTCATTGGTCGCTCATTGACATTTTCAATTTGTACTAGGGGATTTTCAAGTGCCTTATTTTCTAAAAATGCTGTCAATTCTTGCGCTGAATACTGCAATAAGGCAATCGCCTGGGACAGTTCCTGCGTCATGGTCAATTTGAGTGTTTGTTGTTGCCATAAACCTGGCTTAAAATTCATTCCTATCCCCCCTTGGGTTCTATTTTACATGAAAGAGTTAGGTTCGTGAATGGAAATTAGTTGGTTGGATTTAATTAGTCAGTTTAAACACCTGTTCCTATTATACTGTCATTTCGGTCCCATCAAATATAGTAAGAGTAAATTGTGACCAATATGGTATTCCCTCCAATGGTTGTAATTCGTTTTTTTTAGCTCTTCTTTTAGCCTCTTTCGAATTTCTTTTTCGCCATGTTGTAACACCAATCCGGGCATTAACACATATATATACCGTGTGAAAAAAAATCAAAAAGAGGTGTGGAACAATGCCGAAGCATCATGACAAGGATGGTGGCCCAAAGCGACCGCATAAAGGTCCCGGCAGTAGTGGCAGAAGTGGTAGCAGCAGAGGTAGCACCAGTAAAAAACATCCGCATAAAGGTATCCACAGCAGCGAAAGCAGCGACAGCTACGGCAGCAGTGAAAGCAGCAGCAGCTTCGGAAGCAGCGACAGCAGTAGCAGCTTCGGAAGCAGCGAGAGCAGCAGCAGCTTCGGAAGCAGCGAGAGCAGCAGCAGCTTCGGAAGCAGCGAGAGCAGCAGCAGCTTCCGAAGCAGTGAAAGCAGCGACAGCTTCGGAAGCAGTGAAAGCAGCGACAGCTTCGGAAGCAGTGAAAGCAGCGACAGCTTCGGAAGCAGTGAAAGCAGCGGCAGCTTCGGAAGCAGTGAAAGCAGCGGCAGCAGCGGCAGCAGCGGCAGCAGCGGTAGTTGTGGTAGCAGTGGTAGTTGTGGCAGTAGTGGTAGTTGTGGCAGTAGTGGTAGTAGAAATCGAAAAAAACGCTCCTCGAAGAAACGCCGTAAAAAACAATCATTAGATAAAGTTCTGTTTAAATTAATTGAATCCATTGCTAAGGAAGAAAAGGCTCTAGCCAAACTTATTAAAGCTGAAGCCGAAAAAATCAAAGCCTTTGTAGGCAAAAAGGGCAATTTTCCTACTAAACCATGTAATGATGACATCCTTGATATAAATCATTCGGTAAGACAAATGCTCGAAACCATTGTGATGAAGGAATGGCTTTTACTAAAGAAATTGGAAAATACACTAGAGGTCGTCAAAAAGGAAAAAATTGTTTGTCATAAATGCAAAAAAAGGCATTGAAAATGTACAGATCATAAAGACCCCAAAGATTAATCACTTTTGTCTTGTCTTCCATGGGAAAGGGGGAAATATACATGGAGGAGCATCCTAGTGAAAAGTTTAGCCAAATGTTTGAAGATTCTCTCTCCCATATTGAATCATCTTTCAATCACCTTATAAATTCCCTCAGTATGCTTGAAGAAGCAATGGAGGAAAGAGACGATTTTTTTATTGTATTAAGAGATATAAAGGCTATCAGGGATTCTATTATAGAATTTAAGCGACTGGCGGACCAAAAGAGAAGGGTGTTAATTGGAAAATGAACAGACCGCAAAAATGCTGTCTGTTTTATTTATGGGTCCAGTTTGGACTAAGTCTCTAAAGACCGAATTGTTATTTTCTATTGCACAAAAAGATAATGAAAACATAGGTTATAATGTGCAGAAATTTGCAGAGGTTTAACCGAGGGAAAGTATAACGAAAAGAGGAGGGCCAAAATGGGTTTACCGGAAATTCCAAAAGATTTTCATATCCCCAAAAGGCGGGATGTAGTTACATTGAAGCTAGCAGGTATTGCCTTGATGGAACAATCACTGGCACATTTATTAGAAACAGAGGTAAAAATACTTCGAAAAACAGTGAAGGACGTTAAATGTAAAAGAGCATCAAAAAAAGATCTAAAAAAGGCAAACAGGAAGGCCGAACGTGTGCTGCGCGCAATCATTGCGAAAGAAATTTTGTTATTGTTTGAGCTTGAAGATACGATTGATTTTTTACTTTAAAAAATTTTTTAGGGCAATCCTTAAGAACTGGATTGCCCTTATGCAAGAGTTTTACTATCATTACCGCATGAAAAATTACTCACTCCCAATGGCTTTCTTCATTTCTTCCCATGACATAAATAACCGAACAATATCTCCTTCATCCAGTTTACTCCCCATTTGAACTTCAATGATTTCAAGATCACTACTTGCCTTGATTCCATGCTTTGCGCCTAAAGGAATGGTTAGAACATCGCCTTTTTTTACATAAGACAATTTGTCATTCAGAACGAATTCCCCTTCCCCCTCGACGACCACCCAAACTTCACTCCGGTAATGATGATATTGATAGCTGAGGTTATGACCTGCAAATACGAATAATCGCTTAGTCAGTACCTCTTTTCCCTCAGTTGACTTTTTGTAGTCCAAGACACGATACCACCCCCAACGGCGCTCCTCGAACATAGGCCGTTGTTCCATATCTTTGACGATTTCTTTGACTTGGTGGCTTGCTGATTTTTCAGAAACCAAAATACCATCGGGACTCGTTGCCACCACTATATTCGAAGCACCCAAAACAAACACAGGTACTTCCAATTCATTGATTAAATGTGTATTGCTGCAATCATGACTAATTGACCCGCTGCCCAGGATATTTGTCTCCATCTCCTCAGTCAATGTATTCCAAGTCCCCAAGTCCTTCCAATAACCGTTGTAGGGGATTACGGCAATTCGCTTGGCCTTTTCGACAATCTCATAATCAAAACTTATTTTAGGCAGACTACTATAGTTTTCTATTACTTTATCATATTGTGCAGGAAAACCTCTTTTTTCCAACTGATCAATCATATAGCCGAGTTTAAAGGCAAATACACCACAGTTCCATAGGGCCTGATTTTTTATCAGGTGCTTTGCCTGCTCTTCTGTCGGTTTTTCCTTAAACCCGATTACATTTATATATCCACGCGCCTGTTCACAGTCCCCTTTTCCTTTTTCCGGAATAATGTACCCGTATTTTGTGGAAGCATAGGTAGGATGTACACCAATTAAAGCGATTTCCATCGTTGAATCCAAAATGACATCCTCTAATTCTTTGACTTTATTAAAAAATTGATTTTCCACAAATGGATCAACAGGCATGACAATGATGACTTCATTTCGATTAACACCAATGATGGAATACAAATAAGCTGCTGCTAAAGTGATGGCCGGAAAGGTATCTCTTCGCTGCGGTTCAATAATTAACGGTACTTCAGTCCCTAGTTGGCTTTGTATGATATCCACTTGTGTTTTACTGGTAGAAATATAGGCATGATTGCTTAATTGATTCGAATCTAATTGCCGCCAGATCCTTTGGACCATGGATTCTAGCTCATCTTCTGCACGTGTCAGCATTTTTAAAAATTGCTTCGATCTGGAGTCATTGGAAAGCGGCCACAATCGTTTTCCGGATCCCCCTGAGAGCAAAATAAGTTTCATTTTATGCACCTCTATACAATAAATTATCCAAAAAATCATTCCACTTGAATTATTATCATATGAGTGCATCCGGCATTTTGTAATAGATAAACTCCCAAGAATACTTGATTAAAAATAAAAATGAAAGTAGTTACTTTGGACTTTTTTAGCCCCAACAAAAAAATTTTTTTAATGAGAGACCAGCCCGTACTATTCGGAACTTTTTTCGTATGCTACTAGTGTATAAGTTTCAATTAGTAACCTTAACTAGTCTATTTTTATAGAATTCACTCAGTGTATTCCTTTTTTTGTTTACAGTTACCTAAATTAAAGTGCAGGTTCTATATCGAACTTATATAAATTAATAATAAAGGAGTGTTTTAATGTCTAATCCAAATATCCCTAATATCACACCCACGATTTCGCTAAGTGTAGGACAAACTGTTCCGTTGCTTCTTAGTTCAATCGCTCTTGAAGAACTCGCTTTGGCTCATTTGCTGAATGCAGAAGCGGAGAAGCTTCAATTCGTTCTTGGAACATTAACCCCTGCACGGACTACTTTTACCCCTGCAACCGTTTCTATTACGAATCTTCTTACTGTAGATACAAGTGTCCAAAGAACCCTTCGTGACGTGATTAAGAAGGAAATGCTATTGGAGTTCAAATTTGAAAATACGTTGGATTTGGCAGGATTTTTGGCAAACTTAGGGACTTCCACCTTTACAACGCCAGGACTTACAACGATTACTGTTCCCGACTTTGCAACTACTGCAAGAATCCAGGCTATTGGTGCAAAAGGTGGAGACTTCCTAGGATCTGCTACAGGAGGCTTAGGTGCATCAATAGAAGGAACTTTTCCGGTTACCCCTGGAGAAACTCTATCCATATTTGTAGGGGAAAAGGGTATCGATAATGCCACTTCTGGTGCTGGCGGCGGCGGTGGATCGTTTGTTTGGCGTGGTAGTACTTTAAATTCAACTACACTACTGGTTGCAGCAGGTGGCGGCGGGGGTGCTGGTGGTGTTTTTGAAACTAGCAATGTAAGTGACGGAGTGAACGCTACCGTTCCTTTAGCAGATCTTCCCCCAACCTTCTCAAATGGAACTGCAGGAAAAGCAGGTAATGGTGACGATAACGGAGGAGGCGGTGCTGGCGGCACTAATATTTTAGGTGGCATTGGTGGTGCTGGCGGTGGTACTGGTCTTCCTGGTGAAAATGGCGGTGATGGTTTCGGTGCTGGCGGCGGCGGCGGCGGCGCCTCTACTTTTGATGCTGGCGGCGGCGGCGGCGGCGGCATAACTGGTTCTGGCGGTAAAGGCGGGGACGCGACTGTTTTGTTCAACGCTACTGGTGGTGCTGGCGGCACCAATATTATTGCTGGTGGTTTCGGTGGTGCTGGCGGCACTGGTCCCCAAGGTAATGGTACTAGCGGTGGTTTAGGTGCTGGCGGCGGCGGCGGCGGCTCTGATAGTGCTCCTAGCGGCGGCGGCGGCGGCGGCGGTGGTGGTTTTGCCGGAGGCGGCGGCGGCGGCGGTGGCGGCTTTAATGCTGTTAATGCTGATGGCGGTGGCGGCGGTGGCGGCGGTTCGTACAACGCTGGCAGCAGCCAAGTCAACACAGCCGGTGTCGGCACTGGAGATGGTCAGGTAACGATAAGCTTCTCCGGTTTATAGTAAATTGTTAATCAGTAAAAATAAATCAATGGGGCAATCCAGATTTTGGATTGCCCCATCATGGTATCAAGTTTTCATCATTGCTAATTGAGCCCTTGCCAATACATATTCTTTTTGCGTATCCTCAGTCAATGTATTCCCATACCCTTCCCTAGATCTTCCAATAACCTGACTGTGTAATGGACACTCAGCAGAACCTTTAGCTTTAATGGTTAAATCTATTCCAATGAAAATCACCTAAAAGGTTCCATTAACTTAAAATCTATCATACTAGTGTTTCAAAAAATGGACGCTTTAATACAATTTTCATGTTAATAAGCCCGTACTATTTATAACTTTTTTCGTATTATACGAGTGTATAAGCTCTAATTAGCAATCTTAACTATCCTTTAAGGAATTCCTTCAGTTAGGATTTATTCCTCTTTCCTGGGCTTTAGTTCAAGATCAGGTTCTAAAACGAACTTATATAAATAAATGAAACGGAGTGATTAAATGTCTAATCCAAATATCCCCAATATTACACCCACGATTTCGCTTAGTGTTGGACAAACTGTTCCACTGCTTCTTGGATCAATCGCACTAGAAGAACTGGCTTTAGCTCATTTGCTAAATGCAGAAGCAGAGAAGCTTCAATTCGTTCTCGGAACATTAACCCCTGCACGTACTACTTTTTCTCCTGCAACAGTTTCGCTAACAAATCTTTTTACCCTTGATACAAGTGTCCAAAGAACCCTTCGTGATGTGATTAAAAAGGAAATGTTGTTAGAATTCAAGTTTGAAAATGTTTTGGATCTCGTAGCCGCAACAGCAACATGTACGACAAGAACTACAACTTTTTCAAATACAACACCGATTTTAATCCCAGCAGAAGGCACCGAGGGTCCGGCAGCTCCTTATCCTTCACCAATTGTAGTTTCCGGTTTAACAGGTTCTATCATACAGGTAACAGTAACATTTAATAATTTGTCACATACATTTCCAGCTGATATAAGTGCCATGCTGGTGGGACCAGCTGGGAATACAGGACCTAATACAATTTTAATGTCAAGTGCTGGGGGCGGAACTGACATAAATAACGTTACACTTACCTTCGATGACAATGCTGCGACAACAGTACCAACTCCAATCGTTTCAGGAACTTACCGTCCTACGAACAACGGAATTTTTGGCACTTACCCACCACCTGCACCTGCACCATCAGGAAATACATTATTAAGCGTCTTTAATGGAATGGATCCAAATGGAGTATGGAATCTTTATATCATCGACCAGGCACTAGCCGATTCCGGTATAATGGCTGGTGGTTGGGAATTGCATATTACAACTTGTGAGACTGGGGACGCTGGTTTGCTCGGCCTAGCACGTCCTGCAAGCTTCGAGGATACAGTCCAGCAATTGCTTCAAAAATTCCATGCTACACAACCAACAGAGGAAGATAAAAATGGAAAAGCAGCAAAAATGGAGATATTACTGCAACAAATGAAAGAACAAAATGAATAATCATATGTAGACCACTATCTCTAAAGCCTTAAAGCAGTCATTAGTTTTAGTGGTTCTAAAAGCACGGTAAACAAACAGTTCTTTATAATCTCAAACTGTGGGGCCGCCCTTTAGGGTCGCCTCTCTTTCTATCAATGTCCCTGTTTTTACATAATTTTAAGCTTGACCTTCTTCGATTAACCTTTCATACGTTCCTCATCTAACTTTTCAAAAAAACAAACAGACAACACATTGGTGTTTCTGTTTATTTTTTTCCTCAACTCTTTCCTTTCCGATTACTTTTCGATCTTATACAAAGCTTAGAAAGTGTTAACCTACGATTTTGTGGTTGCATACCATAAAAAAGATGCTTACACATAAGGGGTGAGAATTTGAAAGCTGTCATATTGGCTGGAGGTTATGGAACGAGAATCAGTGAAGAAACAGAATTCAAGCCTAAACCAATGATTGAAATTGGGGGAAAACCGATACTTTGGCATATTATGAAGATTTATTCCCATTACGGCATTAATGAATTTATTATTTGTCTTGGTTATAAAGGGTATATGATAAAGGAATATTTCGCCAACTACTTTTTGCATATGTCAGACATTACATTTGATCTATCCAATAATAAACGGGTGATTCACAATAATAGTTCGGAGCAATGGCAGGTAACGCTTGTGGATACCGGCGAACATACGAGTACAGGAGGAAGGTTAAAAAGAGTTCAAAAATTCTTGGATAAAGAACCCTTCTGTTTCACGTATGGCGACGGAGTTAGCAACGTCAATATAGAAAATTTAATTGAATTTCATAAAAAACATGGGAAATTAGCAACAGTCACGGCAGTTCAACCTCCTGGAAGATTTGGGGCGTTAAGCATAGCAGCTAAAGATGCAGTGACTGGCTTTAAAGAAAAGCCGCAAGGTGACGGCAACTGGGTTAACGGAGGATTTTTTGTATTGGAACCCGCCGTCCTTGAATATATCGCAGGAGATCAAACGGCTTGGGAAAAAGAACCACTCGAGCGTTTGGCTGAATTGGGACAGATAGCAGCCTTTAGGCATACGGGCTTTTGGCAGCCAATGGATACATTAAGAGATAAAATGAAGCTTGAGGAATATTGGCGTTTGAATGAAGCTCCATGGAAGGTGTGGTGAAATGTCAAATCATGCATTCTGGAACGAAAAACAAGTCTTTGTAACTGGACATACTGGGTTTAAAGGTACGTGGCTGTCCCTTTGGCTTTCATCTCTTGGCGCAAAAGTAATCGGTTATTCGCTTCATCCACCTACATCCCCCAATCTATTTGATTTAACGAATGCCGCAGCAGAATGCCAGTCGTGCTATGGCGATATAAACGATTTTGAACAACTTGAACAAACAATGAAGTATTACCAGCCAGATATTATCTTTCATCTAGCAGCTCAGCCTCTCGTTAGGAAATCATACCAAAACCCAATTGAAACGTTTAAAACAAACGTTTTAGGTACAGCCCATGTATTGGAAGCAGCAAGACATACAAACAGCGTCAAGGTTATCGTGAATGTAACAAGTGATAAATGTTATGAAAACACAATAATTAAAAAGTCTTTCCAGGAACAAGACCGAATGGGCGGCCATGATCCGTACAGTGCCAGTAAAGGCTGTGCTGAACTTGTAACTGAATCGTATAGAAGGTCGTTTTTTCAAACCAAACATATCCCTTCTATTAATCTAGCTTCAGTAAGAGCAGGAAATGTAATCGGCGGCGGGGATTGGGCGGAGGAACGATTAGTGCCAGATCTGATGCGCTCCTTCTTAGAACGCAAAAAATTAATCGTCAGAAATCGAAATGCAGTTCGCCCATGGCAGCATGTACTGGAGCCGTTAAGTGGATATATTCAGCTAGCTGAAAGGCTGTGGGACGATTCGTCCTTTGGCGGAGGCTGGAATTTTGGCCCGTCGATTAGTCAGGAATTTGCGGTACAGGATGTTCTGAATATGACAATGCAGTTATGGGGTAGAAAAATTGACATTACTTATGAAAACAATGAAATGCATCCACACGAAGCTGCTTATTTACAGCTTGATAGTTCAAAAGCCTCAAAATTATTAGGCTGGGTCCCTAAACTATCTACGAAGGAAGCAATTAAATGGACGGTCGAATGGTTTAGAAATTACGAGTCAGGAACAGTGATGGGGCCATTTACGGTGAATCAGATTAAAAGATACGAACAAATAAAGGGAGTTTGAGAAAATGTCGGATAAAACCTGTCGTTTTTGCCGGTCTCCTTTAAAGCATACATTTGTGGACCTTGGGGTTTCCCCGTTGGCAAATTCTTTTATAAAGGAAAATCAACTTAGTAAAATGGAGCCGTTTTATCCATTGCATACGTATGTATGTGACCAATGTTTTTTAGTCCAATTAGAAGAATTTGAATCTCCCGAACATATTTTTAAAGACTATGCTTATTTCAGTTCTTTTTCGGACAGTTGGTTAGACCATGCAAAAAATTATGTAAATAGTGTAATAGATAAATTTAAGCTCGGCCCCCATTCAAAGGTTATTGAGATTGCTAGTAATGATGGATACTTACTTCAATATTTTAAAGAAAAAAATATTCCCGTCCTAGGAGTGGAACCGGCTGAAAACGTTGCTCTTAAAGCGATGGAGAAAGGAATTCCGACTAGGACTGAGTTTTTCGGCAAGGTCTTTGCCCGGCAATTAGTTGTCGAAGGCCTTAAAGGAGACTTAATTATCGCAAATAATGTTTTGGCCCATGTTCCTGACCTGCACGATTTCGTAGGCGGGATGAAACAATTAATGCACCCTTTAGGGGTCATTACTGTAGAATTCCCGCACATATTAAACCTTATCTGTCAAAATCAATTCGATACCATCTACCACGAACACTTCTCTTATTTTTCCCTGTTAACCTTTCAGGAAATATTTAAAGCACATAATCTGGAAGTTTTTGATGTAGAGGAAATTCCTACGCACGGCGGCTCACTGAGAATCTTTGCAAAGCATGAAGAAGATCGGTCAAAAGTCATTCATTCCAATATAGGGAAACTGATTGAAAAAGAAAAAAGCCTATCCTTGCACCGTCTTGACACATATCAAAAATTTTATGATTTGGTTAAGCAAACAAAAGTTAAGATTTTAGAATTTTTTATACAGGCCAAAAAGTCAGGAAAAACAATTGTAGGATATGGAGCTCCCGCAAAAGGAAATACATTATTAAATTATTGCGGCATTGGGAAAGAACTTCTTCCCTATACAGTTGATAGAAACCCTTTTAAACAGGGGCTGTATTTACCCGGGACACATATTCCTGTCAAAGCGCCGGATATGATTTCTGAAACAAAGCCGGACTATGTTTTTATTCTGCCGTGGAACTTGAAAGAAGAAATTATGGACCAAATGTCTTTTATAAGAGAATGGGGCGGCCAATTTGTTGTAGCAATTCCTGAAATTGAGGTGCTTTAAAATGATTTTTACAGAAACTAAATTAAAAGGTACCTTCATTATTGAAGTTGAGCCATATTACGATGAACGGGGCTCTTTTGTTAGAACTTGGTGCAAAAAAGAGTTTGATGACCATGGATTGAATGTCGAGTTTGTTCAATCTAATCTCTCATACAATAAGAAAAAAGGAATTGTCCGAGGGATGCATTTTCAAACACCTCCCTATGAAGAAATTAAATTGGTTAGCTGCATAAAGGGAGAAATCTATGATGTTATCATCGATTTACGTCCGGATTCTAAAACATTTAAACAATGGATTGCCGTTAGATTAAGTGAGGAAAATCAGAAAATGCTATATGTCCCAAAAGGGTTTGCTCATGGGTTTCAAACATTGCAGGAAAACACCAAAGTATTGTATCAAATGAGTGAATTTTATCAGCCGAATTATGCAGAAGGGGTTAGGTTTAATGATCCTTCCTTCAATATTGATTGGCCTATAAAGGATGTTATCGCCTCTAATAAAGATCAATCCTACAGGGATTTTAAAACATGAAGCGGATTCTTGTGACAGGGGCAAATGGGTGGATAGGCAGTCATGTCATAAAGAAATTAATAGAAAAGGATTTTGAGGTTCATGCGGTTAGCAGGAAATTTGTTAATACCCCTATGTTGAAATGCAAATGGCACAGAGCTGATCTGTTGCATGTAAAAGAAACCAGGGATCTGATAGAAAACATTAAACCTACACATCTTCTCCATTTCGCATGGGAAGCGACACCAGGGGAATATTGGCGTTCACTAAATAATTATCTTTGGGTTCAAGCAAGTATAGAGCTGCTATATAACTTCGCGAAATATGGCGGTAAAAGAGCTGTATTTGCAGGGACTTGCGCTGAATACGATTGGAGCTATGGATACCTTTCAGAAAACATCACTCCTTGCTCGAACAAACCCCCTTATGCCTCCGCTAAAAATGCGCTTCAAAGTCTTGTTCGTTCGTTTTCGGAATCCGTAGGACTTAGCAGCGCCTGGGGGCGAATATTTTTTTTATATGGACCAAAGGAACACCGTTCAAGACTGGTACCCACTGTGATTAACTCGTTAATAAACAATAAACAAGCTTTATGCACCCACGGAGAGCAATATCGGGATTTTTTACATGTCGAGGATGCTTCAGAAGCGTTTGTTTCGTTATTGGAAAGCGATGCGCAAGGACCCGTGAATATAGCCTCGGGACATTCCATTCAGGTAAAGGAAATGATTTCTAGAATTGCAGATAAATTAGGTAAATCAGAATTAGTAAAACTTGGGGCAATTCCATTTCCTGATACAGAGCCATTGTTTATCGGGGCAAACACGAAACTTCTAAAAGATGAGATCAAATGGAGCCCGAAAATTGACTTAGATAGAGGCTTAGAGCGGACCATAGCTTGGTGGAGAAAAAATCAAGTGTAAATTGAATTTTAAATTAAAGAACTGAATGGAGAGCGATCATGAAAATTACCATTGACTCAGAAAATAATCAGTTAATCATTGATGACGGAATCAGCCAAAAATCCCTTCCATTATATTGTAAAACCTCCTTCGAAATACTTTCTGATATTTGGACTAAGGTCGGCTGGAACGAGAAATACGTGTATACATTCTCATGGATGGGAAGACCCATTATTCAGCTTCCCGAGGATTTAATCCGTATACAGGAAGTGATTTATCAGATAAAGCCTGATGTAATTGTGGAAACGGGCGTTGCCCATGGCGGTTCATTAATCTATTATGCAAGCCTGTGTAAAGCGATGGAAAAAGGAAGGGTTATTGGAATTGATATTGAGATTCGTCCTCATAATCGCCGGGCGATAGAAGGTCATGAACTATACCCGTATATTACTTTGATTGAGGGCGATTCGGCTGCTGCCGATACGATAAATACAGTAAAGTCTATGATTAAAAAGGAAGAAACAGTTTTGGTTATTTTAGATTCATGCCATTCAAAAGACCATGTAAAAAAAGAACTTGAAGCTTACCATCCTTTCGTTTCAAGCGGGTCATATATAGTTTCAACAGACGGGATTATGAAGGAATTGCATGATGTCCCTAGAGGGGAAAAAGGCTGGATAGAGGATAATCCGTGTACGGCTGTTTTGGAGTTTGCAAAAGAGCATCCGGAGTTTACATTAGAACAGCCTGCATGGCTCTTCAATGAAAGTTCCCTTACACAAAATGTAACCCATTGGCCATCGGCCTGGTTAAAAAGAATGAAGGAAGATGAGTGACATGACTGAACATAAGCCTTTGGTCAGTATTGGTCTGCCTGTTTATAACGGTGAAAAATACATTGCAGAAGCAATCGAATCACTGTTATCACAAGAATACACTAACATTGAAATCATCATATCCGATAATGCCTCCACTGATACTACACCACAAATTTGCCAACAGTATCAACAAAAAGATCCACGTATTCACTATTTCCGAAATGATACGAACATTGGCGCCGCAAAAAACTTTAACCGGACTTTTGAGTTGTCAAAAGGTGACTTTTTTATGTGGCAAGCCTTTGACGATTTGCGGCATCCAGCCTATATCAGCAAGTGTCTACAAAAATTTAACCAGCACCCTGAGGCAATTATATGTGTAACAGAAATTTCCATCATTGATACGGAAGGCAAATATCTTAACGATGAGCACGAAGCAATAGAGACAATTAATCTTACTTTTACTGAACGATTGCACCAATTTTTCTTAAACGTTACCTGGATGGGGTCTGTTATTTATGGTTTGTGGCGCTCTGAATATTTAAAACAAACAAGGTTATTTATGGAGGAGTATGGGCCAGATGTTATTCTCTGTTTAGAGCTTTTCTTGCTGGGGAGTGCCGTCAAGGTAAAGGAGAGACTACTTTTTTATCGTCACTTCCCTGAGAAGACCCATTATGACCAAATTAATTCCATTACTTCCAATCCCGAGAGACAACAAACTATAGCCTCTACATCTCATACACAACTTATCAAAAATTTATATCTAACTCTAAAAGAAAAAAATGTGCCTTCGGAACTTATTCAAGATTTCTTTGATGTGCTTGTCTTTCAACAAATGAGCTGGGTACAAATGAGCTGTTTTGAACACACCCCCTTTTTGAAAGATCGAGTCATTGATTCAGAGTTCGTTTATGAATTTATGAATGCATTAATGACAACAGAGAAACCACCTGAACAAATTGTCGCCAGTATAGAAAGTTCAGCAGTTAGGTTCCAAAAGTTAGCAAAAGAACGTCCCATCATTTTAATAGGGTCATTACAAGTAAGTATCATACTATGGTGGAAATATTTCTCTGAGAATCATATACCGGTTCACGGATTTCTTGAAGAATCCGCGCTGTCCACACAACCAAATTTCTTCGAGAAGTTAACGGACCCTTCTGAACTGCCCGTTCGTCCTTTTGTGATTATTGCTTCCGTGCAGCCTAACATTCATACACAACATCTAACAAAAAAAGGATACGAAAATAGGAAAGATTTTTTATATGTAGCCAGCAGTGCACCATTTTTATATCTAATATAATGCTAAGTAAAGTTAAGCAACAATATTTAATATCCAAAATTAATCAACGGCAAAGGGCTTCCCTTTGCCGTTGTTCTCTTTTCTATGAACACACGTACCGACTGCAAGGAGATTGAATAGCCGTTGGTGCTTCACAGATTATTTATCCAATAATCATAAATATCTTTTAATGTATCATCAAGTTTTCGTTTTGGTTTCCAGCCGGTTAATTTATATAATTTTTCGGGGCCCCCTACTAGTTTAGGAATCTCTGCCACTCTTATTTTGCTTGGGTCAACCACGAGTTCAATCTTTTTATTTGAATAACTTAAAAATTTCTCTAATATGTCTTGAATATAAACTCCTTGGCCAGTGCACACATTATAAGCTTCCCCCGCTATACCGAAACATGCGATATTGTAATAAGCTTCCACTATATCCCTTACATCGGTAAAATCCCTTGCTGTTTTTAAATTTCCAATCCGGAGGACAGGATCGTCTATTCTCCCTTTATTGATAAGTGCTATTTGATAGGCAAAGTCAGATGTTACGAATCCTAACCTTTGCCCAGGTCCTATATGATTAAATGGCCTGGCATGGACGACGTTTAATCCATATGACCGGTGATATAAACTGACAAGCATACTTACTGCACACTTGCTAATTCCATAAGGACTAACCGGATGCAATGCAGTCTCCTCAATAACCTTGTCTAATTCTCCCTGAATCCGTCCATACTCCTCTGACGAGCCGACCGTCATGACCTTTATTTTGTTAT
Organism: Neobacillus sp. GCM10023253; assembly: GCF_042653105.1. NCBI lineage: Bacteria > Bacillati > Bacillota > Bacilli > Caryophanales > Bacillaceae > Neobacillus > Neobacillus sp. GCM10023253. The sequence goes on from NZ_JBHSHV010000008.1 coordinate 230,176, forward strand.
CTACTTTTCTGACAGCTTCCAATAAATGAATCGTTCCTATCACATTAGCCTGAATAAAATCCGCTTTTTGTTTCCAAGAATCTTTAACATTACTTAACCCTGCAAGGTGGAAAATGTGCGTCGGTTTAATTTCCTCAATTAACCGGGTGACTTTTGTTTCAGAAAGTAAATCTACTTCAAAAATATGATTCTTGCTTCTATTTGACCGGGAAGTTCCATAAACATCCGCTTTATCCCTCAAGAAGGACTCAAGATGTTTCCCGACAAAACCTGTTATTCCCGTAATAAGTGCCTTCATTGATTTTGACCGTACTTTTGCATGTCATGATCTACCATCATCTTTATTAATTCCTCAAAAGAAACCTTTGGCTCCCACCCCAACTCTTTTTTTGCCTTCTGTGGGTCTCCTAGGAGCAAATCTACCTCTGCCGGCCTCATAAAAGCTGGATCCTGAATCACATAATCTTCCCAATTTAATCCGACATGAGTAAAAGCGATTTCTACAAGTTCACGCACTGTATGGGTTTTTCCGGTTGCTACGACATAATCGTTGGACCTTCCTTGTTGAAGCATCAGCCACATTGCTTTCACGTAATCTCCTGCAAAACCCCAGTCCCGCTTTGCATCAAGATTTCCGAGACGAAGCTCCGTTTGCAGGCCGAGTTTAATTCTCGCGACTGCATCTGTCACTTTTCGTGTCACAAACTGTATTCCCCTTCTTGGCGATTCATGGTTGAATAAAATCCCTGAACACGCAAATATATCAAAGCTTTCACGATAATTGACAGTAATCCAATGTCCATATACTTTCGCAACACCATAGGGACTTCGGGGATAAAACGGGGTCGTTTCCGTTTGAGGGGTTTCAATTACCTTCCCAAACATTTCAGAACTCGAAGCCTGGTAAAAACGAGCATCCTGCTTTATTTGCCTAACTGCTTCCAACATATTCAGTGCGCCAAGGCCAGTAACCTCTGCAGTATATAACGGCTGCGACCATGAATCCGCTACAAAGGACTGTGCACCAAGATTGTATACCTCATCTGGCTTAGAAAGTTTCACTGCCTGGATCAATGATGATAGATCGGCTAAATCACCGGATATAAATTCAATGTCATTTCGTATATGTTTAATATTTTCATAGTTTTCTGTTGAAGTTCTCCTTTTCAAACCATATACCTTATATCCCTTATCAAGTAGAAGTTCTGCCAAATATGAGCCGTCTTGGCCTGTAATACCCGTTATTAGAGTTCTTTTCATGATGCCCTCCTATTCTTTTGTGTAAGAAATCCCCATTTATTTTTTTATGCTGTTATCAGCCTCTTATATTCCCTTTATCTAAGAAACCAAAAAAAATCTTTATATTTAAGGTCCAGCAATTTGCCATGACCCTCCATATAAAGAAATCAAATTCAAGAAAATAATCGAGCCTTCATTTGCTCTGCAATAATTTGTGGAGAGAAATGATTTTTTATATCTTGTTTTGCCTGCAATGAAATTTCCTCTCTTTTTTTATGATTTTCAAACGCTTCCCGCAAAACCAACCTCACGTTTTCCTCTTTAACCATTGCCCATTTATGGCCAAAATAATGAATAGCTCTTGTGAGCTGCAGTTGAGGATGTACAGGTTCTAGTTCATGCTCTGGTTCTATTAAAAAGCTATTTTTATCGTTCATAAATTCTGTAACTCCTCCCCAATTAATCGATATCACTGGTTTCCCCATCGCCATCATTTCCATCTGAGGCATCCCCCATCCGATTGCCCTTTCAGTAGAAACATAGCAGTCACAGCTTGAATATAAACGCATTAAATCTTCACGAGGAGTATTTTCAATCATTAAATGAATATGTGGATTATTTTCCTTTTTTGGTATATACGAAGTTATTAACTCAGAAAAATTCCCATCGGCAATCCAAAAGGGAACATAGATTTTTAAAACAAGGCTGACGTCATCGTCCGCAGAGAACTCCTCACAATAGCTTTGAATGAGCAAATCCAACCCTTTGCGGTAATCAAACGCTAAAGTATATAGAAACTTAAAAGACTTTACTTCAGTTGGAAAAGGGTAAGGTTCAAATTCTTTTGTATAGATACTGCTTTCAATAGGATAATGAACAACGTGTACTTTTGAAGGATTTACACCTGACTCTGTAAATGTCCGATAATTAAAGTGCGTGGGAACCCAAATCTCATCCAAATTATTGCAAATATCTACCCAATGTGGCGGGATACGATCCGTCTCAAACAATGTGATTCCAATTGTTTTATGATAACCTTTTTTATCAAGCGCTAAAAACGATTCTGCAGGACCATGCATTACAAGAACAGGATTATCACCCGGATTGTTCATTACCCTATTAAAATTAGACAGCAGCTTAATATCATCTTCTCCAATTTCATTTTGGGCCTTTACTGATGATACTAAATGAATTGGGAGATCAATATGTTGCAAAGCCCTCAAATAATTCCTGGAGACATTACCGTACCCGCCTATATCACCTAATGGGCCTACCCATAGAACTCCTGTAGGTTGAGTCATTCACCAATCTTCCTTTCTAAAGAGTAAAGGACAAATTTTCGGTCTTCCCTGTAAAAGACAAGTTCATAATTGCCCAGTAATTCTTTTAATGAATTCCGTAATTCTAGAACGCTATCAAATACAAAACTCTCTTTTCCATTTTCAATTATTTCATGAACTTCAAAGGTACTTTGATTTAGGAATGGATAATAATTCCCTTGTATTTCTGAAACTGATACAATGGGAATTCCTGTCATAAACGCTATGTTTTCTCTGGATGGATTAGAAAAAAACCCCTTCATGGACTACAGCTGCGCATTACAAAATGTCTTCATGAGCAAGATATTCTCCTGAAAGTTATGATCTTGTTGCTCCATGTTGTCGGCAATGTATTCCAGATGTTCAATTGCAGCGACATAGTTTTTTTGTTGGATGTGAATGATGACGGCATTGTACCTTGCCATTAATGTTAGGGGATATATTGAAAGAATGTTGAGATAGTTATTTAAGGCATCTTCCATCAATTTATTTTGATAAAGTTCATTTCCATACTCCAGCTCCATTTTAACAATATCCTCGTGTGTTAATTTGGAGTCTGTTTTCTTATCAGCCAACAGTCTGATTCTTTCAGCCACTGTCTGGGCACTTTTTTTCCATGTAAATGAAGCTAAAATATGCCTGCTTGCTTCCTGTCCTTTTTGGTTCACCAATGAAGGATTTTCATACGCAAACCGCATAGTTTGCTGCAAATCGACCCTATCAATTGAAAGCCACCATGGATAGTCCACTGTATCGAGGTCACCGACTTTTTTTTCTGATAAAAGAACCTCCTTAGAGGGTACAAGGAATGCTGTTTCGGCACTGCAAAAATCCCGGCATGAGCCTTTATCGGGCACAATTGCCGGAATTCCACACGCCATGGATTCCGCAATAGGCAGCCCAAACCCCTCTCCCCTGTACGGATGAACTAAACAATCACACGCCTTATATAATCCCGCCAGCTCTGTTTCCGAAAAGTCATGATCCATGTATACAATACGGGGATTTTTAGGATTTAACATGGCTTCATGAATCATCTTTTCCAGCGTTATTCCTTTATAAAAAGATTGGGTACCGGTGTCCTTAATAAACAAACAAACATCATCATTAGCAGAAAACTCATTTAGATAAGCTTGAATGAGAGTATCAATTCCTTTACGTCCAATAGTCCCACCAACGAATAGGAATCGAAAAGAGGAAGGTGTTAAATCTAGAGGTTCCACATCAGTGTGGAAAACCTTTTCGTCCACCCCAAGCGGGATTACATGAATTTTGTCCTCTGGAATCCCGCAGCGTACATAGCTTTCCTTATTGTATTGGCTATATACCCAGATTTCATCAACCCAATACTTCATGGGAATATACCAGGTCCTGGGAATTGCACCAAATTCCCAAGGCTGCATACATATCCATTTCTTACTTTTTGGTATGTCCCAGACTGGCGGCCACTGATGAACAACTGTAAAATCCGATTCAGGAAAGGGCAACAATTCTCCTATTTTACTCTGTTCTTCTCGGACAGAGAGTGCTAACGGAATTTCTTCGTCTGGGACTTTCTTTCTAATGTTGAAATGTTCCTTGTTTAATAAACTGCAAATATTCCTGTTAACGATCGCAAGACTATGACCCGCAAATTGAGGGCCAATCCAGTTAATTTTTAGTGAATCTTTCTTCACAATTTCCACCTCAGGCTTCATCATAGGGTTTCTTTCTTCACCCTACTCATTATATTGAACACCGCTTGGGATGTTGCCAAAAAAAGCACTTTTACCTAGTTAAAAACATAATATGGAAAATGATTGTTTAATGTTTTTTAAAAGGAGTGAGGGAGAAAAATGGACTTTAAGCGTTTGTCGTTATGTATGATTGTGAAAGATGAAGAAGCATTTATCGAAAAGTGCCTAAGCAGCACTAAAGGGGTTGTAGACGAAATCATTATTGTAGATACGGGATCTTCAGACCGAACGGTTGAGATCTGTAAATCATTTGGAGCACAGGTTATCGAATTCCCCTGGAACAAAAGCTTTGCTGACGCCCGAAACTTTGGATTGGAACGCGCAACAGGGGACTGGATTTTATGGATGGACGCAGATGAACAAGTTGATGCTTCTGATGTTTATAAATTACGTGACATTCTATATTCGAATGAGGATATTTTATCTATTCATTTGATTAATTATTATGGCGAACGGCCAGAACCGGAAAAAACCTTCGATATCGTCCATACCCGTCTTTTGCGAAATCATAAAGGATTTAAATTTCAAGGTAAAATACATGAAATGCTGAACGTAGAAGAGGTTCTGACGATACCAGAGGATGGCCTCATCATCAAGCATGTGCCAATTAAAATTCACCATTATGGATATATGAATTCCGTTACTGAAAATAAAAAGAAATTTGAACGAAATATTACGATGTTAAAGGAAGAACTAAAACAAAAAGACTATAGCCCTTGGACCCACTACCATATTGCGGCCGAATATTACGGTAATGAGGAATATAGTAAAGCATTTGATCATGTTAATCATTCCATTAAGGATTTCCTAATGAGGTTACACACTCCCCCTTCGCTTTTATATCGATTAAAGTATTCCATATTGATTGCAACAGGAAGCATCGACGGGGCGTGGCCAGGTATTGAAAAAGCATGTATTCTCTATCCGGATTATGTAGATTTACATTTTTATAAAGGCTTAATCTTATATTTGAAGGACATGTTTAAAGAAGCATTGGAGGTGTTTGATTACTGTCTCGAAATGGGGGAAGCGAATTTACAGTATCTCACCCAAAAGGGGGTTGGCAGCTTTCAAGCCCTACACTATAAAGGATGCTGCTTCGAAAAGCTGGGGCAGATTGAGGAAGCAGCAAGATGCTATGCAATGGCGGCAAGCCAATCGAAATCATTTAATTCTCCCGTAGAAGCGCTTCGAGAACTGATGACGAAGCATCAAAGCCTATTTAGTCCGTTAACTGCAGACTGTGACGATCAAACGCTAATTGCAATGGCGCTCAATCTCAATTCTGCAAAAAATAAATAAGGATTAAAAATAGTTTAATGACCGTGTCTCTGTACAAGGTTTATAAATACAATGTAACAGATAACAAAGAAAAGAGGTGATTTAATGTCTCAAGCAAATATTCCAAACATTACACCAACAATTTCTCTTTCTACAGCACAAACTGTTCCATTGCTTTTAGCCTCTATTGCCCTTGAGGAATTGGCTTTGGCTCACATCATTAATGCTGAAGCTGAGAAGCTTCAATTCGTTCTAGGAACAATAACTCCTGCTCCTAGAACAACATTCTCTCCTGCAGTTGTTAACTTGACAAATCTGCTTGCTCTCGACGCTAGTGTCCAAAGAACACTTCGTGATGTGATCAAGAAGGAAATGCTGCTGGAGTTTAAGTTTGAAAATATCCTCGATTTGATTGCTATTACACCATTCCCACGTTAATGTAAAGCACAAGCACTTCTTTTAAAGAAGAATTGAGGATATGGTTGGGGTTAGTACAAGCTCAAACTGTTTCACACATGAGCGAATACCTTCCTGTTTACCTTGCTCCCAATTGGTATACAACGTATCCAATCGGGAGCTTTTTAATAAAATAAACTCCCCAAGGAAAATATCATAAAAATAGTTGTGTCATTATTCAGCCTGTAAAAATAAACTAACATCAGCACTAAAGATAAACGAGGTGATAACAATGTCTCAAGCCAATATTCCGAATATGAGTCCAATTACTTCAATTAATACTGATCAGACCGTTACATTGCTGCTGGCTTCCATTGCCCTTGAGGAGTTAGCCCTTGCCCACGTCATTAATGCCGAAGCTGAAAAACTTCAATTCGCACTCGGAAAATTAAAGCATACAAAAACAAAACTCTCTCCTGCAAAGGTTTCCGCATCAGAGCTTTTTACCATCAATGCTAGTGCTGAAAGAATCCTTCAAGATGTGATCAAAAAAGAGATGCTACTGCAATTTAAATTGGGAAATGTTCTTGATTTAATGTCCATAAATCATCGACCTTAGGTATTTTGTTGTAGTAATTCTTTGATTCTTAAGGTAATTGGTCAAACATGATAAGCCTACCCGACCCCCATTCGGTAAAATGCAGCTTCTCAATTGAGTGTGGCTGCATTTGTGGTGGGGCAGACCTATTATTTTATCAAGGAACACCCGAAGGGGATTAATCTTTCCATAGTTAAAATACATAAAAAGGTTATCAATAATAGACAAGCGCCGATTCATTTGCCAACACCCATCAATATATTGCTAATATAACCACATTTAATGTACAGAGTGATTCGCTTTGTCACAAGCCTATTTTCCCAATTTTTCGCTTCGATTTCGTTCAGCATTTCGCATGGAGGCGCTGGCGGTACGGCAGGTACTTTTGGCGAGGGGCTATAGCGGCGGTGGTAGGCAGATCGAAACCGAATTCACTTCAATGAGTTGTAGTGGTGGACATAAAAATTATCTCGATGAAAGCGAGGTATCATATACTGTGGAATTTGAAGATAATACAGATCCAAACTCAATTTTGTCCGATGCTTTAGAAAATCTTGAAAACGCTGAAGAGATCAATGAGGCTGCTGAAAACATTCAACAAGTTCTTGGAACTGATCCGGAATCTACAGAAGGTTCAGTCACCCTTAATGATCTTCTTGCAGTTAATGAATTAGCAGATGAGACTCTACAACAAGCGATTTCTGATGAGCTTGCCCCCCCACCTATATGTGGCTGTATGGCTACAAACCAAGCAGGTAATAACTTTGATATTAATAGAGGAACAGGAGATAATTTTACAACTGTTATAGTTAATGCAGTGGTTCAACCACCCAACGACCATGGATCAGTTATCTACAATGGTCATATATGTCAAAGCTGCATGTCAGATAATGAGTTTACGTTTACCTATGGAGGGAACGATACCGTTCCAGCATTCGTATTCACAGCAACTACCTTTAACGTTCCTCATTGTGCAAATCAAATTGTAACAATCACAGGTCAAGGAATTACCGATAATCCTGCATTATTTGGTCCTAATCCTGTATCATACAGTCTCGTCTTGAATGGCGTAATGGGTAGTAAGAGTATTTCAATACTAATAACAGGCAGCAATGGCACCACATTTTTTGCAACCACAACACAGGTTGGCAATGGCGAACTAGTTGTCACCAATTGTCCTTAACTGTTACATGTAAAATGAAAAAACCCTATACGGGTTTTTTTCGGTCAGTGAAGGTTTTCTCAAAAGTATTATTCACTACATATACTACAATTGACAAAATAAGGTATTACGAGTCAAAAAAGATCTCTCTAAGAATGTTCCTCTCCATAAAAAGAAAAATACCACCGTCCAAATGACAGTGGTAGACCCCCAATTTTATACTTTACCTTTATTAAAAGACAAAGGTGTTTTTTTAGTTTACTAGTATGCTTATATCCAAGTTTAATCGCCCATATTTAGTTTAGGTAAATCTAAGAACATTCTGAGAGTATAAAGCCAGGACAAACTGTTACATTACCATTACCAGGAGCAACAGAGGCTTCAAACAGCTCTGAACCATTTAATATTAGTTGAATCCTGCTGTTTCCAATTGGCGGAACTATATCTTCAAATACCACCAACTCAAAAGTTGCAGGAACACCGTTTCTTGTTCCAGTACCAGTAATCATAAATTGTGCTTCACCGGTGGCAGAATTAAAACAACAAGTACCTAATTCCCCTGTAGGAAGAGAATCGTATGTGGCAGCGAGGAATTGTACACTTGTAGTAAGAGATGTAAATTCAAATTGGAAAAGATCTGTTTCTGCCGGATTACAGTCATTGCAAATCATCACTCTTCCTTGAACAGTGCCTAATGCATTTAGCCTGCCTGTTCCTGTTTCTGTACCATTGCGAATGATAGTGGAGTTTGCCGGAATAATAAAGCTCGCGCCGCATTCACAAAAAGTTTCTACGGGTGGTGGAATCATTGAAATTAAATCTAGAACATTCTCAAATTTAAACTCCAAGAGCATTTCCTTTTTAATCACATCACCAAGAGTTCTTTGGATGCTAGAGTTGACGACAAGAAGATTGGATAGTGAAACTGTTGCAGGGGAAAACGTGGTTCTTGCAGGTGTTAATGTTCCCAAAACAAATTGAAGTTTCTCTGCTTCTGCGTTCAAGATATGAGCGAGAGCTAACTCTTCAAGGGCAATAGAAGCCAATAGCAATGGAACGGTTTGTGCAGTGCTAAGTGAAATGTTTGGTGTCATGCCCGGAACATTCGGTAACGACATATTGTTCATCTCCTAATTGAAAAGATATTTAGAACAAAGGCTGTTCAAGCCTTCTCTATTCAATACCATATCTATTCAATTAATTTTTATGAGATTGTGTACTTGCCTGTTTTCCCCAAAAAACTGTCAAAAAAATCCCTTTCACCTATGTCTTTTAACAGTTTTGTGGTATAATACGTGGTACATTTTTTATTGAAAATGTGTATAAAAAAACAGTGTTCCCACAAAAGTAAATTCGCAGAAACACTGTCATTTCAAGCTTTTCTTTGTTACGCCCTCGGCAGGAATCGAACCCACATTTTAAGAACCGGAATCTTACGTGCTATCCGTTGCACCACGAGGGCAAAAATATTAGCGACTTACATATTATATTTCATTATTTCTATTTTTGCAAGAGCTAATAGAATTTTTAACGATTTAATCCTTTCTCCAAAGCTAAAAAATAGTTTTAAAACCGCTCTCAATTGGTTATGCTGAATGAGGGAAAGTTGTCGAACATTTTTCGAGCTGAATTGTTTGACCTTTATTGACCATCAGTGTATGATAACAATACATAAGTTTTTACATTTTTTATTCAAAGGAGGAAGAAAAATGAATTTGATTCCTACAGTCATTGAACAAACGAATCGCGGCGAACGGGCATACGATATCTATTCCCGTTTATTAAAAGACCGAATTATCATGCTTGGCAGCGGAATTGATGATAATGTTGCCAACAGCATTGTAGCGCAATTGTTGTTCCTTGAAGCGGAAAATCCTGAAAAGGACATTACTCTTTATATTAACAGCCCGGGCGGAAGCATTACCGCTGGAATGGCCATTTATGATACGATGCAGTATATCAAGCCAAATGTATCCACTGTTTGTATCGGCATGGCAGCATCAATGGGCGCATTCTTACTTGCCGCTGGGGAAAAGGGCAAGCGTTTCGCATTACCAAACGCTGAAGTAATGATCCACCAGCCTCTTGGAGGAGCTCAAGGTCAAGCTACTGAAATTGAAATTGCCGCTAAGCGCATTCTATTCCTTCGTGAAAAATTAAACGGCATTTTAGCCGAGCGCACTGGCCAGCCAATTGAAGTACTTCGCCAAGATACCGACCGCGATAACTTCATGACTGCTGAAAGAGCGAAAGAATATGGCTTAATTGACAACATCATTACACGCAATATTCTTGATAAGAAAGAAAAGTAATACTTAAACGGGCAATCGGCGGGCAAGCCGATTGCTTTTTATTTTTTCCTAAAGGAATTTTTCTTGTATTGATTGAGAGAGAGATAATGACCAAGTGTTCTTTGAAATTTTTTTAGGTGTATTGAACGGTCCATAACCACCGAACTCTACAATTGATTCATGCTTCAGGCGTTATGAACGGTTTATAACTCCCGAACTCTCCGACGAATTTCTGCTCCAGGCGTTATGAATGACGCATAAATACCAATTATTAAAAAAAGGGTCAGTCCAAGGCATTATGACTAGATTTATCGATTACTAACTATACAAAAATAGCCGCCATAACAAAAAAGGGCTTGGCACCACTATAGCCAAAACCCTTTATTCCTTAATGATCCTTCTGAATAAACTCAGATAATGCCTTAATGGCAGTTTCTTCATCAGAGCCGTCTGCAATAATATTGATGACAACGCCAGAACCGACAGCCAGGCTCATTAAGCCCATAATGCTTTTGGCATTTACTTTCTTGCCGTCTTTCTCTAGGAAAATATCTGCCGAAAAGCGGTTCGCCTCCTGTACAAATAGGGCAGCAGGACGCGCCTGTAAACCAGTTCTTAATTTAACTTCTACTTCTTTAACCAACATTTCAAATTCCTCCTCATTATCCCAAAATAATATAAAATGAATGCTCATTCTTTAACAAACTATTCTAAAATTATATCTACTTCACAGATGGCATTTCTCCGGCCCGCAGCCTTTCGGCAATTTCATCAATTTTACGCAAGCGATGATTGATGCCGGATTTGCTAATAGACCCGCCGGAAACCATTTCACCTAGTTCCTTTAAGGTAACGTCTGTATAATTTAACCGAAGCTCGGCAATTTCCCTTAATTTATCAGGTAAAATCTGCAGGCCTACCGTTTGATCAATGAACCTTATGTTTTCGACCTGCCTGATTGAGGCTCCGATGGTTTTATTAAGATTGGCGGTTTCGCAGTTTACCAGGCGGTTAACGGAATTACGCATGTCCCTGACAATTCGGACATCCTCAAAGCGGAGCAGGGCATTATGCGCGCCAATAATATTTAAAAACTCGGTTATCTTTTCAGCCTCTTTTAAGTAAGTAATATAGCCTTTTTTGCGCTCAAGCGTTTTGCTATTCAAGTCAAATGTATTCATCAATTCACATAAGGAATCGTTATGCTCCTTATATAGTGAAGCAATTTCCAAGTGATAGGAGGATGTTTCCGGATTATTCACGGAACCTCCGGCCAAAAATGCACCACGCAGATAAGAACGCTTACAACACTTCTTTGTTATCAGTTCTGGGGAGATATTATGGATGAAGGTAAAACCCTCACCAAGGATTTTTGTATCCTCGAGAATTTCCCTCGCCTGCTCTGCCAAGCGCACGATGTAAACATTATTCTTTTTCAAGCGCATTTTTTTGCGGACGAGCAGCTCAACCTGAACCTGGTAATTCTTTTTAATCAAGGTATAAATTCTTCTGGCAATCGCAGCATTTTCGGTTTGAATATCGACAATGATTTTTCGATTTGAAAAGGAAAGGGAACCGTTCATGCGGATCAGCGCTGAAAGCTCAGAACGGCTGCAGCAGGATTTCACTTCCAAGTTCGTTAATTCCTTTTTCGTTTCCGAAGCGAAAGACATTCCCTCACCTCCTTATGACCAACACTAACATAAATATTCCTTTTTGAAAGTAATTTCTTTCAAAAAAGAACATGTTAAATAAGCTTTTTAAATAATATTAACTTATTTACGCTTCATAACGTCTTTTGGTTTCATTTATTAACAAATTATATAAAATTTTGGCGACCTTCTTCGGGTCATGCCTTAGCGCGCCGTTTTCTAGATTGGCAATGTCGGCATAAACCGTCTCAAGTCCAAGCTCGGTTAACCGGTCCACATCGTAGAGGACAGGATGGGCCAATTCCTCATTATAGCGAAGCTGAACATCCTGCGGAATCTCTTCATTATTCACGAGTATCGTATCAATAAACGCGCTGCTCATATGATCATAAATAGCTCGCACATGATCGCTAGCAGTATAGCCATGCGTTTCGCCGGCCTGTGTCATCAAATTGCAAATGTAAACCTTTTTGGCATGTGAACGACGCACCTCATCTCCTAGCCGTGGAACAAGCAGATTAGGCAACAGACTCGTATATAAACTGCCCGGTCCAAGAATAATCAGGTCGGCTTGGCGGATGGCCTGAATCGTTTCTGGAAGCGGCCGGATTTGCTTTGGGGTCAAAAAAACCCTGTTAATTTTTTTACCGGAGTAGGGAATTTTCGATTCTCCTGATACAATCGTGCCATCCTCCATTTCTGCATGTAACACAACACTTTGGTTGGCAGCAGGCAGCACTTTTCCCCTTACATTCAATACCTTGCTCATCTCCTGAATCGCATGAACAAAATTACCGGTTATCGAGGTCATCGCGGCGATAATCAGGTTGCCAAGCGAATGGCCGGATAGTTCGTTTGACGTTTTAAACCGGTGCTGGAACATTTCCTCAACGAGAGGCTCCACATCGGAAAGTGCCACCAAAACATTACGGACATCACCCGGCGGAGGAACATGCAGGTCCTCACGGATTCGGCCTGAACTGCCGCCATCGTCAGCTACGGTGACAATAGCGGTAATATCAACAGGATACTGCTTTAAGCCTCTAAGCAAAACAGGTAACCCTGTGCCTCCGCCGATGACGACTATTCTAGGCTGCCCAAATTCTCTCATGTTGTCTTTTCCTTTCTCCTCTCGATGTCACGGTGAGAAACAATCGTCTTATAATCGTTTTGGAAAAATCGGCCGATGTATTCAGCGAGCGCCACAGAACGATGCTGGCCGCCCGTACAGCCAATCGCAATCACCAATTGGGCCTTGCCTTCCCTTTTGTAATGAGGAAGCATGAAACTCAGAAGGTCTGTTACTTTTTCCAAAAATTTCTGTGTTTCGTTCCATTTTAAGACATAGCTGGAGACATCCTCGTCGAGTCCTGTTCTCGGGCGCATATGTTCAATATAATGCGGATTGGGCAAAAAACGCACATCAAAAACAAGGTCGGCATCAATGGGAATGCCGTGTTTAAAACCGAACGACATAACGTTAACTGTAAAAATTAATTGTTTATTCGCCGTAAACTCCGTTAATATCTTCTCACGTAATTCCCGCGGTTTCATCTGGGAAGTGTTGTAAATTAATTGTGCCCTGCCTTTTAACTCCTCAAGAAGCTCCCGTTCAAGGGTAATACCTTCAAGAGGCGACCCTGATTTGGCGAGTGGATGGGACCGTCTTGTTTCCTTATAGCGGCGGACCAATGTGGCATCATCCGCATCAAGGAATAAAATCTGCGGTGTAACCCAGGAGGTTTCTGCAAGATTATCATCCAACGCTTTAAAAAGATGATCGAAAAACTCCCGTCCCCTCAGGTCCATGACAAGGGCAACTTTATTCATTTTATTCCCTGATTCCTTCATAAGTTCTAGGAATTTCGGCAGTAAGGTAGGAGGCAGATTATCGACACAGAAGAACCCTAAATCCTCAAAGCTTTGGATGGCGACTGTTTTCCCTGCGCCGGACATGCCAGTAATAATGACCATTTGGATATCGCTTGTCGAACCGGTACTCATTTTGATTCCTCCTATTTCGAATTAACCTGGATCTAATCGGTAACTAATCAGCTGAAAGTCTTTTGTATAAGTAAAAGTACCGTAAATCATACCCTTGCCATGGATCATATAATCGATAATATGGTAGTCTCCGGCTGCCATCGGCAAGCCTTTTATTTGGTCAAAAAGATGCCATTCCAGCTTGCCTTCTTCCGACTCATCAAGGTCCAAGCCATCGGAATCATGGGCCACAAAGCTGAACATCATCCACTCCGACAGAAGCTGGTCTCCCTCCATCATAATCATCGTAAAAATTCCTTTTAGCTGGGGATTCTTTAAATATACGCCCGTTTCTTCACGGTATTCCCGGATGCAGGAATCCCGGACAGACTCGCCCGGCTCCATTTTTCCGCCCGGTGCCACCCACCAGCCACGCCGCGGTTTTTGCAGCAACAATACCTTATTTTCTCTAATTAACACACAATTGGTGACCCGCTGCACAACATTTCACCCTCTTTATATAAACACATATTGCAAAATATCTTAAGATAACAACCTCATATATTCTTCTCATTATACTATTTTTATAACCCGCTCACAATCAATTGAAAATTGATATTTCTGCAAATTCCCGCTTACAAATATTACAATTAGAGTCGGATACCTTTTGTCGAGTTTTCCTTCTTTATTATGTAGCTTTCTTGCTGAACAAAAAAAGAGCACAGGCTGCTGGACCTGTGCAGAAAAGGTATATATTTTTAAAGGGGGTCAATTTCCATAATCATACTATATTTTTATTTCACTACTGTTACAGTTGAATTAAAACAGGATTAACTTTTTGTAAAAAATGTTGGGAAACTTTTTCATTATTTTTTCAGTTTCATTTCCTCTTTCAATTCTTCCACAAAGTGTTGGGCTGTTTGGGCAGCAATACTGCCGTCGCCAGTCGCCGTTACAATCTGGCGGAGTGTTTTTTCACGAATATCTCCTGCAGCGAAAATGCCCGGCACCTTTGTTTCCATTTTTTCGTTTGTTTCAATGTAGCCATTTTCGTTTGTGATGCCTAAGCTCTCGAATGGTTTAGATAGCGGCACCATTCCGATATAAATAAACACGCCGTCAGCAGGCAGGGTTTGTTCTGTATCATCCACTGTTGATACCAATGTCACACTGCCAACCTTACCGTCCTTATCATTAATCGATTTAATGGTATGATTCCAAATAAAATCAACCTTTTCATTGGCAAAGGCACGGTCTTGAAGAATTTTCTGTGCACGAAGCTGGTCACGGCGATGCACGATGGTAACCTTAGATGCGAATCGAGTTAAGTATACACCCTCTTCAACTGCAGAGTCCCCTCCGCCGATGACAAAAAGCTCTCTATTTTTGAAAAATGCTCCGTCACAGACGGCACAATAGGATACTCCGCGGCCGCCAAGCTCTTTTTCGCCTGGCACTCCGACTTTTTTATACTCTGCACCTGTTGTAATGATGACGGAGTAGGCTTTATATTCCTTTGATCCGGCTTTCACCAGTTTATAATCGCCATGATCAACAACTTCTTTAATGTCACCATAAGCATATTCGGCACCGAACTTCTTCGCATGCTCAAACATTTTCGTTGATAAATCCGGACCTAAAATGCTTTCAAAACCCGGATAGTTTTCAACATCCTCGGTATTTGCCATCTGGCCGCCCGGCATTCCGCGTTCAATCATGAGAGTCGATAGATTTGCACGTGATGTATATACAGCAGCTGTCATCCCGGCAGGACCCGCCCCAGCAATGATGACATCATAAATTTTTTCTTCAGTCATGGTCGTTTTCACTCCTTGTATAAAAAAAACGATTAAGTTTAGCTTTCCCAACTTAATCGTATTAAACAATTGATTTATAGTCCAAAAATCTGCTCATATACAGTATTTAGTCTAAAAGTTCGTTAACAAGCTTAACGTATTTTCCGATTGTTGCCGATGAGGTTCCGTAGCGCTGAGCAATTTCCTGCTGGGACACTTTTTCACTGCGCAGCCTGTGCCATACGTACTCGACTGCACCTGCCCAGGCGCTTTTATTTTTCAATTGCATGTTTGCTTTAAACATTTCCACAAAAACGGAAAACCACATTAAATATAAACCAGCCTCAATTGTCCCAATTGGCTGATGGTTTTCATAAAACAGCTCAGCGACTTCCTGCGCATCGGCCGTCCGTGACGGTCTTCCCGAACGGATTAACGAGATGTATTCCTTCTCCAGCGCCGTAAATTTCTGGTTTTGAAAAAGGCGCTTTGAGGTGATGATTTCATCCTTTTTATCCGATACAGTTGTCAGGAAAAGAGCAAATAGCCGTTCCTCGACATAGTCGCTTTCTAGTTTTTGAAAAATCGATCCGGAATGGTCCTCAAACCCGTTTGCACGGTCCTGCTCATTTGTATTCCACGGTTCCTGACCTTCTTTGTCAGGGCTAATTTCCAAAAGCTTTTTCCAAACGTTTTGGGCGAAAATTTCCCTGCCAGTGAAATAAGCAGAATAGGCGAGCCAATAATAAAACGGGCCATCCCCATCAAAGCCATTTTTATATAATTTTTTCAGCCATACATAAGCATGCTCATATTCGCCAACAAGTGCGGAAGAAGTTCCAAGCTTAAATTGGTGTTCACTTAAGAGCGGTTGAACTTTTTTCAAGCTATCGAAAAGCTCATTGACATATTTGATACGCCCTTGATAATGGGCAAATATCATTTTATTGCATAGCGCGTGCAGATTCCCGGGGTTCTTTTTCAAAACATCATTTAAGATGGAGTCCGCCTTCTCGCCTTTGCCTAAATAGAAATAAGCGAGCGCTAGGTTGTTGTAGGCAGACCAGTATTCCGGGTACTCCTTGATGACTTCCTTTAATAGTTCAATCGCTTTTGGGAAATAACCTGATTCGAGCAGCTCGCGAGCCTGCTCCTGTTTAACGATTAGGTCGTCCTGCTGAAAGAAATCTTCAGCCAAATCATCCGACTCCAATGCGAGAAGCTCAAGCAATTCCTCCGCATCCTCTGAAAAATCCCCACCTGCATCCAATTCCATATACAAGTTGGCATGGTGATAAGCATCTTTAAAAAATCCCAAATGGGCATAATTATTTGCTAAGAAGTAGTGGCACTCCACCATTTCATGGTCAAGATCTTCAAGGATGAGATGCAGGAGTCGGTTGGAATCTTCAAACTCGCCAAGTTCAGTCGATACAATGGCCAGCTGGCACGCAATCATCGGTTCGCCCGGCTCAAGCTGCAGCGCCCGTCCCAGATATTTTTTCGCTTTGAAAAAATCACGGCGATGGTATGCCTTAATTCCTTTCTTGAAATAATATTCCCCTGTAGGAACAAATGAGAGTATTTTCCCCTTTTGCATTCTTGCTTTTGCGTCTTTACTCATGCAGTCCTCCATCATCCTTTCATAACTAATGTAGTATAACACAATTGACTCTTGTACGAGAAGGATTTAGGGCTTTGGGCGGTATGAAAAAATTTCCGGAGCGGGGTTTAGCTAAAAATGGTTATTATTTTGGGTAGGAAGGTTGATCAAACCCGACCTGAAAAGGGAATCCGCCAAATATGGAAAGTTATCCGCTGAGTACACGGAGATATCCACCAAGTTGGGGGCAATTCCGCCGAATTCAGTTGAATATCCGCCAAAATGGAATAGATATCCGCCAAACCGTTTGAAAAAAGACGAACCCTTCCTAAAATAGGTATTATTAAATAGAAAAACCGGTCCAAAATCAGGACCGGTCCTTGTGTCTTTCTTCCAATGTACGTAATACTTCTTTGAATGGAAGGCCTTGCTCCACCAGCAATACCTGCAGGTGATAAAGAAGGTCGGCTGCTTCCCATTTCAGTTCTCCATGGTCGCGGTTTTTTGCTGCAATGATGACCTCGGCAGCTTCCTCACCGACCTTTTTCAAAATTTTATCGACACCTTTTTCAAAAAGGTAAGTGGTATACGCGCCTTCCGGACGCTCCCGTTCGCGGTCCAAAATGACCTTTTCAAGGGTTTGTAAAATTTGATAGTCCCCTAGGCTGGATTTGCGATCCGCAACCTCTTCCCCTGAAAAACAGCTGACCGCTCCTGTATGGCATGCTGGTCCTTTAGGATTCACAAGCACCAATAAGGCATCCTGATCACAATCGTACTTAATGTTGACGACAGACTGGGTGTTGCCGCTTGTTTCCCCCTTATGCCACAATTCCTGGCGGGAGCGGCTGTAGAACCAGGTTTCACCTGTTTCCAATGTTTTCGCAAGCGACTCTTTATTCATATAAGCAAGTGTCAAAACTTCTAATGTTTCTGCATCCTGAATAATAGCAGGGACTAATCCCTTTTCGTCAAATTTGATAGTGTCCGGATTCATCGGACCTTCACTTCCTTTTTTGAAATCGAACTTAGTTTTTTATAAAAAAAGATCCACAGGCCGGCGCTTTTAACGGACGGCCAGTCCCTTTTCGCGCAAATAGCTTTTAACTTCCTGCACTGAAGTTTCCTTGTAATGAAAAATGGATGCGGCAAGTGCGGCATCGGCTTTACCTTCCAAAAAGGCTTCAGCAAAGTGCTCCGCATTTCCGGCACCGCCTGAGGCAATCACCGGAATCGTAACGGCTTCACTGACCGCCTTCGTAAGAGAGAGGTCAAAACCGTTTTTCTCGCCATCGCTGTCCATGCTGGTCAGCAAAATTTCACCGGCTCCAAGCTCCGCTGCCTCCCTCACCCAATCAATTACCTTTTTGTCAGTGGGCTTGCGGCCGCCGTGTGTATAAACACGCCATGTTCCAAGCTCTGAATCATATTTTGCATCAATGGCTACAACGATACACTGGGATCCGAAAAAGTCGGCCCCTTCGCGAATAAGTTCCGGATTCTGGACCGCCGCAGTATTCAAAGAAACCTTATCTGCCCCGGCACGAAGAATTTTTTTCATATCTTCCAATGAATTGATGCCGCCGCCAACCGTAAAAGGAATGGCCAACTCGGAGGCAACCGCCTTAACGACCTCAACCATTGTTTTTCGTCCCTCAACCGAAGCCGAGATATCAAGAAACACAAGCTCGTCGGCCCCTTGCTCATCATAAATCCGCGCCAGTTCTACCGGATCGCCGGCGTCGCGCAGCTGGACAAATTGAATTCCCTTTACTACCCGCCCGTCCTTCACGTCCAAGCAGGGTATAATTCTTTTCGTTAAAGTCATGATTTCTCCCCCGCCCCTGTTTTAAAGCTGACCAATTGTTAAAGCTTCCTTTAAGGTAAATCTTTTTTCATAAAGGGCCTTGCCAACGATTGCTCCACCGATACCTTTTGCCGTGGATAGGGCCTGTAAATCCGCAAGGTTGCTCACTCCGCCTGAGGCAATGACGTTTTTGCCAGTAACTTCAGCCAGTTCACTGACAGCAACAATATTGGGTCCCGAAAGCATTCCGTCTGTGGCAATATCGGTAAAAATAAAGGTCTCAGCCCCTGCATCTGCGAAGCGCTTCCCAAGCTCGACCGCCTTCACTTCAGAAGTATCGAGCCAACCATGTGTAGCCACATAGCCATTTTTTGCATCGATTCCGACGGCAATCCGCCCGCCGAACTTTTTAATCATATCAATAGCGAACTCTGGATTGGAAACCGCAATACTTCCAATAATAACTCGGTCAACACTATTCTCTAAATAATGGGCAATATCAGCCTCGGAACGAATCCCGCCGCCGATTTGAATTTTCACATTAGCGAGCTGCTGAGCCGCCTCAATTACAAAACGGTCATTTACCCGCTTGCCATCCTTTGCCCCGTCTAGGTCGACCATATGGATCCATTCGGCACCATCAGCCGCGAAGGTCTGAGCCATGTCAAATGGAGAATCGCCGTAAACTGTTTCTTTGTCGTAATCGCCTTGCAGAAGGCGGACACATTTCCCGCCCCGCATGTCAATTGCGGGATAAATGGTGAAAGTCATCGTACTGCCTTCCTTTCAACTGCTATTTTAAAAAAATTATCAAGCAGGGCCATTCCAAGCCGGCTGCTTTTTTCGGGATGGAATTGCATTCCGAAAATGTTATCGCGGCCGACAACAGCGGAAACCTGTTCATGGTAATCCGCTTTGGCAATAAGAACCTCAGAGTTTTCCGCATTCACAAAATAAGAATGAACGAAGTAGACATAATCCTCTTCCAAATTGCTAGTAAGCGGCGAGGCATTCACGAACTTAAGCCGGTTCCAGCCCATGTGGGGAACCTTGTATGGTTCACCGTTCTCGGAGCGGCCAGGGAAACGGCGGACACTGCCCGGCAAGAGACCAAGACCTTCCGTAAAACCATTTTCCTCACTGTTTTCAAACAAAAGCTGCATGCCAAGGCAAATACCAAGTAACGGTTTTCCAGTGGCAGCAAATTCCTTGATTGTATTTGCAGGCAGACGCTCCATCGCATCACGAAAGGCACCAACCCCAGGCAAAATCAACGCATCAGCCTCAAGTAATTCACTATGATTGGCTGAAATGAAATAATCTGCCCCCAGACGTTCCAGCGCTTTGCTGACACTAAATAAATTCCCCATGCCATAATCTACAATACCGATCATATAAACATCCTTTCTGGTGCAGTGGCACGCGGTGCCTGTTACTCCCCGAATTTTCTAGTATCTACAGCATTCCTTTTGTAGATGGAACACCTTTGATGCGCGGGTCGATGGTTGTGGCTTCATCGAGTGCCCGGCCAAGTGCTTTAAAAACAGCCTCAATCATGTGGTGTGTATTTTTTCCATAATGGACGATTACATGGAGATTCATCCGGGCCTCCAGGGCTAGCTTCCAGAGAAACTCATGAACCAATTCGGTATCGAAGGTTCCTACCTTCTGGCCAGGGAATTCCGCACGCATTTCCAAATGCGGGCGATTGCTAAGATCGACCACTACCTGCGCCAATGCTTCATCCATCGGAACAAAAGCATTGCCATAACGTTTGATACCACGTTTGTCACCAAGGGCTTCACGAAGCGCCTGCCCCAGACAAATGCCGATATCCTCCGTAGTGTGATGGTCATCGACTTCAATATCACCATTTGCATCCACTGTTAAATTAAATTGTCCGTGTTTTGTAAACAAATCGAGCATGTGGCTTAAGAATGGTACCCCTGTTTCCAGGTTGGAACTTCCTTCGCCATCCACATCAAACGTCAGCTTTATATTCGTTTCATTTGTTTTTCTATCCACTCTTGCAACTCGTTCCACGAGCTCACCCCACTAGTTATCGTTTTTTAATCTCGCCTCAACGGCGCGAGCGTGGGCCTCAAGCCCTTCCATCCTGGCAAATGCAGCAATTTTTTCGCCGTTAGCCTTTAATGCTTTTTCACTATATATGATGACACTGGATTTCTTTTGAAAATCATCCACGTTGAGCGGGCTCGAAAAGCGTGCCGTTCCATTTGTCGGAAGCACATGATTCGGGCCGGCAAAGTAGTCGCCAACTGGTTCAGAACTGTATCGTCCGATAAAAATGGCTCCGGCATGACGAATTTTCCCTAACAGCTCCATTGCGTTTGCTGTCATCACTTCAAGGTGTTCTGGCGCTAGCTGGTTGACCGTTTCAACCGCCTCATCGATATTTTCCGTTACATAGATAGCTCCATAATCCGCAATTGATTGGGCGGCAATTTCTCTTCGTGGCAGCACAGCAAGCTGCTTTTCAACCTCTGTTGCAACCGCTTCGGCCAACTCCAATGACGGTGTTACCAATACACTGCAGGCCCGCGGGTCGTGCTCCGCCTGGGATAACAGGTCAGCTGCCACCTCGTCTGCCCTGGCTGTTTCGTCTGCTAAAATAGCAATCTCACTTGGGCCGGCAATCATATCGATGTCGACATCGCCGAATACTTCGCGTTTAGCAAGCGCAACGTAAATATTTCCCGGACCGGTGATTTTATCTACGGCTTGAATGGTTTCCGTACCGTACGCTAACGCCGCCACGGCCTGGGCTCCGCCAGCCTTGTAGATTTCTACGACACCGGCTTCTTTTGCTGAGACAAGTACCGCTGCAGGAAGTTTCCCATCCGCATCCGGCGGGGAAACCATGACAATCCTTTTCACACCGGCAACCTTTGCTGGAACCACGTTCATCAGCACCGATGAAGGGTAAGCAGCCGTTCCGCCCGGCACATATACGCCGACTGAATCAAGCGGGGTAATTTTTTGACCAAGAATTGTGCCATTTTCCTCCGTCGTCATCCAGGAAGGACGAAGCTGTTTTTCGTGGTATGTACGGATATTTTCCGCTGCCTCACGAACGATGGAAATAAATTGCTCATCAACCTTCATGTAGGCTTCTTCAATTTCCTCTTCTGTTACGGAAAAAGAAGATAACATTACACGGTCAAATTTCTCTGTATATTCACTTAATGCCTCGTCCCCACGGCTGCGGACATCGGCGATGATTCCTTTGACAACCGCCTGCTGCTCGGAGGTCCCTGCTTCAATTGATCTTTTTATCGAAATTAGATCCTGCACTCTTTGTATTTTCATTTATTAACCCCCCACAACTTCATGAAGACGTGCGACTAGGTCGTCAATTTGCGCATCTTTAATTCTGTAGCTGACTGGATTTACAACGAGTCTTGACGTAATATCAACAATTTTTTCGTATTCCACAAGCCCGTTTTCCTTTAGGGTCCGGCCGGTAGAGACAATGTCAACAATTCTGTCAGATAACCCGATGATCGGGGCGAGTTCGATGGAGCCATTCAATTTAATGATTTCGACTTGTTCCCCCTGCTCGCGGAAATAGGCCTCTGCAACGTTTGGATATTTCGTCGCCACTCTTGGTGCCACATCGTTCATTTTAGTATCAGGAAGCCCTGCAACTGCCAAATAGCAATAGCTGATTTTTAAATCAAGGAGCTCATAGACATCACGCTCTTCCTCGAGCAAAACGTCTTTGCCAGCAATTCCGACATCTGCTACACCATGCTCAACATAGGTCGCCACGTCCATCGGCTTTGCCAGAATGAAGCGCAGGTTTTCCTCGGCAACATCGATGATGAGTTTACGGGAATCATCAAATTCCGGCGGAAGTTTATAGCCTGCTTTCCGCAGCAATTCCGCCGCTTCTTCAAAAATTCGGCCCTTTGGCATGGCAATTGTCAATACATTGTTCATCGCTGTCCACCTCCGATTAAAAAGGTCGTATCGGCGAATTTTTTAGTAAAAGCATCTATGTCTTTAACGCCTGTAATATCCTGAAGCACTGTTCTGGTTCCTTCCTCATGCAGTTTCCGAGCAAGTTCGAAGGCTTCCTTCCGCCGTTCCTGACTGAACAAAATGCAATGCCCAGTAGTTTCCGTTTGGCCGCCTCCCATTGCCTCGAGCAGCATATCAAGCCGGACCGCAAACCCTGTTGCAGTTGCATTTTTCCCAAACTTCTCAAGTAAGCTGTAGCGGCCGCCGTTGCCAATCGGAAAGCCGACATTCCCGGCATAAACCTCAAATAAAATGCCAGAATAGTAGCTCATATGACTGACGATTGAAAAATCAAACTTCACATGCTCTTCGACACCATAATCCTTAATGACATCCCACAGCTCTTGTAATTCTGTGATCGCCTGCTTGCCTTT
This sequence comes from Neobacillus sp. GCM10023253, assembly GCF_042653105.1. NCBI lineage: Bacteria > Bacillati > Bacillota > Bacilli > Caryophanales > Bacillaceae > Neobacillus > Neobacillus sp. GCM10023253. The sequence goes on from NZ_JBHSHV010000008.1 coordinate 253,457, forward strand.
GTCATTTTCAATAACGTCCAAGGCAAATTCGATTACCTCTTCGCCACCCCTTAGTTGAAGCAGCTTCAATAGCCTTTGTTTATCAATCGAAGAGAGGTTGAACGACTGTACGCTTTCGCGATAGCCGACATAATTTTTTTCATATAAAAACTTCCTTAGTGCTGTCGCCCTGCCGTTGGTGCCAAGAATCTGCATGAACAGTTCCTGGGAAAACCCGACATGTCCGATTGAGACTTGAAATTCTGACAAGCCTGCTTTTTTTAAAGAAGAAATTAATAAAGCGATCGTCTCACCGTCGCAGGAGACAGTATTGTCATTCAAGTATTCGACACCAATCTGCTCAAATTCAGCGGGCCGTCCGCCCTCGCGCTGCTGGGCCCGGTATACATTTGCCGAGTACGCCAATCTAACCGGCAGGTCCTCATTTAATAACTTGGAAGCCGCCACGCGTGCAATCGGAGTTGTCATTTCAGGACGTAAAACGAGGGTATGCCCCTCTTTATCAAGCAATTTAAAAAGCTGTGCATCGAGAATCGCCGATGCCGCACCAACGGTTTCATAGTATTCAAGAGTCGGGGTTTCAATAAATTGATAGCCCCAAAGCTTCATCGTATCCGCAATTGAGGAACGTACTTGATGCTTTTTTTCATATAATTCTGGGAGCGTATCCCGCATCCCTAAAGGCTTTTCAAACATAAACAAGCGGCTCATCTTTCCCATCCTTTTCGAACGCTTTAGTCTGCTAATGTATTAGAGAATTAAAGTTAATTATATGTAGTTTAAACCTTGTCGTGGTTTTCGTCAATGAAAAAACATTGAATATAAAGACTTTTTGTGGGATTTCTGGCTGAGGGTATTGGCTGATTCGCCAAATCTTATGTATTATTCGCCTGATTCCGGATTTTATACACCAAAAAGGTTGCTTTCAAAAGATCAGACTGGCAACTATCCGCCAATTTTAGAGTGTTATCCGCCAAACCTTGTCCAATATCCGCCAAACTAGGAAACGTATCTGCGAACTTTATCTAAAAATCCGCTGAAGCCCTATAAATATCCGCCAAACCACAAAAACCACTATCAAAAAAAAGCCTGGTCAAACACTCCAGACCAGACTTCCATTTCAATTATTCTTTTTTCCCATAAATCGGATCATCGGCCCAGCGATCGGCCTGCTGCTCTTTTGTATAAATGACCTGCATTGGGTTGCCCCCGACAAAATAGCCGGGAGGAACATCCTTATGTACCATCGTACCCGCTGAGACAATGGCCCCGTCGCCGATCGTCACCCCGGGCATGATAAGCGAGTTAGCGCCGACCATCACTTCGTCTCCAATGATAACATCACCCAAGCGGTATTCCTTTATCAAATACTCATGGGCGAGGATCGTCGTATTAAAACCGATGACCGTATTGCGGCCGACGCTAATTTTTTCCGGGAACATGATATCCGGCATAACCATCAGCGCGAACGAAGTCTTTTCCCCTACCTTCATACCGAGAAAAGTTCGATACAGCCAGTTTTTCACACTCATAAAAGGTGTATAGCGCGCCAATTGAATAATAATAAAATTTTTGGCAACCTTCCAGAAAGACACCGTTTTGTAAACCTGCCAAAGGGAGTTCGCGCCCTTGACAGGGTAGCGGACCGTTTTCCTCATACTTCTCACTCTCCGAGGATTTTTTATTTATCAAGGATTTTTAATAAATCCGGCATTTCCTCTAAGATGTAATCTGGATTTTGCTCGGCAATGTGATTGCGGCCTTTAGCCGACCAAGCGACACCTGCCGTCAATACCCCAGCATTTTTTCCGCCTAAAATATCGTGGAGATTGTCGCCAACCATCATCGCTTCAGATGGGGACGAACCAAGCTGTTCCAATGCTTTAAAAATTGGTTCTGGATCAGGCTTGACCTTGGTGACATGATCCAAAGCAATGACCGTTTCAAAAAACGAATCCATCTTCGTCAAGCGCAGCCCCATCATCGCCACATCAAGACGTTTAGTCGTAACGATCGCAAGCTTATAGCCCTTTTCCTTTAAAGCTTGAATTGTTTCAAATACACCAGGGAATTCTTTCACAAAGGAATCATGATTTGCAACATTAAATGCCCGGTACTCAGCAATCATATCGTCTACCTGCTCGGGGTCTACGGTGCTAAACGCCTCACTAAGGGTTGGACCCATGAACGGCAAAACATGCTCGCGCTGATACTTGCCGGGATAAAATTTTTCCAATGTATGCAAATACGATGAGATAATTAATTCATTTGTATCAATCAAAGTTCCATCTAAATCAAATAGGATTGTAGTAATTTTCACTATGCAGCTTCCTTTCTTAGTAGACCTGACCGCCGCCAAATGGTGCCGACGATTAAGGTTAAGATAATCGCTACCCCCAGCCGGATCAAGAACAACGGCCAAACTGGGATGCCTAACGGTACAAAAATTAATGTATCCTCGACAACTGCATGACAGGCGACGAGAAAAATAAATGCTAAGGTCACGTCTTTATGGCTGACTCCGTCCTCTTTAACGGCTTGAATCATGACGCCTGCACCGTACGCCAGCCCGAACAAGAGACCTGCAGCCATGGTCGTGGAGGTATTCTCCTGCATGCCAAGCGATTTGGTAACAGGAGCCATCGTTTTCGAAAACTTTTTCAACCAGTTAATATCCTTCAAAATCTGAATGACCACCATAAGCGGAATAACAATCATCGCGAGTTGCAGGATCCCGAGGCCCGCTTTTTCAATCGCTTGTAAAAAGATTCCCCCGAGGCTTGATGGATGCCCTGTTTGTGCTTCGATTAAGCCGTACTTGGCTGGGGTGCTGCCGCCATGCCAGACAAGATTAATCACCGCAGCAGAAACAATCGCCAATCCCAGCCTTGTTGTCAGGACGACCCAAAGTTTGACGCCAGCCTTCATCGCAACACCGGATTCGATAAATAAGTTGTGTGAAAAGGATAGCATAACGGCTAAAATAAACACTTCTTTTACGGAAAAATCGAGTGTCAAAATGGCTCCGATTGCCGCATAAAGGTTCAGGAAATTGCCAAGAACAAGCGGAATGGCGGCATCTCCAGAGAGTCCCAAAAGCTTCATCAGCGGGGAAATCAGCTTGATGATCCACGGCAATACTGGTGTATACTGCAGCACGGCGACGATCAGCGTAACTGGAAAAATGATTTTCCCCAATGTCCAAGTTGTCTTTAACCCAGACAGGAGTCCGTTTTTAATCGAGTTGAACAGCATTTCCCCAAAACTCCCTTTTATGTTTTTACATGTGGTTTCATTTTATCTAATAATTTTTAGAACCTAGTTTGTCTGCTCCAAATACCTTGTTTCCGACAGCTGTTTTTTCCGGCGGTAAATTAAAATGATAATCGCACCAACGATTAGCGCAATCGAAATGGTTTGTGCCATGCGCAGGCTGCCTAGCATTAGGCTATCTGTACGAAGACCTTCGACGAAGAAGCGGCCGATGGAGTACCAGATCACATACGTTAAGAACAATTCCCCGCGGCGGAAATTAACGCGGCGAAGAAGCATTAACAGAATAAAACCGGCGAAGTCCCAAAGCGATTCGTATAAAAATGTTGGATGATAATAAGCACCGTTAATGTACATTTGGTTAATAATGAATTCCGGCAAATGCAGGTTTTCAAGGAAGGTGCGGGTAACCTCCCCGCCGTGGGCTTCCTGGTTCATGAAATTGCCCCAGCGGCCGATAGCCTGCCCGAGGATGATGCTCGGCGCAGCAATGTCGGCAATTTTCCAAAAGGAAATCCCCCGTTTTTTTGAAAAAATGTATGCCGTCAGGACGGAACCAATCAAGGCGCCGTGAATAGCAATTCCACCGTTCCAAATTTGCGGAATGTCTGCCAGGTGGTTTTTGTAATAGCCCCATTCAAAAATAACATAATAAATGCGGGCAGAAATGATGGCAATCGGAATCGCCCAAAGCATTAAATCGGCAAACGTATCCTTCGGCAGACCGCGGCGGTTTCCTTCACGAATTGCCAGGTACAAGGCAAGAGCAAGGCCGGAGCCTATGATAATCCCATACCAATGCACCTGGATGGGACCAAGCGAAAAGGCGATAGGGTTTAGCGGCTGAATATTTTCGTTCATCTAATTCTCCTCTTCCTATTAAAACTGTTCATGTGGTTCATTAGTTCCGCCACGAATTCCTTCCCTTTACATCTCTTCATGCTCGACATCTTCGATAACGTCGGACAGGCGGTCGGTAAATTGCTGAGCGGCATTGACACCCATACGTTTAAGGCGGTAGTTCATGGCTGCCACTTCAATGATGACGGCAATGTTCCGTCCTGGACGGACCGGTACGGTCAGCTTCGTTACCTCAGTATCGATGATTTTCATTTTCTCTTCATCCAAGCCAAGGCGGTCATATTGCTTCTTGGCATCCCAGATTTCCAGGTTGATGACAAGCGTAATCCGTTTGTTGCTGCGGACTGCCCCAGCACCGAACAGCGTCATCACGTTGATGATGCCTAGGCCGCGGATCTCCAATAAATGCTCAATTAATTCCGGTGACGTTCCCACCAGTGTGTCCTGGTCCTCCTGACGGATTTCCACGCAGTCATCGGCAACGAGACGGTGTCCGCGCTTAACAAGCTCCAGCGCTGTTTCACTCTTACCGACGCCGCTTTTTCCGGTAATTAACACACCAATGCCGTAAACGTCCACCAATACCCCATGCACAGCCGTGGTAGGCGCCAGTTTACTTTCCAAATAATTGGTCAGACGGCTTGAGAATCGGGTCGTCTTTAAAGTGGTTCTGAGAACCGGTACAGATTCCCGCTCTGCTGCTTCAATTAACACAGGAGGAACCTCCAAGCCTCTCGTCACAATAATAGCCGGTGTGATATCTGTGCATAGCCGCTCCATTCTGGAAGCTTTATCTCTTTCAGGAAGCTCTTCGAAAAAAGATAACTCTGTCATTCCTAAAAGCTGAATGCGTTCTGCCGGGTAATATTCAAAGTAACCGGCCATTTCAATTCCAGGCCGGGAAATATCACTCATCGTAATCGGGCGATTAATACCCTCTTCTCCGCAAATCAATTCAAGCTGAAATTTTTCTAACACATCTTTTGTACGGACCTTAGGCAAGGAAGCTACCTCCTTCAAATTTCCACTCATTTCAAAACAAACTACATCAAAAAATCAATTTGCTCCTATTTTAACATTTTTTTTATCTAAACCATACTTTAGTTGTTTAAATGTGTAACGTGTCACCATACAAAAATACCCGCCCCCAGTTTGGGGCGGGTATTTCGTTTATTTTTTCCTTGAAGATCTGTCTGAGTCCATAATCGTTTTTTGAAGGATAATATTGATGAGCGACATGAGCAAGGAGAAAAAGAGGGCCATGCCAAAACCGGAGATTTCGAATGCATCCCCCATTAAATAGTCTGTCAGCTCAAGCGTCATCGCATTAATCACGAACAGGAACAACCCCATTGTCAGGACCGTCACCGGAAGAGTGAACAGGATCAGCAATGGACGTACTAGTATATTTAAGATGGACAAAAGGATGCTGGCCTGCAGCGCAGCCCAAAATCCTGTCAGATATAAGCTATCGTGAAAATAACCGGCAAACGCCATGAACAATACTGCATTGATCAAACATCCTATCAGCCATCTCATGTAACCAAACTCCTATTACAAAAAATTAATAAAGCTTGTTCATTAAAATATATTTGCAAAGTCCCTAATTATTCAAACGATTTTTGCAATGAAATCGAACCCGATTTAGAGTCCGCGTATATTTTTAACATTTTATCAGGGTGGTTGACGGATTGGAAGCGAAGCGATTTTTGAATCATTTCACTCTTTTCCTCTAAAATCTGCACGCCGACAAGCTTTAGATTAAAGCCGCCCAGATTGGTCTTAAGCTCGCCATTTACCGGCAGGCTCTCGGGAATATACAAATCAATTGGGCCTGACGTTGTTTTGGCATGAATCCATTCGCAACGGTCACCACTTAAGTTCACGCTGACATGCCCATTAAAGGATTGGGCCTCCGCCTTTTTAAAATCACCGTCAAGCTTTATCGCACCATTTATCGTCTCGGCCTCGAGCTCATCAAAGCGGCTGTTCTTGACCTTGATTTTCCCGTTCGCTGTTTCTATCTCTGCTTTTGTGCCTGAGAGCTGTTCCAGCTTAATTTTCCCATTTGCAGTTTTTACACGCAGATCATTTACATTAATATCACCGCCGGAAATGGAGCCATTAAAGATCCGCACCCGTACCTTATCATACTGCGTTTTGGGCACGAACATCACGGCATCCACCTTCATCCATTTTTGCTGGGTTAAAAAGCTCAGCTTTTCGGACTCCACTGTAAACGTAACATCCCTTAAAAAGTTTTGGCGGGCCTGATCCTGATTGTCAACGCGATAAACCTTTGCCTGACACTCCACCCGAACATCCGGCTGATCCCAAGCAACTAGTTTCACAGAGCCATTCGCAAGGTCAATATCCATGTCCTTGAGTTCTACATTGCCATGGTGAAAAATATGCGAAATTTCATAGGAATGGCCAAAATTCAGGTCCAAATCAATCTCTTTTATTTTTTTCAAAGCAGTATCGACAAATTCAAAAATCTTTTCCTTTGTCGATTGATACTTAGCAAAAACAGGATCTTCCTTTTTCGCCTCCTCAAAGTGAACGGCCGATGATAACTCATTTAGGATTTGCGCCTGCTTTTGCTCCATCGCAGCTTGAGCCTTCTCCAATTCTTCGAGCAAGGTTAAGGCTTCCTCAACTGACAGCTTACCCTCTTCGACCATTTTTAAAATTCGCGTACGTTCCTCTTTCATGGTTTCCACCCTCTAAGGTTTAATATTTTTCCTCATAAAATCCTATTCAGCCATCAAGACCTTTACGCCTTTTATCACGTTCCAAATGATTACAACGACCCATATGATCGCAAGGACAATAAGGCTAACAATAAATATTATCGGAATTTGGTCTTGGAAATTGGCCATATCTATGATAAAAGCAACCACAGCCAAGGGAGTCAAAACGACGGGCAGCAAGTGTGACAGTAACGACTTCTTTGCATGCCCCTTGGTGACCTCATCCCCCGATGCAAAATAAACAACCAACGGAAAAAGAAATCCTGCGAAAAAAATGCTGAAATAACACAGACTTGAGAGAACTTTTCTCGATTCCATTTTCTCCACCACCCCTTATCCTTTATTTACGGATTGGGCCGGGAAAGGTTTCGAAATTTTGAAGTCGGTGCTTTTTATACGCTCAAGGTAGTATGGGATAGGGGTCTCGGGATTATCCGCCAGATATTGGGAGTTATCCGCTGAATTCCCGATTATATCCGCCAAAATTTTGGGTATATCCGCCGAACTGTGCATCATATCCGCCTATTTCCTGCCGTTATCCGCCGAACACCAATTCCGGAGTCAGCAGCATCCATTAATCGGTAATTTCCCAGACAAAAAAGAGCCGGCCCCACTTCAGAAGCGGTTCCGGCTCTTCTTAGACCTTATCTATGCATTGATCGCACTTTTATCTTCAATTTCCTGTTTCATTCTTAATCGGTCGCGCTCAAGGATTGGCTTGAGGTATTTTCCAGTGTACGATTCTGGAACTTCAGCAACCTTTTCTGGGGTTCCCGTAGCGACAATCGTACCGCCTTTGTCGCCGCCCTCTGGTCCAAGGTCGATCAGGTAATCGGCGGTTTTGATAACATCCAGGTTATGCTCAATGACCAACACGGTGTCGCCATTTTCGACTAGCCGCTGCAGCACCACAAGCAAACGTGAAATATCATCTACATGGAGGCCGGTTGTCGGCTCATCCAAGATATAGAACGAACGGCCATTGGAGCGGCGGTGCAGCTCGGAGGCAAGCTTGACGCGCTGCGCTTCCCCTCCCGACATCGTCGTTGCCGGCTGGCCAAGCGTCATGTAACCTAGTCCCACATCATAAATCGTCTGGAGCTTGCGGCTGATTTTTGGAATGTTTTCAAAAAATTTCACTGCGTCCTCAACGGTCATATCGAGAACTTCAGAAATATTTTTGCCTTTATATTTTACCTCGAGCGTTTCACGGTTGTAGCGTTTACCGTGGCAAACCTCGCAAGGAACATACACATCAGGTAAAAAGTGCATTTCGATTTTAATAATCCCATCACCGCGGCAGGCCTCACAGCGGCCGCCTTTTACGTTAAAGCTGAAGCGGCCCTTTTTGTATCCGCGGACTTTGGATTCATTTGTGGCAGCATACACATCACGAATGTCATCAAACACACCGGTGTAAGTTGCCGGATTTGAGCGCGGCGTCCGACCGATTGGTGACTGGTCGATATCAATGACCTTTTCTAAATGTTCTATACCCTTAATACTCTTGTGTTGGCCTGGCTTCGTTTTTGCGCGATTAAGCTTCTGTGCCAGTGCCTTATGAAGGATTTCATTCACAAGCGTACTTTTTCCGGAACCGGAAACGCCCGTTACGGCGATAAATTGCCCTAATGGAATCTTCACGTTGACATTTTTTAAGTTGTTTTCGGCCGCCCCTTTGATTTCAACATAGCGGCCATCCGGCTTGCGGCGTTCAAGCGGCAGTGGAATAAACTTTTTCCCGGACAAATACTGGCCTGTCAGCGAGTTCGGGTCGGCCATCACCTCTGCCGGCGTCCCAGCGGAAACGACTTCACCTCCGTGCACCCCCGCACCCGGACCAATATCAATCAAGTAATCCGCCGCCATCATCGTATCCTCATCATGCTCAACGACAATCAGCGTGTTGCCGATATCACGCATATTTTGCAGCGTCCCAATTAACCGGTCATTGTCGCGCTGGTGAAGGCCGATAGACGGTTCATCCAGGATATAGAGCACGCCGGTCAGCCGGGAACCAATTTGCGTCGCTAAGCGGATCCGCTGAGCCTCTCCACCTGAAAGGGTTCCTGCCTGCCTGCTTAAATTCAGATAATCAAGGCCAACATTGATGAGGAAGCCTATGCGCTCGTCTATTTCTCGTAAAATCAATCTAGAAATCTGCTCTTCTTTTTCGGAAAGCTGTAGGCTCGAGAAAAAGGCCTTCGCTTCATCAATGGCAAGTTCGGTTATTTGTGAGATATGACGGCCGTTGATTAAAACAGCCAGTGCTTCTTTCTTCAAACGGTAGCCTTTACAGGTTGGGCATGGCTGATGGCCCATGTATTTTTCCATTTGCTCGCGGATGAAATCAGAGCTTGTCTCCTTGTAGCGGCGCTCGACATTGCTAATGACACCTTCAAATTGGATATAGCCCTCACGGAGCTGCCCAAAATCGTTCTCGTAGCGGAAGTAAATTTTTTCCGAACCTGAGCCATAGAGAATTTTTTCAAGCTGGTGTTCCGGAAGGTCCTTTACAGGAATATCCATTTCAATACCATAATGATTGCAGACTGCTTCCAGCAGCTGCGGGTAATATTGTGAGCTTGTTGGTTCCCATGGAGCAATGGCATGCTGCTTCAAGGTCAAATCTTTATTTGGAATCACCAAATCGAGATCAACCTCAAGCTTTGAGCCCAAGCCATCACATTGCGGGCAGGCTCCGAACGGACTGTTAAATGAGAACATCCGCGGTTCCAGTTCCCCAATCGAAAATCCGCATTGAGGGCATGAGTGGTTTTCACTGAACAGAAGCTCTTCCTCGCCAATGACATCAACGATTACCTTTCCTTCGCCAAGACCCAAGGCGGTTTCAATGGAGTCGGCCGCACGAGCGGCGATACCTTCTTTAATGACAATCCGGTCAACAACCACTTCAATCGAATGCTTTTTATTTTTATCAAGCTCAATTTCGTCGCTCAGGTCGAGCATTTCCCCGTCAACTCGGACACGGACAAAGCCTTGCTTTTTAATGTCTTCAAATACCTTAACATGCTGTCCTTTACGCCCTGAAATCACTGGAGCGAGGATTTGCATTTTCGTGCGTTCTGGATATTCGAGAACACGGTCGACCATCTGCTCAATGGTTTGTGAGGAGATTTCAATATGGTGAATCGGACAGGTTGGATGTCCGACTCTGGCAAATAACAATCTTAAATAATCGTAGATTTCGGTCACCGTTCCGACCGTTGAGCGCGGATTCCGGCTAGTTGTTTTTTGATCGATTGAAATTGCCGGAGACAAACCTTCGATCATGTCCACATCGGGCTTATCCATTTGTCCGAGAAACTGCCTTGCGTAGGCCGAGAGTGATTCCACATAGCGGCGCTGACCTTCTGCATAAATCGTATCAAACGCAAGCGAGGACTTTCCTGACCCGGAAAGTCCTGTCAATACAACAAGCTTATCTCTCGGAATGGTGACATCGACATTTTTTAAATTGTGGGTTCTGGCACCTTTCACAATTAATTTTTCCATTGCCATGCATTACGTCATCCTTCCGTTTATAAAAGCGGTGTTTTGTTACCCTTCCGCCTTTAATTCCAAAATTAAATCACGAAGCTCTGCGGCACGCTCAAAATCAAGCGCTTTGGCGGCAGCCTTCATTTCTTTTTCCATATCGCCAATCAGTTTGTCTCGTTCCTTCTTCGTCATCTTGCCAAATGCTGCAGTCGGTTTGTAATCTTCCTGTTCTTCCGCCGCATGGGTAGCGCGGATGACATCACGGATATCCTTCTGAATAGTCTTAGGCGTAATGCCATGCTTTTTATTGTACTCCTCTTGTATAGCACGGCGGCGCTTCGTCTCGCTGATGGCCAATTCCATTGAATTGGTCATTCGGTCCGCATACATGATGACATGACCGTTTGCATTCCGGGCCGCCCGGCCAATCGTCTGAATCAAGGAACGTTCCGAACGGAGGAAGCCTTCCTTGTCGGCATCAAGAATGGTAACCAAAGAAACCTCTGGAATATCGAGACCTTCCCGGAGCAGGTTAATTCCGACCAGAACATCGTATTTGCCAAGACGAAGCTCACGAATAATCTCAATCCGCTCAAGCGTTTTGATCTCAGAGTGCAAATACTGGACCTTGATGCCAATTTCCTTCAGATAATCCGTTAAGTCTTCGGACATTTTTTTCGTTAAAGTTGTGACCAGAACGCGTTCGTTTCGTTTAACGCGATCCTGAATTTCGCCAATCAGGTCATCAATTTGCCCATGGATTGGACGGACATCGATGGTTGGATCTAGTAGTCCAGTTGGGCGAATGATTTGCTCTATCATTTCTGGTGTATGCTCTTGCTCATAAGGTCCCGGTGTCGCTGAAACGAAGACGATGTTGTGGATATGTTTTTCAAACTCGTCAAACGTGAGCGGCCGGTTATCCAACGCAGATGGAAGGCGGAAACCATGTTCCACCAGAACTTCCTTCCGCGCCTTGTCGCCATTGAACATTCCCCTGATTTGCGGCAAAGTTACATGCGACTCGTCAATCACTATGAGGAAGTCTTCTGGAAAATAATCTATTAATGTATATGGTGTCGAGCCTGCCGGTCTGAGGGTCAGATGGCGCGAGTAGTTCTCGATTCCGGAACAAAAGCCCATTTCGCGCATCATTTCTAAGTCATAGCGGGTGCGCTGTTCCAGCCGCTGTGCCTCTAGCAGCTTATTGTTTTCACGCATTATGGTAAGCCGTTCTTCAAGCTCTTTTTCAATATTCTCGATGGCTATTCGCATCTTCTCTTCCCTGGTAACGAAGTGGGATGCTGGGAAAATTGCCACATGATCGCGTTCACCGATGATTTCACCGGTCAGGGCGTCAACCTCGCGGATCCTGTCAATTTCATCCCCGAAAAATTCAACCCGCATACAGTGTTCATCGCGGGAAACCGGGAAAATCTCGACCACATCGCCACGTACACGGAACGTCCCGCGCTTAAAATCGATATCATTTCGTTCATATTGGATATCAACCAGACGATGAAGCAGCTGATTGCGCTCAATTTCCATGCCAGTGCGGAGGGAAACCACCATCTCCCGGTATTCCTCCGGCGAACCGAGGCCGTAAATACAGGATACGCTGGCGATGATGATGACGTCCTTGCGTTCGAACAAAGAAGAAGTCGCGGAGTGCCGCAGTTTATCAATCTCATCGTTGATGCTGGCATCTTTTTCAATAAACGTATCTGTCTGCGGAACGTACGCTTCCGGCTGATAGTAATCGTAATAGCTGACAAAATACTCTACTGCATTGTTTGGAAAAAACTCCTTGAACTCGCTGTAAAGCTGGCCGGCTAATGTTTTATTGTGGGCGATAACAAGGGTTGGTTTATTAATTTCCTTTATCACATTTGAAATGGTAAAAGTCTTCCCCGTACCTGTTGCACCAAGAAGCGTCTGGTACTTCTTATTGTTTCGGATGCCTTCGACTAGTTCTTTAATGGCACCCGGCTGGTCGCCTTGTGGGGAATACTTTGAAACTAACTCAAATTGGTCCTTCACACGGTTTCCCTCCCTTTTTAGAAAACTACCGTTAACACTTTCTTGAGGCAGCTAGAAAGTGTATCCTCCTAAATTGCATATTAACATTTTAACACATTTACCCAAAATCAAACCAGAAATATGCGAACTAATATTCGTTTTTTATGTATTTCCCTCTTTGTCCATGGAAAATACTCTTTCTGGTAAAAATAAGAGGTCTATTTTTACCGATGGCACCCTCTTTTAAACTAAAAAAAAGCCTGCCAATTAAGGCAGACTATTATCCATCAATTTTTCTAACGGTTTTGGGCTTCATTTTCGCGGCGAGCCAGAAACCGGCGGTCAGCGAAAAGGCGTCAATGACAATCAGGACAAACGTATTGGTATACCCCTTGTATACAGAAGCTGCGATAAGCGCCACCGTCAGGACAAGTCCAATCACCCGATTGTATGTAACCCTTGTAAAAAATAACACTAATAAACCTGGCATGATAAGCGCCGATAAATGGCGAATAACCTCTACCAATGGGATCCCCCACCTCTTCATTCTGTTAATTTATTTTAAAAATTCATAAAGAAAATTGCAACAAAAATAGTCCCGAAGCGGGGCACCCTGAAGTGCTTCTTATTTTTCCAGTACAAAACTGTTAGATTTAGAATTAGTAAAAATACTTACGACGACAAATCCGGCCAGGGAAATCAGGATTGGCAGCACCACCGTATGCACGCCGAGGGGATTAGGATAAAATCGGTCAAAGATAATGTAGGAACTCATCCCCAAAATCATCGATGTGATTGCCCCATATTTATTCCCCTTGCTCCAATACAAGCCTAAAATAACCGGCCAAATAAACACGGACTCCAAGCCGCCAAACGAAAATAGATTGAGCCAAATGATTAAATCCGGCGGACTCAACGCGAGCAAAATGACCAGGATGCCAATAATCGCTGTTACGCTGAAACTTACCTTTTTAATTTGCTGGTCGCTGGCGGTCGGTTTAATATAATTTAGATAAACATCCTTCACCAATGCCGAGCTGACCAAAATCAACAGGGCATCAACTGTTGACATGATGGCCGCCATCGGAGCCGCCAGCACGATACCCGCAACAAACGGCGGGAGCACTTTCATAGAGAGCAGCGGCATAACGGTATCGCCGATTTTAACACCTGGTAGCACTGGCCTTGCGAAAACGCCAATGAGGTGCATGCCAAGCATGATAAAGCCGACCACAACTGTTCCAATGATAATGGCATTATGCATTGCCTTTGAGTTTTTATAGGACATGGCCCGAACCGCAATCTGCGGCAGGCCGACGACGCCGATCCCAACTAAAATCCAAAACGAGGAAACATACGCCGGCGTTAAAGTGCGTTCGGCACCAAATGGGCTGATTAAGTTAGGATTTTCTGCCGCCAAATCGGAGATTATCCTTGGGATTCCCCCGCCTGCCTTAATAGTGGCAATAAGAAGAATTAAAGTTCCCATGAACATGACGACGCCTTGAATCGTATCCGTCAGAGCAACAGCCCGGAACCCCCCCACAATAACAAAAACAAGGACTGAAAAAGCAAAGATTAATAATGCAACCGTATATGGCAGTCCAGTTAACGACTCCACCAACCTAGCTCCGCCAATCCATTGAGCCGTCATCGATGAGAATAGAAAAATGATAATACTGGCCGCTGATAAAAGAACGACCGTCTTGCTACGATAACGATTTTTCAAAAAATCAATCAAGGTAATGGCTTTATACCGGCGGGAAATAATCGCAAATTTCTTGCCCAAGACCATCAAGGTGAAATAACCGGTCGCCAGCTGGGCCATCGCCAGCAGTACCCAGCCCAGACCTTGTGTATAGGCAACACCCGGCCCGCCGATAAAGCTTGAAGCGCTGCCATAGGTGGCCACCATCGTCATCGCGAGAATGAAGCCGCCCATCTGACGTTCGCCTAAAAAATATTCCTCCAAAAACGAATTGGATTTGAGGACAAATTTATTCGACCAGAAGCCGACAGCAAAAATGATGAATAAAAAAATAATTAATGGCGTAATGACTGCCCAGTTCACTCGGCATTCCTCTCTTCCTCTTCAAACGGTACATCTTTAAATAGAAATTTCACGGTCAGGCTGACAAGAATGATCATTACGATAAATCCGGCGATGCAGCTATAGAAAAACCAGGCCGGCAAGCCGAATATGTATGAGTAATCTTCTACCTTTTTGGAACCCAAACCGTAAGCAAACCCGTACCACCATACAAAATTGATTACAACCAGAACCACGCCGATTAACGCTTCCCGGTGGGCAATCTTAAACCGCTTGTCCAGTGGGTTATCTCGCTTCTTCACAAAAACCCTCCTAATCATCACTTTAACGCATTGCCAAGCGGTGCCTGACCTCCAATGCTTTAAAGCGTTAATTCTTCCCTATGATACGGGATATAATTCCAATTTCCTATTTTAACGAATAATGAATATTTTACCAAACCTAATCACTTGAAAAAATAGGAGAAAATTCCCGCTTTATGTTGAAGAATGCTTATCAAACAATGAAGCATGTTTCCGATTTTTAGGATAATTTAACTATTTTTAACATTTAATATTTTAAATATTTACAATTTTCTGTACCAATTTTATTATTAAAATAGATTCTATTTTCTTAGGGAGGCTAAGTTTTTTTAGTAACCCTGTAGGGGGAATGGTACATAACGTAGTTTTTTTGAAACAAATAGTGAAAACGGTTACAAATATTGTCTAGGAGGGGCTTTATGAAAAGAAGAAAACTTTTTTCTACTACACTGGCACTATCTTTAGGGCTAGGAATGCTGAACGTGGCCGCAGTACCTGCCGGAAAAGCCGCAGGGCCGGTAGCAAAAGTATCGGCACAGGGGTCAACGGTTGACCTGGGGATTGCTAATGATGAGAGATTAATAGAAATGCTGAAGCGCCAAGGGAAAATTGCTAAAAATGCAAGCCCTGCAGAGGCGGAAAAGGCATTACAACAATATCTAAAAGCAAAAGGCAAAGCTTTCAAGACAAAAGACCAGCTCCCTGCCGGACTTGGCACAGTTAAAGAAAGTACCGAGCCAAAATCGAACGGACTTAAAAATGGAAACGGCAATAAATTGGGACAGGCTAACAAAAATACAGTGGATTCAGTACAAAAAGAGAATTATGCTGGTGAAGTACGCCATGATAAAGTCCTGGTTTTAGCTATAGATTTTCCAGATTACGCGAAAAGCTCCATCACAAAAGATGAAACGGATATGTGGTATGAGGATTATACCCACGACCATTTCCAAAATATGATTTTTGGTAAAGACGGCTATGAAGGGCCTAATGGAGAGAAGCTTGTTTCTATGAAACAGTATTATGAACAGCAATCAGGTGGCAGCTATACGGTTGATGGAACTGTTGCCGGATGGTATACGGCTGACCATCCTGCTTCGTATTATGGCGGGAACTATCCGGACGAAAACGGAAGCGATATTCGTCCTCGTACTCTAATATATGAAGCACTTAAAAAAGCTGGAGCGGATCCAAATATTGACTTAAGTGAGTATGATGTATGGGACCGCGATGATTATGATGGTGATGGCGTCTATAACGAGCCGGACGGGATTATCGACCATTTAATGGTCCTTCATGCTGGTGTTGGTGAAGAAGCTGGCGGAGGTTCTTTAGGCGGCGATGCAATTTGGTCTCACCGTTCGAATCTAGGAGGCCTAGTTGCGGTTCCGGGCGGAACATCTAATAGCGATCGTTTTGGCGGTCTCCTTGGTGCTTACGATTACACCATAGAGCCTGAAGACGGCGCTGCCGGAGTATTCGCCCACGAATTCGGCCATGACTTAGGTCTTCCTGATGAGTACGACACGGTATATAGTGGTGCTGGCGAAGCTATTGCTTACTGGTCGATTATGGCAAGCGGCAGCTGGGCAGGAGACATTCCGGGTACTGAACCCTCTGGCTTTAGTCCGTTCGCTAAAGAAATGCTGCAGAACTTGCACGGTGGTAACTGGTTATCCGGAACCACACTTAAGGCTGATTCCATTACAAAAGAAGGTACTACGGTTCTTCTTGATGAAGGTGTAACAAAAGGTACCAATAATGATGCTGTTAGGATTGATTTACCTAAAAAGGTAACTACCTTGAACACTCCAAAAGAAGGAAAATATGAATATTATGGCGGCAAAGGCGATGAAGTTGACCATAAGATGATAACCACAGTAGATTTAACGGGTAAAGCGAGCGCAACCCTGGATTTCGATGCTTGGTACAACATTGAAAAAGATTGGGATTATGCGATGGTGCAGGTATCAACCAATGGTGGAAAGACATGGAAGTCCCTATCATCCGGCCTAACTAGCACAACTCTTGACCCTAACGGTTATCCGGCAATTAAAGAAAACCTGCCAGGCTATACCGGGTCAAGTAATGGATGGGTGCATGAGACCATTGATTTGAGCGAATTTGCTGGAAAGGAAATTAAACTACAATTCCGTTCAATGACTGACTGGGCTACTAATTTAGATGGGTTCTTCGTTGACAACGTGAAAGTGACATCCAATGGTACACAATTGTTATTTGATGGTGCGGAAGAAGAGTCCCTTAAGTTTACACTTGATGGCTTCGTGAAACATGATGGGAAATTTACTTCTAATCACTATTATCTATTGGAGTGGCGCTCCCATAACGGTGTCGATGCCGGATTAGCCCACCTTCGCCGCGGCGCAAGCTTGATGAGCTATGACCCTGGTTTGGTTGTCTGGTACGTTGACGAATCCCAGGATAATAACTGGACTGGCGTTCACCCTGGGGACGGTTTCCTTGGTGTAGTGGATGCTGACCAGCATGCTCTATCCTGGAGCGATAAAACTGTCAGCTCCTCTCGTTACCAATTACATGACGCTGCATTTGGCCTAAGCAAAACTGAAAAAATGTTCTTGAATTATCCATCGCAATTTACGTTGACCGACAACTTCACTCAGCGGAATCCGCTTTTTGATGACAAGTCTGACTACAGCAACCCTGGCCTAGTTGATGCAGGCCGTAACGTACCAAACTACGGATTAAAATTCCGTGTAGTTGGGGAAAGCGCTGATGGCACAGTTGGAAAGGTATTAATCTTTAAATAGGAAAATAAACAAGGGTACCCTCACTTTTTCGCAGGGACCCTTGTTCTTATTTTTGAAACCTTTTTATTAAAATAACTACCATGAAAATTGAACATAACCCTAAAATAATTTTCCCTTGTAAACTCCAATCCAAAACCTGCTTCACGGAGTAAGCCTCTATTAATAAGGCGGGGATTTTTCCAAGCGTGCTGGCAATGGAAAAATTAACAATCCCCACCTTGCTTCCGGCACTAACAAGCGTCACCATTCCAGAAGGGATGAACGGAAAAATCCTAAGTGCGAATATCAGAAAAAATGCTTCCATATCTTGCGTATTTTGCAATCTATCTAAAAATTTATTTTTTATCGCAATCTTGTTTTTTACCCTATTGATACCTTTTCGATATAAATAAAAACTAATAATGGCTCCAAAGGCCTCACCAAGAATCGAAATCAACAATCCGTGGCCAAATCCGAAGAAGCTGATGTTGGCTGCGGTTAGAAAAACGCTCGGAACAACCCCTAGGAAACTAATGATGATATTCAACAAGATACTTAGCCATATTGCAAATGTGCCGCTGTTTTCAAACCAAGCTAATATGTGCGCCTCCATCTGTTCCTCCGATCATATCGTTCCTTATAACATTCTTCCATTTTATAATTTACCGGCAAAAAAATATAGGGCGTCTCACAGGACACCCAGTTCATTATTTTAATAAATTCCGGATAACAAGATTAGTTAGGTTCGGCACCACTTCAAGTGAATAGGACATTTCCATTCTTTCCAGCTTTTTATGAGCATCTAGTCCATAAGGTCCAATATTGATGACCGGCACATTTAAGTCGCGGATGTCTTGGTACTCCACGTAATGCTTTGTTCCCCAGCCAGGATTATTATTGGAAACAGCCTCTATTCCTTCTTCGTCATCGCTTAGCGCAACAAAGCTCATATCCGAGATATATGGGAAGAAATTCCGCGTTACAATCGGATGTGGATAGGCTGGCTGAATCGATTCCACTGCTTGATTTAACGCATCAATCAAGGCCTGTTCCTGCTCATTCTTGCCGGACAGCTCAATTCTTGGAGAATAAAGAGATGAATAGAAAAGAATAATGGCAGGGTTTTTGTCCTTCATCCAGTTCCAAGCCTCTTCTACGACCCTTGCTGCGAACATGCGGGTATCCAGTTCCTTATCCTCCATTAAACTCTCTTTAAATTGATTCATATGCGTGATAAAGGTATCACCGTGCTCCATAACCAACTGTTGTTCCATTTCTTCATATGTGAACACTCTTGGCTGCCAAGGATGTTTGAAATATGGTTCGCCGCTTAAGCTGCTAAACTGCTTATATCTTTCATCAAAAGCATTCAAGGCGTTTTCAAATGCAATACGCGCCTGCTCTTTTAATTTCACTAGGACATCCTTCGGAGACCAGGAATGGATGAAGAAATTGTAGTATACATAGGCAGACAACGCGGTCTGAACGGTATAAGACGGTTTCAGGTCTGTTTGTTTTAAAGAAACAGGGGGAACTGTGATTTCACCAAAGGCCTCATTGCAAAGCTCGGGATTATAATCAATCTGCTTCGTCAGCTCCGCCGCGATAAAGTTAGGGTCAAGCCCTTCAAAGCAAGAGCCAACATGCGTTTCTGCACCAGTAATAAAAAAGGATGGCAGAAGCTTGCCTACTGTCCCCATATAGATATAGCGATTTACATCTCCTGCAAAGCGCGGGGAGACGAAATCGGAATTGATCGCCGCAGCATATTCAAAACCATGCTCCTGTTTCCAGCTTTTCAGGACCTTTAAGGCTGATAAAACTCCGTGAGAGCTGTCCTCTTCATCACATTCTGCTAAAAAGACGATGTTTCCATCAAGCTCTTCCGGATGCTCAGAATAGTATTTTAATAGATAGAGGTGGCTGGCTACTCCACTTTTCATATCGAGTACCCCTCTACCAAACAACCAGTCGCCCGAGTCTAAATGTTCCTTCGCCGAGGCAGGCAGCTCCTCCCTCTTTAACGCAGCCATTAGTTGATCCGGAAAACACGCATGTTCTTTTAGGTGATTAAAATCATCAATTCCAACCGTGTCCATATGTCCCATCAAAATGACCGTACGGCGGCTATTCCCTTTTGTACCTTTGACAAATGCCAATACATTATATCTTTCATGTTCATCCTGAATGGTTTGAGACATCGTCATGTGAGAAGGATTTTTTGAAAAATAAGGAAAAGCAGAAATAAATTTATATAAATATTGGGCAATTGTTTTTTCACCCTTTGTATTCACAATACTTTCGATATTCACGAGTTGGTTCGTGAATGCCAATACATCCTCACGGCATTGCAGCATCATTCTGACCCCTTTTTTTTAAGATTAGTATTGTAGAAAAATGTATACCAATTAACAAATTTTCGTCAAGTCTTTTCAAATGGGGAAATATTCTAGTAAATTTATACTTGATTATGTATAAATATTTACTTATACTAATTATTGCGAAAAGAATATTAATTCCTCATCTTTAAGCTTTTGAGATGAGGTAGAGGTCGCGATTTATATTAGTATCCTATTGGAGATTCAGTGAAATCTATGAAAATAGGAAAAAGGATAAATCGCCGAAGCCTCTGAAATCACTGTTTTCAGAGGGCTGGGGCTGTACTCGAAATGGGGCAGAACTGTCACAATTCTCACGAGAATTGTGGAGAACTATCTAATTCAAAGCTTTTAATGAGGGTGTCAGGCACCGTCACATGGACGGTGCTTTTTATATTAAAAAGGGGGAAGCATCATGAGAAAACTTATGATATTAGTAGTTTCTGCATTACTTTTGATTCTAGCAGCGTGCGGATCGAAAGAAACAGCTAAAACAGACCAGGCAAAGGGTGAAGATTTAGGCCTAATTAAAGAGGGTACACTATCGTTTGCGATGAGCGGGCAATATCCGCCATTAAACTTTAAGAAGGATGACAAATTAACTGGTTTTGACGTAGAAATTGGTAATGAGATTGCCAAAAGAATTGGTGTAAAGGCAAATCCTGTGACTAATCAATGGGAAACTATCATCCAAGGTTTAAAAGCTAAAAAATACGATGCAATTATCGGAAGTATGACAGCAACACCTGAACGTGATAAACAAGTAGACTTCACAAACCCATATTATTTATCCGGCGCCCAAATCTTTGTGGCTGAGAACAACAGTAATATTACTTCAAAAGATGATTTAAAGGGAAAAACAATCGGCGTCATCCAGGCAAGCACTTGGAAAGATATGGCCCTTGAACTATCCGATCAAGTAAAAGGATATCCATCTGATGTTAACGCTCTTCAGGACTTGGCAATTGGCCGTTTAGATGCCGTTATTACTGATAAAATCGTCGGTTTGAATGCGAAAAACGAAAAAGGTTTAAAAATCAAGCCGATTGGCAACCTGCTAAATGAGGACCGCGTTAGTGTTGCGGTTGCAGAAGGTAACAAAGAGCTTGCTGATAAAATCAACAAAGCCATTGACGACATGCAGAAGGATGGCACTTACGAAAAAATCAGCAAAAAATGGTTCAACGAAAACTTACTTGAAAAGTAAGCACCCGCACATCTTTAAGACGCAAAATAGGAAAATTGGATAACGTAAGCTCCATGCTTGGGGCTTACGTTTTTTCAAAGGAGGTAGAAATGAAATCATGACTTTTTGGCAAAATATTATCGGCATCCTCAGTGAGCATGGTGTTGCCTTCTTGAAAGCCTCATGGATGACGATTTCCATTACAATTATTTCTCTGCTATTTGCATTAATCATTGGAATCATCTTTGCCAGTTTTAAAATCTCTTCTATCAAATTTCTTAATTGGATTTCTGATATTTATATTGGGCTTATCCGCGGGACTCCGTTAATCGTTCAAATTATGTTCCTATATTATGGAATCGCGAATTTTCTAACCCTTGACAGCTTTACAGCCGGCGCGCTTGCGTTAAGTATTCATACTGGGGCGTATATAGCAGAAATTTTCAGGGGGGCTGTCCAATCGATCGACCGCGGGCAAATGGAAGCTGCAAGATCGCTAGGGATGTCCTACCCGCTTGCAATGCGCAGAATTATTTTTCCACAGGCCTTCAAACGAGCCATCCCGCCGCTGGGGAATCAGTTCATTATCAGCTTAAAAGATTCTTCACTAGTTGCCTATATTTCTGTAACAGACTTATTTAACACTGCCCTTACCGTCCAAGGGGAAAATTATATGCCATTTGAAACCTACTTTGTTGTCGGACTTTATTATTTGATCATCGTGTTAATTTTCACGTGGTTCACAAACCGCTTGGAGAAAAGGTTGGATGTCAGTAGACCGAAGGAGGCAGCAGCCGCATGATTGAAATTAAAAATCTATCAAAATCTTTCGGGGAACTACAAGTTTTAAAAAATATTGATTTACACGTAAAAGAAAAAGAGGTTGTTGTCCTAATCGGTGCGAGTGGTTCAGGGAAAAGTACCCTTCTCCGCTGTTTAAACTTTTTAGAGACAGCAGAAGCCGGAGACATTATCATCGATACGGAAAAAATCAATCCCGCAAAAACGAATCTAAATAAGATAAGAGAAAAAGTGGGAATGGTATTTCAGCATTTCAACCTATTCCCGCACATGACAGTGCTGGAAAATATTATTGAGGCCCCTGTTCATGTCAAGAGTGTATCTAAAGATCAGGCCCGTTCTAAAGCAATGGACCTCCTGAAAAAAGTAGGCCTCCAGGATAAAGCCAACTTCTACCCAGACCAATTATCTGGCGGGCAAAAACAGCGTGTGGCCATCGCCAGAGCATTGGCAATGGAGCCAAAAGCCATGCTATTCGACGAACCAACTTCGGCATTAGACCCTGAGCTTGTGGGCGAGGTACTTCAAGTCATGAAGGATTTAGCCCGTGAAGGAATGACAATGGTCATCGTGACACACGAGATGGGCTTTGCAAAAGAAGTAGCAAGCCGAATCGTCATGCTTGCCGACGGCAATATAATAGAAGAAGGACATCCAAGTGAAATCTTCTCAAATCCAAAGCACGAGCGAACACAAAGGTTTTTAAATCAGATTTTATAAGAGTATCTTGGCGAAATAATTCATTTAATTAAGAGAAAAAGGTACAGGCGCTCATAAAAGCCCTGTACCTTTTTCTCTTTTCGGCATCACCATGAGTGTTTCCCCTACTACACCTTTTGAAAATATTCTTTGTCTAAACCTGAACCCTAAACGTTTAAAACTTCGTCTTAATTATAGATGATTTTCCAATTATCTATTAAATATTCCAATATTTATATAAATATTGTAGTATTTCCCAAATTACACTAAAGTTAGTCTAAGAGAAAAATAAATTACTAGACGGGGGTTCATTGTGAAGAAAAAGGTATGGATTTGGATTGTATCGATTATTACAGTATTAATCATCGGGGGAACAGCCGCTTATTTTTTTACTAAGCCACAGAGTCAAATGGCGGGCGCGGAACCAAAACCAATGGGAATAACCGTTCAAAAAGTAAGTCAGAAAGAACTGGCCCAATCGATTCTCGTAACCGGGAAAATTGTGCCAGAAAGCGAGCAAAAGATCTTTATTGAGCCCCCAAAAGGAGCAATCAAAGAAATTAAGGTGGCAGAAAACCAGGCTGTCAAAGCCGGTGACGCACTGCTGGTATACGATTCTGCAAAAATAGAAAACGAACTTACTAGAGCCGTCCGCAGCAAAGATTTGCTTACTAGCAGGGCAAAAACAGAGCAAAATCAAATTGCTGACCTAACAAAGCGACTTAATGATGCAAAAAAGAAAGTGCAGACACAGGCTTCCAATTCGGACAGTACAGAAGAGGCTCCTGTTACCCAAGAAAGTGTAAATCAGCTGTCGAATGAAAAAATCCAGCTGGAGATGCAATATGAAAACACAAAATCCGAAATTGCCACCTCTGATGATCAGATTAAAGAACTAACTGCTCAGAAAAATGACATGACGGTGGTAAGCAAAATGGATGGCATAATCGTAAAAGTTGACCCTAACGTCGCCAAAACCGAAACCGGGTCAGCAGAACCTATCATCCATATTATTTCAAGTCAGCCATATAAAGTGATCGGGACCATGAGTGAATTTGACGCTGTTAAGATTCAGCACGGACAGCCAGTCATTATTCGTCCAAAGGTATTTAAAGACCGGGAATGGAAGGGAACGATTGAATCTGTTTCTCAATTCCCTACTGCAGACGGCGGTGGCGGTGGAGACTTCGGCGGGCCTCCAGGCGGAGGCAATGTGACGATGTATCCGTTTAAGGTCGCAATAACCGACGATACTTCAGAGCTGCGGCAAGGCTTCCATGTCTCATTAGAAATCAAAGTCGGCGGTGCTGAAAAACCACTCGCAGTTCCACACCCAGCGCTTGTCGATGAAGGAGGCGCCAAGGTTGTCTATGTTTTAGTGGATAAAAAGCTGGAAAGACGTGAAGTCAAGACAGGCGCAATGAATGATGAATTTATCGAAATTAAGAATGGAGTAAAGCTTGGTGAGCTTGTCGTGATCACGCCAAATGAACAAATCCATGATGGAATGGAAGTGACCTCTTTTGATGAAGTTAAATAACATCTCAAAGGTTTATGGAAAGGGTTCACTTGAGGTTCCAGTCCTGCATGGAATTGATTTAGCCATTGAAGATGGAGAATTTATTGCGATTATGGGGCCATCAGGTTCAGGAAAATCCACGTTAATGAATATCATTGGGTTTTTGGATTACCCGACATCGGGAACCTATGAATTAAACGGCGAAATCATCAACTCCGCAAAAGAGAGCGCCTTGGCAAAATTAAGAAATGAGCATATCGGCTTTGTTTTCCAGCAGTTCTTTATGTTCCCGCGGGACAATGCTTTGAAAAATGTTGCCTCTCCGCTCATATATGCAGGGATATCAAAACGGGAACGAACCGAAAGGGCGAAACAAATGCTGACTAAGGTCGGCTTGGAAGACCGCATGAAGCATCTCCCCGGCGAATTATCCGGAGGTCAAAAACAGCGGGTCGCCATTGCCAGAGCACTTGTCAACAATCCTACAATTATTCTAGCAGATGAACCAACTGGGGCTCTTGATTCAAAAACAAGCGCCCAAATTATGAAGCTATTTACCCAGCTGAACGAAGAAGGAAAAACGGTGATTATCGTTACCCACGAAGAAGAAATCGCAGCCTACGCGAAGAGAATTATTACGATAAAAGATGGCATGATTACCGATGACCGGGGTGTGGTAGCCTCATGAATATTTTGGAAAGCTTTAAAATCGCCCTTTCTTCGATTTGGAATCATATGGTTCGATCCATCTTAACGATGCTTGGGATTATTATCGGTGTTGCCGCTGTTATCATTATAGTAGCAATCGGACAAGGTACAAGAACCAAAATGACGAATGAATTTTTCGGAACCGATAAAAACGCGATTAATATTTTCTATGAATACGTGCCCCCCGAGGGTGAAGAGCCCACGTTTTGGATGGAACCTGAGCTGACCAATGATGATGTCCAGACACTTGCTGAGGTTCCCGGCGTGAAAGCGGTCATTGCGACTAATCAAGGCTATGGGATGATGGTACGCAATGATGTGCAGGGAGACATGCAAATCACCGGTGTCGGTGCTGAATACTTCTCTGCCAGAAAAATTAAGGTACTGGAAGGCCGGTCCTTTTATGCAGCAGATAATGATGGGCTGAATCGGGTGGTTATGATTGATACCATCGCACGGAAGAAATTCTTCAAGGAATCTGAAAATCCCATTGGTGAAATCATTGATTTAAATGGCAATCCTTATAAAGTCGTTGGTGTCTATGAATCATCTATTCCTGAGCAATTCCGAAACAAGGATAACGGTGAAATGATGATGCCGCGGGCAGTCATTTCGATGATGTTTGGAAACAGGGAAATTGAACAATTATCGGTGATTGCCAGTGATCCTGAGAAAGTTTCGGTGACTGGCAGGCTGGCCGCTGAAACCCTGACAGAAAAAAAAGGCCTGGAAGATGGAAAATATACAACAAATAGCTTCGAAGATTATGAAAAAGAATTAAACAAGATGATATCGTTGCTTACACTGCTGATTGGAAGTATCGCCGGGATTTCCTTGTTAGTCGGGGGGATTGGCGTCATGAATATTATGCTTGTTTCTGTCACGGAACGAACTAGAGAAATTGGCCTTCGAAAAGCAATCGGTGCAACACGAAGAAAAATACTCCTGCAATTTCTAATAGAAGCGATTACCCTTACCTCTTTAGGAGGGCTAATTGGCATGGGGTTAGCCGCAATTGGTACGATTATTGTTTCAAAAGTATCACCGATAACTGCCACGATGAGCCCATTAATTGTGCTCATTGGAATTAGTTTTTCTGCCTTTATCGGGATTATTTTCGGCATCCTCCCTGCTAATAAAGCATCAAAGCTTAGTCCAATTGATGCTTTACGTTATGAATAAATTACATTTGATGAATTAAGCTAACAAAGCATCAAACTAGTTAAATTTTATGTTTGATGCTTTGTTGGCTGTTAATAAAGATGTAATGCTGGTTTAATTTTTACTTCATTAAACCCTATGCATCATAGGTAATGAGAACAAATAAATATTCACAATTGCTAAGGCAAGCATCAGCACATAATATGGCAACACTGCTTTAAAGCTTGATTTCTTAGCCATTCTGTATACAACATAAGTGGTGCCAATCCATCCGATAATAATAATCGCATACTGAATCATTTGAACCGTAGGTGTCGAAGCCAAGCTTAAACTTGTTGGATTAGACTGTACTCCAAATAAACCAATTGAGTTATACCAGATTGCTTTTCCTTCGGTAAAAATGTGGAAAAGGTTATGACCTAAGTGGCCGGCAAGGTCCAATGGAATAATCGCATAACCAAAACGGGTAAAGTTCTTTTTCACAGTACCTTCCATGCCAAATAAAGACGCAATCTTTGCAGTTCCTAACAATAATAGAATTGGAATAGCCATCGCAATGATAAAGGCTACTGTAAAGTTAACAGTGTAATTGGCGGTACCTGTAACAGCTCCAATAGCACTTAGAATATTCTGCCATGGTTCAAGCATCGTAATATTTTGGACGAACACGATACCCATGATAACAGCCGCAAGAGATGCATGCTCAATCTTCGGATTTTTTAAGCCCCACAGTTCTTTTGTTGGAATTCTCGTCTCAATTTTAATGGAGTCGTTAGGACAGTTTTTCACACAGTTGGCACAAAGATTACATTCCGCACTGGATTCCATCGTTCTTGGAAATTGGAACATTGGACACCCTTCGACCTTTTCGGTTCCCCGATAGCAGGATTGCACTTTACACGTTTTGCAAATATCAGGTGTTGTAGTTAATTTCACTGCCCCAGACCTTGAATAGTTTCCGGCCAATCCGCCAAGGAAGCAAAGTGTTTTACAGAACGTTCTTCTTTCATAGAAAACAGAGGTCGCTACTACCATTGTTACGAGCAGCAGTAATAAATATCCGGAACCCCTTGGGGATTCTACAATGCCCCATACGTGGTCACTATACGTAATTGCAATAAAGAATAAATCTATTAACCATATTCCGTATTTTCTTAGAAACTTTGGCATCGGCCGGTTCGCGCCGATAGTTTTTCGAACAATGTCACTCAATTTACCAAACGGACAGATTGCACACCAGAAGCGACCGGCAACTAAGAAAATAATTGGAATGATCGGCCACCACAATACCCAGGTCATCGTTGTTCCAAAGTTCTTACTTGGGTTGACCGTTCCCATAACTAATTCAAATACAATGATTGAAAACACAGTGATAACACTCCATTGAAAAATTCCAGGATACCATCTGCTCTTAACAAACTTTTTTACAATTGGAATGGACAGGAGGTTAAAAGGTTCTTTTTCCGGTTTTAGTTTTTCCTCAGGCATTGCCATAGTTAAATCCCCTTCCTTCTAAACCATTTATTCCAAATGCCGATTAAGATAAAAGATAGATTGACTGCTCCGTAGGTTCCCAGCACTTTGTAGTTCGGCGGTGTTTCGACTACCGGCCCGTGATGGTCTCCGCTTCCTTCCTCATGTCCGCTTTCTGTATGGCTCCCTTCCAAATTCATATCACTCTGCATCCCTTCCATATCCATATCATCGTGCATGCCCGCTTCAGTGTGACTGTTTTCTTTGCCTTTGCTGGCGCCATCATCATGGTTTTCCATCTCAGAATGACCGGATGAACTATCGGCACTGCTTCCATTCTTAAATTTCTCGGCCGCTTGTTTAATGCTTTGATCATGGGAATGGCCTTCATTCGCCAATGCCCTAATATCAAAAGCGAAAATAAATGCCAAAGCAAAAATTGATAAAAATAACTTTTTCAAACTCTCCACCTCCAATAAGGTAAACATAGATAAAATATTTGTTTGCTTGGTTTATAGCTATAATTTAATGGGGAAATTTGCAGTTTCTATGCATTTTTAGTGGAGATAATATGGCATCATCTGAATCATTTGGAACTGTTCAATTTTTTGTAAAAACTTCACCAATAATCTTCATAACATCGACACGAGATATCCATTTTTTCTGCATACTTTTGCTATATGATGAAGGTGTAATAAAAGAAGGGAGATGCTGAAAGTGAAAAAGTTAGCGTTTGGATTGTTTTCTGCCGCATTAATTTTAGGAGCAGGCACAGCGGTATTTGCTGCTGGAAATAATAATAATGGAGATGGCCTAAGCTTTGATAAGATGCTTCCTTTCATGCAAAAAATGCACCCGGATTCCTCTAAACAAGAGTTAGAGGATATGTACAAATCCTGCCATGAAAACGGGGGAATGATGGGAGGAACATCGGAAACCAAAAGTGAAAATATGATGAACCAATTTTAACAATGAGGTGATTTGACATGATGGGCTCTTATGGAATGATGGGCGGAACCATGGGAGTGGTAATGTGTATCCTGATGTGGCTGATAGGTCTGGCTGTTATAGGCGGAGTCGTTTATTTTGCAGTTAAATTAGCATTACGAAATCAAAAAATAAACTAAATTGTTTGAAAGGCTTGGCATTACTGCCAAGCCTTTTATATCTTCAATAAGTGAACGGCTATTTAGATGAAAGTTCACTTTCTGTTACCCATTTATGGTTTGTCACTTTTTCTCCACCTGTAGTTGGTGTGTAATCAACCATGTATACGGTTGTTTGTTCTACTGAATCGATTATGCCTGTTGCCCCCTTCATCCCTTTCATGTGGTCTGCTTCGATGGTAACTTCCATTCCAGGTTTTAACGGTTCACTGCCTGCATTTTTAATTTCCTCTTGAACTACCCATTTATGGTTCTTCACTTTCTCTCCACCAGTAGTTGGGGTATAGGTAACAGCATATGCCATCGTATCATACGCACCTGCAATCGTTGCTTCAGCACCGTCCATACCCTCCATATGTTCAGTATGAATAATTGCCTTACTTCCTACCTTATAGGTTGGATTCTCTTTTACTTTTAATCCTTTAGGAACTTCTTCTGAACTAGAATGTTCCATATGATCCATATCCATACTTTTATGACCCGAATCTTTCGTCTCACCAGAACCCTTTTGATTACCATTGCTTGAACAAGCAGACAAAATCAACATTAATACTAAAGCAATAAAAGGAATCAACAATTTTTTATTTTTCATGGCTTCCTCCTTAAATTTAATTACAAACGCATACTACTATAAAATTGTGCAGAAAATATGAATTTTAATATATCCATAATAGTTAAATGGTAAAATAAATAAATTTACCCAATTTGGGCGTTAAATATTCGCAATTTTACTATTATTTAAGAGCTATTGAATAAAATAATATTTTAGTATTATAATATGGTAGTGTGATAAAGTATTAAAGTAATTAAAATTAAATATAAAGGTGGTTTATATAAAAATGAAACGTATAGCAACTATGATTCTAGCAATAGCCACAGTATTCGCCATCGTAACGGGATGCTCTTCCAATTCTGCTGAAAAGACTGATAAGGGTGATGACACGTTAGTAATCGGTATTGATGATAAATTTGCTCCGATGGGATTCCGTGATGAAAAGAACGAAATCGTTGGTTTTGATATTGATTACGCAAAAGCTGCGGCGGAAAAAATGGGTCAAAAAGTTAAGTTCCAGCCTATCGATTGGAAAACAAAAGAATCCGAATTAAGTTCAGGACGAATCGACCTTATCTGGAACGGTTACACCATTACTGATGAACGTAAAAAGAAAGTTCTTTTTACAAAGCCATACTTAAAAAATGCTCAGGTCGTAGTTACCAAGGCAGATTCAAAAATTAGCAAACTTGCTGATTTAGAAGGCAAAGTGGTTGGCTTACAATCTCTTTCATCTGCATCAGATGCTCTAGATGCTAATCCAATTAAAGACAAAATCAAAACTGTAACTGAATTTAAAGACAACGTCCTTGCTTTAAATGACCTAAAGAGCGGCCGTTTGGATGCCGTTGTTATTGATGAGGTTGTTATTAAGTACTACATGTCTAAAGAAAAAGAATCCTTTAAGATTCTCGATGAATCCCTTGCTCCTGAGGAATATGGAGTAGGCGTGAAAAAAGGCAATGATAAGCTACTTGAAAAACTTCAAAAAGCGCTTGATGCTATGAATGAAGACGGCACTGCCGCTAAAATTTCAGAAAAGTGGTTTGGCGAAGATAAAGTTTTAAAATAATAATAATGAACAATATACGGAACAGGATTTCCATGGGAAACCCTGTTTTGTTTTTGGAGGAATCCTTCTATGTCTTTTGATTATATCGTCTCCATTCTTGGTCCGATGCTCGAAGGGGCCCAGATGACCATCCTGTTGTTTTTAATTGCCATTGTCGTATCTATTCCGCTTGGCTTTTTATTGACACTGGCTGTCAGAAGCCGCTTTAAGTCGCTATCCTGGCTTGCCCAAACCTATATTTATGTGATGCGCGGCACGCCGCTTTTGCTGCAGCTATTATTTATTTGTTTCGGTCTGCCGATGATTCCGGTTATCGGTGAATATTTGGTATTGGACCGCTTCGTTGCTGCTTGTTTAGGGTTTATCCTTAACTATGCCGCCTATTTTGCCGAGATCTTCCGCGGCGGGCTTCTGGCTATTGATAAAGGACAATATGAAGCGGCACAGGTGCTTGGCTTAAATAAGTTTCAAACGATGACACGTGTCATTTTACCGCAAATGTTCCGCATTGCTCTTCCGGCCGTAGCGAACGAATCAGTGACCTTGGTTAAAGATACCGCGCTGCTCTATGCCGTTGCTGTACCAGAATTGCTTCACTTTGCCGAAACTGCGGTAAACCGCGATTTTACTATTGTGCCTTTTCTTGTTGCCGGTATTATTTATTTAATCATGACGTTAATCTTAACCATGTTCTTTAAATGGATTGAAAAACGGTTCAATTTTGCATAGGAAAGGAGCGGTGAACTATGGCAATCATCGAAGTAAAGAATTTAAAAAAATCGTACGGCCATTTAGATGTTTTAAAACAAATTACCTTTGATGTGAATAAAAATGATGTGGTTGCAGTCATCGGCCCCTCTGGTTCTGGAAAAAGTACGATGCTTCGCAGCCTTGTATACCTCGAAACAATTGACGGCGGAGGCATCCGTGTTTCCGAAGATTATTTGGTGAAGGATGGCGTCTATTCTAGACCAGCCGAGATCAGGAATATTACCGCCAAGATGGGCATGGTCTTCCAGCACTTTAACCTTTTTCCACACTTAACGGTTAAGGAAAATCTGGAACTTGCGCCTAAATTGGTTAAAAAGCAACCATTAGCAGCCATTCAACGGCAAAGCAAAGAAATTCTTGAAAAAATTGGACTCTCTAGTCATGCCAATGCCTACCCATCCAACTTATCGGGGGGCCAAAAACAGCGGGTAGCCATCGCCCGGGCGCTGATGATGAATCCTGATATCTTGCTGTTTGATGAACCAACATCCGCCTTGGATCCAGAGTTAACAGGCGAGGTTCTACAAGTAATGAAAGATTTGGCTAAAGAACACATGACAATGATTGTCGTGACCCATGAAATGGGTTTTGCAAAAGAGGTAGCCAACCGTGTTATTTTTATGGATAACGGGGAGATTGTAGAATCCGGCCATCCAACTGAGCTCTTCGAAAACCCGCAGCATGAAAGGACGAAGGCTTTCTTGAACCGCAGTTTAAAATAATCAGGTATAGTTTCATGTAAAAGACAGGTGAACATTTTGTTTACCTGTCTTTTTATTTTTGAAAGCCAACCAATAACTTTAAAATCATTTATTTTAACGATAAATTTTGCAGAAATTATGGATTTTCACAAAAGTTTAAACAAAACTTGCAATGTTTTTCTGTTGTGATAAACATCACTACATTAAGCTATTTCAAAGAACTATCATGACAGTGAAAACGAAAGGAGAAATAGTAAATGAAGAGATTATTAGCTTTATTCTTTACTAGCATTTTAATGCTGTCTTTAGTTCTAACCGGCTGCGGGAAGGCTTCTGATAACGGAAACCAAAACACAAATAAGAAGACTGAAAATCCAACTTCGACTCAAGTAAGTCAATTTTTATTTACCGCAAATGAGGGTGGAAGTATTTCAAAAATCAGTGTTAAAGACCAAAATGTCGTCTCGACTATTAAAGTTGAGGGAGCTGTTCACAACATCCAGGTTTCACCAGATGGCAAAGTAGTGGCAGCTACAGTTGTTCCAAAAATGGCACATGGACATGATGACTCCATGGATATGAAAGGAAAAGCAATATTCATTGATCCCAAAAACGACAAGATTATTAAGGAAGTAGCTGTGGGAAACCACCCTGCCCATATAGTTTTTACTGAAAACGGAAAGTACGCCTTAGTGACTAACAATGAAGATAATAATGTTTCTGTTATTGACGCGAAAAAATATGAAGTTGTTCAAACAATTCCGACCGGTAAAGGCCCACATGGATTTAGAATAGCTCAGGATAGCCAATATGCCTATGTGGCAAATATGGGAGAAAACTCAGTTAGCGTCTTAAATCTTGAAAGCATGAAAGAGGAGAAAAAAATAAAGGTTGGCACAACTCCGGTTACAACTGGAATAACAAGTGATAACAAAACATTAGTGGTTACGTTGAATAAAGAAAATGCCCTTGCAATTGTCGATTTAGCTTCAGGAAATGTAGATAAAGTCAACGTCGGCAATGGACCGGCACAGGTTTACATTCAACAGAACAATCAATTTGCTTATGTTGCCAACCAAGGAACAGAAGACACCCCTTCTCATACACTTACAAAGGTCGATTTACAAACAAAACAAGCGGTTGCAACTATTGAAACAGGAAAAGGTTCACATGGAGTCGTAACCAGTCCAGATAATAAATTTACGTATGTAACAAATATGTTCGAAGATACTGTAAGTATCATTGACAATGCCCAAAATAGATTAGTCAAAACAATACAAGTCGGTAAAACCCCAAATGGAATAAGTATTACTCCCTAAAACAGCGTACAAGTAATATAAAAATGACGTGTGAATTTACCCACACGTCATTTTGCTGTTAAAACCAATTTTCGGACAATTGACCCCATTAATGACTCATTCGTCTCTATATTAAGACTTGCCAACTTAATATTTTTTATTGTCTCACGGTTAATATTTGCCCCCCAAAGCCTTACAGTTAAAGGATTTAATAAATCCATGACAAGTCCCGCCCATTTATTGTCGCTTTTCATATGTTCAATCATATAGATGCGGCCATCTGGTTTGCAAACTCTTTTTAGTTCTTGCAAGCCTTTAACCGGATCCGGTACTGAACAAAAAACACATGTTGCAACGATTGCATCAAACGTGTTGTCAGGAAAAGGGAGGTCCTGGATATCTCCTTCCACTAATTCTACTGGAAAATGAAACTTCATTTTTAATGATTTTTCTTTTGCAAACTTCAACATTCCTTGACTGAAATCTATACCAGTAAGAGAGTTGATAGAATTAGGATAATAAACCAGATTCCCTCCTGTCCCTACTCCAACTTCAAGAACATCCCCAGAGACGGTTGAAAGAAGGTCCTGTCTCCATTGCTCTTTAATCATTCGATCCATCATGTCATAAATTCGTGACACTCTGTTATACCGTTTTTTTATTATTTCATTAACACTCTTCCCCAAGTAAATCACCCCAATTTGAAAAAACAACGAAGGTATTCCTAGTTTTTCAACTTTTATAAGGACCAATAAGTTAATGTATCAAAAATTCCTAGCAGCAGCAAAATGATGCCAGCAGCCTTTTGAATGAATGCCCCGAACTTTCTCCCTTTTTTCATGATCACACCGCTTCCGCCAAGGTACCAAATGATTAAAATGATAATCCATAACGGAATGGCTGTCCCAAGGGCAAATACTGAAGGAAGAATAAATCCATATGGACTAGCCAACACGACAGGCATTAAGGTAACAAAAAACAGGATAAACATGGTCGGACAGAAGGCTAGAGAAAAACTAAACCCGAGCATAAAGGAACCGAAAGGATTTTCATGTTTGTACTCATTTTTCACTTTAAAAAGATTGATTGTTCCTTTAAATTTTATGAACCCCACCATAAATAACCCTACAAAGATTAATAAAGGACCCATAAGCTTGCGCAGCCATGGAAAAACATACGTCAGGTTTTGTTCAATTTCTTTTCCCAGCAGCCAGGCCAAAACACCTAATAGAGAAAAAGCGATTATTTTACCCAGAGTAAAAAAGAAAACATCCTTCCAGGCGATTTTCTGTTGAATCGAACGATTGCCGTAAAGGGTAATCGCACTAATATTTCCTGTCAGCTGGCAGGGGGCAAGAGCTCCTACTAATCCAAGAATTAAAGCAAAAATTATCGGCCATGATTCTAAACTATTGGCCATTTCAAAAAACGGCCGACTTAAAGTGGCACTTATTTGACTAAATAAATTGTACATGAAATCACCTTATAAACCATTTTTATAGAGACAGTCTAACATACAAAAGTGCATAATTTATGGAGATTAATTTAGAATTGCTATTTTTGTAAAAAACTTTATAATTTTCCTCTATTAATATGATATAAACTTTGTATACGAGGTGGTGGAAATATGAAAACAATTCTTCTTGTCGATGATGAAACTCGAATGCTTGACCTTTTGGGCCTTTACCTGACACCGAACGGCTACCGTTGCATTAAAGCAGAGTCTGGTAAACAGGGGTTAATTTTTTTGCAAAAGGAAAAAATCGACCTTGTTATTCTAGATGTGATGATGCCAGAGATGGACGGCTGGATGACTTGCCAAAAAATCCGGGAGTTTTCAGATGTCCCCATTATCATGGTAACGGCCCGAAGTGAAACAGCAGACGTAGTGAAAGGGTTAAAAAAAGGTGCAGATGATTACATTACCAAGCCTTTTCACGAAGCAGAACTTTTAGCCAGAGTGGAAGCACTTTTAAGAAGAAGTGGCCAATCCAAAGATAATCATTTAGTGTTTAAAGGGTTGGAATGGAAGGAAGATTCCGTTGAATTAAAATATCGAAACCAGGTCATATCCACCACACCAAAAGAATTTGCTCTAATTGGGCTGTTTTTAAGAAATCCTCAGAAAGTATTCTCTCGTGAGCATTTATTATCTGCCATTTGGGGCCTTGAAGCCAATATCGATGACCGGACGATTGATTCACATATTCGAAACCTCAGGGATAAATTGCGAAATGCCGGATTTCCGATTAATCAGCATCTTTTCACTGTCTGGGGAGTCGGCTATAAATGGGTTAATGAGGGAATGGATTCCCAACGGAGTAAAACATGAAAATTTCCGTTAAATACGCTTTATGGTTCTTTTTCTGCATATTGGTAATCGAAGTTTTTTCAATGGGATTTCTTCACAACAATTTAGTTCATTCACAAGTCGACCGGGAATTACATGCACTGCAGGCCAGAGGAAACAGTCACCGTGCTGTCTTAGAAATTAGTGCAGATCCCTCCACTCTACATCATATTGGGTTAATGGAATCCCATACGGATACAGAGGTCGTGATTACAGATACTAATGGAAGTGTTCTCGTTTCTTCTGGAAATATGGATAGCAATATCCAGGCGGTATTAAAAAAGCCAATCCTTGACCTTCCTCGAAATGGAAGTATCATAGAGGATGATTGGCAAAGGGAACCTTATATCGCAACTGTGACAGCTTTTAAAAGCAATGGAAATAAAGCGGGATATGTTTACATGTTCAAGAACACGGCTGAAGTTCAAAAACTTATCACACAATTGAATAAGCATTTTCTTTTGGCGTCTCTATTGATTCTCTTCTTTATTATGATTACGATTTTCTTTTTATCAAAGGTTTTAACGAAGCCGTTAATATCGATGACAGAAGCAACTAAGAAATTGAGCAAAGGGGATTTTTCCGTTACTCTTCCGACACCTTCAAAGGATGAATTAGGGGAACTGGCCCTATCGATTCAGACTTTAGCAAATGACCTAAATCACCTGAAAAAAGAACGAAATGAATTTTTGGCCAGTATCTCACACGAACTGCGGACGCCACTGACCTATATTAGCGGATACGCTGATATCGCTAGCAGACAGGGGCTGGACGAAAAGGACAGGGTCCAATACTTGAATATTATTCAGGAAGAATCCCAGCGTGTCAGCCAATTATTGAAGGAGTTATTTGACCTGGCGAAGTTAGACCAAAACGCATTTTCCATCATTAAGGAAAAAGTGGAATTATGCACATTTTTAAAATCTGTCCACGATAAAGTTCTGCCTGCCTTTAATAATAAGGGAAATCGATTATTCGTAGACTGTCCGAAAAGTTTGTCTGTAGAAATAGACCCAGTTCGGTTTGAACAAGTAATCTTAAACCTTCTCGATAACAGTCTTAAATACTCGAAAGAGGGAACGAAAACCTTTATCACAGTGCTGAAAGAAAACGAAACCATCCAGCTTAACATTCAGGATCAGGGAGTTGGCATACCTCAAGAAGACCTCCCTTATATTTTTGACCGCCTATATAGAGTCGAAAAATCCCGGTCGAGAACAACCGGTGGCTTTGGGCTGGGCCTTGCCATTGTAAAACAATTAGTGGAAGCACATGGCGGAGAAATTAAGGTTGAAAGTAAAGTGGGGCAGGGCACCAGCTTTATCATAAAATTAAGAAAATAAACAAAGGCAACAGGAAATTGTTACTCACCCTGCTGCCTTTTCCTGCTTTATTAACTTTTCTGCTTAATTTGCTACACGTTTCTTTTCATCTTTTTCAGACTTTTTATAACCATCAGCCCAGAAATCTGCATTCTTGATACCCAATTTAGTTGAATTGAACTCCGGATCCAGCCCTTGCTTCAGCTGTGCTTCATAATCCTTTAAAGCAATATGTGCTGGTTTGAATAATAAAAGAATTGCCAGCAAGTTCAACCATACCATGATTCCAAGTCCGATATCCCCCATGGCCCACGCTGTTGCTGCTGTTTTTACGGATCCATAGAAAGTGGCACCTAAGAGGACAATCTTTAAAACTGTCATAGATAATTTCCTATTTTTACCCTTTACTAAATATGCAAGATTTGTTTCTGCAATATAGTAGTAGGCAAAAATGGTTGTAAAAGCAAAGAAGAATAGAGCGATGGCAATAAATCCTGAACCTAATCCAGGCAGGATGGTGTCAACTGCCGCTTGTGTGTATGCAGGACCACTCTCCACTCCCTTGAGGTGCTCAACTAGGACTTTACCAGTCTTTTCATTAATGGTATTATACGAATTTGTAAATAGAATCATAAGTGCTGTCGATGTAACGACTAGGAATACATCAAGATAAATTGAAAATGCTTGTACAAGTCCTTGTTTTGCCGGGTGTGATACTTCTGCTGCCGCTGCAGGGTGGGCACCTGTACCTTGTCCTGCTTCATTCGCATATAGACCGCGTTTTACACCCCACATTATGGTCGAACCGAGAATTCCGCCAAACATTTCTTCTGCTCCGAAAGCACTCTTAAAAATAAGGGAAAATACTTCTGGAATTCTATCAAAATTAACCGCAATAATGGCAATAGCAAGCAATAAATATGCACCCGCCATAAACGGCACGACAAATTCTGCCACTCTAGCAATCCGCTTAACTCCGCCGAAAATAATAAGACCCATCAGGAACACAACTACTAAACCAGTGATCGTCCTGTCAATGCCAAATGCATTGCTGATGCCCTCTGCAATGGAGTTTGCCTGAATACCTGGCATCAATACAGCCATAGCAAGGAGAGTGGCAATCGCAAAAATAACCGCAAACCATTTCCATCCAAGGCCTTTTTCAATATAGAAGGCCGGACCGCCTCGATATTCTCCGTCTTGCTTTTCCTTATAGATTTGCGCAAGGGTGGACTCCACAAAAGCAGATGCTGCACCGATAAAGGTAATGACCCACATCCAAAATACGGAACCAGGTCCTCCGAATGCAATACCCGTTGCCGTTCCAGCAATGTTACCGACTCCTATACGGCCTGATAATGACATTGCCAATGCTTGAAAGGAAGATACCCCCTCATTGGAACTCTTACCAGAAGAGATTAAACGAATCATTTCTTTAAAATGACGAATTTGCAAAAATCCGGTACGGACACTAAAGTAGACTCCTACGGCTACGATAAAGACGATAAGTGGCGGGCTCCATAAATAATCTGTAATGCTTGTGACCAGTTTCTCAAACATAAAATTCCCCCTTTGTTATGTACTACAAATTTTTTCCCCCAAAGATGTTATATAACAAGGTGATAAAAAAATTATAAATTAATTGATGATAATATTTCAATAGAATATTTTTTCTATTTAGATTTTACTGAAATATCTTTATATATTGACTTTTGGGCTATTTTGGTTTATTTGAACCTTGCAAAAACCTTTCAAGATTAATTTGGACTAATTAAAATTTAATTTAACAAGATTACCTTCTTTATCCTCATACTTTCTTCATCCTCGGGGAATTTTATTAAGGGTTTCTTTAAAAAATCAATTTGCTGCTTTCATACTCTGCAAAG
Organism: Neobacillus sp. GCM10023253; assembly: GCF_042653105.1. Classification (NCBI taxonomy): domain Bacteria; kingdom Bacillati; phylum Bacillota; class Bacilli; order Caryophanales; family Bacillaceae; genus Neobacillus; species Neobacillus sp. GCM10023253. The sequence continues at coordinate 292,028 of NZ_JBHSHV010000008.1, forward strand.
GAGTGGTCATCATTCATAACAATCCAGGTAACCTTATGAACAGGGACTCATTGAAATGGTTGCTGGCATCAACTTTCAAAGGAATCTCCCAAGTGATTTTAATCGAAAATGCAATCTCCGGCTTTATCATTCTGGCTGCCATAACCATCGCCTCCGTTTCTCTAGGAGCAGTCACGCTTTTGTCCGCTGTGATTGGAACATTAATCGGGAAAATTGGCGGGGCTGATGGGGAAAGCGTCAATCATGGGTTATATGGGTATAACTCTGTACTGACAGGCATGGCTCTTTCCTTATTTCTAAGCGGTGATGACCGTTTTTTCATTGCTTTGGTTGGTGCTGCCATTGCATCCGTTTTTACAGCAGCGATGATCCATTTCATGCGGCGAACGGGCATCCCCGTTCTCACCTTCCCGTTTATTGTCCTAACCTGGTTCTTGCTGCTCACTACTTACCGCCTGGTTTCATTTAAGATAAGCCCAAATCTCACCCCGCAATCTTTATCTAATTGGACGTTAAATATAAAAGGGGAGACAGATTGGCTTGATGGTGCAGTGAATGGAATTGGACAAATTTTTTTCCTTGATAACAATTTATCCGGGGTATTGCTTTTTATCGCAGTGTTTTGGGCAGGATGGAGATTGGGTGTTTACGCAATCATCGGGAATGCAGCGGCTTTGTTAACATCATACGGCCTTGGTGCAGAACATCATTTGATTTTTATGGGGCTTTACGGATACAATGCAATACTAACAATGATTGCTGTAGCCATTGTATTTAAAGAAAACGCCAAATATCCACTAATAACTGGTATTATCGCTGCTTGTTTAACCGTTCCCATTGCCGGCAGTGTTGTAACCTGGCTCTTACCATACGGACTTCCGGCATTGACCATGCCTTTCGTGTTATGCACATGGCTGTTTCTTGCTGCCAGAAAAGTCATGCCTAGATTTTAATAAAAGTTAAAAGGATGCCCTTTTTGGACATCCTTTTACCGTTACTCGAGATGCTCTTGCATCATATCATAGACCTGACTTTCAACAGCACTTAAATGCTCTTCCTCAATCTTTTGTTTAGGATGCGGCTGGTACCAATGGATTTTCTCATCTTTAACCATTCCCTTATACTCATGGCCATCAATACTTAGTGAGAAATGCGGGTGTTTCCGGACCGAATCCTCAAATAAATGATTGACTTCAAAATTTTCAAACATGCCCCTTAACCTCCTTTTTTCAATTAGAGTTTTTCCATAAACTTAAAGACGTATGCGGAGGTTACATCCAAAGGTTAAATAAACCATCGTTAACGCCTAAATTATACATATAGTAAAACCCAAACACAGTACTTACAGCGCCGGTCGTTACAATCAGGGCCCTGCTTGTAACCATTTGCTTCATACTCATAATAAACGGGATTCCTATAATCGTTGTAAAAATTAACATGCCAAGAACCGTTCCCAAGCCGAACACGATAATATATAATGCGCCCTCCCACACCGAATGAACCGTGCTCATTGTCAGAAGAACCATCGCCGCACTACCGGCAAGTCCATGAACAAATCCAATAAATAAAGATTTGTAATATCTGCCCCGCTTTGCAAACGGGGGATTATGTACGTGGCCATGTTCGTGGTTAGTCGTACGTTTTTTTCGAATCGATAACATCGCCGCAATACCTAAGTATACAAGCATAATTCCTACCAAAAATTCCAACGTCATTGACCATTTTTCCGGAATATCATTTTTCATTAAAATTAAAAAAATCCCAATAATAAATAGTGTGGCTGTATGCCCAATTCCCCAAAAAACGCCGGCAAGCGATGCATGCCAAAGCTTTTTGCTCTGGCTTGCAATCGTCGAAACTGCAATCACATGATCCGGCTCAATCGCATGCCTGATGCCCAAAATAAACCCTAACGTCAATACCGAAAAAAAGGTAACATCCATTTTCTTTCCTCCCCAAACTTACTTTTATCTATCTATTAAAAACCCGGCAGCCATTTTGGTTTACCGGGTTAACTATCAATATTTTCTAAGAAAGCTTGGTTTCCTGCTAAACCATTCCTGGCTAATCATCCGATGAATGTCCGAAAAAATTTTTTCAATCACCTGAGTGGAATTCGCAAACACGCGTAACGTAAATCCTGGGACCGGCAGTGAGGACAGTCCAACTTTATAATCATTTGTATTCATTTCAATTGCCAAATATAACTGGTCAAGCAAGGAACTGCCGGACTGCGTCCCAACCACAAGCATCGAGCCCAAGTGGGAATACCCCTCCATAAAACCGAGACCACGTAAATTTTGCTGGGATGGTTTTAATTTTATATGGTCGTAAACTACTAGTTCATCATCAATGTAGATCTCATTCAACAGTTGGATGGTTTCATAGCTGAAATGGTCTCCTTCCGGTGACCAGCCAGGGGTAATGATGTCCGAATAAAAAAAAGTGGCAGTTTTGTCCATCCGAATCACATTTTTTTGTTTATATTTCGCATTCTGATAAGCAATTAACGGATCAGGAATAAACTCAAGGTAGCTGCCTGCCTGAAGAGTAATCTCTGATTCCTGGTAGGCATGCCTTTTCGGTGTTTTATAAATCTTTGTGGCTCCTTGTGTGGTCAGCGTCATCCTGGCATTCTCACCGAGGGAAACCTTCATTTGATAGCGGTCGCCATCCAAATAGCCGCCGCCAGGATTTAATAAATAATAGCAGGCCTGACCGGAATTATCATGGTAAATAGGGCGCATTACTTTAAATGCGCCCTGAAAATACACATTTTTCGCAACAGTCTTTCCTTTCCGTTCCTCTGCTTCGAGATGAAGAACACCTGTCCAGTCCTTCATGGTTAGGCCAATCCTTTTAATAATGCATTTTCCTTTAACCAATCAATCACATTATCCAGCCCTGAATCATCTTTTAGATTGGTAAAGACAAATGGTTTGTCACCGCGGAAAACCTTTGTATCTGACTCCATGACGTCAAGCCTGGCTCCGACATGCGGGGCTAAATCGGTTTTGTTAATAATAAATAAATCCGATTTAATCATTCCTTGCCCGCCCTTGCGCGGAATTTTTTCTCCTTGAGCCACATCAATGATATAGATTGAGAAATCAACCAATTCCGGGCTGAAGGTTGCTGCTAGGTTATCCCCGCCGCTTTCCACAAAAATCAGCTCGACATCCGGGTGTTTTTCTTTTAGTTCGTTGATTGCCGCAAAATTCATTGATGCATCTTCACGAATGGCCGTATGCGGGCAGCCGCCGGTCTCCACGCCAATAATCCGGTCGGAAGGAAGTACGCCGTTTTGCATTAAAAATTTAGCATCTTCCTTTGTATAGATATCGTTTGTCACAACTGCCATGCTAATTTCATTATTCAATTTACGTGTTAATTTTTCCACTAACATCGTTTTTCCTGCCCCAACAGGGCCGCCTACACCGATTTTAATTGGATCCATAATGAAAACATCCTTTCTTTTTTTATGACATGAAAATTCGTATATTCACACGTTCATGCCTCATTTGGGATAATTCGATACCAGGTGAGACAATGCCAAAGTCCTCTTCATCCATCTGACCTATTTTTTCAACAGCTGCTATTAAAACAGGCTGAATATCATGAAGGATTCTCTGACCTGCCGTCTGCCCTAATGGAATCCCTCGTACGGCATTTTGAACAATGCTGGATACAACTGAATAAAGGTAAAATAAAACAGTTGTTGGTTTTGGTACACCCAGATAATGGGCTGCCATCGTAAAGACAATCGCAGGATGACCAAACGATTGCTTTGCGCTAATCCTTTTTCTGTAAAGAGGTAGAATAGGTGCATCATATAAAGACTGAACAAGCTCTAACATCCGCTCACCCATTCTTTGGCTGCCCTCCCGCGTTTCCCGCGGCAAATTTTGGACAGTCAATAATCGATCCAGCTTCCAGACTTTAGCAAGATCATCCTCTTCCAATGCCTGATATACAAGGAGACTTGCCAGCCCATCTGAATAGATGAGCTGCTCGTCAATATAAACCTGCAGCCATTGTGAAAAGGTTTCAGAATTATGAACCGTATTCTCTTGGATATAGCTTTCCAAACCGTAGGAATGACTAAAGGCTCCTGTTGGAAAATTGGAATCACAAAGCTGAAACAGTGCTAATAATTTACTCTCCATGACTATGACCAATATGGCGAAACGCCTGCTTCACTTTTCGATTTTCCCGTTTATAGGGAATCTCCAACTCCTTTAGCAGGTCTTCTACAAGGTAATCGTATTGCACCATCATCTCATCACCCTCAAATTGGGCTGGAAGGTGCCTATTACCCAATTGATGCGCGATGGTCCCCATTTCTTTCAAATTACGGGGACTAATGACGATTAAATCATCAGCGATTACGTCAACGACAATCATATTTTTTTCATCCAAAAACAACACATCTCCGGCCACAAGGTCACGTGGATCCTTCAGACGAATGCCGATTTCCCGGCCGTGGTCAGTTTTAACTCTCTGAACACGTTTCACGAGATGATCACTTTCGAGGTATACTTTTTCAATATGGCGTCTGAATATTTCTTCCTTTTCCATATTTTCAATATTGGTTTCAATTCGTTCAATTAACATGCCTTTTCACCTCAAAATAGGAAATATCTTTGGGCCATCGGTAATTTTTCAGCTGGCTCACATGTGATATGCTCCCCGTTCACTCTTACCTCATATGTTTGCGGGTCTACGGAAAGCTCAGGTGTTTCTGAATTAAGCTTCATGTCTTTTTTGGTTAGCTTTCGGATTCCGTGGACAGGCAGAATGACTTTTTCCAAGCCAAGCTTTTCGTGAACTTTACCTTCATAAGCTGCCTGAGACACAAACGTAATCGAGCTCTTCGCCAAGGCTTTTCCAGTGGCTGCATACATCGGCCGGCAAACTACCGGCTGCGGTGTTGGAATAGAAGCATTGGCATCCCCCATCATCCCCATTACAATGAAGCCGCTTTTTATTACCAATTCCGGTTTCACCCCGAAGAATGCGGGTGACCAAATGACAAGGTCAGCGATTTTCCCTACTTCAATCGACCCAACATAATCTGCAATCCCATGGGTAATCGCTGGGTTAATCGTATATTTTGCAATATAACGTTTGGCCCGGTTATTATCAGATAGTTTGCTGTCACCTTGCAAAGAGCCTCTTTGCAGTTTCATCTTATCGGCTACCTGCCAAGTCCGGGTGACCACCTCACCAACCCGCCCCATTGCTTGGGCATCGGAACTGGTCATGCTAAAAACCCCCATATCCTGCAGGATATCTTCAGCAGCAATCGTTTCCTTTCTAATCCTGGAATCGGCAAAGGCAATATCTTCCGGTACGGAAGGATTCAAATGGTGGCAAACCATCAGCATGTCAAGATGCTCATCAATTGTATTGATGGTATATGGAAGCGTCGGATTTGTGGAGGACGGCAGGACATTCATAAAGCTTGCTGATTTAATCAAATCAGGTGCATGCCCGCCTCCGGCGCCTTCCGTATGATACATGTGAATGACCCGGTCTTTAATCGCCGCCATCGTATTTTCAACAAAACCAGCTTCATTTAAGGTGTCTGCGTGAAGTGCCACTTGCACATCATATTGATCCGCTACCTGCAAAGCATGGTCAAGGGCTGAAGGTGTAGCACCCCAGTCTTCGTGAACCTTAAGTCCAATCACACCGGCCCGTACTTGTTCAGCCAGCGGTTCTTCGGTTGCCGCTTGGCCTTTTCCGGTCAAACCAACATTGATCGGCAGGCCCTCGACTGCCTCAAGCATGCGATGGATATTCCATTCCCCCGGTGTAACCGTTGTCGCCCTTGAACCTGCAGATGGACCTGTGCCACCGCCAATTAAAGTAGTAAGCCCCGCTGAAAGGGCAACAGGCACTTGTTCCGGATTAATAAAATGGACGTGTGTGTCAATGCCGCCTGCTGTCACAATCATTCCTTCACCGGCAATGATTTCAGTGGAAGCCCCGATTACGATATCTACCCCATCCATCACCAGCGGATTTCCCGCTTTTCCGATTCCGGAAATTTTCCCGTCACGAATCGCTAGATCTGCTTTAAAAATTCCGGTGTAATCTAATATAACTGCATTAGTTATCACGACATCAGGTATCCCATCACCGCGGGTAACAAGCGGATGCTGTCCCATTCCATCGCGGATGACCTTTCCGCCCCCAAAGACAACCTCTTCACCATAGGTGGTATAATCCTTTTCAATTTGGATGATTAAATTGGTATCCGCTAGACGAATCGAATCTCCAGTAGTTGGCCCAAACATCTGGGCATATTGCTTGCGCGGCATTTCAAAACTCATTTTCCACACCCACTTTCAACAGACCCATCGGTTTTATTATTAAATCCATAAACCTTTTGTTCCCCTCCAAAGCAAACCAATTCCACTTCTTTTTCATCACCAGGTTCGAAACGAACTGCTGCCCCGGCAGGAATATTTAGCCGTTTTCCAAAAGCGTCCTCCCTATTAAACTTCAGGGCTTCATTTACTTCAAAGAAATGATAGTGTGAACCGATTTGGACCGGCCGGTCTCCTGTATTAGTTACTCTGACCCTATGTATTTCACGGCCCTCATTGCAGATGATTGGTTCCTCTTTTAAAAATAACTGACCTGGTTCCCATTCCATTTGGTTATCCCTCCTGCTGCTTCTTATCGAATTGGATCATGAACAGTCACAAGTTTTGTTCCGTCAGGGAAAGTAGCTTCTACCTGAATGTCGTCAATCATATCCGGAATTCCTTCCATGACATCATCACGCGTTAAGATGGTAGCCCCATATTTCATTAATTCCGCTACCGTCTTTCCGTCTCTTGCCCCCTCTAACACTTCATAGGTAATTAAGGCCACTGCTTCGGGATAGTTTAACTTCAATCCTCTTTCCCGTCTTCGTCTAGCAAGATCAGCGGCTACCACAATCATAAGCTTGTCTAACTCACGCGGTACTAGTAACACTGCCCAGCCTCCTTTAATAGTTGTCATTTTTGTAAAAATTAACCACCTTCAATAGATTATCCATATCGATTTCATTTAAACAGCACATGAAATGTTTTTTTGGAAATACTAAGAATTAGTATTTTGTTTAAAAAGGTTGACCTAGAATTTTTTAAGTCGTATAATACAAACGAAAGTTTATACGATAAACAAAAGTTCAAAACAATTAAATACAACTTAGGGAGGCACACAAAATGAAAAAACGTAAAATTGGTATGGCACTATCACTTGTTCTTGCAGCAGGCACGCTCTTGGGTGCATGTGGAAAAAGTAACGATAACGAGAACACTGGCGGCGGCAAAAAGGACACATTTTCTGTTGGTATGGTGACTGACATCGGTGGTGTCGATGATAAATCCTTTAACCAATCTTCTTGGGAAGGCCTGCAAGCATTCGGTAAGGAAAATGGCTTGAAAAAGGGCAGAGGCGGGTATGATTACCTTGCTTCCAAATCGGATGCCGATTATACGACAAACTTAAACAGACTTGTTCGCGAAAAATTTGACTTAGTTTATGCGATTGGCTTCTTAATGCCGTCTGCAGTTGAAGAAATTGCAAAGCAACAAAAAGATTCTAAATTTGCCATCGTCGATGCTGAAGTAAAACTTCCAAACGTGGCGAGCATTCTTTTTAAAGAGCAGGAAGCAGGATTTCTTGCAGGAATAGCAGCAGCAAAAACAACAACATCTAACCATATCGGATTTATTGGCGGAATGGAAATTCCCGTTATTGAGCGCTTCGAATCTGGTTTCTTAGCTGGAGTTAAAGCTGTTAAACCGGAGGTACAAGTCGATGTTCAATATGCAGGTGCATTTGATAAAGCTGAGGTTGGACAAGCAATCGCTTCTAAAATGTATTCTTCAGGAGCGGACGTCATCTTCCACGCTGCAGGTGCAACAGGGGTTGGACTATTCAAGGAAGCTAATGACAGAAAGGCAAAAAATCCGGACAAAGCAATTTGGGCTATTGGTGTTGACCGTGACCAATCTGACATGGGTCAAGATGTGGTCCTTACCTCTGCTCTAAAACGTGTGGATGTAGCAGTTAAAGACCTTGCCACTAAAACAAAAGACGGTAATTTCCCTGGTGGTAAAGTTGCGCTGTACGGTTTAGCCGAAGATGGTGTCGGATTAGCACCAATCAATCAAAAGGCAGCAAACAAAGCCGATATTGATGCAACCGTTAAAGACTGGATTGAGAAAATCAAATCAGGTGCTGTAAAGGTTCCTGAAACACGTGATGAATTAAAGACATTTAATCCAAAACAATAATAGCACTGATTAAGGCAATTTTAGATTAGTGTAATTTATGGGGTGAGTTTATGCCTGAAAAACTGACTGAGAAAGAACAATTGATTCTCGATTTAATCCGGAAAAACCCCTATATTTCGCAGCAAGAGCTTGCGCAAAATTTAGAATTGTCTCGGCCTTCGATTGCTAACATGATTTCTGGGCTGATTAAAAAAGGCCATATTTTAGGTAGGGCCTATATTCTAAGTGAATCACAGCATGTCATTTGCATTGGCGGAGCGAATATTGACCGTAAATTTCATATTAAAGGGCAGGCACAGCTGGGTACTTCTAATCCTAGCTATGTCACCCAGAATGCCGGCGGGGTTGCCCGGAATATCGCTGAAAACTTGGGTCGCCTAGGGCTGGAGGTTTCACTTATATCTGCTGCCGGTGCTGATAAGGACTGGACCATTATTGAGGATTCATCAGCGTCATACATGAATTTAGAGACTGTCTCCAAATTCCAAGAAAAAGCAACCGGCTCCTACACAGCAGTCTTGGACTCCAACGGTGAATTAGTCATTGCGCTTGCGGATATGGATGTATATGAAGCCATTACACCTGAATTACTGCGGAAGCATGAGGGATTTTTTACACAATCAAAATGTATCATCGTCGATTTAAATTGCCCAAAAGAAACGGTCCAATATTTGTGTCATTTTGCCAAAAGCCATAACCTACCGATCGTCTTAATACCTGTTTCATCACCAAAGATGAACCGTTTGCCAGATGAACTTGATGGTGTAACATGGCTCATTACGAATCGGGATGAATCGGAAACCTATTTTCAGCATGAAATCAAAAATGATTCAGATTGGGAAAACGCCGTGGAAAAATGGCTGTCTTTGGGGATTTCCAATGTGGTCATAACTAATGGAAAAGAAGGCTCCATGGTTGGGAATAACGAGGAAGGCATTTTCCATGTACCCCCTATTGAAGCGAAGGAAATCGTCGATGTAACCGGGGCAGGAGATGCTTTTTCTTCAGCTGTTATTTACTCTTGGCTAGAAGGTAGGACATTATTGGAAATTGCTAAGGCTGGAAGTATCAATGCATCGAAAACCTTACAATCACCATATACGGTTCGACAGGATTTATCTGCAGAACAACTATTAAAAGACATGGGGGAATAAGTCATGAAAGAATATATTACATTATCTGAAGAAGTACGTACCGCAAAGGAACAAGGAAAACCAATCGTTGCCCTAGAATCTACGATCATTTCTCATGGCATGCCTTATCCGCAGAACGTGCAAACCGCCCGTGAAGTGGAGCAAATCATCCGTGACAATGGAGCCGTTCCAGCTACAATTGCTATCATTGATGGAAAAATTAAAATCGGATTATCGGATGAAGAGTTAGAAATGTTCGGGAAAAGTTCCGGAGTAGCAAAAGCATCAAGACGCGACCTAGCTTATTTGCTTGCGACTAAAAAACTTGGCGCAACTACAGTAGCAGCAACGATGATTTGTGCTGAATTGGCCGATATTCATATCTTCGTGACCGGCGGTATTGGCGGGGTTCACCGCGGTGCCGAAACTACCATGGATATTTCAGCAGACTTAGAGGAGCTTGGGCAAACGAACGTGGCTGTCATTTGTGCAGGTGCCAAATCGATTCTCGATTTAGGATTAACGATGGAATATTTAGAAACAAAAGGCGTACCAGTTATCGGTTATCAAACTGATGTCCTCCCTGCATTCTACACACGCACGAGTGAGTTTTCATTAAACTTGCGTGCCGATGATGTCGCTGAAATCGCCTCTACCTTAAAAGTGAAATGGGATTTAAACCTTAAAGGCGGCGCAGTCATTGCCAACCCTATTCCTGAAGAACATGCCATGGAAGAGGAATTTATTAATGGCGTCATCGAAACAGCATTGAATGAGGCGGCAGAACGCCACATCATCGGTAAAGATGTGACACCATTCATGCTCGGCAAGGTGAAAGAACTGACAGAAGGAAAAAGTTTGGACGCCAACATTGCTTTAGTGAAAAATAATGCCGTTGTTGGGGCAAAAATCGCTGTAAGCTTTAATGCGATGAAATAATGTTTGCACTTTAAAAGGAGCCGTGGCGGCTCCTTTTTTAGCTAATAGGAAATTCAACTACGCCTCTGTCTTCGTCCTTACAGACTCGCCAATCGGCGAGTTTTCATTTAATTACACGTACCATGCGGACTCGGACAGCCGATTGCTTCTTTTTCGACTTGGATTGTGCTGTGTTCAATATGAAAATCATCATGGAGAATTTTCTGCGATTGGGCAAGAATTTCATCATGAACCCCGTCATCATAAATGGTGACATGGCAACTCAACACCGGGTACCCGGAGGTAATAGTCCAAATATGGAGGTCATGGACTTCTTTTACATACTGAATTTTTCCGAGAGCCTCTTTCACCTGATTTATATCAATTTGTGTCGGCGCCCCTTCCATTAATATATGGAAAGAATCCTTCGTGACCCGAAACCCGCTGATTAGAATCAGCACAGCAACAATCACACTGGCAATCGGGTCGGCGATGCCCCAGCCAAGGAACATGATGAGCAATGCCGCTATAATGGCTCCAACAGATCCTAGCATATCGCCAAGAACGTGGAGGAATGCGCTGCGGACGTTCAAATTTTCATCCTTGTCACCTTTCATTAAAATCCAGGCAGCAATAATGTTCACGATTAGACCTGTGACGGATATGATCAGCATCCCTGTGCTTTGGATCTCCGGAGGATTGAAAAAGCGATGGAAGGCTTCGTAAAAAATATAAATCGAAATTAGAATCAATGTTAAGCCGTTTAATGCAGCCGCAATAATTTCAAATCGTTTATAGCCATACGTTTTTTCCTGAGAAACTGCCTTTTCTCCAAGCTTAATTGCACAAAAGCTCAACCCTAGTGCAGCGGCGTCGCTGAGCATATGACCCGCGTCAGAAAGCAGCGCTAAGCTGTTGGTTAAAAGCCCGCCGATGACTTCCACAACCATGAAAGCCGCTATTAAAATAAAGGAACTTAATAACGCTTTTTTATTGCTTGTATGTGAATGACCATGCGAGTGGCCATGACCGTGTCCATGATGGTGATGATGATGGTGACCCATGTTTATCCCCCCATTAGCCTTTTTGATACTAGCCTGCGATTTCTCTTTTTCTAAAACGAAAATATTACGATTACGGTTAGTTTTTTCTGATCTTGATTTTTCGATACATACTAGAATATATCTACGTATCCCACAGTTCCCCTCTTGATTAATCTTTAACCCGCAAAAGCCGCAATCCATTTAATGTGACAATCAAGGTCATGCCCATGTCGGCGAAGATGGCAATCCAGAGGGTCAACCAGCCGGGTACGACAAGCAGCAGAGCCAAAAGCTTTACCACTATAGACAGGGTAATATTTTGTTTAATAATCCGCAATGTTTTCCGGCTAAGATTTATCGTAAACGGCAGCTTGTTCAAATCATCATTCATTAGAGCGATGTCGGCTGTTTCCAGCGCCGTGTCCGTTCCGGCGCCGCCCATCGCGATTCCAACGGTCGCAGCAGCTAGGGCTGGGGCGTCATTGATACCATCACCAACCATCGCCACTCTTCCAAATTGCGACTTCAATTTTTTTATAAAAGCTAATTTATCCTCTGGTAAAAGTTCAGCTTCAATGCTGCTAACCCCAGCATGCTGGCCAATCGACTCGGCCGTCGCTCGGTTATCACCGGTTAGCATAACAGTCTTATTAATCCCCAGCTGATGAAGACGCTCAATAACACCGCGGCTGCGGTCGCGGACCTCGTCAGCAACGGCAATCAAAGCAAGAATACCTTTTTCCGTACCGACGATCATCACTGTCTTACCCTGGTTTTGCAAAAAGGTAATGTGGCTTTCAACCTCCACGGGAATTTCCGTAAAAAGCTTTGCGTTTCCGACCAGATATTCCGTGCCGTCCACTAAACCCTTAATACCCTTTCCAGTAATCGAGTAGAAGTTTTCGACCACGTATTCGGTGTGTGCCGCTTTTTTTATAATCGCTCCCGCGAGCGGGTGCTGGGACTTGCTCTCAAGTGCGGCGACTTTTTCAAGGAGGTTGTCGTCCCCGCTAAAATTAATAAAATCGGTTACTACCGGAACCCCTCTTGTCAATGTACCTGTTTTATCAAAGGCAATTGCCCTTAAGACACCTGTCTCTTCTAAAAAGCTGCCACCTTTGATAAGGACCCCGTTTCGGGCGGCATTTCCGATGGCAGTTACGATTGCAACTGGAGTAGAAATCACCAGCGCACACGGGCAGCCAACTACCAGTACGGCGAGCCCTTGGTAAATCCACTCCTGCCAGCTGGCTCCGAATATTATCGGTGGCATCACCGCAACCAGTGCTGCAACCGCCATAATGACGGGCGTGTAGTATTTCGCAAAACGGTCGACAAATGCTTGAGACGGCGCCTTTTCCGCCTGCGCTTCCTCCACTAAATGAATAATTTTTGCTATGGTCGTGTCCTCGCTCAGTTTGGTGACCTTTATTTTTAAAAAGCCTTCTTCATTAAGCGTTCCTGCGAACACTTCGTCATTAACGGACTTTTCAACTGGGACCGACTCTCCTGTAATAGCTGCTTGATTTAAGGAGGACGCCCCCTCAACAATTACTCCATCCATGGCAATCCTTTGCCCGGGCTTGACGAGCATGATGTCGTCGATTTCAATGTCCTCGGCTTTTAACGTCAGTTCGCGGCCGTTTCGGACAACCACAGCTTCTGCTGGCGCCATCTCCATCAGCGAACGAATCGAAGCCCTCGCTTTATCCATTGAGTATCCCTCGAGCACCTCGCTGATGGCAAACAGAATGACGACGACAGCCCCTTCACTCCATTCGCCGATGATGGCTGCCCCGATAATCGCAATCGTCATCAGCGTTTTCATATCAAACTCGAAGCGAGTTAGGTTTTTCAAGCCTGTTTTAAAAAGAGGGAACCCTCCCAGTAGAATGGCTGCGGCAAACAAAAGGTTAGTTGTAAAAAGGTACCCGGCAATCAGGAATAATACGGACAAGCCCAGCAGCGAATACCGCTTCCAAAACGGTTCGCTCGGTGCAGGTGCCCACTTTTCTTTTTCTGGGTAGATGGTTAATTTTTCAAACGCGCCAGCTTCATGCAGTTCTTCCATACTGGCATTTCCATAGACAGTGAGCTTCGCAGCTCCGAAATTAACCTGTGCATCAACAACACCCTCCAGGTGTTTCACGTTCTTTTCGAACTTGGCGGCACAGCTCGTTCAGGAAAAACCCTGAACGCGGTAAACTTGTTTTTCAAGCGCTTTATCCACGGTCCATCACCTCTACCTGGTGCTCAAAGGCAATATGAATTAATTGTTTTACATGGTCATCATCAAGGGAATAATAAACTAACTTGCCCTCTTTGCGGTATTTGGCGAGTCCAAGGCTTTTTAAATGACGCAAATGGTGCGATGCAGTTGCCGTCGTCGCCCCGACGATATGGGCGACATCACAAACACAAAGCTCGTCTTCAAGCGTAAGCGCATAGGCAATTTTCATCCGTGTTTCATCCGACAATGCCTTAAAAAGCTTGGTGACTTCTAGGATATGCGAGCTGTTCTCAAGCTGCTGCTGAACTCGTGCCGTTTTTTCACTATCCACACAATTAATCTCGCAAACATCGCGTTCCTTCATAAGTAACACCTTCTTCATTCAAATATTCGTTTGAATATATCATATTCAAATACAGGTTTGAATGTCAAACATTTTTATTCAAATGGTAATTTGAATGTTTATTTTTTGCTTCACTTCATTATGTTTCTTAATAAAGTTGATTCTTTGCGATTTTATTTACCGATTTAAATGATTTATTTGCGTTCCCACCCCCTTTATTTTCGAAATCCCCTGTTTTATTTGCGATTACCATTCTAGATGAAGATGCTTCTCACTCGCTCTTTCCTGAAATATGCAAAGTAAAAAATTTTTTTGGAGAAGAGCCTAAAATAGAAAAAAGCCGCTCTGCCAGCAGAACGACTTTTTATATGATAGAACCGACTACTATTCCCGCCACCACCACAATCCAAGGCGGCAGTTTCCAATAAGCCAACATCGAAAATAACACAGCGGCAAAGGCAAAATCCTGAGGCGCATGAATCGAACTTGTCCAGATTGGAGTATAAAAGGCTGCAATCAGTATTCCGACGACTGCGGCATTTACTCCAGTTAACGCTCCTTTGATACACGGGTTCCGCCTTAGGCTGTTCCAAAACGGCAGCGTTCCGAACACGAGCAGAAAAGCCGGCAAGAAAATCGCGATTGTTGCAACGACTCCTCCCTTCCATCCATTGATAACCGCACCAATATAAGCCGCAAAGGTGAACAGTGGGCCCGGTACCGCTTGTGCCGCTCCGTAACCTGCCAGAAATTCCTCTTTTGACAGCCAGCCGGTCGGAACGAATTCGCGTTCCAGCAATGGCAGAACGACATGACCGCCGCCAAATACCAGCGCCCCGGAACGATAAAAGCTGTCGAACAAAGCAAGCCAACTGGAAGAGACTACTCCCCTTAGCAGCGGAAGAACAATCAACAACCCGAAAAAAATAGCTAGACAGATCAACGCAAAACTCCGTGAAATAGGAAACTGGGCACTTTCCCCTTCCAGTTCATTTTCATGATTTTGAAAAATCAACAATCCTACTACCGCAGATAACAATATAATAGCTATCTGTGAATAAGCAGTTTGCCACAGTAATACTGTTACAATCGCAGCAAGTGCGATGGCCTTTGTAGGTTTATTCGGCGTCAGTTTTTGCGCCATTCCAAGTATGGCCTGGGCAACCACTGCAACAGCAACAATTTTCAAGCCGTGGATCCAGCCGGCATCATTTATTTCCATTCCTTTTAGAAAAAGAGCCAAAAGAATTAGAGCAATAGCCGATGGAGTGGTGAATCCAATGAATGCCAAGACTCCGCCCAATACGCCGCCTCGCATGACGCCGACACCGATTCCCACTTGGCTGCTGGCAGGACCGGGCAGAAATTGGCACAATGCAACCAAATCAGCATAGCTTTTTTCATCAAGCCATTTCCGGCGCCGGACATATTCTTCATGAAAATAACCCAAATGCGCAATTGGACCACCGAATGAAGTTAATCCCAACTTTGTTGAAACAAGTAAAATTTCGATTAATGTCTTGATCACGTTATTTCTCCTATTTTTTATTAAACTTAAATTTCTGCAAGCTAGTCTTAGATACCTTTATTCTAGCAAATTAATGACCTTTTCCGATGAAATTATTGCTCTTAAAAGGTGTTTGGCGGATTACTTTCGGATTTCAGCGGATACTTTCGAAAGTTTGGCGGATATCCCCCCGAATTTGGCGGATACAATCCCGTGTTTGGCGGATAACCGCCACATCAATCACTAAAACAAAAAAGAGCCCAAAAAGGACCCTCCTTAAATAGGTATATTCAACTCAAAAACACCGCTCCATAACCAAGTGCCCCCATAATCACGAATGCCGGGTGAATTTTTAATTTTTCCATTAGTACATAGCTGGCAACGACCAGAAACATGGTTTGCCAGATGCCAATGTTAAAATAGGAGCCTGAAAAGAAGTTATAAGCCATGACCCCAAGCATAACGGCGATTGCTGGCCTTACGTATAGAGTCATTTTCTTCACTTTCGGGGAATCTTTAAATTTATACAACAAACCTAGCAGCGAAATCATCAGGATCAGTGATGGTGCAACTGTGGCAAACACAGCAACGATTGCTCCTAGAACGCCGCCTTGCTGATAGCCGATGTACCCCGCCATCTTTGTCGCAATTGGGCCGGGCAGCGAGTTTCCGAGCGCCAGTACTTCGCTGAATTCCTGCACCGTCAGCCAGCCGTAATGGTCCACCACTTCGTTTTCAATCAGCGGAATGGATGAAGGACCGCCGCCATAGCCAAGAATGCCCGGGATAAAGAACGCTAAAAAGATTTTCCACTGAAGCATCATATCGTTTTCCTCTCTTTTTCAACGACTTCCGTTTCCGACTTTTTCTCTCGGCCAAATAACGCCCATGCCAGCAGGCCGGCAATAAGGACCCCTGGGTGAATCCCGAGAATTTCCATAATAACAAAACTCACTACGACCATTGCCAAATTCCCTTTCCAGCCCATCCCCTTCTGGCCGTTTTGGAAAAACTGCCAGGTCAGGACAGCGAGCATAACACCCACAACCGGAACGACCGCTTTCGTCATTCCCTGTACCCACGGCTGGTCTTTAAAGGCAGACAATGACGTCAGCAAGATAATCATTAAGGCGATGGTCGGAAGAATCGAGGAAAGGATCGCTGTGAAAAGCCCAAGGATTCCTGCCACTCGATAACCGATATACCCTGCCATTTTCGTGTTGATCGGACCGGGAAGGGCGTTCGCGAGGGCCAAAGTGTCACCAAACTCTTCATCATTCATCCATTTAAAAGTTCCCACGACTTCTTTATGGACAAGCGGAATCGCAGAGGGACCGCCACCAAACCCAAGCATTCCTGACCTAAAAAAAGCCACAAACAAATCAAGATACTGTTTCATTCTTATCAATTCCTTTTCACTCGAAACTACTTGTTAAAAGATATATGCTATTTCATTTCGTTTGTTAACCAAAAAGATGAATATTATTAACAATTGTAATTATTTAGATTTTTCATCATTTTAACGCACATTTATGATACTGTCTATTATTTTCCCCAAAAAAATAATCCATGAAGGATAACCTTCAAGGATTATAGTTTTAATCCGGTACGGCTTTTGAAGCGGCGCAGCATGATTTGGCTTTCGACCCGGGTGATGCCTTCCACCGCGTAAAGCTCCTGGTTGATAAATTTTTCAAGCGAAGCAAAATCCTCAACGAGAACGTGCATATGCAGCGTACTCGGGCCTGTCATCTGATAGCAGCTTGCCACATTCGGGTTGTTGGCGAGGTTTTCCGCCACCGAGACGAGATACGCCGGTTCGCAGTCAACCTCAAAAAAAGCAGATACCTTTTTCCCGACCGCTTCAGAATTAATAACCACGCTGAATTTTTCAATAATGCCTGACTCTTCCATCCGGTTAACTCGCTCGCGGACCGCCACCCGCGACAAATTCAGTTCCTTGCCAATATCGGCATAGGACGCTCGGCCGTTCTCAGCCAGGATGGCAAGAATTTTTCGATCTACTTCATCTATTTTCATCAAATCTCATTCCCTGTAAATGGATGTTTTCGTTCATTTTATCATAATTTATGGGCAATGAAATTTATTTTTTAACCACGTCATCTTTACCGGCCGCCCAGAACGCGGCAGCCACAGAAAGAAATATTACGATAAACGGCGCGTAAAACATTAAGAATTTTTCCAAAAAGAAGCCCCCCCTTATACATGATCATTGCGGTTCCCCTGCACATAATCCTTGTTGAACAAAAACAGCTTGAGCAGCAGGTACAGAGATGGAATGAGCAAACAGAGCCCGGCAATAAAGGCCGTCACCAACGCGGTAGCCATTGCTTTATTTGTAAAGCTGTCATAAATCGTAAGGTAAGGGTATAACAGGTATGGATAGTGCGATATTCCGTATGCGAGGAAGGCGGCCGTAAACTGCCCAGCCAATAGCACAAAGGCGAACCCATAGGCAATCCTTCTCCAAAGCAAATACACCGTCCCAGCAAAAAACAAAACTGATAGCCCGAACAGCCACCATAAATCAAGAAGACGCTCATAGTGTTCGGGATTATGCGTCCTCATCTCCACAATGATACCGGATGCGGTAATAATCGCCGGTCCCGCCCAAGCAAGGGCATATTTTCGAAGTAGATTTGCTGCATTATAATCCTTCGCCTTTTGAGCATACCAGGTCAAAAAGACGGCAGATATATATAAAACCGACGTCAAACTTAACACGACAATGCTCCACGATAATGGGCTGGTAAATAACACCCAGTAGTCGAGCTCTGGTCCGCCGTTTCTTATTGTGACAAAGCCGCCCTCGGAAATAACCAGCACGATGGACAAGGAAGCAGGAATAAATAATCCGGTCAATCCGTACAGGATGGTGTACCGTCTGTACTTCAGGCCCCCATAGATTGTAAAAGCATAATAGGCTCCACGTATCGCCAGGAGTATCGTCGCAATACTAGCCGGAACAAGCAGGGTCGAACCGTAGTAATAAGCTGTTTTCGGAAAAAAGCCGACCATCCCGACAAAGAAAAACACTAAAAACACATTGGTCACTTCCCATACAGGAGAAAGGTAACGTTGAATCACTCTGGTTAAAATGTGTTCTTTTCCCGTGACAACACTGAAGGCATTGAAAAACCCGGCGCCAAAATCAATAGAAGCAACGATGATATAGCCAAACAAAAATACGCCTAGAACCGTTATTCCAAGTATTTCGAGCGTCATTTTAGGTCACCTGCCTTTTCCGCATCGCGGTCCGCCAGTTCCTGTTCAACTGGATTTTTACGAAACATTCGAATTAGGACTAGTACGCTGCCAATCCCAAGGATCAGATAAAGCAGCGAAAACAGCATTAACATTGTGTCGACCTGACCGCTACCCGTGGCTGCCTCACTTGTCCGCATGATTCCGCGAAGAATCCAGGGCTGCCGGCCTACTTCGGTCATCCACCAGCCTGCTTCAATAGCAATTACCGCCAATGGTCCGCTAAGCACCAGCAGCCTGCCAAACCATTTTTTAAAAATAAGCGGCCATTTACGATGCACGCCTAGTACATAGACGAATGCCAGGAACGTCAAGCCCATCCCGAGGGTGACCATTAGGTCGAATAAATAATGAATATAGAGAGGAGGTTCTTCATTATCAGGGAAACGGTCGAGTCCAATTACTTCTGCATTTGGATTGCTATGTGCCAAAATACTAAGACCAAATGGAATTTTTAAAGCATATTTCACTTCCCCATTATCAAGAACTCCGTACAGATAAAGCGGTGCGCCTTTTTCTGTTTCAAAATGCCACTCTGCCGCCGCTAATTTTTCCGGCTGGTATTCAGCCAGGTATTTTCCGGAAAAATCGCCGATTACTGCGGTGGCCACGGAAAAGATCAAGCCTAGCTTCATCGTTAAGAAAAGAGCCTTTTTGTGATACACATGCTTGGAGCCCTTTATGAGAAGGCGGTAAGCCCCGATTGAGGCCAATACAAACGCCGAGGTCATATAGGCCGTCGACAAGACATGGGCGACCTTTGTCGGCATCGCCGGATTGAACATCGCTATCAGCGGGCTGACATTCACCAGCTGCCCTTTTACAATGTCAAAGCCTTGCGGGGCGTTCATAAAAGCATTGACGATAGTAATAAATATGGCGGAAAAGGAGGCACCCAATGCCACAGGAATTAATAAAAGAAGGTGCTTCTTCTGATTTTTGAAGCGGTCCCAGGTGTAAATGTAGATTCCCAAAAAAATGGCTTCAAAGAAAAAAGCGAACGTTTCCATGAACAGCGGCAGGGCAATGACATTTCCGGCCAACTCCATGAAATTCGGCCAGAGAAGCGACAGCTGCAGACCAATCGCCGTTCCAGTCACAACTCCCACCGCCACCGTGATAACAAAGCCCCTTGTCCACCTTCTTGCTAATAAAATGTAGTGTTCATCCTGTTTCTTGATTCCCACCCATTGGGCAATCATAATCATCAGCGGTACCCCGACGCCGATCGTTGCGTATATGATATGGAAGGAAAGAGTCAGCTCGGTTAGAACCCGGCTGAAAAAAACCGCTTCTTGGTTAACCATTTTCCTCACTGGACCACCTTTCTAAGAAAATGTTATGTATGTTTCATCCTTTGGTGGTATGGAATTTTTTCGAAACGTCCTTATGTTCTCCATTCCATCGGATTTTCATTATCCTGAAAAAATCCGCCCGATGATGGATAGTGCCATGATGGCCGCTACGGTAAAAGCGAGCCAAACTAGCATCCGTTCTTGTTTTTTATAAATAGGAATCACTCTCCCATTGTCCAATAATTATTGTTAATTTACTCCAAAATGTTTTTTTATATAAAAACAGAAGAAGAGAAGCATCTGATTCTTCTCTTCTACTCAATTTCATTTAAAATCGACATCTGAAGATGGTCTTCCCAATTCCCATTAATCTTAATATTTTTCCGCGCAATACCTTCTTTTTCAAAACCTGCTTTTTCAAGAACCCGGATGGAGCCAATATTGGAAGGCATGACGCCTGCGGCAATCCGATGGAGTCCGAGTTCCTTGAAAGCATAATTTACTACCAGCTTCACTGCTTCCGTCATATACCCTTTACCGTTGTATTGACGGTCAAGGCTGTAACCGACATAACAGCTTTGAAATGAATCTTTAACGATATCGAATAATTCGATATCGCCGATTAACTCATTCGTTTTTTTTAAGAAGATCCCAAATGAATACTGCGTTTCTAGTTCCCGGCACTGGATGACAAACCGTATCGACCTCAATTGGTGCTCAAAGGAGTAAAAGTGCTCACTTCGCTTAGGTGAAGTTTCTTGAAAAAACTCGCGGTTCTTAATCGTAAGCTGCGTCATCGCTTTCGCATCCTTTTCTTCCAAAAAGCGAAGATAAATCTCCTTTCCTTCCAGTCTCATAATTTTTCCCCTCTCCGATCCCGCTTCTATTCTATTAACATATGCACCAGCAATCATAAAAATCTATATAAACAAAATTACACACTCATGAAAAAAACTCCTTCTTCTTGCGAAAAAAGGAGCATTTACACAATGCTTTGTGACTTATGCGGTCCGGCTTCGGACTGGAGTTATTCAATACTGTTAAGGATGTCAGGGAACGGTACCCTCTATTCCACAGTGTCAAGATTGCTAATAGTTTCAGGCCCCCGTATGTACTTCCGTACTGTCAGTGCTAAATCGGCAATGAAGTATAACATGAGGGCAGGCCATGTCCAGTTCCAAAGCGTTTCTGAAGCATCATACATTTTGATAACAGCAGGATGAATCCATTTTAGACACACGAGCGAGAGCACGCCCCAGCAAAGGGAAAATGGCAGGCAAATGTGGCCGTGCAGCTGCATTGGCGTGCCGGAATAATCCCACCACTGCTGTCTGAAAAATTTCTGCAGCAGGGCACCGCTTATATATTCCACCACGGTGGGAATCGTGAAACATAGCAGCACGAGCACCCAATGGGAATCTGGTTTAGATAGCAAAACTAGCAGTACAGGCGCAAAGCCATACATCGGTTTAAACGGCCCGTACAAAAAATTTGGTTTGATAAAAATCCCTTTTGTAAAGAAGTTATAGCTGTTTTCAAGCATCCAGCCGAAAAAGGAATAGATCGTAAAATAAAAAACGATGGAGGCAGCTTCTTCAAAAAGGACATTTTGCGCATTGATACCATTTAATATGCTAATCAGCATCGCAATCACCTCTTTAAATTAGAAAATCCATCATTTATAGTTTGCAAAGGCTCGACAAAATATTCGTAAATACCATTATATCACCTATTTTTTGGTAAGATTTTTCTCACTTTGTCGTTAACTTTCCGACCAAAAACTTTTATCCATTTCCAATTAATAAACATTGTGTTGATTAATATCTGCACCATTTATTATATTGTATTTATTAAATAAATATTTTTTGGAGGCACTTAAAATGGCTAACCAAACACATGATAAACGAGCTGCCCGAACGAAAATGCTAATTCGTGGTGCCCTGACAGAGTTAATGGAGGAAAAAGGGTTCGAAGGCGTCACAGTCAGGGATTTAACTGAAAAGGCACAAATCAACCGCGGCACTTTTTACCTGCATTACCGGGATAAATACGACTTGCTGGAGCAAAGTGAAGAAGAAATTCTGAAAGAAATAGAAGATAACGCAAGCGGGATCAATCCAAAAGATGCACTTCACTCTACGAGCCAGGATGAGCCATTTCCTGTCATTCTGAAGTTATTTGAATATTTTCAAGAGAATGCCCAATTTATGAGGGTAGTTTTAGGTCCAAAAGGGGATGCCTCTTTTCAAGTTAAACTGAAGGAATTAATCAAACAGCAATTTTTTCAAAATATCGCTTCAAAACTTAATTCGGAGGATATGCTTGTTCCTGCGGAATACTTGATCGCCTTTGTCAGTTCCGCCCAACTAGGGCTGATTCAGCACTGGCTGGAAACGGGGATGAAAAAGACCCCGGAGGAAATGGCCTTAATTGCCGCTAAAATGATTTTATTAGGTCCAGGGCATGTGGCCGGAATCAAAAACTGACTCACTCCACGGGGCAAGCCCGCGTGGTTTTACGGGCTATTTCTATAACAATCAACACTTTGCCTCATATTGTTCATTGTAATTGCCCTGTCGGCATTTTAATATGGATATATAGAAACTCAACAATGTGTTGATTAAGGGGGGGTCATTAAGATGAATCCAGCCATAAATGTTGAAAACGTCAGTAAAAGCTTTAGCAAAAAAGCAGTTCTCCAGAATGTAGACCTATCCATTGAAAAAGGGCAATTATACGGACTCATCGGGCCATCGGGAGCAGGGAAAACCACACTTGTCAAAATGATTGTCGGGATGGAAAAAGCCGATAACGGTGAAATCCAGGTTTTGAACACAAAAATGCCGAATCTCGCCATCCTCCAGGAAATTGGTTACATGGCCCAATCTGATGCATTATATGTCGAGCTAACCGGAGAAGAGAATTTGAAATTTTTCGCATCGCTCTACAAATTAAAAAAAGATGAACAGAAAAATCGGATTGCGTACGCTTCCGGGTTGGTCAACTTGACGGACGACCTAAAAAAACGGGTGTCCGCTTATTCTGGAGGAATGAAGCGGCGTTTGTCGCTCGCGATTGCCTTGATTCAGGATCCGAAAATTTTAATCCTCGACGAGCCGACTGTTGGGATTGACCCAGAGTTAAAACTATCAATCTGGAATGAGCTGCTGCGGTTGAAAAACGCTGAGGGAAAAACCATTATCGTGACTACCCATGTGATGGATGAAGCGGAAAGATGCGATTATGTTGCGATGGTTCGCGATGGTCGAATTTTAACTAGCGGCACGCCGGCAGAATTAAAGGAGAAATACCAAGTAGAACGGTTTGATGAAGTATTCTTAAAAGCGGGGGTGAAGCAGTCATGAGGATTACAGCCCTGATTAAAAGAATTGCCCAGCAGCTGCTACGTGATAAACGGACGCTGGGGTTAATGTTTGTCGCCCCGTTACTAATACTGACCCTGATGTTCTTTTTATTTAACGGCAATACGGTTGATCCGAAATTAGGTGTGGTCAACATTGATGAAAGTCTTGTAACAGTCCTCAAAAAGGCGGACATTACCGTAAAGGAATATGATAAAGCCGCCAAAAACACCATTACGGACGATAACCTTGACGGTCTGCTCGAACAGGAAAATGGAAAAATGAAATTAACATTGCAGAACGATGACCCATCCAAGGCAAAGGCCTTGCAAATGAAGGTCAACCAAGCAGCCGCATCGCTTGTTCAAGCAAAACTCATTCAGCAGAACCCGGCATTGGCGGGTATAGTGGGACAAAAGATGGAAACTAAATATGTCTATGGAGATACGGACACAGTCTTTTTTGATGTCCTGAGTCCGATTCTGGTTGGCTTCTTTGTATTCTTTTTTGTTTTTATCATTTCCGGGATTGGCTTGCTGCGCGAACGTACAACAGGAACGCTGGAGCGGCTGATGTCGACGCCAATCCGCCGTGCAGAAATAGTAACAGCCTACCTGGTTGGCTATGGGATTTTTGCCGTCATTCAAACCATTATTGTTGTCCTATACTCTATAAATGTTCTCGATATCGTCCTGGTCGGTTCCATCTTTCATGTGATTCTGATTAATTTGCTGTTAGCGCTGGTGGCCCTTTCTTTAGGAATATTGTTATCATCCTTTGCCGCTTCCGAGTTTCAGATGATGCAGTTTATCCCAATTGCTGTCGTGCCTCAAGTGTTTTTTGCCGGAATTTTCCCTCTTGAGGGAATGGCCAATTGGCTGCAGGCCATCGCCAAGATTATGCCATTGTATTATGCAGGAGACGCCTTAAAAAGTGTTATGTACAAAGGAGCCGGACTAGGTGATATTTCAGGAGACCTCACAGCACTTGTCATCTTTGCCGCCATCTTTATCGTGCTTAATATCTTTGCTTTGAAGAAGTACCGGACCTTGTAGAAAAAGGAAAGCCGAGGGATTCAGTTTCCCTCGGCTTTCTCCGTTTTTATAGCATTACCCTGTCTTTTTCCCATATTTCCGTTGTTCCTGTACAAAAAGGATTCCGAGTTCATGGTGTTCACCTTCGAAAAGGGCGCGCTGGACAAAGCGGATCTCACCGTTTGTATCGAGAACGTCAAGCTTGCAATGGGCACGATTCTTTTGGAGCGCCTCATAAAATGTTGACTCATCACGAATTTGCATTCCGTTCACTTTCGCAATGGTTTCCCCGACCTTGAGACCCATTTTATCAGCCGGCGATTGCGGAATGATGCCAATGATCATCAAGCCGTTATTTTTTTTCGAAAAATAAACTGGTTTGTTGTCATCCTTTAAGTAAGCGAATAATGATATAGCTTCCCGGCCGATTACGGCAAGTCCAACCGTCACAATCGAGCTAAGCGGATACCAATAGCCTGCTGATGAAAGCAATGTTATGAAGACTCCAAGTGTAATCACTTGACGGCCATGCTTTTTAACGGCTTCGCTTGGAAGCATCCCTTTGATTTGCTGATGAAAGCTGATGGCGAAGGGTACTAGAATAAGAGAATAGTCTGTAACACCCAAATGGAATACCGGCCACCAATCGAATGGCAGTGTTAACGCATTTCCTGGTACCAGCATAAGCATGGGAAGCATCCAGAGGCGCTTCACCTCATGGGCACCAATGCTTTGGCCGCGTTTGCTCTTAACCAGCTTTGGTGAGGTCCCCTTGGTACCATTTTTTAAAATAAGGATCCCTTCAGCGATTATGAGGAAACCCAAAATGACCACGATGGATGGATAAATCCTGTCACTAATCTGGTTAAAGGCTTTTGAAAAAAACGGAATCGACCAATTGTTTTGTGCAAACAGGATGACCGCAAAGAATGCAGCACCGACCGTGTAAGCCGGCGACATCCAGCGGACATTGGTGGTCAATGACCACAAAAGGGTCGTCCCCGCGATTAGCAGGATTGCAGCAAATGGCACAGCGATTCCCGCGGCGACTACAATGACCGACAGAATTAGACCGATGATAAGCCCGAGAGGAAACAGCTGCCGCAGCTCAAAATAGGCATCCTCCGCCCGCACATGGAAATTTTTCCGTTCACGTTTTACCCTCATCACACCCAAGATTCCTGCAAGGAAAACGAGATAGTATAAAACAGGATGAAGAAATAACTTGCCTGTCCCTTTGAGAAGTTCCACAAGCCATATTTGTACCAAATCCTGTCACCTGCCTCTATCAAAATTTCTAGTAATGGAATTTAAAAGTCTCTAAGTTTTATTTTACCAAATTAAAACCATAAAACATATTGCTAGATTATAGAAACTTTTAAAATAGTTATTTTGGAGCGGGCGGGTTTTTTGTCTGATTGCGGTTATCCGCCGAATCTGACTGGATATCCGCCAATTTTGTGAAGTTATCCGCCGAATCTGACCAATATCCGCCAACCTGATAGAGCTATCCGCCAAAATAAGAATGGTATCCGCCAAACACCAGATTCAGGAGCACAAAAAAGCAGCAGGCCCCTCTCAAGGTCAAGGGCCGCTGCTCTTCTCCAAAAAGATACCCTATTTCGCCGCCAGTCTCAACGCCGCTTGCAGCTGCAGGTCGTTTTTCTCTTTTTTCATTTCTTTCATCGCGGCTTCCTCTAATTTGGAGGCCGTTTTCGCGTCAATTTTCCCAGTTGCAGGAAGATCGTGATTTTGCTGGAAGCCTTTCACGGCTGCTGCAGTTTCCTCACTGAAATAACCATCCGTCCGCCCTGGAGCAATCCCCAAACCGTCTAGAATCTCCTGAGCGTTCTTCACCTGTTCATTGTTCATGTCCTTAACAAGCGGCTTTTCAATCTGAAGCGGATGAGTAGAGAAGATAACCGGCTGCTTAACGGCCACATCTGGCTTGATGCCCTTCTTATGAATCCAATTTCCATCCGGAGTCAGCCATTTATATAATGTCAGCTTGATGTTGCTGCCATCCTCCATCGGCATCGCCTGCTGAACAGTGCCCTTGCCGAATGTTTTCTCGCCGACAATCGGATAGCCGGCCGCTTCCTTTAACGCTCCAGCTAAAATTTCCGAAGCTGAAGCACTGCCTTTGTTCGTAAGAACGACTACCGGATACGGCTTTTTCTCAGTTATCGTTGAAAAGAAGCGCCTCTTATCACCGTTTCTCTCCTGAATTTGAACGTACGGTTTATCGTTTGGAATAAACTCTTTTAAAATCTCGTCAACACTCTCGAGGAGTCCGCCCGGGTTGCCGCGCACATCTAGCACGAGTCCTTTAATTTTGTCATCTTCTAACTCTTTTAAGCTCTTTTTAAAATCTTCATCTGTTTGATCGGAAAAAGAAGTAATCTCGATGTAGCCAACTTTTTTGCCGTCCTGCTTTTTGACCGAAGAATGCACGGTTTCAAGCGGAATTTCATCGCGCTTTACTTTTACTGTCAATGGTTCCTTGAGGCCTTTTCTGGCAATCTCCAAAGTGACGGTTGTCCCCTTTTTGCCGCGAATTTTGAGGGTCGCTTTATTCAGGTCGAGTCCTTCAACAGAGTCCCCGTCCACCTTTAAAATTTGATCATTCGGCTTGATTCCTGCTTTTTCAGCAGGTGAATTTTTAAAAGGAGAGACAATGACAATTTTGCCGTCGACCATTCCCACTTCGGCACCAATTCCTTCGAAGGAGGATTCCAAGGTTTGTGTAAATTGCTTGGCTGTATCCTTATCCATATAAACAGAATATGGATCCTTTAATACCGAAAGCATCCCTTGGATGGCGCCCTCGACCAGCTTATCTTGGTCTACTTTTTCGACATAGTTGTCTAGGATCAGTTCATAAGCCTTCTCCACCTTTTTCAAATCTTTGGCTTCCGTTTCGGATGCCGCCGTCTGGACATCGGCAGCTTTAGGCTTGTTTTGCGGGATTAATGCCTGTTCTAGCTGGGAGGAAGCATCCTTTTTCTCTAAAAACTGCATACTCGCATATGTGCCACCTGCCCCTGTTATCAGCGACCCTGCCATCATCAAGGCTATCCATTTTCGATTCATTCAAAGGTCCTCCTCATATAGTACGCCTAATAATCTATTTTCTAAAAAGGCTCCGAATTCCTGCCCGATTATTAAGATATATGTAAGGAATGGACGAGTTATGAGTGGCAGAGAGGATAAATGAAAACTCGCCGATTGGCGAGTCCGATAGGACGAAGACAGAGGCGTAGTTGAATTTATGCGTTAAGAAAGTATAAAGCTTTCGACAGAAAGTTTATGCTTTCTTATTAGCTAATTGAAAACTTGCCGTTTGGCGAGTCCGTTAGGATGGTTCACGAGGCAAAGTTGAATTTATACGTCCTATTAGGAAAAAAACAGGCGGAGCCTCTGCCCCGCCTGTGTAAGTTATTATGTTTATAACGGTACAATTCCCACCGGATTGATGGCCGCGTGGTATTGCCATTTGCCTCTATATAGCTCGAAGTGCAAGTGCTGGCCATGGGAGTCGCCAGTGTTCCCCATAAGTCCGATTTGCTGGCCCTTCGTCACGGTAGTGCCTTCACCCACCATTCTCGTGCTCATATGCGCATAAACGGTTGTATAATACTGACCATTGATATTATGCAAAATGTAAACGACGTTACCATAACTGCTTGAGAAATGGGAAACATACACTTCCCCATCGGCAGCGGCAACAATCGGCACAGAGCCCGCCTTAGCAATGTCGACGCCGTAGTGGAAGCTGCCATCTCGCCCACCGTATCCTGAAGTAATGATACCTGCAGCCGGTCTTGTGAAGCTGCCTCCTGAAACCGGTGGTGCTGCAGCTACAGTATTGCTGCCATTGCCGGATGGCTTAGCAGCAGCTGCGGCAGCGGCTGCTGCGGCCGCCGCTGCTGCTTGCTGAGCTTTGATTGACCTTTGAATTGCAGCCTCCTGAGCAGCAAGAATTTGCTCCTGCTCCTGCATGTCCACTACATATTCCTGTGCTTCTGCCTTTTCGTCAGCAATCGCAGCCAATAAATTATCTTTTTCAGCCCGTTGTGCGCTTAATTGCTCGTTCATTTTTTTCAAATCGGCGACCATCGTTTCTAAACTAGCAAGATCCGATTCTACTTTTTTCTGCTTTTCTTCCACTTCAGCTTTGTCAGCCTCGTGTTGCTTTAAAATATCCTGGTCTGCCTGCATGAATGTGGCTACCGCGCTTGCCCGGTCGATAAAGTCACTAAAACTCTGCGACCCCAGCAAAACATCCAGGTAATTTATTACAGTTCCATTTGCCTGATAACTACGGACCCGGTCCTTCAAAAGAACATTACGTTTTTCAATACGTTCCTGTAAGACCTTTATATCTTCTTGAAATTTGGCGATTTCAGCCTTTGTTTCGTCAATCTTTGCATTTTTTTGATTGATTTTACTAGTTGTGTCGTTCATGGCAGCCTCAAGACGGCTGATTTCATTGTGAACACTGTTTTCTTGATTTTGCAGATCATTAATTTTTGCATTCGCATCGTTAATTCCTGACTTAAGTTCGGACCGTTGGCTGTGGATTTTATTCTGCTCACCCTTCAGACTGGAAATAGAGGCTGCTTTTGTTGTCAACGGCAAGCCTCCAAGGACAGTCCCAATTCCGACGGTGGCAGCAGCGGTCAGCGTAATTATCGTCTTCTTCATTCCGATTTCTCCCTCGTTTCTCTCTCTCATCGGTTAATCGTCCCTATTTTTCAGATGATTCTATAAAACACACAAAATCAGGAAGGAACAATATACGGTTCCCTCCTGATCTTATTAAACTTTTAAAAATTTCCTTACCGACATGACACTGCCCCAAACTCCGATAAAGGCACCCATTAATAGGAGGATACCGGCAACTTGATAGAAGAATGGATCAAACGGAAGGATTTTAATAAATGTCCCAACCAGCTTAGGGCTAATATAATCGTAGGCTCGGTAATAAGCGATGCCGATTAAGATGATTGGCAAGATTGAACCGATAATTCCAAGCCATAACCCTTCAAGGAAGAACGGCCAGCGAATAAAGGAGTTTGTCGCTCCTACCAGCCTCATAATCTTAATTTCTCTTCTTCTCGCAATAATCGTAATTTTGATCGTATTGGAAATAAGGAAGATCGCCGTAAAGAACAAGCCTAGGATTAACACAACTCCGACATTTCGGCTGGCTTTAATGAACTTAAATAGTTTTTCAACCTTGTCCTGACCGTATTTGACCTTGGCGACATAATGGAGCTTTTCCACTTTTTTCGCGGCCTTCATCGTGTCGGTTGGATTTTTTGTTTTTACAATAAACACGTCATTTAAAGGGTTATCCTGTTCAAAAAGCTTAAAGGCTTTCCCTTCTTCACCCATGCTCTGAACTAAATCTTTCAATTCTTGTTCCTTAGGAGAAAATTTGACACTTTTCACCTCAGGAATGGCCTGAATCTGTGCCATCAAGGCATCCTGATCCTGTTTGTTGGCAGCAACATCGATATGAACGCGGATTTGCACGTCCTCTTCAATTGTATCGGCCACTTTATTAAGGTTCATCATGATAACAAAAAAGACACCAACTAAAATAAGGGTAACGGTAACGGCCCCAACAGACGCAAACGTCATCCAGCCGTTTCTTTTAATGCTCTTTAAACTTTCCCGGGCGTGACGGCCAATTGTTCTAATTTTCATAACCGTATTCACCTCTTTGTTCATCACGCGCAATTCTTCCGCCTTCAATAGCGATGACGCGATGCTTTAAAGTATTAACAATCTCTTTGTTGTGAGTTGCCATTACGACAGTTGTGCCGCGATTATTGATCTCTTCAAAAATTTTCATTATCTCCCATGATGTATCCGGGTCAAGGTTCCCTGTCGGCTCATCCGCAATAACGAGTCTTGGTGAATTGACAATGGAGCGGGCAATCGAAATACGCTGCTGCTCACCGCCAGAAAGCTCGGAAGGAAGCATTTTAATTTTATGCTTCAAGCCAACAAGATCCATAACTTCCATGACACGTTTCTTAATTACCTTCGGCTGCGCCTCAATAACCTCTAGAGCGAATGCAACATTTTCATAGACTGTTAGAGTTGGAAGCAGTTTAAAGTCTTGGAAGACAACGCCAAGGTTACGACGGAATAACGGAACCTTGCTCATCTTTAACTTCGCAATATTCGCTCCATTGATCGTGATCGTTCCAGAGGTTGGAATTTCTTCGCGGTACATCATTTTAATAAATGTCGATTTTCCGGCACCGCTTGGCCCGACGACATAAACAAATTCACCTTGATTAATCCGGACGTCAATCCCATTGATCGCTGAAACGCCATTCGGATATTTTTTGTATACTTCCTGCATTTCTATCATATAAAATCACCTATTGTTTTAAGTTTGTTTTACAAATTTCGACAATACGGCCAAAATAACTACAACTATATTCATAATTCTGCATGATAATATTATAACATCATAATTTGTCAAAAAAAGTGGTATTTATATTACAGTTTCTTTTCAAAGAATACAAAACACGACTTGTTTCTTCCTAAATGACAATATTTTTAATTAATGATTGTTCTTTTTGTCGAATTTCTTCGTGGCACATACTAGAATAACATACATAGTTTGATTGTCCAGCCATAAGGTATCTGGTAAATCAGGTTAGAATTAACTTTTTTCGGGGATGAAAAAATTAAAAACGCCCTGTATGGGAACAGAGCGTTTCTTGTGTAGTTTTTACTTTTTCGCAGATAGCCATTCAGCCACTTTGTCAGCATCATCACCAGTAATGACGCCTGCAGGCATTCCGCCGCGGCCATTATGAATGATATCCAGGATTTCATCCTTGGAATACTTAGAGCCAACCTTTGTTAGGTTAGGTCCTACTCCGCCTTTAAGGTCTCCCCCATGGCAGCTGGAGCATTTTTGATCAAAGATCTTAGCAGCTTCATCACCGGTTGCAGTGTCTTTACCACCGCCGCCAGTGTCCTTGTCCCCGCCGCCGCCACAAGCAGCGAGTCCCATTACTAATGATGTTCCTAATAACAACGTTAGCAACTTTTTCTTCATTGTTACTCCCCCTAATGTAAATAATCCCATCACTGATTAATTATACCAATGTTATGGGCGTTTGAAACCCTCCCCTAACACCTCTGCGGCATCCATTACCACGACAAATGCAGACGGGTCAAGGGTTTTGACCAATTGTTTCAATTTTGTGAACTCCGTTTGATCCACCACACACATCAAAACTGGGCGTTCATGCTCGGTGAAACCACCGTATGCTGATAGTTTTGTCACACCACGGTCTATTTTATGCAAGATTCCCGCACGAACTTCTTCTTGCTTATTTGTAATTATCATCGCCATCTTTGACCGGCCAAAACCGACCTGGACCAAATCAATGGTTTTGCTGGTTACGTAAAGTCCGATTAAGGCATACAAGGCTTTTTCAATATCAAAAACGATAGCCGCTGTTAGGACGATAAGGCCGTCAATCATAACGACACATCTACCTAGAGTAAAACCCGTGTATTTATTGATGATCTGTGCGGCAAGGTCTGTTCCGCCAGTCGACGCATTTCCTCTAAAGACAATCCCAAGACCAAGACCAACGCCAATCCCGCCGAACAAGGCACCAAGCAACGCATCATGAGTCCACGGTTCCCAGCCTTTTGTTAAAAAAACTACAAATGGTAGAAAAACAGTTCCGGCTAGTGTTTTGACGCCAAATTGTTTTCCAAGCAACATAACTCCAGCGATAAACAATGGAATATTGAAAGCCCATTGGACGTAGGCGGGCTCAAGGCCGAGCACGGATTTTAAAATAGTGCTGATGCCGCTGACTCCGCCCGAGGCAATTTGGTTTGGCAGGAGAAAAACGTTGAACGTAATCGCAATAATGGCTGCGCCGACCAGAACAAAAAGGTAGTCGGCCGCGATTCTAGTTTTTGGATAAGTGTTTGATAAATTGCTCAATATATTCATGAAATGATACCTCTCTTATTAAATTCCGATTGAGAGTATAGCATGGGAAAAATATGGTGTAAATGGCATTAGGTTAACGCGATAAAGGGGTAAATTTTTATTTAGCATTTGCTTCTTACGTCGAATTCATTAGAGATAAGAATTTTTGAGTCTAATTTCCCAAATGAGTTAAGTACTTGTCGAATGCTGGCGGCTATTTATGTTATAATTTGTTAATGAGGAGGTGAACACGATGGAACAATTAATAAAACTAATGATGGACCAGATGAATCAGCAATTTGCCAAAATAGATCAGCAATTTGATCAAGTAAACCAGCAATTCAGCCTCATGAACTCTCATTTTGACAGAATTGAAGATCGGATTCAATCTCTAAAAGAAACAGTAAAAAACAACGCTTCGGAATTTAGAAGCCATTTCCGCCGTATCGAAGATAAACTGGAAAGCCATGATAAAATGTTTGAATTAATTTCAGGCTCTGCAAAATAACCTCTAAGATATAATCTTAAATCGCTACTTAAGTCGCCTCATTAATCTTCATTAAAACCCATCATGAACGGCAAAAGTTCCCCCAAAATTAAAGCCTTTGCCAACTAAGTCGACAAAGGCTTTAAAAATTATTATTTCCTATTATGAAATACGTGAACGTAAGTAAGCATTAATAAATTGATCCAATTCTCCATCCATGACAGCCTGAACGTTACCAGTTTCGGCATTAGTACGATGGTCCTTTACCATGGAATACGGATGGAAGACGTAAGAGCGAATTTGGCTTCCCCAGCCGATTTCCTTTTGCTCGCCGCGAATTTCCAACAGCGCCTTTTCCTTCTCTTCAATTTCTCGTTGGTAAAGTTTAGATCTTAACATGTTCATGGCATGCTCGCGGTTTTGAATCTGCGACCGCTCGGTTTGGCAGCTTACCACAATGCCGGTCGGGAGATGGGTAATTCGGATGGCTGATTCTGTTTTGTTAACGTGCTGTCCGCCAGCGCCACTGGAACGGTACGTATCTACCCGTAAATCCTCTGTCCGAATTTCAACCTCGATATCATTGTTTAGTTCCGGCATTACTTCACAGGATGCAAAAGATGTATGCCGCCGGCCTGATGAATCAAACGGCGAAATCCTTACCAAGCGGTGAACTCCTTTTTCTGCCTTCAGGTAACCATAGGCATTGTGCCCTTTAATAGCGAGGGTCACGCTTTTGATGCCTGCTTCATCACCCGGAAGATAATCAAGGGTTTCTACCTTAAAGCCCTTTTTCTCGGCCCACCTTGTGTACATTCTTAGCAGCATGGAGCCCCAGTCCTGTGACTCTGTTCCACCGGCACCCGGGTGAAGCTCAAGGATGGCATTATTTTTATCGTACTCTTCACTTAAAAGAAGCTGCAATTCAAATTGACCTAACCGGTCTGTTAACTGCTGAAGCTCTTCTTCCAGCTCGGTCTGCAACTCGGCATCGCTTTCTTCTTTCACCAGCTCATAGGTCACTTCCAGGTTCTCAAATGATTCGTGCAGTTCATAAAACTCATGAACCTGGTCCTTCAATCCATTGGCCTCACCGATTACTTTCTGGGCCGTTTCTTGATCATTCCAGAAATCGGGGTGGAGCATTTCGTCCTCTAGCTCTGCAATCCTGGCTTCCTTGTTTTCAAGGTCAAAGAGACCCCCTAAAGTCCGCTAATTTCTTAGCCGTAATTTCAAGTTCATTGCGAATTTCCGCTAATTCCATTTTCGTCACCTCTAAAAGTTATAACGTTTATTATAGTGTATTCCTTAAATGCTTGTAAGTCCTTGTTCATTATAACTTGAGAAGTGGGAAAAGTTCAAAAAAAGGTGTGATTTGTTTTTTTGGTCATTTTTAGCGATAATCAGAAATTATCCCCTAAAACCTTCGTATTTTCCTATATGAATCTGTCGAAAATGGTACTATTAAATATGAGCAGGTGTAAAATATGAATTTATTGGATGAACTAATTGATACATATTTAACGAACAATATCGGACAGTCTTACCTGGATTTAGAGACGAAACAAGTTGTCCATGACGGAGACCCACTCATAACCGGCGAAGAAGGAATAGACTGGGATGATGAGGAAAATATAGACCGTTATGTAGAGATTCCAAGTATCGAATCTTTTCAAGCATTTCGGCTAATGGAGCTATTTGCAGCACAGGTTAATGATGACAAAAAAAGCAATCCGCTGTTTCAAGCGTTAAGCAGCAGTCATCGGCCTTTTCGAAAATTTAAAGATGGGCTGATAGAAGCGGGGCTTGAAAATGAGTGGTATGCCTTTGAATATCAGTATGCAAAAAAAGAAATGGAAAACTGGTTAGAATTTTTAGAGAAAAAAGAGGTGTAAAGCGAGATGGAGAAACCAAGCCGTAATGAACCATGTCCCTGCGGGAGCGGAAAAAAGTATAAAAAGTGCTGCGGGGCAAGTGAAGCTGTGTCCATCACCCATTTACTTGAAAGTGAAGCCGACGAGTTGCAGAAGCAAATGATTCATTTTGCGTTCAATTATTTTGGCGCGGAAATCGAAGATGATTTTGAAATGTTCATGGAGTATAGCAGCCTCGAGCTAGAGGATGAAGAAGAACGGGAATTCTATGAAGTGGTTCATGCCATCTGGTTTTCCCTTTTTGAAGAATTGGATGACGGAAAAAAAGTTATTGAGAAATTTATTGCGGCCGAGGCAGGAAAAATTAAGCGGCTGAAGCTGAAGCAAATTTTTCAAACATGGACGAATGGTCGAACGATTGCCGGAAAAGTCTTAAAAGTTGAAAACAACAAGCTGACAGTGGAGGATGGCTTTACGAGGGAACAGCTTGAGACAATTATTACAGGTACGCCGGCTGACTTTGAGGAAGGCACTCTCTTTTTGGGTATGTTGGTACCATTTGGACAAAACTTTGCGTTTTTCCCTGCGCCATTTGATTTGCCGGATTTAAAACCTGAGGTTGCTTTTTCTTATATCGAGGATAGCAGTATCGCCGCCGACTATCCGTCCCCACAACAGTATTTGGATGATTTTTTTATTGAAGTTTTGAGCGAACTGCCGATGGTTGGCGGCCTAATCGAAACGGATGACATCGAATGGCCCGCCCCGGTTTACAAGGAAGTTGCCGACCTTTTCAAAGCACAATCAGAAGCTTTTGACATGCCTGCACCAGTTGTGGACGCAGGGATTGTGCTTTGGTTTAGTTATTGCCAAAAGCGAAAAAAGCGGATTCAGAACCCGAATCTATATGCCGCCGGGCTGCATTATTTAATGCAAAAAATGATGCCGATGCTGGAAAAAGTATTTACACAAAAGGAGCTTGGGCAGATATACAGCGTGTCCGCTAGGTCCATTTCCACCATCTCATCGGACATGGAAAATGTCCTAAGCCAAGAAATAAGCGAAATGATGAATATTGTGTACGGGGGTGACGAGGAACCAAAGTTTGAAGAGGCGGAGGTCATTGAGTTTCCGAAAGGAAAAGATGAAAAGGTGCGTAGAGGAAACCCAAGTAAAGCTTCCACCTTTACGATAAATATTCCTGACAAATTGCCCAAGAAGGTTTCAAGACGAAATGAAGACCGTGCTCAGGAATTAGTTTTTGAGGCCTTGCGTGCAGATGGGGTTAAAGTTCTCCACCTCATTCAAGAAGCAATCAATATCAATCCTTATTGTGTTGATGCTTTTGTTTTACTTGGTGATATCGCACAAAAACCGGAAGAATCCGCGGGATTGTATTGGCATGGCATACAGGTTGGCGAAAAACATCTCGGCAAAGAGTTTTTTAAAGAAAACGAAGGTTACTTTTGGGGGCTGATTGAAACAAGACCGTACATGCGGGCAAAGTTCAATTATGCCGAGACAATCTTTCTGCTAGGAAAAACTGATGAGGCGATAGAGCATTATGAGGAACTCCTCAAGTTGAACCCTATGGATAATCAGGGTGTTCGTACTTCCTTATTTATGGCTTACATGGAAAAAGAAGAATTTGAAAAGGCCGAGGAACTGTTGGGAAAATTTGATGAGGAAACAACAGAAACTATCTACAATAGGCTTTTGCTAGAGCTGCTTGTAAACGGCTATACCGTAAAAGCAAAAACATTAGTGAAACAGGCCAAAAAAAGTAATAGATTTGTGTTATATTACCTAACCGGCAAAAAGAAGCTGCCAAATCAAACGCCTGAATATTACGGTTTCGGGGATGAGAACGAAGCTATTGTGTATGCTGCGATGCATTTGCATTTGTGGGGGAAGGTTGACGGGCTGAAGGAATGGTTGAAAAAGATATGATAAAGAAGTCAAAATCAAAGGAATTCTAAAAAGGGGCTACCAGAAAGCCAAATAATATACTTTCTGGAAAGCCCCTTTATCTATCTTTCCGTTGGTTAATTAATTTGCATGCCGTGAATCTTCGTAGCTGCCCTTCGAGTGACAGTTTGCACACTTCGAATGGATGTCCTTATGGACAGTATCCCTAGAGTGGCAGGACGTACAAGATGTATTTTTATCTTTAATCGCTTGCACCACTGCTGGATTCGTACTTTGGTGGCAAGTATTGCAAGTGATCGGGTTGCCATTTGCATCTTGTCTGCCATCGCGGGCATGTTCGTGCGTTAGTGATTTTGCGTGACATCCTGTACAATCCGGTTCATTATTTGCCTTATGAAGTTCTGGAATATCGTGATTGTTTAGAAGTCTCGTTGGTGTAACAAAAGCTCCAGTATATCCTTTCACCTGCGATCCAGGCTGGTGGCAGACAATGCAATCGTTCATTTCACGATTTTCTGTTACCCTTAATGGCATTGTCGGGTCAGTATTCACTGGCTGATAATGAATCGTTGGTGTTGAACCGTGCGGCGCTAAGTCGAACGCATCTCCATCAGGATCTTCATGACACTGACTGCAATTTGCCGGAACAGATATATAATTGTGACAGTTTTCACAACGATTATTTGAATGTGTTCCGTTAAAATAAAGCTTTTTACTATGGACATTTTCCAAATCACCATTGCTTCCTGTAAAGCTATTTGCTTGATGGCAGGAAGTACAACTGGAAATATTTGAATCCTTCATATCTGGGTAAGTATTGGTGTAAAATTTCCACTGTTTATCTATTGAAACACCTGTCAAATCAGACGCAGCAACATTAACAGTGTGATAAGCTTCATTTTCCAAAACCGCAGGAGGGGTGTAACTAACTAGGCCTGAACTTTCATCATACTGGAAGGCAACAGGCTGCCCATCTAATTTAAATTGAATAGAACCAGGATTAATTGAGCCATTTGGTGATTTTACTACGGCAGATATAGTCGGCTTTAAATCGTCCACTCCATATTTTAGTGGAGTCTGATTTGAAACCACCGGCTTGACGGAAACGGTAAAATTCCAGTTTCGGGTAACTGCATTGCCTAATGTATCTTCTGCAAACAATGTTAATGTATGGCTGCCATTTGCGATAGTTCCCTCGTAATCTATAAAGGCTTGCTTTTTAGAGGTAATAATATATTCATCATAATAATCTATATATCCTTTATACTTAAAATTTATCTTTAAAGGGGATCCATCCAAAGACAGAGTAACATTGTCTTTAATATCGACAAGATCCTTTAACTCCCCGCTAAATTTTAATATCCCATCTGTAATGACAGCGCTATCCTTAAAATAGTAGAGGTTTACCAAACTAGGTGCAGCCGAGTCAGCTGTAAAGGTCCAACTCTTGGTGCCACTGTTGCCCGAGATATCTTTTGCCTCAAGAACAGCAGTATAACTGTTATTTGGAAAAATATAATTATAGGTGATCTTTCCTGTTTCCCGATTGATTTCCAACTTGGTAGAATCAACATAAGAATTGTTTATTTTTAGCGTCACCGTATCCCAATTAACTGCATGATTGTCACTTACAACTGCGGTTAATTGGTTTGCTTTTAACTGCTCACTTTTATCAGCAGGATTGATGCCGTTAAACTTAGGAGGCTCTGCAACTGTGAATGTCCAGGAATCACTAAGGGTATTCCCGCCTTTATCATTAATGCTGACCTCTACTGTGTTGACCCCGTCTTTTAGATTAGAGGTATTGAAGCTGATAGTTCCTTCTTTAAGACTCTTATTTACAAAATTCGGAGTGACGTCCATTCCGTTTAACCACATTTTTACTGTGGAACTGTCTAATTCATATAAGCTTTTTACATAAACAGCTATTTTTGGGCTTGATACTGTAACCTTGGATCCCTTTGCAGGATAGTAATTACTATAAAAAGTATCAACTGCAGAAACATAGAATGCACTTAGTAACAATCCAAGGGATAAAAACAACAACATAATCAGAATAGGTTTTCGTCTCAACTTAAAACTCCCCATTTTACGAGACATTTTCTCTTTCTCCTCTCTCTATCCACTTTCGTTATAGCCAAATCAACATTTCTATCGGATCACCTTCCCCTTGGCAAAAGATTAGAAATCGTGTAAATAGACCTATTATCCAATAGGTCTATTTACACTATCTACCTCTTATTTACCATATGAATAAAGGCCTAAATTATATGGTAATAAGGTCCTAGAAAAAGTATAGCAGATGTATTTTCAAAATAATGTGTAATTTTTTAGAATTATTGATATTTTTAGTATATTCACATAATGATATTTGTTATGTTATTTAAATTGGCAACCGGAAAAAATAAAAAAATCGAGAGGAGTTCTCTCGATTTTTTTATTTTTTTGGAGCATGCGCTGCCTCAACAAACGACTTACTGTTACTGTGACATTCTGAACAAGGCTTTGTTGTTTCTGTAATTTTTTTATTATGATCAGGTATTGCCGGATTAATGGATAGCTCTGTCTTTTCATCATAAATCGCTTTACCTGTAACACCGTATATGGCAGTTGAGCCATTATGGCAGGCAATACAGAAACTTTGCTGCTTCCCTGCATCCCATTTTACAATGGCATTCGGGTCAAATGATGTTAAATTAAATGTTGTTGGATTTTCATGTCCTATTTGCGTTTTTATTTGGTCAACATTGTTAGACCCATGAGTATCATGACACTCAGCACATGGGATGTGACCTGCAAGAGGACTTCCATCTTGCGCTTTGATGATATGACCTGAAAAGTTTTTCTCTGCTGCCGAAATTTCGCGGTTTGCAAATGACGATTGACCATTTGTTTTTTCATACTGCGCTATAGTTACTTCCGTTAAATTATTATAATACCTGGCAATGTCAGGGGTGTTCGTAGCCTTTTTCTGAAAATCTCCATTATGACAGCGAAGGCAAAGCTGAAAGTCTTCATAAATTCCTAATGCAGTATTCGACTTTTTATATTCAAACAGACGATATTTTACTCCAGGGTCGCCGAGCTTTTCAGCACTGTCCGTTTCATGGCAGGATTCACACAATTGAAGTTTACTGTTAATTTCTCCCGTTGGTTTGTCAGGATGCGGAGTATTATTATGGGTATAAGTAATATCTCCTTGGGCCAAGTTCGGATTATCCACTGACCAATCCGAATGCGGATTATGACACGTTGAGCAGGAGCTTCCATTTGGCTTACCATCAAATCCAACAGCGGCAATATGTACATGTGTTGTTTGACTATTTTCAGGTTGTGGGGCAACTGTCCCGTCATGGCATGCCATACAATACGTATCTACTGGTATAATCTCTTCTTTCTGGCCAGGTTCCGCAGGCTTTTTGGCTGACAGCAAATTAGGGTCCTGCGCTTTGTGAGTGCCATGGCAATTTGCACAAGTATTCACATTGGCAGCATAGCTTCCATGCGGATTCTGGTGTCCCGCTGATGCATCACTAACCGTTGTGAAGGACCAAACTTTAGGATAAGCACTATTTCCAGCCGAATCCACTATTCCATTCGGATTAGCTTG
The DNA here is from genome assembly GCF_042653105.1 of Neobacillus sp. GCM10023253. Classification (NCBI taxonomy): domain Bacteria; kingdom Bacillati; phylum Bacillota; class Bacilli; order Caryophanales; family Bacillaceae; genus Neobacillus; species Neobacillus sp. GCM10023253. The sequence goes on from NZ_JBHSHV010000008.1 coordinate 332,365, forward strand.
AACATAATATCTTGTGCTAGGCAGCAATGGGCTCAATGGCGTAAAGGTGATCTCATTTGTTTTGTCATTGAAAAAGTTCGTTCCGTCAACATTAATCCCATTTCTGGTAACCTTGATACTGTTATCAATTAATTCTTTACTATTATTAATTGGAGTTAGGTCAGAAATCTTTACCTTAATAGTCGAGTCCAACTGTACTTGGGTATAATTTTGCATTGGAAGTATATTGGGCAGTATAATCGGCCGCTGGGTATCCAATGTAAAGCCAACCTTACTAATATTTCCTTCGTTTCCTGTTTCATCGATGACTTTCGCAAAAACTTCATGGGGACCGTCTATTAAACCGGAATCCTCATACTCCCATCTTCCTGTACCGTCTGCCGAAACAGGGACCCAGGTTCCCGTTACTCCCCCTCCTCCGGCATCCAGAGTGCAATCAATGCATAGGCTTACGGTAGCCATAGGATCAGTGGAGCCTGCCAAACTTCGAAACTTTGTAAATTCTCCGTTTTTTGGTTTTCCAAAGCTAACTGATGGCAAGGAATCAATTGTTAGATTAATTGGGTCTGAACTAATTTCGACCCCGTCAACAACAGATTTGGCAGTAATAGTATGGGTACCCTCAGTTAATGTTACTGTAATACTCCAATTATTATCGGTTATTTGGTTGGTTGTTTCTTTTTTCTCTATACCATCGTAAAGATCAATAGGCACTCCTGCTGGGAAATTTTCAACCGTACCCGAAATAGTTATAGTTGTTTCTTTAGAAATATCACCTGATTTTGGCGAAGTAATGGTTATTTTGGGAACAACAACTCCCTCGCCATAAACATGTGATATAAACGAAAATTGCTGGGATCCTAGTAATTGAAAACATATAACAAGTATGACCAATACTTGGAATTTCAAATTATGCAGGAGTCCTCTTCTTCCCATTTAGCACCCCTCACTTCTGCTATTTATGTAGCGCAAATTAATAGGTCTCTACAAACATTTTATTCTCTTGGTTGGCAAGGTACTAGAGGATTGAGCTATTATTCAATAAAAATTCATATATCTTTTGTAAAAAATATGGATTTGTGTTAAGGAAAAAAATTCTTTCTGAAAATAATTTATAAGAATCCTTGTAAAGTATTAAATTTGACATTTTGTTGTCTAAACTAGTAAAATTTAATTACAATTAATAAGGTGCTATGCCAATGCATAACACCCTATTTTCCAAACTTTCTTATTGAGCTAATAATTAGTTGCAGCTAATTGTTAGCTTATTTTATTAATAGCCATTAGGCATTCCAATTGGGTGATCCGCTTCACGCTCAGTGTTCTTGATTGTTTCTGCGTGTGAGCTGTTGTGGCAAGCCCAACATACTGACATGTTAGTGAACTTCTTAAGAGCAGAAGAAGCGTTGTTATCTTGCATATATGCTAATGCTGAAGTCTCATCACCTGCGAATTTTCCACCATCAGCTACTAGGTCTTTAATTGTACGTCCAAGAGCATCTTTCATGATATATGCGTCTGTACCGTGACCGTAGTGGCAACGTACGCAAGTGTAGCTGTCGCTGTTAGTGCTGTGGCGGTAGGCAGCATATTCATCACCGAAGTGGGATTTTTTACCATCTGAATTAGCTTGCAGGTAGTCAGAGTGGCAAGCAGCACAGAACTGAGACATTTTAACCCCAACGTTTTTAACAGTTTTATTAGTATCAGTTCCTACTGTGTATCCAAGGTCTTTCATTTCTTGTTCAGTTACATTTTCAAATTGAGCAAGAGGGGCACCTGCAAAGTAAGCACTTTGTACAACATTGTGTCCGTTTTTAGCCATTTTAACAACTACAGGACGAGCGATGAAACCTTTTGTTGCTTTACCCAATGCAGTTGCACCTGCAGTGGAAGTTGAATATGCTTGTGCATGTTCGTAATCAAAATAAACACCGGATGTTGAACCGTAAGCAGCAACAGTAGTATCATTTTCCATCAAACGAGACCAGTAAGTCTTGCCATCAGTACGGCTGTCATACCCATACAACCATGGAGCTTCAGATTTTGTATATCCAGAAGTACCTTTATTATATTGAGCGACAGTTACATTACCATCAGCATCTGTAGAACGAAGCAACACCACAGCTGCAGTTTGTCCAGTAAGAGTATCCACTACAGGGACATTCTCTAATTGGTTACCGCCTTGAGAAGCCGGCATTGAAGCAATTCCGTTTGGATTGTATTGCAATAAACGGTCAGAGTAGGAACCGTGTGGTGCGTGACAGCTTGCACAGCTGAAGCTTTCGCCCCATTGAGTTCCTTTAACTTTTGAAGTAGAGACTGGATTTCCACCAGGAGCTGCACTGATTTGCAGGCTATCGTTAGACATGTGCTGAGATGCACCGTGAGTTCCGCCAAATGTACCAGCACCACCCATCGCTTTAGAAGGATCAGCAGCTATAGAACCATCAGTGAATACGTTGGCAAAACCTAAAGTCCCATCATGGCATGCAGTACATGTGTTATAAACAGTGTCTGCGAAAAGCAATTGATCACCTTGTGCAGTATGGACCTGGTGGCAGCTTGCGCAAGAGTTTGTGTTGTTTTGATAAGAAGTGTGCACATTTTGACCAGTCAAGGCTTTTACTACAGTGCCTTTTGCAGAACCGTCATTTACGTCTACACCATTTCCTGTTTCGTTAGCGTTCGGTAGTATGCCATCAGCTGTTCCAGGAGTCAAACCTCCATTGTAATGTTCTTCAGCAGATGCAGCTGCTGCAAACATACCAAACAGCATGAGTGCAAAGAGTAAGCTTAAACTAAACTTTCTCATTCTTAAAACCTCCCAAAATAACTCTCTTTTTTCTCTCTCTCTGTATTGTTTTATATCCTCTGAAAAAACAATCTGATCCTATCTTTCTATACCGCCCCCTTTCAAGTTAAGGGAAAAAGTGATAAATCTAATTCACTGCATTTTTCCTTGGCTGATGAACGTTAGTTGAAAACCTGTATCCTTATGTTGAGTGTATCTGTAATAAAAACATTATCGTTTTTGTCGATGAACAATCCGTTTGGCAGAGAGAATTGGCCGTTGTTTTCACCCATGCCGCCCATTTCAAATACCTTTTTGCCATCCTTGTCAAAGCCATAAACGAAGTGGGTCAGGTTGCTGACAACATACATGATGCCTCTCGAGTCAACGCCAATTCCTCTCGGGTTGACAAAAATCGATTCCCCTTGCCCATTTGTGCTGCCATTAATGATTTTTACAAACTTACCATCTTTATCGAAAATCTGAACACGTTGGTTACCGGTATCAACAACATAAATATTACCTTCTCCATCAGTTGTGATGCCGTTTGGTGCGTTAAACTCGCCCTCTTTAGTGCCTGGTTTGCCTACTTCAAGAAGTAGCTTACCGTTCATATCCAAAACATAAGCTTTATTCGTTTTAATATCGGTCATATATACCTTCTTATCGATAATTCTTAAGGCCGCTGGTGAAGAGATATTTTTTTCTGTGAAAGTTTTCTTGGCAAAGTAATCAATAAATTTTCCCTTTTCATTGAATATGGAGATATTGCCGTTATACAAATCGGCTACAAATACCCTTCCTTGATTATCCGTTGCAATCCCGTACGGGAATTTAAATTGACCTTTTCCGGTTCCTTCCTCGCCAAAAGCAAAGAGCAAATTGCCGCCGGCATCAAACGCCACGACTCTTTTATTATTTGTATCAGAAACATAAGTAAAGGAGCCATTTGCGGTTACATCCATCGGTTTCTCAAATGGTTTATTAAAGTCACCGGTAAGAGACATACTGTAGGACGGTGCCCCATTTGGATCTAAAACCTTTAGCAACCCCGTATCGACAGCCTTTGTTTGATTTAGAAAAAGGAAAGTAAAAACTGCTGCTGTGGTTATAGCAATGAGTGCCATTCCGATATACACATTACGTCTTTTCATTGTTTTTCACCTTCAGCCACTGTGTCTTTATCTTTAAGTCTGTCAAGTGCAGCCACTGCATCCTTATACAATGGATCGTATTGAAGTGCATCCTTATAAATAGCAATGGCATCATCATACTGACCTTGTGCTTCAGCGACCATACCAATTTGATAAATGATATCGGCATTGGTCGGAGCCATCTTGTTAGCTTGTTCTAAAGCCTTTGTTGCCTTATCGTACTCTTTCAATCCACGATAGGCGATCCCCATTTGTACGTAGCCTTTAAAGTCTTTCGGCGCAATTTTAACGCACTTTTCAAACGCAATAAGCGCCTCATTATAACGCTCTTCTTTCACGTAAACTAACCCCATGTTGTAATGGGCATCGTAATAATTTTTGTCCTGCTCCAAAACATAATCATATTGTTTGATTGCCTCGTCGTTATCACCTTTTAAGTAATAGGTATAACCTAATATGATTCTGTTCTGTAAGTTGGTCGGGTCTTTTCTTACCTCTTCTTTGTAGAATGCAAGCTGCTCATTCACTCGTTTCATATCAATGTCATTCCAAAAATAAAAGTGACCGAGAGCATAACCTGTTCCTACAGAAAAGACTAAGGTTAACAATAATAGTAGGATACTAGTTTTTTGCGAAAAAGTTTTCGGCTTTTTCTTGGCTGTTCTTCCCTCATCTTGCTCTTGAGGCACTCTTTCTATTTCCATCTTAAATCCCCTCTCGGAATTTATTCGTTTGCTTTTATAGTCACTATTTGGTCTTGTGACACTTGGCACATGTCTTTTCAACATGGCATTTTAAACAGGTTTTATTGTATTTCTGATTTTCTGGAACCTTAAATGGATGTCTGTCTCTCCATGTATCCTTGTGGGAGCTTGGATGACATGACGCACATTGCACTTTCGTTACGGGCGAATTACTTGTAATCCGACTTTCGTGGCAGGTCATACACTTTTGTGTATCCTTTGACAGGCTGCCATGCTTGGTCATGAAGGAAGTTATTTGGTGGCTTTCCGGCCTTTTTCCATGACATTCTTTACAAAATGTATTCGTTTTTGCGTATTGAGAAACAGTTACATTTGTAGTATTGGGTGTATCCTTTTTCAAAAATTTTGTATAGGATGGATCCTCTTTAAATAAATCGTACTCCTCTGTTGACATGTAAGAATGGCACTTTTCACAGTTCTTCAATTCTGAAGGTTGAATTTTCCCGTGTCCTCCAGCTTTAAAATCTGCTGATTTATGAGTTTTAGGCAGCATCGTTGTCTCGTGACAAGCTTTGCACTCCAAAGTAGCCTTTCGTGCTTGGTGACACTCCATGCAAGTGTCCATTTGCGGGCTGGTAAACTTTTTATCCTTCATCAGAGCAGCGCCTAGTTTTTCATCCCATTTTTCATAATCACTTTTATAGGTTACTTTGCGGTCAGATATTTCCCCATGGGCAGTACCGCTATGACACTCAACACATTTAACCCCCTCAGTTTTATGTTTCGTGTGCGGTATGATGATATCCCCTGAGGGAGTAACTTCACGCCTATCCATATTGTGACATTTTTCGCATGCTTCATCTGGAATGAGGTTTGGCATTTTTATTGGTGCGATATAGGTGTCTGTTTGTTTTTTGTAAAGTTCTACTACGCCTTCCCCTTTTGCCTTAGCATAATTCTTTACCCCAGGTTGAATATGACAACTGTCGCATTCTACTTCACTATGAGAGGAAGCTTTCCATGTATAATATTGAGGCTTCATCTCATGGCAGGAAGCACAAAACTTTGAAGACGATGTTGCCTCCAGCCCCGTAAAGCCGAGTCCAAGGAAGACGGCTAGAAACAACACCGTTAACGTTGCATATTTGAATAGCTTATAGCGAAACTTGGGAGGGGCCGGCAGCTCATTACGCTCCTCTTCCATAATCTAGTCCCTCCTATTTTAGGGTTTTCTAGTTTTTCACATCGTCTTTAAAGCCGGTTCTGTGGCAGTATTGGCAATAGACTTCTGTTGGCGCTTTTACTGTTGTTGAACCTTCTACTGGCTTTTCACGGTCGTGGCAGACAAAGCATTCGGCTTTTTGGTCTGCTGTTTTGGCTTTGCTTGCGTGTGCTGTTAACCATTGATCGCTTTCTAAGTGTCCTGCAGGACGCTTGCCGTGACAGGCACTGCAGAAATTATTAACCCGAGACTGGTCTTTTACGACAGTTAGGTTTGCCGTATATTTATGGCTGCTATTTTCAGCACTTTTCATTTTCAGCAAGGAAATGATGTCTTCTTTAGGAATTTCTCTAATCCATTTGGAATCCTGGTGACAGTTCACGCATTTGTCGAGTTCTTGAATAGCAGTACCTCCGTGTGCCTGATTCCATCCTTCCTCTTTGTGGCTCTTAGGAACCTTAACTTTTCTATGACACGTTTCACATGCCATGGAAATCTTAACGTCCTTTTGCTGCTTTCCAATGGCTTGTAAAATGAGATCCTGAGTCTTTTCTTCATGTACCTTAGCTAAGTCTTCAGCTGTGCCACTTCCAGCTGTTCCTTCTACAGCTGATTCCGTTTTTGTTTCGGTTGCTACAGGCTCGCTGACTCCTTCTTTTTTGCTTTCATCAATCTTTTTCTCCACTTCCTCCGGGTTTGGCGGAACTAGATAAGCGACGTCCTTCCAAGGCTTTTCGCCATTGTTCACTTTGTCATGGCAATCGATACAGGTACCCATGTTCGGGCGCAAGTATTTCTTTTCCATGATTTTTTCAGCTGTTTCTTTCGTATACTCACCGCGAACTTCTTCAGTATTAATACCGCGGGCCGCCATCTTGGCGTGAACGACACCGGCATGGCAGGAGATACATGGAATACCTTCTTCAATATGCCCTTTGTGATTAACCTTTAGGTCACCAGAAGCGGTGACAAGGCGGTTTTTGGAGTGACACTGCATACAGTTCTCGTTCGAAACAACCTCATCTTCTGTTTGGACAATTTGTTCCGGCACCCCGGTAACGTGATAGTAAACTTCTTTCAACGACTTAACTTTGTGAGTCAGCATGTTGATGGTGCCCGGCTTGATATGGCACTGGACACACGTGATATTATTGTGAGCACTTGCCGTAAAGGTCGAGTATTCTGGTGCCATTTCGTGACAGCTCGAGCAGAACGCCGGCGAGTTGGTGATGGCCAGTGCACCATAGCTGCCGCCTCCAATTACAATCAACCCTATTAGTGAAATGAACATGACTTTCCATCTTGTGACCGGATCCTTCCAATCTATGTTTTTGACTTTTTGCCAAAGTCTGCGAAATAGGCCCACCTTTTTTTTATCTTCTCTTGCATCGGGATCGGTTTCTTTTTTCTTTTTCCCCCAAAAGGCCATTTTCCTCACCCTTCCCATATTTGATTGGTTCTCTATTTATTTTCCATTGCTACCTCTCTAAAGGTAGTATCTTACATTAAAAAGGAGAATCCAATGTACAATTTGTGAATATTTTTACATTCACAGAATTGATACATTTCTCTAAATAAACAACATATAAACGTTGTAATCTAGGCGTTTGGTTAACAATATAGGCAGAGTGAAAAACTGTATTAAAACTAATTTTTATGCAAAAATATTTAAAAATATGCAAATAACCATAAACTCTTAAAGGCAACTCATAAGTTCTATACATTTTTCACAGATTTGCCATAATTGAAGTAGATAATAGGACGTATGTCCGGGAATTTTAGCTGAGTTTCTCCCAATGTTGTCACCTGCATAGTGGAAATGGTAAGATTAAATAGGAAAATTAGAGATTTTTATTGGATTCATTTTTTCAAAAAATGCTTTTGAGTCTCAGATAAAAGGAGCGTTTCATCAAATATGGGGATTTTAAATAAAGTGTTTGACCTAAATAAACGTGAGCTGAAACGGCTGGACAAGCTGGCTGCAAAAATTGATGCGATAGCCTCAGAAACAGAACGTTTAACAGACGAGCAGCTGCGTGAAAAAACGGAAGAGTTCAAGGCCCGCTACCAAAAGGGCGAAACGCTTGATGACCTATTGGTTGAGGCGTTTGCGGTTGTCCGTGAGGGTGCCCGCCGCGTGCTTGGCCTTTATCCATACCATGTTCAGCTGATGGGGGGTATTTCTCTCCACGAGGGTAATATTTCCGAGATGAAGACCGGTGAAGGTAAAACATTAACGGCGACAATGCCCGTTTACTTGAATGCTTTGTCCGGAAAAGGCGTTCATGTTGTCACGGTCAACGAATACCTGGCAAGCCGTGACGCAACCGAGATGGGTCAGTTGTATGAATTTTTAGGACTGACAGTCGGATTGAACTTAAACAGCATGGATAAGGATGAAAAACAAGCTGCTTACGCCTGCGATATTACGTATGGTACGAACAACGAGTTCGGCTTCGATTACCTGCGTGATAACATGGTCCTTTACAAAGAGCAAAAGGTTCAGCGCCCGCTTTATTTTGCCGTCATCGACGAGGTTGACTCGATCTTGATTGACGAAGCAAGAACACCGCTGATTATCTCAGGCTCTGCCCAGAAGTCGACAGTTCTATATATGCAAGCAAATGCGTTTGTAAGGACGTTGGCGAAGGACGTTGATTATACGTACGATGAAAAAACAAAAGCTGTTATGCTCACCGAAGAGGGTATCAGCAAATCAGAGAAGGCATTTGGCATTGAAAACTTGTTTGATATTTCTCATGTGACCTTGAACCATCACATTAACCAAGCGCTAAAGGCGATTGTAACGATGCACCTGGATGTCGATTACGTCGTCCAAGACGGTGAGATTGTGATTGTCGACCAGTTCACCGGCCGTTTGATGAAGGGCCGCCGTTATAGCGAAGGCTTGCACCAGGCGATTGAAGCCAAGGAAGGCGTCGAGATCCAAAACGAAAGCATGACGATGGCAACCATTACGTTCCAGAACTATTTCCGGATGTATGAAAAACTATCCGGTATGACTGGTACAGCGAAAACAGAAGAAGAAGAATTCCGCAACATTTATAATATGAACGTTATCGTCATTCCGACAAACCGTCCGATTACCCGTGATGACCGTGCGGATTTAATTTATGCTTCAATGGAAGGCAAGTTCCGTGCCGTTGTCGAAGATATTGCCGAGCGCCATCAAAAAGGACAGCCTGTCCTTGTGGGTACAGTCGCAATTGAGACGTCTGAACTGATTTCCCGGCTGCTTTTGAAAAAGGGTGTTCGCCACAATGTCTTGAACGCGAAAAACCATGCACGTGAAGCGGAAATTATCTTGGAAGCAGGTCAGGCTGGAGCAGTCACGATTGCGACAAACATGGCCGGCCGTGGTACTGATATTAAACTCGGAGAAGGCGTTAAAGAGCTTGGCGGACTTGCGGTTATTGGTACTGAGCGTCATGAGAGCCGACGTATTGATAACCAGCTGCGCGGACGTTCCGGACGTCAAGGGGACCCTGGTATTACTCAGTTCTACTTGTCCATGGAAGATGAATTGATGCGCCGATTCGGTTCTGACAATATGAAAGCAATGATGCAAAAGCTTGGAATGGATGATACCCAGCCAATTCAAAGTAAAATGGTATCCCGAGCTGTGGAAAGTGCGCAGAAACGCGTGGAGGGCAACAACTTTGACGCCCGTAAACAGCTATTGCAATATGACGATGTGCTTCGTCAGCAGCGCGAGATTATTTATACGCAGCGTGATGAGGTACTCGAATCCGAGAATTTACGTGAAATTGTCCAGAATATGATTTTGCGCTCCATTCAGCGCCATGTCGATGTCAATGCGCCTGGACATGCAGATGAGGAAGAATGGAATCTTAAAGGAATTGTGGACTTTGCCCATGCAAACCTGCTTGGGGAAGGCGACGTGACGGTTGATGACCTTCGAGGCAAGGATCAAGAAGAGATAGTCGAGTTCATTTTTGCTAAATGTAAAGAGCATTATGAGGAAAAAGAACAGATTCTGTCCTCTGAGCAAATGCGTGAGTTCGAAAAGGTTGTAACGTTGCGTGCAGTCGATTCAAAATGGATTGACCACATCGATGCGATGGATCAGCTTCGCCAAGGGATTCATTTGCGCGCTTACGGACAAACGGATCCTTTACGTGAGTACCAGCATGAAGGTCTTGCAATGTTCGAGGCAATGGTTGAGTCGATTGAGGATGAAGCGGCCATGTACATCATGAAGGCGGAAATTCGCAATAACCTTGAGCGCCAAGAGGTCGCCCAGGGCCATGCCGTAAACCCGAAGGAAGACGGCGAGGCTGTTAAGAAGAAGCCGAAGGTCAATAAGGAGAATGTTGGGCGAAATGACCCATGCCCTTGTGGAAGCGGGAAAAAGTATAAGAATTGCCATGGGGCAGGGAAATAATATTTGTATTTAAGATGGAGTCGGCAATTGGATTGCCGGCTCTTTTTTTAGTTTTGCAGCAGTCGAATTAGTCCTCACTACATAAATTAAGACTTTTACCACATCGTTTCGGAAGTTCACGACATTATTTTAGACCTTCACGACAAAAACACGTGGTCTCACGACGTAAATTTACATAATTTGGATTACATTGCATTTTCCTATCTTCACTATACAAAATCTTCTGGTCTAACAACATAATTTAATGACAAAAAGAGCCAGGGCAAACCGCCCTGACTCAGTGTTTAAGATCCCGGTTTAACCGAGGCCATTCCAAATTTTAAAATTTATTAGAATTAATGATTTCCGTTCCCATGTGCTTGTTCAGCTTTATTAGCGGCCGCACCATGCTTTTGGGCTGCTTGGGCTTGTTTTTCTTGAGCTCTTTGTGCTGCTGCTGCTTGTTTTTCGGCAGCTTTTGCAGCGGCTTGAGCCTGCATTTCAGCGGCTTTTGCTTGAGCTGCAGCTTGGTGCTCTGCCCCTTTATTAGCGGATTCAGTTTGAACTGCAGAATCCTCGCCTTGGCTGCTTTCTTCTGTCACAGTTGTTGCTTCGTCTGTAGTTTGAGTAGTTTCTTCAACTGCTGTTTCAGTCTCTTGTTTCTTTTGCTTACCTAGCGCTTTACCATGTTTTTTCACGGTTGCTGTTTGATCGTCGGAAACCTTTTCTTCAATCTGCTTTACTTGTTCAGCAAAATCAGCATCTTTCTCTTCAAGCTTGGCAAACTTCTTGTCAAGTTTTGCAAATGATTTTTGAATATTTTTCATTAAAGCTTGTTGGGCAGTAGGATTTTTCACATGGCTAAGGGCACCCAGCAGCGCATCGATGTTGTTGGCTAACTTGCCTTCAACAGTGGTTTGTGTATCGTCAGTTTTTTCAACATCAGCAGTTTGAGTGTCGTCTGCTTTTTCCACATCAGTATCTTCTGTGTCAGTGCCTTCTTCAGAAGCTGTAAGCTGCTCTGCTGCCTTCTCTTGTGTTGCAAGAGCGTCCTTCAGCAGCTGCTCCGCTTCGTCCGTTTTACCATCTGCAATCAAAGCGTTTGCTTCAGCAATACGTTCTGCAGCAAATTGAGCCAATAGCTGTGCTTCTTTATAATCGTCAAAAGTAAATGCAAGACGGATTTTTTCAGTGATAGTTTTTACAAAATAAAAGAAATCACCAGGAACCAATGATGGCGCTTCTGCTTTTTCAACATCTTCTTTTTGTGCTTGGTCCTTTGTAGTTGCTTCATCATCGGCCGCCACAGTTTCATCAGCATCAGTGTCTTCTACTGTTGCATCGTCTGATGGAGTTTCAGCTTCTTCGGAGGTTGTTGTTTCTGTTGCATTACTTTCTTGTTCAGTAGTGGTTTCATCAGTTGCGTTTTCAGTAGTTGTTGCTGTTTGATCGGTAACTTGTTCTGTAGTCGTACCTGTTACTGCAGAATCCTCCGCTGTGTCATTACCAGTAGCAAAGGCCGCCCCTGCTCCTACTGAAAAAATAAGTGATGATGCCAGTACACCGCTAGTTACTATGTTTGTCAGTTTCTTATTTTTCATGTCTTTTATTGCCTCCTTGTGAAGTTCTACTAAACTTTACGTCAGGTCTTTTTCTTTTTTGTAGGTGTTATTTAAAATTTTTTGTAAAAGGTTATATTTACCTACTCAGTACAAAAAAACGACCATCAAAATAAAAGATAGCCGTCTAAGAAAGTCCTATTAAACTGAAAATTTATTACCAGATTGTACGTTTGTACCTTTTCCAACATGTTTGAAAAGGTTAATTGTGAAACATATAACGCCTACAACCACAACAATGGAGCCAATCACCGCTACCGGCAGAGCCGCCATACTTCCAGTTAAAACCTGTGTTGCAATTCCGACCATCATCACCGGCAAACCGATATTATGGAACCAAAAATGTGTTTTTGCCAGCTTCGTGCTGGCTGCTTGCGGATAAAAATGATAAATAAGTCCGAATATCGCCATCGACACCCATCCAAGCAGGTTAATGTGAGCATGTACTGATGCCAGACGGAAGTCATGGATAATCCCCATCGTGATTCCCGCCAAAACCCCAATTGTAAAATAAATAGATGCAACCTTTAAAAACGCATTTCCCATCCTGTTTATTCCTCCAAAAGACCTATATTGTATACTTTTCCAATTTAATAGATTTTTACCATACTTTCAATAGATCTTGAGAAAAAACACTATGATGATAGTAAAAATTAACTAGATGATTTAAGCAAATGAAAAACACACCCAATAAAAGAACCCTCCAGTAAGTGGAGGGCAATGTTTATTTCTTGTTATTCTTCATAAATTCAAGGACTTCTACGTCAATCCAGCCCCTCTTTTGTTCTCTCATTTCAAAGTTTTCCGTATGAATAAAAGTGGTGAGGGCCTGATAGATATCATCGTCGCTGATGTCAGCGCCCGGAAGGTACCCTAAACGTTTTAAATGTTGCGTTACCTCTGTTTTAACTTCTCCATCAACTGATGCTATTTTTTCTGGCTTAGAAGGCGAAAAATAGAGCTGCTGAAGCTGGTATATTCTGATTAACTCCTTGATTGGATCAGGATGGTCGTCCACTCGAAGGTCGATGTAACGGTCGTTATAGCCGCCGTAGCCGCCTTTTTCTTTCACGACATAAAGGGCGGCAGACTGTTTCCCGCGGCTGTCACCGCCCGCTTCCTGCCCGGCATCTAAGGAAGTAAGAAGCCTTTCAGCCAATGTTCCCTCCGCTTTTTGAAAAATTCCAGCCATCGCTTGGACCGTTTTTTCATCAACTAAAATGTTTCCCTGCGCAGCAAAGTGTGGTCCTGTGACGCCACCGGCCCAGTTATAGCAGGCGCTTCCGGTAAATGTTGCGGCATTGCCGTTTGCATCAATGAGTCCAACCTGGCGCATTTCTTTGTCAGGATCATCGGCAAGGATGGCTTCAAGTGTTTCTTGTGCTGACTTTCCTTGTGCCATCAGTTCAAGAGCCCTTGGACCGTAAGCCGTATTGGCATAGGATTGGGTTGCAACCGCCCCGATTCCCGCTTTGGCCCATGGAACTACCGCTCCTACGCCTAAAAATTTAGATTGAACGGCAATGCCCCATTCTTTTTCCACCGGGTCATAACCGACGATTGAAAATGTCATTTGATTTGCCTCTCCTTTTGAAGTAATCCGCTGATTTAGAGCGGATATCCGCCGAGTATGCTGTTTTATCCGCCGAACCTCGGAAATATCCGCCAAATTAGAATTGTTATCCGCCGAATTTTAAGGTTTATCCGCCGAAAGGAGTTTTTTAAATCCGCCGCACTTGAATCACCAAGCCGCAACGGCCCCGTCTGTCCGTGGTTCAGTGCCGCCGATCAAAACGCCAGTATCCGGGTCACGCCAGATGATCTGCCCACGACCAAACGAGCCTGTGTCAAGGGCAACCTCAATCTGATGTCCTTTCCGGGCCAAGGCCTGAGCAATGTGGTTCGGGAAATGCGGCTCGACTTGAATTTTCTTACCCTCAATCCATTGCCACCTAGGAGCGTCCAGCGCAGCCTGCGGGTTCAATCCAAAGTCAATCGTATTCATGATAACCTGCATATGTCCCTGCGGCTGCATGTAGCCGCCCATGACGCCGAATGGCCCAACCGGCTGATCTCCCTTTGTCAGGAAACCAGGGATAATGGTGTGATACGTCTTGGAGCCTGGGCGCAAAGCATTGGCATGCGAAGGGTCCAATGAAAAATCGTGACCACGGTTCTGCAGCGATATCCCGGTGCCTGGCACCACAATACCTGAGCCGAAGCCCATATAGTTGCTCTGAATGTATGACACCATGTTCCCTTCACCATCGGCGGCAGCGAGATAGACTGTTCCTCCACGCGGCAGCTCATACGGAAGCGGCTGGAGCGCTTCGTCAGTGATTTCCCTACGTCTCGTATCACCATACTCGTCGCAAAGAACATCAGCTATCTTCATTTTCATAAAAGTAGGATCAGTGATATAGGCCTTGCCGTCGGTGTAGGCAAGCTTCATAGCCTCGATTTGCTTATGATATGTATCGATGGTTTCCTTTTCAGTAAGTTCAAAGCCCTTGACGATATTCAATGAGAGCAGCGCCACTAGCCCCTGTCCGTTCGGCGGAATCTCCCACACGTCGTAGCCGCGGTAGTTCAGCTTAATCGGCTCAACCCACTCGGCCCTGTACGATTCCAAGTCCTTTTTTGAAATAAATCCATTGTAGCGCTCGGAAAAGGTGGCTATTTGATCGGCGATTTCCCCACGATAAAAGCTTTCAGCATTCGTATTCGCGATGGAGCGCAACGTTTCTGCGTGGTCCGGTGAACGCCAGATTTCGCCCGCCTTTGGTGCACGCCCATTAGGGGCAAATGTTTCAAACCAAGGCTGGAATTCTTCGCTGGTGAGTGTTTGTTTGTAATGCTGGTAGGCGCGTCCCCAGTTTTTCGCAAGAACAGGCGTCAATGGATAGCCGTTTTCGGCATAGTCAATGGCAGGCTGGAGTACCTCTTTCAGCGGGAGGCGGCCAAATTTTTGGGAGAGCTCTGCCCATGCTGAAGGTGCGCCTGGAACTGTTACAGGGATTAGACCATGTGCCGGCATTTTATCATAGCCGCTTGCCTTAACTGCATCAATAGTCAGCGATTTTGGGGCCGGGCCGCTGGCATTCAGTCCGTGAAGCTTGCCCTTCGTCCAAACGAGTGCAAAGGCGTCACTGCCGATGCCGTTAGAGGTTGGTTCAAGGACTGTTAATGCCGCTGCCGTTGCAATCGCGGCATCGATGGCGTTACCGCCTTTTTTGAGGATTTCAAGACCTGCTTGGGCAGCAAGCGGCTGGGAAGTAGCAACCATTCCCCGCCGTGCAAACACAGTCGTTCGGTGGGATGGATACGGATTGTACTGATAATCAAAATTCATTTGAGAACCCCTCTTTCAATTGTATATTACTTACATTATAAAGAAGGTTCAGAATTTAGGGTACCGTAATATTTTCATAGTGATGCAAAAGAACCGTCCCCGTGCATCACCCATTAAAAAACGCTGCCAGGGGATAGGCGCCCCAGCAGCGTTTTGATAGTTTATTAATGTGCTTCGATTAAACCGTAACGGCCGTCTTTACGCTTGTATACAACGTTTGTACGGTTAGTGTCGGAATTTGTGAACACGTAGAAGTTATGGCCTAACATATTCATCTGCAGGATTGCTTCTTCGCTGTCCATTGGCTTAAGGTCGAAGCGTTTTGTACGAACTAATTCCAACTCCTCATCGTCATGGACATCTGCAGTATTCGTAGTTGTGAATTGGAAATCAACATTTCCTTTTTCACGGAACTTGCGGTTCACCTTTGTTTTGTGCTTTCTGATTTGACGCTCTAGCTTGTCAGTGATCAGGTCAATCCCAGCATACATATCCTGGTTTGTTTCTTCGGCACGCAGTACTAAATTTGGAAGTGGAATTGTTACCTCGACCTTGGAAGTTTTATCTGGATTGAATCTAAGATTCACGTTAACTTTTGCATCAGGTGCTTCTGTAAAATAACGCTCCAATTTTGAGATTTTCTTTTCTACATACTCTCTGATTGCTGGAGTTACCTCAATGTTTTCACCACGTACGTTATAGTTCATGTGTGGAGTCCTCCTTTATTTTAAGGCTATGTATTACATTTCTATTTTACCCTATGATTATCCTGCTGAATCAATATAAATTGTTTGTCGATTTATTGACAAAAACAATGGGAAAATAGTGACAATGTTTTAAACAGCCTTTGACTTATGTGGGGAAATTTACTATTATGAATGGTTGTTCATCTTTATTTTAATATTGATTGGGACAATTTGCCACTAATAAGTTTTGGGAATATGGGAAATTGATTTGAAACGATCGAGGATTACCCCTAATTGTTCGGCTGAGATGGGCAGTGTCTACGCTCGGCGCCTGAAACCATTACTCCTATCTAGCTATTGTTATGGACCAGACTGCGTCGGCGCCTGCTTGTTTGAGGAGTTTTGCAGCGTGCCTTAGGGTAGAGCCGGTGGTGTAAATGTCGTCCATGAGAATGACCTTTTTTCCATGAAGGTTGATATGGGTGTCGATTTGAAATACTTGGGGGAGATGGATTCGCTCTGACCTGGATTTTTTAGACTGCTTTTCAGTATGGACCCGCGAAAGTATATCAGTTGGCATTATTCCCGATTCTGTCAAAATTGCCGCTGCCTGATTGAAGCCCCGTTCGTAAAGCCGTTCCTCGCTTAACGGGATTGGCACAAATAAATCAGCTTCCCAACCTTTCATAACCTCCTTGAAGTAAACCGCAAACACTTTGGCGAGTACATAGTCCCCGCGAAATTTATATTTGGCCATAACCTCCTTTAAAAAGTCATTATAAAGGAAAATTGAAGTATTCTTTTGAAGGAATCCTTGCCAGTCAGGATCCTCTTCCCAGCGCGTACAATCATGGCATAATTCGCCGTCGCGAAATTGCTCGTCCAACAGCCGGAACGGTCTGCTGCACATCCGGCAGATATCACCTTCTATTTTTTCAAACTTCGCATCACAATCTGTGCATACACGGTGCTCCTTTTCTTTTGAAAAAATAGCTCCCCATCCTATATCCGGATATATTATTTCCTGGCAGATAAGACATCGATTTTGACTGAGAAAATTCATTTGTTTTATCCCTTTCTTTGAAAGTTCAATTACACGTCAATCAGCCCCCGCTTCACCCCCTCCCGGTTCATCGTGACAATCTGCTTCCTGGCCTTCAGCATCTCCTCTGTTTTTCCATAATGGAAAAAGATCACCACTCCATCTGGGTAATCCTTGCTTCGGCCAGCTCTGCCGGCGATTTGCACAAGGGCACTTTCGGTAAAAATCAAATCCTCGGCACCCACAACGGCCACATCAATATTGGAAAAAGTGACTCCACGCTCAAGGATAGTGGTCGTTAGCAGTAGAGGAATTTCTTTTGCCCGCATCTTTTGCACCTTTTCCTTCCGTTCAGGGTCTTCCGCGTGAACAGCTTCGATTCTAGAATCGAGCTTGCGCAGTAATGGAAGGGCTTTTTCCATCAAAGGGATGTGGGGAAAGTAAACAAGTGCCTGTTTGCCGCTCTCGAGCCTGTCTTTTATCCACCGAAGAACATTGGCAGGAAGCCTGCCTTTTTGGAGCTGCTTTTGCCAGTTGCCGTACCATGCAAATTCAGGAACAGGCAGAGGCTTGCGATGGAACCGGGCCGGAATGGTAATAAACGACCGTTTGCCAGTGCGGCATTCTCTTTGCCATTTTTGATTGGGGGTAGCAGTCAGGTAAATCATCGCGGAAGACGGTTTCCGGGCCTGAACCGCTGCATGCTGGAGCGATTCCTCGACCGTGTAAGGGAAGGCGTCAACCTCGTCCAATATCAGCGCATCAAACGCTTGATAAAAGCGGAGAAGCTGGTGTGTAGTGGCAATGGTTAAAGGGGCATAAAGATGGCGGTCCTTGCTGCCGCCGTACAGTGAAGCAACTGTAATTTCGGGAAACGCCGCCTTTAGCCGGGGTGTCAGTTCAAGAACTACGTCTGTTCTCGGCGTGGCGATGCAGATTCTTTTTTGGACAGAGAGCGCAGCTTCAATTCCGGCAAACAACACCTCGGTTTTCCCGGCCCCGCATACGGCCCAGACCAACCATTCCTTTTTTTGCATAATAGCCTCCACCACCTTGTCAGATGCTACCCGCTGCCCTTCTGAAAGAATACCAGTCCAAGCCATAATCTTTTGCGGAAGGGTGGTGTGCAGAGCAGGACCATTCCAACCGATTAATGGGGTGCATTCACTGATTCTTCCCATCATGATACAGTGGCGGCAATAAAGGCAAGGTTCACCGCAGCGGGCACAAGGGTATTGGGCAAACATTTGCGGGTCCTTATTTCCACATCGCATACACACTGGCTTTTTCCCAATATAGTCAATTCCTTTACGATATGTAACATAGCCATTTTCATAGTGCGATTGAATTTCGTTTAGTGGGTGCTGGATATCTTCAAGGAGGAGCTGCTTGCCGGTGAGAAGCTGTTGAAGTTCGCGGCTGTATGGAAAGTCAGGGTTTAATGACGGCTGCGGGATTTCCAGGAATTGCGTGATTCGATAGGATTCTTCTGTGAAAAATCTTTGTGGGATGAGTTTTTCATCCTTTATTTGAAAACGCATTGGGAGGGCACCTTCTTTTAACTTTTTATTAAAAAATTCGCATATTTTTGTTCATTTTCTAAAGTAGCCATAATATTTTGAGGCTCCCATTCCAGAAGTGGGAAATAATTACGCCCCCTCTTCTCTCCTTCATAGGGTAATTTCAAAAGACGAAGCTTTTTTTGGGCTGTATGGACTGTTGGCAGATGAAGAAAGCTGCGGCACTCTGCATTGGTAATTGATGAATTTATTAGAAGAAAGTAGTCTCTGATGGCATCAATAAAGGCATCTTTTGAGGTGTAAAGGCAGATTGGGCAAATCCAGCTTCTACGTTCGTACACCATCGGGATATGAAGGCAATCGGGGCATCGGACTCCTGACCGGATGTCATTTCTCGTCAAACCATATTCTTTTAAGATATTGATTTTTTGCGGAGTGTGATGACTTAATAAGAAATTTGCAATTTTATAGATAGTCTCTTCATCCACTCTTGGCTGGTTATATGTATTTTCAAAGGTTTCAATTTTTTTAAATATATCCCTTGATTTACATACCTTTTTAAATGCGTTTGGATCATTGCTGTTGCTTTTTAAAAAGGTCTTTGTGCTGCTGAAAAAAACAAGCTGGTCGATAGGCAGAAAATTCATTCCGTATTTCGCCAACAATCTTCCTAATAATATACGCAGCCTTTCAGCCTGAACACGAGGATCTTCAAAAATCTCTTCAGTACCATCCGGTTTAACCCGAATTAATTGGTTAAATTGATTGTCGAATATCAATGTTCCAGCTATATTTTTCGCTTCAATAATGAGAATGCCGTTTCTTGAGATGAGAAGTGTGTCAATTTGGAAATGAAATCCGTTGTATTCGAGTTGAAGGTCGTGGAAGATAACATATTTTTCTAGGGGGAGTTGTTTTACAAAATTTCTTAAGGCTAGTTCACCTCGAAAGCCAGCTTTTCTTTTCGCGAGGTCTTTTTCGATTTCCGGTTGTTTAGGATGGCCGATTAAAATACGGTAAACTAGGACCTGGGTTAAGACCAGTCTCAGGGGGACGGGCAAGTCTCTCATTAACAATGGAATCATCGCTCCTTTATTAAAAAATACAACTACATTTTACAACTACTGTTTACAGTTGTCGAATTTTAGCTAATGAGGGTTTGATAGATTTATAAGGTGCGACCTCCTAAGCTGGGGTATTCGCCGAAATAGGTTAGTTTTTCGCCATTTATTAGGCAATATTCGCCAAACTATATTGGTTTTAACCGATTCTTTTAAGTTATTCACTGGTTCCGTTGAGTTATTCGCCAATCCCTTTGATTACCTTTTTTCTCGACACGCTGGCCCAGCCTCCGGCTAGCTTGCTAATTTTAGCCGGCCCTTACGTTATTCGCCCGTTTTGAACAGATATTCGCCAAACTTAGAAGGTTATTCGTCGACAAGGTTAGTTATTCGCTGAAATTAGGTGACTATTCGCCTAAAAATTTGACTTTTTCGCCAAACCTATTTACTACATACCAAAGTAACCCCCAGCAAATAAAAAAAACCATTCCAGCAACCCCGAATGGCCAGTAACTTCAAAAACCTATTTCTTCATCCACCCCATCCCCATCGCACCTTCCCCAAGATGGGTTCCAATAACAGCCCCGAAGTAGCCTATCGAGAAGTCGACGTTTGGATAAAGAGCCCCAAGCTCCTTCTTCCATTCCAGTGCTTCCTCCTCACGATTAGCGTGGATCACCACAGCCTGGTAGCGACCACCGCCCATTGCATCCTCTCCAAGTAAATCTGCAATTCGTTTCATTGCTTTTTTGCGGGTGCGAATTTTTTCAAAAGGGACGATTACCTTGTCCACAAAATGCAATAGAGGTTTAACCTGCAGCAAGCTGCCGATTAAAGCAGCTGCTCCTGATAACCTTCCGCCACGCTGTAGGTGCGACAGGTCGTCAACCATGAAATAAGCGCGAGCTGTGCTCTTCAGTTCTTCCAAGCGAGCCATAATCCGCTCGGGATCCATTCCCCTAGATGCCCATTCCGCAGCTTCTAATGCATAAAACCCTTGAACCATGCAGCTAATTTCCGAATCAAAGGAAAATACTTTGATACCCTCGACCATCGTTCCAGCCGTTACCGAGCCCTGATATGTGCCACTGATGCCGCTCGATAAATGGATACTGATAACCGCATCGTAACCCTCTGACGCAAACCGTTCGAACAACTCCACAAATTGGCCGATCGGCGGCTGGGATGTCGTCGGCAGGTCCTTTGTCTTTACCTCTTCGAAAAACTGCTGCCAGTGAATATCGACTTCTTCCCGGTAGACTTCATTGCCGAAAATGACATTCAACGGGATCATATGTATATTCCATTTATCTAGTAATTCCTTTGGAATGTATGCGGTACTGTCTGTGACAATTGCCGTTTTCATATGTATATTTACCATCCTTATTTTTTTACAATAATACTGCTCATTATTTTATCAAAAAAGCTTTCTCCAAAAAAGAAAAGAACACGCATTGCGCGTGCTCTCCAATCATAACATAAAATTAGTTTTTCAGAAAAACAACTACCTTACTTCTACCCAGCCATTCTTAATCGCCACAACAACAGCCTGTGTACGGTCATTAACATTCATTTTTTGCAAGATATTAGATACATGGTTCTTAACGGTCTTTTCACTGATGTAAAGCGCTTCGCCGATACCGCGGTTGCTTTTTCCATCGGCCAGCATTTGCAGAACCTCACACTCACGGCGTGTCAATAAATGAAGCGGGCGGCGGATTTCAATAGTCTGCACGTAAGAACCTCCGCGCGTCACACCTGCTGCTAGTTTGCGATATTCATTGACTAAATTATGAGTCACCTTCGGATGCAGATAGGAACCTCCGTCTGCCACGACACGGACCGCTTCAATCAACGCATCTGCATCCATTTCTTTTAACAGGTAGCCACAGGCACCTGTCTGCAGTGCGTGAGTGACATAATTCTCATCATCATGAATGGAAAGGATGATAATCTTAGTATCCGGATATTTAGCAACTAGCTCACGGGTTGCCTCGACACCATTCATTTGTGGCATATTGATGTCCATGATAACAACATCAGGACGGTGCTCTTCAACAAGCGTTAAGGCCTCAGTGCCGTCATCGCCTTCTGCCACAACCTGGAACGATTTCTCAAATTCTAGTATTCTTTTAACACCTTCTCTAAAAAGCTGGTGATCGTCAATAATAATAATTTTTGTAGTCATGTGTAACGCCTCCTAGTTTTCAAAAATTCCCCATCAGAGAATGTTACTTTCTTTTATTATCAAAGCTTAATTCATTAACGGCACATGGATGGAAACAGCGGTGCCCTTGCCGATTTTCGAATCAACCGTCAAATCGCCTTCAAGCAGGTCGACCCTCTCTCTCATGCCCATCATGCCGAAGGAACCCGGCTTCTTTTGGTTCGTATCGAAACCGACGCCGTTGTCCTTGATTAACACTTTCACACTGGTGTCCGTCATTTCCAATTGAACTTTTATGGAGCAGGCATTGGCATGCTTGAGCGCGTTTTGCACCGATTCCTGTATAAGCCGGAAGAGGGCAACCTCATATTTAGTCGGAAGTCTCTTCTCATTTCCTATTTTCACAAATTCAATTTTTGAATGATTATGATATTCTTCAATGGTCTGTAAATACTTTCTGAGGGTCGGAACGAGCCCCAAATCATCCAATGCCATTGGACGCAGGTCGTAAATAATCCGGCGGACCTCATAAAGTGCTGAGCGAACCATTTTCTTAAAGCTCTGAATCTCTGCGAATGCATCATCAGGACCTTTCTCACGAAAAACACGATCGACAATATCAGAACGCATGATGACATTTGCTAGCATTTGCGCCGGACCGTCGTGAATTTCTCTCGAGAGACGCTTGCGCTCCTCCTCCTGGGCCTCAATAATTTTCAAGCCCAAATCCTGCTTCGCTTTGGCATTTTCAAACGCTTCGCCAAACTGTTTTAAGTCGCTCTGCAGGTAATTCATGACCACGCAGATTTGCGAAATCAGCTGCTCTGCACGTTCAATCGTATCATTTATACCAACAAGCCTGTGCTCAAGTTCTTCTCTTTTTTCAAGAAGCTGCTTGCGGTATTGCCAATTGATGGAGAGATCCATTTGCAGCTGATGCGCCTTTTCGTAGGCGTCACGTACCTCCTCCTCCGAGAAGGTTTTCATGTTCATGCTTACTTCTGAAAGTCTGTGCCTAGCGGCCGTAACCTGCGCCTCCAGCTGATTTCCCTCCTCAACAAGCTTAGCCATCACTTCCTTAATGTTCGCCAGCTCATTGGTGATGCTGTCAAAATCAGTACGGCATTGCTCGCTGATGCGGAAGATATCACTTTTGCTGCAGGTAACAGCTTCAATCATCGCTTCACGAATGTCATCAATCGATTTCAAATCTAATTGCTTTAAATTCATTTCTGATTCCTCCGGGGCTTTTTTTCCCTTAGGCCTTTAACATACTTTACCATTTTTTGAAATACTTTGCTAAGCTATAATTATTGCTTACGTGACTTTTGTAAAAAAGTAGTATAATTACTATATCAGTCTACTACCTTTAGCCTATTAGAAGGTACTATAAAGCTGTATTTATTATATCATTCGAACTTTACACCCATATTATAGGTATATTACATTAATTTTTTTAAAAAATATTATATTACATTAGTGTTACGTTTTTGCTAAAGAAAGGAGTTTAACATGCTGCCTCGTTACTTAACTGTAAAAGAGTATGGAGAACATGAAATAAATATCCAAAAGTCCCGTTTTATTGCCCAACTGAAAAGAGTGGAATCCGAACAAGATGCCCAAGACTTTATACAGGGGATCAAGAAAAAACATTGGAACGCTACTCATAACTGCTCAGCTTACCTAATCGGCGAGCATGACCAAATCCAAAAAGCGAATGATGACGGCGAACCAAGCGGCACGGCCGGTGTCCCCATCCTTGAAGTTTTGAAAAAGAGACAGCTGAAGGACACGGTTGTTGTGGTCACCCGCTATTTTGGCGGGATCAAGCTCGGTGCAGGCGGCCTGATTCGCGCATACGGAAAAGCTACTTCTGAAGGTCTAGATGCAGTCGGTGTTGTCGAAAGACGGCTAGTTCAAATCATGCAGGTGAAAATCGACTACACCTGGCTTGGGAAAATTGAAAGAGAACTGCGTTCTTCCGAGCACAAAATTAAAGATATTCTCTATTTAGATAACGTCCAAATTGATGTCTATGTCGAGGAAGATAAGGTTCAAATCTTTATGGACTGGATGGTGGAACTGACCAATGGGCAATGTACGATGGGCAAGGGCGAAACGGTCTATTTGGAACAAGATTTTATTAGGTAATTCAGGATGTTCTTTCTTTGAATTATAGTAGGACATTTGGCGGGAGGCAATTGGGAAAAAAATATTAGGTTTGCACTATTTTTGGCACAGAATTTATTTTTATGTGGAATATATTTTGAAAGGGCTCTCGAATTTTCGAGGCCCATTTATTTTTTAGCTGTGTTTGTTTTTAAGGTTTGTAGGATGTTTAGGATGGGGCGGTAGTTTCTGCCGACCAGGCCGATTTTTTCGGCGATGATTTCTATAAACAAGATGATAAAAGCAATTAAGACTAGTGCGCCGCCAATACGGGCCTGCGAATAAATGACTGCCACCAATCCAAAGAACGCGGACATTGCGTATATGAGCAACACCGTCTGCCGGTGGGAATATCCCATACGCAACATGCAGTGGTGCAGGTGCTGCTTGTCTGGTGCACCCAATGGCTTTTTATGAATGATTCTTCTTAGGATGGCAAAAAAGGTATCTGAAATTGGTACAGCAAGAATGATAACTGGTATTACAAATGAAATGAAGGTTACATTTTTAAAGCCCATAAGTGAAAGAACTGAAATTATAAACCCTAAAAAAAGTGCACCCGTATCACCCATAAAAATACTTGCGGGATGAAAGTTATAAATCAAAAATCCTAGAGTGCTGGCTAGAACTATTAAGCCAAGCATCCCAACAATTAAATTTCCTTGTATAATTGCCATTACTGATATAGTAATTAATGCAATAGATGATACACCTGCAGCTAATCCATCGAGTCCATCAATTAAATTAATTGCGTTAGTGATTCCAACAATCCAAATAATTGTAATCGGAACACTTAATAATCCAAATTGAAGCTGTGCTCCGAACGGTAGATTAATAAAGACAACTTGCAGGTTCCCCCAAAAAACAACCACGCAAGCAGCAGCTAATTGACCAATTAGTTTGTATTTAGCCGACAATTCTAAAATGTCATCCAAAAGGCCAGTTACAATTATAATGGAGCAACCGATTAGAATAGGTAGCAAGGATGGGTTCTCAGGGCGTAAAAGGAAAGTTCCTAACATAAAGCTAATGATAATCGCCAAACCACCAAGCCTTGGCATAACACACTGATGTACTTTACGCTGATTAGGTCTGTCAGTAGCTCCAATTATAAAGGCAAATTTTTTTACAAGTGGTGTAATAAGAACTGAAAGGATAAAACAAAATACCAAGGTGAGAAAAAACATAGTAGGCCCTCCTTAACAATAAGTTTGTCCATTAAGGAGAAATCGAAACACTCAAGCAGTTGTAAAAAAACGGAAATACCTAAACTATATTTAGAAAGATAAAAAGCGGGTAACTCACTAAGATGTGAAACCCGCTTAAACCATTATTTATTCCTTACATTCACCTGTCTAAATCCTCGAATCAAGTTTAACAACGGTCTATAATCTTCCCGTACAAGCCCAATTTTCTCTACAAATAACTCAATGACAATTATTATCGTTAGGAGAATAATTACTGAGCCACGTATTGTTGCTTGTGAAAAGATAAATCCTGCTAGTCCAAAAACAGCACTCATTGCATAAATCATTAAAACTGTTTGACTGTGTGAATAACCAGCTCGTAACAAACAATGATGTAAGTGTGATTTATCAGGGGCAGATAATGGCTGCTTGTTCACAAGCCTTCTGATAATGGCAAAAAAAGTATCAGAAACTGGCACACCCAGGATAATAACTGGTATGACAAGCGACATTACAGTCACACTTTTTAGTCCTAATAATGAAAGAACACTTATTAAGAATCCTAAAAACAAAGCCCCGGTGTCACCCATAAAAATCTTTGCAGGGTGAAAATTATAAACAAGAAAACCAAGTGTCGAAACTGCAGCTATTAATGCAATAAATGTTACATAAGGATTTCCAGTTATATATGCTATTCCAGCAATTGAAAACAAGGCTATGGAAGATACCCCACCTGCTAACCCATCTAATCCATCGATTAAATTTATCGCATTGGTAATACCGATAATCCATACCATTGTAAATGGAATACTAAACATTCCAAAGTCCAATCGTCCGCCGCCAAACGGCAAGTTAATGAACTCAACCTTTATATCTCCAAGAACAATAATGACTAGCGAAGCAAGTATTTGTCCTAATAGCTTTACTTTCGGTGAAATTTCTTTTACATCATCAATTGCACCAGTAATGATTATAATTAAACTGCCAAGTATTAGTGCAAGATGAACATTTCCAATAGGGTTTAATAGAAGTAAATTAAAATTGTCAATTGGTTGTATAATCAATATTCCTAATATAAAACTAATATATATAGCCAGCCCGCCTAAACGAGGCATGATTTTCTGATGCACTTTCCGTTGATTAGGTTTGTCAGTTGCGCCAATTTTAAATGCTAATTTTTTTACTAATGGTGTGAGGAAGATCGAAACACAAAAACATATAAATAAGGTTACATAAAACATATGGACCCTCCGTTGTTAAAGGAAATTGAATAAAAATGCCAAATTTCGATAAATTACTCCTAATGGATTATAGCACATACTGATAATCAATGAAACTACTAATTTTACCATGCGAAAAGTTTAGTAGAATAAAGGAAATTTTATGTATTTATTTATTTCCTATTTTACAGACGAAACCATTGTGAAGAAGGTTACATTCCATTTTAGAAAAAAATAAACTTTTTATGCCTAAAAAAAAGAGATACATTAGTCAATGTGACTTTTTAATGTATCCCTTAGATATATTAAATTTCTTTAAGTTCCTTTAAGTATGCTGATAACGCGTTCTGCCACTTTGGGAGCGGGGTAAAACCTTGCTCCTCAATTTTTTTCTTACTTAAAACGGAATACTTTGGCCTTGCGGCAGGGCGTGGAAACTGTTCAGTTGTCAGTGGATTGACCTTAACGTTTAAACCAGCCTGTTTGAATATTTCAACAGCAAACTCAAACCACGAGCAAACTCCTCTATTGGTCGCATGATAAATTCCATATTTTTCAGTTACCATTAATTCAACCATGAATTTTGCCAAATCAACGGTGTAAGTTGGCGAGCCTACCTGATCATGGACAACCCCGACTTCCCCACGCTCTTTACCTAGGCGGAGCATAGTCTTAACAAAATTATTTCCGTGGGCACCGAAGACCCAAGCTGTACGGACAATGAAGTATTCATCTAAACTTGCTTGAACAAACTCTTCTCCGACTAATTTTGTTCTTCCATATGCACCTAAAGGCTTGGTAGGATGTTCAGCCTCGTATGGTTCAGAGGCTGATCCATCAAAAACATAATCCGTACTGATATACATCATTTTAGAGCCAACCAGTTTGGCTGCTGCAGCTAGGTATTTGGCCCCTAGGCCATTTACCCGATAAGCTGTTTCCTCATCCGCTTCAGCGCCGTCCACATTTGTATAGGCAGCACAATGGAGGATAACATCAGGCTTCGCTTCCTGAATAAACGCATATACATCTGCTTCATTTGTTATATCTAATTGGCTCCGGTCAGTACCAATTGCTTGATGGTTGTTTTTTTCTAATTCCAAAAGAACATCTTGACCTAATTGACCAGCAGCACCTGTTACAAGAACCTTCATTATTTAACCTCTAATCTGTCACCATATTGAGATTTAAAATACTCCTGATATTCCCCAGAAATGATGTTTTCCCACCATTCTCTGTTATTTAAATACCAATTGATGGTTTGCTCAATCCCTGAATCAAAATTATACTTGGGCGACCAGCCAAGCTCTGTACGCAGCTTTGTTGCGTCAATCGCATAACGGCGGTCATGCCCTGGACGGTCTTTAACAAATTTAATTAGCGATTCAGGCTTGCCAAGATGTTTTAGAATGGTTTTGACAATGTCGATATTCGTGCGTTCATTATTGCCGCCAACATTGTAAACTTCTCCTACCCTTCCTTTATGCAGAACAAGGTCAATGGCTTGGCAATGGTCTTCAACATGAAGCCAGTCGCGAACATTCAATCCATCACCGTAAACTGGAAGCTCTTTATCATTCAAGGCATTGATAATCATTAATGGAATTAGCTTCTCTGGGAAATGGAATGGTCCGTAGTTATTAGAGCAGCGAGTAATATTAGTTGGCAATCCAAACGTCTCATTGTAAGCACGGACAAGCAAGTCTGCACCAGCTTTACTTGCACTGTAAGGACTATTTGCCGCTAATGGCGTTTCTTCAGTAAAGTATCCTGTTTCTCCTAAAGTGCCATATACTTCATCTGTAGACACTTGAAGATATTTTTTCACACCAAAGGACTTGGCTGCATCTAATAACGCAAGAGTTCCTTGAATATTTGTTTGCACGAAAATCCCTGGGTCAGTAATGCTTCGGTCCACATGGGATTCAGCTGCAAAGTTCAATACATAATCGAATTTTTCCTCTTGGAAAAGACCTTGAATAAACTCACGGTCCGCAATATCACCGCGGACAAACTTATAATTTGGCTTATTCTCAATATCTTTTAAGTTTTCAAGGTTACCTGCGTAAGTTAATAAATCTAAATTCACTATTGTGTATTCTGGATATTTATTGACCATATAGCGGACAAAGTTGCTTCCAATAAAACCGGCGCCGCCTGTTACTAATAACTTCATGTTTACCCTCCTATTTTTCAAAAACAAAATTAAGATGTGTTGCTTCACACAATCTTGGATGTTTTGTATCTTTTTCTGACAGAATCGGAATAGAAGTCGGCCAGTCAATTCCTAAATCAGGATCATTCCAAAGAATTCCGCCATCATGCTCAGGTGAATAATACTCATCCACCTTATAAGCCACTGTTGTGTCTGGCACCAACGTGCAGAAACCATGGGCAAATCCTTTTGGTACCAACAACTGGCGTTTATTTTCGGCACTCAGGATGACACCCACCCATTGGCCATATGTAGGTGAACCCTCGCGTATGTCTACCGCCACATCATAAATGGCTCCCGTAATGCAGCGGACCACTTTCGTTTGCGCTTTTGGATTAAGCTGAAAATGTAATCCTCTTAATGTGCCGGTTGGTGCTGATAATGACTGGTTGTCCTGCACAAAATCATAATGCAATCCGAGCTTTTCAAATAACTCTTTATTATAACTTTCCATAAAATAGCCACGGTGGTCACCAAAAACTTTTGGTTCTAAAATCTTTACACCTGGTAATTTTGTTTCAATAACATTCATGTATCCTACCTCACTTATGGATTACTTACCTTGATTGGCAATCTTGATTAAATATTGACCATATTGATTTTTCTTCAATGGCTCTGCAAGTTCAATGAGCTTCTCTTTTGTAATATAACCCATTTTATAAGCAATCTCTTCAAGACAAGCTATTTTCAATGATTGTCTTTTTTCAACGGTTTCAATAAATTGTGATGCTTCTAACAAGGATGCATGTGTGCCTGTGTCTAACCACGCATAGCCACGGCCAAGAAGCTCAACATTTAGCTCGCCCATTTCAAGGTAAGCTTTATTTATATCGGTAATTTCTAATTCACCACGTGGTGATGGTTGGATATTTTTAGCAATATTTACTACACGATTATCGTAAAAGTATAACCCTGTTACTGCATAATTGGATTTTGGAACCTCCGGCTTCTCTTCAATGGATACAGCCATTCCATTTTCATCAAATTCAACTACACCAAATCTCTCTGGATCGTTAACATAATATCCGAAAACCGTTGCCCCTGTTTCACGTGCAGTTGCTTTTCTTAATAAATCTGTTAAACCATGTCCGTAAAAAATGTTATCGCCTAGCACTAAAGCTACATTATCGTCACCGATATATTCATCCCCAAGGATGAAGGCTTGAGCTAGACCGCCTGGATGCGGCTGAATTTTATAAGAAAAATTCATTCCTAAATCGGTTCCATCCCCTAAAATTTGCTCGAAGCGGGAAATATCTTCGGGTGTTGAAATAATCAAAATGTCTTTAATACCCGCTAACATTAATACAGAAAGCGGATAATAAATCATTGGTTTATCATAGACAGGCAAAAGCTGCTTTGAAACCACTTTCGTTAATGGATATAGTCTGGTACCACTGCCTCCGGCAAGAATAATACCTTTCATAAAAACCAACTCCTAATAAAGTATTAACTACATAAACCGACAAAATATTCCTTAACCATTATAAAAAAGGTAGTTTATAAATGCCAAATCCGAACAAAAATGTAACATAAAATTAATAATATTAACGTTTATAACCCAATATTGCCGATATGGTCCGCAACCTTCCGCTAATCTGTGTCGATAACGAACGCCTTTTCACGCCTGTGACATTTCCACCATGACGCACATATTTCATTAATGGTTTTTGAATGAAAACAATTTTCTTTTTTTTCATCATACAGACAAGTGCAATCCACTGATCATGCATTTCGATGGCAGAAGGAAAAGGTAAAATGTCAGGCACTATTTCCCTTCTAAAAGCCATGAAAGCACCTGTATAGGCGTTTTTTAAAATATTCCCAAAAATTCCTTGGTTTATGTTGTTATGGTTATATTCATTCCAAGATGGATTAATAATGTTTAAATCGCCGTCGACTACATAAGCATCATGTATAGCGAGATCCGCTTTCTGGTACTCAAAAGCCGCAAGCACTGTTTCCACTTTATCATCTTCCCAAACATCATCTTGGTCACATAGAAAAAGGATATCACCTGTCGCCAAGGATATCGCCTTTTCAAAGCTTTTTATTACTCCAAGGTTTTTATCATTTACATGAACTTGAATTCGTTTATCAAAGGTATTCTTAATTACTTGTACCGTTTGATCCTTGGAACCATCATCCACAATAATCACTTCATCTTCCTGGTTAAGCTGCTTAATAATGGAATCAAGTTGTCTTCTAATGAAGTTTTCTCCATTATAGGTTGCAATACAAACTGATTTTTTCATGTAAAGGCTCCTTTTAAGTTGAAAACAGCATACGAAGCGTGTACATTGCAATTTTTTTATTTTTTACTGTTAAAGCCTGTTTTAGGAATCTTTTTAATAACTGTCTCTTGTAGGATGGAAACAAGTCTTTTTTATAATTTTTGTAAAAATTAACTTCCGAATTCAAAATACTTTTATAACGCATTAGAGAAACCCTGCTGTAATCCATTACTGATAAGTCATGTTCAAGAGTAACATCTAATAACCAAACTTTATGTCCTCTTGCATAAATCTCATAAAACAGCCAGTGGTCCAAATAATCCAGCGGAAACTCCTGATTAAAGCCACCAATCTCATTTAAAAATTTTACATTTAATAGTGCTCCGGAATTTATCGCCATAACTGGCTGTTCTTGAAGACCGGGTTTCGGCAGTTCTATATGTAGCGGACGCAGCGAATGACTATAAACAGGTGAAATCATTGAATTGCCACTATGGACTTTTGGTACAACCGCTGCAATATCTTCGGTTAACTTAGGTAAATTAAAGACTTTATTTATATATTGTTCAGTTAAATTTGTATCGTGATCCAGAAGTAACAGCCAACTGCTTCCGTTTTCTTTAGCCCAAGACCAAGCAAAGTTATAGGCAGAAGCAATTCCTAAATTTCTCGGGTCGTGTTGATATTCAACTTTAATTTTTTCAAATTGGGATTTATCAAAACTTTGAATTTCAGGGCTATTATCATAAATAATGATAGAAAGGTCTTTAAAAAACTCGTTTTTTCCCTTAATTGCATTTAATAGGGAGCAATAAGTTACAGACTTATTTAAAACCGTTTTATACACCACTATTACTAAAGTTATCTTCATCGTTAACAGCCTTTGGAATTAATTTTTTTTCACTAAAAAGTGTAAATAGTACTGGGTATACCAACTGAAAACTTAATCCTGTAAAGGAAAACATATTACTAAATGTTGTAAAGACAAATATTGAATTCATAATGGCTACGCCTATTACCATATACTTACTATTCAGCTTTTTTAAAAGTAAGATATAAAAGAAAGCAAATAGAAAAGCGAAGAGCGTATAAAATGTAATCCCAACCCACCCTAATATCACAAAAGGCTGGACAAACGCAGTAGATACATTTAACTCCGGCGTAATCTGAAAACTAGGCGGAATCTCAATACTATAAAGTGCGACAACTCTTTTACTAATAAAATCGGGCAAAGTCTGAGTAATTGCGAAAACAAAAGAATCGAAAAAGTTAACATCTTTCTCAAAAGTAAAATTGTTTATTGTTTCTTGAAGGTTAGCAAGTGGTGATGCCAAATAAATATAGCCCCAAAAATATTCTTTTGGTATTAAAGATTCTTTAAATTCATCCGTAGCTCCACCTATTTGCAAAAAGAGACTATTGTCAAACAGTGAAGTATTTGTTTGATAAGAGTTGTTTACTCTTATATTTCCAACAACACCAAAAAGATATAAGCCTATAAGCATAAGGACCGTTAATCCTGCAATTTTTTTCAAAGTTATTCCTGACTGGTATTTAATTAAATAAATAAAAACACAACTCATTAGAATAATAAGCAGCATTCCTCTATTTAATATAAGAATAGAAGGTACCAGTGTTAGTACAAATAATGAAATGGCCAACTTTCTTCGGTTAGACTCCGAGAGAATAATTTGAAACAAATATAGCGAAAAGAATGAATTAAAAGTAACCAATAATACATGGAAAGTTGGTATTCCAAATTCTGTATAACTTAATTGTGTTTTAGTGAAAACTGCCAATAAAGGAAAGTTCCTGTGATATATAAATTCCAAAACATAGCCCGCTAATATTCCATAAGTAACAAGTTCTAAATGTTTTTTATAATAGATTTTATTAAACGTGATTATCTTTTCTCTCATGAAAGTTCTTCCAAAAAAATAGGCAATTACCATTGAACTTCCCAAAAATAAAATCAATGGCAAGCCTAAATCCGGGAATAGATTCGACCATCTGAATAAGTAAGCAATCAATACAGCAAGAAAAGAAAGTATATAAATAAAGTAAGGGTTGATCAAGCTCCTGCATGCCTCCCTTTCCAACCAGTTTTTTAAAGTGAACTTAAGCCTTAGGCCGTTTTAGAAAATAGGAAAAAATAAAAGCTAAAAACACGCCAATCACTAACCCAATAACAATTCCCATAATGGTATCTGCATTAGTCCTGTTTTGAGTTATTTGATTTTCCTGTCCTTTTTCGCCCTTTTGGACCACTTTCACTGTTTCAATGTCTAAATAATTGCCAATTTCACGTTCAAAAACATCAGATATTTTATTAACAATCCTTGTTGCCTGCTTTGGGTTATCATCATTTACTGTAATTCTAATAACATGAGACCCATTTTCATTACTTACACTTACCTTACGTGCCAGCTCTTTAAAATCCTCATCTAAATCCAATTCCTTAATTACCGGATTTAGTATTGCTGATGTGTTTATAAGTGTTTGGGCAGTATTGATAAAACGAGTAGTTTCATCCGTTTGATTAATAATAACATTCGTTTCTTTCATCTGTTGTTTGATCAAAATAAGTGAGAAAGCATCATATGTAGGCGGCGGCGGATCACTAGACATAACTCTTCCTGCTACTCCACCTAAAATTCCTAAAAGGATAATTAGCCAAAGATATTTTTTTATAACTTTTAGTAAATCAGCTATATATGTATTTTCCATTATTTACCCCCAAGTTGTAAGCTTATTTGCCGACAATTGTAATTGTATATTAACAATTCCTTACACTTATAATTAAAAAAACCTCCATCCCCATTTATTAAAAAACTTAATCATTGATTGAATAAAAATTTTAAAAAGTTTGGCGTTCTTGTGTGCCCCTCGTTCATAGTAATGGACAACATTTGAAAAAGGGGTATAGACAATACGTTTATTCCGCTTTTTAAGTTCAATGCATAAGTCATAATCCTCAAAATACATAAAATAGCGGTCGTCAAATCCCTTTATTTCCTTGAAGTCCTTCCCGCGGATTAACATGAAGGCGCCCGAGCCAATTCTGATGTCAACCAGTCGATCTTCAAGTATATCCCTCAGTTCATATGACTCAAGTCTCTTTGCAAATATTTTTTTTACAAATTGAAATGGTACGAACCGTAAAAAATAATCAAAAACTGAAACTCGATTACGCATTAAATGCTGCTTGGTACCATCAGAGTTTAAGACTTTTGGTACTAATAAGGAAATGCTTTCGTCATTTTCCATCACCTGAAGCATTTTTAATAAATCCTCTTTTACCAAAATAATATCCGGGTTAAAAATTAAAAAATACTCCTCAGACGTTTTCAACAAATTATAATTATGGCCAAAGCCAAAACCATTATTTTCATGATAAAAAGTAATTTCAGCAAAATCCTCATAATTTTTTAAACGATTTTGATACTCCTGACTAGAATGGTTATCAAAAATTAAAAACCGAAATTGGCTGTCAAAACCAAATTCTTTCTTTAAATTTTCAAGCACATCAAAAATGTGCTTACTATTATATGTCACAATACTTATTGCAACTTTTGCTTCAGCCATTTATTCACACTCTTTCTTGAACATCTAAATAGGTAACTAGGCAAGTTTTATTTTTTTAACTTTCAAGAAACACATGCCATCGTCTTGTATGTATTTTTTTACAATGCTAAATTATTCATTCATTAGGGAAGGAAATTCTTTCAAAAATCATCCACCCATTCCTTAACAAAATTAAATTATAGCATCATCTTGTCAGAAATTGTACTTTTTTGGAGGATTTTTTTTATTTCCAGTTGAACTAATATTAATAGGAGATTATAATTTTTGTTATGGTTATATATCTAAACTAATCCTATAGAAGGGAATTAATATATATGCAAAATACTAGATTAGGTAAAAAAAAGATTAAGAAGAAAAAGATAAGATGGGTTCGCTTATTCTTGGCTATTTTCTTTTTATTGTTAGTTGGCGGCGGTGCCTATTTTTATAATGTCTATACTAACGTAGCTAGCGCTGTTGATAAAATGAACAAACCAATCTCGAGAGAAGTTTCAACAAAAAGAGAAACTAAAGTGGAAGTGGAACAAAAGGAACCTATTTCCATTCTTTTAGTTGGGGTGGATGAACGTAAGGGCGATAAAGGGAGAACAGATTCCATGCTAGTTGTAACTGTGAATCCCGAAAAAAAGTCCACTAAAATGGTAAGTATTCCTCGTGATACCCGGACAAAGCTTATTAACAATCAGAATCCAAAAAAGAATCACATCGACAAGATTAATGCAGGCTATGCTTACGGTGGAATTGAAGAAACTATCGATACAGTGGAAAATTTCCTTAATGTTCCAATTGATTATTATATTCAAGTGAATATGGAGGGTTTTAAAGACATTGTAGATGCAGTTGGAGGCATTGATGTTGATAACCAATACGCTTTTGAATTAGATGGTGTGAGACTGCAAAAAGGCCCTCAGCATTTAAATGGGACACAAGCGCTTCAATATTCTCGAATGAGAAAGGCTGACCCAAGAGGTGACTTCGGCCGTGCAGAGAGGCAGCGTGAAGTGATTTCAAAAATCATTCAAAAGGGTAAATCAATTTCCACATTAACAAAGTATGACGATATTCTTGCTGCACTTGAAGAAAATATTAAAACAAACTTGACCTTAAATGATATTATAGACATCCAAAAATCTTACAAAAATGCAGCCGAAACCATTGATAAGCTTGAAATTGCCGGTGAAGGCAAAATGATTAACGGCGGTTGGTATTATATTGTTGAAGATGAAACGCGGCAAAGTCTTTCTGACCAATTACGTGAACATTTAGGCTTAAATTCTGAAGTAGTCGCGAAAATAACCACTTATTAGCAATAACAAAAGAGCCCCATTTTATTTGTCAAGTAAGGCAAAATAAATGGGGTTCTTTCATAAACTTTTAACTTTTCCTATTAATGATTCCAAGATCAATTTGAACAGAGAGGTCATTCAATGATAAACAAGAAATATTTATGGAGTTTCCCGTTATTGTATTTAATTATTTATTCTTACCATTTTATTGTAGTAAAGTATCCTGGAGATGATTATTATTTTTCGAGAATTTCAAGTGAAATGACGATTATCGAATGGCTATACTCGCGCTATACAGAGTGGTCCTCACGGCTTTTCCCGGATGCCGTGGCTTACCTCCTTCTTGATGATAAAGTATGGTTATGGAGATTAGTTAATCCAATCTTATTAATTTTTTTAGCTGCATCTATTGTAAGGATTTGGAAAAGAAATATCTCCCTTAGGGAAGTATTGATAGTACTTGCAATCATTGGTTTCTTCGCACAAAATGTACTAAGTTCAGGTGTCTTTTGGATTACCGGCTCCATGAATTACTTATGGCCAATCACACTTGGAGTGCTTGCAATGATCCCATTTGCGGATAAAATCTTTCGGAACATTTCTTTAACCAATAATTATTCGTTTATTTTTGCCATTTTCTTTGGCTTTTTAGCTTCGGTTGGAAATGAACAAGTCTCACTTTGCCTATCAAGCTTTGCTATTTTAAGTCATTTAGCATTATTATCAAAAAAGCAATCACCGGATAAAAAATTGCTTATATTGACAATTACTATGATGATTGGGACAGGTTTAACCCTCCTCGCTCCAGGGAATAAGGAACGGTGGGTTCAGGAAGCAGCTTACTGGTACCCAGGATTTAAAAATTTAACACTTAAAGACCATCTATATTTAGGAACTATATGGGCATTTGGAAAAATATTTTTTGATTTGAAATACCTCCTATTTTTGGCATCTTCCATAACAATCATTACTTGTTTCAAATCTTCTACAGTAAAGAATAATTTTATATTTAAACTTTTTATGATGATGTTTTCAGCAACTATCATGATGTACCTTTCAGGAATTGGTCTTGAACGTTTATATCAATTCACAAATATTAAAAACTTTGACTTCAGCGCTAATTTATTGTCGCCTTTTACAATGAAAAAATCATTTATTCTCGCTGTCTTCCCTTATCTATATTGGACTGCCTACAGTTTGCTTCTCGGTTATCTTATGATAAAATCTACCGGATATAAAGTATTTGTATTCATCAGCCTGTTAGCATTTGTTGCAACATTGGCAGTCATGTTCTTTTCTCCTACCATTTATGGATCTGGAAATAGGGTGTTGATGGCAAGCTCAGTTATTTTAGGAATTGTTATCACAGGAAAAATTTTGGAGAACAATTTAGTTAAAAATGCTTTTTACTTATCCATTTTAGGCTGTTTACCAATAATTAACTTGTCCAATATACTTATTAATTGGTTAAAGAATGGTTTTAATCCCTTTTTATAAAGAAAAGCTGACTACCAAAAATATTTGGAGTCAGCTTTTTTATGTCGACAATTAAATTTCTTGAAATCCTTTACCTTTGAATAATTGCTTTTCTAACCTTTTCTTTATTTGTATTCAGTTGAGGAGATTCCTCTTTAATAATATAGTTCGGCCTCGACTTGACTTCAATAAAGATTCTGCCGATATATTCTCCAATAATCCCAAGGAATATTAGCTGGATTCCGCCAAAAAAAAGCATAATGGAAACGATTGATGCATATCCGCTTACTGAATTTCCAAAAATCAATTTTGTTAATATAACAAAAAACATATAGAGAAACGCCGAAACTGCAGTAAAGAGACCAAAATAAGTGGCCCAGCGCAACGGAGAGATGGTAAAGGACACAATTCCGTCAATCGCATAATGAAATAGCTTCCAAAAGCTCCAGCTGGAATTTCCAACAGCTCTCTCGACATTTTCAAATTCAATACATTTCGACTTATATCCAACCCACATGAATAATCCTTTAGCGAAACGGTTCCGTTCCCTCAAACGCAGAAAGCTGTTAACAGCCTTACGGTCCATTAAACGGTAATCCCGGGCGCCATCAACAATATGAACATCACTCATATTATTGATTAATTTATAAAACTGTTTTGCAAACCAGCTTCTAATAGGAGGCTCTCCACTTCGGGTAGACCTTCTTGTATAAACTACATCATAACCGCCCATTTCCCAGTCTTCAATCATTTGCGGCAATAATTCTGGGGGGTCCTGAAGGTCGACATCCATCAGGACAACAGCATCCCCACGTGCTGCCTCGATTCCTGCAAGCATAGCTGCTTCTTTTCCAAAGTTTCTGCTGAAGCTGATATATCGTACCTTCTCCTGGCGCTCGCTAAGATCTCTCATTTGCTGCTCTGTTGAATCCTTACTGCCGTCATTCACATAGATAATTTCATAATCAATATACTCAATACCCTCAAGCACTGGTTGGACTGTTAAATAAAATAAATCAATGGATTTTTCTTCATTGTAACAAGGGACAACGATAGAAATTAACTTCAAATTATACACCTTCTCTTTTGAAATAGGCTGGAATTTCCCTATTTTCATTCTGAATGCCTTTTTTAAAATTGAAAAACAGAATTATTTTATCATAGTTAAATGCATATTACATTATTCTTTAGTTGTTAACGGAGTTTCTATTCCTTCTTTCAAAAACAAAGACATATATCAAATAACACACTAACATAGCAGCCGAAAAAATGAGTGCACCATATAGCGCTTTAGGTACATAATGTAATTTTAATTCATGGCTGCCTTTAGAAAGTGGAATACCTAAAAATTCACCTAGTTTTATACTTCCAACTTGCTTCCCGTCAACTGTAATTTGCCAATTTTTATCGTAAGGGATAGAAAGGAATAATACACGATCACCTTTTTTCACATCAATATTCCCTGACACGAAATTATCACTAAATTTCTCAATGTGAAAAGTACTCCGTCTTATTTCATCAATTCGTTTATCCAATAAGGTATAATTTAACGTATAAAATTGGGGCAGAGAAACTGACTGAGCATTTTGATTAATTTCTAACCTGACATTAATACCCTCATTTTCAAAGGTGCCTAAATCAAAACTGTTTAAGAAGCCTAACTTGGCTGCCTCTAATTTCTTATCATCTATTGAAATGGAATATAATTGGTCATAATTTTTATATTCCTCATCATTTAATTGTAAATACAATTGCTGCAGGTTATTTATTTTGATTTTATATTCTATAAAAGCCGGACTGGCAGGATCTATTTTTTGGAACAATTTCACATCAGGACTATAACTCAAATTGTCTAAGCTGTATGGATCTGGTTTCAAGTCACTATAGTAGGAAGAGTAGCCATTATAACTGCCCAGCATTGCATTTTGTTTATCCATCCATTTTTCTTGATTGTCCAATGATGAAAATTGTTCCTTGTTTACAAGAAACCCGATTGGCAAGCTATAATTATTTTTATAGGCTTTTATATTTCCTTCCTCAAATATCTTCTGATAGATCCTCTCATCTTTTTGATGCAGGCTGACAATATATTGAAAGCCAAAAAGTATATCCGAGACAAAGATTCCATTTTTCATATTTACTGCTCTTTGACTGGCAGAATAGCCAAGTGTACTTAAAAAATTATTTAAATTCCCATTTCCTGTTGAAGTATAGATGGACATTCCATTATATCCATATCTTAATGATTCATTTTCTGTTGAAAGCAGCTCATTTTCCGGTTTAACCCTATAAAGACCCTTATCCATCTCCTTAATGTGATGAATGGCGTTGGAATATGCAGGATTGTAAACCTCATCCCAATCAGCCGGACTGGAGGCAGCTGTATAATTACGGAAAATTAATAATGAATTACACAACAAATCAAATGCTACAATACATAGAAGTACCATATTCAAGAGTTGTCTATATTTATATTGAACCTTTACTGATTTAATAGCTAATATAATGAATAGAGCTGTTATAATTAATACGTTTATATACATTTCTGTTAAAGTGAAATAATTTTGATCTGAGAGTTTATTTAATAAACAGATCATGATGATATTAAAACCATATATTTTCCATAAGATAGGCAGCATATTCTTATCCAAAGCAATAAATGATTTCACTGATAAAAAAATTAAATAAAAGGAAATTAAAAATGCAAAACGATAAAAAGCGCCATTAGGAACTTCAAAAAGATGCCAGACATAGTTTAGAAATTCACTTGCAATGCTTAACAGCAAGAAACTTAATAATAGTAAATGCGAAATTCTTTCTTTTAAAGAATACTTCTTATTAAAGAAGTATAACGGCACTAAAAGCAACGCAATTAGACCGGTATATATACTTAGGTTTTGTACTTCCGTTGTTCCAATGATAAATCTTTGATAAATATCAAGCGGATTCATCGTAAACCCTTTTAGTTGATATTCAGTGCCGGTATAATTATTATTTTTAATTTGGAGATAGGTTGGCAATAACACAAACATAGAAAAGCATGCAGCTAGAAAAACACTTGAAAAAAACAAGGTGAATTTCTTCACATATTCTCTTTTAGTAAACTTGCTCAAATATAACTGAATTAGAAAATATAGAAAGACAAAAATCCCTGTCATATAGGATATATAAAAATTAGAAATAAAAAGAATCGTTAAAGTGACCAAGAATAATTTATATTTGTCTTTTTTGATGATGAGATGAACTGAGTAGATTAAAACGGGCAATAAATAAATACTATCTAACCACATTGGTAGAAAATAATAAGTAATCGAAAAGGCCATTAAAGCATAGCTGATAGAAAAAATTCCATTTATCATTTCAGTTGTGCCAAAGAGTTTTTTCAGCATAAAACTCATGGAAAGCGAGGCTAATCCCAATTTTAATAAATAAATCACTATAACCGCTTGAGGAATGAAATATCGCGGAAAGAAAGCGACCAATATGGATAATGGACTAGATAAATAGTAGCAAAAAGTCGGCCAAAAATTGGTTCCCATCCCATAATTCCAAGCGTTAAGCAAACTTCCCTGGCCATGAATGACATCATAAAGATGATCATAAAACAAAATTATTTGGAAAGGAAGATCAATATACCAAATAGAATTCGTCCCAAATGGCACTATCCTCAATATAATAAATACTGAAAGTATAATAGCGATGGGAATTATAAATATCAAAAATTGATAAATCTTTTTCATGAAGCCAAATTCTCCTTAACCATTAGTTCCTATTAAATGATAATAACATATGTATACAAAATCACCAGCAATAATCTTTGGTTCATACCATTTCATATTTTCCCTAAATTTTTACTGGTTATCCCTCAAAAATAGATAGGATTGCTGGCCACGCACACAAAAGGATAACCCATCGAAATGGGTTATCCTTTTATAATAGGTAAAACAAATTCCTAGTTATTAAAAGTTAATCCGCCACCATACAGCCATCCTTCTTGGCCATCGACTACCACTCTGTACCAACGGTTATCGTAAGGATATTTAGAAGCATCACCAGGGTAGTACTTAACGTCGGTGTTATATCCCAAAATTTTTATAACAGTCCCAGTTCCTAATGTTTTGATTAAAGTGGAAGTTGAAACGTATGGGAGTGTCCTAAATGATAAACCATTTGTTGTAATAGTTGCATCTTTTACCATGTCAATAATAACGCTGGTTGGATACGGCTGGCCAGCTGGAATATTTCTTCCAAAGGTAAGAGCTGTTTCAGTCGAACTTGGCATTACTGCCGATTGGAAATAACTATTTGCATCAAACGGTTTCATTGACAGCATCAAATTGGCAATTCCATTTGCCCAATTTGGATCTGTAGCATACCTTACATTCATGCCTGTGAGTGTTGGTCCATTATAATAACTTCCAGTTTCATTTAAATAATTTTGTCTTACAATAAACGCCTGGTAATTAAGGCTATCACCATAATTCGGGAAATAATAGCCGCATGTAAATGGACAGCTATCATAAGCACCGTAACCAAATAGGTTATGCTTATAAAGACTTAAATTAGAAAATCCCCAGCCTGTTTCCCAAATAGCATGTGCAACAAGATATTGCGCGTTAACACCATATTTATTTTGAGCATCGATGAAACTTTGGGCATAATTCTTCAAAGGACTATCCGGGCGTTTTTGATTAAAGAAATTAATGATATCAGCTGCTGTGATATTAGCTGGTTTTCTTAAATCAATTTGAGTGTAAGGATTGCCATTATAAATATAAATGATATTGCTTAGAGAAGAAGTGGCCCCATTTTTTCCAGTCTCTTTTACGGTTAACGTATGCTGGCCTTCAGAAAACTGTAAGGTATTGAAAGTAAATTGATAGCCTGAGTTTCCATTTTGGAACTCTGGAAAGGCCTTGTAAACATCAGAACGGGCACTGCCATACTGAGCTTCACCCATCAATTTACCATCTACATACACTTCAATTTTGGAAACGCCGCTCATATCCAGATACCAGCCGTTTATACTGATTTCACCTTTAACTGTAGATCCGCTTAATGGAGAATCAATAGAGCCAACCGGTGAAGGGTTTTGAACGTTCACCAAAACACTTTGTTGATTTATGGAACCGTTATTTCCAGTCTCTCTAATCGTTAAGGTGTGCTGACCATTAATTAAGTCTTTTGTTTTCAGAACAGTTTTGTATCCAGAATTGGAGTTTTGATACTCTGGAAAGGCACTTCCTACATCTGTACGAGAAAGACCGTATTGGGCTTCACTCCAAACATTTCCATCAATCAATAGTTCAATCTTAGATACACCACTAGGATCCAAGTACCAGCCACTTACTTCAATGTCCCCCTTAATCGTAGAACCATTTGCCGGGTTATCAATAAATCCTTTGGCTGGCAGGTTTTGAACATTTATCTTTACGCTGTCAAGATTATTCACTACCCCGTTATTCCCGGTCTCTTTAACTGTTACAATGTGTTGACCATTGGTTAAATTCTTCGTGTTAAGGGTAAATTTATATCCAGGGTTTGGGGTTTGGTATTCTGGGAAGGCATGGTATACGTCTGTGCGAGCAATTCCGTACTGGGCTTCACCAATGCTTTTACCATCTACCAATACTTCGATTTTGGATACGCCGCTGGCATCTAAGAACCAGCCGCTAACGTCTATGTCTCCTTTTACCGTAGAACCATTAGCGGGAGAATCCATATAACCTCTTACAGGTGAATTTTGAACATTTACCTTTACACTTTCAAGGCTATTAACAGCCCCGTTATTCCCAGACTCTTTGACCGTTACAGTGTGTTGACCATTGGTTAAATTCTTCGTGTTAAGGGTAAATTTATATCCGGAGTTGGAATTTTGGTAATCTGGAAAGGCATTGTAAACATCAGTACGAGGTAACCCATACTGGGCTTCCCCTATGCTTCTCCCATCGACCAATACTTCAATTTTGGATACACCGCTGGCATCCAAGAACCAGCCGCTAACGTCGATATCTCCTTTAATAGTAGAACCATTCCCAGGAGAATCCATATAACCTCTTACAGGTGAATTTTGAACATTCACCTTTACGGTTTGGGGAGTCACGGCTCCGTTATTTCCGGTCTCTTTAACTGTTATTGTATGTTCACCATTGGTTAAATTCTTCGTGTTTAAGGTAAACTTGTAACCTGGGTTGGGATTTTGGTATTCTGGATAAGCTTTCGCTACATCTGTACGAGGAATTCCATACTGGGCTTCCCCCATGCTTTTTCCATCAACCAAAACTTCAATCTTAGCTACACCACTGCCATCCAAGAACCAGCCGCTAACCTCTGTATCCCCATTAATTGTGGAAGCATTCAGTGGACCATCAATATATCCTTTTGCCAAGAGAGTTTGATTTTGAACATTCACTGTAACGGTTTGGAGAACATTAGCAGCCCCATTATTACCAGTCTCTCTTATTGCCAAGGTGTGTTGTCCGTTTGCTAGATTCTTGGTATTTAAGGTAAACGTGTACCCAGAGTTAGGATTCTGATACTCTGGAAAAGCATTGTATACATCAGTACGAGGATTGCCATACTGGGCTTCCCCCATACTTTTCCCATCCACCAATACTTCAACCTTGGCTACACCGGCAGCATCTAGCAGCCAGCCGCTTACAACTAGGTCGCCTTTAACGCTTGAACCGTTCTGCGGGGAATCAATATACCCTCTTGGAGACAGTACCACATCGTCTGCAAAAACCCTACTATTAATATTAAACATTAATAAAATAGTAAAAAGTAATGCAAACAATAAATATTTAGTTGTTCTACTAATAATAATATTCACCTCACTGTAAAAAAATTGTAACAGATTAATAATATCAAAGTATTATATGTTCGACAATTAATTTTCGACATTTTTCTTGGAAAATCATTTCCTATTAATCTATTAGACTGGAAAGCGAGGAACATTAAAACACCCCCTCCTCAGTTGGCGGGGGTGTTTATTTATTTGAACTATTTAGATTGTTTAGCAGGCTTAAAAATAAATAATTTACTCGCAAAAAAATTCATAATAATAACCACAATATTTGCTAGAATTTTGGCGATTATGTCGTTTATACTAAACCATTCCACCAGTACAATCATCATTCCCAAATCAATACCATATGATAATAACCTGAAAAAGAGGAAAGAAAATAACTCTTTTACCAGAACTTTAGCACTCAAGTTTTTGCTATTAAAGACAAAAATTTTATTGGTGATAAAAGCAAAGATGACTGATATAATCCAGGCAATTGTAGTAGCCACTTTATAGTCAATATTGAAGATCTTTGCAAGAATGCCATAGCAGATAATATTAACAAGTGTGGTAAGGATCCCAAAAATAATATAACTAACCATTTCCTTTATATTTTTCATCTTACATCTCCTGTTGCCTGTAATACTTTCCTATAAATATTCAATTAAATAAGCCATTAAGAATAG
Source organism: Neobacillus sp. GCM10023253 (assembly GCF_042653105.1). Taxonomy (NCBI): domain Bacteria; kingdom Bacillati; phylum Bacillota; class Bacilli; order Caryophanales; family Bacillaceae; genus Neobacillus; species Neobacillus sp. GCM10023253. The sequence goes on from NZ_JBHSHV010000008.1 coordinate 376,936, forward strand.
GCGTCATTTTTTAAATCTTTTTAATAGGAAATTATCCTCTAACTAATTGTTTTATGGTTATAAATGAGGCTTTGATGTTTTTTCTCTGGATGACTAGATACACCCCGTAAGCCGCAAGGTATATCACTAATCCCGTCCACGATGTCACAAACCAGCCAGCCACTATAAATATAAAGGAAATGGTCAGCTCTAGAAAAATGTCTTTTGACACAGAAACCTGTAGAATCTTTGATAAATATAACTCTGCCAAAACACTCCGAAAAGCCAAAAGAACAACAATAGATACAACCGCCAAGGATAGATTTTTTAACACAATTGTAAACAGGACCGTTAAAATAAGGCTTACCACCACGGATGCCAGGTTTACCCCAAGTATTAATCTTTCTTTTCGCAATGTTTTTAAATAAGTATTAATTAATAAAGCCATTTTCCCTTCATAAATACACATTGGAAAAAGAAGTGCCATATACTTTAAACCCTCGGTATATTGCGGCAGCCATGCCGGTAAAATAACCGACAATGGATAGTAAACCACAAGAAGCCCCAGCAAAGTAACCATTAAAAAAATTCTCATGGTTGAATACAAGGTTGGGAGCTTTTCTTCATTCGTCCGTCTTAAGACTGGGAACATGATAATACCTACAGCATTGATAAATACCATCATGAGACTAGAGACACTCAAGACTAGTGATACTTTACCAAATGTCGCCACATCCCATGTCCGCTCAATCCCAAAACGAACAACCCCGATAATAAACATGCTTGCGATGTTAGCAAACATCAGCTTTATTCCAACACTAATATTGTTTAGAGTTTCTTTAACATTGAAATAGAACACTGATATTTTTTTAAATACCATCTCTTTACAGCAATATACCCCATACAAAAGGGTAAAAAATTTACCAATGATATCTGCAATAATCAATAACTTAAATTCTCTGATGCCGATAAGTAAGAAAAGCAGAATTAAAATACAATAAATAACTCTTTCCCATAAGGTGATTTGGGCATATTCTTTAATTCTATTAGTACCCTCCAAAATAAAAAGAAGCATAAGCCTCACATTAACGATTAACATACACACTGCAGTGATATTAAATATGAATAACCGATTTGCATCTGAACTAAAAACAGTTGAAATACCTACAATTATTGCACCAATGATCAACTGAAAAATAACCAGCATCCAAAACTGCGAAAAAAACAACTCTTTATCTAATTCCTTATATTCTTTTCCACCGTATCTCAGGTATATCCCATCATTCCAGCCAAAGTGCAGGAAACCTACATAGGAGGAATAAAATAGGTATAACTGCCAATAACCGTAATCTTCTACGCCTATCAACTTTGGTACAATCAGAATTAATACTGATGAAATAATTAATGAAACCAGATTCGAAGACAGAGTGTATGAAAAATTTCTTATAAAAGTAATGGCCTTATTATTCAACATTCATCCCTCATCATAACTACGATTATAGCAAGCAATATGATTTTGCCTAATTCACAAATGATTCCACGTTTTTTTTAAGTAAGCTAAATAATCTTTTAGGGTGAGATTATAACGCTTTCTCATTTTTTTCATAATGGGGGTAATAGCTCGGTCAATATAGATAAAAAGTAGCCCCAGAAAAGGTAATTGGTGATAGTTGGATAAGAAATACAATTCACTTTTCACCATCTCTGTATCAACAAATAAATTGTCTTTACCGGTTGTCAGCCCATGGTGGTGAACGACTTTGGAATTTGGCAAATAGTAAGCTTTGCACCCTGACTGTTGCATCTTACTGGAAAGAATATCTTCTTCGTAATATAAGAAAGTATTTTCATCAAATAATCCAATTTTCTCCCACATCTCGCTCGTTGCCATAAAGCAGCAGCCAGAAAATTTATAGATGGGTATAGGCTCATTTTTTATTTCATCAGGCTGCAGATAATATTCCTGTTCAAATTGCCTTTCCCCCTTAGACGAAGCAATATACCTAAGTTTTGTATTATACGAAAAATAATCTGAAGTTTTTAAAGGTTTTAAGGTCGGCAAATCCCGCAGTTTTCCTTCCGTTGATAAGACACAAGGAGCCGCAACTGCCGCGTCTTGATGTTTTTGGAGAAATGTATACATATTTTCTATACTCTCCTCCAAAAAAATAACATCATTATTGGTAATGGTTATGAATTGATGGCCGTCATGAATGGCAGCCCTAATTCCGGTATTATTGCCCCTGGCGTACCCTATATTTTCATTCTCAAACACAACTACATTTTTATAGTTTTGATATTGTTCTTTCAGTTTTTGATAGGAGCCGTTTGTGGACCCATTATCCACTATATAAATGGTATACTCTAGATTACATGTGTCAAAAATGGAATCCACACAGCTGATGGTCATTTCCCATGTGTTGTAATTTAAAATCACAAAAGCAATCATTGTTTCATCTCCAAATGCTAGGTAAGCGTTATACAAGATTCATTATTTATAATTCTTTCTTGATTTTATCCCAATATAATCGGTAGAAATTCACCAGAAGTTTAGGTGAAATAACCGCCATAGCCAGCAAGATCTTCTTCTTTTGGTTATATCCTTCTTTAAATAGTAACGGTTTTAACTTTTCACGGTCTGTTTCAATTAAATATTTATATTGGTTCTGTTCATGTTTAAAATACTTCCCGATATTGATGTATAACATTAACCCTGTTAAAAACCATTCTGCATACACTTCATTTGCAATGCCGGGATAGTTTTTAAGGTAAAATAAATACATATTTTTTCGAACTTCAAATTCATCCAGCCGCTTTTTCGAAAAGTCTTTTCTCATTGTACTATGCTCATTATATCGGTAATAATATAATGCCTGACCTGTGTAAAAAATTCTATCGGCTTGATGAATGATTCTATAGGCAAAATCCATGTCCTCGAGGATATATCCTTCTTTAAATCGTATCCCATTGAATAATTCTTTTTTATATAATTTATTACACGGACTAAAAGTGAGTCTCTCATTTAAATAAAGCTCATGCATGGCAGAATCTCTATCAAATAATTGGTCTGTTGTGTTAGCACTATATAAATGTCCTGAAGAGTCCTTATTATATTGCATTAAATTGCATGCTGTTATATCAGCAGCTGTTTCCATCGCTTTTGTATACAAGATTTTGTACATTTCTTTATGAATCCAATCATCGCTATCCACAAACCCAATATAATCTCCCGCGGCAGCATCGATACCTCTATTTCTTGCCGAAGACTGACCGCCGTTCTTTTTATGGATAACTGTCACTCTGCTATCTTTTATTGAGTACTCATCACAAATATTGCCGCTTTGGTCAGTAGACCCATCATTAACCAAGATAAGTTCAAAATCTTCAAAGGCTTGATTAAGGATACTGTCAATACACTCTCTAATAAAACTTTCAACATTATATACTGGTACTATAATACTTATTATCGGTTTCATCTCCATACTTTCTCTCCACCTAAATCCTTAAAGACAACTTCAAGATACTTCCCAATTTAAAACGCAAAAAAATAGACATGCAATCATTTCTTATTGGGCCAGAGCATTACCTTTATTAATGCACACTAATTATAATCATTAAATCTTATTATTACCATAAAAAATCCCTCCTAGTAAAACAGTATGATTTTTTCTAACTGTTTACCAAAGAGGGATTTTCCATTCAACGATTTCCCTTATGTCACATTTGTTTTTCAAGTTTCTCTGCCATAAATTTCAATAAATCATTTCTCAATTCTTCCTTTTGAAGGGCAAATTCAATTGTTGTTTCAATAAATCCCAGCTTTTCCCCTACATCAAACCGTTTTCCTTCAAATTCATAAGCAAATACACGCTGAATATGATTTAAATTCTGTATGGCATCCGTAAGCTGGATTTCGCCTCCTGCCCCAATTTCCTGTTTATCCAAAAACATAAAAATCTCAGGTGTAAAGATGTATCTGCCAATAATAGCTAAGTTTGATGGCGAAGTCCCGGATTTAGGCTTTTCGACAAAATTTCGAACTTGAAAAGAGCGCCCTACCTGCTCAATCGGATCAATGATGCCATATCGGCTTGTTTCCTCTTCCGGAACACGCTTTACACCAATAACAGAAGAATGAGTTCTGTCATATTCATTCATTAATTGCTTTAAGCAAGGAGTTTCCGCTTGAACAATATCATCGCCGAGTAACACCGCAAATGGTTCATTTCCGATAAAGTTCCTGGCACACCAAACAGCATGTCCCAGTCCTTTAGGTTCCTTCTGTCTTATGTAGTGAATGTCAACCATTCTTGAAGGCTCCTGTACCTTCTCCAATAAATCAAATTTTTCTTTGTTGAGCAGAGTCTGTTCCAGTTCAAATGCATAGTCAAAGTGATCTTCGATTGCCCTTTTTCCTTTACCTGTGACAATTATAATATCTTCAATACCTGATTCAATTGCTTCTTCTACTATGTATTGGATTGTTGGTTTATCAACAATCGGCAGCATCTCCTTAGGCATCGCTTTTGTTGCTGGTAAAAAACGTGTCCCAAGACCAGCAGCAGGAATTATCGCTTTCTTTACCTTTTTCATTCTTAATCATCCTTTCCACTCGACTTATCCAAAAAAAGGAAAATTTTTAGGTTGATTATTTTCAGTTCTGTATTAGTTTGTACATTAATTTATATTCACTAAAATTATTCCATAACAAAATGGAATTAACAAGATATAACAAAAAATGACAGGGAATTATTTATTTTTTGAAAGAACAATAGTATCATATAAAAAGATTAACAGCTTTGCTAGAAAGGATGGGGAAATGAAGTTATTTAGGAATATTGTTGCAGTTTTATCAGCAGCAATTGTAATGGTATTATTTTTAAAAATTCCAGCCATTGCATCTGCCCAAACCTTAGGGGCAATCGGAGTCATTGATACACCAATGAATACTTCAACTATTAAGGGGCAAACCATGATAAGTGGTTGGTTTCTAGATGACTCCGGTGTTTCCAAGGTTGAAGTTTTGGTGGATGGCACCGCTGTTGGTCAGGCGGTCTATGGAGATGCCAGACCCGATGTTCAAAACGCATATCTCCAATATAAAAATGGGAATTCAGGCTTTCATTTTGCTCTCGACACTACCAAGTTTAGTGATGGAAAGCATACCGTAGCAATTAGAGAAACCGGAATGAACGGCCGGGTCAACACTTTGCCTGGAGTTACTATAACAATTGCAAATGTCAAAGGGTATGTAGACAATCCGGTTTCCGGCTCAACACTAACAGGAATCACCAATGTTTCTGGCTGGTTATTGGATGAAAGTGGTGTTGTAAAAATTGAAGTATTAGTAGATGGCGCATTGGCAGGTGAGGCAGCCTATGGAGATGCAAGAAAAGATGTCCAAAAAGCTTTTCCGGAATACAACAATGGGAATTCAGGCTTTCATTTTGCTCTCGACACCACCAAATTTAGTGATGGAAAGCATACTGTTACGATCAAAGAAACGGGAATTAGTGGCCGGGTTAACACTTTGTCTGAAAATACCGTAACATTTGCCAATGTCAAAGGGTATTTGGATAATCCGGTTTCCGGCAGAACACTTACAGGAACCGCCAACGTTTCCGGCTGGTTCTTGGATGGAAGCGGAGTTGCAAAAATTGAAGTTTTGGTAGATGGGACTCTGGCAGGCCAAGCGGTATATGGGGATGCAAGAACCGATGTCCGAAAGGCTTTTCCTCAATTCAATAATGGAAATTCGGGCTTTCATTTTGCTCTCGACACAACCCAATTCAGTGATGGAAACCATACTATTACCATTAAAGAAACAGGAATTGATGGCCGGGTCAAAACTTTACCTGAAAGTACCGTAACGTTTGCAAATGTCAAAGGGTATTTGGATAATCCGGTTTCCGGCAGAACACTTACAGGATCCTCGAACGTCTCCGGCTGGTTTTTGGATGGAAGCGGAGTTGCAAAAATTGAAGTTTTGATAGATGGTACTGTGGCAGGCCAAGCGGAATATGGAGATGCGAGAACCGATGTCCAAAAGGCTTTCCCTGAATTCAATAATGGAAATTCAGGCTTTCATTTTACTCTTGACACAACTCAATTTGGTGATGGAAAGCATACTGTTACCATTAAAGAAACGGGAATTAGCGGCCGTGTCAACACATTACCTGAAAGTACCGTAACGTTTGCAAATGTCAAAGGGTATCTGGATAATCCGGTCTCCGGAAGAACACTTACTGGAACCACAAACGTTTCCGGCTGGTTTTTGGACGGAAGCGGAGTTGCAAAAATAGAGGTTTTGGTGGATGGTACTGTGGCAGGTCAAGCGGAATATGGAGATGCGAGAACCGATGTCCAAAAAGCTTTCTCTGAATTCAATAATGGAAATTCAGGCTTTCATTTTGCTCTTGACACAACCCAGTTTACTGATGGCAAACATACTGTTATGATCAGAGAAACAGGAATTAACGGACATGTTAACACATTACCTGAAAGTACGATAACGATTGCCAATGTCAAAGGGTATTTGGATAATCCAGCCCCTGGTGAAACTTTAAAGGGCATCAAAAACGTATCTGGCTGGTTTTTGGATAAGAGCGGAGTAGCAAGTATAGAAATATTAGTGGATGGTGTAACAGTAGGTCAGGCGGAATATGGCGACCCAAGAGACGATATCCAAAAGGTTTTTCCTGAATTCAATAATGGGAATGCTGGCTTTCATTTTGCTCTTGACACAACCAAATTTGCGGATGGAAAACATACGATAACGATAAGGGAAACAGGATTAAATGGCCGTGTAACCATATTGCCTGAAAGTAAAGTAACATTTAAACAATCATCAATGATAGTATTTTTAGATCCGGGACATGGCGGGTCTGATCCTGGGGCAACTGCTAGCGGTTTTAGAGAATCTGACTTGAACTTAGCTGTTGCGAAAAAAGTTAAATCATTATTATTAAGTCAGGGTTATTCGGTTTATATGTCACGTGAAAATGATACCTACGTTTCATTGCTAGACCGTTCTCAAATGGCGAATAATATACCTACAGATATTTTTGTTAGCATCCATACTAACTCAGGGCCATCATCTGCTTCTGGTATAGAATCATATTTTTATGAATATGATCCTGCTTACCCTTCAATAATTAATGGTGCTATGCATAATAACCCGGACAGAATTTTAAAGAGTATGGCGCTGGCAAATTTAATACAGGAAAATATGACAAATTATACAGGTGCTAATGATCGTGGTGCGGATGGAGCATCATTTGCGGTTATACGTGAAGCAGCAATGCCTGCAACTCTACTAGAGATTGGTTTTATCAGCAATACAAGCGAACGCCAGAAATTATTTACAGATGCGTATCAAAATACACTAGCAAGAGCTATTGCTGATGGAATTGACGAGTACTCTAAAAATTATTGATTTATTCTTCACCTTGGTTGTCAAAATTGACTATTAAGAGAAGTTGACACGAATTGAAAAAAGGACTGGAAATGAACAATGCATTTCTAGTCCTTTTTTGTATCTCTATTTTGAAATCGTTACGGTTGTTTCTGGCAATGTAGTCGTGCGGCCGTTTGCCCCCGTTTCCCTTATTGTGACTGTATGATTTCCTTCGCTAAATTTGGTTGTATCTAAGGAATAATGAAAACCCGCATTCTTATTGTTGTATTCCGGGAAGACTGTTTTTACATCTGTCCTGGAATCTCCATAAATTGCTTGACCTACGACCTCTCCATCTACTAATATTTCAATGCCTGAAACTCCGCTTAGATCCAAAAACCAACCGGATACATTTGTTATTCCATTTATTTTTGAGCCTGAAACTGGGCTATCTAAATAACCTTTAACATTTGATATTGTTATGGTTGTTTGGGGGAACGTAGTAACCCGGCCAGTATTAGATGTTTCCCTTATGGTAATGTTATGTCTTCCATCACTAAATCTCGTTGTATCCAAAGCATAATGGAAACCTGCATTTCCATTATTATACTCTGGGAAGAGTGTTTTCACGTCCGGTCTGCTATCCCCATAAACTGCTTGACCAGCAACTTCCCCATCCACTAATATCTCTACTTTAGAAACACCGCTTCCATCGAGGAACCAACCGGATACATTAGCTGTCCCCTTTATATCCATATTAAATATTGGATTATCCAAATAACCTTTAACTGGATTTGAGAATATTACAGTTATTTCAGGAAGTGTCGTTACATTTCCACTTGTTCCAGTCTCCCTTATTGTAAGGAGATGATTCCCATTATTATATTTTGCAGTGTCTAATGCATAATGAAAACCTGCATTTCCATTGTTATACTCTGGGAAAACATTTTTTACATCCGACCTCGCATCTCCATAGACAGCTTGGCCAGCCACTTCCCCGTCTATTAATACTTCTATCTTTGATACTTTGCTTTCGTCCAGGAACCAGCCTGATATGATATTTATACCTTTTAACGTTGTTCCTAGAATTGGATTATCCAGGTACCCTTTAACATTAGCAATGGTTATTTTTATTTCTGGCAATACCGTGATCCTTCCGGTTGTTGATGTTTCTTTAATTGTAATGGAATGGTTTCCTTCACTATATTTTGTTGTGTCCAACGTGTAATGAAAGCCTGCATTTCCATTGTTATATTCCGGAAAGACATTTTTTACATCCAATCTAGAATCCCCATATACGGCTTGACCATCAGCCTCCCCATCTACTAATACTTCTATCTTTGACACACCGTCTTCATCCAGGAACCAGCCCGATATGGTCTTTTGGCCTTTCAACATGGTATTTGAAACTGGATTATCTACATAACCTTTAGTATTTGCAATGGTTATTTTTATTTCCGGCAAGGTCTTTTGCCTGCCGTTTAATCCCGTTTCCTTTACAGTAAGGGTGTGGAATCCATCATTATATGTTGACGTGTCCAAAGCATAATGAAAACCAGCATTTCCGTTATTATATTCAGGATAGGCTTTTTGAACATCCGGCCTTGAATCCCCGTATACTGCCTGCCCAACTGTTACTCCATCCAAAAGTACTTCTATTTTTGAAACGCCACTTTCATCAAGTAACCAGCCTGAAACGTTATGTAGCCCTTTGATATTGGCATTTGAAACAGGGCTATCTAAAATGCCTCTGGTAGATGGAACTATTATCGTTCTCGCAGGTAATGTTGTAACTAATCCGTTGTTCCCTGTCTCTCTTACCGTAATGGTATGATTTCCTTCGGATAATCTTGTAATATCAAGCAAATAATGATAACCGCCAGTTCCGTTATTAAATTGAGGATAGGCATTCTGTACATCAGGTCGGGCATCTCCATAAGTCGCTTGACCCATTACCTGTCCATCTACTATGACTTCAATTTTCGAAACACCGCTATCATCTAAAAACCAGCCTGAAACATTAATATTATCTTTAACTCTCAAACCTGAAGCAGGGCTATCAATCATTCCAATTGATGAAGTGTATGTCATTGCCTGTCTACCAAATTGTTCCCATCCCCTTACAAAGGCAGCCCTGGAAACTTGGCGGTTTTTTATATTAGCAAGTGGGTCATTAAAGTAAACATAGTTACTATCATATCCTGTAAGAACGACACTGTGCTCATGAAAAGTCATAGAAAGAGGACCTATGGGAGTTTGAATCGTTTGCCATTGACTGCTTGGTACTGAATCAAATGTACTAGTGGAGATGACCCAAACCGGTTTCCCACTGTCCAACTGTTTTAAAATGACGTCGAATGAATTTCCAGTTAAATCTATCATGTTAGTATATTGGCTCGCTAATTGATAGACTGGACCATGATATGCTGAATAGCCAATAGAATTTCCCGTTATATCTCCTACAAAACCAGTATTCGGATTGCCCCAGTAAATGGTGCTTCCTACTTTTCGATATGGTGTTGAGTCTTTTTTTATTTGATTAGCAAGAGTCATTTTATCTACATTAATACCTTTGTATTGTAGCAGCATTGCCAAACTCGTAACTTCACATCCATTCTTTAACTCAGGTAATTGTGAAATGAGTGGTACGTTTAGATTACCCTGGGCATATGACCTTGACGGTGCAAAGATACTAATTAAACATAATATCCCCAGCGTAATAGTTAGTTCAAAAAGTTTGGAACGTTGAAATCTCAAATCGTTTTCATCTCCTTGGTGTCTTTTATGTGAATATTTTTATATATTAATATTTTAACAGGAAATGGTTGGTCTATGGGAATAATTTCATGGGTTAAAAGAAAGGGGCGATAAGTACATATAAACAGAAAAAGACACCGGGCAGCCCCCGATGTCTCACTTAAGCTATTATTTATGAACCCAAACCGCCCCAGCGGAGTTATCCTTCGCTTCGCCAATGACTTGGACTTTAAGCGGGTACTGCGCGGGAACTTTTACCCCAGCATCTGGAATCATCGAATTCATATATGTTTTTGTAGAATCAAATGCTGTGACGCCTGGAAGGCCTGGATATTCAAAAAGACCGCGGGACGGAGAATCAATCGTCCATGCAGGTGCCTGATCCAATGAGAACGCAGCATCCGCCACTTGGTATCTTGTACTTTGACTGATGGAAGGTTTACCATTCAGGGTACCTACAATTGCTTCAGGATGGGCATCGACGACGCTTAAGAAGCCTTCACCAGGGTGAACGCCGCCCCAGTTATCAGTAAATGTATCGTCACCATACCAAACTACTAAACCAGTATTATATTTAACACCGCGAGAGAATGCTAAGGCCTTATCGGCTCCGGCATAGTTTCTCCACTCCAGGTAATAGTAATGTGGCTTTTTAATCCAGCCGTCCGATACTTCGAAACCGTTTAATGTGACTTGAGTAGTTCCCTCTGCATCATCTGAGAATACAACCTTATCGTCAACAGTTAATTGCAGGTTATCGAGTGCGAATCCGTCTGGTGCAAGGCCTCCATCGGTTACATATTCAAATACCAATTTGACTTTTTTACCGGCGAATTCGCTCATGTTATAGGACTTGTCCACCCACTTACCTTGAGTAGATTCGAATGCTGAACCGCTGCGGACCACGTCCGAGTCATCCCCGATTACATCGATTACTTTTTCTGAACCATCATTGGCAACAGCTGTTACGTTCAAATAATCGTAATCTGTTTCGACCTCATAGAAAGCTTTAAAGTCAAAACTTGCACTGCTTGCGTTTGTTAAATCAAATTCTGGTGTTTCCATTACCGTATCTAGGTCATCACCTTTTGTACTATAATAGTATTTCGCGCCAAATTCAGGCTGGATTCCAGGAACTTTTTTAGCAGGAAGATTAACCTTCACGATTCCAGGATTCTTCGATTTAGTTACACTCTGGTCGATGACTGCAGCCAGGCCGTTTTGATCGATATCATTATAGTTTACTTCTGTAATATTAGCCCAGTTTCCACCGATTGTGTTTTGATAGAATTCTTTCACCTGCGGTGAAAAGCTTGGCGGCTGTGTTCCGGCAATATGGCCGCTCCAGCTGCCGCCGCTCATAATCGACCATTGTGCAACCGTATCGCCATTGCCGGTATATTGTGTATCATACTCATCTGGAGCCCCTAAGTCATGGCCATATTCGTGTGCGAATACGCCAACTGCTCCGTCTTCAGGCTCAACAGTGTAGTCATAAGCTGCCATTTTACCGCCCCAGTAATCTACGGCAGCTGTAGTGTTAGCGACAGGATAAACACCATTTAATGTCCAGCGGTGTGACCAAATCGCATCATCTCCAACTACTCCGCCGCCAGCCTCCTGGCCTACACCTGCATGTAGTACCATTAAGTGGTCAACTAAACCGTCTGGCTCGTTACGGTCGCCATCACCATCTAGATCATATTGGTCGAATTTATCATAATCTGCTAAATTAATTCCAGATGCCACAGCTGCATTTAGTGCATCCTTAATAAGTCCGCGGGCTCCTTTTGTGCCTGGTTTATTATCATGGCCGCCTGCTGGACTGTCACCGCCATACTCAGCAGCGTTTCCTGGTACTGTCAACCAATCGGACACCGTACCATCGACGGTGTAACTACCGCCGGATTGCTCTTCATAGTATTGTTTAAATGTTTTAATCTTGTCTCCGTTGAAGAGAGTGAAATCTTCATCGCCAAACAACATTTTTTCATAATGTTCTTTATTGAAGTCATCTGCGTACATATATCCGTCTTCTTGTTCAACATTATTGTGCTTTAAGTCAGCATACTCTACTAAAAGCACAAGAACCTTATCTTCACGAACATCCCCGTTATATGCTGCCTGCTTGGCAGAGTCTACTTTAACTGCGCCAGTCGGCTTACCTTTTTTAAAGTTTTCGTGACCTTTGTTAAGCTGAGCAGAAAGCTTGTCCTTTTGCTGGGTTAAAAAGTCTTTTGCTTTTTTGTCCATTTCCTGCTGTTCTTTTGTAACTGCCTTGTCTGCCTTGCTAGGCTTTTCGCCTTGCTTTTGCTTGATATAGGCTTTCACTGCCTTCGTTACTTCCTGAGAAGAAGCGTTCTTTGAAATAAGCCCCCGCTCCTGTAAAGCTTTGGCGAGCCTGTCCTGATCAACGATGTTCAAATCAACCGGAGCCGATTGGACCTCAGCCGCATACGCTGGTTTGGCTGAAAAGGGTGCGCCTTTTGTCCCAACAAATGGCGCTGCAAATAAGGCCGATGCAGCTAATGTGGAAGCTGCGATGCTGAAAAACCCCTTTAAACCGTAGTTCTTCTTCACTATGTATCCCCCCTAATAATAGACTCATATTTTTATATTTTCAGAAGAGTCTGATTGAAATTCTACCATCCGATCTGAATATTGTAAATAATACTAATATAATAATAATTCAAAAGTACTAGAAAAAAATTCCATAGTAATTCGTGAAATATGGAGTTTCCGTGTCATATCTATATTCGTAAAATTATTTCCTCAAAACATTTTAGGGAATAAATGGATTTTTATGCTACTTTTGTAGTAGTATAATAGCAATCTATCATTAATAGGGGTGCGATGATGCTGACTCCTGCCCAACAAAAAGTCAAACAAGAACTAGAGGAACTAAAGACAAATGCTTCTTACTGGGGGCATCCGATGAGTGAAACTCTCTCTCCAGCGAAAATAAACATACATAAAAACTGGATAGTTGTCTTCCTTGGAATTATTCTACTAATATTGATTTTTTCTTTATTAACGATGAATCTGGCAAGTCCAAAAAATAAGAGAATCGTTTCCTATTTAAAAAATGAGCAAAGGTACCAAAGGGAGAGTTCAACATTATTGGAAGACTGTCTTGAAAATAGAGCTTCCAATCTTCAAGAGGTTAAAGCGAAGCAGAACGAGCTGCTCCCAATGCTAAAGGATTTGCCGGTTCCTTCGGGCTTTCGTGAATATAACCAGGAACTGCTTAGTGTTTTTGAGCAGCGCCTTTTCATTATCACGTACCTTGCTGAAACGAAAACGATCGATCCTGTCCTGCTTCAAAAATTTTTAATCGAGCTTGATGTAAAACAAGAATTGGCTAAGGATAGTTTACTGAAGGCCTTTGACAGCAAAAAAATAAAATATCGTGTACAGGAAAATGGGGCGATTGAATATTGGGTAAATGGCAAATCTTATCTTTATGAGGAATGATTCGGTTCATCTTAATTATAACGATCGACAAAAAAAGGTCACAGAGCGATTCTGTGACCTTTTTTCTATTCTGCTATTTACCCCGCCTCATTCTGTTCTAGCGGTGTGTGAATGCGTTTTTGTGCCAATTTTTCCAGTAGGAATAAAATCATGTGCACAATCATCAATCCCCCTGCAAAAAGCTCGACAGCATAGTCGATGTAATACCATGACAGGGTTGCGGTGATGTCGTAGAGTGAGTGAACTAGCACGGTCAGCCATAGGTTTCGTGTCCATAAAAGAATGATTCCAAACAGAAAGCCCATGTTAGCGAAGGTAACAATGGACCCTATTTTCACCGTCCATGCCTGCTCGGTATCGAGTGTGTGGTCGATGCCGAAAAAAAGCGAGGTCCAGAACAGGGCGGCCATTAGGAAGACATCTCTCGACCCGTTCTCCCATCGTTTTGGAAAAAGCTTTTTGAAAACGGCGAGGATAAGGATCATGTAGGCTAACCGCCAAACCTCCTCCAAACCGGCCAGGGCGTCTGTATAAAGATCAGCGCCAATTGTATCGATTTTATCCATATAAGACCAAAATGTTGACTCTGCTGTTGCGGCGGTTCCCTTCTCTTCTTCTTGGTAGGTTTGCGTTTCGGTATAGGTTTGCACATACTGGTCATAATCAGAGTTAAAGTCATCGAAGGTCATACTTGAATAGATGTTGATGACTGTGCTGCCTAGGAAGAAAATCAAAAAAGCGCCCGTAAATTGAAGGACCTTCTGCCGTTTCGTTTTACTTGGGCCCTGCTCCTTCGGTGTTACAAGTCTTCGATGCAGCTTGATGCCGATAAAAAGCGAAGCGATCATCACCGCGTCATAAAGGGTTCCGGCGAGATAGCTGAAGCGGTTGAGATAGAGCAGGATTTCTGCTCCAAAGACCACAACCAGCATACCAATCAACAGCTTCTTTGAAATAGGTTTAGTTAAATTCGTTGTCATCATCAACGTCATTCCCTATAGGTTAATTTTTGTGGGATTTTCAGATTTACTTACTCAATAATTGTACAGCCAGGACCCCTAAGCCATTTAATAAAAGCAAGAATACGAAACAGGCAATAATCCACTTCCATGTTCTTGTCATGCGTTTTCCCCTTTTTGATGGTTACTTGAATTTAAGTTTAATAGAAATAATTTAACATATTGTTATGTGATAAGCATCAAAATATTCTTACCATTATCCGTAAACCGTCCACACTCCTCTGTAATCACCCATTTTGAGGCACGAGAACCGTCCACATGCCTCACTCGAAATTTGTCGATAATACTTTTGTTTTTTTAGACAAATATTTTATGTAAAATGCGGCAGGGTTGGTAGAATAGTATTATATAAAGAACAGTATATATTTATTTATTGAACATTCCTTTTAATAGATTACAATTAGGGGGTTACATAGATGATGAAAAAATTGATTTACCTATTTGCTGTGTTTGTCTTCATTCTTAGTTCAACTGGCGGTTACCGGACTGAGGCTGCCGCCCAGATGGAGCTTTCTTCAAGGATAGAAGGGGTGCTGGTGGTTGATGTAAGCAAGTCGATGCTGTCTAGTGACCCGAATGGTCTTTCTAATGAAGCGATGAAAATGTTTGTGGACATGTCCTCTATTAAAGGGGACAAGATCGGGGTAATTGCTTACGGAAATGATGTCGAAAGCAGTAAGGAACTCACGAAAATCCAAACGGAAGCGGATAAACAAGCAATCAAGAGTTTTATTGATTCGCTTGGAAAATACAATAACACCGATATTTCCGTTGGAGTTGCTGAGGCCCTGAAATTTTTGGACACCGGCCATGAATCTGGCTATATTCCACTTGTCGTAGTGCTGGCCGACGGCAACAATGATTTGGACAAAACCAAGAAGAAAACCAATCAGCAGGCCGATGAGCAGCTCGCCCAGTCGGTAGTGGATGCGAAAGCGAAGGGCTATCCGATTTATGTCATTGGCTTAAATGCTGATGGCAAGCTGAATAAACAGCTGCTGCAGAATATTGCTGCTGGTACGAATGGGAAATTTTTCGAAACAAATAATGCTGCTGACCTGCCAGGCATCCTTAGTGAAATCTTTGCTGACCATTTGAAATTGAAAATGGTCCCAGTTAAAGATGTGACGGCAACCGAAGAGTTTCAGGATGTTCCGTTTACCGTTCCGAATGAAAATGTCCTGGAGGCAAATATTTCGCTGATTTCCAGTAAGCCGGTTGAGCTGAAGCTGGTTGACCCGTCAGGTAAAGAGTTGGCCATCCCTTCCGACAATATTTCGTTAACCAAGTCAAAAAATTATTCGATGCTGAAATTGCTTAATCCAGTTCAAGGAAATTGGACTCTGAAAGTGAAAGGATTCCCGCAGGACAAGGTCGACGTGAAGCTGGTCTTCAATAATGACCTGCAGCTTAAGCTTGCCCCGCTGGCAAAAAATATTATAGCAGGCAATACCGTAAAAATTGAGGCTTTCTTTGAGGATAACGGCAAGAAAATCGTCAATAAGGATCTATATCCTACGCTAAAGGCCAATCTTTACGTAAAGGACTCAGCCTCAGGAAAAACAGAGGAAGTCCCTCTAAAGGCTGGGGACAAAGGGTTTTTCGGCGAGTTTAAAGCCGGGGACGCCAACAGCTATGAAGTGACAGTGAGGGCGGAAGGCAACAGCTTTTTTCGTGAGACCAAGCCGCTAACAATTGAGGTTGCGGCGACTAGCGGTAAAGACATTGAGCCTGTTGCCGGGGATGTCAGCCCTTCCCCTTCAAAAAATACGATTCCTTGGCTTTACATTACGATTGCTGCAGCTGTTGTGTTTCTGGTGGCGGTGCCCGGCTTCTCCTTTGCTGCAAAAAAGAGGAAAGAAAACCGCGGCTTCAGCGGCCAAATTGTGGTCGAGATAAAGGATGAAGAAACGGGAGTGAGCACAGAGCAAAAGGTGAAAAAACTAAAAGCATTTAAAGGGGAATTTCACTTGCGGCAGCTGTTCCTGCTCGATCAGGAATTTTCCGAAACCGACCAAATTACCTTTGTGCCGATAACCGATAATACTTTGCTTCTCCTCAATAAATCCAGTTGTACGATTGACTTGGGCGGCGAGTTGATTGACGCCGAAACCGGCCACCGGCTTAGAAGGAATGACAAGCTTTGTATTCATTTGCCTGAATTGCATAAGGCTATTTATATTGAGAATGTGGGTTAAATAAGTAAACTCCTGGCCGTCAATTTGCGGGCAGGAGCTTTTTTTTTGGTACGGTCGAATGCTTTTTCACTTCAACGCATTATAATATTTTAAATATTATGATAAAATGGCATCACCATATATTTTCCATGGAGTGATAAAAATTGCTATCGTTTATCTTAGTTGTGCTAATCCTATTTCTTATTCCCGGTCCTGCCGTCCTGTTAACCGTCACACAGACTGCCAATGGCGGGCGAAAATCAGGGATCATCACGGGTGTAGGGATTGCCGTGGGGGACTTGATCCATACGGTTGCGGCGGTGCTTGGACTTTCGGCCATTTTAATGACCTCCGCACTTGCCTTTGAAATCGTGAAATATTTAGGGGCTGCATATTTAATTTTTATTGGGATTAAATCGTTTTTAGAAAAAGCAAAAAGCCAAACGGAGGCTGATGCGGTTGCTAATCCAAGCTCGGCGGTCACGTCCTTCCGCCAGGCACTGCTCATTGAACTGTTGAATCCGAAAACAGCGCTGTTCTTTTTGGCCTTTCTGCCGCAATTTGTTCATCACAACGGAACACCGGTTGTTTTACAACTGCTTACTCTCGGACTCACCTTCGTATTAATGAGCATCTTGTATACAACGCTTTTGGCCTTTTTGACAAGCTCCATCGGGAAGCGTCTCTTTTCCAATCGCAACAGCCGATTTGCCCGCTGGCAGGGCAAAGTGGTTGGGACCATCTATATTGGCCTCGGATTGCAGCTTGTTTTGCAAAGCCAAAAATAATAAGGGGACAGTTGTCCCCTTGTTTCATCAAGATTTAGTGATTAGCGACTCCCATATATCGAAAGCCAAGTTCCTCGATTTTTGTTTTATTGAGCATGTTTCTACCATCAAAGATAACAGGTTGTTTCATCAATGGTTTAAGGGCCGCCCAGTCTAAGTTTTTGTAGTCGTTCCAGTCGGTGCAAAGAATGACTGCGTCGGCACCTTTCACTGTTTCCTCCACCTTCGAAAACTGCATTAAGCCCGCTGATTTTACGACGGGATCATGGACTTGAACCGCTGCCTGTTCCCCGCGCAATTTTTCAATCAAAATCAAACTTGGCGATTCCCGTGTATCGTCCGTATTGGCTTTAAAAGCTAATCCCAGCACGGCAATTGTTTTGTTTTCCAAGTTTCCGCCCAACACCTGCCTGATTTTCTTCATAAAATAAAGCTGTTGTTCGTCGTTTACTTGAACAACCTTTTCCAATATCGAAAGCGGTCTTCCCGTTTCTTTGGACGTTTGGATTAAGGCATTGACATCCTTGGGGAAGCATGAGCCGCCGAAGCCCATTCCAGCACGGAGGAAATGCGGGCCAATCCGGTGGTCGAGGCCAATCCCCGTGGAAATATCATTGACGTTAATCCCTAGTGCATCACAAACCCGGGCTAACTCATTAATAAAGGAAATTTTCATGGCAAGGAAGGAATTTGCGGCATACTTGATCATTTCGGAGGCTTGAGGGTTGGTTTCAATGATAGGGCATTGGAAATCCTTGTATAGGTTGCGCATGACTGCTCTAGCTTTGTCACTTGAAGCACCAATAACGATTCGGTCGGGATTAAGTGCATCATGAAGGGCAGAACCCTCACGCAGAAATTCTGGATTAGATACGACGTCAAAAGGGATGGAGGATGGCTGGTTCTCCTTAATCCAATTGGTGACGTTTTCAGCTGTGCCCACAGGTACCGTACTTTTGGTCACAATCACCTTGTAATGATTCATATAACGGCCGATTGTGCCTGCAACATTTTTTACAAAAGTGAGGTCGGCTTTTCCCTGTGGTCCCAAGGGTGTGCCGACGCAAATAAAGATGACATCGTTTTCTTTTACGGCGTTCTCGGTGTCAGTTGTAAAGCGGATGTTTTGGGCGCTGACATGCTTGGTCAATAAATCCTCAAGGCCAGGCTCATAGAAATACAGTTTACCCGCTTGCAGTGCGTTTATTTTTCGTTCATCGAGATCCAGGCCGGTAACTTGATGCCCCATTTTGCAAAAAATAAGTCCGGTCGTCGTCCCGACATAGCCTGTTCCGACGATTAATATTTTCAAAACGGATGTAGTCCTCCTTTTTCACGAAAGGACTGAATAAGGCCCCCTAGGCAATTTCTTGGGTTGTTCCCATTAGCCTTCAGGCGAGCCTTGTCCTCCCTTCTAATTAAGCTAGTATTAATCTATTCAGAAAGTGTTTTTAAGGAAGGTTGTTCTGCCTAGAAAGGGGGAGAAATGGGCACCATTTGTAAAGTGCACGAGCTCAGCCATCTGTTCGGCCACCTCCCGCCCATTCAAGACAAGCATTTCAAGAGGGGAAAAATAAAGGTATCCACAGCAGATTTAGGCTATCCATAGTTTATAAACAAGTTTTTAACAGTATCCACATGGTTATCAACAGATTTATACAGGTTATCCACGTTTTGACCCCAAAAAACATTTTTCTAAAAAGTCAAATACCCACAAAGATACACTAGTTACCCACAATCAGCAAAGATTTATCCACAAGTTATACACGTTATGCACATAAAAATAGGAACTAGAAATTAGTTTCTAGTTCCAGGGAGTTTATTGCTTCTGTGACTGTATTTCGGGCGACTGTTTTTCTTGATTATTTTTTACAATCTCCCGAAGTTCCCCTTCATCTCCTTTGGCATTAATAATTTCAAAAATTTGATTCAAACCTTCGCTTGTTTCGTCGTTTTTGTTTTTCAAAAAAAGCGCCTCCTTTTATTAATAGAATTACCACTATCAGCTGAGAAATTAGTATTTACACCATATAAATATTACTTTGCTCACTCATTCACAAATTGTTCAAGAACACCCCTATTTTGAGTGACCAGCATCACTAGGAGCATTTCTAATAAAAGTAAAATGAAAGTGTAATCATTAATCAAATAAATGAAAACTCGCCGATTGGCTAGTCCGATAGGACGAAGACAGAGGCGTAGTTGAATTTATGCGTTAAGAAAGTATAAGGCTTTCGACAGAAAGTTTATACTTTCTTATTAGCCAAAATAAATTAGGAGTTATTAATGGAGGGAAGTAAAATGGGTAAGTTTACAAAGGTTGCAGCAACAATGGTTGTCACATCTGCTTTAATTCTTGGTGCTTGTGGAAAAACTGATCTTTCAGTGGAAAAAAAGGTGGAGGCACAGACAGACAAAGAAGCTGCAGTCGAAGTATTCGCTCCCCATAAAGGCCTGAACCAAAAACCGACTCCGCTTAAAATGGAACGAATTGGCGAGCATGAAGTCAATATTGAAATGACCGCTCAAATTACTGACATTGAAATCAATAAAGGCGAAATGTATAAGGCTTGGACATTTAACGGTGAAGCGCCTGGTCCAGTAATTGTTGTGAATCAAGGAGATAAAATTAATTTCACCTTAAAGAATATGGATCCATCCATCCCGCACAGCATGGACTTCCATGCCGTACATGCAGCACCTTCCGCTGATTTCGCGAATGTCATGCCTGATCATACTGGCAGCTTCAGCTATCCTGCTGACAATCCTGGCGTATTTATGTACCACTGCGGCACGAAGCCAGTGCTCGCTCATATTGCGAATGGGATGCACGGGATGATTATTGTGAAACCGAAGGAAGGCTATCCTACCGATTCTCAGGTGACCCGCGAGTATGCGCTTGTGCAAAACGAATGGTATAAATACAACAACCTTGACGATTTTACGAATGGGGTTCCAAAATATGTAGTCTTTTCCGCGAAAGCGCTTAAAGACGGTGACCCAAATACAAATGGTACCGTTGGCTCCCTTGTTGACAAACCTCTTCTTGCCAAGGTTGGTGACAGAGTGAGACTTTACGTCGACAACGTTGGCCCGAATGAGGTTTCTAGCTTCCATGTAGTCGGAACTGTCTTTGATGATGTGTATATCGACGGAAATCCATTCAACCACATGAAAGGCATGCAAACCGTGCTTCTGCCAGCAAGTGGCGGCGCCGTGGTTGAGTTCACTGTAACAAAAGAAGGCAGCTATCCAATAGTAACCCATCAATTCAACCATGCTACCAAAGGAGCTGTAGCAGTTCTGAAGGTGACCAAAGACGGACATGACGATGGCAGCGCTGTGATGTCACACTAAAATATATATAGTTGTAAAAAGAAATCGGCCCTAAACGGCCGATTTCTTTTTTGTCGTGGAGAGAAAAGTGTCGAAAGATTCCTTGTCCCTCTGACATTTTTCACCTTATTTCACCTTAAGGATTTGCTATCTTAAAAGAAACCATTTTTCAGGTTATAGGATTTAGTTTAAATCCAAGTTCAATGGCTTTGCTATTGTGATAGATTGCTTTAATCTTCAACTTCCACCTTAGCTTCTCGCATAAACAATCCTGCTGTAGCAGCTCATTATGTCGGTACAGATAGACATGATAATAGTATTTTCCCTTTTGCCATAATTTTAACACATGAAATCCTCCTCACTTGTCTTTACATAAACCGCTGGAGTATTCGTGTTCGGTAGCTGGCTAGCATCGTTATTAAACATTAGCCCCTATAGCTTTGCGTCACCATTTTTCAATAGCTTTGCCGTTTCGTACGATTTATGTGTTTGTAAACAGCATAAATAACCTACTTTAAAATGAAAAGAGTCTTGGGTACTAATTTTTCCGAAAATTCACATAAGGTTAGTCTACTGACAATATAATCATGCGTTTGTTTATAGGAAAAAGGGCCCTCGTTGCTAGTGGGGCTTATTTTTATAAGCATGTTTAAAAGTGGCTTTATTGTGTCCATGCTGTTATCAAATTAATTTTTTAAAAAGGAAGTTTGCGATGGTAAAAATATTTTCTGTGATAACTAGTTTGATGCTCCTCCTCTTCCCTTTAACCGGATGCATGGGGAAAAGCTTTTTTTCCCAGGACGATAAAGGTGTAACGCGGAATGAATCTGATGGTAAGAACAGCCCCTCATCTGCTGCCTCTAAGAAAAAGTCGGAACACCGTGAGGAGCAGGTGCAAGAGGTTTTCAACCCAGAAAGTATTCCTGTGCTTGTAAATCAGTACAATATCTTACCTGAAAACTATCAACCTGAGGATTTAGTGTATCCAAGCATCCCGTATATTTCTAATAAAAAAGCAGAAAAACAAAAGATGCGAAAGGAAGCCGCTGCGGCTATCGAAAAATTATTTGCCGCTGCCGAAGAACAGGGCATCGGTCTAGCCGGAGTTTCGGCCTATCGATCGTATACCGCACAAAAGGCGTTGTTCAATTATTACGTCAATCAGGATGGCATTAAAAAAGCGAAAATGTATAGTGCTGAGCCTGGGACAAGCGAGCATGAAACAGGCCTTGCTATTGATGTGACGGGCGGGAACGGGAAGTGCCCTGCGGAGGATTGCTTTGCGGGAACGGAGGAGGCCAAGTGGCTTGCGGACCATGCAGACGAGTATGGCTTCATTATCCGCTACCCGAAAGGAAAAGAATCCATCACCGGCTACAAATACGAACCATGGCACCTTCGTTATGTTGGTAGAGCCGTCGCCAAGGTTCTCACCAAACATGGGATTACCCTTGAGGAATACTATGATGCGATACCGGTGAATAATTGACAACGGTCTAGTTGCGGACAACGAATTTCTGGGGTTGACTCATGCGACGGGGTTTGGCGAGTAAAATTTGAATTTAGACGAGTAAATCCCACAAATAGACGAGTAAAAGTTAAAAAGATGCGAGTAAATCTTTAAAGTTGACGAGTTAAGGCAAGGGGCGAACCCCTGCCTTTTTTGTTTGATAAAATGCTAGGTTTCTCAGAACGGTTTAAAGGCGGATTGTGTTTAACAAAAAAATACCCCCGCATCTTAGAACGTGTCCATTGCGGGGGCTTTTCTTATTTTCCTTTGATTTCTAGAAGCTTTAGTTTTAAATCGTTTTCCATCGTGGCAAGTTCTTGCTCAGCGATCCGGCGTTTGTGGCGGCCTTCTTCCTGGATTCTTAACGTCTCCTCCAGTGTGGAAATCAGGTTTTCCTGTGTTTTCTTAAGCGTTTCGATATCAACAAGACCACGCTCGTTTTCTTTGGCCGTTTCAATCGTATTTGTTTTCAGCATTTCAGCATTTTTCAGCAGCAGTTCGTTAGTAGTTTTAGATACCTGCTTTTGAGCCTCGACTGCATGCCGCTGGCGGATGAGTGTCAGCGCAATCGCCACTTGGTTCTTCCATAACGGAATGGCTGTGACAATGGATGACTGAATTTTTTCCACTAATGCCTGGTTTGTGTTTTGAATCAGGCGAATTTGCGGTGCACTTTGAATCGTAATTTCCCTGCTTAGCTTCAAATCATGGAGACGTTTATCGAGCCGGTCCGCAAATTGAATCATATCGTTAACTTCTTGATACTTCATCTGGTCATTTGTTGCTTCTGCCTCTCTTTTTAACTGAGGGATTGTCTTTTCGTGCATTTCCTCAAGCTTAATTTCACCGGCGGCAATATAGACATTGAGGGCATGGAAATATTCTTTATTCGTTTCGTAAAGTTGCTCGAGCAATTTGATATCGGATAACAGTACGTTTTTGCTGCGGTCCAGCTTCACGCTAATTCGGTCAATTTGTGCGCCGGTCTTTTGGTATTTGGACAGAACCTCCTGAAGCGAGCTGGAGATTTTTCCAAACATCCGTCCAAAAAAGGACGGCTTGCTGTCCTTTAGCTCGTCCGGATTCACTTCGTTGAGGCGCTTCATTAAATCGCTGATGATTTCTCCAATTTCACCAACGTCCTTTTGCTGAACATGCTCAAGCATGGCATGAGAAAAAGAGAGCAGCTTTCCTTGGGCCTGTGTCCCGTACTGAATCATCGCCTGATGGTTGGTCGGGTCAATTTGTTCAGCAAGCTGATAAGCTTTGGCGCGGTGCTCCTCCGGAATAACTTCGATAAGTTTTGTCGGCCTTGGGGCCTCCCCAGGCTGCTGGACCACTGGGCTTTTCGCAGGCTGAAGCCCGTCGCCAAACGGGTCAGCGAGAATGTCATTTAAAAAATCACCTTTTTGCAATGGATTATTTTCGGTCATTTTAACCACCTATTTTCTTCAGGGAATTTAGCTTCTTTTTGTTTTTTTATCGTATGTTTGGCAACATCAATTTCAAAATTTAAATGGTCCACATCATCTGAGATCACATGATATAAATCTTCCTCAAGTACCTTGGTAAGTTCATTCAAGGTCTGTCTTGTTTCAATCAAAGATTGATTAATTTCCAAGCTTTTTTTCGGCTGCGCTGAAAGAAAATTGTATTTTTCCGTCAGCTCGATAACTGAATCGAGATGTGAAAAATAAAACGGCTCGGCCTGATAGAAACGCTTCGGCTCCTTGAGAGCCATCTTTTGAATTTTTTTAGTGATACGAAGTATGTCAATTCTTTGCTTCACAGACGACAGGTCGCGAATACTAAAAAGCGATTTATTCAAGCGGCGGATTTTTTTCTGGGCATCCGCTAAATTTTTTCGAATATAACGGTATTCCCTCCATGACAGCTGGTGTTTTTTCAAAAACGTTGAAGTCATGATTGGCCCAAGGATTAAATGGGTTAAAACTCCTGCGGCAATCGCAATACCCATCGATGGCAGAAAGTTTATGTTCATAAAGAAAAAGCTGACAAAGCCCGCAATAATGGTAACAGGTACAGCCACAAACGAGCGGAGAATTAACGAAAGAATGGGATTCATTTTAATCGACTCCTGACTTTTCATCACTTCTATTAATACGTATGAAAGAAGTGAATGTTTCATTATTAAATGAATTGCCAACAAATGAAAGTTATTTCCATCTATTAATTCCACAATACATGAAAAAACTCCTGCCCGCTATAGACTTGAATCGCAAACAAACTACGACCTGAGACCTATTTTTCGAGGAATCGGGTGGTGTTTTTTTTATATCTCGTATAGTTCGATGGGAAGGCCGTCAGGATCTGAGAAGAAGGTGAATTTTTTGTTGGTGAGGGTGTCTATGCGGATTGGTTCCACTTCTATATGCTGCTCTGTTAAATGGTGAACCGCTTCTTCGATGTTCTCTACTTCAAAGGCTAAATGCCGTAAACCTGCTGCCTCAGGATAGCTTGGGCGCTTGGGTGGATTCGGAAAGGAAAAAAGTTCAATCTGGTAGTGGCCATTCACTTCCAAATCCAGCTTATGGGAATTTCGCTCCTTCCGATATGTTTCGCTTATTGGGTTGAGACCAAGAATTCGCACATAAAAATCCTTTGACTTCTTATAATCAGAACAAATAATGGCGATATGATGAATTTTCTTTAACTTCATAAACAACACAACTTTCTACTTAAAAATAGGGATAATCCTCTTGCCTCCTCGCAGGAGACAAGAGGGCTAAAAAGCTCAATACTTACAAAGGTTAGCCAGTTCAAACCTAAATTCGAAGAACGTCTGCCCCACATGGACAATGTCACGAGCGGTGCTGACACATTTAATGACACCCTTTGACTTTAAACCCCAAAGTCCTCTGGCCTATCCCCTCTTTTTCCAAAGTGGTAAAGGATGGCTTGGACGATGCGCCCAGAGGCGATGCCGTCGCCGTAAGGGTTTGAGGCTTTAGCCATTTGGTCGTGTGCGGCCGAATCCGTAAGCAGTTCGTCAGCCATTCCGAAGATGGTTTCTTCATCGGTGCCCGCGAGCTTCAGCGTGCCGGCGGCAATCCCTTCTGGACGTTCGGTTGTATCCCTTAGTACAAGAACCGGAACACCTAACGATGGTGCTTCCTCTTGAACACCTCCGGAATCAGTAAGAATCAAATATGCCCTCGAGGCAAAGTTGTGGAAATCAATGACATCCAGTGGTTCAATCAAATGAATTCGGTCATTGTCTCCCAAGATTCGACCGGCAATCTCGCGAACAACCGGATTCATATGTACAGGGTAAACTACCTGGACATCATCATGCTTTTCCACTAAACGGCGGATGGCATTGAACATGTTCTCCATTGG
The DNA here is from genome assembly GCF_042653105.1 of Neobacillus sp. GCM10023253. Classification (NCBI taxonomy): domain Bacteria; kingdom Bacillati; phylum Bacillota; class Bacilli; order Caryophanales; family Bacillaceae; genus Neobacillus; species Neobacillus sp. GCM10023253. The sequence goes on from NZ_JBHSHV010000008.1 coordinate 402,732, forward strand.
TTTACCAGTGTTTTCGCGACGGTGGGCTGTCATAAGCACCAATCTATCTTCGCCAAGTCTCTCTAATACAGGATGCGAATATTGGCTTTTAACGGTCGTCTTTAACGCATCAATAGCGGTATTACCTGTTATAAAAATAGCTTCTTCCTTCTTGTTTTCCACTAAAAGATTCTGCTTGGACTGAACCGTTGGCGAAAAATGAAGATCAGCCAAAACACCTGTCAGCTGCCGGTTCATTTCTTCAGGGTAAGGCGAATATTTATTGTGAGTACGAAGCCCCGCCTCCACATGACCAATTGGAATCTGATGATAAAATGCTGCTAAACTTGCCACGAACGTTGTCGATGTATCACCGTGAACCAGCACGATATCTGGTTTAACATCGGCCAAAACTTGGTCAAGGCCTTCCAAGGCCCGGGTGGTCACACCTACCAACGATTGTCTTTCTTTCATTATATTTAAATCATAATCAGGCGTGATTTCAAAAATATTCAAAACTTGGTCCAGCATTTCACGGTGCTGCGCTGTCACTGTCACAATTGACTTGATTTGCTCCGGATGCTTTTCCAGCTCCTTCACGAGCGGCGCCATTTTGATTGCTTCAGGCCTTGTTCCAAACACTGTCATAACCTTTAATTGCTTTTCCATAATGACCTCCATTGTATGTTCTATAAAGCATTATACCCTTTAAATATTTTTTTGAAAAATTATTGCTAGTTGCCACTCAATCCATTATAACAAAATGCTCCTTGAAATTAAGCCCGCCCTTTCTAACAGCCTTCAAAGTCCAATTTTCAGGTACAAATTCCCATTACCTATCCAGTGAATATATTGCCATTGTTGGTTTTTTAAAATTCCGAATATAGAGGTGAATCATGCATTGAAGAAGAGGGCCCTATTTACCATTCCGATCAGCTTACTGCTGATTGCGGCGATCGTCGCTTCCTTTGTCCTGATCAACATCAAGCCTGCCAAAGGGAATGTATCGCAAGCCCAAAGGCTGAATGAATACACGAAGCCTGCTGTGGTGCGAATAATTGACTATGCATTGGTTGGGTGGCAGTTTAATGACTACAACCCTGAAGTCGAAGCAGTTTTGGAACAGCTAAAATATCAAACGCTTATCGGTGGGTCGGGTTCTGGGGCAATTATTAGCTCTGACGGCTATATCGTTACCAATGCACACGTCGTCGAATATGGAAAAATGGAAGACCAAGAGGTGGCCGATGCAGCCTTCGAGCAGCTGGTGACCATCATGGCAGACCACTTCCAGGTTGATTACAATACTGCTTATAATTATTTAGTCGCCTATACTCAGTATACGGAGATTAAGCGCGTCACAAAGGTTATTTTACCAGGCGGAGATGTTCTCGATGGGGAAATTAAGAGCTACGGTGCGCCGATTAACCAAGGGAAGGACGCCGCCGTCGTTAAAATAGAGGGAAAGAACCTGCCGACCATCCCGCTTGGTGACTCCAGCGAAGTCCAAAACCAGGATAATATATGGGTAAGCGGCTATCCTGCTGCTGCCGATTCGGACCTTTTGTCACCTGATTCATCCCTCGTTTCCACCATGAATGCCGGGCAAATTTCCGCGACTGACAAAAAGACCGATCAAGGCAGTCCGGTAATTCAAATTAACGCCGCGGCAACGCACGGAAATAGCGGCGGACCTGTCATTAACGAAAAAGGGCAAATTATTGGGCTTCTGACATTCCGTGGCGATACGGTCAACGGGCAAGAGGTGCAGGGCTTTAATTTTGCCGTACCAGTCAATACCGTCAAGGAATTTGTGAACCAGGCCGGTGTCAGAAATACGAAGAGCGAAACGAATAGGCTTTATAAAGAGGGCCTTGAATTGTATTGGGGCGGTTACTACAAACATGCCTTGGAAAAATTCGAAGCAGTCCAGCGGATTTATCCAAATCACTCGGAAATAAAGGAGTATATCGGCAATTCTGAGGAGAAAATGAGCAAAAGCAAGATGCTGTGGTCCGATTATGCCACCTTCTTCTATATTGGTGACGGTGTGGCTGGTCTGCTTGTTCTGATTCTGTTGGTGTTCACCTTTGCCGGCGGGTCGAAAAATAAGGCAGCCGCGGCTGTGCTTCCGGCCGCTGGACCGAGTGCGAATATGGGTGAGCAGGGCTCAGCGCCTACTGTGCCGCAGGCTCCATCAGCACCAGAAATGAATTTAAACGACCTGAATAAGGATGGCAAGGTGGATATCCAGGACCTTCTGATTGCCCTGCAGGAGCAGCAGAAAAAGCAAAATAAAGATGGTAATGGGGAGTAAACACCTGGGATAGTAGAAAACTGCCGGAAGGGGGATACAGTTCAAAAAGACTGTATCCCCCTTTTACTTATTTCGAAAATGCCAATGATAGGCCACAAACTTTTAAACCCTATCAAAACACACCTACAAATTGGATTTTTTTTCAAAAGGTGATAATATATCACTAATTACTATATATTTAAATGTACCAAAAGATTCATTTTCCACATCCACAACGGTTACAAAACTCGCATTTTATAACATTTAATCTTTCACACACTACCAAAATCAACAACACTGCCGCTTCAAAGGGCCGACTGGATAATTAACTGTCCACCTCAGACGGACAAATTCCGCGAACAGTGCCTGACACTCATAGCATAAAAACTCTATTGTTACACTATTAAACTACATATTTTGGAGGTCCACATGATGGAGGTTCGTTCAAAGAAAGGTAGAAAGTGGTTAAAGGTAACAGGGATTTTTCTTTTACTAGTTTTGGTTGCGGCAGGAGTTTATGGGTTTATGGTTTACCACTCCCTTAAAGATGCTGTGGTTACCATGCACCAGCCGGTTAAGCGGACGGTACCTGAAAAACGGCCCCAGCCGGTCGCTTTGGAAAAAAAGGAGCCCTTTTCTGTGTTAATGCTCGGTGTCGATGAGCGAAAAGGGGACAAAGGCCGTTCCGACACGATAATCGTTTTGGCTGTCAATCCGAATAATAATTCGGTAAAAATGCTCAGCATCCCGAGGGATACCCGAACGAAAATTGTCGGAAAAGGAACAGAGGATAAAATTAACCACGCCTATTCTTTTGGCGGAGTTCCAATGTCCATGGCTACCGTCGAAGAATTTCTTGATATTCCGATTGACTATTACATGCAGATCAATATGGAAGGCTTTAAGGATATTGTGGATGCTGTCGGTGGTGTTAAAGTTTATAATGATTTTGATTTTTCCCAAGGCAATTCCCACTTTCCTATAGGAGAAATAAACCTGAACGGAGAGCAGGCTTTAAGTTTTTCACGAATGAGGTATGAAGACCCCAGAGGAGACTTTGGCCGGCAATTGAGACAGCGGCAGATCATTGAAGGAGTAATTGATGAAGGTATGAGCCTATCAAGCCTGACAAGTTTCTCCTCTATTTTTGAGGCAATTGGAAAAAACATAAAAACGAACCTAACCTTCGATCAAATGGCAGACATCCAAAAAAATTATAAAGACGCTGGTAAAACGATTCAGCAAATGGAAATCAAAGAAACCGGGACGATGATCAATAAAATTTACTATGGGCTGGTCTCACCAGAAGAAAAGACAAGAATCCAAAGCGAACTTAAAAAACAACTGGAATTACAATAAAGAAATACAAGAGAAGTACCTGACTGGCTAAATGGGCAGCTTACCCCATTTAGCCAGTTTTTTTGTGATGCAGAGGGACGGTTCTTCTGCCTCACATAAGGAAACATTTCTGGGTTCGCGCATATAAAAATATAACTGTTTTTATGTTATTTTGGAAAGATAGAGAAAAATTCAAAAAAGATAAATTTGTTTTTATAAAGGGGGGAAAAAGGTGACTCAAAATTTGCTATTGGCCTTTGGGTTAACTTTATTTGCCGGCCTTGCCACAGGGATTGGCAGTGTACTTGCATTTTTCACCTCGCACACGAATACAAAGTTTCTTTCGGTCACACTTGGATTCTCCGCGGGTGTCATGATTTATGTGTCCATGGTTGAGATTTTTGTGAAGGCAAAAACGGCACTAGTGGATGCCATGGGAACCGTTCCTGGCAACTGGCTGACCGTCGGCGGCTTCTTTGCGGGGATGCTTTTGATTGCCAGCATCGATAAATTTATTCCAAAGCAAAGCAACCCGCATGAACTCAGAACGGTCGAGGATATGACCGGTACCGGAGGAGACGTTGCAGCGGCCGGAAAGAAACCGGACTTACTAAAAATGGGGACATTCACAGCCCTTGCGATTGGTATTCATAACTTTCCGGAAGGGATTGCTACCTTTACCTCTGCCCTCCAGGATCCAAAGCTCGGAATCGCCATTGCAGTGGCCATCGCCATTCACAATATCCCCGAGGGAATTGCGGTTTCTGTTCCGGTCTATTTTGCCACCGGCGATAAAAAAAGAGCGTTTAAGCTCTCCTTTCTTTCGGGGCTGTCGGAGCCGATTGGGGCACTAGCTGCTTACCTATTCTTAATGCCCTTTCTGAACGATATTATGTTTGGGGTTATCTTTGCCGCAGTAGCCGGGATTATGGTATTCATTTCCCTTGATGAGCTGCTCCCAGCCGCCAAAAGGTATGACGAAGCCCACCTGTCCATATATGGGTTGATTGGTGGGATGGCTGTGATGGCAATCAGCCTGCTTTTATTTATATAAAATATTTAGGGTTCGGTTCGTTAGAGGCCGAACCCTATTGTTATTTAAGCACATATCCGCTTTAATAAATCTCCGTCGAAACAATAGATACATATTATAATAGTGAAGAGCAGCGTTTTTCCAAAAAGCACATGAATAGGCAGTGATTACAATGGTCTGGTTGTATTATCTTGTTTCTTATTTGGTTGGTAATATCATGTTTGGATACTTGGTGTCCATGTTGTTGAAAGGGCAGGATATCCGTGAGCAGGGCAGCGGGAATGTCGGAGCAAGGAATGCTGGGCGTGTTTATGGAAAAAAGGCCTTTGTTCTAACTTTTCTGGGTGACGCTTTGAAAGGGGCCTTTGTGGTACTTGCCGGGCGGTATCTACTGCATTTTTCAGAGACTGTCCAATTGTTAGGACTGGTTTTTGTCATTGTTGGCCATCTCAAACCGATAGTTCTTAAGTTTAAAGGCGGCATGGGGATTTCGACCTTTATCGGCGGAATTATTGCGTTCGAACCGCTGATAGCATCCATAATTGTTCTCGCATTTCTCGTACTCTATCCCTTTTTAAAAAGCTTCACATTCACAGGCTTGGGGTCGTTCCTTTTTATTCCTGTGTTCTTGATATTCAAAACAGATAATTGGGTTATCCCTGCTATTGTATTAGGCATGATTTTTCTACTAATCCTGGTCCATATAGAAAACATTAAGGAGAGGATTAAATGAAAACTCGCCGATTGGCGAGTCCGATAGGACGAAGACAGAGGCGTAGTTGAATTTATGCGTTAAGAAAGTTTATACTTTCTTATTAGCTAAAAAATAGTTCATCTTTTCAATGTCCCGCTGTTCAAGCGAATGGCTTCTGCGATGCTTTGGTCGGTGATGCGGGGACTTCCTCCGAGGTCAGAGATAGTGCGGGCGAGGCGGATGATTTTGATTTGGGCTCGGTTGCTGAGTCCTTTTTTGTTTAATAAATCATTTAGGGTTCGCTGCTGCCCCTCTGTCAGCGGGCTTGTTTTCATAAGAGTCTCATAGGGAACCCTGCTGTTGCAAATCTGCTTTCCATAACGGTTATACTGCCTTAGCCGTGCCTCCTCAACTCTTTTACGTACCGCCTCTGAGGCTTCTTCCATCTTCCTCTCCACCGCTTCAAAATCAACCGGTCCCAAGCTAAGGTGAATATCAAACCGGTCACGAAGCGGTCCAGAAAGCTTGTTTTGATAAAAATGAACCTGCTTTGGCGAACACGTACAATAATGAATGTTTGACCCGGCGTATCCGCACGGACAGGGATTCATCGCCGCAATCAAAATAAACGAAGCAGGATAGGTAATCGTTGCATGCGTCCGGCTGATCGTAATTTGGCCATTCTCAAGCGGTTGCCGCAGCATGTCTAATGTCTTTTTCGAAAATTCCCCGATTTCATCCAAAAACAAAACGCCGCGGTGGGCTAATGAAATTTCCCCTGGCTTTGGATACTGGCCGCCTCCAATAATTGAAACGCCCGATGCGGAATGATGAGGATTGCGAAACGGCGGCACCTTCGACTGAGGATGGTCGGCCTTGCCCAACTGATATAGGCTCATGACTTCAAGCTGTGCTTCTTTCGTTAGCGCCGGCAATATGGACGGAAAGCTCCACGCCAGAAGGCTTTTCCCGCAGCCAGGAGGACCCGTCATCAGCACATGATGCTCTTCGGCAGCCGCAATTTCCAAGGCATGCTTGGCTTTTTCATGGCCGATAACCTGTCGAAAATCCATATAATCTAAATCATCATTACCAGTCTCATCAGTTATTTTCGAAAAAGCGGATGGCTGCCACTGACCAGATAAATGCCCAATTACATCCTGCAATGAATCAACATAAATAAGTTCTATGCCTTCCAAGTCAAGAGGTGGAAGCTGTTCATCCAACGGTATGTAGAGTCTTCGCAGCCCAAGCTTCTTTGCCGCAAGAATGGCAGGCAGCAATCCATCGACAGACTGAACCGCTCCGTCCAGTGATAGCGCCCCAATAAAGCCCACCTCCTTCGGAACTGAAACCTCTAACTCATGAAGGCTCATCAACACCCCAATTACCATCGGCAGGTCAAACATCGCCCCCATTTTCTTTTGATCGGCCGGTGAAAGATTGACTGTGATTTTTTGCCCATGAAAGGTGTAACCCAAAGAACGTAGTGCCGCCATGATCCGTTCCTTCGATTCCTTCACAGCCGCATCCGGCAGGCCGACAATTTTAAAGGAATCATTCCCGATATAGGTGCTGACCTCGACATTCACCCGATAGCCTTCCATGCCTTTTAAACCAACACTTGTAACGCATGCCCACATGACTTGCCCTCCTCTGCAAAAAGTAGATTTTTTCTTTTTTTAAGGCTCCGTTATTATTAATTATTGATTTTCGTGTAGGTATGATTATTCATAGGCGGAGAAATTCCGGCTATTATATAGAGAGATTGCATATGAAGCAGATATAAGCGGAGAAATTCCGGCTATTATATAGAGAGATTGCATATGAAGCAGATATAAGCGGAGAAATTCCGGTTAACTGCTCTAAATAAGACAAAATTTAATGATTTGGATAATATAAACGGAAAATCTTCCTTTATTTTTAAGGAAATAGGGGTATTTCCCAATTTAAACGGAATTTTTCCGTTTATTTTCAAACACAGTGAAATCAACATTCAGTTTTAGCAGAGCATTTTTTAATAAAATTTATCCGTACAATGGGTTTTCAGTTAATTTTGATAGTGTTTTAAAGACAGGTCGGGAAAATAGGTTATGGTGGACTGATCATTCAATAAGGGGATTTTTTTCAGCGGATATGTAGGACTTGTAGCTGCTCCTTGGACACGCTCCTTCCGTGTCATTTTCATCACTCCTCAATTTTTGTTTATAAGTTGACCTTTTTATTATACAAGTATTTTCTTGGATAGTTTCGGTTTCTAAAAAATGTAACAAAAAGTTCAAGTCTCCGTTGTAAACTGTTCGTAATACATAAAAGGTCCTACTTGAAAATAATTATTTTATAAGGGGGGATGTTTCTGAATGCAATAAGATTGATTCAAAGGTTGGTTGGTGCAGCACTCTTGATTTTGGGTATATACCTTATTTTCGGAACGCAAGAGTTCTTTGGGACCATATTGATTATCTTGGCTTTCTTAATTTTCCCAAGCATTAAGAAAGAAAAATCCTCTGGCCATCATCATGATGATCGAGACTATTTACATGATACCGCTAATGATAACGATAATAATTATGGCAGGACCGACAGTGGAGGCGATTCAGGTGGCAGTGGGGACTAATCATGTTCCATCTAGCAAAATGTCCCCGGTAAGGAAACTGTTTACCGGGGACATTTTTCATTTTCTTTTTGAAAAAAAGTACAAAAACCACACCGCATGATTCTGTTCATCCGCTGCTGCCCTGCGAAAGACCTCTCTAATAAATGGGTCGTTTGCGGTATCGGAAATTTCCATATAAAAATCGACTGTTTTCTGTTCATCCACCAACGCAAACTCCAGCCCATTCACGTAATTACCGGGACATTCCTCGAGAATTTTGGGCTGCGGATGCTGCCCCGTTAGTCTTCGGTATATTTCCACAAACTGCTGATAATGTTTGATTTCATCCTGGCGAATTTCCAGGATTCGATCTCGCTCTCCCTTGTTAGAAGCCAAATTGGCCAGCTTCGCATAACAATCAATGGCACTGTACTCCCCATTGATCGCCCTCTCCACTTCGCCTATTAATTTATTGCCTTGCCGGTTTAACGCGTCAAGGTAATTTGAATAAGGATACATAGAAAAAAACCTCCCACCCATTCTTATGTAATATCCTATGGGTGGAGGGGGGATTGGTGAAAGGTTATCATAGCTTCGAGCAACTTCAACTTAAAAAGGCCAAGGAAATCTGCGGTGTTATTTCTACAAAATTTCCTGGGAAAACTGCAAGATTCGACTCCTAGGGATGACTTTTTTGGCGCTTCTGGCTGGGCGCCCGCAGTTAGTTGAGAGCAAGTTGGCTCTGTCGAGAGTATTTATCCTTTATGCGAGAGTAAACCGGCTTTATCCGAGAGTATTTGATCCCTATCCAAGAGTAACCGTCGATTATCCGACAGTTACGGTCCCCTATCCGACAATTGCAGCCCGTTATCCGACAGTAAAACTGTGCCATCCGACAGTTACAGCCCTGCTACCGTCAATAAAAGCTGCTTACTCCATCTCAGGTAGGGTAATTCGGAATACCGCTCCGCCCAGTTCCCCATTAAACGCCACAATTGAGCCGCCGTGCCCTTCAACAATGGCTTTGGTAATGGCCAAACCGATTCCCGAGCCGCCAGCGTCACCGCTGTAAAAGCGCTGGAATACTTTTTCAACCTCGCCGGGAGCGAACCCTGGGCCGTCATCGCTGACTTCAATGATCAACGTCTTCCTATTGAATGGTTGCTCAGTCCCCTCAAAGCCATTCACTGTGACCACGGATTCCGCATAGCAGAGTGCATTTCCGAGCAGATTTATCAACGCGCGCTTCATTTTTTCCCGGTCCACCTTCCAAGCTGACACTGACTTTAGATCCACTACAATCCTTACACCCCGCTGGTCGGCAAGGGCCACGACGCTATCAATCGATTCCTGTATAAACTGCTTTAGAGGCCATTCTTGAAACCCGAAGCTGTCCTCCACATTCTCGAGCTTCGCCAAATACGTAATGCCCTCCACAATCCGCTTCAGGCGCTGGCTTTCGGCGATGATAACGTTCAGGCTTTTGTTCACGTCCTCGCCCTTCACCACGCCATCCAAAATTCCCTCGGCATTTCCCTGAATCGCCATTAACGGTGTCTTCAACTCATGGGAGGCATTTTGAAAAAACACCTTTTGCTCCTCATCATACTGTTTCAGCTTGCGTGACATGGCGTTAAAGCTTTCTGCCAGGTCCCCAATTTCATCCCTTGTTGCCAGCCTTATTTCCTGACCTGCACCCCTTAGCGAGAAATTTTTCATCTGCTCCGTCAATACCCTTAGCGGCCGGGTTAGCCCTTTTTGAAAAACAATCCCCAAAATGACAGCAATCACGGCAGAAATAAGCAAACTAACTATCTGGGATCGGCGCATCAGCATGTTCACCTGCTGCACTTGATCCAGACTGGCCACCAGTGTAACGTAGCCTCTTGTCTTCCCGTTTTTTGAAGTAACCGCCGCCGTTTCCGAAACAAAATTCCGGCCTGTGCCTGTGCTTTCCCCTAGGACCTTGTCCAATGTCCCTCCCTCTAAATCCGAATAAACGATTTCCCTCTTCGGTGTCCAAATGATCATTTTCGATGACATCAACCGCTCCGTTACCACCAGCGCTCTGCGGTTCATTAGTTTTTCGCGAATAGCTTCACTTGAAAAAGAAGACCTGCTGAGCAGCTGGCTGATAACTTTAGCTTCCTTCTTCAGCTGCACTTCCGTTTCCTTCAGCAAGTACCGTTGGGACACAAAATGAAAAGTAAAGCTAGTAATTAAAAAAATGCTTATAATTAATATAAAATAAGATAATAACAGTTTCGAGCCAATTTTCATCCTACTCATTGATCCGGTACCCGTAGCCCCAAATTGTGGACAGCTCCACCAAGGACTGGTGCTGGTCTAATTTCTTGCGAATCCGTTTGACCAGGTCGTCAACCAAACGGCCGTCTCCTGCATATTCATAGCCCCAAATAAACTCAAGGAGCTCGTCCCTCGTATATGGCTTTCCTTTATTCTTGGTCAGAAACACTAACAGTTCATATTCCTTTGTGGTAAACCTGATTTCCTGACCGTCTCTTTCTATGTATCTTCTTTCGAGGTCGATGGTGACGTCCCGGATGCTCAATGTTTGCAGCGTTGTGACGGCTGTTGATTTTTCCAGCCGTTTGAAAATATTCTTCATCCGTACCATCAGTTCTCTTGGACTGAATGGCTTCGTCAAATAATCATCTCCACCAAGCTCAAGCCCCAAAATCCGGTCAAATTCGCCGTCCCTTGCTGACACAAAAATGATTGGAACATCACTGACAGCACGGATTTTTTTACACAATTCGAGCCCGTCGAGATGTGGCATCATAATGTCGATTACCAGCAAATCCGGTTTCAGTCGCAGCATTTCCTCATAGACCTGCCGGCCATCGGAAAACAGCGTGACCTTGTAGCCTTCATTTTCGATATATTTTTGTAAAATGTCTCGGATATTCTGCTCGTCATCAACGACAAAAACATGCTTCATCAGCGGCTCACCTCACTTCAATTATATAACAAAGAAGGGATAGCAAAATACACTATCCCCCTTTACTCCTATTGAAAAATAGTAATTAATTTGTCCAATTCGACCTCAATTTGTTTCAATTTTTCATTCACTTGCTGCTGGGTGGCAATCTCCTCTTTAAAGGCTTCACTTCCATCGCCATTTTTCACGGCATCCTTTAAGGATTTACGGTCGCTGTGGCCATCCTTCATAAGGGTTTTTAATTCTTTGTTCATTGATTTTAATTGCTGCTTGGCTTCCTTGGCCTGCTGAAACTTCTCTTTATTGCCGCTGTTTTTCGCTTCTAGCACCAAGTCCAGCAGCTTGTCCTTTTTATCAATAATTTGCGACCTTAGGCTTAGGCGTTCTTTCCTTAGCTGAATAATTTGATGGATTTGGTCTTTGTACTGGCTGGCTAGCTCCAGTCTTGTGCCAAGGTGCCCGCCTGCTGCCTTGGATTCGATTGTTTTAGAATTGCTGGCAGCAGAAACGTTCTGGATGCCATAGGCTCCTCCCAACAGCGCAAGGGCAGCAACGCCTGCAATTAGAGTTTTTTTCATCTTCCATCACTCCTTCACTTGTTTCTAAATCTATGTATAGACAATGGATTCGGCATAACTTTGGGATAATTGTGTAAAAAGTGTGTGAAATTGGCCTACTGTTTTTTGGAATAGGCTATATTTCCAAAAAAACAGAAACCTATCACAACTCTGAACGTATATATCTTTTAGAACTGCTTTAATGATGGAGGTATTTCGTGAAAATAAAAACCAAGTTGCCAGAATTTAATGAAGATGTACACCTTGAGCTGATTAAAAGCAATTGGGTTCCGCTGAAAGAACCTAAACATTTGGTAAGTGCTATTTTTTTGTCTCTTCCATTGATGATGATCAATGGACTTATCTCTAGCGGGATAATAAATCTTTTTTCTCCTCTATCATTGAGGGATTTTGGGCTACACTCCGATTCTATATCATTAACCATCGACTTTGGAGTCATTTTCTTAATCATATTTCTTGTCATTCTTCACGAATTGCTTCATTTAATTTTTATCCCCAATTTTATTAGATCAGAGAATACATTTATTGGGCTAACCTGGTTTGGCGGGTTTGCTGTTACTGAAGAAGTGATTTCAAAATCAAGATTTATCTTGATCACAATAGCACCATTCTTAATTATTTCAGTTGTTTTGCCAGTAATATTAGGTTTCTTCGGACTATTAACTTCGACATTAAAATTTTTAATTATAGTAAATTCATTGGCTTCCTCTGTAGATATGCTGAACCTTCTACTGATAATGAATCAAGTTCCGAATAGTAGTATTTTAAAAAATAACGGGCACAAGACCTATTGGAATCATAAACAAACGGACTTCAAATTTTGAAGCCCTTTTTTGTTTTTAAAAAACAACCCATCCTTGATTTAAATCACATACTTATTTTACCTGATAATTTAAACTATTTAAAAATTAGGAAATCAGGTGAATACATTGTTAACGGAAGTTTTTAAAGTTGATTCGATGTTGGAGGCACTTCATGAACTGGGAGTAGAATGTGTTTTTGGCTGCCATAATGATGGATTGTTTCCAACGGAACTTTCAGGAACACGCTACATTCAATTGCAGCATGAACAGGCGGCCGTCCATGCTGCTGATGGTTACGCCCGGTCCACCGGCAAGCCAGGAGTAGTAATTTTGACAACAGCTGCCGGGGTAACCAGCGGGATCACGGGGATTGCAACTGCCTATAGTGATTCCGTTCCAATCGTTGTTATTGCGGGACCACTTTCAGCCAATCCATTAAACGGAGAGTCCGCCAAAGAATTAGATATTGCCGGAATTACGATGCCGATTACCAAGTATTCTTTTAAAACTGGGGCGGGGCAGCTGCAAGATGTACTTGATAACGCCCTAAAGCTTGCCGTTGAGGGACGCCCCGGGCCGGTCTTGGTGGAGTTGACTACCAAAAGTGTGACGATGGGCGCCGAACGGATGAGCCATAGCCGCGCACCAAGAGGCGAAAGGACTAATGAAGCGGGCAGGAAATCTATTAATCATGCGAAGGAATTAATTGAAAACGCCAGGAAGCCGGTGCTTTTTGTCGGCGGCGGGGTAATTGCTTCGGGGGCTACCAGCCATTTACGGGAAATCGCCGAGCGCTCGCGGATTCCGGTTGTTAGTTCAATGCTCGGGATTGGTGCGATGGATACGGGGAACCCGCTGTTTTTAGGGATGCTTGGGATGCACGGAACGTATGCCGCCAACAAAGCGGTGCACCACTGTGACCTGCTCATCTCGATTGGAGTTCGGTTTAGCGACCGCGTAACGGGTAAGGTGAGCGGCTTTTCGCCAAAGTCGAAAAAAATTCACGTGGACATAGACCCGGCCGAGATCAATAAAATCATTTCCGCAGACCTGCCGATTGTCAAAGACGCCGCTGAGTTCCTTTTTCAATTAAAAGAGGAACTGGATTATGAACAAATCAGGGCAAACGGCGAAATTTGGGTAAATGAGGCGGCGGATTGGAAGCGGACGGTGCCGCGTTTTGAGAAGTCGAAGAGCGTTTTGAGCCCGCAGACGGTGATTCGCACGCTGGACGAGTTTTCTAGAGAGGACACAGTAGTGGTGACGGATGTCGGGCAGCACCAGATTTGGACGACGCATCATTATCAGTTTACGAGACCGCGCACGTTGGTGACGTCAGGCGGGCTGGGCACGATGGGGTACGGACTGCCGGCGGCGATTGGGGCGGCTGCTGGGGTGGCAGGTACTGCAGCTGAGGTCTCCGGGGCCGAGCGTTCGCGTTCTGGGACACCCGTTTTGTGTGTTTCCGGTGACGGTAGCTTTCAAATGAATCTACAGGAATTGATTACCGCTGTCAGGTACCGTCTGCCAATCAAATTAGCGATTTTGAATAACGGTTATTTGGGCATGGTTCGCCAGTGGCAGGAGTTGTTCTATCATGGCCGCTATTCCTCTGTAAAAATCGGCTCGCCGAATTTTGCAGGAGTGGCCGAGGCCTATGGTGTGCCAGGGTATCGGGCTCGAACCGAGGAGGACGCAAGGCGGATTATAGCGGAGGCTATGCGTCTGGATGGACCGGCGCTGATGGAGTTTGACGTGGTTGAGGAAGAGAATGTCTACCCGATGGTTCCGCCAAACCACAGTAATCATCAGCTGATTTTGTCGCGGTGAGGATGGATGGATTTGGACGTCTTTTTATCCAATGACATCCCAGCCCTAAAATGACCTGAGTATGTTTCGCTCTCCTCTTTCTCGATTCGTGACAATCAAGCACCTTCTACGATAGTATTAATCTATCAAGCTCTGTAAAGGAGAATGCTTATGCCTTCCTACGAAAATCTCCCGCGGGATGGGATTTTTCATGCGGTTTGCCCGCTTGACTGTCCAGACCAGTGCGGGCTGTTGCTTCATAAACAGGATGGAAAAATTGTCAAGGTCGAGGGCGACCCGGAACACCCCGTGACAAAAGGGCACATTTGCAATAAGGTTCGGAACATGGCGGAACGGTTTCATGACGAAAAGCGCCTGCAATATCCGCTGAAGCGCGTCGGGGCTAAGGGCGAGGGATGTTTTGCTCGCATTAGCTGGGACGAAGCGCTGAGCACCATCACGGACCACTGGAAGGAACTGATTCAAACGGACGGGCCTGAGAGCATTCTTCTCTATAGCTTTTACGGAAATATGGGGCGGCTCGCTGCTGAAGGTATGGACCGCCGCTTTTGGAACAGGCTTGGTGCATCAAGGCTTGACCGGACCATCTGCAACTCGGCCGGAGCAGTCGGCTACAAGTATACAATGGGCGGCAGCTTTGGAATTGACCCTGAGGATACGATTCACACGAAATTGTTCATTTTCTGGGGCATCAATGCGGTGAGCACGAACATGCACCAGGTGGCTTTGGCGCAAAAGGCCCGCCGAGAAAACGGCGCCAAGATTGTTGTCATCGATGTCCATAAAAATCAGACTGGAAGATTGGCAGATTGGTTTATTCCGATTTTGCCGGGCACGGACAGCGCTTTGGCCCTCGGGTTGATGCACATCCTGTTTGACGAAAACATGGTCGATGAAGACTTTTTAAAAAAATATACTGTTGGGCATGAGGAACTCCGAGAGCATGTGAAGCAATATGACCCGATGGCGGTTTCGGAAATTACCGGGGTTCCAGTTGACGATGTCTATAGATTGGCACGAATGTATGGGACAACATCGCCTTCTTTTATTCGGATTGGCAACGGCCCGCAGCACCACGATAATGGCGGCATGTTTGTCCGGACGGTTTCCTGCCTGCCTGCGTTGACTGGCCAGTGGCTTGTAAAGGGCGGCGGCGCCCTCAAAGGCAATTCTGGATTCTTGGCCCATAATGCAGCAAGGCTGCAACGGCCTGATTTTTTGAAAAATAAAAACACACGCAGTGTGAACATGAATTTGCTTGGCGATGCCTTGTTA
The DNA here is from genome assembly GCF_042653105.1 of Neobacillus sp. GCM10023253. NCBI lineage: Bacteria > Bacillati > Bacillota > Bacilli > Caryophanales > Bacillaceae > Neobacillus > Neobacillus sp. GCM10023253. Next base: position 418,116 of record NZ_JBHSHV010000008.1, read on the forward strand.
ACGCTTGACCCACCGGTGAATTCTCTATATGTGTACGGTTCGAACCCGGCGGTTGTGGCCCCTTCAAGCAGAAAGGTGCGTGAAGGGCTTGCCCGTGAAGACTTGTTTACTGTCGTGCACGATTTATTTTTAACAGAAACGGCCAAGTATGCGGATATCGTACTTCCGGCGACATCGTCGTTCGAAAACACCGATTTCTATACTTCGTACTGGCATCATTTTGTGCAGCTGCAGCAGCCTGTCATCGAACCGTTCGGCGAGGCTAAGTCAAATGTCGAGGTGTTCCGACTGCTCGCTGAGCGAATGGGCTTTACGGATACTGCGTTTACTGAGACGGAAGCGGAAATGATTAGGGGTGCGCTCGATAACCCGCAGAATCCTTATTTGGACGGTGTAAACTATGAGGTTCTGGCGGAGCGCCATTATGTGAAGGCTGATGTTAAGCCGCTATTCCCAGGCAGGCTGCCAACGCCAAGCGGGAAAATCGAATTATATTCGGAGCGGATGAAGAAGGACGGGTACCCGCCCCTGCCAACCTACGTGCAATTAGTGGACGATGGCGAGGAGTTTCCGTTTCAATTTGTCCCGGGGCCGAACCATAATTTCCTGAACTCGACTTTCTCTAACAACGATAAGCATGTTTCCTTGGAAAAGGGGCCGCTTCTTTTTATGAATTGGGAGGATGCAGCGCGGCTAGGGATTGAAGATGGTGAACAGGTCCGGGTCTGGAATCATCGCGGCGAGGTTGAGCTGAAAGCCGCTGTTGGGGACAGCGTTCTTTCGGGAGTCGTTGTGACCCAGGGATTATGGGCAGATGAAACCGGGATATCGGACGCTACGGTAAAAACAGAAACAAAGCACTTAGTAAACATCCTCACTCCCGACCGAATTGCCGATATGGGCGGCGGCGCCACCTTCTTCTCCGGCCGGGTAGCAGTCGAAAAACTACAATGAGCTGTAAAAACATACAAAATGTCCGCCAGCGTGAACAGAACGCCTTTTTGTCCACGCTGGGTGCCTGACATACATATCAGACTCCACATTACATTTTCTGAAAATTATGATAAAATGTACGAGCAGGTATCTTATTTAGGAGGTAGTTTGATGGCGAGGATCCCGTATGTGGAGTATGAACAGGCAACGGATGAGACGAAGCAGATGTACAAAAGGCTAGAGAATATGAATGGGCAGGTTGTGAATATTTATAAGCTTCTCGGCAACCATCCAAAGGCGTTGCAGGGATTAATGGGCATGAGCTTGGCAACATACCGTTCAGGGGAATTAGAGCCCCAAATGGCGGAGCTGGTTTATCTCTATACCTCCGCGCTGAACCAATGTCACTACTGAATACCAACCCATATTATGCTCGGTCGGAGCGTGGGTTTATCGAAGGAAAAAGTAGAGCAGCTGCGTCAATGGCGGGACAGTTTGGTATATACCGAAAAAGAAAGGCTGATTTTGGAATATACAGAGGCATTGGTGAAGGACATCCGAATTTCCGATGAATTGTATAAGCGTGTTGCTGAGCAATTTTCGCCAAAACAAATCATCGATATCTGTTTTACCAGTGGGATATCAGGTATTATCAACCGCATCCATGGGACATTTCAAACCGAAGTCGATGAATTAACCCAAAACCATGAATTCGTGAAAGAAAGCCAGGATACTCTAAAGGCAGATTCTAACTCCTAAATAGCCAACTGAATTTTACATTACCAAAAACATAAAAAGGAAGAATCCCAACTTCTAAAGAATGAGGGTCCTTCCTTTTTTTAAATACTTTTAATCATGGAGCAACCGAATGAAAATGTTACGGATTGTATATGCAGATTTTTAATGGAGGTCTTATAACTGAAGATGTATTTTAAGTTTCGCCAGTTCCCGTTCATTTCTAGCTGCCTTTTCCCAAATATGGTCCTGGTCTGCTTGCATGTCGGTTAGCTTAGCATGAATTTCTGCAAATTGTTTTTGGTTTTCGGTACGCATTTCCGAAAGTTCTGCTTTAATCCCTTGCTGTTCACTTCGTAATCCTGACAGTTCTACTTTTATTCCTTGCTGTTCCCCTCGTAATTCCGACAATTCTGCTTTTATTCCTTGCTGTTCCCCACGTAAATCTGACAGTTCAGTTTTAATCCCGCCTACCATTCCAATCAAATTAGAAAGCATTTCTTCTAACCTGTCAAATCGTTTCCCATCGATCACAATCACCTCCCTTTTCTAAAAAATTATACTCCTATATCCTTTTGATTACTATGCCAAAAACAGTAAACCTGTCGAACTATCACATATCATACAACATTCTGTCAGTGTCCATCTCACGTGGACAAAACGCCAATTTATCCATGCACCGTGGCTGACACCTATCCTGCCTTGTACCCTTTCCCCATCATTTCGTGGACATTGTGGACAGTGACGTAGGCGTTTGGGTCGATGTCAGCGATGATGTTTTTAAGTTGGACGATTTCTTGTTTGTTAATGACAATGTAGAGGACTTCTTTCTTCTGTCCGGTGTAGCCGCCATATCCCTCGAGGACGGTGAGGCCGCGTGACATTTTTTCGGTGATGCCAGCTAAAACCACTTCCGGCAAATTAGAAATAATTAGCACAGCTACCCGTTCATCGAGACCTTCGACGATGAAATCTATCGCTTTCGCTCCGACATAGACAATCAGCAGTGTGAACATCGCTTTTTCCAAGCCGATGATGAATATCGACCCTGCCACCACGACAATGTCAATGATAAGCATCGCTTTTCCTATGCTCCAGCCAAAAAATTGATTCGCTAGTCTTGCCAAAATAGTCGTGCCTCCGGATGTTCCTCCCGCGCGAAAAATGAAGCCCAAACCTGCCCCCACCAGCAATCCGGCAAACAACGAGGCAAGCAGGGTATCCTCCGTCAGCTTTCTTCCTATATCCTCTGTTAAAAATAAAAACCCTGAACAGGCTGCAAGTGAAATTAGCGTATAAACGAAGGCTCTTTTTTCAAAGAATTTATACCCGACTAGGATCAGCACGGCATTTAATACGAAGTTCACAACACCTGGCGACCAGCCAAACAAATAGTGAGCCACTATCGTGATCCCTAAAATACCCCCTTCGGAGAGATGGTTTGGGATGGTAAAATAATTCACCCCTATCGCAAAAATAAGGGCGCCGAGAAAAATATATAGCATATCCTTTGCGGTTTTTTTCATCACAATTGCCGTCCTTTGCATAAGTACTTTCTAATAGAATACAACAAATTCTCGTAATTGTTTATGAGTAATAGAAATTTACCTTTTAGGTACTTTTAGACCTACGACTTTCTTCCCTTACGAAACTTGAAAAAGTTTTTTATGATGGAAAAGCTTGGGTGAAAAGTAAGGAAGAACTACCTAAAAAAGGACATAAAACCTCAATTAAGAACGTATTTTTTTAATAGTGCTAGTTTCGTCCTTCAATAAGAACGAATTGGTACATAGACTCTTTTTTAGGGGGGATTCCATTTTCCAGAAGCAAAATGATAGATTACTAGGAGGGCGACTTGGTTGAAAAAGAGAAAAATAACTAAAGCAAAGAAATTTTTATCCGCAGCACTTGCCGTTTCACTTGTTACCGTTCCATTTTTTCCAACAGTAAAAGCTGGTGCGGCAGCCCCGAAAAACAGCAATGCCAATCCAAAGGTAGAACTGCGTCTAATGGAAACGACCGATCTGCATACCAATTTACTTAACTATGACTATTACAAAAATGCAGAATACTTAAAGGTTGGAGTGGCAAGTACTGCCGCACTTGTAAAGGATGCCCGTAAAGAAGTAGAAAACAGTCTTTTGGTCGATAACGGTGACTTGATTCAAGGGACTCCGCTCGGTACCTACTTTGCAAAAATAGAACCGTTAAAGGATGGCCAGGTTCACCCGGTCTTTAAAGCGATGAACCAAATGGGCTATGACATGGCCACCTTAGGTAATCACGAATTCAACTACGGGCTTGATTTTTTAGATGAAGCTTACGATGATGCGAATTTCCCGTTTGTTAACGCCAACGTTTATGTCGATGACCATGACAATAATCCGGAGAATGACGTCAACAAATTTACTCCTTATAGAATTATCAACAAAAAAGTCGTTGATGAGCAAGGCAAGAAGCATGTGATTAAGGTTGGCTTTATCGGCTTTGTACCTCCGCAAATCAACGATTGGGACAAGGCCAATCTAGATGGCAAGGTTATTACGAAAAATATCGTGGACACTGCCAAGAAATTTATTCCGCAAATGCGCGAAGAAGGTGCTGATGTCATTATTGCAATGACGCACTCCGGCTTCAGCGGAAATAAAGCCAACACGGAAGATGTCATTTATGCTTTAAGTGAAGTTCCAGGAATTGATGCGATTACTTTCTCGCATACACATAAGTTGTTCCCGGCAAAGGATCTTAAGTCTTTAGATGGATTGTTCAAAGGTCCCGACGGTAACCCGCTTCCTGGTGTGGATAATGTCAAAGGAACCATCAACGGAGTTCCGGCGGTTCAAGCTGGTTATGGCGGCGGTTCATTAGGAATTATCGACCTTGACCTTGTAAAAGTTAAGGGCAAATGGTCAGTGGCGGATTCTCAGTCTTTAACACGCGAAATTTCTTCGCCAACACAGGTAAAGCCTGTTCAATCCATCGTGGATGCGGTGAAGGCGGACCATGAAGCCACCGTAAAATACGTCAACACTCCAATTGGAAAAACTACAGATGATATTTTCAGCTATTTTGCGCTTGTCCAGGATGACCCATCTATCCAGGTAGTGACAAATGCACAAAAATGGTATGCGGAAAAGTATATTGCTAACAACAAACCTGAGCTTCAAAACCTGCCAATTCTTTCTGTTGGCGCACCTTTCAAAGCAGGCCGTAATGGAGTGGCTGAATATACAGAAATTAATGCAGGCGATTTAACAATACGCAGTGCAGGTGATTTATATCTGTATGACAATACTTTGAAAGCTGTTAAAGTCAAAGGTTCTGTTGTTAAAGAATGGATTGAAATGACCGCTGGGAAATACAATACTATTGATCCTAGTAAAACAGAAGAACAAGCTCTGTTAAATCCTTCGTTTCCGGTTTATAACTTTGACGTCATTGATGGGGTTAACTATCAAATAGATGTAACTGCACCAGCTAAATACGATCCGGCAGGAAATGTTATTAATCCAAACTCAAGCCGTGTAGTAAATCTTACTTACAACGGTCAGCCTGTCGATCCAAACCAAGACTTTATCGTGGTAACAAACAACTATCGGGCTGGTGGCGGCGGTAACTTCCCTGGTCTTAAGGGTGCTGAACTCGTTATTGACTCTGCTGATGAAAACCGCCAAGTTTTAATGGATTATATCTCAGAAAAGCAAGAAATCACACCAACAGCTGATAATAACTGGTCCATTGCACCAATCCCTGGAAACGTGAACGTGACTTTTACATCTTCGCCAGTTGCTGAGAAATATACTACAGGTGGCGGCAATATTACCTATACTGGAAAAACAGATCCAGCAGGCTTCGGTATTTTTAAATTAGACATTGGCTTCACGCCAGTAAATGTTCAACTCCTCGGTTTAAATGATTTACACGGCCAGCTTGATACAGATACAAAACTAACAAGAAACGGCCAAAGTGTTTTAGCGGGAAGTATGGAGTACACTGCTGCAGCGCTCCGTCAGCGCGAGGCCACAAATACAAATACCTTGCTCGTAAATTCTGGAGACATGATTGGCGGCAGTCCGTTAATTTCTGCGCTTTTTCAAGATGAACCAACTGTAGAAGTAATGGAGTCATTGGGCATGGATGTCGGCGCACTTGGAAACCATGAATTCGACGAAGGTATTGCCGAACTGCGCCGTATGATCAATGGAGGCGAGCATCCAGGAGGTAAAGGCACACCTGGCTATGATGGAATGAACTTTCCTGTTGTAGCAGCAAATGCTTACGATAAATCAACAGGTCAATTAATTACAGCCCCTTATACAGTTAAAGAAGTAGGCGGGGTAAAAATTGGTTTTATCGGTGTCATCACACAGGAAACTCCTGATATGATTGTGACCAAAGGAAATGAAAATCTGCAAATTACCGATGAAGCTGAAGCCATTAACAAGTACACAGCCGAATTAAAAGCCCAAGGCATAGAAGCAATCGTCGTTCTCGCCCATAATCCTGCGGCACAAAACGGCTATACCGATTCATTCGATGCTTCAAGAATTGCAGAAAACGTAGACGATGAAGTGGATGTTATCTTCGCAGCTCATAATCATGTTTATAATAACAAAGTTGTTGACAACAAGTTAATTGTCCAAGCCTATTCATACGGTTCTGCCTTCTCTGATGTTGATCTGGTCATCAATCCTAAAACTGGTGACATTATCAAGAAAGAAGGGGAAATTGTTACCGTTTATCAAGATCAATACACTCCGGATCCTCAAGTGTCCGCCATTATGAAAAAATATGAAGATCAAATTGCCCCAATTAAGGCCGAGGTAGTGGGTAACTCTGCAACTACATTAGTAAAAGGCTACCCTTCTGCCACAACGGAAATTGGCGACAATGGGCTGGGCAACTTAATTGCTGATGGTATGAAAGATGCTATGAACAGTGACTTTGCTTTAATGAATGGCGGCGGAGTCCGTGCTAATTTAGATGCAGGAGAGGTTACCTTTGGTGACTTATTCTCCATTCAGCCATTTGGCAATGTGTTAAATAAAATCAACCTGAGCGGTGCCGATTTGCGAGAAGTATTGAACAAGCAAATTACCGCAAGAGGCCTTGACTTCCATATTGCCGGGTTCAAGTATACCTACACTTATGACAGCAGTGCTGGAACTGGCCAGGTTGTTGACATCTTCTTGCCGGATGGCAGCAAAATTGACCCAGCCAAAGAGTATTCCGTTGTTGTAAACAACTATATGTATGGCAATGCCAGCTACGGTATTGGAGCTCTGGCAACAGGGTTAGAAGTTGGTTCAGATGACCTGCAGGCAACTGTAGACTATGTGAAGACACTGCCTTCTCCATTTACTTACCAAGCGGAAGGCAGGATTCAAAAAATAACACAATAATAGTTCTACTTTAACAAAACATCCTGACAGGGAACCCCTTAGTCAGGATGTTTTTTAAATTCGGATGTATCTTTAAAAACCTTGTAAACCAAGGCAGCGCTCGGCAATGTTCGCCTGGGGTGGACATTGTCCACGAGCGGTCCTGACACCTTAGTGTGTAAGGTCGATCGAATACTTCCCAAACCCGCCACTCGATGGTCCGATGTATTGAATATTTTTAAATAGCTTCGTATAATCCTGCGCTTTTGGCGAGGATTCGAATACAGGGACCACTGTGCCCTGGAATTTTGCAATTGACCAGTTCTGATCCGCAGACGGATTAATCGTTTTGTTTTCACGAATATAGTTCGTGATGATTTGACGGTTTTCATCCGGCGACTGAAGAATGACTTCACCCTGGCTAACTCCCGGGAAGGTTTTGCTAGATGCCCGGTAGTTGTTTGTCGCAACAATAAACTTCTGGTCAGCTGTAACCGGTTTGCCCTGATAAGTTAGGTTCACGATTCGGCTCGAATCCGGATTAATCAGTTTACCGTTATAATCATATTTCGCAGGCTTGGTCACATCCACCTGGTACTGAACACCGTCTATGATATCAAAATTATAGGACCGGAAATCTGGATTAATTAGCTGCTGCTCGCCTCCCGCTGCCGGATTCAACTGGTTGAATTGCCCCGCACTCATTTCGAGCCAATCCTTTAGCTGAGCACCATTCACTAACACAGCGTTAAGTGTATTCGGATACAAATACAAGTCAGCGACATTTTTGATAGCCAAGGTTCCTTCTGGGATATCCGTATAATAGCTGGACCCCCCGCGTCCGCCGGCTTTAAAGGGTGCTGCCGCCGAAAGGACCGGAATGCCTGCAAATTTGCTGTAGGTTGGATCCTTTAATTTTTCAACCAAATACTCCGTTTGCGCATTATTGACGATTTGCACGGACGGGTCGTCCTGGACAAGGGCAAAATAACTAAAAATCGGTGCGGTAGTCTCGCCAATCGGCTGGTTGACGTAATCAATCGTACCGATATGCTCCGGTAAGATTTCTTTCATTAACGCTTCATCAGTTGCCACAAGAGAATTGCCTTTTTCATCGGCAATCGGTCTGAGCGTGCTCGTGCCGCCAGCGACCGCCCATTTTCCACGAATTTTTTGCAACTTAAGGTCAATGACACCCAAATGGCTTCCGAACGAACCCGCCATTACGACCGGTTTACCGTAGATAGTTCCTTTTTCAAGATTGGTATTTGGCAGATTCGCATAGAGCGGACCGGGGAAAAAGTTATGCGAATGCCCAGTAAATACGGCGTCGATGCCTCTGATTTGTGTTAAGTAGTAGGCTGCATTTTCCATGTCAGGTGAATAGGGTTCAGCACTGATTCCGGTGTGGGCAAGTGCCACAATCACGTCTGCCCCCTTCTTTTTCATTTCCGGGACAAATTTTTTCGCCGATTCTACAATCGACTTGGTGGTTACCTTGCCCTCTAAATTAGCTTTATCCCATTCCATGATTTGCGGCGGCACAAAGCCAATGACTCCGACTTTAATGACGTGATTTTGCCCCTCATCATCGATCACTTTTTTGTTAAAAATAACATAAGGCTCAAAATAATGTTTTCCTGTAGCGGCGTCGTATACATTGGCGTTGACGACGGGCATTTTCGCCCCTTCAAAGGCACGGGTCAGAAAATCCAGCCCATAATTAAACTCATGATTGCCGACGGTGACCGCATCGTACCCGAGCATATTAAAGGCCCTTGTAACCGGGTGGACATCACCGTCTTTTAGCCCTCTTACCTTTGCGACATAATCACCCAAGGGATTCCCTTGAATATTATCTCCGTTGTCAAAAAGCAATGAGTTTTTTACCTCGCTGCGGGCTTGTTTTATCAAGGTGGACGTTTTTACCAGCCCCACCTTGTTATCTTCTTTTGTCTGGTAATAATCATAGTTTGCTAAAAATACATGCAAATCGGTGGTTTCAAGCAGGCGTAATTGAACCGCAGGATCCTCCCTTACTGCGTTGGCTAATTTCGGAAAAATATGACCTGTGAGCTGCCCGGCTATCAAGAGCAACAAGACAGCCACAAACGTTATCCTCTTCATTAAAGAAAAATCCTCCCCTTACCTGTCAAAAAATCATACAAACAAAAATAGTATTTGTAGAATGATTTAGAATATGAATTAAAATGGAGAAATTTAAGGGAAACCAAGGCCATCAGCAAGTCTAAGCGAGTATAAAATAAATTCCCGAAGACCAAAATGGAGGCTAGAGGAGGCACTTTTATGAGAGTTTTACTAATCCTACTTTGTGCGGGAGCCATTTTTGTTTCTACGTGTACATATAGCTTTGATCAATTCATACAGTTTGGAGAGATTCGGTTTAAGTGGGAACGTCATCCAAACTTATCTGTGTTCTTGGAGCCATTGCCATCCCATCTTAGTGGTGATTTTCTGCTTCAAAAAGTGGGGCATTTCAGCGCATTCTTCATCCTGACACTGCTGCTCCAATCACGGTTTCAAGCGAAAGGGGTGGCGCTGATTCTGGCCATTTCCTACGGGGTATTCACCGAGATTCTACAATTATACTTTAACCGCGATGGCAGACTGTTTGATATTGGGTTTGACTCCGCCGGCGTTTTTATCGCGCTTTTTGTTAGCAGCTTTATACCTAGACAGCAATCTAGAGATATTCATTTTAAATAAAAAAGTTGGCCGTCCCACTAGGGTTTGACCAGCTTTTTTATTCTTGTTTAAAATGGCTCAGCTATTTCTATTTGACTAATTCATAGAGATTTAATCCTAGCTCTTCTAACTCGCCCTTTACAAGCAATACATCACAGTACCCTCGTGGCAGCTCTTTATAGCCACAGGCTAAGCCCGCTAATCCGCCTGCGATGGCGGCGACTGTGTCCGTGTCATACCCTTCGTTGGCCGCACCAATCACAACGTCTAAGAAGGATTCGCAGTTGAGAAGCCAGTATAAGACCCAATGCATGGTGTTTACAACGAAACCATCCGGCGGGGGTGTGGGCCTTTGCCCATTTAAAGCAGGTTCATAGATGGTTCCCTTGATTTCAGCTTGGATGGCCTCCTTCAGTCCTGTGCCATGAAGGACGTGATAGGCGACTCGGTTATAGAAGACACAAGCTTCATCGGCTAAGGAGTCATAATGTGTCATTTTAGATTGTTCCCTTGTCACTTGTTCTACTTTTTCGAGGTCCCGGTACGCTAATGCAACGGGAAGGCAGCGCATTAATGTGCCATTGCCTGCAGATTTACCGCCAAGATAGTGGTTATGGGCTTTTTCAGCAGCGGTTGCCCAGCTGCCCCCGCTGTATGTACTTAAAACCGCACGAATGATGTTGCCAATATCTTTAGGGTTCGTCGCATACCATTTTAAAAATTCTTCCCCAATCGATTCGATCGGGCTTTCTGGATTCTTTAGGATCCCCATTGCAACAGCCACGGTCATGGCCGTATCGTCAGTGGTTTCCCCTTTTGCCAGGTTCCAGACCCCGCCGCCGATAATCTCGGTCACCTTCCCATATTTTCTGCGAATTTCTTCGCTTGTTAAAAATTCGGTCGTGCCGCCCAGAGCGTCGCCAATGGCCAGACCGAAAAGGGCGCCTTTAATTTTGTCTAACATATCCTCACCTCTTTGTTCATTAAAACTTATGGCGCATGGGTGGTGCGTTAGGGTGACTGTACGCAACAGAAATGATGCATAAGAACCGTCCCCATGTATCATCCAAACGTGTTAATAATGCTAGCCACTAACGGGCTTGTCTTTTCTGGGAGATTTTCGATGTCAAAAAATCCAGCATCTATTGTTTCATGCCCATCAATTTTGATATTTGCGTTTTTAATATCTTTTGATTTGTATGCAATCGTGACGGGATAGAATTGGTCGCCATTCGGCAGCTCGACAAAATACTGCTTTCCCGAGAAGACCCCGGCCAGCTCGAGTTCGCCAATCTTGACTCCCGTTTCTTCGAATACTTCGCGTCTTGCCGCTTCTTCTGCTGACTCACCTAGTTCCAGAAGACCGCCAGGCAGCCCCCACATTCCGTTTTGTCTTTTTTGGAGAAGAAGTCTTCCTTGGTCATCGATTGCCCCTACGCAGGCACCAACCAAAATCAATGGGCGTGTTCCAACAAGTTTCCGTAAATCTTCTATGTATCCCATTAGAACCTCCAGTATATTGTTTATATTTACTGTTCTTAATTCGAGAAACATCTATTAGATTCCTCCGTACTAAAGGACAAACCTCAACAGCTATACAGGCACAGCCGGGACAACTGTCCGCCTGAGGCGGACACAGTCCACGAGCGGTGCCTGACACCATCTATTACTGACCATTGTAATCCCAAAGAATACACCATTTTTCTTTTTCTTTGACGGCGAAGACATCTTGTTTGAGTTCGAAGTATCCGTATTTTCCTTTATAGGTTTGGGTAACAAGGATTTTGTAGACATTTTTGAAGGCAGGTCCTTCTTTCGACATTTCCCATTTATCCAGTTTCTCAGCACCATCAAGTGTATAGGTAAAAGTTTCAACCCCGAAATGATTCATAAATACATGGGCGCGATCCTGAATATAGGCGCCTTTGCCAAATCTTTTCTTCATCTCGGAATGGAACAGCGCCCAGGAACTGGCGAAATCACCCTGCTGCTCATATTGATAAAACTCATTCACCACAGCTACTGCCTGCTGGTCCGATGAAACAAAAACACATCTCACCAGCATCAAAACAGCAGCTATCAACAAAATCCCCATAAACAGCCCTTTTACTGGTACATTTCTTCTCCTCATGATGCACTCCTTTACGATGGAAAAGCCTATATACCAAAGAATATGTCTTAACACGTCCAAATAGTAGCACTTTAGACCAGGAGCTGTCGGGACAAGTGTCCACCCTGGGCGGACATTTGTCCACGGACGGTTACTGACACCTTTGTTGACAGCCTTATAATAATCATTAAAATGTATGGGAAATATAAAATTACCTATTGCAAGTTTATTTAAATACGAATAATATTATAAAGTATTTATTACATTGTTCGTGTTTTGGAGGAACTAAGATGTTTAAACTTACAGAAAATGGTACAAACGTAAGAACAGAAGTACTTGCAGGGATCACTACATTCTTCACGATGGTGTATATCGTCGTGGTAAACCCGGTTATTCTTGCTGATGCGGGCGTTCCGTTTGATCAGGTTTTCACTGCCACTATTTTAGCTACTGTTGTGGGCTGTCTGTGGATGGCACTGTTCGCCAACTACCCTATCGCCATCGCGCCAGGAATGGGGCTGAACGCCTACTTTGCCTATTCCGTCGTCGGCGGTCAGCACATCAGCTACACTACCGCCTTTGCTGCTGTTTTTGTAGCAGGTATTATTTTTGTCATCTTGTCATTAACTCCCATCAGGGAAAAATTAATTGAAGCCATTCCGGAGAATCTGAAGCATGGAATTACCGCCGGGATTGGTCTGTTTATCGCTTTTATCGGCCTGCGGCTAACCAAAATCATCGTCGCGGACCCAGTCAATCTAGTCCGTCTCGGCGATCTTCATTCAGCATCTGCTCTGTTAACCATTTTAGGACTAGCCGTTACTCTTATCCTTATGGTTTTAAGAGTGAACGGGGCTTTATTTTTCGGGATGATTATCACTGGAATTGTTGCCTTTTTCACCGGACAGCTTTCTTTTGATAAAGGTTTCCTATCCTTCCCTTCACTTCCAGAAGGGTTTATGGTCGCCAATCCCATCACAGCGCTTGGCGATGTCGTTCATCACAGCCTTTACGCGGTTGTTTTTTCTTTCATTTTAGTAACGATTTTTGACACAACCGGAACGATGGTCGGGGTTGCAAACCAGGCGGGATTAATGAAGGGTGACAAGCTGCCTCGGGCACGTCACGCTTTGCTGTCTGACTCCGTGGCTACTGCAATTGGGGCAATGTTTGGGACAAGCCCAACCACGGCCTATATTGAGTCAACATCCGGGGTTGCCGCCGGCGGCCGGACTGGCTTGACCACTCTTACGGTTGCCGTTCTGTTTATCTTGTCCGCTTTCTTTGGGCCGCTAGTCGGTGCCGTTTCCGGCATTTCAGCCATCACTTCACCGGCGTTGATTATTGTCGGAAGCCTGATGATGGGTAACATTGCAAAAATCCGCTGGAGCGAGCTTGAGGAAGCGTTCCCTGCTTTCTTGACGATTTTGGCCATGCCGCTCACTTCGAGCATTTCAACTGGTATCGCCCTTGGCTTTATAAGCTATCCGCTGTTAAAATTGGTCAAAGGAAAAGGGCGTGACGTACATCCGCTTGTCTATGTTTTTGCGGTGCTGTTCTTCATCCAGCTTGCCTTTTTACAGCATTAAAAAACGCTAATATGCAAAAAAGTCCAATCCGCTGATGAATCGATGCGAATTGGACTTTTTTAATTTTAAAATTTCCGATCCTTTGGGTAAAGTTCCACATTCTAAACTGGTCCTCTTAAAAATGATGCACAAGAACCGTCCCCATGCATCACCTAGTACCTTTGCTCCTGGTGCCAGTTCCAGGCGTCGGCGATGATGCGTTCTAGGTTGCGTTCTGCTTTCCATCCGAGTTCGTTGAAAATCTTATCGGAAGAGGCTACGAGTCTTGCTGGGTCGCCGGCGCGGCGGTCAGCCATTTCGACATTGGCCTTCACGCCTGTTACACGTTCGCACGTTTCAATTACTTCTTTAACGGAGTATCCGAGCCCGTTGCCAAGATTGTAGATCTCCGCCGTTTTCTCTCCAGATAACAGCGCTTCAAGTGCCAGAATATGAGCCGAAGCCAAATCGGTGACATGAATATAATCACGGATACATGTGCCGTCCTCGGTATCGTAATCCGAACCGAAAACAGAAATCTTTTCCCGCTGGCCTAACAACTGCTGCAGAATAATTGGAATCAAGTGCGTTTCGGGATCATGGCTTTCGCCAATCACAGCAGATTCATGTGCTCCTGCAGCATTAAAGTACCTTAGCACAACATAATGTAAATCATAGGCTTTTGAAAAATCAGCCAAAATTTGCTCGATCATTAACTTTGAATGGCCATACGGATTGATTGGTGCCGTTGGCGTTGATTCATCGATGATGTCCACATTCGGAATCCCGTATGTAGCCGCTGTGGATGAAAAAATAAAGTTTTTGACATTGTGTTTCATCATAACTTTTAATAAAGTTAAAGTAGAAGCAACATTGTTCTGATAATATTTCATTGGGTCGACGACTGACTCGCCAACGAGGCTGTTTGCCGCAAAATGCATCACGGCCTGTATCGGATAACTATGAAAAATCATGTCCAAATCTTCTTCATTGCCAAGGTCGCCTTTTACAAAAATCGCCTGGCTGTCAACGGCATCGCGATGGCCGGTAGACAGGTTGTCCAATACGACTACCTCGTCTTTTTCAACTAGTTCTTTCACAAGATGGCTGCCAATATAACCTGCGCCGCCTACAACAAGGATCATCATTCATTTCCCCTTATATAAGATTCACGTGACTTATGTATTATAGCATTATTAAAAAAATGATGCCCCATTTTCGGTTTCTTAGCCTTTTTCCAAAAAACTTTACAAAAAGTACTCCTTGCCCAAAAAGTCGGGAACACAGGCACAATGTACTAGGCCCGAACCAATTCAAACTCTTGCCATAGGATATATATGATAATAAGTGAAATGGAGGAGATGAAATGAAGATTTATTTAGACCCGGGGCATGGCGGAAACGACCCTGGCGCTCAAGGAAACGGTCTAAATGAGAAGGATGTCACCTTGGATATTGCATTGAAGCTGCGCTCCATTTTAGTCAATCAGTTTGAAAATGTATCGGTCAAAATGAGTCGTGAAAGTGATATCACCAAAAGCCTGGGTGCCCGGACAAGCGAGGCGAATGCTTGGGGCGCAGACTTTTACCTGTCAATTCATATCAATTCAGCGGGCGCTTCCGCCCAAGGTTATGAGGACTATATTTATAACGGCCTTTCTAGGTCCTCACGAACAGCCCAGATCCAAGGTATCATTCATGCAGAGGTAATGAAGGTAAACGAGTTAATTGACCGCGGCACGAGGCAGGCCAATTACCATGTGCTGCGTGAGTCCAATATGGAAGCCGTCTTAACGGAAAATGGCTTTATCTCTAACGCTCATGATTCAGCGCTAATGAAGCAAGATGCGTGGCGGCAGAAGGTCGCTCAAGGTCATGCGAACGGTCTTGCAGCAGCTTTTAATCTTGTTCGAAAATATAAACCCGCTCCAGTACCGCAGCCAGCGCCCGCCCCAACACCTGCTCCTGCCCCTCAGCCAGTACCTGTGCCGTCTACTCCCGTATCCGGAACCCTTTTCAAAGTCTATTCCGGTTCGTTCAAATCACGGGAAAATGCAGACGAGCGCGTAGCCAAACTTCGGTCCATGGGATTTGATGCCTTTGTGGATATTACAAACATTTCAGGTGGGACCTGGTACCGCGTCCAAATAGGTGCTTTCGCGAACCGGGAAAACGCCGAACAGCGCTTGAAAGTTGTGCAAATTGCTGGATTTAATGATTCCTTCATTATTATCGAAGGAGGCGGCGTAACTGCCACAAGCCCGACAGGAGGAACAAGCAGTACACCGGATAATTCCGGGGCGTCTGACAGCAATTCTTCGGGGAATGCTCCTAGTCCAGAAGTCGGTTCTAGTACTGGCAGTGTCACAAATGAAGGGAGTGAAGCGGCCCCATCCGGCACCACTGACCCGAATAACGGTACTGCTTTAGGCGGCGATTCTGAAACAAGCAGCGGCTCTGAAACAGTCATTGAAACCCCGATCGCCCCTGTCCAAGATTCAACTATTAACTCTATTTTCGGACCAACCTTCCTATCGCCAGAGCATATGAACCGATTTGTAAAAAACGTCAACCCAAGTGCTCCCAATTTGGGAAGTCTTTATCTAAAATATGGCGAATATTACGGAATTCGCGGAGACGTCGCATTTGCACAGGCCGTTCACGAGACAAACTTCTTCAGATTCACTGGCGTCGTCAAGCCGGGGCAGGACAACTTCGCCGGCATCGGAGCAACCGGGCCCAACAATCCAGGTGCCAGCTTCCAAACACCTGAAGAAGGGGTAATCGCTCACCTGCAGCACTTGTTCGCCTATGCGACCACGAACCCGCTACCAAACCAATTTCCATTAGTGGATCCGCGTTTCCACTTGGTAAGCAGGGGATCCGCACCAACATGGACCTCCTTAAATGGCAAGTGGGCTGTACCGGGAACCACATATGGTCAATCGGTTTTAAACCTTTATAAACGGATGGTGAATTTCTCCATTAAAAATCTGGATAGCATCCAAAAGGAGATTCAATATTAAGGAGAATTTCCACTAATTAAACGTTTGGCGAAAATCGAGCAGTAGTTTCCCTTATTTTAAAAGTTTATATTTTCTACATGGAAGCCATAAGAGTTGATCGATTTACTGATTTTTTTTTAAAAAAGCATATTTCCTCTTCAAACGTTTGATTAGATTTTGCTTTAGCCCTTTTATTAAAAAGGGTTTTTCTTTTTTAAACTGATCCCAGAATAAATTGTTCCATAGCCTATCCTTTTGGGGATTGTTTTCATAAATAAAAGGTGGAAAGGGTAAAAAGCTTGCTGACACCTGCCCGAACCCTGTCCACCTTTTTTTCATAAGATATAGGTGAAATAAGAATGGAGGTGATGAAATGAAGATATATCTTGACCCAGGCCACGGCGGCACCGACCCTGGCGCTCAGGGCAATGGATTGAATGAGAAGGATGTAACGCTCGATATATCTCTAAGGCTGCGAAGCATTTTAATCAATCAATATGAAAATGTTGAAGTAAAGATGAGCAGGGAAAGCGACATCTCGAAAAGCTTGAGCGCTCGGACAAATGAGGCAAATGCTTGGGGGGCCGATTATTATTTATCGATTCACATAAATGCCGCTTCAATCGCTGCACAAGGATACGAGGATTACATTTATAATGGTCTGTCAGATTCCTCGCAAACGGCAAAGTACCGTGAAATCATCCATGGGGAAGTCGTAAAAATGAACCAACTTCTCGACCGCGGAATGAAAAAGGCCAACTTCCATGTCCTCCGCGAATCAGCCATGCCAGCGATTCTGTCTGAAAATGGCTTTATTACAAATGCCCATGATTCCGCGCTAATGAAACAAGCAGGGTGGCGCCAGGATGTCGCTCAAGGCCACGCAAACGGGCTTGCCAAGGCTTTTAATTTGCAGCGAAAACCAACCCCGCCGCCTACCGGTACACTATACAAGGTAATTGCCGGCTCCTTCAAGTCCAAAGAAAATGCGGACAAGCAGGTAGCTCTTCTCCAGGCGAAAGGGGTCGAGGCGTTCGTTGATACTGTTGTCATAAGTGGAGAAACCTGGTACCGCGCTCAGGCAGGGGCCTTCTCAAGCCGTGAAAATGCTGAAGAGCGGATGAACGCCATTAAAAATGCCGGATTTCCGGATGTGTTCATTTTAGCAGAATAAGCTTGTAATTTAATAGGGACTGGCAGCCCGCCTTATCGAGCGGGCTTTACTTCATCGGTATTTGCCATCACCAATACAGCTTCTATTGTTGCCTCCTGCATTAGTATCTTTCCATTCCATTAATGCCTGACACCAGCCGCGGACATTGTCCGCCTCACGTGGACACTTTTCATTAAGTGGCTGTGTTTTTTGTGCTAGCACAATATATTTGTTGTATAACAGTATTTGGGAGTGACTTTCATGCAGAGAAGGATTAAAATCATAGGTAGGATTTTTTAAGTTTAGCTAGTTTAGGAGGTACTCCCTTATGAAGCTTAATAGTGAAGAAATTGAAATTCTAAAAATCATTGAAGAGAACCACAAAATTTCAACGGCGACCATCGCGTCCATGGTCATGAGCAGCGAGGAGAAAGTCCGCGAAACGATCAAAAAGCTGGAAGAGCAAAAAGTCATCATGAGTTACCCAACTTTGATCAACTGGAGCAAGGTTGAGGGGCAGGAACATACTATTGCGATGATTGACGTAAAGGTCACACCAAAGCGCGGGGTAGGATTTGACGAAGTGGCTCAAAGAATCGCCCGTTTTCCTGAGGTATCTTCCTTGTATCTGATGTCAGGTGCCTACGATTTATCCATTACTGTCGAAGGAAGAACGATGCACGAAGTCGCTTCCTTTGTTTCGGCAAAATTATCGCCAATTGAAAGTGTTGTTTCTACGACCACTCATTTCATGTTGAAAAAATATAAGCATGATGGCGTTTGTTTTGATAGCGGCGACGAAAAAGACCGCAGAATGGTGGTTACACCATGAGTAATGACATTTCGAAATATCTGTCAAATACAGCTAGAGAACTTAAGCCATCAGCAATACGGAAATTTTTCGATTTGGCCGCCGGTATGGAGGGCGTTATTTCGCTAGGTGTCGGGGAACCGGACTTCATTACACCTTGGAACGTGCGTGAAGCAACGATATTATCCATCGAACAAGGCTTCACCTCCTATACGGCAAACGCCGGCTTGCTGGAGCTGCGTGAGGAAATTGCAGCCTATCTACAGAGAGGCTTTAACGTGGAATACAATCCCGTTAACCAAATCATCGTCACTGTTGGGGCAAGCGAGGCAATCGACATTGCCTTTCGGGCGATTGTAAACCCTGGCGATGAAGTCCTTATCGTAGAACCGTCGTTCGTTTCTTACGCACCATTGGTGGCATTGGCGGGCGGGACACCAATCCCTGTATCCACCTCACCTGAAAACGGCTTTAAAATCACTGTCGAGCAAATTGAAGCGGCGATCACGGAAAAAACAAAAGCTATTTTAATCTGTTCGCCAAACAATCCAACTGGTACGGCTTTAACGCGTGAAGATCTGAAAGAAATCGCCGCGACGATCATAAAACATGACCTGATTGTCGTTTCCGACGAAATTTACGCCGAACTAACCTATGACGAGGAATTTACAAGCTTCGCTGCGATAGAAGGCATGTATGAGCGGACAATTTTAATTAACGGTTTTTCCAAAGGCTTTGCGATGACAGGCTGGAGGTTGGGATTCTTGGCAGCTCCTGCTGAGTTTGTCGGGCATATGCTAAAAATTCATCAATACACGACCATGTGCGCACCGCATATGCTTCAGCACGGGGCCATTGAGGCACTGCGCAACACATACCATGAGGTTGAAGCGATGCGTAACAGCTATCGCCGCCGCCGTAATTATGTAGTGGACACGTTGAACAATATCGGGCTGGACTGCCATACACCAGGCGGAGCCTTTTATGTGTTCCCATCAATCAAGGCGACCGGCCTGAGTTCCGAGCTGTTTGCTGAGGAACTCCTGATAGAGGAAAAAGTTGCCGTTGTACCAGGCAATGCCTTTGGTGAAAGCGGCGAAGGGTATATCCGCTGCTCCTATGCAACTTCGATGGAACAACTGCAGGAAGCTTTAAAGCGAATGCAGCAGTTTGTGGAACGTAGAGTTGGGGCTGTGGTTAAATAGTTAATGGGACGGGTTCTTGGACCCGTTCTTTTTTATGATTCTACTGATTAAGAATCCGCCGATTTCCAAGAGATATCCGCCTAACCGGTTTGGCCCCCTAATTCCGGACACAAGCTTATGTTTTCTCTTGTTTTCTCTATATTTCAATTTTGAGGTCAACCTTCTTCA
>NZ_JBHSHV010000009.1:0-134297 GCF_042653105.1 Neobacillus sp. GCM10023253
GCCGTTACCTCACCAACTAGCTAATGCGCCGCGGGCCCATCTGTAAGTGTCAGCCGAAACCGACTTTCAACCTTCCCTCATGCAAGGGAAGAGATTATCCGGTATTAGCTCCGGTTTCCCGAAGTTATCCCAGTCTTACAGGCAGGTTGCCCACGTGTTACTCACCCGTCCGCCGCTAACCACCGGGAGCAAGCTCCCAGTGATTCGCTCGACTTGCATGTATTAGGCACGCCGCCAGCGTTCGTCCTGAGCCAGGATNACTAATCTATCGATTAGCGACATTTGTTATATTAACATAATGCCCTTCTCTTTGTCAACCTTCATCAAGATAATTGATGAAACAGAACTTTTCTTCCAACTATCTCGCATCAGCGACAATGATTATATTACTACTCAAATGAATGTTCGTCAACTGCTATTTTTAACTATGATAAAAGTTCATTTCAAATAGTATTTTTTATTTTTTAAAAACGTTTAGTTTTCTTCTGCTTAGGAAAAAATACTTAAGTAATTTTTCTCTAGGAAGGGGCTGTTAATATGAATTTCAATCCAATGAAAAAAGATAATGATACAGATTTCGTCGACTCAAGCGCTCAAGAACAACTAGGCAATTCAACCGATTCAGATAAGAATCCTGAATTTGACGAACTTGGAACACCTCTTAATGAAATTTAAGGTTAAAAAAACCCTTTGCCAAAGCTTTCCCTGGCAAAGGGTTTTTTTAACCTTAATCCTTAATGTATTTCCAGCACTACTGGACAATGATCACTACCCATAACATGAGCGTGAATATCGGCATTTTTTAAACGCTCACTTAAAGTTTGCGAGACGATGAAGTAGTCAATCCGCCATCCGATATTTCTTTCCCTAACTTTATTCATATATGACCACCACGTATAAGCTCCCTCTTTATCCGGATAGAAATGGCGGAAGCTGTCGACAAATCCTGCCTTCAGAAGGGTTGACATTTTAGCACGTTCTTCGTCTGTAAAGCCTGAATTCCCTACATTTGATTTCGGATTCCTTAAATCAATTTCCATGTGGGCAACATTTAAATCGCCGCAAAAGACAACAGGCTTTATCTTATCCAGCTCTTGCAGATGCTGAAGAATCCGCACCTCCCATTCCAAACGGTACCCTAGCCTTGCTAAGTCTCTCTGGGAGTTTGGTGTATATACATTGACCAAGAAAAAATCAGGGAATTCTAAGGTGAGAATTCGGCCTTCATTTTCATCATCTTCCTGTCCCACTCCATATTTAACTGATAACGGTTCAGCTTTTGTAAAAACAGCCGTACCTGAATAACCTTTCTTAACGGCATAGTTCCAGTATTGATGATAGCCTTCTAAATCCAGACTAATTTGCCCTTCTTGCAATTTCGTTTCCTGAATACAAAAGATATCCGCATCCACTTCATGAAAATATTCCAAAAAGCCTTTTTTCACACAAGCTCTAAGACCGTTTACATTCCAAGAAACTAGTTTCATTTATTGATCCTACTCCCTTATGACTCTTATTCTATTTAATAAAGGTCATTGTATCAGCTTTAGGAGCCACACGGAAAGGATTTTGTTCAGAAAATAAATGGAAAAAGGCAACGAATCGCTGCCTTTATTAGGGGATAAATTTCTTTTCAATTAATTGATTGTCAAGAAGCTGTGATACAGGAACAATTTTGATATTCTTCTTTTTAAACTCGTCCATCGACTGCAAAATTCCATTCGAGCAGACTTTCCCAGTCACTCCAACATGGCCGATCGCAATAGCCTTTCTTTAGGTCAGCGGTAATGGGTTTTTCCCCTTGTTACACGTTATTAGTCCTAATGAAAAAGAGAGCTAAAATTCAGCTCTCCCGTTAAAATTATTCTTCATCAAAAACGCGTACTTCTTTCATGGTGTCACCGTTTCTCATTGATCTTACAGCCTCAAGATCAGAAGTTACTTGCCCAAAAACAGTATGAACGCCATTTAGGTGCGGCTGTGATTCATGAACGATAAAGAATTGGCTGCCGCCAGTGTCTCTTCCCGCATGAGCCATGGAAAGTGAACCAGGTACATGCTTATGTGGATTGCCTTCCGTTTCACACTTGATAGTGTAGCCGGGACCACCCATTCCTGTTCCTGTAGGGTCACCCCCCTGAGATACGAAGCCCGGAATTACTCGGTGAAAAATAACTCCATTGTAAAAACCTGAGTTCGCCAGTTTCTCAAAGTTTTCAACTGTCCCCGACGCTTCGTTTTGAAATAAATCAAACTCGATTTTCGCGCCATTTTCCATCAATATGTATCCTTTTTTAGCCATATATAACACTCCTTATGTAAAAAATCATCTTAATCATACACTTTTCATCAAAGAAAAGAAAGTATTGGCACATTTGCCCATTTATATTTCTTACAGGAGTGTGTTAAAATAATCTCACCCCTTCCGAACATTCGCTTGTTGCGGGACACTTAACCACTGTACGGACGGAAGGGGCAGCCGAGACTTTGTCTCGGCTTTTTTATTTTTCTTCTTTTTCCAGCCATTGAAAAAACGTCGTTACCGCTGATAAAAATAAAAGATACCAAAAAAAAGTGTAAATATGCTTCCACTCCACCGCATGCTTAAACAAGCCAAGAACCTCAGCTAATTTTTCTAGAATGGGCATTAATAAGCTGGCAAACAGGATTACACCCATCCTCCCCCATTTATTCAGACCAGCAATCACATATAAAAAAACGGCCATAAATATCGGAAGCACCACCAGCGTAAACCCGATATTTATGGAAAAAACGTCCGCTAGCGGGCGAAACGTAAACTCATACATTCCCTTCCCTACAAAATAAAGATCCAAATAAGTCCCTATTAATGAGCCGAGCACACCGCCAGCCAACACATGCTTAAAAGTTAATCGTCTTTTTGGCAAGAGCTGCGATTTCAAGTCGTTCAAGTGTTTTACAGAGTTCATCCCTTATCTCCCCGTCCATCATTTCCATATCGTCCACTAAATAATCCGCAACACGCCAGTCTTCAAACCAATCCCCAGGCTCCGCTTCCGTCTGGGTGACATTTTTCCAGGCATTTTCAAGATTCGGGCTGTAAAATTTTCTCGCTCCCTTCCTAAGTCTGCAGGATTTCAGACGCAGCGGATAAGTTATACCGGGTGTCCCCTCATTCACATTATTAAATAGATGCGGCCAATAATCCTTTCGCGATCCAGTATGCGGATGCAATTTTGCCCATTCCAAAGCTTGTATATGAAAATCTTTATTTTTAAAAAGAACGGAATATAACCTTTTCCCAAGTAAAATCCGTTCATGCAGGGATTCAAATTGATGAAGCGTCTGCCCCTTCAGCCCGCCATCCCCATAAGGAAATAGAATATGGTTGAAGGAAAGCACGTCCTGTAGAAAAAATTCAAACTTATTTAATACTTCTTTCTGGTAAAACTGATTTTGAACCACCCTTTTTTCCAAGTAACTCTGTTCGTTAATGACCATTGCAATACAATGAATATAGCGGTCATGATTTTCCCAAAAATGATTCCAAATCGTTTCCATAAAGGTCGAAACATTTAAATGCGAAAGCATATAAAACATTGGTTTACCCCTGCGCAGACTTTCCTCATAAAGCAGAAATTGCGGATAAACATCCTGGAAAATCAGCCAATTACCTCTCTCCAAAAAAGAAAAAAACGAATCTCTTTCTTTTTTTGATAGCAGTTTCGTTAAAAATTCCCCTTTTAAATCGGTCATGTTGTACCCGCCGTTTCGTGAAACCATATGACCCAAAAACGCCCATTGGATATCTGGGTACTGGAGATAGAAATCAAGGTAGGCTTTTGTCCTTGTGACATTATTAAGGTTATGTTTTGCTGTTACCTTTTTTATATTTTCTAAAAGAACTTGATCTCTCCCTGTTAACGGGATCTGGACCACAGCTGCCCCTTTATTTTTTTTTCTTAATTCTGCCCGGATGATTTCTAGCGGCGGTTTGTCACGATTCCTCCAAAAAAACAAGGCAAATACCCCCAATACGAATGGTCCTTGCACAATAGGAATATGTATAGCCTAAGGAGTTTTGCCTAAGAAAGGAGTGACCTGCAGGTGGATATACAAATGGGTATCGATTGGATTATTGACAGGCTTAGAAAAGACCAATCTCCCGACGGCTCCTGGGATTATCCTTTTGATACAGGAATTTCAACAGATGCTTATACCATCATTTTATTACGCACATTGGAGATACATGATGAAGAATTAATCGAAGGTCTTTGCAGGCGTATTTTAAGTAAGCAGGAAAAAAACGGGGCTTGGAAGCTTTTTTATGATGAGGGAAATGGAAATGCATCATCTACACTGGAGGCGTACTATGCCCTCCTTTTCTCCGGATATTACTCACAAGAAGACAAGAATTTACAGGAGGCAAAGAAATTTATTTTAGCCCATGGAGGTCTAAAAGAGGTTAGTACGTATACGAAAATCATGCTAGCCCTAACTGGCCAATACAGGTGGCCTTCGTTTTCACCACTGCCGATTGAAGTTATTCTTTTGCCGACTAACTTCCCGATCAATTTCTATTCCTTTTCTGTGTTTGGGCGGGCTAATTTGACACCAATAATGATTCTTGCCTCCAAGAAGTTATCGATAAAAGCTAAAAATGCTCCCGACTTAACCGACCTGCACATCCACCGGGAGGCAGACGAACAATGGATTCGTTCGGATGAATGGCGCTCGTTGTTATCCTTGATTGAAAATGGAGTGGAGAATTTAATTGGCATCCCGGAAGAGCTCAGAAACTTAGCACTTGAACGAGCAAAAAAATACATGCTGGACAGAATTGAACCGGACGGAACATTTTTAAGTTACTACAGCAGTACCTTCTTAATGATTTTTGCCCTGCTCTCACTTGGCTATAAAAAAACGGACCCGGTTATTACCAAAGCGATTGAGGGACTAAAGTCCATGAAATGTGAAATAAACGGTTTTCCCCATATGCAATACACAACAGCAACTGTTTGGAATACATCCTTAATAAGTTTTGCCTTGCAATCAGCTGGATTATCTCCGGAAGACACCATGGTTGCAGAAGCAAATCGTTACCTTTTAACTCGCCAGCAGCATAAATTTGGCGATTGGGTGATTCATAATCCCAACAGCTTGCCTGGAGGCTGGGGCTTTTCGAATATAAATACAATCCTGCCGGATGTGGATGACACGACCGCCTCCCTTAGATCACTTTCAAGAATTGCCTCCTCTGAAAAAGCGGCTTGGGAGAGAGGAATCAGTTGGACCTTGTCGATGCAAAATGACGACGGCGGCTGGCCAGCCTTTGAGAGAAAAGCCGATTCAAATTTGTTGAAATTATTGCCGTTAGAAAAAGGCGAGTTTTTACTAAAGGACCCGACATGTGCCGATCTCACTGGAAGAACATTAGAGTTCTTTGGTAATTATACAAATCTGCCCAAAAACCATACTGTCATAAAAAATGGCATCAACTGGCTTTGGAAAGACCAAAGGCGCGACGGCTCCTGGTATGGCCGCTGGGGAATTTGCTATACGTACGGAACCTGGGCAGCTATCACCGGATTACTGGCAGTAGACATACCAGAAAGGGACCAACGTATACAAAAAGCAGCGGACTGGTTAAAAAACATTCAAAATCCGGATGGCGGCTGGGGAGAGTCCTGTCACAGCGATTACCAAAAGACCTACGTTCCGCTCCGGTTCAGTACTCTTACCCATACCGCATGGGCACTTGATGCCTTGATTACACTTGCCGATAAACCGATTCCCGTGATTCAAAAAGGGATTGAATATCTATTAGAATCGTTAGATAAAGACGACTGGACAACAGAATATCCAAAAGGACAGGGAATGGGCGGAGCCTTCTATATCCATTACCACAGCTACCGGTACATCTTCCCGCTTATCGCCTTAACGCACTATCAAAAGAAATACCAATGATAAGAATCGACGGACTCCTTGAGCCGTCGTTTTATTTTGCGACTAACCTGGCAAGCTCCCGATAAATCTCCGCCATCTCATCGAACTTCATTCTGACCAATCCGCTTGTGTTCGGGGCAACAAAGTCTACCGTCCCCGGCACAATTGCCTCCTCCTGTATCCCCCATGGCGCTGTTTTACGACCGCAGTATTCCAGATATACGCCTTTTCCAACATAACAAACAATTTGAGGCTTCAGTTTTTCAATCTTTTGTTTTAAAATTTCCCTTCCTTCTTTGAATTCTTCCTTCGTGATTTCAGCAGCCGCTTTTGTCGGCCTTTCCACTATATTTGTAATCCCCATTCCTAATTCCAGCAATAAATCACCTTCCGATGGGTCCAATTTTCTTGGTGTCAAGCCTGCTTCATGAAGGATCTTCCAAAAACGGTTGCTTGGCCCTGCAAAATGATGGCCTGTTTCACTTGAGCGGACCCCGGGATTAAAGCCGACGAATAAAACAGCTAAATTCTCCTTTATTCGATCTCTAACTGGTTTCATGATCATATCCCTTTCATATAAACTGAACTTTTTTAATTTTAGCATAGTCTTTTCAGTTTCCTTTCAGACAAGGGGGCTAAACTTCAGTTAATAAGATAAATGGAGGTGTCCGATGGATGATGAAACAGAAAAAATTATTTACCATACTTGCCAGCTTATTTGTGATTTTCTCAATTGGAACAACTGCTGTTATAGCGGATGATGACGATCACGAGAAGCGTGAGTATTTTCAGTCTTACGATGAAGATGATGATGAGGACTATGAAATGGAAGATCATGATGACGACTTCGAGGGGTGGGAAAATCAAGTCCAAAGTCCCATCCCGCAAGCCCAATCACAAGAATTTTGGAATATTTGGACACGGGAACCGCGAACTAATGCCAATAACGATTTACCAGTAGATACTCCGTCCGAAATGGCAGTCAACAATGGTAACCAAGAATCTCGCCTTTATGTCATTCCGCAGAATGGGCAGCTGCTTATTTCAGCAAAGGCATTTGCTGATGCTGTGGGAGCAGAAGCAGTTTTTTACCCTAAGAGTAGAATTTGTATCCTCACAAAGGGTAATAAGGAATTAATTGTTCGAGCAGGCTCGAATGCAATCTATGAAAATCAACTGAAAACTCCGATGCCGACAAAAGCTGTCTACATGGAAAATTCCGTGTTCCTACCAATCTCAGTAGCAGCAAACGGGCTGGGCTTTCGCGTCTCGTGGGATGAAACAAATTCAGCATTCACTTTAAAACCACTATAAAGGAAAGGTGAGGAAAATGGCAAAATCAACGAAATCAAAATGGCTGCTAGGCGTAACTGGAACCGCTCTTACAGCTTTTGTCATCACACAAATTGGGACAAATCCGGGAAATAAGGGGTCTATTGTGAATGACCTTTCTGTAACAAAATCAATGAGCAAGGAAGAAAGGGAATATGCCAAACTTGATTGGTCTAACTTTGTCATAAACGGAGAATCTGTCTCGGGAGGTGTAAGACAAAGTGACCGCCAAACCCGAAGATCATGATGATTTTGATTTTTTGGTCCTAGAGGCAATGAACACGTCATTTTATATTGCCGTCTCCAATACTCACATTTCAAATTGGAAGGAGATTATGACCGGATGGATTCGGTATGTTGAAAAGGAATGGTCTCGTTTTAATCCCAACAATGAACTTGGATTATTGAATAGGTTGGCGCCGGGAGAAACCGCTAAGGTCTCCCCTCCGCTCTTTGACGTACTCTATCAGGCAGAACAATATCGCGAGAAGACGAAAGGATACTTCTCACCCTATTTACTTGCCCAGATGCAATACCACGGCTATACAAACTCCTTTCCATTCCAGTCTAGTTTGAAAGTTGGGAACGAAGTGCCAGTCATTTGTACTGATGAACACACGCCATATGATTTCAACTTTGAGACCTTTACGATAAAAAAACGCAGTGAAAATCAAATAGATTTAGGCGGTATAGGTAAAGGCTATGCCGTTGAAGCTGCAGCACGATGGCTAAAAAATATCGGTGGGGCCAAGTCAGGGATTGTTGACGGCGGCGGCGATATTACATGCTGGTCCGATGGAAAGAAGGAATGGAAAATCGGTGTAGCCCACCCTTTTGAAGAAAAGCAAGAAATGGCTAACATTTCATTAAAAAACGGAAGCATTGCTACCTCTAATATCGTCTATCGCAGTTGGGTACAGGAGAAGGGGATAAAACACCACCTATTAAACGGGAAAACAGGTCTGCCAGTTGAATCAGAAATCCTTCAAGCAACTGTCATTACAGAAAACTGCCAGGATGCAGAGGTAATGGCTAAGCTTTGCTTTATGGAAAAAGATAGCACATTAATGGAGGCATTAGCGGGCATTAACCCCCACTATTCAGTGCTTCTCGTTCATGAAGATGAAACAATTACTACCTTTAAAGGAAGGTGATAACTTGATAAACCACTATATTTCGATTTGGACATTGATTCGCAGCTCTGGTTTTTTGGCCTATTTTTTCATGACCATTTCCCTTGCAATCGGGTTGGTCAGTTCCTTTACGGTGATGAAGAAAAAGAAAGCCTATCTTCTTTCCCTGCATCAAATCAGCGGCTGGTATGGTTTGTTGACGATTATTTTTCATCTCATGTTAATTTGGCGCGATCAATATGTTCCGTATTCCATTCCAGAACTTTTTGTCCCTTTACTTGCAAACAATCAACCTATATATTCTGCTCTTGGCACATTATCATTTTATCTATTTTTCATTGTGATGATTTCTTCAGATTTTTTCATAAAAAAATTAGGGATAAAAAATTGAAAAAAACTCCATCTTGCAGTTTTTCCGGCATGGGTGCTAATGGTTCTGCACGGGCTATTGATTGGAACAGATTCAACAGAGCGGTGGGCATTGGTTTTATACGCCGGCAGTATTTCCCTCATTTTTGTTCTATCAATTCTAAAATATATCGAAACCATCATGCATGGGTCTGAGGCTAAGCAAGGCAAACTGAAAAATTAAAACGGCAGCCAATCCTGCCGTTTTAATTTTTGTCTTTTATTGTGACCGTAAAAACACTGCCTTTACCCAGCATGCTTTGCACGGATATTTTTCCACCGTGGGCCTCCACAATCGACTTGGCAATTGATAGACCTAAACCGGAGCCTCCTTTTGCTCTTGAGGCATCTGTCCGGTAAAAACGGTCAAATATAAAAGGAAGATTTTCTTGCGCAATGCCGCACCCTGAATCTTCAACAGTAATAATTTTTTCAGAAGAGTTTAATCTTAATGTAAGCTTAACTTCTCCTTCATTTGTATACTTGAATGCATTATCTAACAATATATAAACCAATTCCTGTATCCTTGTTTCATCGCAAACCAAAAAAATCTCAGGCTCAATTTTTTGTGCAAATATGATAGTGGCTGGTTTCTTCCGTAAGAACCGCTTGTATATGGATGTTAACAATTCAGATAAATTAACCTCTTTCATCTCCATAGTTAATTGTTTCTTATCACTTCTGGCCAATTGGAGTAAATCATTGACTAGTCTATTCATTAATTGTGCTTCAGTTTGTAAATCCTGAAGGATTTCCTTTCCAAGTGGACTCATATTCTGACTCTCTTCGCGATTTAACAGGTCAATCGAACTGTAAAAAATACTTAATGGTGTCCTAAGTTCATGCGAGGCATCGGAAACAAATTTTTCCTGTTTGTGATAAGCTGTTTTAATAGGCTTCATTGCTTGTCCCGCAAAATAATAACCTAAATAGGCAAAAATCAAACTAAAAAATACCGTTAAAGTTATCAACGTCCAGGTGATTTTTTGAATCAAGTGTTTTTCTGCTGTAATATTCATTCCTAGGACGGCAAAGCCACTAGACTCAAGCGGCAGGATCATCACAAGTAAATGTTTTTCTCCCCACTGTATCCTCTCCGTCTTGGCAGCACTTGTAATCGGTACATTTTCCACCCATCGGTAAAATCCCTGAACGTTTTCCTCACCATACACAAACTCTTTCTGTTGATTAAATATATAATAAAATATCGACTTGTTCGGATCATACTCAATTCCATGGTGTTCCCTCTCATAAAGGTCCTCGAGGAAATCAGACTTTTCTTTAACAAAATACCCGATTAGCTGTTCCTCTTCCTTTGCACTGATTTCATGCGAAATAAGGAAGTACAGGATTCCGATAAACAAAACAAGCAAACTGACCAGCGATAAGGTATAAACAACTGTTAAACGTCTTTTCACTTGATTAAACATTAGAATTTCTCACTTTATAGCCAATTCCACGGACATTTTGAATCAAAGAAGGCTTGTCAGGGACATCAACCTTTTTGCGCACCAATTTCACTAAAGCATCAAGCGCATTATCCGAAACTTCTGAATCATAGCCCCAAAGCTTTTCGAACAGAATTTCTCTTGTCAAAACTTGATTTGCGTTTCGCATTAACAATTCCAATAGTTGATATTCCTTTTTCGTTAAATCGATTATATACCCATTTCTTTTACATTCATGGGTATTCAGATTCAAGGAGAAATCTTTGATCGTGATTAATTCTTCAACAGGTTTCTCCTTCCGGCGGCAAATTGCCCGAATCCGTGCGGAAAGCTCATTAAACTCAAATGGTTTTACAATGTAATCGTCCGCGCCTGAATCTAAACCTGTGATGATGTCTTCATTGGCATCTTTAGCCGTAACAAATAAAATGCCACTTTGGATCTCCTTCTCGCGCAGCCGTTTGCAGACTGAAAGCCCACTTTCCCCGGGCAGCATCCAGTCCAGAATAATAACATCATAGTTATAGATGCGGGCATTGTCATATGCCTCTTTGCCACTGGTCACCCAATCGACAAGATGAAATTCTTTTTTTAACAAGTGTGTCATTATTTTCCCCAGCCGGACATCATCTTCAGCCAGTAAAATATTCACCTTAAACACTCCATTTCAAGAAATTTCCTTTTAGTATTATCATAGCAATCAATTCTGAAAAAGGAGTGAATAAACGGTGAACATGATCTCTTTGCTTATTAATTTTTTGAAATTTCTATCCTGCCAATCGAGGTAATAATGCTGATCAACAATCCGATAATCGTAACTATGACTAATGAATACAAGAATTTTGGATCTTTTAGCAGCAGCAGACCTAAAATTATGATCATTCCATCGATGGTTAAGGCAACCAACCCCACATTCACTTTGGACCATTTGGAAATAATCAGTGCTAGCAAGTCGATTCCGCCGGGACTGATATGATTTCTTAACATCACGCCAACACCGATTCCAATTATAATGGCACCAATTATGATACTGTTTAAGATAGGCATATGAAAAACACCGCCGAGCGGCAGCCAAAATTGAATCATTACCCCTGAAACAATAGCACCTATTAAGCCATCTATAAAAAGGTTTGGTTCATATTTAATCGCAAACAAGTAAACCGGGATATTCAATAGAATAAATATAATTCCCGGGTTTAAGTCCCAAAGATAATTGGCCAACAGACTAATCCCAAAAAATCCGCCATTTATTAGGTGAAAGGGGAGGATAAACCCGTTAATGCCAATTCCAATCATCGACGTTCCAAAGCCAATTATGACCCATTTTTTCAGCATCTCGTCATCCCTTGTCCAAGTTCTTTATTACCACTTATATGTAATAAAAATGGACTTCATTCATAGGGATTCCGTATACAAAAAAACAAGAGCCGCTATTCCTAATGGCTCTTACATTTAAAACGTTGTATATACACTTTCACATTCTTCCGCGGATGGCTGATAAAAACAATGGGCCTTATATCTTGAAACAAACGGCTGATCATACCATGTTGGCGGGCAATTACCTTGCGGCTTGAAATACCAAAGTGAAAATTTTGCCGGCCAAAATCTTTCTCCGTTTACCACCTTTCGGGCAAGTCTTCTTTCAGACTCCCTTGGGGCTTGATAAAAATAGCCATGGGTCGTTGCCTCAAATGCGTGAGGCTGATAAATCATTTGCGGAATAGTTCGAAGCCCCTTAAAATCTGAGCAATTGGCGCGAATCCGGTTTATGCCCACATTTCCAATCAGGAGCATTCCCATCTCCCCTTCTGCTTCGCCTTCTGCTCTTAGTAATCGTGCCAATAAATCGATGTCTGATTTCCTGGCTTTTACAACTGCCATAACACCACCTCCAAAGTTGCTGCCCTATATCATATTCCAAGAGGTATGGGTGTTGACAGCTGCAACAATTGAAAGCTTTTTAATGGAGATACTTTTTACCAGAATTAAATCTTCGCCGATAAACAAACTTCCTTAAATCCCTTTCTTTAAGGTTTCCATCATATATCAAAAACAGCAGTGATTGAAACTCTGGATACCGTTTCATGACAAAAAGAGCGAACTCCTTCCGTTCGCCCTTTAATTTTGCTAAAAACTCTTGGTCCTGTTTAATTTCATTCAGCTGAATTTCAAAATAAGATTTTGTATCCTCCCACTTTTCGATCCTTTTCTCCAAAATGTCACGGGCATATACAGGTAATTTTTCAATCACAAGGTCAATATAGCCTTCAGACCACATTAGCATTTTATCCTTCTCAGGGAGTTCAAAAAGCATAGTCAGCAGCTCAATATCATCCACAAAATCGCTTGTTGCATATTTTCCAATTCGGTTCACCATATCACCTCAAATTTGAAGTTAATGGTTTTATCTTTTCTAAATCTATTCGCTATTATTATTCGTCAACTTGGCAGTTAACGTTTTTTGTTTTCCATCACGATATATTTCAAATTTAATCTCATCGCCAACTTTAACCTTAGAGTATAGATATTTTCTTAAATCCGATGAATTAGCAATTGCTGTTCCGTTCATAGAAACAATCACATCCTTTGGCTCGAAGCCTGCTTTGGCGGCGGCGGAATTCGGGTCAATATTCATGACCAAAACCCCTTTGGTGATATTTTCAGGAAGGCTTTGCCAATACATTTGCGAAACTTGATTTAAGTCTGCCAGTCCAACCCCTAAATAGGGACGCACAATTTTTCCGTTTTGGATTAGTTGATTAACGATTGGAATAACATCATTGCTTGGGATGGCAAATCCCAGACCTTCCACACCATTTTCGGAAATTTTCATGCTATTAATGCCAACGACAAGCCCCTGAGAATTGATTAGCGCTCCTCCGCTGTTTCCTGGATTAATCGCTGCATCTGTCTGGATGACATTGGTTTCCCAGTTCCCTGCTGATGTCGAAACTGGAATGCTTCTATTCGTGGCACTGACAATTCCCTGGGTTACTGTCCTGGAAAGCTCTAGCCCCAATGGATTTCCGATTGCGTAAACCTGATCGCCGGGACGAAGGGTTGATGAATCGCCAAATTGAACTGTTGTCGTAACATTTTTAGCATCAATTTTTAAAACTGCAAGGTCAGTCAAGGCATCTGTGCCGACAACTTCTGCTGTCGTTTTTTCACCATTGTATAAGGAAACCTCCAGCTTCGAAGCACCCTCTACTACATGGTTATTGGTAACGATGTAGGCAAAATCACCCTTTTTTTGAAAAAGAACCCCAGAGCCCGATCCAGATTCTACACTTTGGGATGAATTTGAACTACGGAAAAACGGATCATTTTGCTGCTGGTAATTGACAATACCGACAATCGCCTTTGAAACCTGCTCCACTGTATCAGCAATAGAAGCAGAATCTGAAGTGGACTTTGTTGACACCGGTCTAACCGTTGAAGCCGTACTCTTGGCTGCCTGTGAACTGCTTGTGTCTTGATTTGCCGCTGCAGGATAATAGTTCTGGAAGTAATCAGTATGCGGCAGGACTGCTAATGTCAATGCAGATCCGACCACTCCTGCCGCTACCGTCGAAACAAATCCTTTTACAAACCCTTTTTTGGGTTTACTTTTAACAGGAGGAGCGGTCCTCATCTGCTCTGTTCCGGGCTGGATTCTTGTCACTTCATACGAATCGTTTTGAGTTTGATTGATTTCATTCGGATCTCTGAATTCCATCGTAATCTTCTCCTTTAAGTATGTTAACTTCTTATCTTGTCTTTACTATACCTGACAAATTTTAAGAAATTATTAACAAACTTTAACGGCTTTTAGAAATTATTATGAAAAAAGCCGCGGGAGCAATTTTCCCGCGACGTTATTTTGGAAAACGAATAATAAATTTTGTCCCTTTCCCTTTTTCACTCACAACATTTATATCCCCACTATGGAGAAGCACTAGCTGTTTCACAATAGAAAGTCCTAGACCAAACTCACCATAAGGGTTACTGGTTCTGGAAATATCAGCTTTATAAAAGCGGCGCCAGATTTTTTCTACTTCAGCAGGATCAATCCCAATTCCGGTATCCTCCACTTCAATGATGACGCTGTCCGGCTCTTCCCTTCCGCGAAGCCAGATGGTTCCCTCTCTTGTAAATTGAATGCTATTTTTCGTTATATTAATTAAGATTTGAATAAGCCGATCGTAATCGGCTTTTACGTAAACTTCCGGTGCTGCCTCAACAATGATTTGATTGTTTTTTTCTTCCGCCTGAAGACTTAATTGCTCCTGTATTATCTCAAGAACATCCAAAAGCTCAATTTCTTCCTTCATTAACTGTATCTGGTTGGAACGGATTTTTTCAAAATCAAGATTTTCATTGACGAGACGAATCAGTCTTTTTGCCTCTTGGCTGACTAGGTTTATGCCTCTTTCTTTATCTTCTTCAGAAATCATATTGTTTTTTAGCCCTTCAATCACTCCGCTTATGGTCGTAAGCGGTGTCCTCATTTCATGAGAAACATCGGCCATAAATTGACGACGGCGGTTTTCCAAGCTTTCAATCTCGGCCATAGAGGTATTGATTTTATCAACCATGTGATTAAAATCATTTGCTAATTCTCCGATTTCATCATAATTTGAGGATTGAACATGAACATTATAATCCCCTTTAGATACTTGGGAGGTTGCCTCCCGAAGCCTTCTAATCCTTTTCACATGAATTCTTGATAAGTACCAGCTCTGAAGGAAAGAAACACCAAAAGCAATCAAAATAGTATACAATAAAATCTGATTAATTTCTTGAATCATTTCGAGGGAACCGCTAATCGGTGAGGTGAGCAGAATTCCCCCATAGAATTTTCCATTTTCCAAATAGGGTAAAACGACAAATGTTACGCCATCCTGGTCAAATCTTTTATAATCGCTTTGAACAATAATCGTCTTACCCTTTTTTAAGCTTTCCCAATCCTCCCGGGGCAGGTATTTAATTTCTGGCCCTCGATTAGAAACTAAATACAATTTGCCATCCCGATCAAATAAACTAAAGCTTATTTTACGAGCTGGTAAAACAGAACTATATTTATTAAGCACGATTTCGGTTGCATACGGATTTTCTTTAATATCCGACAAAATAGCTTTGCCATAGGAAATTAGTTCATCCGCCTTGTTCCTATAAACAAGGTTTTCAAGATAATGGGCAAATAATAAACTTAATAGTAAAAACGCTACAATAATAATGCTGATATGGCTGCTAAACTGTTGATAAAAGTAACGGAACTTAGTCTGTTTTAAGCGCGTCATCGAACTTATACCCTACTCCCCAAACAGTATGGAAGAATGGCTGCTCCGAAGTCTCCACCTTTTTCCGCAACCTTTTGATATGCACATCAACGGTTCGTTCATCTCCATAAAACTGATAGCCCCAGACCCTTTCAAGCAGCTGCTCCCGTGAGAAAACCTGGCGAGGATGCTCCGCCATATAGAAAAGCAAATCAAACTCCTTGGGGGTCAAATTGGTTATCGGAGTCCCGTCAACCATTACTTCTCTAGTTGTTTTGTTGATTTTAAAATGGTCTGTTTCCAATGCCCCTTCGTTATCTTTTGGTGCCTGGACCTGAACACGTCGGGTTACTGCCTTAATCCGGGCCATCAGGGTCAGCGGGCTGAACGGCTTCGTTACATAGTCATCCGCTCCCATTTCAAGGCCAAGAACCTGGTCTGACTCGCTGTCCTTTGCTGTTAGCATAATGATGGGGACAGTATTTTTTTCTTCTCTGATTTTTCGGCATATGGTGACCCCATCCATGCCGGGCAGCATCCAATCAACAATCAAAGCATCCCATGTGCCATTCTTGAATTGGTTGTAGCCCTCGAATCCGTCATTGACAAATACTCCTTCAATCCCCTCTTTTGCAAAAAACATTTCAATCATTGAACAAACACTTTTATTATCCTCGATCACTAATATTTTCACTAATGCTCAACTCCCAGAGTTAGAAACTTGATACTATTAGTGTAAACAAATTTGCAAACATAGCAAACCTTCAGTATTATTCTTCCCTATTAATTAATACATTGTTCATATTCTGTTAATATTCTCATAGAAAAAGAGGCCTTGAGTGGACTCAGGGGGCCTCCTTCATAAACTCCTATTTGCCTCTAAATACCGGTTTTCTCTTTTCTTTAAAGGCTGTAGTTCCTTCTTTATGGTCCTCTGATTCAACCATAATCATTTGGGTTAAACGCTCTAGCTCAAGAATCTCTTCCAGCGATGAAGTAAACGATTTATCAACCAGTTTCTTCTGTTTTCCATATGACAATCCTGGACCATTCGCTAATTTTAAAGCTAATTTAGTTGTTTCTTCTTGAAGCTTCTCAGCCGGAACAAGATAATTGATGACACCTAATTGATAAAGACGTTCGGCCGGAATAGGCTCTGCTGTAAAGAAGAATTGCTTGGCTAAATGCGGACCAACCAACCTAGGAAGGAAATAAGAACCTCCTCCATCAGAAATCAGCCCAACCTGGGAAAAGCTTAGCGCATATTTACTGTCCTCGGCTGCGACTATTAAGTCACAGGCTAGAACCAAATTAAAGCCTGCACCCGCAGCAAAGCCGTGAACCGCGGCAATTATCGGCTTTTCAACATCCTTCATTAATAAAATAAGCTCATTCAGTTTGCCAATATGTTCATAAACTTGAACGCCTGACCTTCCCTGTCCCATCCCTTTCACGTCACCGCCGGCACAGAAGGAACGGCCGGATCCAGATAGCACGATGGCTTGGATATCGTCATCATTCTGCGCGTTTCTGAGAGCATCCTTCAATCCTAAAATCATTTCCGGGCTAAAGGCATTGAGACTTTCCGGGCGGTTCAAGGTCAGTGATAAAACAGGTCCTAATTTTTCTACTAA
Organism: Neobacillus sp. GCM10023253; assembly: GCF_042653105.1. Lineage (NCBI taxonomy): Bacteria > Bacillati > Bacillota > Bacilli > Caryophanales > Bacillaceae > Neobacillus > Neobacillus sp. GCM10023253. Next base: position 17,142 of record NZ_JBHSHV010000009.1, read on the forward strand.
TAAATGTTCTTGCGCCATTATGATCTCCCTTTCCATTTAAAAATTTTATGGTTTTTAAAATTATTTAATCAGCCAGCCGCCATCCACTAGTAAATCAGAACCGGTCATATAGGAGGCATCGCTGGATGCTGCAAACGCTATGACGCTTGCAATTTCCTCAGGAGTTCCCACTCTCGACATTGCCGTATTTTTTTCAATGGCACGGACAAAACGTTCATTTTGCAGGCCTCGTTCGGTTAACGGGGTCTCGACAAACCCTGGCGAAACGGAGTTCACACGGATTCCGTATTTAGAAAAGTCCAACGCCAATGATCTTGTAAAATTAATCACTGCCGCTTTAGCTGCACTATAGTGAGGAATTTCCGCCCCAGCCTGGTGTCCCGATAATGAGGCAATATTGACAATCGCACGATTGTGCTCGGAACGCTGTGCGCCCTCAATCATGATTTTCCCCATTGCTTTTGAGACAAGGAATACGCTCTTTAAATTCACATTTTGAACATAGTCCCAATCTGCTTCCGACATGTCTAATATTTTGTTGTGTCGTGACCCTCCTGCATTATTAACAAGAATGTGGAGATCACCATAATGCTGCTGGACATATTCTGCCAGCTCCTCGACATCTTCGGCATCCGTACAATCCGCTGGAAAAATTTCAGCCCTTGGAATTTTACTTTGGCGATTTATTTCTTCAGCCGTTTCTTCCAATTTTCTTTTTGTCCTGCCCACCAAAATGACCTTTGCCCCTTCACTTGCAAGCCTAATGGCAGCGGCTTTTCCTATTCCGCTTCCGGCCCCGGTCACTAACGCAACGGTATCTAAAAACCTCATCCGTTATCCCCCCTGATCTCCTTAAATTTTCTAGACAGTGCAAGCTGTCTCGATTACTACTTTTCCATTTTTCAAAATCGGTACGATAGATGTAATCCCTTTAGAAACCGCGAGTTTCAAATCTGGATGTTGATCATATTTTTCTAATAGCCTGCCAACATAGGAGTTTACGAATATTTCATACCCAGCATGTTCCTGACCGCGGTAAAAATACATGGCAGCCTTTGCTGCGTCTGTTAGCTCGTGTTGGCCTGCTTTTACCAAACAATCAATTAGATGCCCTGAACCATAAAAGTCTTCTAAGCTGAGCTCTCCGGAATTTCCGGAACAAATGATAAGAACGGTTTGCTCTTCCTCAACATTCGCCAGCGTTTCGGCAACCGCAGGATTATTTAAAATCGAGGCTACATAAACCTTCTTGGCGGAAGCAGCCTTTCTTAAAGCAACTGTTCCATTTGTGGTAGATAAAATGAGCGTCTTTCCTTTGACGTTCTCCCTGATTAAGGTTGGACTGGGATATAAAAAGCCGTCAATTGGTTTCGCATCCAGTTCACCAGCAAGAAGGCAGGTACCGGGCATGAAATTTTCAGCTAAATCACTAGCTTCGGAACTGTTAAGAACAGGTATAACTTCCTTTGCTCCGTCCTTTAAAGCTGATACAATGGTTGTCGTGGCTAAAAGAATGTCTAAAACAACTGCCACTTTATTTCCTTCTAAAATTTTCTCCTCACTGATATCTTCCTTCTTCACAAGAAGGTGAATTTTGGCCATTTCATTCCATCCCCCTGCTAAAGCTTTTCATTGGCTGTAAATGTCGCATGCTGGATTAATCCCTTAACATAATTGTTTAGGGTTGCAAATCTTGTATCGCTTGTTTGACCCTTCTTATACCGATAATAGATTTGCTGGCAGATGACAGCGAGTTTGAAATAAGCAAACGTCAAATAGAAATGCAAGTTAGAGACATCCCTGCCGCTTTTTCTGGCATAGCACTCAATAAATTCCTTCCTTGTGAAAAAACCTTCGTGGACAGCGGTAACCGGATCTCTGCCCATCCCTTTTTTCATGTTTTGCGGGTCCTCAGGGAGACTCCAGTAACTCATCGCAGCCCCCAAATCAGCAAGGGGGTCACCTACGGTAGTCATTTCCCAATCAAACAAACCGACCATCTCGGTAAAATCATCATTTAACATCGCATTATTCAGCTTGTAATCATAATGAATCACAGCTGCCTCAGAATGGTTAGGAATATTGCTCACAAGCCACTTCTTCAGGGATTCCACCTCGGAAATTTCATCCGTTTTGGCCCGTTCATAACGGCCAATCCAGCCGTGAACCTGCCGCTCCATAAAGCCATCAGGCTTGCTTATTTGCATAAGTCCTGTTTCCTTGTAGGGAAGAGCATGCAGTTTCGCCAGGTTTTCAACCATTAGTTCAGAAATCTGTTGACAAAGCTCAGGTGTCACATGTACTCCAGCAGGAAATGAAGTGTCCAAGACAAAACCATGCTTTCGCTCCATGATAAAAAATGGGCTGCCGACAATCTCATGATTATCGGAGAACAGAAATGGCTTAGGTGCGGCCGGGAAGATGGGATTTAATTCTGTCAGAATCTTAAATTCCCGTTCCATATCATGTGCTTTTGGTGCCACTGGACCAAGAGGAGGACGTCTTAACACTGCCTCCCAGTCTCCCATCCTTATTTGATAGGTTAAATTCGAGGCTCCTGCAGAAAACTGTAAAATTTCCAGCGGGGCACTCGGCAATGACTTAATATTCTCACGCAAAAACGTTTCTAAAATAGCTAGATTTAACTCCTCTCCTATACGAACAGGAATCGTATCCTTATTCACTTGATAAGGCATGTTTTCATCCTCCTTTCAATTCAAAAAATTCAGACTTTTATTATTGTGGATAACCCTATGAATACACCAGATGACTTTTCAGTTTATCTAATAAAACTTCCGGCAGTAGCTCACTTTGTTGTTTTTCAAAATCAAAGCAGACCATCACCGCATTCCCTTGGGCAATCAGTTTCTTTGTATGCGAACAAATGATTTCATGGTCCAAGTGAAAGCTTTTTGACCCAATTTTGGAGACGCTTGTTTTAATTATTAATTGTTGATTGAAATACCCTTGGCTAATAAAATCACATTTCGTAGAAGCAAGGATAAAATTCCAATCCCGTGCATCAACCTGGTAGCCAATTGCTTCAAAAAAGCGAATCCTTGCTTCTTCAAGGTAAATGAAATAACTTGTATTATTGATATGGCCTAATGCATCTGTTTCGCCGAAACGAACAGTTATCTGTATTTCGTGCATATTCTTCTTTTATACCTCCGTCTCTACATTCGTTTTGAAAAACAAGCTTTCCAACTAAATGAAATGCACCATTCTTTTGATTTATACCTATTAATTTTGGAGTTATTCACCAATACTAACCGGTTGGTATGTTCTTGACTTAAAAAGAGGGATATAATCGGCATTAATATCCCTCTTTTTATTTCTATCCGCGTAATTGAATTCCCTTTAAAATCATATCGACAAATATCTCGCTTACCTCTTGGTCCGTATAAGCTCCCTTTGGGTTAAACCATTGATAACTCCAGTTGACGATCCCAAGAATCGCAAAAGATACAATGGATGCATTTAAATCTGGCCGAAATTCGCCATTTTTCATTCCAGCTTGAATCAGCTCCTCAGTATTTAAACGGAATTGATCCCGTTTCGGCACAATTAATGCAGCATGTTCCGGACTTAAATTTTTCATTTCTCTAAAAAAGATTTTTGCAGCACGGCCGCGAATCTTAATATCGGAAATTAACATTAAAATAATGTCAAATAATTTTTGCTTAAAGCTTTTTGAATCATCCCCTAAGATTTGCTCTTGGCGGCTCAATATTTCGCTAATATATCCAAGATGGATATCCATAAGCAGTTCTTCTTTACTTGAAAAATAATAGTAAAAGGTCCCTTTTGTCACCCCTAGTGTATCGACGATGTCTTGAATGGACGTTTCACTAAATCCTTTTTCTTCAAATAAGCGGATGCTTTGTTCCGTTATTTTTTCCTTCACCTTAATATCCTCACAATCATGTAAATATCTATTCGAGATTATACCATAAACTTTATCTCTTCTATAATATTGATTGCGTGAACTTTTTAAAAATTTTCATAAGTGCCCCCTACTGTTTTAAAGCTTCTTCTCTCAAGCTGCGGCGAAGGATTTTCCCAACTCCGGTTTTTGGCAGCTGTTCACGGAATTCCACATTGCGAGGCGCCTTATAGGCTGCAAGATTTTCTCTGCAATATTGAATAATCTCATCCTCTGTTGCCGTTTTTCCAGCTTTTAAGACGACATACGCCTTTACTGTTTCTCCTCTGTAAGGGTCCGGCACCCCGATGACAACAGCCTCTTGGACAGAAGGATGCTCATACAAAACCTCTTCGATATCACGAGGATAAATATTGAATCCTCCTGCGATGATCATGTCTTTTTTCCGGTCAACAATATATAAATAGCCATCTTCATCCACTTTGGCAATATCGCCTGTATACAACCAGCCATCCTTTAAGGTATTGGCCGTTTCCTCCGGCATGTTCCAGTACCCTTTCATAACCTGCGGCCCTTTAATAATTACTTCTCCTAGCTCGCCTGTCGGCACTTCTTCCGTTCCTGTTGATAAGTCGACAATTTTATATTCTGTTGAAGGTACTCCAATACCGACGCTGCCCGTTTTTCTCGCAGCAAATGGCGGGTTGCAGTGTGTTGTCGGTGATGCTTCCGATAATCCGTAACCTTCCAAAATTTGCGCTCCTGTTTTACCTTCAAACTCACGAAGTAATTCAACCGGCATTGGCGCGCTTCCGCTATTACATGTCCGAATACAATTTAAGCCATACTCTTCTGCCTTCGGATGGTTAGTTAGAGCAACGTACATGGTTGGAACACCAGGGAAGGTCGTTGGCTGTTCTGTTTTGATTGTATTCAACACCTCCTCTAGGTCAAAACGGGGAAGCATTATGGACTCAGCGCCTGTATAGATTGAAAGATTCATACATGAAGTCATCCCAAACACATGAAAAAGAGGGATGACCGTTAAGCACTTCTCTTTGCCAAATTCCATTTCATGTTTGAAAAATTCCTGGCATTGAAGTACGTTAGCCAAAATATTGCGGTGTGTCAGCATGGCGCCTTTGGAACGGCCTGTTGTTCCGCCTGTATACTGAAGAACAGCAACATCGTGTTCAGGTTCAAATTCTACCGGAACCACAGTTCCATTGCCCTCCTTAAGGAAGCTTTCAAAGCTGCGGTCCGGAGCAAAATCCTGTCCTGAAGGCTGCAGGCTGACAACAATAATATTTTTTAATGGAGTTTGCGCCTGCACGCTTTTCACCCTAGGGTAGAGGGCGTCAAGTACAACCATCGTTTCCGCACCGGAATCGTTTAGAATATGAATGAGTTCTCTTTCAACAGACATCGGGTTGACCTGTGTGATAATGCCGCCGGCGTTTAGGATGCCATAATAGGCAACCACATATTGCGGACAGTTTGGCAGCATGATGGCAACCCGATCGCCTTTTTGGACTTGGTTTTGCTGGATGGCCGAAGTAAATGCAAACGCTAGGGAGGATAGCTCTTTATAGCTTATTTTTTTTCCATAGAATGATAGAGCATTATGTTCCGGAAACTTTTCAGTAGTTTCTTTTAAAATCTGACCTAACGGTATATTAGGAATTTCAATCGTCTTTGCAATAGACTCGGGATAATTTGCTAGCCATGCTTTTTGATAACTCATCGATATACCTCCGATTGATATTTATAGATCACAGTTCTCTTTCGCTCTTGTCTAGCTGCAGCAGTTCCTCGTTTCCAATTAGAACGTCAGACCTCCGCCATCAACTGAAAGTGTTGCACCTGTTATAAAAGAGGCTTCATCTGATGCCAAAAATAAAACAGCATTTGCTACCTCTTCAGGATTGCCAATTCGGCCAAGGGCATTTGCCTTTGAGATGATCGGCCATTTCCACTCGCTTTGTCTCCAGTTTTCAATGATTTTAGTATCAATGACACCAGGTGCAATCGCATTTACACGGATATTCTTTTTTCCATATTCAAGTGCGGCGTTTTTCGTCAAAATCACCACTCCGCCTTTAGATGCATTATAGGCTGACATGTACTTTTGCCCTTTTAATCCCAATAGACTTGCCGTGTTAACAATTGCCCCTCCGCCTGCTTTAATTAGCTCAGGAACCGCGTACTTAATGCCAAGGAAAACTCCTTTTAAATTAATATCAACGACTTTGTCCCATTCATCTTCTGATAAATCCGTGCTTTTCACCTCGGAATTGCCAATTCCAGCGTTGTTGAACATGATATTTAAAGAGCCGAAGGTATTCGTTGTTGTACTGATCAATTCTTTTATTTGGTTTGAGTCTGCAACGTCTGTCTTTACGAAGATTGCTTTTCCTCCTGCGTTTTCTATGATGCTGACCGTTTCCTCACCACCAAGGGAATCAACGTCCGCTACTGCTACCGCTGCCCCTTCCTGTGCAAATCGGATGGCCGCTGCGCGCCCAATCCCGCTTCCTCCGCCGGTTACAATGGCTGTTTTACCTAAAAATCTCATAAACTATCAAACCTCACTTTTCTCAAATTTTGATATAGTTAGTTTGAACACGCTTACATTATCATCTTAGATGCCCCCATAAAAATTGTTCGCGATTCTTATACTAACCGGTTGGTATGTAATAACTATAATTATACTATTGGTAAAGTAAAAATTCAAATTCTTTTCTAAATATTCTAATAAATTTTTACAATTTTCGCACTGAAAATGGAAAGAGGCTGTCCCATTTGACAGCCCCTCCATATTAAAATCTTTTTTGCATTTTTTTCTGTTTGTTCATCACTTCATACGATTTTTCAATAATATCTGTCAGAACATCACCCTTATAGATTCTACCAAGCTTTAATCCTTGCTGGTAATACTCGACAATCTCATCAAGTTTCGCCGCGGTGTCCTTCGAAATTCTTACATTCAATTGAATTCTGTCATTTTGCTCCAAAACAGACACTCCCGTTTCTTATGTTAGCAGTTTGCTAGCATTCTCCTATTCTTTTGTTATCTAATGCTAATATAGCATATTTCTACAATTTTTTCATTTTTTCTATAAAAAAGAGACTAGTGACCTAGTCCCCATTACTCCATTTTCTCCCCAGGTATGAAAATATTCGATATTATCCTACTTCTTCTTCCTTTCTCAGGCTTATTTTGTGATATGTTCGCATATACAGCTGTAAGTTGCTTGATAAATTCCCTAAATTCTTCATCATTTAAATAAAAAGTCCCTTGCCGAAAGCTTACTCCATCAGCAACTAAATCAATGTTTTCCTGGTTTAAATAGCGCTCAAATTCCCCCATCAAATTGGCCAAAAATTTGATAAAGAAGCCCATATGTTCGTCCTTAGACATGTTATTCATTTCTTCTGGACTAACTGCCATTCCTGTTTGATGAATGGAATAAACCTTCTCAACCGTCCCGCGGATCGGCACTTCTGCAACAACTTGAATCACCTCAGCATCCGCCAATTTTTTGATATTTCGATAAAGAGATGCTTGAGGAATGTCTGGAAGCAATTCTTTTAATTGCTGCGCCGTCAGCTCTTGGTTAATTAATTGTTGAATGATTCTCATTCTGACCGGGTGTAATATAACATCAACTTTGGAATCCTTCATAAATAATTACTCCTAAATTTTATTATCATTATCAATAATGATAATATTACATTTTATTAATTTTGTAAACCCTTATTTCCCATTTTTTTTAATATGCCTGTAAAGAATTCCTTTTTTAGCTACATGAAAGATAAAATTTCAACCCATATTATAATGAGGAGGTTTTGTAATATGGTATTATCGTGGGTTCTCGGCTTTTGGCTGGCTGTTCAACCGGTCTATCAGCTTGATTACTTGACAATAACTAAAGACGGCAGCACCATAACAAAGATTAGCAGAGTGGACTTTTTCTCACCCTATACAGATTTACCAATCATTAATACTAAAAAATATAACCAATTTTTAGATCAATTGGATAAAAAAGTTTCCGTCCAGCCTGAAAATGCAAGCTTTGACCATAATGGAAATATCATACCTGAAAAGGCAGGCTTTCAAATCCATCGCCAAGCCTTCACGGAGCGGTTTTATTCTTATTTTTATAACAATACTCCGAACAGCATGGAAATTCCGATGCTCACCGTTTATCCAAAGGTAGACAGTGAGCTTCTAAATGAGATTAGTACTGTAAGAATTGGCCGTTACGTGACTTCATTTAATTCGTTTAATAAAAACCGAACCACAAATATTAAATTAGCAGCCGATGCTATTAATAATTATGTTGTCTTTCCAGGTGAGACGTTTTCGTTTAACAAGGTGGTCGGAAAACGGACAAAAGCCAAGGGCTACTTAACGGCAAAGGTAATTGTAAGAGGCGAATATTCAGAAGATATTGGTGGCGGAATTTGCCAAGTTTCCTCGACCCTTTTTAATGCCGTCGATAACGCTGGACTTGAGATTGTTGAGCGATTTTCCCACAGTCGTAAAGTTCCATATATCCCTCCAGGCAGAGATGCTACGGTCAGTTGGTATGGACCTGATTTTGTTTTTAAAAACAAATACAGCCAGCCTGTTTTAATCCGAGCTAGAACACTTGGCGGTTTGCTGATTATAAAGGTTTTCACTTCCGAAACAAGCAATTACATACCAAGAAAAATTCCAAATCCCCGCTATTAAAAAGAGGCTGACATTTTAGACAGCCTCTTCGTTTGCATATTAGTGCCGTTCATTATTTAAGGCACTCTTTAATAACTCTTCAGAGAACTCAGTTAAAGCTGCATTATCCATCCTATCGAGGTTCATATTTGGCACCAAATTTTTCACGGCATTATTCATACCTTCGAGATTCATATTTGGTGCCATGTTTTTAACTGCATTATTCATTCCTGTGAAATTCATATTTGGTGCCATGTTTTTTACCGCAGCTTTGAAAGGAAGCCCGAGATTGTTTCGTTTTCCTCTAGTTACCCCATAAACAACTGCACTTACACCGAGTCCTAAAAGAGATGCCCACATGGCTCCATTACTCCTTCTTTTCGGCCTAAACATATTTAAAAACGGCATTCTGCTTAGATTTCTCATGCTATGCACCCCTTAACGCTAAATGTGAAGAATGTCTTACACCCTTCCATTTGCTTAATTTGTACAGTTTTTAAAGGAGTATGAGAAGGAATCCATAGATAATTTGTTATTTCTCGGAAGAATCCTGACCATATCTCGAATAAAGCGTTTCCTTGGACAAAAATAAATACGTTAGATGATACTTTTGAAAATTTCTTAAAGAGGAATTGGAGAGAACATAAATGGGCAACTGTCCAAGCTTCTTAAAAAAGCGGTAAATGCGGCTTTTCGGTCTAAAACATTCAAATCCTAGAGCTTTAACACCGCGGTCGAGAGATGTAATGCCAATTATTCCTATTATTTTTTTCTCATCAGGATGTTCCTTGAGATAACTTGCTAGTGCCGGCATGGAATGTAAAACGAGCCTATACGTAAGTTTTGCTCTTTTTAAATCGTTTTTAATCTTGCCTATTTCTGCAATTATACGGACATTATGTAAATGAATTTTTAACAGAAGATCATTTTTATCAATTTTTGTCCCGTCAGAGAGAATATATTTTTTTCCCTTATATTTAGTTAACCTAACCCTGAATACAGAAGGTTTATTATTCACATCCCCTATATAATGTAATCGGGAGAAAAGATAAAAAAGTGGATCAAATAATTTCCAAACCCATAATAATGTGCTGCGTATCCCCATATCCTTCACTCCATTCCTTACCCTGGCTCATGTTTATATTTTATAAATAACCTGTGAAAAGAGAACCTATTATAGCCCTTTTTCATAAGATGCAAAAAAGAAATAGGGTGGTGTGTCTATGGGAGGCCTAACGTACATTGATTTCCTTGCCAAGTTTGGCATTGGTGGTGCCCATCCCGGAGGATTTGGATTAACAAAAAATATGCTTTTGCAAGAAAAAATTACACAGAATTCTTATATATTAGATGCAGGATGCGGAACTGGACAGACATCTGCCTATTTGTATGAGCAATACAAGGCAAACGTGTTTGGATTGGAACTTAACCCTATTATGATTGAAAAAGCTCAGAACCGTTTCCAAAGCAATCAGCTTCCCATTCAATTAGTTCAAGGTTCTATAGAACAAATTCCATTTAAAGATGAAACCTTTGATTTTGTCCTTTCAGAGTCTGTTTTAGCCTTTGTTAATAAACCAAAGGCCTTAAAGGAGCTGTTTAGGGTATTAAAAAAAGGCGGCCGTTTTCTGGCTAATGAGATGACCATAAACAAAAAGCTTACTGCCCAGGAAGAAATAGAAATTAAAGAGTTTTACGCAGTCGATTCCCTGCTCCTAGAGGAGGATTGGAGAAAGCTTTTAAAAGAAACCGGCTTTCACGATACTAAGCTAAGTGTGCATCCCCTTGATTTCGTTAATGGCAATACAGGACAGGAATTTAATTTCTCCGCAAATTTTGAGCCCGAGCTTTTTGGTATTCTAAATCAGCACGGAAACATTCTCGTTAAGTACCATGATATCTTGAGCCACCGAATTATTACTTGTACGAAGTAATAAAGAAAACAGCCCTTAAATTCAAAATTGAATGAAGGGCTTGTTTTCTTTTTATTAAAAATGGGACGAGATTTGGTTGTTTGCCCTTACAGAAATAGGACTTCCCTCATATTTTATAGCAAGTACAGGTGATTGGAGGAATTATCGAGTGCAATTGAGTTATGAACAAGCGCGTCGGTTGGAAGGTCAAATGATTCGTTTTAAAAATAAAAAGGGCGAATGGTCAATTGGAAAAGTTAGCAAGGTAAGAAAAGATGGACTTGAGATTGAGGAATTATCTAACTCTTCAGACTCAGGTGAAGGCTATGGCTTCCCTTTCTTTGGACCTCCGTTTTTTAGACCGCCAATCTTCTTCCCATTTGTTGGGTTCGGCATCGGTTTTCCATTATTCTTTTAATGCAAGTACGACATGTACTTGCTTTTTTTTCTTGATTTCACCAAAAATAATTTCCAGACCCCGTTATAGTGAATATTATTAGCCTTTCGATGAAAAATAAGGGCGTGAAAGGATGGGTGAAATCATGGATAAAACCTTAGGATATCTTCGCGAAATTTTATCTAATTATACTGATAACCATACAGATGGCAAACAAGTATATCAAAAGCTCGTAAAAGGGCATTATCATTCTGAAGGGGATTTTGTCCGGGATTTGAGCAGTAAAGAAATGGACTTTTTAAATAAAATCCTGCCTGATGAAATTAAATATGCCCGTGAGGAACAAGATGAGAAGAGAGCTTACCAACTGAACGAAGTTTATGAACTATTACTATAAGCAAGTAAAGATGGCAGAGCATTCTGCCATCCAGGCTGTCGAAAAACTATCGACAGCCATTTATTTTATCCACTTTCTTTGCTGATTCACAGTGTTAATTTTTTATAATAATATTAATAAAAGGCTTTTTAAACAAGTCTGTTGATTGGCGCTCCAGGCACTTCGCTTTCCGCGGGCGGTACGGGGAGCCTCCTCGGCGCTTAAGCGCCTGTGGGGTCTCCCCTGCCCCGTACTCCCGCAGGAGTCTTCGTGCCTTCCGCACCAATCAACAGGTGTATTCAATAAAGTCCTTCAACTTCAATAAAATAAGTGGTGAGTTAAATATTTAAGTCAAAAGATTATAGCCAAAGTGAATTTGAATTTGTTTCTATTGATGAATTAGTCCTGATGACCACCTTCTTTAAAGCTATAGAAGAGGATAGAATAAAGTCTAGAAAAAGCCGTTAGGCTCTTTCTTACTGCATCCTGCCAAAATACAAAAAAATTACAACAAACTTATCAAGGATGGAAAATGTGTGTTGCAATACTTAGATTGATTTGCCTCCCTGTTGATTGGAGCGGAGGGCACTCGACTCCTGCGGGATATAGAGGTCACTGGAGACCCCGCAGGCGTTTTCAGCGCCGAGGAGGCTCCAGGACCTCCCCGCGGAAAGCGAGTGCCCGGAGTGGAAATCAACAGGCCCATTAGCAGGGACAATCAAAAATATCGGTGTTAGTTTCTGAAAAAACATAAAAAATTGCCGAGAAATTACCTTTTCACGACAATCTAGATGGCAGAGTACCCTGCCATCTTTTTTGGAAATACTGCTTTTTTTGCACTCTTTATTTCCTAGGTAAGCGCATAGTGCGACAAAACATGCAGTTACTTTAGATTCATTTTCATCATAAATCGACAATTAATTTTCAGAATTTACAATTTGTTCGCGTCGCTTTCTTGGTATTGAGACCAGAAACGACAAATTACCTTTTTCGGCAATAAACTAGAATTTCCATCATTTTTCTTATTAATGGATATCTCTTTTTTTGAATCTTCCGCCCCTTACTTCGGCAATATCTGCAACAGCTAAAAAGGCATTATCATCATAATCGGTGACGATTTCCTTCAATTTCGCTTCCTCAAGACGATTGATGACGCAAAAAATCACTTTTTTGTCATCTCCGGAAAAAGCCCCTTCTCCATTTAGATATGTGACACCACGTCCAAGTCGATGCAGAATGGCATCGCCTATTTGTCTGGCATTGTCACTGATAATCCAAACTGATTTGGATTCATCAAGGCCGGTAATCGTAATATCAATCGTTTTGTAGGCAACAAAATAGGCTATTAAAGAATACATAGCGCGATCCCATGTAAAAACAAAGCCTGCACTTCCAAGAATAAAGAGGTTAAAGAACATAATAATCTCCCCGACCGAAAACGGGAGTTTATTATTAAAAAGAATGGCTAATATCTCTGTACCATCTAAAGATCCTCCATAACGAATAACTATACCGACCCCTATTCCGAGGACAACTCCCCCAAATATGGTCGCAAGGAGAATATCTTGTGTAAAGGCTGGAACTGGATGGAGTAATGTAGTAGCGATGGAAAGAATGATAATACCATATAGTGTAGAGAGAGCAAACGTTTTTCCGATTTGTTTATAGCCGATAAAGAAAAAAGGGATATTTAGAATAAAAAGGAATATTCCCAAATTCCAGCCTGTTAGATATGATAGCATAATGGAAATTCCGGTAATTCCGCCATCAATAACATTATTCGGAACGAGAAAGATTTCTAGTCCGACCCCCATTAGGGTGGCACCAAGGGTGATTAATAAAATCCTTTGGAGAATTTTCTTTTTTGTCAATTTTCGGTGGTGGATTTTTTCTAGTTCTGCAGCAAGTGTTTCCTGCTGCTCCTTTAGGTTAAGATCTTGAATTCCTGTCATTATCCTGCCCCTTTCATTTTAATTCCTATAAATAGAATACCGAATAATGGCGCCTATGTATAATACTATGCATCTTTATTCACAAATAAAAAAAAGAGCTGCTTTATTTTTAAAGCAGCTCCTTTTTTAATTAACAACTTAGGAGACCCAACCATGAAATCAGCCAATTACTTTTTCAATTTTCATTTCCAATTAGCTTTTTTATATCTAACTGGAAACTATGAAAAATTAGCCGATTTTGTGTTTGTTCCGTTGAAGGAATTAATTCACATGTTAAATGGAATTCAAATCCCTTTTAAAACAAACATCATTTTCGGTATTGGACCGTTGACTCTTTATTCCGTTTTTGCTGGAATAGTTTTACCTTACTACTTCGTTCACAAACGGAACGAACACGTATGGTTGAGCCTCCTAAGTTGTTAGGTTTGTGTATTTTCTTTACACTTTTATTATAGCACCCAAAAATGATCGTAAACGCATTTCTTGTGGCAGTTCTGTGAACATTTGGAAAAAATTATTAAAAAAGGGCTGCCCCTAACGAGAGTGAGTCAGACCCTTAATTTTTCTAATCGACAATCGGATTCTTAAAATTATCCGTAACGAGGATGTTATATTTATTAATTTTATCTTCTATTCTTCTTATGTTTTCCCTAAATTTAACATCATATGGAATAGTAATCACGCTGCCATCTTTTTTTTCGAATTGATATTGGTAATATTGAGTCGTCCCTTGGTGGTTTCTATAGACAATCTTTACTTTTGCAATATCCTCCCACCCATACTCTTTTTCCGTTAAACTTGTTAAAGAATTATTATGGATTCCTTTTTCATCTATGTAGTAATAAGTAGTTAAACTTAAGATAAATGCAGGAATGGAAATTATAAGAAGGAAAACTGTCATCCATTTAAATTTCGGTCCTTCCCACCGTTGTCTAAATATGAGGTAAACTGTTAATACCAATGCTGCGTAAAGCATTCCTGCCATAAAGGTGATATAAGCAGAAAAAGGTGTTGCAAAAAGCCATTGGGAACGTGAATAATATACAAGGCTCTGATAGGACGCCACAACAACAAATGGTACAAACAAACTGCTTATGTACAAAATAATTGTATAAGCTGCTAATTTAACTGAGTTTTCATCTGTTGAACTATTTCTTTTCAATAACACATTTAACCCCCCTCTAACCAATTTTACCTTATATTTACAAAAAATAACAACTTTTGAATATTCAAAACCAAAAAAAGAGCCGCCCTTTTATGAAGGACAGGCCCTTTTAGATTTATTTTGTTCCCGGTGCTGGGTGGTCGACACCTTTGACATGATGTGTATGGCCATTATCTTCACTCGTATGGAAATCGTAATAATGAACATGCATTCCGTTTCCAACCGGTATCGCTGGACCTGAGTAGGCACGGTAATGATGGGTATGCCCATCTTCAAATAATACATATCCCTCCGTATAATGAATATGCCCTCCGTCCTGAGTTGGAATCGGCGGCGAAGTTACATCCAGGCACTGGTGTACATGCCCGGCACTCATCCCGGTATAATCAACAGAACCATGGTTATGATGTGGGACAAACCCCGCTGTAAAATCATCCTTTCCTATTTTCGACAATTCCTCCACCCCCAAAAATAGTCCTTTTTTCATTCCATCTATATGCACCAAAATTTAAATTTATAAATGACCATTCCCAGATTTTCAACATATTGGCTATACATAAGTCGAATTATCATACGCAAACTATCAGAGTAAGAATTATTTCTTCAAGAAAGAAGGGAAATGGAATGACTGTAGGTACACAAGTAAAGCAGACTTTGGCAGGTTTAAAGTCGGCTCAGGCTAGTTTTGAAACCTTTGCTTTGCAGACTCAAAACCAAAGTGCTAAGCAAATTTATCAGCAGGCAGCCCAGCAAACGCAGACCATTATTGACAGTGTAGAACCGCGCCTTCAGGAAATTGTGACCGAAGAACCGCAATACAATCAGTAAAAGAGCGGTTGGCGATTTCGCCAACCCCATTTTGTGTTTTAACTAGGAGGAGCGATTTATGACAGTTGCATCAAATGTTAAACAATGTCTTGCCTCTCTAAAAGGGATTGAATCGCAGCTATCATCCTTGGCTTTAAATTCTTTGGATCAAAGCGCGAAAGAAGCATTTCATGAATCAATGTTTACGATAGGAAAAATAAAAAAAGATCTTCAATATCGTGTTTTAGAACTTGAAAGACTAGAACCGCAATATAGGGGCTCATGATTTGGGGTGAACTAAAGTGAACGGATTTGTTGAAATTATCCTCCGCTCTTTTCTTTTTATTGGACTCTTATTCCTAACCACAAAATTGGTTGGAAAGAAGCAAATATCCCAGCTTACCTTTTTTGAATATGTTTCTGGAATCACCATTGGAAGTATCGCGGGCGAAGCCATTACGGGGCTGGAAAAGAATTATTTGCACGGGGCCGCGGCCATTATTTTATTTGGAATTGTGGCAATTTTAGTGGACTACTTATCCTTAAAGAGTAAATATTTTCGTGATTTTGCGGAAGGCAAAGGAACAGTAATTATTAAAGATGGAAAAATACTTGAGGATAATTTGAAAAAGGAAAGGTTTACCATCGATGAGATTTCCACTCTTCTTCGAGAAAAAAATATTTTTAAAGTGGCAGATGTGGAGTTTGCAATCCTAGAGCCTCGTGGAAAATTAACAGCTCTATTAAAAAGGGAAAATCGGCCATTAACCCCTAAAGATTTACAAATGAAAATGGCAAATGAGAAGGAACCAAATACGATTATTATGGATGGCAATATCATCGAAGAAGGTTTGCGTGCCTCGGGAAAAAACAGAGCCTGGTTGTACACAGAATTAGAAAAGCTTGAAGTTACCCTTGACAATGTTTTTCTCGGGCAAATCGATTCCTTTGGAGAGATAACGGTTGATCTTTATGATGATAAACTTAAAGTACCAGCCCCAACTCAGAGGCCTCTTTTAATGGCCAGTCTAAAAAAGGCTCAGGCGGATTTGGAAATTTTCTCATTATCAACAGATTGCGAAAAATCTAAAGACATGTATAAGGAAAATGCAGCTTTAATGCAAGGATTAATAGACAAACTCGAGCCATACTTAAATGGATAACGAAAAAGAGGCTGTCTCTATAGCCTCTTTTTTAAATGCTAAGCACTTTCCTTGCTGGCACTGAGCGGTGCCTTTTTATGAGTTGCATAGCTGTGGAGAACCATACCACCCATTACAAGCAGCATTCCCAGCCAAGAAACGGCATTTGGCAAAGGGGTATTTAGGAGCCATACTTCCCCAATTAGAGCAAATAAAACCTCCATTGCCTGTGTTGCTTCTATAGCGGCTAGCTTTTGCATATTTCCTCTTACCAAATCAGTAGCCTGAAAAAACAGGATGGTTGCTATTACCCCGGAGGAAATAGCCACTAACCCGGATTGAAATGTTTGCTCTATACTTGGTGGTCCCACAGTAACTAGGCCATATATGGACAGAATCAGCCAAAAAGGCATGCTTGCCAAAGTCATTCCAAGAACACGCTGGAAAACATCAAGTCTTCCACCGCAAATATCCATCATTTTACGATTTCCAAGCGGGTAAGCAAACGAAGCAATTACAACAGGCATTACTCCTAATACGATGGCCGTCACTGAAAGGGTATCGGCCTGCTCAAGCTGCATTAAAACGATTCCCAACAGAATGATTAATGACATTGCCAGCCCTTTAAAGGGAATTTTCCCTCTCACTATAATAGGGCCGTTAATGGTCATAACCTTTTCATAAAAAAGCGGAGCTAAAAGAGAGCCTGAAATAATGGTTATTTGCCAGGTTGCAGCAATTAGCCAACCCGGGGCATAGGAAGCAGAAAAACAAAGCGGTGCATAAAACAAACCGAAACCAATACTACTCCACAAAATCCATCTTCCTGATGACGTTTTCAGCTCTTTCAAGAGCGGCTTAAAATTTTTCCTCCCCATTACAATAAGCAATAGAAATGGAATCATAAAGAAATATCTTAGTGATGCACTCCAAACCCAGCTTCCGCCAGCAAGGTCCATTGCCCTGTTTAAAATAAATGTAAATGCAAAAAAGAAAGCGGCAAAGATGCCTAAAATGATAGGACGCATTGTATTCCCCTTTAACTCTTGTCAGCTTTGAATAGTTCAATACTCTAAAGTATAACAGATGTCTGAATAATTTGTTAATACTGAATTTCCCTTAAAATAAAATACATATTCTAAAAATGTTGGAAATAAATTTAAAATTGGCATTCAAATAACGAAACCTCTGTGCCTCCTATTCGTACATAAGAATGGCAAATATTATAAGTAGAGAGAGGTTGACACAATGTTTGGAAAAGTGGCTTCAGATTTGTTGGGATTAAGTGATGTAGGGTCGGTGATTAAGCCTTCCGATTATGATAAAGTGGATGCCGATGATTACGTGATGCATGAGGATAATGAAAAGATTTATTTCTTAATTAAATCAAAATCTGATGAGTATTGCTTTACAAACAACGCTCTCATCCATCTTGATGGTACTAGTGCTACAAGCAAAAAGCGGATGCTTCATCGGTACAGCTATGCCACAAATAAAATATCAGGTGTTATGTTGGAAACTGCCGGTACAGTCGACCTAGACGTAGAAATCAAATTCAAAATCGGCTCTCAGCCTTTCTCCATTGACATTCATAAAAAGCATATCGAGGAAGTGAAAGATTTATACAAGGCACTTATTAAAATTTCCGAGATTACCCATGAAAATGAAATTTCCCTTCAGTTTGCCAAGCAAAGTCTCGATGTCGCTTCCACAACATTAGGGCGCGTCTCCACTCCTGACAGCAATTTGGTTGTTCAATTTAAAATGTTGAATCAGGCAGCATTCCAGTGGCTCGAGGAAAGTAAAAAACAATATTGTGTCAAAGATTTTGGCTTTGTTTTTGAAAAATATATAAACAATTAAAAATACAAAATAGAGGCCGTCTCATAAAGGGAACTAAACTCCCATAGTATTGAGACGGCCTATTTTTTTAAAAACATTAATGCGGGCTAGGCCGATGAAACAACCCCATTACTTCTATCGTTTCTGTAATATTCACAAAAGCTGTCGGATCGACTTCAGAAATAAGAGATTTTACCTCGTTTAACTCATATCTTGAAATGACCGAGATTAAAATCTTTCGGCTGCCATTTGTATATCCTCCAACCCCATCCATAATAGTGAGTCCACGGTATAAGTTGGCCACCAAATGATTTCTCATTTCTTCGCCCTTTTCTGTTATTATCATTAAAGTTAATTTGACATGGTCCGTATAAATAGCGTCAACTACTTTTCCTGTAACAAAAATCGAAACCAACGTATTGAGGGCCGCATCCCAATTGAATAAAAATCCGCTAATTACAATGACAACCGCGTTCATTCCGGAGAGGAGCACTCCGATTGGGAAGTCTTTCTTTCGGGAAACAATCATTCCGATGATATCAAATCCACCCGTTGAACCCGAGCTTCGAAATACGATTCCAACCCCTAGGCCGGTCAAAGCTCCGCCAAATATTGATGAGAGGATGGTATCTTTCGCGACAGGAAATACTGGCACTAAATAAAGTCCTAAAGAAATAACGAACACTGAAAAGATTGAATTAAAGATAAATCTTTTTCCCAGCATTTTATAGCCAATGATTAAAAGGGGAAGGTTCAACAAAAGATTAGCCACTCCTGTGTTTATGGGGGTAATCATTCCTATTATCATCGAAATACCGCTCATCCCGCTACTTAAAACCTCGTGAGGGATGAGGAAAAGATTGAATGCAGCTACAATTATAAAAGAGCCGATAATAATTCCAACCATCTGCATGAATATTTCTCCTGTCTTTCCACTATTTATTTAAAAAAATGATAACGATTCATAGCTAGGATGTAAACTAATTAATATATTTAAAAAACAATTAATTATCTGGAAATAGCACCCGAAAATTAAGTTGAATAATTATAAAAGCATATTACATTAATATTCATCTTACAAAAACCCCTAATCCCTCGTTTCCAATATATAATATTGACAAATTTATTAAAACGTATATACTCTAGTAATATATCATTCTTAATATTAAATCCTCATCAAAACCGATGAGGTAGAGGTCGCGGTTTTTATTAGTAAAATGGACGAAACGCAGAGATGTTTTTGACTCCGTTTGAAAGGAAAAGCTGCCGAAGTGTGTTTTTCTCTCTGGAGAAACATGCTGGGGCTGTCTCCGAACAGGAACAGAACTGTCACGTATAGACTTACCAGCTTTACGTGTTGAGCTATCTTTCGGAAGGTATGATGCGGGGTATATACAAATGCCGTCGAATCTGCTTCGAGGGCATTTTTTATTCCAAACTCCTTCCAATAAAAAAATTTAAAGGAGTCATAAACATGCAAACAGCGCAGGTAAGAAAAGACGAAATATACACTAGGCCCACGGGTCCAAAAAATGATAAAAATGAATTAAGACGGAGCTTAAAGTCCCGCCATCTTACAATGATTTCTCTTGGCGGAACTATCGGGACCGGATTATTTCTTGCCAGCGGCGGTGCTATCCATAGCGCGGGACCTGGCGGAGCGATTCTTTCATATCTTGTTATTGGCATTATGGTTTATTTCTTAATGCAAAGTTTAGCTGAAATGGGTGCCTACATGCCGGTAGCAGGAAGCTTTAGTACCTATGCTACGAAATTCGTGGATCCATCCCTTGGTTTTGCCCTAGGCTGGAACTATTGGTACAACTGGGCCATTACGATTGCAGCAGAACTTTCTGCAGTAACAATGATTATGAAATTTTGGTTTCCAGATTCTCCTTCACTATTGTGGAGCAGCATCTTTTTAGTTATCATGTTCTTGTTAAATTATCTTTCTGTTAAGGGATTTGGCGAGGCGGAATATTGGTTCTCATTAATTAAAGTTGTAACTGTTGTGATCTTTATCATTGCTGGTACGTTAATGATTTTTGGAATTATGGGAAATGAAGCAATTGGCTTTAAAAACTTTACAGTTGGAGATGCACCATTCCATGGCGGATTCATGGCCATGCTTGGAATCTTTATGGCAGCTGGATTTTCCTTCCAAGGAACTGAACTTTTAGGTGTTGCAGCAGGTGAAACAGATAACCCAGAAAAATCAATCCCACGTGCAGTAAAGCAAGTTTTTTGGCGAATTCTTTTATTCTATGTGTTAGCTATTCTTGTTATCGGTCTTATTATTCCTTATACAAATGAAAACCTTGCTAATGGAGATGTTGCTGTAAGTCCATTTACGCTTGTTTTCCAAAAAGCCGGAATCGCATTTGCTGCTTCTGTCATGAATGCAGTCATTTTAACAGCTGTTTTATCAGCAGGTAATTCAGGAATGTATGCATCGACTCGGATGCTTTGGGATTTGGCACGTCAAGGAAAAGCACCAAAATTTCTTGGTAAATTGAACAAAAATGGTGTGCCAGTTAATGCTTTAATTGTAACAGCATTAGTCGGAACACTTGCTTTTCTGGCATCCCTTTTTGGCGATGGTACAGTTTATGTATGGCTTTTAAATGCTTCAGGTATGTCCGGCTTTATCGCGTGGTTAGGAATTGCGATTTGTCATTATCGCTTCCGCAGAGCTTATGTGGCACAAGGCAAAGACTTAAACTTATTGCCATATAAATCAAAGTTGTTCCCATTTGGCCCAATCTTTGCTTTTGTTGTTTGCGCCATTGTCGTAATTGGGCAAAACTATTCAGCATTTATGGGCGCCCATATTGATTGGAACGGTGTATTAGTATCCTATATCGGTCTGCCATTATTCCTTATCCTTTGGTTAGGCTATAAATTCACAAAGAAAACAAAGGTAATTCCTTTGGAGAAGTGTGATTTAAATAATTAAAATAAAAATGGCTCCCAAGGAGCCATTTTTTTATAATTTAATGGTAACTTCTGTCCCATCTTTTAATTTCGTTTCCACTAACAACAGGCCTTTATGCTTGGTCAGACCATCCAATAAAGGCTTTAAATCGCTTTTTTCTATTTGTGGAAGGACGAACTTTTCCCCGCCTTTTTCAATCGATTTATTGATAAAGCCAATAAATCGTCTTGACGTTATTACCGAACTTAGAAGATTTAAGACAACATAAGGAACGGGTACATTGAAGTTTCTCTGTTTTATCTTTAAGCCCACTTTTAACATGCTTATTCAATCGCCACAAACACTTTATCGCCATTTGCGGAAGTAACATCCACAATTTGGCCATCTAGTTCGTTTTCAATCGCTTCTATTAACAAATCTACATTGATATCTTTCACATACTTTTCCGCTTGCGGAATTCTTTCGGCAATGCTGGTGCCCACCTTCAACACTGCTTTCACAAGATTAATGGGAAGATTGACATTAACATTATCACCTTCATGGGAATTAACACGGATTTTAAGCATTTTGCTGCCATATGATGAGGCTTCTTTCTTTAATTCAACAGTTGGTTCCTTCCCTTGAAGGACGTTAATCAGTTCAGTCGCTTTTTCTTTATCAAGCTTGCCTTCCTCGACCAAAGTTAACACTCTAGTGATTTCATCTTTCATTTACATATCCCCCTCTTTTAATAAGGCAATAGCCTCTTCGGCAGTGATTTCCCCTTTTTCCAGCATGGATACGACCTTCTTCTTATCAACCTCCGCCTTTCGGTTTGCCGAGTAGCCCATGGCCGAAATGATGTCGTCTAATTTTCCTCTTACTGTTGGATAAGAAATTCCAAGTTCTTTTTCGACTTCTTTAATACTTCCGCGGCACTTCAGGAAAATTTCAATAAAATGAAGCTGTTCCTGTCCAAGTGAGGCAAGCTTTGATAATTCGAATTCATTTTCCACCGTCGTGTGGCAATGTTTACACTGCAGTTTGGTAATGTTTAATTGTTTGTTGCAAACAGGACAATTGGTAATTAACGGGTAAGCCATTTTATTCCCCTTTCCTTTATTATCCATATCATACATTACTTTCATAAAAATTTAAAGTATAAATTAATATTTTTAATTTAATTTATTTAAAAAATTAAATTTGTTAAAACTAATATTAAAAAATACATTAGATTCAATACAACAAAAAAACACCTCCTGAACAACCAAACAGTTTTGTTAATATGTGGTATACTTAATTAGATAACAGAAGGAGTGTTTAATTTGAAAAACACCAATAATCGATACCAAAATGGACAAATGGTGAACATTAAAACAACCGGAGAGACAGTTACGATTTTAAAGTGGCAATATATAAAAAATATGAAGCGATATTCCTATATCGTCAAAGAACAGCCGAGTTTATTTTATTTCGAGGAAGAATTAGAAGAACTTTAGATACAGACAAAATGAGAAGACCAACCACTCGGTTGGTCTTCTCATTTTGTTAATTAAATTAAAAATCTGCATTTCCTGGGGTTCTTGGGAATGGAATCACGTCTCTGATATTGGTCATTCCGGTAAGGTACATGATCAGTCGTTCGAAACCAAGGCCATAGCCGGAATGCTTGGTGCCGCCGTATTTTCTTAATTCCAAGTACCACCAATAGTCTTCTTCGTTCATGCCAAGTTCTTTGATTTTCGCAGCAAGAACCTCTTCACGTTCTTCACGCTGGCTGCCGCCAATCAATTCCCCGATTCCCGGTACAAGAAGGTCAGTCGCTGCCACCGTTTTGTCGTCTTCATTTAAGCGCATATAAAAGGCTTTGATTTCTTTTGGATAGTCTGTGACAAACACCGGCTTTTGGTATACCTTTTCGCATAAATAGCGCTCATGTTCAGTTTGCAGGTCAAGGCCCCATTCAACTGGATAAGCAAAATTCTCACCTGATTTTTTCAAAAGTTCTATAGCCTCTGTGTAAGTGACTCGGCCAAAGTCGGCTGTATATGCATTGTTTAAGCGATCCAATAATCCCTTCTCCACAAAACTGTTAAAGAAGTCCATTTCCTCCGGAGCTTGTTCTAACACATATCCGATTACATATTTCACCATTTCTTCAGCTAGATCCATAATATCCGGAAGCTCCGCAAACGCCACTTCAGGTTCAATCATCCAGAATTCAGCCGCATGTCTTGCCGTGTTGGAATTTTCCGCTCTAAATGTTGGACCAAATGTATAGACATTGCGGAATGCAAGAGCAAAGGACTCGGCAGAAAGCTGGCCGCTTACTGTTAAATTAGTTTCTTTTCCAAAGAAATCCTTTGTATCGTCTGTTTTGCCCTCTTCATTTTTCGGCAGGTTATTTAAATCCAGCGAGGTTACTCTAAACATTTCACCCGCACCTTCAGTATCACTCCCTGTTATAATCGGCGAGTGAACATAAACGAAGCCTTTTTCGTTAAAAAATTTATGCATGGCATACGCAGCTATTGATCTCACACGAAAAACAGCTGAGAAAGTATTGGTTCTTGGTCTTAAATGAGCAATCGTTCTTAAATATTCAAATGTGTGTCTTTTCTTCTGCAGCGGATAATCTACGTTTGAAGTCCCTTCAATCGCAATAACTGTTGCTTTGATTTCAAACGGCTGCTTCGCCTGAGGGGTATGGATAAATTCTCCCTCTACTTTAATAGATGAACTAATTGGCAGCTTGGCAATATCCTTATAGTTCTCTAGCTTGTCATCGAATACAATCTGAACACTCTTAAAAAAGCTTCCATCATTTAATTCAATAAATCCAAAGGTTTTAGAATCACGAATCGTCCGGATCCAGCCAGATAATTCAACTTTTTTGTCAATGAAGCTTTCAGTATTTCTGTACAAATCTTTAATTAAGACCTGTTTCACTTGAATTTCCTCCTAATTTATATGTATAAGTTATTGAACAACCAGAGGCAGGAGTGACCATTTAAATAAAAAACCTCCCATCCCAAGTTGGGAAGAAAGGTAATTTCCCCTGTTGTTACCGTTAGTGTTTATCCCTTCCATATTATATTAAAAACCTCACAAATAAGCAATATTCAACAAAATCGATAATTAAGCCTTCGTTTTTGTTAAGTTAGCCTAATCCATGACAGGATTTTCAATAATTTTCTGAAAAAATAGCAGGAAAATAAAAATCGAGGTCGAATTAGTAAACAAATGTTCGATTCTTGATTGGTTAGGAGTGTTGGTTATGGACAAAATCACTTGTATTGCCTATCTTCTTTACAATTCATCTAAGAATCAAGACATCCGTGAGAAAGCTATTCAATTATTAAATGGGGATGTATCAATCCGCGATTTAAAAAGAAATGTTTCCATACAAGCCCATTTAGTTCTAGCAGAATCCACATTAAAGAAAAATAATCTAGACAAAAATCTTGTCCAGCAGTTCGCCGAGGAGTTCCTGAGCGTTGAAGTATAAAAAGCTTCCAAACCGGAGGCTTTTTATCCAATAAGTTTTTCATAACAAAAAATAACTCTTCCGTTTTCCCAGCCAACCGTGTTATAATATTTAAACCCTAATAATTCCCAAAAATGTCTTGCTTTTGCATTTTCTTTTATAACACCAATTCGGACTCTGTCCAAACCCCGCTTGTCCATCTCATTTTCAATGTGTGCATAAGCTTGTGCACCAAAACCATATCCTTGATAGTCAGCATGAATCATCAGCAGTCCAAGCCAAGGAAAATGATCGTTGGGATTTTCCAACACGTAATCCATAACACCAATATAAGTATCATCAAGTTTGATAAAAACACTGATCGTTTTAGGGTTTAAAAATTCCTTTTCCAAATCGGCAAGCTCCCTTGCCGCCAAGTCATTTTCCAAAACATTGTATTCGGGATTCGAATTCACAATCTCAAGCGCAATATAGAGTGTTTCTTTCCTAATCTCTTCAAATTGTATCGACATCGTTTTTCTCCTTTTTTATTCATACTTAGGATATTTTATCAAATAATCAGTTATTAACATTTTAAAATTATGTCATAAAAATCAGTTCTTCGAATAAGCTTAAACCGTTGTGAAAAATTAGATTTTCTACTCAAATATTTTTGTAAAGAAAGGTGATTTAATATGGTACAAATCGAGGTAAATATTTCTTTCGAAGGAAGAAACTATTGGACAAATGTCATTGCCGACCAAAATACATCTGATGAAGAAATACTCCGCCTTGCTTTTGAACAGGTTCAAAAGCAATGGAAAAATAAAGTTTGAAAAGGCAGCAAATTCGCTGCCTTTTTGTTTTTTAGCCATTTATTTCATATGTGTTTTTTGGAACATCAACCATAAGGGGACTTATTCCATCTGTTGCAAATAAATGCAATTCGTGCATCGCCCTGGTACAGACTGTATAGAATAACTTCCGGTCGCTTTCTTTTTGATATTGGGAACTATCATAAAGGATGACTGCATCAAATTCAATTCCTTTTGATAGATATGAGGGAATCACCGACACCCCGCTTTCATAGGAAGTTGTTCCTTTTTCAATAAAATGAAGGGGAACATCTTCTTTTAAAGCATCATTTACCCGTTTGCTTTCCTCGCCAGTTCTGCAAATAACCGCAATCGTTCGATGCCTTGTTTGAAGTTCTTTAATTTTCTCCAAAACCTGTTTATTGAGCAAATTACTTTCAACTACATTCAGCGAAGGCTTGATACCGCTCCGGTTAAAAGGCTCAATTTTGTCGCCATTCTCAATAAACTCCCTTGTGAATTCAACAATCTCCTTAGTCGAACGATATGTTTTCGTTAAAACAAATGTTTCAACCTCTCCCTCTTCTGACTGGAAATCAGCGAAAACTGATTGCATTCCCGTCGCCCCTGAGAAAATAGCTTGGTTAAAGTCTCCAAGTAAGGTCACCTTACTGTAAGGAAACAACATTTTTATAAAAGCGAACTGAAAAGGAGTGTAATCCTGGGCCTCGTCAATAAATATATGACGAATGGAGGAATTTGACTTTCTCCCCTCAATTAAATCCTGCAAGTACACATATGGCGTGGCATCTTCATAAGGAATTACCATACTGCTTAATTGTGCCTTTGTTTGAGAGCAGATTGTATCCCACATTAACGGCAGTTCCTCAGGATTATTTTCCTTGTTAAATAACCCAAGATAAATTAACGGCAGATTGATAAATTTTAGATTTTTAACGGCCGCAAATATTGGCTTGAATTTTTCTTTCACAACCATTTCTGCTAACAGCTTCTGTTCCTGTTCGAAATCATCAAAGGAATTCTCCATAAACCGTTTCTTTTCCTGGAGTTTTTTATAAACCTCTAAATAATCCTCTTTCTCCAAATATTGAATCTCTTCCTCAACCCAGCTTCGGGACTGTTCCCGTTTGACCCATTTCTTTAATTCTTTTTTAAGCCACCCCATGAGAAGCTGCATCCTGTTTGGAATTGAAAAATTGGTATTTAAGGTATAAAAATAATCGTGAATTTCTTTTTTCGAGATTAAAACATTTCCTCTAAAGCTTATATCCTTAAAAATTAAACCTTGATTTGATAACCTCGCTGCATATTCATCTATTAATCGCTTAAACTCGAGACTAGCCTTAAAGCGAATACCATTCAACCTTGATTGATAATGTTCATTATCCTTTGCACTCAGCAGGTATTCAATCTGGTTAAAAGGATCCTCAACGTCAAATTCCCGTCCTAATCTTTGATTTAAGTATTCCTGGAAGGTAGATTGCTGCATATTCTCTTCTCCCAGCTCAGGCAATACTGTTGCGACATAGCTGTTGAATAAAGGATTTGGAGAAAACAACAAAATATTTTCCGATTTCAACGTACCACGATATCGATACAAAAGATAAGCCACCCGCTGCATCGCCGCTGAGGTCTTGCCGCTCCCTGCCACACCTTGGACAATCAGCAATTTGCTTCGTTCATTGCGGATAATCGCATTTTGCTCGCGCTGAATCGTTGCGACAATGCTTTTCATTTGTGTACTGGCATTGTTCCCCAGAACCTCCTGCAGCATTTCATCACCAATGGTGACACCTGTATCGAACATTCCTTTAATTTCCGAAAACCGGATGATAAATTGTCTTTTTAACTCCATTTCACCGTAGATGGTCCCTTCTGGGGTTTGATAATGTGCCGGGCCGGGTGAATAATCATAATAAAGACTTGAAATAGGGGCACGCCAGTCATAAATTAAGAAGTTTTCATCCTGCTCATCCATTAATGAAGCAATTCCCAAATATACTTGATCGGTCGACTTTTCACCATCCTCCCAAAAATCGATACGACCAAAGTAAGGAGAAAATTTTAATTTATCCAAGGTTTTGAGGGTTCTGTCCAGCTGACTGTGTGTCCGTTCCCGTTCTGAGAGAAGTTCTGCCTGCTGTTTAATACTAGCCGCTGTTTCGATGACGTCATCCGGTTCATCCAGATTAACTGTAACATCCTCCCAAAAAGTCTTGCGGATTTCCAGAACATCAGAGCTAACCCTGCCGGTATTTTTTTGTAATTTGGCTATCTTTTTATCCACTTCATGCACTACCGAATTAACTCTTTCCTGCTCCAATTCCCAGTCATTATCTTGTAAAGCCTTCATTCAACCACTCCCCAAATAAATTTTGGCTGCATTAGTTGACAACAGCGAACGAATGTGGTAATGTTATAATAGGATATTTTTAATCCTAATTACAATTAGATTTTCTTGCCAAAATCCATTTTAACATGTATTTTTGTCTATTTTCAAGTATATTTTTTTAAAACGCCGCTTTGGCGTTTTTTTCATTTTATGACGCTCTTTTCCTCAATATCAAACTCCATTTAAATCCCTTTGTAGTATTTGAAAAATCCTATAAATAATTTATAAAAAAACAATTGACAATCAGCATGACCTAATCATATAATTTATCTTGAATTAAGTTATTTCAAAATCAAGATAAATTATTTCAAACTAAAAAGGGAGAGATTTTAACATGACTAAAACTAAATGGGCATTAGACCCTGCACACAGCAGTGTAGACTTTTCTGTTCGTCACATGATGATTGCAAACGTAAAAGGAACATTCAACAGCTTCAGTGCCAATATCGAAGCAGATCCTGCAGATTTAACAACCGCAAACATCGAGTTCTCGGTTGAAACTTCAAGTGTGGATACACGCAACCAAGATCGTGATGGCCACTTAGTTTCTGCGGATTTCTTCGATGCTGCCAATTATCCTGCTATGACTTTCAAAGCAACAAATATTGAAAAAACTGATGATGGCGAGTACAATGTAACCGGCGATTTAACGCTTCGTGGCGTGACAAAACAAGAAACTTTCGCTGTTTCCTTTGAAGGTCAAGGCAAAGATCCTTGGGGAAATGAAAAAGTTGGTTTCAGTGCAGCAGGCACTTTAAACCGCTCTGATTATGGTTTGGTTTGGAATGCGGCACTTGAAACTGGCGGGGTGCTTGTTGGCGATAAAGTAAAAATCAATCTGCAAATTCAAGCAGCAAAAGCTGAATAATCTAGCCGCAAAAAAAGCTCTCCTGGTATTGGGAGAGCTTTTTTTACCTGTTTATTATCATCATTCCATATCAAAAAGCGGCGACAAATCTTCGCGAATAAAATCCATATAAAAATAATCATTACTGGCTGCATCATATAAATAATCTTGTTTCCACATTTCTATATTGGCAACAATCTCCTGCATTGCCGCAACAAACGTTAGAATTTCTTCATTAGACATAATCGGATGCAATGAAAATCGCACCCAGCCAGGCTTTGTTGATAAATTTCCTTGGTCTATTTTGTCCGTTATTTGCTGTGAGGATTTTTTGTCAATATTAAACAAGTAATGCCCATATGTTCCTGCACAGGAACAGCCGCCGCGAACCTGAACCCCAAAACGGTCATTTAGGAGGCGGACAATTAAATTATAATGAACATTTTCGACGTAAAAGGAAACGATTCCTAACCGGTCTTTCACATGACCTTCTAAAATATGGAGCCCAGGGATTTCCTCTAACCGCGGCAGCAGCAGCTGCAGCATTTCTTTCTCTCTCTTTAAAATATTTTCAATCCCCATCTGTTCTTTTAGATTTATGCATAAAGCCGTTCGAATACCTTGAAGAATTCCGGGCGTACCTCCATCCTCCTTTGTTTCAATGTCATCATAATAGTGATGTTCTCCCCATGGGTTAGTCCATGTAACTGTCCCTCCGCCAGGATGGTCGGGAATCCTGTTCTTATATAACCTTGAATCAAATATTATCACACCGCTTGTTCCCGGCCCTCCTAAAAACTTATGTGGCGAGAAAAAAACAGCATCTAATTTTTCCATTGGATCAGTTGGATGCATGTTAATAAAGACATAAGGGGCAGATGCGGCAAAATCAACAAAACATAGGCCGCCATGTTCGTGCATGATTTTGGCTAATTGATGAAACGGCGTTTGAATACCCGTTACATTGGAGCAGGCTGAAAACGAACCAATTTTTAACGGACGGTCTTCATATCGCTTTAGAAGCTGTTCTAAATGGGAAATATCAACATTTCCATTTCTGTCAGGCTGTATCATGACAACATCCGCAATTGTTTCAAGCCAAGACGTTTGATTCGAATGATGCTCCATATGGGTTAGAAAAATAATCGGCCTCTCTTTTTCAGGCAGGTTTAAGCGTTTTTTCCACTGTTCATGTATTCGCAGCCCCAGCATTCTTTGAAATTTATTAATCACAGAGGTCATCCCAAAACCGTCTAAGAGAACCACATCATATTTATCAGCACGGACATGCTCCTTGATGATTTTCTTTGCTTGTTTATACATCCCTGTCATCATTAAACTAGTTATGTTTGATTCTGTATGGGTATTGGCCATATAAGGACCAAAAACTTCTGTAATTTTCTCCTCAATTTTCCGGTAAAGACGTCCACTTGCTGTCCAGTCACCATAAATAATCTTCTTTTTGCCATATGGAGAGTCAAATTCATGATCAATTCCAATTACGTGGTCACGGAAGCTTTGAAAATAGGTTTCGAGGTTATCAGGAATGCGAAAGGTTTTGCTGCCAATTTTACCGGTAATCATGTCAATTCCACCTCAACACAAAGTCTTGATAACCAGTATATGCGAGAAGCTTTTTCATGGGTCTTGGTTTCGTTCTATATTAAAAGCAGCCTATTTTGGCTGCTCAGGCTGTCTAATAACTATCGATAAATTTTTATCTTATTCACGATTTTTAACAACTTCGTTATTTCAACAAGTCTGTTGATTGGCGCTCTATGCACTTCGCTTTCCGCGGGCGTGCCGGGAAGCCTCCTCGTCGCTAAAGCTCCTGCGGGGTCTCCCCTGTCCCGTACTCCCGCAGGAGTCTTCGTGCCTTCCGCGCCAATCAACAGGTGTATTCAATACAGACCTTCAACTCACAATGCAAATAAAAATAAAAGGTGAATAAATTATTAAAACCAAATGGGTCTAGTTATGTTATTGCATATGAACAAACTCCTTTCTACAACTTGCCAAAATTTATTAAAGATTAAAGTACAAATTTCAAAGTTAGAAATAGTTTGTTGCAATACTTTAGGTTAATTGCCTCCCTGTTGATTGGAGCGGAGGGCACTCGACTCCTGCGGGAAAAAGAGGTCACTGGAGACCCCACAGGCGCTATCAGCGCCGAGGAGGCTTCAGGACCTCCCCGCGGAAAGCGAGTGCCCGGAGCGGAAATCAACAGGCCCATTAGCAGGGACAATCGAAAATATAGGTGTTAGAACATAAAAAATTGCCGAGAAAAATACCCTTTCTCGACAATCTGAACAGCCTGTATTTGCTACTTTGTTTATTGTTAATAAGTAGTGACCTTTGTGGATTCCTTCCGATTGACTTCGTCAATTTTTTGGGTAAACATTTGAAAGACACGTTTTTTCTCCTCTAGGTCACGTATGTATTCTTTTAGTTGATTATAGCTTTCTTCAAACGGCTTATGATACATTTCACGGATTTTATCAATTAACTCCTCGTTTACTGTGGATTGAATCACTTGCTTGGTTATTCCGTATTTATAGGTATAGACTTTTAATTCCTGAGATACTTCCTCATATTCCTTTTCAATTTCTTCTAGCACCACTAAAATATCTTGCTTCCACTCTTCCAATGATTTCTGCAGATAGGACTTGACCATTGTCTCTTCCATAAACACACCTTCTCTATTACCTTATTTAATTTATTATAGCGATGTTAGTTTACATGGAAGTTTCGGAAAAATTACAAACCCTTTTCAAGCGTAAAAAAAAACGATTACTAGGAAATCACGTAACCGTTTATTTAGCCTCCACGATTTTCGCAAACTCTTCTAGCGTGGTTGAATATTTAATATACGTCCTTGGCAGTAGATATAGTTCATTTTTTATTCCGGTTTTTGTATAAGGCCCTGGAGTAGTGGTTAGTCCATAGGTGTAATACTTCTTTGTTTCCTCCACTACTTTTTCATCGAAATCTCCAAATGGATATGAGAGAGCAATAACCGATTTACCCGTAATTTTTTCGATTTTTTTCTTTGAGTGGTTTAATTCATACTCGTAATCAGCTATTTTAGATAATTCAGGATGTGTTGCTGTATGTGATTGAATAGAAATGAGCCCTGAACTGGCTAGCATCTTTAAATCCGATGGGGATAATCGATTGGGACGCTCAATAAAATCAGAAATAATAAAGAATGTACCTGTTGGGTTAAATCTTTCTGTTTCCAATTTTTGGAAAATGTAATAAACATTAAGATTATTTTTATAGCCGTCATCAAAGGTGATAAAGATTGGCTTGTCAACCTTCTCCTGATCAGCCCATCTTTCAAAGGTCAGCAATGTAAAACCGTGATCTCTCAAATATGTCATTTGTTTTTCAAAATTCTCTGGTCTTACATAAAGCTCCTTTTGCCCATGACCGCTATATTCCTCAATGGAGTGATAAATTAGGATTGGCACTTTTTTTGCTGCCATTGCCCGGTCAGGAAAAACTAATAGTAATAAATAGGAAACTGCTAACAGAAATTTTTTCATACAATCCCTCTTCAAAAAATGTTTATTCACTATTATTCCACACATTTCTTCCTTCATCCTTTTCTCATCAAACCGCTCAATTTGCAATAATATGTTACTATTTCAAGATTTTCGTCTTGTTTTGATAGCTTTTGTCAAGCGGCAGGAAAAAACCATATCTGATGGTGAATATCTTAGTATCGAACTCATAAAATTCTTTCCGAGATAAATAGAAAGGAATGATTCTCATGAAGTCTTATACACTTAAAGAAGTTTCCAAAAAAATAAATACTGCACCTGGCATCATCCGGCAATGGGAGAAGGAATTAACAGGAATACTCCATATTTCCAGATCAAAACAAGGGGCAAGAATTTATACAGATGTTGAGATTAACCAATTAACCGAAGTAAAGGAACTATTTGCTAAAAAGATCGGGAAAGAAGCAGTTCGGGATGCGCTGCTAAAACAATCCATCGCCAATCATGATACGGAGCCCGAGGAAACAGCCGCTGATGCTGATATTGAGTTTATATCTCCCCCGGAGCCAGTCACATTCGAAATGGTTACCCATTTAACCAAACAGCCTTCTATCCCTGATAACGAAAACAGCTTATCGAATGCTGATTTATTTTTCGAGGTGATGGATGCCTATAAGAAAAACTTCTTAAATGAGGTTAAAGAGGAAATTAGAAGTGTTGTACGAAAAGAAATATTAACTGAGGTAAAAAAGGAGATTTCAAACGGTACGCTTAGAACCGTTAAATCCGTGCAGGATTCCATTTATAAATCTTCAGAAAACACAAAAGAGCAAATTCAGGAACTCTCCGAGACCATTTCGAAAGCTTCGGAGGAAACCTCAGATAAGTTGAGATATTTATCATCCAACATCAAGAATGTCACCATCGAAACTGCTGATGAAGTTTATTCCCTCACAAAACAGGTTGTCGAAACCTCAGATAAGCTATCAAATTACATCGACCAAACCAATAATGAAATTTCCAATTTGGCTGACGAAATCGCAAAGGAACGTGAATTCCTTATGGATGACCGTGAGCAATACCGTCATGAAGTCCAGCAAAGGGAAGCCGCGTTTCAACAAATGCTGGCAAACTATCGAGAGGTTGCCGCGGCAAAGGAAAAAAAGTGGTGGAAATTTTGGAGTTAAATTTAAGATACGGGAATCTTCATTAACGCTGATTCTTTTCGTTGGATATCAAGGTTTTCGGTCATTTTTAAAAATGGAGGGATTGTCATGAATACAGCAGAGGCTGCAAAATTATTGGGTGTTTCAATTAGCACAATTCAGCGCTGGGTAAAACAGCTTGAACTGCCAATGGAACGAAATGAGCGTGGCCACTATCATTTTAAAGATGAGGATATTGAACTGTTTAAAAATATCCACGAACAGCTCCAGAACGGAACCTTATTGCAAGATATCAGCCAAGAAAAGGAAAAGAAAAGTCCACGCAAAGGGACAGTGAAAGCGGTCGAAAACGGTGAGGCATTGGAAAAGCTGTATGCCAAGGTAAAGGAATTAGAGCTTGGTTTACATTCGAAGGCGGATTCTGTTGCCTCCTATCAACTCCTCCAGCATCGCAGGGAGATTGAAGAACTGCAAAATCTTGTGAGTAGCTTGGAGAAACAGGTTGCACAGCTTCAAAACGAGGTAACCAAATTAAAAGGACCGGCACCTGCCGAAAAACCGTTAGTTTTAGAAAACAGTAAGGTAAAAAGAAAAAAGAAGAATTTTGTTAGTTCCCTATTTGGCTTTTGATTATCAATTAAACTGACCGAACGCGGTCCTCAAACGTTCGGTCGTTCTCTTATAAAACGTTTTCAAAAGCATGCATGTTTAAGCCTCTTTTGTTTGCTGTGTATCGAATTCCAGCAGACCCCCAAAGTACGAGATTTCCTTAATGCTGACACCAAGTTCTCCTGTCGGAATTTTCAAGGATAATTCTTCCCCGATATTTTTTAAAAGAAGCTGTCTGCCGACTGGGGATAAAAAGGATATAAAGCCTTTGTCAGGGTCAGACTCCTCCGGAAAGCAAATAACATATTCCTCTGTTTCCTGATCATCGAGATACATAACGGTAACCTTTGTCCCAATATAAACCTTTGGAATTGATGCTATAAAGCTATTTTTTTGGTTTTGTTTTAATATCTCCTCCAACTCCAAAACATAAAGGCTGAAAAAATGTTTCAGTCTTTCCTGAATAGGCGTCGAGGAAATGTAAAGATTAGTTAAATCCTTGATATTTTCCTCAATATACTCTAGCTGTCTTTGGAAGTACTGCTTGTCGGCCTGACCACTATGGTTCATAGTAGATAGCCCCCATACTCGGATTAAACTTCCTGCAAAATTTTGTTGCGTTTTTCATGTTATCTTCCTCCCACATAAAAAATGAACCCTCCAAAATATTTTTGGAAGATCTTAGCACTATATTACCATATTTCAACTTGAAAGTCGCAATATAAAAAGGCCATTCATGGAGAATAGCCTTTTTAGCTTTGAAGCCTATTTGCCGCCAGCATTTGTAAGCGGCAGCTTGGGTTCAACAAGCGGTTTTGTATATTTTTTAACCAAAAAGCTGCCCAATAGCAAGCAGACAATAAATGAAAAACCAATAAGAAATAAATAGACTCCCGAGATGGAACTAAACCCTTGGTCCGGAAAAACGGATTGGACCGGTTTAATGAGAAAACCGTGGAACAAATAAATATAAAGCGTTCTTTCTCCAATTTCAGTAAATTTGAACTGTGCCGATGGAATAAATGTTAAAAAGCTAAACACCATTAGAAAGGTTAAGAGATATTGCAAAGTCCGATATACTCCGGCTGAAATGTGTTCTACCCCCATTGCTGCATAGGAACTGTCACCCAAAAGCCAGGAAACAGCATCTTGAGGAAAGGAATGGCCAAAGAAAATGACAGCAGCCAGGAGGACGACCATTGCCGTCGGCAGTGAATACTTCCCTCTCAGAATCCTTTTTAAATGCCCCTCGTTTAATAGAAAGCCGAGCAAGAAATATGGAAAAAAGACAAATGTTCTCGACAAGCTTAAATAGCTGCCGGCTTCATTAAAATAACCAATGGCCACACCGAGAACAATAGCAAGGACCAAGCCCAGCCATTTCATTCTAGAAAAAGGAATCAGCAAGATGTTCCAAAATAATAGGCTTAATAAAAACCAAAGCGACCAGTGGGGATGGAAAAAATCAACATGAAAGGCAGCTTCTTTGCCATTCATATAGTAGTACACAGAATAGATGGTCTGAAAAAAGAGATAAGGGATTAATAGCTTTATGGTCAGTTTTTTAAAGTAGCCCGGCTTTTGGAATCCCTTAGAAAAATAACCAGAGATTAAAATGAACGCTGGCATATGAAACAAGTAAATAACTGTATACAACGTGAAGAGAAACCCATCTTGATCCTTTAACGGGCTGATTAAATGCCCAAAAACGACCAAGAACATTAAGATAAACTTTGCATTATCAAAATACTTACTCCTTTTTGATTTAGCCATAATATCACCTCATCATATGGATTCAATCAAAAGGTATATTAATATTGTAAAATTAACTTTTGCTTAAAAAATTAAATATCCATTTGGTGTATAAAAAATACCTTTTTATAAACTTACCATTTTTTCATTACAGGAACATGTTTATAAATTTACTTTTCATTTTCAATAAAATTACAATTTCAAGATAATGATAAAATACTCCTGCGCTGATTTTCCTATAATTTACTCCACGCGAAAAAAGAGCTGGACGTCCAGCTCTCATTTTCCTCCAACGATATCCACCAACCGATTGCTGATAATTTCTGCATAGTTTTCCTTTAATTCATTCTCTGATATCTTTAAGTATTTGGAAAGTTCTACAAGGTACTCCCGGTCATACCGCAGCCATGAGGAAAAGCTTCTTTTAACAAATCGCTCAGCTTCCATAAAGGTCGAGAACATCGGCGGGACCTTTTCACCGTTATGAAAGACATAAAACTCCCCGTCACCAGAAGGGAATATATAAGAAATCTCCCCTTTATGATTCTGGTAGCTGCTCCCTGTTTCCGACTCCTTCAGATTAAATTCATTGCGGTCAGCATCGGGTTTAAGCGGTAAGATATCAAATACATTAATAACAAATGTTTCAAAGGCCGCTCTGGTCAAATCTGCCCCTGAAGCTTTCGGATGTCCCCCTCCTCCATACCTTTTAGCAAACTCCGCGACATTCACTTCATCATGAATGGTCCTAAAGCCCATCTTTTTCCCACCCAAATTAAGAAGGACGATCATATCCAAATGTGGATTTTGCGTGTTTAATGCATTCCCCAGCTCTGACATGTTTTGTTCAGCAGGGACGATACCGACACAATAATCTTCCACAAAGGTTTGGACCATTTGCCTGCTTTTAGAATGGATATATCGGTTAATTTTTTGTTCCTCGATATCCAAAATTATGTTTTCTGTTTCGGTAAAATCAAATGATTCCCTGTTCTCCGTTAACCTTTTTATCATTTCCTCTTCAAACTGTTCCCGGTTCATAATATGGAACAAATCATTTAAGCGTTTGGCCTTGATATTGTTATTTTCATCCCATTCCCAGGTATCGTACTGCCTGATTAAGTCTACAAATTCATCGAGCGCTTTGCTTTTATCCAGTCTTCCCTTCTCAATTAGATAGTCGTAAAACAGCGATGTGGCACAGGTTTTTTTTCCAGATTCATATTCTGTTTTGACACTACCCCATTTGTAGTTATTAAAATGCAACGCTGTCACATGATGATCAATCACCTGAATATGTTTTCCAGCCTGAAATCTTTCGGCTAATTTTTTCTCAGTTTCTTCATTTACAGCTAAATCGGTAATGAACGTTTCTTCATTATTATTTTCTTGGTTAGTTATAAAAGCTTCGACCCGCTGATTTAAATTACGATAAGAGCAATAGGATACTTTTGCCTGTTCCCCAAAAGCGAGCTTTGCCAACACCCCGCTGCCAAGGCCATCTAAATCAACATCAGTAAAAAGTTTGACCATTCCATACACCATCCTATATTTTTTCCATAAGGTATATTTTGGTTTTTATTTTATCTTCTTATTCATTAGAAAAGCTGACCCGATTAGAGCCAGCTCCATTCCCCAGTATAAGCTTACGTTTTGTAATATCCTCTTTTTTGACCGTAATAACAAAACCAGAGTGCCTGAAAGAAAAAGAGTGCTCCCCAAAATGGGGCGGGAATAATTATCGTCAAATTCGCCAAATTCGCCGCATCTCCCGCAGATTGCGGGCTTAGTAAACTTATATAAAATATTTCATATGCACTTTGAACCGAATCCACCAGTAATATGGAGGCGATTAGCATCAATAAATGATCTCTAAATCCTTGGCTCCCTTTAATGAGCAGGAACAGGAACCCCGCAGCAAATGAACTGAGCCAAAAGATTCCATATGGGTTACGTACCCAGAAAAGGAGATTAATAAAAATGAATCCCAATATGATATCGATCAATAGTATCTGCTTTTTCCTTCCAAGTAATAAAAAGAAAAGGAAGGCTGAAAATGATGCAAATGTATAACCCGCCAAACTGGTAAAAAAACTGCCAATCCAAGTGGACTGATTACTATACGTGGCACCTTCAGAATTCATAAATAACGAAATTCTTTCTACATTACCGCTCAGTAAAGCCACGAATGCATGTCCGGACTCATGAATTAATGTATTTATCATCCGAAAATAATTCCCCATAAACGGAATATGAATTAACAGAACGCTAGTCACGAGGAAAAGAAAAAACTTCGCACTGAATTTTTCACGAACAAAGCTCAATTGGCATTCTCCTCTGTTTTAAAAGTTTTCATTATTTTCTATATTTTACCACTATTAATTAAAAAAGAATAACAATAACCACGCCATTTTGAAGCCGCATATCTTTTGGACAATTTTTGAAAGGATTCGACAACCAACAACTTATGTGTTAACATTAAGTTGTTACATCCCAAAAAGGAGGGAATGAGATTGATAGAGTTTAAGAATATTATTAAAAAATATCGATCCAAAACAGTTATAAATTCTTTTTCATTAAAAGTTGAAGCAGGACAGCTTGTTGTTTTTATCGGTCCAAGTGGCTGCGGGAAGACAACCTTGCTAAAAATGATTAATAAGCTGATACAGCCAACTTCTGGGAAGATTGTGGTAAATGGATCTGATATTTCTACCGTGAATCCGATTGAGCTTCGCCGAAATATTGGCTATGTCATTCAAAACACGGGTTTATTCCCACATATGACGATTAAGGAAAACTTGGAGTTGATTCCTAAACTGAAGGGTGAAGATCCTGCTGCTATTGAGAAGAAAACGAACGAGTTACTTGAAATAGTAGGGTTAGATCCTAAAGAGTATCTGCACCGTTATCCAAAGGAATTAAGCGGCGGTCAGCAGCAGCGAATTGGCGTAGCAAGAGCCTTCTCCACAAACTCCGACATTATCTTAATGGATGAACCATTCAGTGCACTCGATCCCGTTACACGATCATCACTTCAGGATGAACTGTTCCAAATGCAAAAGGAATTAAACAAAACGATCATCTTTGTCACTCATGATATGGATGAGGCTATTAAAATAGCTGACAAGATTTGTATTTTAAAAGATGGAGATATTCTTCAGTATGACACGCCAGAAAACATCTTAAAAAATCCTGCTAATGATTTTGTTTCCGATTTTATCGGCAAGCGCAGGGTATGGAATAATCCTGAATTGTTAATGGCAGAGGATATCATGATTCCAAATCCGGTTAAAATTACCGCCAAACGGAACGTCCTGCAGGCAATTGAAATCATGAAGGAAAACAAAGTAGACAGTTTATTGGTAACTGACAAGAATAATCGTCTTATCGGATTGGTGACCTTGAAAGGAATTCAATTGTTAAACCGCAACTCAGAAATTGAATGGGTAATGGAGAAGAATGTCCTGTCAGTATCACAGGATGCCAATTTGATTTCCGTTCTTGCAACCATGAATGAACATAAGATTGGTTATGTGCCTGTTATAAACAGTACGGGACAGTTAACAGGTCTTATTACAAGAAGCAGTATTTTATCTGCACTAAGCAGCCAATTAATCGATATGGAGGTGGCCTTTTAATGGGTGAATTATGGAACTATGCAAGTAACAACTATAACCAACTCCTTGAACTTTTAGGACAGCATATATATTTAAGTGTCATGTCTGTTCTGATTGCTACCGTTATTGGAATTCCACTTGGAATATTGATTTCCAGAGAGCCAAAGCTTTCTAAACCAATCATAGGCACTACAAATGTCATTCAGGCGGTGCCAAGTCTGGCCTTGCTCGGATTTCTAATTCCATTTATCGGCATCGGCAGTACCCCTGCCATTGTAATGGTGGTATTGTACTCCCTGCTTCCAATTGTGAAAAATACCTATACAGGATTAACCAATATTGATCGAGACATTCTGGAAGCCGCCAAAGGCATCGGTCTGACCAAGAGTCAAACAATGAGAAAGGTGCAGCTGCCGCTGGCCTTCCCGATGATTATGGCGGGTATCAGAATTTCAGCCGTTACGGCTGTTGGGTTAATGACGATTGCCGCATTCGTCGGAGCCGGCGGACTTGGTTATCTTGTCTTCTCTGGTGTGCAAACGGTCGACAATGCCATGATTTTGGCAGGTGCGATTCCGGCATGTATCCTTGCATTATTAATCGACTTTATTGTCGGAAAGCTTGAGACCTCCCTATCTTATAAGACAAAACAATCGTCTGCGTCGAAAACAGGAAAAACAACAAAAAAAATCATTCTTTCTTTTGCCAGTGTCCTTCTCGTCATTGCCGGCGTCTTTACCGTTTATTCAAAGGCCCAGGCTGGCGATAAAATTGTCATTGGTTCGAAGAATTTCAGTGAGCAGTTGATTCTTGGTAATATGCTTGCCGACTTAATTGAAAATAAAACTGATTTAGAGGTTGAAAGAAAGCTGAATCTTGGCGGTTCTCAGGTTACCTTCAGCGCCCTTAACAGCGGCGATATTGATGCATATATAGAATATACAGGGACTGGCCTTGTCAATATTTTAAAACAGCCCCCACAGAATAATCCGGAACAGGTGTACGATTATGTTCAAAAGGAATTTAACAAAAAGTACGGGATTAGATTATTAAAGCCGCTTGGTTTTAATAACACCTATGCACTGGCTATTCGTAAGGATACCGCTGATCAATACGGACTGAAAACCATCTCCGACTTGGCCAAAGTCAGTAACGAGTTAATTATGGGACCGACAATTGAGTTCCCAAATCGAGAAGACGGATTAATCGGTCTCTCCAAAACGTATAATATGCAATTTAAGGACGTTAAAGCCGTTGACGGCGGCCTGCGTTATACAGCGCTCGACAATCACAAAAGCGACGTTATTGACGCTTTCTCTACCGATGGCTTGATTGAAGCCTTTAAGCTAAATGTGTTAAAGGATGATAAGAACTTTTTCCCGCCTTACTATGCAGTTCCAATCATCAAGGAGGAAACTTTAAAAGAACATCCTGAACTGAAAAATGTTCTTAACAGCCTTGCCGGCAAGATCACAGAGGATAAAATGAGGGAACTAAATTATAAGGTTGATAGTCTAAAACAATCCCCAGCAAAAGTTGCGAAGGAATTTTTAGAAAAAGAGGGATTATTAGACAAATAAAACAACAGGAGGCTGACAAAACGTCGCCTCCTGTTCTTATTCCTGTATAAAATGAACCACCCTGTCATAGGTTTCCTCGCTGCCAATCACGAGCAATACATCCCCTTCTAGAATAAGCGCGTACGGTCCTGGAGAGATTACGAGGCCTCCCTGTCTTTTGATCCCAATTACTGTGCCTCCAGTGTTTTGCCAAAATTTCAAATCCGAAATAGTCTTGCCGATATGGCTGCAGGTTGGAAGAATTTCTACTTCAATCGGGGCAAGCGGATTCGTGTGACGAAGTTTCCCTGAATAATCCAATATTTTTCGAAGCGTATCAAACAACTGGTCATCCAGCTTATTTCGTTCCAACATAAGTGTATTCATTTGTTTTTCTAATTCCTTAATGCTAGCCAGATTCGAAAAACGTGAAATATATTTAAAAGCATTTTCACGGGATGAGATGACAATCCCGCTTCCCTTTGTGGACTGGACAATTTCCACATCCTCCAAAATTTTGATGGCCCTCCTGACTGTTTCCGGAGATACCTTGTAATCACTAGCCAATGTCGATCTTCCATGAATCTTATCGCCAACTTTAAATTCCCCATCGTAAATTCGATTGGCTAAATCGATGGCGATTCGTTCATATGTCGGTATTTGTGCCCTTTGCATAAGAAGCCTCCACAAAGTTATTCAATATAAGTTACTATCTATTCCAGTATTACTATACATTTTTAATAAGCTGTTGGCGAGTGCCGGATACATACTCGGGTAAAATCGGAACATAATGGGCATAATATCAGGCAGGACTCTTGTAAAGAGGTGCAATTATGTGGCGAAAGGTTCTTGCTGTTTTAAGTACGATTTTTATTTTATTTATGGCTGTCCTATTTATTATATACATTATGAAGGGGGACTCAACCAGATGGCAGGTAGCTCTCGGTGGAATACTAGTCAGCGCCCTTCCACTTTTTTTATTGCGTTTTAAAAAGAATCCCTTCAACCTTCCCATTATCATAGGGTATTATTTCTTTTTATTTTGCACGTTATATTTAGGGTCAATCTCCAGTTTTTATTTACATTACAAATGGTGGGATTCCACTCTTCATTTTTATAAAGGGGTGTACGTAGGGATTGTGGGAATTGCCTTATTTAAGAATATGATTACAACGAAGGCTCGAAATGATGTCTCCTCTTGGATTCTTTTCCTTTTCGTCCTCTCATTATCCGTTTTGGCCAGTGCACTATGGGAGATTTACGAATTTTTAGGAGATATCACCTTTACGCACACCATGCAAAGAGGCGGGAATAAAGATACGATGCTTGATTTGCTATTCGGTCTTGCAGGGGGTATTCTCGTGGCTGTTTATGCAAAAGTTAGAAAACAGACTGTGTAGGTTGGGGTGGCATATATGAATCGAAAACTTGTCCTTTTATTAAGCGGATTATACGTAATTTTCATGGCAATTTTATCTGTCTATTATCATAATCAGGGGCAATCCTTTAAATCAACCGTAGCCATAGGCGGCATTGTATGCGGTGCAATCCCGCTTCTCTTGGCGTTATTTACAAAACTCCAATTTAATCTGCCCATCGTCATTTCCTATTTAATTTTTTTAGTGGGCTCACAATATTTGGGTTCTATTCGCGGCTGGTATGGGCTCGGCTGGTGGGACACCTTTATGCATGTGGTCAGCGGGGCAATTTTAGCTTTTGCCGGCATCGCCTTATATGAACGGCTGATACACAGGTCCGCCGGAGAAGATATATCTCCCTGGTTTGTGTTTTTATTTACGTTATCATTTGCCGTTCTCGGCGGTGTGCTATGGGAGGTTTATGAATTTAGCTGTGACCAGTTTTTGGGGATGACTCTACAAGGCGGAGGGAATAAGGATACGATGACCGACCTAATTGCGGACACCCTTGGCGGTTTAGTGATTGCGATATGGTCCGGGATAAGGACAAAGATAAAACTGAACAAGGGAAGATAAAAGCAGCCCCAATCACTAAGGCTGCTTTTTAACTTATACGGTCACCGCTGTAAAAAACTCCTCATAAATCGCCTTTACAGCTCTTTTTTCATCAACTGATTTCACACCAAACATCATGCTAACCTCGGATGAACCTTGATTAATCATTTCGATATTAACCTTGGCTTTTGCCAAGGCCTTGGAGGCTCTGGCCATTGTCCCTACATTTCGGCGCATTCCCTCTCCAACTACCATGATCAGAGAAAGTCCATGGACAAGCTTTACTTCATCTGCGTGTAGTTCTGTTTTAATACGCTGCAGAATTTCCTTTTCCATTTCCCCGTCAAACTGGTTTTCTCGTAAAATCACAGAAATATCATCT
Source organism: Neobacillus sp. GCM10023253 (assembly GCF_042653105.1). NCBI lineage: Bacteria > Bacillati > Bacillota > Bacilli > Caryophanales > Bacillaceae > Neobacillus > Neobacillus sp. GCM10023253. Next base: position 60,358 of record NZ_JBHSHV010000009.1, read on the forward strand.
ATTCCTGACGGCGTATGCTCATATGATAATCCGAAGTCTTCTAAAATCCCGAGAAGTTTACGTCCGAAGCCTACTTCACGGTTCATTAAGTATTTGCTCACATAAATGCTGCAAAAGCCTTTATCACTGGCAATCCCGATGGCTGGCCCGTTGGTGTTTTCCCGCTCAGCCACAATCCTCGTACCTGGGGCACTTGGATTATTAGTGTTCTTGACATGAACTGGGATTCCCGCACGGAAGGCCGGCACAAGTGCCTCATCATGCAATACACTAAAACCTGCATAGGAAAGCTCCCGCATTTCTCGGTATGTTAATTCCTTTATTTCCTTTGGTTTTTCAACAATATAAGGGTTAACGGAATAAACGGCATCCACATCCGTAAAGTTCTCATACAAATCAGCCTTTAAAGCATTCGCGAGAATGGAACCAGTAATATCGGAGCCGCTTCGTGAAAAGGTAAAAACTTCACCTTCTTCGCTGTAGCCAAAGAATCCTGGAAAAATTAAAATGCCAGGCTGATTACGGAGTGCAAATAAGCGTTCATATGCTTCAGGCAGTGCCTGTGCATTTCCCGGTTCTGGGCTTACAACCAGCCCAGCCTCTTTCGGATCGACATAATAGGCCTCAACTTCCCGCTTGCGGAAAAATGCTGCCACCAATTTGGCATTATTATCTTCACCAGCGGCTTTTAACCGGTCTATGTAACGATCAGGCTTATCCTTGTCACCGTTCAATCTTGCGAATAAATCATCCTCGATATCTGCAATGATTTCTCCTGGAAGCGAAAGCTCCTCTGCAATATCCCGATATCTTGCTAGAACGGTGTTAATTTCTTCTACAGGATTACTGTTTGCCAGCGATTTTTCGGCACATGTTATTAATAAATCAGTTACTTTTATATCTTCCGGGTTCCGCTTACCCGGTGCTGATACAACAACCACTTTTCGTTCAGGATCTGACATGACAATTTGGAATACCTTTTCAAGTTGTTTTCCTGAAGCTAAAGAGGAGCCCCCAAACTTAACGACCTTCATTCTGACATCTCCTAATTTTTAAAAATATAAACTTAATTTTAGTACAATTTTGAAATTATTCAAGTGTTTTTTCCGTTATATGTGTACAAATGTTCATTCCAGGTGGACATTTACAAAAAACGAGAAAAAAACAGTGCATTTTACGATAAACACACTGCCTGAGTGAAAGCTTATTCTCCGCGGATTAGCTCAATAAAATGGGCAAGAATTCTGGCTGTCAATCCCCAAATGACTTTATCTTCATAAAGATAGAAATATTCCTCCATCCCTCGTGCACGCCAATTATAATTCTCACCGCCAACAATCAAATCAAACGGAAAATTTTTTTCCGGCTCCATTTTAAATTCAATATGATAAACTTCCGGCTCTTTTTCAAAAAAGAAGGACAACGGCACGGTAAATACTTCTCCAACTTCAGATGGATTTGGGTTTACCTTTTCCGGATTCTTTATGAACCCTGCATAAGGATATATAATCATGCCAAAGGGCGAAACCATGTAATCAAGCGGATAGACTTTTGATATCTCTTCTCTGTCAATCCGGAGTTCCTCATTTGTCTCACGGATGGCAGCGGCTTCAGCGTCCTCGTCATGGGAATCAATCTTTCCGCCAGGAAAACAGATTTCACCCGGCTGTCTTTTTAACTGAAGAGACCGAACCTCAAATAAGACATGAACTTCATCACCTTTTAATACTAGCGGCACCATAACTGCATATTTTGAAAATTTCTTGCTCCCTAGTATTTCTGGAGTATGCTCCTTTAATTTTGCTAATATAGCTTCCAATTTCATTCATTTCACCTCTCACAAAAACCTCTATCTAAAGCATACCATTTTTATTAAAATAATCCTCCTTAAATGAAAAAACAACCCAACCTTAATGTTGGATTGCTTCAGCCATTCTATTCTTTCCTTTCGTACCAGGAATACATATAGGCAGGGTCCTCATATTCATGAGCATTTTTTACAGCCTTCAATGGGTGAAAGGTATCAATCATAACAGCCAATTCAAGTGTCTCTTTCTTCCCAATGCTCGCCTCCGTTTTCCCCGGGTGAGGTCCATGCGGAATTCCGCTCGGGTGCAGGGTAATCGATCCTTCCTGGATACCCTTACGGCTCATAAAATTGCCCTTTACATAATAGAGAAGCTCGTCACTGTTTACATTGCTATGATAATATGGTGCCGGGATGGCCTCAGGATGATAATCGTAAAGACGCGGAACAAATGAACAAACAACAAAATTGTTTCCTTCAAATGTTTGATGAACCGGCGGCGGCTGATGAATCCTTCCTGTAATTGGTTCAAAGTTTTCTATATTAAAGGCCCACGGGTACAAATAACCGTCCCAGCCTGCCACATCAAGCGGATGATGGCCAATAATGTGCGAATGGATAGCCTCGCGTGACTTCGTTAACACCTCGAATTCCCCAGATTGATTATAGGTTTCTAACCTTTCCGGACCGCGGATGTCCCGTTCGCAAAACGGACTATGCTCCAGCAGCTGCCCGTATTCGTTCCGATAACGCCGAGGTGTCGTGATTTGACTGAATGCCTCAACAAACAGCATCTTTGTCGGTTCAGCACCTTTAGGAATCAATCTGTAAATTGTTCCTATCGGAATGAGCAGGTAATCACCTGGTCCGTACGATAACGTCCCAAACATCGTCTCCAGCTTTCCTGTGCCGGTATGAATAAACAGCATCTCATCTCCGTCACCATTTCGATAAAAGCTGTTTATCCCTTCTGTGACAGTCGCTGTCCCGATTAACAAATCTTGATTTCCCAAAAGGTACTCTCTTGCGTTTAAGAAATCTCCACGCCTGTTAATTTTATTTGTAAAAAAATGCCGATGCTTAAGCGGTTGCTGCTCTTCATATTCCGGAAGATAACTGCCCTTTAGTTCCACTTTTACAACTTCTGTCGGCATATAATGATGGTAAAGAATTGATTGTGTGCCGGAAAACCCCCTGGTACCCATAACCTGCTCTCTATAAAGGCTCCCATCCTCTTTTTTAAATATCGTATGCCGCTTGCGGGGCAGCTTTCCCATTTGACGGTAGTACATTCTTCACCACGCCCTTTTAAAAACAGCTAATATTCTATTTTTATAGATTTCCTCTTTTCTCCTGCTCCCGTTCAATGGATTCAAATAGAGCCTTAAAGTTTCCTTCACCAAAGCCCCTTGCCCCTTTACGCTGGATGATTTCAATAAAGAGGGTCGGACGGTCGACAATCGGCTTTGTGAAGATTTGCAGCAAATATCCCTCATCATCACGGTCTACTAAAATATTCAATTCACGCAGTTTTCCAATCTCTTCATCAATCTTTCCAATCCGCTCTGCTAATGAATCATAATAGGCTCCCGGAGTAGATAGGAATTCCACACCATTTTTCCTTAACGCCGTTACCGTTGAAACGATATCCTCAGTTAAAATGGCCAGATGCTGAACCCCCGGGCCATTATAGAATTCCAGGTATTCTTGAATTTGCGACTTGCGCTTACCCTCTGCAGGTTCATTAATCGGGAATTTGATTCTACCGCCGTTATGCATCACTTTTGACATGAGTGCCGAATATTCGGTTGTGATATCCTTATCACTAAAATGCTTCATTTCCTTAAAGCCCATCACCTTGGAATAGTACTCTACCCATTCCTCCATGCTTTCAACATTGCCAACAACATGGTCAAACCCAATTAAACCTGTTCCCTCTACCGGCAGATTGTTAGAATAAGGCTTATACCCAGGTAAAAAGGCACCTTGATAATTTTTCCGTTCTATAAGCGTATGAATGGTATCGCCGTAGGTACCGAGAACGGCTTTTTTCACGACACCATTTTCATCTTTCATTTCAAATGGAGCGGCAATTGCAATAGCTCCTCTGTTTACTGCCTCCTCAAAGGCCTTTGTAACATCGTCAACCAGCAGGGCCACATCCTTTACGCCGTCACCATGTTTTTTAACAAATAGTGCTGTCCGCGTATTTTCTGTGTAGGATCCGGTAAGAACAAGGCGGATATTTCCCTGTTTCAATACATAGGAAACGTTTTCGCGATTCCCGGTTTCAAGCCCGGAATAGGCAATTGGCCTAAATCCAAAGGCAGTACAAAAATAATGGCATGCCTGCTTGGCATTCCCGGTATAAATTTCTATATAATCCACGTCCCTCACTGGGAAAAAGTCCTCGACCAACTGCTCTGCTCTCGATATCCTTTCTTTCATGTTTTACCCCCCTTAGCTTTATTTATAATATAAATACATTGTAAAAAGAGGCAGCCTATTCCCTCAAGAATAGAGTGCAAAGCAATAACGCTTTGAGGCATTAAACACTAATTTTTTTAAAATAAAAAAGAAACATACCAGACAGCGGTATGTTTCTACTATTTAAGTGTTGGAAATGTATTTCAATAAAATATTGTCCGTCTTTCCAGCAAAAAAATATTTTACGAGAGGACGGCCCGGTCGCTAGCCATTTGGACGCCGCGGATTCGTTTGAATTCCTCGAGTAATCCTTCAATAGTTAGACCTTTCTTCTGTTCCTCGTTTACTTCTAAAATTATTTGACCTTTATCCATCATAATCAAGCGGTTCCCAAGGTCTATAGCCTGCTGCATATTATGGGTAACCATTAAGGTAGTAAGCTTATACTTATCGACGATTTCCTTTGTCAAATTCGTAATTAACTCTGCACGAGATGGATCAAGGGCAGCGGTATGTTCATCCAAAAGGAGAATGGATGGCTCTGTGAACGTTGCCATTAATAATGATAAGGCTTGACGTTCCCCACCTGACAGGAGCCCGACCTTTGCACTGAGACGATTTTCCAGTCCAAGATGAAGCGACTCTAAAACCTCCCGGAAATAATCGCGGCGTTTTTTTGTAACACCCCTGCTAAGGGTTCTTGTTTTATTCCGGGAATATGCCATTGCCAGATTCTCTTCAATTGTCATGCTTGGTGCGGTACCGGCCATCGGATCCTGGAAGACGCGGCCAATCATTTTGGCACGTTTATACTCGGACATTGTGGTCACATTTTTACCGTCGATAAAAACTTCCCCAATATCAGGTAGTATACCGCCGGAAATAATATTCATCAGCGTTGACTTACCCGCTCCGTTACTTCCGATAACTGTAACGAAATCTCCCTTTTTCATAGTTAAATTAATATGATCAATGGCAATCTTTTCATCCGGCGAACCCTCGTTGAAAATTTTATGAATCTGATTTAACTGCAGCATGATTTTCACCCTTCCGCTCTACAGATGCTTGCATTACGCCCAGTTTTTCTGCTTTTCTGCGAGCTTTCCGCTTTTTCTCTTTTGAACGCTCAATAATCTTAGGTGTTGTCAAAGCAAGAATGACAATTATGGCGGTTATCAGCTTCATATCTCCTGGATCGAGGAATTCAATTCTTAGTGCCATTGAAACGACAATCCGGTAGATAATGGAGCCTCCAATAACAGCAAGTGTAGTTCTGGCAATTGTTTTAGTACCGAACAATGCTTCACCAATAATAACAGATGCAAGCCCGATAATAATCATACCAATACCCATTCCAACATCCGCAAAACCGCCTTGCTGGGCAATCAGTGCTCCGGAAAAAGCTACCAAAGCATTGGAAAGTCCCAAACCAAGAACAGTCAAAAGATTTGTATTAGCTGAAAAACTGCGAATCATGCGCTGATTATTTCCTGTCGCTCTGACAGCAAGCCCGATTTCCGTTTGTAAAAACCAATCAGTCAGGAATTTAATCATAAAGGTAACCACAAGCATGAAAATAAGAATGCCCCATGTTTCAGGAAGACTGTCACCTAAGCCTGCTGCCGTTAGCAGTCCGTTAAGGAAAGAATCAATTCCTGATTTTTCGAAAATATCGCCAATTTTCGTGAAGGCTGTATCCGTATTTAATAATGGAATGTTGGAACGCCCCATGATTCTTAAGTTAATGGAGTAGAGGGCAATCATCATTAGAATACCGGCAAGCAGATTGTTAATTTTTCCAAAGGTATGCAGGATCCCGGTCATACATCCAGCAAGAAAACCGGCAAATAAAGCCATTATAGTTGCTAAAAAGGGATTCGCTCCCCCCGCAATCATGACCGCGGCAATAGCGCCTCCTGTAACAAAACTTCCATCTACCGTTAAATCCGGGAAATCTAGAATACGAAAGGATAGATAGACGCCCAGCGCCATAATCGCATAGATGATACCTGCCTCGAATGATCCAAATATGGCTGTAAACATTGTGTTCATCCTTTCCTTTTTTGACATTTAGCCAAAAACAATTTGACCTACATTAATTTGTGTCAAGCACATAAGGAGTCAATCCTAAAGAAAGATTGACTCCTGATAATCTATTCGTCACTCTTATTTGTCTAGCTCCAGCGCCTAGGCGCTTCCGCTTTTCTATTTCCCGTCATAAAACTCGCCAAGCTTGCTCCATTCTTCTTTCACTTCAAGTCCTTGAGCTTCGGCAGCTTTTTTATTAATGACCAATTTTAAAGTCTTCGGCAGCTCAACCGGAATTTCGGAAGTTTTTTTCTTTCCGGATAAAATGTCAGCAGCCATTACACCAGATTGATAGCCAATGTCATAATAATTGAATCCAGTTGCTGCAACGGCACCTTTTTTCATAGAATCAAGTTCACCGACAAACAGAGGAATTTTTTTGCTGTTAGCTACGCTGATAACTGAATCAAGAGCCGTAACAACCGTATTGTCAGTCGGTACGTAAATGGCATCCACTCGGCCTACCAAGGATTCAGCTGCCTGCTTAACCTCTGAAGTATTGGCAACAGAAACCTCTACAAGCTTAGCACCCTTCTCTTCTACTAATTTCTTGACCTCTTTTACTTGGACTTCGGAATTTTGCTCACCGGAGTTATAAATGACGCCAACATTCTTGGCTTTTACTTCATCCGTAATGAAATTTATTGTTTTCTTTGTTGCTTCTGGATGGTTATCAGTTGTTCCTGTAATATTTTTTCCAGGCTGGTCAAAAGCTTTTACTAGACCTGCGCCAACCGGATCAGTTACAGATGTAAAAATAATTGGAATGTCTTTTGTTGCATTCAAGGCTGCTGTAGCACTTGGAGTAGCATTTGCAAAGATTAAATCAACCTTGTCACCTACAAAATTCTTAGCAATTGTTTGGGTGTTGTTCATATCTGCTTGAGCATTTTGTTCATCAAACTTCACTTTGATTCCTTTGTCTGCTAATGCCTTCTTAAAGCCTTCTGTTGCTGCATCCAAAGAAGGGTGCGGTGCAAACTGGCTGATTCCGACTTTAAATTCCTTATCTGCCCCGCCTTTTTCCGAGCCGCTGGAAGTTTCCTTACTTCCACAGCCGGCAAGAAGCAGCATTCCGGCTAGAGCTATGGAAAGACCTTTTACTTTTTTCTTCATTAAGTAATCCCCCTAATTTATTTTCTAAAAATTAATTATATTAAAAATTATTCTAGTATTTTTTTAGTACAAAAGCAATAGAAAATTCAAAATTTATTTTTTGCTTTAAAGCGGCAAATCAAAAGAGTTTCACTGTTTTAGTATTTTTTTTAATAAAAAAAACCTTCCAATAATGGAAGGCAAAATCTATAAAAAGTATTCGGAGGAACTAGGTCCTGATTTTTACCAATCTTTTGTACGGTCAAGCAGCTTGTCAATTTCTACCGGTTTCAATTTTCCAATATTTTTCTCAGATGTTAGATCTGAAGTAGCTTCTAGTAATTTGTCAATGTCAATCAATAAGGTTCCCATCATCTAACCTCCCGAGTATAGTAATTTACTAAAATATTCGAATACGTTATGTAAATGTTGGGGGTACTTTCCTATTTTTTTTGAAAAAAAGTTATTTAAATAGGAAAATTTTCAGTTTTACTGGAATGTATGATTTTTTTCACTATTTTGTCACAAGAAGGACATTAAAATGTAAAGGAATAACAAGTTGTTGGGGGATGACTTGTTTTTTGAAACAATATTGGGAGGGGATTTCATGTACCAATCTATTGCATGGTACGCTACACTGTTCTTTGTTTTCCTCATTGCACTTGCTTTTTCTTTCGTTTATGGGGAGTCGAGGAAACAACGAGAGTATGGGCCTATTCAAGAGAAAGGCTACAAAATCCGGAAGTTTTATTTTTTAGGGCTTGTTGCTGTGATGGGGTTCGCTACTGCCCTGTCATTAAGTAAACTGCCTTATCATGCCCAGCATGCCAAAGCAGATACAAAAAGCAAGATTGTGGATGTTGCGGGGATGCAATTTTCCTGGGAACTAAGTGATGACCACTTTGTCGTTGGAGAACCTGTTCAGTTTCGTGTCACTAGCAAGGATGTAACCCATGGATTTGGACTATATGATCCAAACATGCAGTTAATTGCCCAGACGCAGGCAATGCCTGAATATACCAATGTAGTGGAGATAACATTTACAAAACCGGGCACCTACAAAATATTATGCTTGGAATATTGCAGTACCGGACATCATGTCATGATTAAGGATATTGTCGTCAAGCCAAAAGGAGGTAACTAAATATGAGTAACAATGCACGTAAATCTATTAAAAAAGGCGTGGCTTTTTCGTTAGTGGTTACCTCAGTTGTACTGGTTCTGATGATGATTTTCGGCGTAATTATGCTATTGAACCAAGGAAATGTTGTTAAAATTTCACCGGAGATGTTTTATAAGGTGATGACCATTCATGGAACAGGTATGATTGGAATTGCTTCATTGGGCGGCAGTGCCATCATGTGGTACTTTCTATCAAAATATATCCAATTAAATCATAAAGTCTTTTTTGCCAATTTGGCCTTGTCTTTAATTGGTGTTGTTTTAATTCTGACCGCCATTTTCGGATTTAATTTTTCGGATGGATGGACGTTCCTGTACCCGCTTCCATCGTTTTCAGCAAAATTCAAAGGGATGACTGGGGCATTGTTGTTCCTGTTTGGGCTTCTAATTCTTGGTGTCGGCTACCTTGTTATGTATTTCTATTTGGCAGCAAGACTGATCAAGGAATACGGCGGCTTAGGAAAATCTCTGGGCTGGGATTATATCTTTAGAGGGAAACAGGGATATGGACCGCCGGCGGCAGTTGTGGCAACAACAATGGTAATTATTGCTAATTCAGTTGGAATTCTTGCTGGTGCTACTGCACTAATGGAATCAATCATAAACATTATCAATCCAGATTTCACCTTTGATCCGATGCTTGCAAAGCATTTGACCTATGCGTTTGGCCATATTTTCGCTAACTGTACAATTTATATGGCTGTTATTGCGGTTTATGAAATCCTGCAGGAATATACAGGACGTCCATGGAAATCAAATAAAGCCTTTTTGATTGCTTGGAACTTCTCTACCTTATTCACACTTATGATTTATACTCACCATCTGTTAATGGACTTTGCCGTACCGCGATGGATGCTGATTATCGGACAAGTATTTTCCTATGCGAACGGCCTTCCTGTCATGGTAGTAACAGCCTATGGCGCCTTAATGATTATTTTCCGCTCTAGCGTGAAATGGGATTTTGCCTCAAGCATGATGTTCCTGGCGATGTTTGGCTGGGTGGCAGGCGCTGTACCGGCTATTATTGATGCAACCATTGTCGTTAACCATGTCATGCACAACACGAAATGGGTTCCCGGCCATTTCCATACCTACATGGGAATGGGCGTAATCGCGATGATTTTCGGTTTCATGTATTACTTCAATAAAACAGAAGGTACTCAGAAACAAACAGGTTTTGATAAATTAGCTATTTCCACTTATTTTATTTTCTTTACCGGATTGGTTGGTTCATTCCTTTATGCCGGAAAAATAAGTGCACCGAGAAGGTGGGCCGTGCACTTACCTGAGTGGACAGGATCTGACCAAGTGGGGGCATTGTGCGGGATTTTCATTATTGCTGCAGCCTTAATATTTACCACCAGATTTATAATGGGATTGCGGAACGTTGGCAAAAAGACACCTGACAATACACTGTCAAGTCCATTAAAATCTGTCAGCTGATACGGCAAGAGGCTGCCCCAGGAGGGCAGCCTCTTCCTTTATGCCGTACTCTTCATTGCATTTTGCTTGACGCCTCGCTGAAAGAAAAACTTCATCATTGGCGGGGTTACAATTGTAGTCACAAGAACAACGATAACTAGGATGGAAAATAGCTGCTGGTTAATTAATTTAGCCTCAATACCGATTGTGGCAAGAATCAAAGCAACCTCACCTCGGGAAACCATGGCTGCACCGATTCCAAGCGAACTGTTCCATGAGAAATGGGCCATTTTAGCGCCCGCAGCTGCACCAATAAGTTTTGTTAAAATAGCAATTATGCTAAGGACAATAATAAGACCGATATTTTGCGCAAGGCCTTCGAAGCTAGCCTTTATACCAATCGATGTAAAGAACACTGGAACAAAAATTGAATAGCCGATTGTTTCCACCTTTTCAAAGACTTCCTTTTTGAAGTCTGTTAAACTGATCGCCACACCCGCAATATACGCACCAATAATGGCTGCCACACCAGTTACCTCAGCTAAATACGCATAAAGAAAACAAATGATTAATGCCGCGGAAATGACTGACTCGGTAACCTTTAATGGGGCAAACTTTTTTAAAATCCATGGAACAAGCTTCCACGCCGCTAAAATGGCACCACCGAAAAAGAGCACCTTTTTAATAATGACTATGCTTAAATTCACATCGCCGCCAGCCATGCTCATTAAAAACGCCAGTGCAATAATAACCACGACATCATCGATGACCGCTGCCCCAAGAATTGCTGCTCCCTCTTTTGACTGCATTTTATTTAACTCTTTAAGCGCCTGGACAGAAATACTGACACTTGTGGCGGAAAGAAGCAGCCCTAAAAATATGGCTTCTATCGTGGTCATATTCATGAGAATTCCGGCCAGAAAACCGACCGCCAAAGGAACAATTATTCCGCTTAACCCCACAAAGGTGGCAGCTTTTCCTGAACGCTTAAATTCATCCAAATCTGTTTCCATGCCGGCAATGAACATTAACAAAATGACTCCTATTTGGCTGAGCTGTTCTAGTGTCGTTGTTTCATCGACTAGCCCTAAAACAGCCGGCCCTAGAATAATACCGATAACCAGTTTTCCCAACACAGAAGGCTGTCCCAGTCTGACACTGATATCCCCCGCTATTTTGGAGGCAATTAAAATAACCGCCAATTGAAATAATAATTCCATCAAAATCACCTTTCCTTCTAAAAAATAAAAAAGAGTCTGAATTTTACAAACAGACTCTTCACAAAAATGGAAACAAAAAAAGCCTGTCAACAAAGGGCATACGTATCCCTAAGTGACAGACTCCTCCTAAATGACAAATATTAAGTTAACACTATAGTAACAGACTTTATGGTATTTTTCAAGAAATATAGACAAAATTCCAGATGGGTTAATCCCATCTCTTGATTCGATCAATTGTCATTTCCTTTAAAACAGTAATAAAAGTCGTTTCCCCTTTCAGGAGTTTTTGTTTATGCCATTCGTTAAAGCTGGCTACAGTAATCAGAATAAGTCCGGCGATTAACAAATAAGCCCACCATGGCATATTCCCCCAATAAGGTCTTGTCTGCAAAAATACATTCAGAAGTAAAACACCTGCACCTGTAAAAAAGTAAGCTTTTATTTGCAAATACATTCCCGCAAGCATGGACAGTAAGGAAAGGGAACCAAGAATAATGGCATCATAAATAGTATTGCTTGCCAGCCCATCCTGGATTAATAATAATGAAACAATGATAAGGACGGCCCATTGAATCGTTTTAGTTATTTGTGAGTACCTGCCTTTTAATAAGCGGCGAATAAATATCACCAGGACAATGAAAGGCAGTACCTGAACTTCCCTCGCCCATAAAAGAGGAATATCGAGGAGCCCAATAATGGCATAGTATGGCTGCAATAAATAAGCGAGGCCAATTATCCCCATAAAAACCGAGAAGTTTGCTGGTACTCTTTTTCTTTGCAAGAAAAAGTTACCGGCAAATAATATGCCAGGGAGAGCATGACTCCATAGTGATTCATCCATAAAGAAGTACATAAGCCAAAAATACAAAAAGGAAATGATGGTATAGCCGTCTATATTGAAAGTAATAAGATTTGTTCCCTTGGTTATCAGCTTTTCGTATACCTTATGGCCAATTGCCGACATCAAAATCCCCACCCCGCCTGAAAGGAGCAAGTTTTGTACAGGGGTCAGGTCACCTAAATAAGAAAATTGTGCCGTTGCCGCAAACAAGAAAAACAACGGAATGATACCAAGCACATCCCATTTTGTTTTATGCAAATAAAGTAATGTGACCAAAGTGTATGCAATTATCACGATATAAGGCTGCCAGGTAAACGGATACGTCCAAAGAAGACAGCCAATTCCGAAAATAGCGAATGGAATCAAGTAGTTGGCCGTTCTCTTTTTATATTCATCATTCACCAGCAAGGAGAATAATAGAATTAAAGCCGCTGTAATTGGGAATTCATACAATCCCACAACAGAATCCAGCCATTTATCCATACCAGTTGAAATTAGTAAAAATAACGAAGTAAAAGCACCGTAAAGGAATATTTTGATATTCCATTCTTTTTTGGCCAAATTTGCACTCAGACCGTATACAATCAATGATATGGCAAAGCTATATAGCGCCTCCGTGTGATAAAGAACCAACGTAGATGCCAGCGCAATTGGATATAAGATATGCCCCGTCCAAACAAAGGCAGCTGACAAGACGGAATCTATTTTTCTGGTTAAGTAAGCGATCCCCAGCAAGAAAACTGCACTTGTTGTAGCCATTAAGGAACTCGTGAGTTGGCCAAATTCAAACTTTAGGGAAACGGAATGGATGACCGAAAAATAAACTAACATTGTGTTGATGCTTACAAGAAACGGTGCCCACTCCGTTCCAATCTTTTTATATAGGTAAAAGTAAAGTGCAACGCCAATTGCAATAATTATTGGCTGTACCCATAACTGGTTAACTGGCCCAAATAAAGCATGGGCAATGGCAATCGCATAAAGGCTGGCCGATGAAAAAAGGGAAGTTTTGATTAACTTTTTCTCACTCCACTTTTTCCAAAGTACTGCTGATAAGACCACCAGAATGGCCCCTGCCGCAAAATTGACAGCATTTCCAAACTCAACAGAATAGTATTCATTTCGTATATTTAATTCCTGTCCAAAGCTAACCACTGAAAAACCAAGTGAAACTGGCAGAGTCCAAAGAGCCATTTCCTTAAAAATAACGCTTGCTTCCTTCTTCAAAATCAAATAAGTGACCATAACCGTTAGAAGCAGCATAACCCCAAGCTCCCACCATTGGTTAAACAGGATAGCGGCCATTAAGCTAGCAGTCATTACTGCTAAGCCAACATCCTTGGAACTTGTATGAATAATAGATAGCCATTTAACTCTTACTACTCCGATTAAAGTGAACAAGAGGAATCCACTGCAAAATATCGATAATAAAATATCAATACCTTCGATTTTCCATAAGACTAAATAGATTGCCTCATAAAGTCCTGATGCCATGAAAGCAGAACTTAAATATGGAAACAGTTTTTTTCCGCTGCTATAAGCTAAATAGATAAAGTTTGCTGCTATGATAAAATAGGCAAGCATTAGTACAAGAGAAGGACTTCCGGAGCGGAGTAAAATGCCCTCCAAGCTAATATAAATAAAAGCAAAACCAGAGATAATGGCACTTGTATATTGAAATACCCGATCAAGTGAAAACTTATTATCTAGCGCTTTCGGAATAAACACAAAGGCAAAACCGATTAAGGCATAGACAATCTCTCCAAAGTAATCCAGGAAACTGTTTTCAATCAACTGATAAGCTCCATAAACAATCATCACACTAAATATGAAGTGATATTCCTTTCTTCCACTTACATACATCATCGATAAATAAACCACAGCGGTCAAAAGAAGGTTAAAACTATAGAGAACCTCATTGTCATATAAAAACAGCATGAATAAGGTGCAAAGGACGAGATTGACCTGTATAAAGGGCACAAATTCTTTGGTAAACAATTTATAAGTTTCTTTGCCTTTAAGCTGGTGATAAATAAAAATAACAACCGCATTAAACAGCATCATCCCAAAATAAAAGAAGTCGACATTTAGTTTTAGTCCTGCCAGCAAAAAAGCAGCACCCGCAGAAACCGATACATAGGAAAACCAGACGAACAGCCTGGATCCCAAGTTTTTGGCGAAATGAAGATAAACAATGACCGGAACAATACTCCCCAGCATACCAAGCAAATATCTGCCTTCTCCATTGATGGATAAATACCCGCCTAATAGTCCAAACCAGCCTAACGATAAGATAAAAATAGGCAGAAATAAACTCCCAAGAACAATAAAGGCAAACGCTGTTTTTTCAATTTTCAGTACCTTTTTTGCAAGCATGGCGATTCCAAAAAACATTAATGCAACCACTGCAATGGATCCGCTTTTCATCACACTTGTCATGGATTCCCAATTGCTTGTGGCTACGAATAATCCGCCAATCAACAAAAAGATAACTCCAATGTTTAATGACCAAGTGATATTTCTCTCACGAATCTCTTCCGCTGTTAGTACCTTTTTAGCCTTTTGGGGTTTTGGTTCCGTTTTTTTGACAGGCTCCGTTTTTTTCGTTTGAATAGGTATTCTCTCATGTTCTAATAAATCCAAATGGTATTGATGGTGTGCTTTTGCAACCGTTTCGACGATTGCCTCAGAAAGGTATCCTTCTTCTCTAAGAGTGAAAAGCTCCTGGCGAAAAATTTTTCGCCTCTCTTCTCTTTTGCTAGGTTCCATTTCATCACCTTCTCCATTAATGAACATTTTTCCACTAAATACAATTATATCCCTTTAGTGAAATTTTACACTATTATTAGGATTTTTCAACATTTTTATTTCAAAAATTAGGAAAAACAAAAGAGGGAAGATTTTCATCTTCCCTCTGGTTTAGTTGCTTTCAGTTGTTTTAGATGTCTTGCCTGTTTTAGGTCCCAGGTATTCATAGTCGTTCGGATTGATTGACGTATATCCTTCCGGCTGATAAAAACGAAGCAGGTCTTTGTAGACAACTTCATCAGACATTTGCAGTTCTGAGCTTACCTTTTCAGCAATATCCTTGCACGCCTCTGAATTCTCAAGAAGCTCACCTGTTTCGGTCGAATAGCATTTGTCTTTTACTTGAATAACATCTGAGGAAACAAAATCCCCGTTTCTGAATAAAGCCCAATTGCGATGATTTGGCGACAGTAAATCTGAGCCAAACTCAAGGTAATCCTTCGTATCAATACCAAGCAAATGAAGAACGGTCGGACGAACATCTACTTCGCCGCCAAATTGCTTTTGAATCCCGCCTTGTACTCCTGGTACATGGATAAATAAAGGGACCCGCTGTAATTTAGCATTAATAGCAGGAGTTATTTCATCCACTCCTAGCACTTGTGCCATGGCATCGTTGTGGTTTTCGGAAATGCCATAATGGTCACCGTACATAACAACCACTGTATTATCATATAAACCTGCAGCCTTTAAATCATTAAAGAACTGTTCCAATGCCTGATCCATATAATGCGCAGATTGGAAGTATTGATTAACGACCGTATCTTCAGTATTACCTGCAGGGAAGTCTGTGTCCTCCGGATCCATTTCGAAAGGAAAATGATTCGATAAGGTAATAAACTTTGTATAGAAAGGCTGCTTTAAGCTCTTTAGCATTGGCATAGACTCAGCAAAGAACGGTTTATCCTTTAAGCCATAGTTTTTCGTGTTTTCATCCGTCATGTTGTAATATTCCGCATCAAAAAACTGATCATACCCTAAGGCCTTATACATTACATTTCGATTCCAGAATGTTTTATAGTTGCCATGGAAGACGGCTGAATTATAGCCGTTCCCTTTTAAAATGGCCGGCATAGCCTGATAAGTGTTTTGGGCTTTGTTGACAAACACAGCACCTTGAGCCATCGGGTATAATGAGTTTTCCATTAAAAACTCGGCATCCGAGGTTTTCCCCTGCCCAGTTTGATGGAAAAAGTTTTCAAAATAAAATGTATTCTGATCATGTGTTAATGAATTTAGAAACGGTGTAACTTCCTGGCCATCCTGCATCTTGTAATCAATCATAAAGGTTTGAAATGATTCCATTGAAACATAAATCACATTCATTCCCTTTGCCTTGCCAAAGTAATCAGGATTTGGTGCGGCATGATTCGCTTTAACATAGTTTTCTACCGCAGTAACATCTGTTGAATTTGCCAATGCTCTTTGGCTCGATGATTTGATATTTTGAATGACATCATAAATCGTGAAGTTATATGCACCAAGATATTTCACTAAATAATTTCGGTCAAAAGAACGAGTCAATAGCTGCGGACGATCCTTTTCCGCAAGACCCAAGTTAAACAAAAATGTCGTAATCGAAAACAAAAGAACGATTTTAAATGACTTCCTGTTCGTAACCGTCACTTGTTTGAACATGGTTAACGCAAGGGCAATTAGAATAAAGAAGTCTGTAAAATAAAAAATATCAAGTGGGGACATGAGTGAAAGAGCGCTATCGCCCAATTGTCCGGCATTTGTTTTCGTCTGCATTAAAACAGGTACGGTTATAAAATCATTAAAAAAGCGATAATAAGCAATGTTTGCGTAAAGTAAAAAGGACAGTATAAAATTTGTGATAATCATAACAAGCTTAGTACGCTTTTTAAAGAGCAAGGCAATTCCAAAAAAGAATAACGCCGAACTCAATGGATTGATAAATAATAAAAATTCTTGGAGGCTGTTATCAATTCCTAAATTAAATTCAATTTGATATGCCGCGTAGGTTTTTAGCCAAAATAAAACAACGGCAATGATGTAAAATGTAATATGACTTTTGTTTACTTTTTTTAAAAGTCTTTCCTTAATCATTTTTAAAACTTCTCCTCTCACTTACCAAATTTAACTTCGGTAAACGAACCTCAATAACTATATCATATTTTCTATAAAAAGAAAAACATTAACATGATGCTGAATGTCCCTTTATTCTTATGCTATTTGGGAGTTGGACATGACTATTTTCAAACTCAATAATATTAGACGAATGAAATTAAATTTAGTTTCAGCATTTTCTTATTAATTTATTTTTTTGGACTGCCTTATTTTTCTTTCCGGCTTTTCTGTAGAATTGTATTTCTAACTAGCATATACATTCGGTTCTTCGTATGCAATCGGATATTAGTCTTATCTTTTATAGGAGTTTTTTGTATATATAATAGAAGAAAGCGGCTACATAGACATCGTTGCATAAAATCACTTCTTTCATCACAGACTAAAATGATTATTAATGGAGGAGTGAAAGTAATGAATGTCAATAGGGTAAAACAAATCCTATCTTCATCCGCTGATATCATGGTTAAATACAATGGTGCATCTGTATGGATTGACCAGTTAAATGAGGATGGAAGAACCGCGACCGTCCATTTGCGCGGGCCGCTTGAAGAAAGAACAACAGTGGAAATCAGTGAGCTTATCGAAGAGTAAAATATTTCTTACTTTATAATAAAGGAATGAATATAAATGCCGCGAGGGAAAGAAATGGAACAGCTGCCTATGTCTAATATTGCGCCTGGTGCAGGAAAAGACCCAGGTAAATATGATAGGGAAGTTCTAGGAACAATTACTCAACAAGCACAGCCGCAGCCGGCTGATCTCGAAAAGGAAAATGAGGACATGGTGTAAGGCAGGAAGCTTAGTTCCTGCCTTACACTTTTTTTGATTGTACTTTAATTGGTCTGTTCGTTACTACAGGTTAGTTATTGGTAATACTATGCTTTGCCAGCAGCTGGATGGTCATGTCATCCATTGGCGGATTATGGAGCCCTGCCCTCACGTCACGGTAATAACGCTGCAGAGGGCTTTGGGATGAAAGACTTTTTGCCCCGACTATTCTCATTGCAAGGTCCACGATGGAAATGGCGGAATTTGTCACCGTTAATTTAGCGGCCCCCAATACAGAAGCCAGCTTTTCTCTTTCTTCCTCAGTTGATTCATCCCATTGTTTGGCGGCACCATACAAGAAAAATTCCGCCTGCATGATTTTCAATTCCATTTCCCCAATTTTTTGCTGAACATTTGGCAAATCAATTATTGTACCTTGGATACTATTTGGCGAATATTCCTTGGCAAAATTTATGGAAGACCTTTTTGCCGCTTTCGCAATTCCTAAATAGCAGGCAGGAATATGAAGCAGCCAGCCCATCGCCCTCTTTTTACCCGGTTTAATTGGCTCGACTATATGCTCTTCTGGTATAATGACATCCTCCAATACCAAATCATGGCTTCCCGTCCCCCTCATGGCTATAACGTCCCATGTTTCCTCGATTTTTAGTCCTTCAGCAGATCGAGGAATAAGAAAATTTGCAATTTCCTCAGTACCCTTTAGACTTGCACTGACGATAAAATAATCAAGAACTGGAGACATGGTGGTAAAGGTTTTCCTGCCATTGAGAAGCCACCTGCCGCCCTTTTGTTCAGCCGTTGTCTCCGGCCTGCCGCCGCGCGTCGGGCTCCCTGTTTTTGGTTCAGTGGCAGCGCTGTTAATTAACGAGCCTGCCATTACCTGTTCACATAAAAATTTGAAAATAGGTTCTTTCCATGAATTTTTTTCGTTCAAATTATAAATAATGCCCATATGCCAGCCAATCGCCAGGGCAGTTGAACCATCCCCTTCAGCAATCAGTTCTTGAAGTTTAATCATTTCGTAAAGAGAGATTCCCTTCCCGCCATACTTTTTAGGTACTGTTAATGTGGTATAGCCCGTGTCTTTCAGGTCTTGAATATTATCAAAAGGAAACCCACCCTCCGCATCTAGCTTATGGGCTCTCGATTGGAAACGATTTGCTAATGTTTTCATTAATTCTAACCGTTCTGTAGTGGTTTCTAAATCAGTAAATTTCATCTCGACCTCTCCTCTCAACATAATTATATTTTCGCAAATAAAATCCCCCCATTCAAATGGGGGGACTTAGATTATTCGAGATTTGCAAATCGCTCAAGGTCTCGGTTTTCTCCAATGACGACTAGAACATCACCGTGGTCTATGATTTTATCAGGTGAAGGGGAAATAAAAATATCGTCATGGTGGCGAATTGCGATGACGCTAAGATTATACTTGGCACGCAAATCGAGTTCTCTTAAGGTTTTATCCGTCATTTTTTCCGGTATTTTTACTTCTTCAACACTATAATCCTTGGACAATTCAATAAAGTTCAGCACCTTTGGGGATATCAGTTGATGGGCCACTCTTATTCCCATATCCCGCTCCGGAAAGACAACCCAATCGGCCCCTACCTTTTTTAAAACTTCCCCATGGAGTTTATTTAAGGCTTTGGCAATGACTTTCTTAACCCCTAATTCCTTTAATAGCAAGACACTTAAGATGCTGGCCTGAATATCATTGCCGATTGCGACTATGACGGTATCAAAATTGCGAATTCCAATTGATTTTAACGCCTCCGGATCGGTCGAATCAGCGATAACGGAATGGGTTACATAGCTCTGTGCCTCATCTGCCCTTTCCTCGTTTACATCAACACCGAGCACATCCCTTCCAGATTCATATAACTTATTGGCGATGCTTAGTCCAAACCTGCCTAATCCAATAACTGCAAATTGATCTGCCATTTTTCGAAGTTTCCTCCTTGCTGTCAGTTTAGCCAATCATGATTTTGCCTTTAGGATATCGGAAAGCATCCGGGTTTCTGCGTATGGTGACTGCATAAGCGATTGTGAGCGGTCCAACCCGTCCAGCAAACATCGTAAATATAATGATTCCTTTGCCGATAGAAGACAGTTCTGGTGTCAGTCCCATCGAGAGGCCGACTGTTGCAAATGCAGAAGTCGCTTCAAACATTATCATTAAAAAGTCCTTCCCAGTTTCGGTTATAGTGAGGACAAGTGTAACCACCATAACGAGAAACAGTCCACTAAGTGTTACCGTAAGGGCCTTATAAATCGTTTCATAACCAATTCGCTGCCTGTAGAAAATCACATCCTCTTTCCCGCGGATTTGCGACCAAACCGCTCCCATTAAAGTGGTAAAAGTGGTCGTTTTAATCCCGCCACCAGTAGAACCTGGGGATGCACCAATAAACATAAGTAAAATTATCAAAAATAACGAAGCATGTCTTAGGTCGCCGATGCTTAAGGTATTTGCCCCTGCCGTTCTTGCTGTTACCGATTGAAATAGGGAACCAAGGATTTTTCCAGACAGTGTTAATGGCTTAATCGTTTTATCATTTGTAAGTTCAAGGAAGAAAATTCCGACTGTTCCAAGTGCCACAAAAAAAATCGTGGTAACAAGAACAATCTTTGTATGCAGGGATAACTTCTTGGAGAGTCGATATTCGTAAAGATCATTCATAACGATGAAGCCAATTCCGCCCAATACTATTAATGCACAAACTGTTAAGGTAACAATTGGGTCGTCTACATAACTTGTTAAGCTATGAAATTCACCCATCAAATCAAAACCGGCATTATTAAAATTCGAAATGGAATGAAATACTCCATAGTAAATGGCTTTTCCAATGGGAAAATCAAATGAAAATCGAATGGTTAATAGTACTGCACCTGTTAACTCAATGACGAATGTAAAAATTAAAATCCGTTTTGCGAGGCGGACAATCCCCTCCATCGAAATATTATTTAAGGATTCCTGAAGGAGGATTCGCTCTTTTAATGAAATTCTTTTACCGAGGAGGAAGGCAAACAGGGTGGCAAACGTCATAAAGCCCAGGCCGCCTACTTGAATCATGGATAAAATGACCAATTGGCCGAACAAAGTAAAAGTGGTTCCCGTATCTACCACCACCAGGCCTGTCACGCAGGTGGCTGAAGTTGCAGTAAACAAGGCATTTAAAAAATGCAGACCTTTTCCATCCATTGTAGAAACTGGGAGGGTCAACAGGATTGCGCCAAGCAAAATAATTAGAGCAAATCCAAGCACAAGTATTTGTGGCGGGTCAAGATAAAATCTTTTTTTTCGTTTCATACATTCCTTCCTCACCTTTTAACTTTAAAATGCCTAAAAGTCGAAACTCTTGTCATATATTTTCCATTCCGTCCATGAAATATGAATTCTATTGACATTCTATCCTTCTTCTCACCCTATAACATTGGCTGATACTGCTGAATTTTGAACTTTATTAAACAATTTTCCTACATTTATGTGTCATTCCTCACAGAATGTGACAGTTTTATGTAATATAATGCTTCGGAGGAAATAATTCGTTGGTGGTGCATGAAATAAATTAGGAAGATTTATTTTTAATTTATTGTAGGGCAGAGGAGGAATATGAATGAATCAAGGAACAAAGCAGCTATTTTTGCAAACAGGAAGCCTAATCGGCGGGTTTATGGTATGGGTGCTCATTTCTTCATTAATGCCTTTTATTAAGGCAGATATTGCACTTTCTTCAACGGAAATTGCCTGGGCCACAGCGGTACCTGTTATACTTGGGTCACTCCTTAGAGTTCCAATCGGCTATTGGACTAATCGCTTTGGAGCAAGAATATTATTTTCAATCAGTTTTGTACTTCTCGTCGTACCGATTGCCATCATCAGTTATGCCAATTCAATGTTTATGTTAATTGCAGGCGGATTTGTGCTTGGGATTGGCGGAGCGATATTTTCCGTTGGAGTAACTTCTCTCCCAAAATATTATGCCAAAACAAAGCATGGTTTTATTAATGGCATATATGGTGCAGGTAATATCGGCACAGCTATTACATCCTTCCTCGCACCGATACTGGCCAATGAGTTTGGCTGGAGAACAACGATACAAATATATCTGGTCATTGTGATCATTTTTGCCTTATTAAATTTTCTTTTTGGTGACCGTGAGGAACAAAGGGCTAACCTTCCATTATCGGAACAAATTAATAAAGTTTATCGAAATCCGAAGCTTTGGTTTTTAAGCTTGTTTTATTTTATAACCTTTGGAGCCTTTGTGGCCTTTACGATTTATCTGCCGTCCTTCTTAGTGAATCACTTTGAGCTATCGAAGGTGGACGCAGGTCTACGTACTGCAGGTTTTATTGCTTTGGCTACTCTTTTCCGTCCGGTCGGCGGATGGTTAGGGGATAAAGTAAATCCTTTTATGATTCTTGCAACTGTTTTCTTCAGCCTTACATTTGCCGGCTTTCTACTGTCTTTTACACCCTCCCTGCCTATTTATTCTTTTGGCTGTTTATTAGTTGCATTCTTTGCTGGAATCGGAAATGGGGCTATTTTTAAACTGGTTCCTCTCTATTTTTCAAAGCAGGCCGGAATTGTTAATGGCATTGTTTCCGCAATGGGAGGACTTGGAGGCTTTTTTCCACCAATTATACTAACCATTCTCTTTAATCTTACAGGTCATTATGCCATTGGATTCATGGCCCTATCTGAATTTTCATTGGCCAGTCTGGTCATTGTCGTATGGCTTTACTTCCAAGAAAAACTTGATATTTCCACACAAATTGTGAACCATGCCGTCGATGGAATATGCGTCACTGATCCACATGGAATCATTCTAAGGGTAAATCCGGCTTTCACGAAAATTACCGGTTATCAACAGGAGGAAGTAATCGGAAAGACCCCAAGCGTTTTACAGTCCGGAGAGCATAACAACGAATTTTACAAGCAAATGTGGGCGAGCCTTTCATCGACAGGATACTGGGAAGGGCACATTTGGAATAAGCGTAAAAATAATGAGATTTATAAGGAATGGCTGACTATAACAGCGATTAAAGATGATTTAGGTGAAACCAAAAATTACGTTGGGATGTTTAAAGAGGAAAGTGCGTAAAGTTAAAAAGCTACAGGGATCTTCGTTAAGAAGGTCTCTTTTTTTTGCCAACACGGTAAATTTATTACAACTTTTTGTCAACTTGAGCGAGTTCACAGTTCCTTCACTACTTTTGTGACGTTCGTCACAAAAATCGTGTTATCCTTTGGTTTATATTAACATCATAAACAACTAAACTAACATTTTAAAAATAGAAATCCACATTGGAGGAAATCAAAATGGCTCGAATAACGTATTGGAACCCAGAAGACGAAAAGTTCTGGAAAGCAGAAGGAAAAAAACACGCAAAAAGAAATCTATGGATCTCCGTCCCATCATTAATGCTTGCCTTCATCGTTTGGCAAATTTGGTCAGTGGTTGCCATACGCTTAAATGATATTGGCTTTAACTTTACGGAGGAACAGCTCTTTACTTTAGCCGCTATCCCTGGTCTTGTCGGAGCAACACTTCGCTTTGTTTATACATTTGCAGTCGGAACGATAGGCGGCAAAAACTGGACCGTCATTTCAACTGCGATATTAGCGATACCAGCTATTGGAATTGGCTTTGCAGTACAAAACCCAGATACGCCATATTCTATTATGCTGACTCTTGCTGCACTGTGCGGATTAGGCGGCGGTAACTTCTCATCTTCAAGTGCGAATATCAGCTTTTTCTTTCCAAAGAGTGAAAAAGGAACTGCTCTTGGAATTAACGGCGGCTTAGGAAATATGGGAGTTTCAGTTGTTCAATTTATCACTCCATTAGTCATTACTTCTGGAACATTTGCCTTAATTGGCGGTAAGCAGGTTTTATCTAACGGTCAAGAAGTTTGGTTACAAAACGCAGCATTTGTTTGGGTTATCCCAATTGTGATTGTAACATTACTTGCAGCATTTAAAATGGATAACGTTCCAGGCACAAAACAATCAGTAGCAGATCAATTTGTGATCGTTAAGCGGAAACACACATGGATTATGACCATTCTTTATATCGGTACATTTGGATCGTTCATTGGGTATTCAGCAGCATTCCCGTTATTATTAAAATCCCAATTCCCTGAATACATTTCACTTGCTTTCCTTGGAGCGCTAGTGGCAGCTGCCGCTAGACCTGTAGGCGGTTGGATTGCAGATAAACTGGGTGGAGCAAAGGTTACAGCCTATGTATTTGTTGTTATGACAATTGGTGCTATTGGAGTAATCTATTTCCTTAATGCTAAACAATTTGCAGGATTTTTAATTTCTTTCTTAATTTTGTTCCTTGCATCAGGGATTGGTTCTGGTTCTACTTTCCAAATGATTCCAAATATTTTCATACCAAAGGAAGCAGCACCAGTTATAGGCTTTTCAGCAGCATTTGCCGCTTACGGATCATTCTTAATTCCAAAACTATTCGGCTGGTCTGTTAATGCCACAGGAACACCAGTAACAGCGTTTTATTTCTTTATTGGATTTTATGCAATTTCATTCGCATTAAACTGGTACTTCTATCAAAGAAAAGCTACTGTTTCAAAAACCCAAGAACTAGCAAAACAAGCCGGATAATCATCCGGCTTGTCAGGCTGTCGAAAAACATTCGATAGCCTTTTATTTTACTTATTCCCTTTAACAATTCTCCGTGTTAATACATTATATAATTATTAATATAAGGCTTTTCAACAGGCCCATTAACAGAGACAATTAATAAAAAAAATTGCCGAGAAAAATACCCTTTCTCGACAATTAGACAGGCCGGATTTTGATCCGGCTTATTCTAGTTTAATATTTTAACTGTAATTGTTTTACGTCCCCATTTAAGTGCATCTTGTTCTGAAGGGATAAACACATCAATTTCATGTCCATTAATTCCCCCGCCAATATCACCTGCAATTGCTTCACCGTATCCCTCAACATATACCTTGCTTCCAAGTGGTATGACTGCTGGATCTACTGCAATCACTTTTGCATTTGGGTTAGCCTTTATATCTATACCCGTTTTGGTAATGCCGGAGCAGCCTTCACATGAAGCTGTATAAGCAGTGGCATCTACAGTGATCTCCTTTGGTTGATTTTGATTTACAACCGGCTGTGCATCGATGGTGTTGTTATTATTATCATTTGTAGTTGCTTCGACAGCATTATTATTTTGATTGTTATTGTCAGGCGTTTCAGCAGACGCCTTATTTTCGACAACAGGCTGTTCCTGTGGTTTGCTGTTATCCTGCTGGCTAACGGCTATTTCAGGTTTGTCTTGTATTGGTGCAGCAGTTTCTGGTTTCTGCTCATTGTTCTCCACAACTTTTGGAGCAACAATCTGTGTTTCCGGACTAATAATCGTTTCATTTGCTTTAGCGACTGATTCTTGAATGTGATTAGCACTGTCCCAGAAAGTATCTGTTTTGTTAACAATCAATTGTTTTTCACTTTGTAACATTGGAATATCATTTAGAGTTGATATTTTCATCCAATCATCAAAAGTTTGCACATTTGTAATATTCATTATTGGCTGTTCTTTTAAAGAGTCCACTTGAGGCACTGCCAGCGCTGCAGCATGTGCATGCACCCCAAAACCCGCTGATAATCCAATAGCTGCAATGAATGTTTTTATTTTAAAAATCATTTAACTACCTCCTATGTTCCCATCGAAGCATGTCTAAGGTAATCTTAACATGGTTTCTTAACAGAAAAAGAACAAGGAGATGTTAATTCATTAACAAGAATGGCAGTTATATTACAATAGCATTTCTAACGCATCAGAACCTTCCAGTCTGTCCATGATTTGGCGATACAGGAAAAAAAGAATAGTGGATTGCTCATTTCCACTATTCTTTATTACTTATTTAGCTTAATCGCTCAATCGCTACGGCACAAGCTTTATATTCGGCTGTTCCCGAAATCGGATCATATTCATTTAAAGTTAATACGTTAGTCGGTGTTTCGCTCCAGTGAAAACTCATAAAGACAAGCCCCGGTACAACCTGTTCTGTAATTTTGGCTTTTACTTGAAGGTCTCCTCTTCGTGAACGGACTTGGACGACTTCCCCATCGACTATTCCAAGAGATTTGGCGTCTTCAGGATGGATATCAACAGTCTCTTCAGTCTGTTTTATTTTCACTCCCGCAGCGTAATGCCGAGTCTGTGTATGCGTGTTGTACGACTCATAACGTCTGCCTGTCGTCAACGTAAAAGGATACTCTTCATCCGGTGGCTCCATAGGCGGTGTATAATCGACAGGCACAAAAGGAGCTTTTTTAGAAGCCGCTTCGGTTTGATGGAACCTTTCATGCATAATAAATGTACCCGGGTGGTTTTCATCTGGACAAGGGTAATGAATGCTGTATTCCTTCTCCAGTCGCTCATACGAAATGCCCCCGTACATTTCCCATGCGATTTTCCTGACTTCATCCCAAATTTCTTCGCTCTTGTTATAATGCATTGGATAACCCATCAATGTCGCCAGCTCGCAAAGAATGACCCAATCTTCCTTTGTATTCGGACCTGGCTCGACTGCCTTACGTACTCGTTGGATCCGCCGGTCCGTGTTTGTGTAAGTCCCTTCGACTTCACCCCAGGAACGGGCAGGAAGCACAACATCAGCCATTTTCGCGGTTTCAGTCAGAAAAATGTCCTGAACGATTAATAAATCCAGCTTTTTCAACAATGTTTTTGTATGGTTCATATCAACATCGGCGAGAAGTGGATTTTCCCCAATCACATAAAGTCCTTTTAGCTCTCCCATCTCAAGCCGATCAAATGTCCTGGTTTGGGTGTCGCCCGCCTGGGGATTTAGGGTAATATTCCATTCCTTTTCATAACGTGCTCTGTATTCATCATTAGTTAAGCTCATTGCTCCTGCCAATTGATTTGGAAGACAGCCCATGTCACCAGCACCTTGAACATTATTTTGTCCCCTTAGCGGCATAATTCCGGAGCCTGGCTTTCCAATGTTCCCGGTTAAAAGGGCAAGATTGGCAATGTCGAAAACATTGTTCACCCCACAGTGATGTTCGGTAATTCCTAGTGTATAAGCAATCATCGAAGCGCTCGCATTTGCATAGTCCCTGGCAGTGGCCACGATTTCTTCCGGGGCAAGACCTGTGATCTTGGCCGAATATTCCGGTGTATATAGCTCAACCTGATTTGCCAGTTTATCAAAATCAATTGTAAATTGCTCAATAAATTTTTGATTATAAAGACCTTCCTTTAGAATTACCCGAATCAAGGCATTTATTAGGGCAATATCAGTGCCTACATTGATTTGCAGGTGGCGGTGGGCCACTTTTGTCATTTCTATTTTTCTTGGGTCGACGACAATGATTTTGAGGCCGGCTTTTGCTGCTTTTTTCATGCGATTAGCGATAATCGGGTGTGCCTCTGTCGTGTTAGAGCCCATTAGGAGTAATACCTCTGCTTTGTCGATATCCTCCAAAGTGTTTGTTGGGAAACCGCTTCCAAAAATAGTTGCCAGACCGGCAACGCTTGGCGCATGTCACGTTCGGTTGCAGCCGTCAATATTGTTACTGCCAATAACCGTCCTCATAAATTTTTGTGTTACATAATTTGATTCGTTTGTGCTTCTCGCACAAGCGAACATGCTGATGGCATTTGATCCCCACTTGCTTTTTACGTCGGAAAGTTTGCTTGCAATAAATTGATAAGCTTCTTCCCAAGTAGTTTCCACCAGTTCCCCGGCCCTTCTTATTAAAGGTGCTGTCAGCCGGTTTTTGGCATGGACATACTCATAGGCAAATGCACCTTTGACACAAGTTTGTCCTTTGTTAACCGGTGCTTCCTTGTCACCGCGGATTTTGACGATTTTATTATCCTGAACCTCTAGGACTAATCCGCAGCCTGTACCGCAATAGCCGCAAATTGTCTTGACTAAATTTGCTTCACCCAAAATGCTCCCTCCCTGTGATAACTAAACTATCTATATAATCATATTAATCTAATTATTACATTTACGGCTTCCTTTTTTGCAAAAAATTTTGTCTATTTTTCAAAAAAGAAAAACGGAAGATAGGCTCTTCCGTTTTAGGCTGTTTTTGCCGGCAATAGAATATTGAATGTTGTTCCCTTGTTTGGTTCACTTTCTACAAATACTTTCCCGTTATGGCTTTCTATAATTTTAAAGCTGACCATTAACCCTAGTCCATTTCCATTTTTCTTGGTAGTGAAAAAAGGTTCTCCGAGCTTTTTCAGCTTTTCTTTTGGAATGCCAACACCGGTATCTTGAATGGATATTTGCACATTGTTCTCATGAATCACCGTTTTAACATGCAGATCCCCGCCATTCGGCATGGCCTCTATACCATTTTTTATAAAGTTTAAAAAGACCTGCTTCAAACGATTTTCATCACATTCTATCTGGATTATTTCCTGATTGCAGTTAAACATCAGACGGACGTTTTTCTTACGCGCCTCAAACTCAAGCAGTGAAACCACATTCTTGATAACCGGTACAACATTCTTTTCTTCTAATTCCACTGCCTTCGGTTTAGCCAAGACCATGAAGTCCTCGACAATGGTATTGACGCGCTCAATTTCATCTAAAATAATATTCAAAAATTCAAGGCGTTCAGGATCTTGCTCATCTAACTGCAAAAATTCCGTGTAACCCTTCATAGATGTCAGCGGGTTGCGGATTTCATGTGCAACGCCGGCAGCTAATTGCCCAACCGCGGCAAGCTTATCCTGCCGGTGGAGGACTTCTTCCGTCTTCTTGCGTTCTGTTATATCATTGCGGATCGCCAAATACTGATATGGCTTCCCCTGTTCATTGAGAAATGGAACGATCGTGGTATCGACCCAATAAAAAGTTCCATCCTTCGCTTTATTGCGGATTTCCCCTTTCCAAACCTTTCCTTCCCCAATCGTTTTCCATAGGTTTTTGAAAAAGTCCCTGGAATGGTAACCGGAATTCAAGATATTATGGTCCTTTCCAATGATCTCTTCCCGGCTGTATTTGGATATCTCACAAAACTTGTCGTTTACGCTGGTAATTTTCCCCCGTGAATCTGTAAAGGCAACAATCGAAGACTGGTCCAAAGCAAATTTAATATCAGTGTTTTCCTTCATTGTTTCTTTTAAATGTCCCTCAGCACGTTTCCGGTCTGAAATATCGGTCCGAATCGCTACATATTGATACGGCTTCCCGTGACTATTTAAAAAGGGAACAATCGTTGTATCCACCCAATATAGGCCTCCATCCTTGGCACGGTTGCAAATCTCTCCGTGCCAAACATTACCTTGGCCAATTGTTTTCCACAAATCTTTAAAAAAGTCTTTTGAATGGTATCCGGAATTTAAAATGCGATGATCCTGTCCGATCAATTCATCCCGGCAGTATTTCGAAATCTCACTGAATTTATCATTAACAAATGTAATAATACCTTTTGAATTGGTTATCGCTACAATGGATGATTGATCTAAAGCAAAGGTAATATCTTTTACTTCTTTAATTGATTCCTTTAAGTTGAAATCGGATGTGGCTAGCTGTTTGCTAATTAAGGTACTTGAAACAATAAGTCCCGCCATTATAAGGACGGAAACAAACAGCACCAAATAAGTAAAAAACAGACTATCTGGAGCAGAACTATTAACCATATTGTTATCGGTGATAAATAGTGTCGATTTCTTTAATAAAATATGTCCCTCGGCAATCGCCGCAGTTAAAATAATCGAACTTACCGGCTTTAGCCAAACTTGATTTTCAGTCGGAAAATTCCTTACAGAAAACAAAATCCAAAAGGAAAAGAAGAAGGCTGCGAACATTAACAGTCCAGAAAAAGCAAATAAAAGGAAATGATATTTAATTGTCACATTCATAGAATAAATGCCTATAATATGGATGGAAAAAACGGCTATTGTTAGTAATGAACTGCCAGCAAGCAGATGTGACATCTTAATTTCTTTTCCAAACAGCGGAAAAAACGCCATTCCAGTAAAGGCAACTCCAATAAATATGGAAAGAATCGTTAATGGAATATGGTAGTTAGCAAACAG
Source organism: Neobacillus sp. GCM10023253 (assembly GCF_042653105.1). Taxonomy (NCBI): domain Bacteria; kingdom Bacillati; phylum Bacillota; class Bacilli; order Caryophanales; family Bacillaceae; genus Neobacillus; species Neobacillus sp. GCM10023253. Next base: position 90,205 of record NZ_JBHSHV010000009.1, read on the forward strand.
AGTACTATTTGTCGTTAATAATCCAATAAAATTAGTTACCCATACTCCAATTCCCATTGAAAGTGTGCCGCCTATAAAAAGCAGCCTTTTATTTTGATCTGAGGACCTAATTAAGGAAAACATGTCTAAGGCCGTATAAGAAGCCATAAAGGTTAGTCCAACAGCAATTATAAAAAGATAAGGATGAAATTCTCCTAAAAATGCATTCATTAACGTGCATTCCCCCATTTAACCTATTTCTACTATGATTGTAATGGAAAGTAAAATGTTAGGAAAGATAAATTTTTGTTTAATTTACCCTAAATTAAATCCTACATAAATAATCATTAATAAACTTACTTGTCCGGGATAAAAGACTTATTTTTAAAAAAATTTAACTTTTTTAGAAAAAAGGCTACACATTTTTAATTTTTTTGTTTATACTGTACTATAACAAGAGGGATTAAAATAAACTGTATTAATAAAGGAGGAGTTTTAAATGTTAATGAGTCCGGTTGAATTTTTTCGTAATCTGCCTAAAAAGGAATGCCCTGAGTGTGGTCAGCATATGGAGGAGCAAGCTGAATCTTACCTAATGGAATGCGATCGCTGTTTATCCAAAAAAGCAGAATAAAAAGAGGGAAACTTTTATTTTTGACTATTCTGTACTACAACAAACAACAATAAAAATAACTGTACTATAAAGGAGATGTTTAATAATGTTAATGAGCCCAGTTGAATTTTTCCGTAACCTTCCTAAAAAAGAATGTCCAGAATGCGGTCAGCATATGGAAGAGCAAGCTGAATCTTACCTAATGGAATGTGACCACTGCCTATCAAAGAAAGAAGAATAACAAAAACTCTCCGGACGGACCGGAGAGTTTTTTCCGTTTTGGTCAAAAATAGGGAAGCATAGAAGCCAATTGGAATGCAAAACCTGTACGTAAGGAGATGATGAAATGGCAAAGAAGGAAGATTATTTGACAACCGCTCCAAAAGAAAAAACCATTACCATTAATAATGGGGCCATCTATCCAAATTTAAAAAATGTTCCCGGTGATTCGGTCGATGAGCATGAATTTCTTAAAGAAGCCAATTCAATTATTGCCGCCGGTGAAATCGGCCAGCAAAATGAAAATTTGTAGAAGATATGGGTATAGATAAAGACTGTCATCAGCAAGACAGTCTTTGTCACGAAACTTATTATATTTTCGGAAGCTCACGAATTTCCTGTATCATTTCATTACCACACATTGGGCACAGTAAATCGTCAGATACAAAATCCTTTCTCATCCAGCCTATACATGAATTATCCATGCATGAAAAAATTTCAGTATCAACAAGAATTGTTTCCATTTCTTCTTCTTTTGCACGTTTACCAAAAAAAATCGGAACCGCCTCCTTTTCCTTTAGTATGTCCAAAATTAGCCTTTTCATTTCTTCATTTTTCTTTTTCATTTGGAGGACTTAAAATGAACTTAAATCAGAAGCGTTATTCGATTGTTGGAACAGATATTGAAGAGGTAAAACGTCTAAACAGCCAGTCAGGTTTAAGCTATAACGAAGTAAAGCAGCTGCTGGCTAAACAATATTTACAGAATAAAAAATGATAATAGAGGCTGTCTAATATGGGTACCTTTTAGACAGCCTCTTCGAGGTTTTAAGAATTATCGTTATTCTGAATGTTCAATTATAATTTCGTCATCATGTCTTTTTGAAAGAATTTTGCTTTTTTTGCGATTTTCTTTCGTTTGAAAGATAATATCGAAATCATAATCGTCGGGATATAATTCATTTGCGGCAATATATAGCTTCATCCTTTTATGGTTAACCGATACTTTTTCACCCTTTATCTGGACAATATAATTTCCTTGCTGATCTGGTCCTTTATAAACAATCCCAAATTCATTTCCCGGTGTGATTTTTACATTGTCCCCCTGCTGGTATAAAGGCACTTGTTGGACAGGTTTTACAACTGGCTTTTTGTCTTGGTGTTTGTTGATGATAACCTGTTTTTCCATATCCTTAAGCTTCCAATCGTCCGAAACAGGAGAAACATAGGTTTTTTCTTCTTTATACGTTACGCTATGCGCTTTTTCAATGATTTTCGGGTGGATTCCCAACTGCAAAGCAATCTCAAAGGCCTGGCTTTCCCCCCCTTTCCCTATCATTAAACGGTAGGTTGGACTTAAGCTCTTAAGATCAAACTCCATTGACCCATTTATAAATCCTGGATGCTGTTCGGCAAGATCTTTTATTTCACTATAATGGGTGGTGGCCAAAATCACGGCCCCCTTTTCGTAAAGAGTTTCAAGAATGGCTGTTGCCAGACCCATTCCCTCACCCGGATCTGTGCCGGAACCAAGTTCATCTATTAAAGTTAATGTGCGATTGTTTGCATTCTTTAAGATTTCAATGATATTAACGATTCTGGAACTGAACGTACTTAAATTTTCGGCAATACTCTGACCGTCCCCAATATCAACTAAAATAGCTTGAAAAATACTAATATTACTCTTTTCATCTGCAGGTATATGAAGTCCGCATTGGGCCATTAATGTGAGCAGCCCAACCGTCTTGATGGTAACTGTTTTCCCGCCCGTATTCGGACCCGTAATAATTAAGGCTCGTTTATTATCCCCCATACTAAAAGTCAACGGTACAGCTTTTTCACCTAACAACGGATGCTTTGCCTCAATTAATTCCATATCACCAGTGTCATTCATTCTCACCTTGGAGCCATGAATGGAACGGGAATACTTTGCTTTTGCAAACAAAAAATCATAGTGAACCATTGTTTCGACTGCCAGCCGAATTTGCGTTTCATATTGCTCCACCAATCCAGTTAGACGGCTGAGAACTTTTTGTACCTCGGTCTCTTCATCGGCTATAAGCCAGCTAAGTTGATCTTGGAATATAGCAATATCCTCAGGTTCAATAAACAATGTTGCTCCTGATGCCGATGTATCCAAGACTGTCCCTTTAATTTTGGTCCGATACTCCTTTTTTATCGGTATCACAAATCTTCCATTTCGCTGACTGACAACCTGTTCCTGTAAATATGGCTTATATTTATTTGACCTTACCAGCTGCATGGTTTTTTCCTTCAGGCGCTCCTCCTGAATGGCCATTTGCTTCCTAATTTTTAATAACTCCTTGCTGGCATAATCGTCCACTCTGCCATTATGGATACAGCGATTAATTTCATTGGCAAGCTCCGGCAGTTCTTCAATTACATGGACATAGGACGCAACTCTTGGTGCAAAATATTCCTTATCCTTCATATATCTTCTCATCTTTCCGCAGCTATCCAAGAAATCGTACAGCTTCATTAACTGGTCCGGACGGAAGACCACTCCTTTATTTAAGTTGGAAAGCATCTGTTCCATCCCATCAAGTCCATGGACAGGAACACTTGCACTTTTTTTCAGAATCTCGACGGCTTCCGTAACCTCATCAAGCCAAGCCTCAATTTGCTTCTTAATAGAAGAAGGTGTCAGGCCCGCAATTTTCGCTTTTCCTTCCTTTGTCATGGCAAAGCCTGCAATAGTTTCTTTTATTTGTTTAAATTCCAATACATTAAAGGTATGCTGATTCAACTTATATTCCTCCCAAAATAAAAATAGCCGCAATGAACAATGTCATTGCGGCAAATGAAAATTACAACAAAATAAACCAAAATAAAAACTGTCTACACGAGTGTACACAGCTACATTGATTTATAAAATGTATGCTTATGGCTGCCCATTGTTCTTAACCTCATTCCTTGCCCATACTCAAATAACCCTTTCTTGTTATCAAAAAAACAAGAAGGCGGCCGGAATGAAAATATCCAATTAGTTGGATTAGTTAAGAACGACACCTAACATAAAACATACTCCTTTTATTAAGAAAACTTAATTTCAACTTCAGATTATTACATTTGGCATGAATTGTCAATATTATCATAGCCCATTTTTTGTTCACAAAATATCCATATCATTTTTGTGAAAACTTCTTTATCTTATTGTTAGGAGGGAATCGTGATGAAAAAAATCTACCTTATTTGCAGTTTAGCCATATTTATCGGTATTGCTGCCGGCATTTCCTATTTTCTTATTCGGGATGCAAACACCAAAATTCCAGGCAATGTTACATTAATCAATCAAAATGGTGATAAATATACATTCGGCAAGGATCAAAGAAAATTAAAGCTCATTGAATTCATTTACACACACTGTCCTGATGTCTGCCCGACCACGACGCAAAAGATGGCCGCTTTGAAAAAGGATTTAGAAAAAAGCGGGGTATTCGGCAAGGATATCGAATTCATTACGATTACGATTGACCCCTATCGTGATACTCCAGAAGTATTGTCCAATTATATGAAGGGGTTTGGAATTGAAAATAGCAAAGACTGGGTATTCCTAACCGGGGATAAACAAAATATTAAAAATGAGCAGAAAAAGATCAGGGAGATTGGTGAGGCCTTGCAATTCCAATATAAAGACCCTGGAAACGGACAATTTGTCCACACCACATTCACTTACTTAATTGACGAAAACAATAAATTTGTTGCCAAATTTCCGATGGGCGATGGTTTTAATCGCGAAGAAGTTAAAAATAAAATAATGGATAAAATTAATTAGTATAAAAAAAGCGGTTAGTCCCTAGGATTAATCGCTTTTCACTACATATATTATTTAACAACAGATGAAGGATATTTTTTTAATTGCTGCAAAGATAAATGATAATTGGACTTTGGTTTCGTTAAACTCGCTTTAATACCTGCTTTTTTAAGCTTGTTTACGAGTTCTGCGAGCTGTTTTTTGGCCACACAATTCACCCTCTTTTAACTGCATCTTACGATAATTTTACAACAAAAATATGAATAAAGTGTGAAAACAAAAAAATTTTTTTAGAAAATTTTTCTTTTTACTACTTTACTTCCCCACAAAACTCAAAAAAATGATGCATTTTCCCCCAAAGATTTTTTTGTGAAATTCGCTCTTTTCCCTTATTAATGGTATAATACAAAGCAATATGTTTTTTTGGAGGATGCAAGAATGATTACTGTAAGTAATGTAAGTTTAAGATACGGAGACCGAAAGCTTTTTGAAGATGTGAATATTAAATTTACTCCCGGCAATTGCTACGGTCTCATCGGGGCGAACGGTGCCGGAAAATCTACCTTTATAAAAATACTCGCTGGAGAAATTGAAGCGCAAACGGGTACAGTCCAACTAGGACCGAACGAGCGGATGGCGGTTTTAAAGCAGAACCACTTTGAATATGAGGAACATGAAGTTTTAAAAACAGTTATCATGGGTCACACCAGACTTTATCAGGTAATGCAGGAAAAAGACGCCATTTATATGAAAGAAAACTTCACGGATGAGGACGGCATGAAAGCTGCTGAACTCGAGGGTGAATTTGCCGAGTTAAACGGCTGGGAAGCTGAATCTGAAGCGGCCATCCTGTTAAAAGGTCTGGGAATTGGCGAAGAGCTTCATTATAAAAAGTTGGCTGAATTAACAGGTGCTGAAAAGGTAAAAGTCCTTCTTGCACAGGCCCTATTTGGCCAGCCTGATGTATTACTTTTAGACGAGCCAACCAACCATCTGGATATTAAGGCCATCCAATGGCTTGAAGAATTCCTGATCAATTTTGAAAATACAGTGATTGTTGTATCCCATGACCGTCACTTCTTAAATAAGGTTTGTACCCATATTGCGGATTTAGACTTTGGCAAAATCCAAATCTATGTCGGCAACTACGACTTCTGGTATGAATCCAGTCAATTAGCTTCAAAAATGGCGCAGGACGCCAATAAGAAGAAAGAAGAAAAAATTAAAGAGTTGCAAAGCTTTATTGCCCGTTTTAGTGCGAATGCTTCAAAATCCAAGCAGGCAACATCACGGAAAAAGCTATTGGACAAAATTACACTTGATGATATTAGACCATCTTCAAGACGATATCCATATGTCGGCTTTACCCCAGATAGGGAAATTGGTAATGATTTGTTAAGAGTAGAAGGGCTGACGAAAACAATCGAAGGCGTGAAGGTACTTGATAACATTAGCTTTATCATGAACAAGGGAGACAAAATCGCCCTTGTCGGAACAAATGAAACAGCCAAAACAACACTCTTTAAAATATTAATGGGTGAAATGGAAGCTGACAGCGGTACCTTTAAATGGGGAATCACCACATCTCAAGCCTACTTTCCAAAGGATAACTCGGAATACTTTGAGAATAGCGACTTAAATCTTGTTGATTGGCTTCGTCAGTTTTCACCAAAAGATGACAGTGAAAGCTTCCTACGTGGATTTTTAGGAAGAATGCTATTTTCCGGTGAAGAAGTTTTAAAGAAATCAAGCGTCCTTTCCGGAGGAGAAAAAGTCCGCTGTATGCTGTCCAAAATGATGCTTAGCGGAGCAAATGTCTTGCTCTTAGATGAGCCAACCAACCACTTGGATTTGGAGTCTATTACCGCTCTAAACAATGGATTAATTAATTTTAAGGGATCCATGCTGTTTGCTTCCCATGACCATCAGTTTATCCAAACGATTGCCAACCGCATTTTTGAACTAACACCTGCTGGATTGGTCGATAAGCAAATGTCTTATGATGAATACCTAGAGAATACTGATATACAAAAACAAGTAGCAGAGATGTATAAATAATTAGAAAAGTGGAAGCGCCCGTTTAGCGGCGTATGGCCTGGAGCGCATCGACTGAGATAAAGGAAACACGGAGAGCGAAGCGATCCGATGTTGACTTATCGTAGGGAGATGAGCGAAGGACAATAGCCGCTGGGCGCTGGAACTGGACAAATAAGAGGCTGTCAAATGGCAGCCTCTTATTTCATTATTACATTTGTTTCTGCTTTTTCCTTGAAGATGGCTGCATTCTGGAGCCAGTTTCTGTTGTGGTCGTTCCCTGTCCTTCTACTTCTGGTGAAGCCAACCCTATGGTTGAAGGGTCGGCTTTCTTTTTACTGCGTTTGCCCATAGTACACCTCCCATTTTAGCTTTTGAAAGATTATCCCCTGTTATTCGGAATATTTCTGTCAAACTTAGGCAACATAATGATTGAGGAGGTGTTTGTATGGCAAGGGTTGGAGTAGAACAATCTCTTACAAATGTTCAAGATGCTCTACGTGCAAAAGGATATGATGTTGTCGAACTCAAACAGGAGTCTGACGCCCAAAATTGTGATTGCTGTGTCGTTACCGGCCTTGATTCGAACGTTATGGGAATGGCTGATACCGTTACGAAAGCACCGGTTATTGATGCAAACGGTTTGTCTGCTGATGAAGTATGCCAAGCGGTTGAAAGCAGACTTCAATAATGTTAACACAAAGACTAAAGGACTCCTCTTTAGTCTTTTTTTAATGGTCTTTTGGTTTAATATTTACCTTGGGTCCATTCGGTTTTTCTTGCTTCTTGATTCTTTCCTCTTTAGCTTCGGTTACTTTATCGTCTTCATCTCCGGTGAAATTTGGTGTAAATTCACTGCCGTATGTGGCACCTATGTTTAATTTTCCTTTCAATTCTTTAATCCCAAGCTGTCCGAAGTTATTATTCAATTCATATTTATCCAGAATAATTTTTTCGATATTTATTTTTTCGATTATTATAGGGGGATCCTTTGTTTTCACGGTTTCATCAGGCTTGTTTTGTGCCTTTAAGTCCCGCAGCGTTTGTTCCAATTCTTCTATATTTCTCTCTAAGGAAGTTATTTTTTTTCGGAGTTCTTTATCATAATCATTTTTGCGGAAAATAAGGAATAAATTTTTTATTGACATTGGCCTAAAACGCTCCCTTATTTTTAACCTTACTTTATTTATATGGAAAACACTGCTTATCAAGTCCTATTTTCATAAAAACCTGTTATTCAATTGGGATAATTTCGCCCTTTTGTACGAATCGTTGATAACTGACTATTAATAAGCCATTCCAGAATTTAGCGCTGATATCCTGCGGATTTACGGTATCAGGTAAGGTAATCTGCCGATTGAATTCACCGTAAAACCTTTCCGAATAAGTATATTTCAAATGTGGATGAACAGGCAGCGCTCTTCCTTTGACGGTGAGAATATTGCCATTAAGCCCTAATTCTATGTTTTCTTTTAAGACACCAGGGAGCTCGATAACTACCATTACCTCCTCTTCCCCTTCCATTAAATCAATTGCAGGGAACGTTCTCTCGCTTTTCAGATCGGTGCCGGGCTGCTGCCGGTTTGAATGGGCATTAGGTGTCTTAAAAGGCGCTTCATTCATAAATTGTTGGGCAAATTCTTGGTCAAAGATATTGTTCCAGAAATCCCCGCCCTGCATATTTTTAGCCATCTCTAGCCATTGTTTCAACTTTTCCATATCCATCAATCCGCACCCCCTCTCCCCTAATCTAGGGAAGCAAAAAACAAAGCCTTACTTCATCATACTTAACTGAAAGTTATTTTAATCCTTAATTTCCTCATAAACATTAGGGAATTGCATATATTTAAAAGCAATTATAAGGAGGAGATGACATGCCCACTCCCGTTCCATATATTAATATAAATATATTTATGATTAAAATTAATTCCTTTGAAAATGCTTCCGCCGTAAATATTGGCCAAAACCTGCTGGCTGAGTGGCATAATTCCGACAAGAAAAATCAAGGCTACGGCCAAAATTTTGGTGATAAGAGTGATTTCTTTGGGAATAGGAGCTTTGTCGATGACCGAGATCAAATTGATTCCCCGAGCTCCTTCGATTCAGGCGCCCAGCAGCTATTGGCCAAAGACAAAGATGATCTATAAAAACTGCAATTTGGCAGTTTTTTTGTTTTATATCTTTTATGAATTGGAAGCTTTCGCTATAATGAGGGAATAATCAGCCGTTCGAGAGGAAGTATTTTATCTACTATGCTTAATGAATTTTGGCCCCCAATTTTATTGTCACTGAAAGTGGCCACAATTTCTGCCCTACTGGCACTAATCTTTGGTATTTTATTCGGCAGGTTATTTGCTGATAAACATTTTAAAGGAAAAATGATCATAGAGACCCTGATGCTGCTGCCTATTGTTTTGCCGCCTACCGTTATTGGCTTTTTATTAATTTTCTTTTTTGGAAAAAATAGTCCGGCAGGTGCTTTTATCGAAACCCTTTTCGACAGCTCCATCATTTTTACACCACTGGCAGCGATTATTGCCTCCACTATTGTTGCATTTCCGTTAATGTACCAATCTGTAAAAACTGGATTTCAAGCCGTGGACAAGGATATCGAAGAGGCTGCGAAGATGGACGGGGCAAGTGATTTTAATGTTTTTTTACAAGTAACTCTCCCACTATCAGTAAAATCGATTGTTTCCGGATTCATACTTAGCTTTGCTAGAGCATTGGGGGAATTTGGCGCCACGCTCATGTTTGCCGGCAATATCCCTGGGAAAACCCAGACGGCTCCCACTGCTGTATATGTTGCAATGGAAACAGGCAATATGAAATTAGCTTGGCTGTTAGTCATTTCAATGATCTTCATCTCTTTTTTAATGCTATTGACAACCAATTTAACACAAAGAAAGCCATGAAACTAAAGCATTTCATGGCTTTCTATATTCATCTACATTTTACCTGTTATTTTTTTCCCGGCACCTATTAAAACGGCAGCAGCCGCAACTATAAAAATCCAAAAGTATGATGCTGCATATTCCTGCTTATTAGTGGATTTACTTGATTTTAAAGAAGTTTTCACAGGTTTTGGTTCTTCCTTTTGTTTTAACTGAGCCACCTGAAGAACCTGACCATTTGGATTTTCAATAGATAACCGGCCGGTACTGTCGACTTTTTTTACAATTCCACTTTTATCCTCCGTTACAAGGAGATCTCTATCCAATAGAAATTCCTGATCGCCGCTCTTATAAACTTCCCCATGTTTTAGGGTGGAATGGACATATTCATTAAATCCATAATCAAACAGGATGGCTGTATCATCATATTTGTCTCTTTTTTGGTCTGATTTTAGGACAATCACCGTTAATTTTAAATTCCCATTATCGGCAGTGGTGGCCAAAGTTTGTTTCGATACTGTGGTATATCCTGTTTTCCCCCCGGTTATTCCCGCGTATGGAAGTTCGCCTTTTAGCATAAGATGATGAGTGATTAGGTCAGTATTCCAGGACTGGCCCTCCCAATGTAATCTTTTTGTTCCAAAAATCTCGGCAAATTGAGGATTCTTCATGGCATAGTTCGTAATCAATGCCAAATCCATTGCAGTTGTATAATGATTGTCATCGTGAAGGCCGCTTGGATTTGTAAAGTGCGTATTTTTAACCCCAATAACTGTTTTTAAATATTCATTTATATGTTCCGCAAAAAGGTCAACACTGCCGTCAATTTGTTCCGCAATCGCCACTGCGGCGTCATTCCCTGAATTGATCAGCATCCCTTGAATTAGTTTTTTTAGCGGTACTTGTTCACCTTCCACTAAGTAGACCCTTGTACCATCTTGTCTAACAGCATTGGCACTGACTGTCGCAATACTGTCTAAGTCCCCTTTTTCAATGGCATAAATAGCTGTAGCGATTTTCGTAACGCTGGCAGGATACATTTTTTCGTCCGCATTTTTCCCGTAGAGAACAGCATTCGTTTCAGTATCTAAAAGCACCGCTGATTCACTTTTTAATGGCAGGTCCCCAGTCCCTTCTGCAAAGACGGGAATTTGGTTTAAAAATAAGAACAAGACTATTATAAGAATTAAAATCCATTTACTCAATGACAACACCCTATCCATGACTAATTACCTAATTGATTTTACCAAATATTTATAGATATGAAGAGTCCTTTTTGGAAATTTATATAAAAAAAAGCGGCAGACTCATTGTCCCAGCCACTTTTCATTATCTATGCCCTTCTCTTCGAAATCAACAGGGTAATTTGTGCCATAATAAACGGAAGAGAAGATTTTTTCCGATAGGCTAAATATTTCGGTTCCCAAATATTTGTATATTTTTCTTTGAATTTTCTTAAGCCTTGAAAATGATAGAAAAAATGACCGTGCAGGAAAATCTGCGCCGCAATTTTCTCACTTAAAAAAGAAAACCTGGAAAGGCCAACATTCGCCAATGGGGCCATACCCATATTAAATCGCCGGTACCCCTGTTCCTTCGCCCAATCCATTAAGGAGAGAAACAGAAAATCCACGCTACCTGATTCTACATCCGGACGGAATCTCATTAAATCCACTGAAATAGTCTGGTTATCATCATAAACATACATCATGCTCATGAAGCCAATAATTCTACTATTACGATCCTTTACAAGTGCAATAGGAGCCTTATTTAGGTAAGCTTCATCAAAGAATCCCAGCGAATATCCCTTTTCTTTGCTTCCCTGTAGCCAATCATTTGACACTTCACGCAGTTCATTTAAAAGTTCACTGGAATGAGGCGGATTTACCAATTCGTAACGAAAATTTTCACTGGTAAATTTGTTTTTAATGGCCCGTAATCCTTTCATTTTGCTTCCAGCCAATGAAAATTCCCGCAATTTCACAAAGGCCTCTTCCCCCAATTTAAAAAAGGCAAATCCATGGTTATAAAGGTATGGAAGCATTTCTTCACTAACCTGATAGAATACAAGCGAAAATCCATACAGGTCAGCAATTTCCTGAAATTCTTCAATGGCGGAAGATAGATCATTTAGTTCACCAATTGGATCACCAAGGATCACCAGTTTATCCGCATATTTTTGAAATGAAATCATGACATTTCTTTTTTTGTTCCAGAAAATATATTTATCGTGCAAGAAAATCAGATGGGACAAGACTTTCCCCTGATATTTATGTAAATGCTGAACGATTTCCTGTTCTTGTGTCAACGATGATTCAAATTTCCATTTTTTCGATAAGCTGTTGAGATAGCCAATGGCAAGGATTGAAACAGCAATAAACAACCCAATTCCCGCACTCATAAATAAATCGTGATAATCGATAATGACATATGGCAATAATTTTGCAGGCAGCGCCAATTTGGCATCCGGTAAATTTAAATAGCCAATGATGATATACATCGATGTAATGATTACAATTAATGCAATATCAAAGAGTGTTCTTCCCCAGGTTAATACATAGCTTTCCCGATAGAACTGCCCTTTCGAAACTCTAAGTAGGATGGCGACAATAATTAAGAAGATGGCTTCTTCATAATCAATCCCTTTAAAAATGGAAAACAGTGCTGCAAGAATTAAGGCTGCCATTGTTAATTCATATGTCCGTTTCACTCTATATTCAATGCCTCGCGATAATCCTAACAGCAAAAATCCAGCAGCAACAGAGAGTTGATGGGAAACATTAATAATCGGAAACGATAACAGTTCCTGGGCAATTTTAAGCCTCGACATAATCCCCGGCACACTTGCAGATAAAAGCAGGATAAGCCCTGATAGAAACACTAGCATAGTCAAAATGACGTGGCTAAATACCTCTAATATCGCGTTAGGTAAATTATTCCACGACTGGTTCCATCTTTCCCAATAAAGCTTCACAAAAAAAATGAGGCTCACGATAAACGGCAGTAAGTAATAGCCTACCCGATACAAAAGAAGGAGAACGAGGACTTTTTCCTCGGCCATATGAAATTCCTGCATCCCCCAAATAAAAACTAAATCAAATGAGCCAAGACCGCCCGGTATCATACTGATGATTCCTGCACAAACAGCGGCAATATAGACAGGAAAAAGATCTTCGATTCGGATTGAGATACCCAGAATTCTGGTCAATAGATAAATAGCAAAAAAGACAGCGATCCATTCAACAAAAGAAACCCCAATGAGCTTAGTTCCCTCTTTTACCGTAATCAAAGATTGCTTGCCCTTTTTAGCGTTCATTCTATGTATCATTAAAAAGACCGGTAGATAAAGGGCGACACCCAACACAGCAAAATAAAGCCATTTGGTATCGACAAACAGAGGAAACTTCCGGAACCAAAGTGCCGCTGCCCACGATAACAATGAGATGCCTGCCAAATAAAATAGGGAAACTGTTGCTATAACACTAAGTAATCTCCGCTTATCCTGTTCAAGTTTGTGAAAAAAGTACGTTCTTAACGCTGCCCCGATTAACCCGCCGAATCCGATTAAATTAGAAAAGGAATTGGCAATAAACGATTGCTCTAACAATTCTTTTTTTGGGACCTTTGCCCCTAAAATCCGAACTAAAATCACATCATACAAAAGCATCGGTAATACAGCCGAAAAGGTAATGCCAATGATAAGCAGCAGCGTCAAAAAATTGAGTTGATTTAATTCTTTTTCTAGCAAATGAACATCTAAATTTCCCACAAACTTTTTTATTTCAAATATTGCAAAAATCAATAAAAGCAATGGGAATAAAAATTTTACAATCTTAAAAATTTTATCCTTCTGATAACCCTTCAAAATAATCACCTAGTATTCATATCATCCCTGATTTTACTATAAACGTTTATGAAAGAAATACAAAGCAATTTCTTACTTTCTTGCGGTGACTTATTACAAGTGTAGACATTTTATCGAACGTTCAACCATCTGGTCAGAGGCAATTCGAAAATTCAGGAAAAAAAGTAGACAAGTTTTCCCACCTATCCGGCATATGAATAAACTAGGACAAATATTAGAGGGGGGTTATGCTTGTGAAATTTTTAATATTAAAAAAAGAAACACTTCTATTCGTTTTAGCTGTGGGTATTATGCTTGCTGCAATTTCATCTTGGTTTCTATTAAAAGCTGGGGATGCTGCGGTCTTTAATCAGAAGGCAGATGGGAAAATACGAGAAATCCATATGGTGACAGTTGAATACAAATCCAAAATGAAAAACGGGAAAGATATTGAGGCCTATCGTTGGGATCCGAGTCAAATCATTATAGAAAAAGGAGAAAAGGTTAAATTGTATATAACCGGCATTAACGGAGAAGAACATCCATTCTATATTGAAGGTACAAATATCAAGGGGACTGTAAAAAAAGGGGAAGAAACAATCGTTCCACTTCAATTTTCCAAGGAGGGTACCTATCGCTTAATTTGCGAAGTTCATTCCAATCGTGCCCATAATGGTCCAATGATTGCTGATATTATCGTAGATTAAAACAGGAGCATTTTTCTCCTGTTTTTTTATGCTGTTCACTAGTAATCACTATTTAGGTGCTGTTATTGTTGAATCGTTCTTATATAACAGGCGGTGTTTGTTATATAAATAAAGTGAAACAGTTTATAAACATGTTCATAATTCGTTCAAATTCTCCATAAAAAACCCCACAAATTCTTCATTTCACAATATCTTAACATTTATCCCTTATTTCAGATTGTTAACCTGTTATACTTTAAGTGTAGAAATAATAGCCAATCTGTTATATAAATTTTTATTTCATTTAGAGGTGAAAAAACATGGAAGCATGGAAGGCTTTTACAAAAGGGACTTGGACAAAAGAAGTTAACGTACGTGACTTTATTCTAAAAAATTACTCTCCATATGAAGGTGATGACCGCTTTTTAGCCGGTGCTACAGATTCGACAAATAATCTATGGCAGCAAGTAATGGAATTGACGAAACAGGAAAGAGAAAATGGCGGAGTCCTAGAAATGGATACGGAGACCGTATCAACCATCACTTCCCATGGCCCAGGCTACTTGGATGAAGATCTTGAAAAGGTAGTCGGCGTGCAGACAGATAAGCCATTTAACCGCTCTCTTCAGCCATTCGGCGGAATTCGTATGGCTAAACAGGCTTGTGAAGCATATGGCTACAAATTAAATCCAGAGATTGAAAGAATTTTTACCGAATTCCGAAAGACACATAACCAAGGTGTTTTCGATGCTTATACGAGTGAAATGATTTTAGCCAGAAAAGCAGGGATTATTACCGGTCTGCCGGATGCGTACGGGCGCGGTCGAATTATCGGGGATTACCGCCGTGTTGCTTTATATGGTGTCGATTTCTTAATGAAAGAAAAACAAAAAGATTTCAATAGCACTAGCAAAGTAATGACTGAAGATAATATCCGGCTGCGCGAAGAGCTTTCTGAGCAATACCGGGCCTTGAAGGAACTTAAAGAACTGGCAGCAAGCTATGGATTCGATATTTCCGGACCAGCAAAGAATGCCGCCGAGGCCTTCCAATGGTTATACTTTGCCTATTTAGCAGCCATTAAAGAACAAAACGGCGCAGCGATGAGCCTTGGCCGTGTCTCCACCTTCCTTGATATTTATATCGAAAGAGACTTACAAAACGGTACCTTATCAGAGGTAGAAGCTCAAGAACTAGTTGACCATTTTGTAATGAAGCTCCGTCTCGTCAAATTTGCGCGTACGCCGGATTACAATGAATTATTCAGCGGTGATCCTACTTGGGTAACAGAGTCTATTGGCGGTATGGCTATCGACGGCCGCCCGCTTGTTACAAAAAACTCGTTCCGGTTCCTGCACACCCTTGATAATCTTGGTCCTGCTCCAGAGCCAAACTTAACAGTACTATGGTCCGTACTGCTTCCTGAAAATTTCAAGAAGTATTGTGCGAAAATGTCCATTAAAACTAGCTCTATTCAATATGAAAATGATGATATCATGCGCCTTGAATATGGTGATGATTACGGGATTGCCTGCTGTGTATCCGCCATGGAAATCGGCAAGCAAATGCAGTTCTTCGGTGCCCGTGCCAACTTGGCAAAAGCACTGCTATATGCCATCAACGGCGGTGTCGATGAAAAATTAAAAAAACAGGTAGGACCAGAGTATCGGCCGATCTCTTCAGATATTTTGGATTTCGATGAGGTCATGCAAAAGTTCGATCAAATGATGGAATGGCTCGCCGGCCTATACATTAATACGTTGAATGTCATTCACTATATGCATGACAAATATAGCTATGAGAGAATTGAGATGGCTCTGCATGATACGCAGATTATTCGGACGATGGCAACTGGTATCGCTGGTTTAAGTGTAGTTGCCGACTCGCTCAGCGCGATAAAATACGGCAAGGTGAAAGTGATTCGCGATGAAAACGGCCTTGCTGTTGATTTTGAAATAAGCGGCGATTTCCCTAAATACGGAAACAATGATGACCGTGTAGATAGCATTGCCGTTGGAATTGTAAAAAGCTTTATGAAAAAGCTGCGTAAGCATCAAACCTATCGCAACTCTGTTCATACTTTATCAATATTAACCATCACTTCTAACGTGGTTTACGGTAAGAAAACAGGTAATACACCAGATGGCCGCCGCGCTGGCGAACCGTTTGCACCAGGAGCAAACCCAATGCACGGACGGGATACAAAAGGGACATTAGCATCACTCTCCTCTGTTGCCAAGCTTCCATACAGCTATGCAATGGATGGTATTTCCAATACATTCTCCATCGTTCCGAAAGCATTAGGTAAGGAAGAAGAAAGTCAAATTTGCAACCTAGTGTCCATTTTAGATGGTTATGCCATTAAAGCAGGTCATCATTTAAATATAAACGTCTTTAACAGGGAAACACTTTTAGATGCCATGGAGCATCCGGAGCTTTATCCGCAATTAACAATCCGCGTATCCGGATATGCTGTTAACTTTATTAAGCTAACAAAAGAACAGCAGCTTGATGTAATCAATCGCACCTTCCATGAATCGTTGTAAAAAAGAATAGAGGCTGTCCCCTTCAGCCTCTGCTTTTAATGAGAGGAGAATCATCATGAACGGAAACATTCATTCTATTGAAACATTAGGAACCGTAGATGGGCCAGGAATCCGCTATGTCATTTTTACACAAGGCTGTCTGCTGCGCTGCCAATTTTGTCATAATGCCGATACTTGGGAAATCGGCACCAGAAAGGAAATGACAGTTTCCGAAATCATAGATGATTTGGAATCCTACCTCCCATTTATCCAAGCCTCAGGAGGCGGCATTACCGTCAGCGGGGGTGAACCCCTCCTGCAGGTTCCTTTTCTCATTGAACTATTTAGGGAATGTAAAAAGAAAGGAATCCATACAACCATCGATTCCTCCGGGGGCTGCTTTTCCCATTCCAAGCTGTTCATCGAACAGCTTGAAGAACTGTTACTTTACACCGATCTAATATTGCTAGATTTGAAACATATAAACAGGAAAAAACATATCCAGTTGACCGGTATGGCCAATGACCATATTCTCGAGTTTGCCAAGTTTTTGTCAGACCGAAATGTCCCGATTTGGGTTCGTCACGTTTTAGTTCCATCTGTAACTGATGAACCGGAAGACTTGAAGAATCTTGGCGAATTCATTGGAACACTTGCAAACGTTCGAAAAATTGAAATTCTTCCTTACCACAAACTGGGCGTTTATAAATGGGAAGCGCTCGGCCACGAATACCCTTTAAAGGATGTGGAACCGCCAAGCGAAGAGAAAGTTGATCTTGCCTATACGATGTTAACTGCACATTGGCAAAAACCTAAAGAACACTAATTCCTTCCGGGAGTAAGTGTTCTTTACTTTTCATGAACATTTAGACCCAAACATTAACATCACAACAATAATTGATTATTTGGCTATTCTCTTATATACTCATATCATTGGTTACCTGATGCGAGGTGAAATGTTTGTTTCAATTATTAATCGATCATTCGGATATTAATACCTTAACAGCCCTTTATATGAGTCTTTATCTAGGACTGGTTTTAAAAAATTTGTGGGCTTTGGGTGTAGATTCCTCATCAATTGGTTCGCTTTCGAACCCATACGGCTCAAAAATTATTCACCCGCTGTTTTTTTATAAGAAAAAAAGCAGTTTAACGATTAGTATTATTTTAATAAGAATCGTTAAATTTATCCGAAGAAAAGCGTGTTTCCGGGACGATGATTCTGAAAAGCCAATTTCCTTCTTATTCTCTACTTTATACTAAATCATACCTTTAGGAGGAAATATGAAAAAACATAAATCATCGTTACTATTAATTATTCTATCTTTTTCTGTATTACTATTATCTGCATGCTCTTCCCAGCAAAGCGGGAAAAATGATGGTTTCTTCCATACGTACTTTGTTGAACCATTTGCAAAAATTATTCACTTCTTCGCAGAAGTTTTTGGCGGAAACTATGGATTAGCAATTATTTTCGTAACTTTGATCATCAGGCTTGTGTTAATGCCATTAATGCTAAGACAATATAAAAATCAAATGCATATGAAAGAAAAAATGGATGCCTTAAAGCCTGAGATGGATGCAATTCAAAAGAAGATGAAGGCCGAAAAGGATGCAAAGAAAAAACAAGAACTGCAAGCTGAAATGATGGGTCTATATCAAAAGCATGGTGTTAACCCATTAAATATGGGCTGCCTTCCAATTCTTATTCAGATGCCGATATTAACAGGCTTTTACTATGCAATTCGCGGCTCCCAAGAAATTGCTTCTCATAAATTTTTATGGTTTAGTTTGGGGCATCCTGATATCGTTATCACTATCATTGCAGGGGTTATTTATTATTTCCAATTTAGAGTTTCTCAGTCAACCATGCCAGAACAGCAGCGTCAACAAATGAAATTTATGGGGTTAATGTCCCCGCTTATGATTGTCATGTTCTCTTTCAGTGCACCTGCCGCTCTGCCGCTTTACTGGGTTGTTGGGGGAACGTTCCTGACTGTTCAAACCTTGATTAGTCAAAAGCTCTATGCAAAAAAACCTGCAGAAGCGCAGGCAAAATAATCTATTCTTTAAAGGAAGCATCGACACAGATGCTTCCTTTTTTCATTGGATAGTTTATTTCCATGTTTGGCAACCTAATTTTGTACAACCTATAAAAAAGGAGTGCAAAAAAGTGAAATTGAGACTGTTCTTTACTGCTACTATCATGTTTAGTCTCTGCCTAGTTGGCTGTGCGCGAAATGATGTGAATGACGATACCGCCACCCGCAATGAGATAAATCCAGCCAAAGTAAATTATAATATTCCAAATCACGGCGGGCCGGCCATTTCAGGTGTTGATGTCAGCGATCAAGAATTGGATAGAAATATTAACAAACAAGATATCCGTGGGACAAATGTGCAAAGTACTACGGGTTCCAAAATGCGTGTTGCCGAGGAAGCAGCCCGCAAGGTATCGGACCTGCCTGAGGTAAATCACGCCAATATTATCGTCTCGAATCATAATGCTTATGTTGCCGCAAAACTGAACCGTACGGCACGAAATGGACTTACAGCCAATGTCAAAGATACAATTTCTAGAACAGTTAAATTAGTGGATCCAGATATTGATAACGTCTATGTTTCCGTTAATCCAGATTTTTATGAACGAATGAATCGTTTTGAAAGAGACGTTCGGAAAGGTCGGCCAGTTTCCGGTTTATTTGACGAATTTACAGATACCATCCGACGTGTATTCCCGGATGCAAAATAGAAAAATGCCTGGCTTAAAGTGCCAGGCATTTTTTATGCGTCTTGAAAATAATCCTTATAAAATCCGCCGACCTTGCCGGAGTTGTCAATAATGTAATAGAATTCTTCCGTTTCATTTTTTACATCGTACACTTTTCCAACAGTCAACATGTTTTTTACCATATATTTTTCAGCGTTTGTATGCACACATTTAACTTTCTTAACTGTTTCGCGTTCACGCCATGTCAGATGAATCATGCTTTCACCGCCCTTTTTCCTCAATTGTCCAAGTTTAAGTATAATCAAAAGGGCCGGTATCGTGCAACAACATTGAAAATATTATCTTTTCACTACTTCTTTTGCCTTCTCCCTTAACCGGTATTTTTGTATTTTTCCGGAGGCTGTCATTGGATAAGAGTCTGTAAATTCTATATACCGCGGGATTTTATGTTTCGAGATTTTTCCTTTGCAGAATTCCCTGACCTCCTCAGCATCCGCCGACTCCCCTTCTTTTAATATGATCCAGGCCATTACCTCTTCCCCATACACTTCATCGGGGATTCCTACCACCTGGACATCTAAAATCTTGGGATTTGTATATAAAAATTCTTCAATTTCACGGGGATAGATATTTTCTCCGCCTCTTATAATCATATCCTTCAATCGGCCGGTAATTTTGCAGTAGCCGTTTTCATCCATGACCGCCAAGTCACCTGTATGCAGCCAGCCCTCTTGGTCAATCGCTTCTGTGGTTGCCTCAATATTTTTGTAGTAGCCTCTCATGACATGGTAACCTCTGGTGCAAAGCTCCCCCTGAATACCGCGCGGCACTTCCCTACTCGTTCCCGGTTCTACAATTTTCACTTCGACATTTGGCAGAGCTTTTCCGACTGTTTCCACCCGTAATTCAATAGGGTCATCTGTCCGCGTCTGGGTAATGACCGGTGAGGACTCTGTTTGTCCATAGGCAATCGTAATTTCCGTGGCCCCCATCCTTTCGATAACGGCTTTCATGACTTCAATTGGACAATTTGATCCAGCCATGATCCCGGTTCTTAAGGACGACAGGTTATACTTTTCAAACTCAGGATCATTCAATTCCGCGATAAACATGGTCGGAACACCGTGAAGTCCCGTGCATTTTTCATCTTGAACCGTCTGAAGTACCTTTTTCGGGCTGAATTCCTGTACCGGTACCATGGTAGCTCCTACAGTCATGCAAGCCATTGTACCAAGAACACATCCGAAGCAGTGAAAAAATGGAACTGGTATGCAAAGGCGGTCTTGAACGGTCAGCTTCATGCAATTTGCAATATTTAAGGCATTATTGACAATATTATTATGGGTCAGCATAACCCCCTTGGGGAAACCTGTTGTCCCGGAAGTATACTGCATGTTAATCACATCATCGGGTTCAAGTGAGTTCATCCTGTTATCCAGTTCTTGATCTGAAACCAATTCACCTAAGCGAATAATATCTTCCCATGAAAAGGTACCTGGGTATCTCTTCTCCCCCAATACGATGACATTCTTAAGGAATGGCAGCTTGCTGCTTTTCAACCTGCCCGGTTCTGAAGTTTTTAATTCAGGTGCAATTTCGTAAAGCATATCGACATAGGAAGAATCCTTCATTTTATCCATTAAAATAATCGTAGTGGAGTCTGATTGTTTTAAAAGATATTCCAATTCTGCTGTTCGATAGTTTGTGTTTACCGTAACCAGTACCGCCCCCATCTTTCCTGTAGCAAATTGGGTAATCAGCCACTCAGGAGTGTTTGTCGACCATGCTGCAAGATGCTCTCCCTTTTCGATTCCAAGTTTCATTAAGCCTTTTGCAGCAGTCCGGCAAACTTGGTTGAACCTGCTGTAGGTCCATCTCAGATTCCGGTCTGAATACACGACTGCTTCATGCTCTGGGTGTAATTTTGCTTTTTCTTCTAACAGCTCTCCAACTGTTACAGTTAATAATTCCGACATCCTTACAACCCCCTAAAACACTTTACAATTCAATAAAATAAAACGCTTACAAAATGTATGTTAACATATTTTTTGGAATATTCAATATTTTTTAAATATAATATTTCCAATTATAGTAAACATAGCCCGTAATTAAGAATGACAAATTTGTGAAAATTTTATCAGTAAGGGTTCTCAAATCCATTGTAAACCATTACAATAGTAAAAACTGAATATTCAATCCACTTTCCGAGGAGGGCATTCTTAATTGAAGATTATGAGTAATGAACAGCTAATTCTTTCGTATCGGGATGCATTGAAGTCTGGTAAGGAAAAGGAATGGATAAAAATTCTTAAAGATGAAATTGAACGACGTGGATTAAGGCCATTAAAAAATCGCTAGACATTAAAAACCGCTGATCCGATTATCAGCGGTTTTCCTAATTTATTTTGACATATTATCCTTCAAGCAGTAACGTTTCCGGGTCCTCAAGGAGTTTCTTAATTGTACTTAAAAAGCTTACAGCCTCTTTGCCATCGACAATTCGGTGATCATAAGAAAGGGCAACATACATCATCGGGCGATTCTCCATTTTGTCCTTGTCAACCGCCACAGGGCGAAGCTGGATTGTGTGCATGCCAAGAATCCCAACCTGAGGCCCGTTTAAAATTGGCGTTGAAAGTAAGGACCCGAAAACCCCGCCGTTCGTGATCGTAAAGGTGCCTCCTTGTAAGTCCTTTAATGATAATTTATTTGCTCTTGCTTTTTCAGCAAGCTGCATAATATCACTTTCAATTTCAGCGAATGATTTTCGGTCGGCATCTCTAACAACCGGTACGACTAGACCTTCTTCTGCCGCTACAGCAATGCCAATATCATAAAACTTTTTAACTAAAATTTGATCTCCTTGAATTTCGGCATTTAAATAAGGGTATTTTTTCAATGCAGCAACTACAGCTTTTGTGAAGAAGGACATAAAGCCCAGCCGAACATCATGCTCTTCGAAAAATTTATCCTTCCGGCGTTTTCGCAGGTCCATTACCGCTGTCATGTCAATTTCATTAAAAGTTGTTAACATGGCGGTTGACTGCTTTACCTCGAGCAACCGCTTAGCAATGGTCTGGCGGCGTCTGGACATTCTCTCATTGATAACTGGTTTTGCCGGATTTTCAACTTTCATCGGTTCCACTGATGCTTCCCTTTTAGGAACTGACGGCCCAGCCGGGTTCATACCAGGCTGAAATGATGAGACATCTTGTTTTCTTAATCTTCCTAATGGGTCGGATGACGGAATCTCTTGTAAATTGATACCTTTCTCCCTTGCTAGTTTACGGGCAGCAGGCGAAGCGATTGGGCGCTTTCCTGATTCCTCTTTTCTATCCTGCTGTATACCAGCCGTCTCAACCGAACCTGTATTATTCGGCAGTGCAGGCGGAACCTCTGTTAGGACTGCAGCTGGAGGCTGTGGAGCCTGTTCTGAGACAGCAGCAGGAGCGGCTTGCCCCACGCCCTCTTCAACCACAGCGATCGTTTCTCCGACACGTACGGTGTCTCCTTCAGAAAATTTCTGTTCTGTCAGTGTGCCGGAAAAATCGGATATGATTTCGATATTGACTTTATCCGTTTCCAACTCAACTAAATATTCACCCTTCTCAACATGTTCCCCTGTGTTTTTTAGCCACTTAGCAATTGTTCCTTCTGTGATTGATTCGGCTAACTCTGGGACTTTAATTTCTGCCATGGCTAGATCCTCCTTCTTCAGCCCTTGAAAGTGCAGCACCAAGAATTTTTGATTGGATTAATTTATGAACGTTTGGTTCGCCTTCAGCAGGGCTTGACCGGCGCCTGCGGCCAATAAATTCAACCCTTATTCCAGCAGGGATTAGTTCATTAATCCGTGGTTCTACGAACGTCCAGGCACCCATATTTTTAGGCTCTTCCTGAACCCAAAGCACTTCATTTATATTCGGGTATTTTGCAAAAATATTTTTCAAGTCCATTGTCGGAAACGGATAGATTTCCTCCAGCCTAATCACCTGAAGCCAGTCAAATCGGCTTGGATCCTTGGTTTGCTCGGAGATGTCAATGGCTATTTTTCCCGAACACATAACAATCCGCTCGACCTTTTGATGATCCCTGGAGTGTGTAAAGTGCTCGATGACCGGTCTAAATGTCCCTTCACTTAAATCATAGCCGGACGACGATACTACCGGATTCCTTAATAAGCTTTTTGGAGACATGACCACAAGGGGCCTTACTTCCTCCTTACCGAGCATAGCAGCCTGACGGCGTAAAAGATGGAAATACTGTGCTGCTGTGGTTAGATTGACAACTGCCCAGTTTTTTTCGGAAGCAGACTGTAAATATCGCTCCAGCCTCGCACTAGAATGCTCTGGTCCTTGGCCTTCATATCCATGTGGAAGAAGGAGAACCAATCCAGATTTCTGTCCCCATTTTGCCCTCCCGGCTGCGATAAACTGATCAAACATAACCTGGGCCGCATTAGCAAAATCCCCATATTGGGCCTCCCAAATCACTAAAGTCTCCGGTGAAAAGACATTATAGCCATACTCAAAGCCAACCACCGCTGCCTCAGTTAATGGACTGTTATATACGGCGAAGGAAGCCTTTGCCATTGATAATTGATGAAGAGGAAGAAACATCCTACCTGATTGATAATCGTGCAGGACTAGATTTCTTTGAGCAAAGGTTCCGCGTTCAGTGTCTTGTCCTGATATGCGGATTGGGACCCCATCTGCCAAGATAGAGGCAAAAGCAAGTGACTCGGCTAAAGCCCAATCGACTTTCCCTGTTTCATCAAATGCTTCTATTCTTCTGTTTAAAATCTTTTCAAGTTTATTAAACACTTTAAAATCCTGCGGCCACTGCAGCAGCTCTTCGTTCATTTTTTTCAAAGTTTCAAGCGGCACCTTTGTTTCATATGTTGCTCTCTCTATATTGAATAATGGCGGTTCCGGTATCGTAATTTCTTCATCATGCTTAATTCTAGACACCTTATCATTTGCCTTAACAAGCCGTTCCTGAATATCCTTTTGAATTTTTGCTATGTCCTCATCCGTTACAAGCCCTTCATTGCCAAGTTTCTTCCCGTAAAGTTCCTTCACGGTAGGATGCTTTTGAACAATGGTATACATTTGCGGGCTGGTTGTCATCGGCTCATCCATCTCGTTATGACCAAAACGACGATAACCAATTAAATCAATCAAGAAATCCTTTTTAAACTCCGACCTGTATTCGGCAGCTAAAACAGCGGCGGCGATGCAGGCATCCGGGTCATCGGCATTAACATGGATGATTGGAATCTCAAACCCCTTTGCCAAATCACTTGCATACCTTGTTGAACGTGAGTCATGGGATTCAGTTGTGAATCCGATCATATTGTTGGAGATAATATGAATCGTTCCGCCGGTACGATAACCTCTTAAACTGCTTAAGTTTAAGGTTTCAGCCACAATCCCTTCACCAGGAAATGCAGCATCGCCATGAATTAGAATGGCCAAAGCAGCCTTATAATCTTCAGTTGGGTATCCCGATGCGCTTCTATCATCCTGTGCTGCTCTCGTGAACCCTTCTACCACAGCACCAACATATTCCAAGTGACTAGGATTATTAGCCAATGTAATTTTTGCCCTTACTGCATTTTCACCTGCAAGCTGCCGGTTTAACCCGAGGTGGTATTTAACATCACCGGTCCAGCCGAAGTTAATCCCAACTGACCCTTCAGAAGGAACAAGTTCCTTATTTGGCGCATGCTGAAATTCTGCGAAAATCATCTCATATGGTTTGCCTAGAACATGGGCAAGTACATTTAATCTGCCGCGGTGGGCCATTCCAATATTAATAAATTCCGCTCCATCCCGAACGGTTTCGGCGATTATTTCATCGATTAAGGGAACCATTACGTCCAGTCCTTCAATGGAAAATCGCTTCTGTCCTACGAAAGTTTTATGAAGGAATTTTTCAAATTCTTCCACTTCAGTTAGCCTTTTTAATATTTCTATTCGTTTTTCTTTTGGAAGCGGGGATTGGAGCCTTCCATTTTCAATCCTTTCGATTAGCCAGTTTCTTTCCGTAACATCATGGACATGATCGAATTCATATGCAATCGATTTTGTATACACTTCTTTGAGTTTCATATATGCATGAAATGCAGTTTGGCCCGATACCGGTCCATTTTCTGAAATAATCTGCCCGGGAAGACTCCTTAAATCTTCTTCTGTCAAGCCATAGCTATTGAGATCCAGATGAGAAATATCAGGCGTATAATTTCCCAATGGATAAATATTGGCAGCCAAATGGCCAAATGTTCGGATATTTTCAGCAAGTTTTATGGCAGCATATATTTTTTCTGTTTGTAACGGTTTACCCTCATGAATATCAAGCTTAATAGATACGAAGGAGGAAAATTCCTCATCATTCATTTCTTCAAAAAACATTCTCATTTCCGGTTCAATTGCCGTTGGGTCCTCTTTATACCTTTCAAATTGGTCAATGACATAACCTAAATTTGGACCAAGGAATTCATCCAAAATAGCCTTTCTATTTTCATTAGGCCCCTTCATCCATCAATCCCCCTTAAAACATATGTAAATTTCACTTTGACAAAATACAGCATGAACCAAAATCACTATATCTTTATGTAATGTTTACATTTTAGTGTGTGTCATTCACGAACAAAAAATTTCTTAATTAAAGAAAAAAGCACACGTTCGAAAACGTGTGCAAAGTTATGACAATATACTTATGAATTAACGGAAATAACAGGGGAAAAAGATAACTCTTCCAGCTTTAGCGCAATTTTTTCAGCAGCATCCGAAGGATCTTCTGCAAAAATATCATAAAAATCCCCTATATAGTCCTGTCTGGCATGAGTGTAACGGGGATCATAATAATGCTCGAGCAAAATGGAAATCATATCCCGATAATTCCGTTCTTCTAAATATTTCAAAAGTGTGTTTTTAATTTCAATATCCTTAACACGCTTGATGACTTTTTCAATTCCAAGCGAGATTTTTTCATGGAACCAAGGCTCCTGCTTGTATGGTAAAACATACTCGGATACCAGATGTTTTACTCGCTGCTCGAGAGGGGAATGGATATAAATGTTTAAGCCTTTAAATTTAATATCCATCAATTCTTCAGGCTGTACTGCCTTTCCAATCCGCTTACTTTCAGCTTCAACCAGGAAGTAATCAGCACCCTGAATGTCCCGAAGCCCATCAAATAATAGAGAATCAAAGGTCTTTTGATTATTGCCCTCATTAAGACCGATTGTTCCAAAAATTGAACCCCTGTGTGCAGCCATTTCTTCCAAATCCAAAATGGGATAGCCTCGTTTTTTCAATTGCTTTAAAACCTCAGTTTTACCAACACCGGTCATTCCGTGAATGACGACAGCCTGATTCGGAACCATCGCTGGAATTTTCTCAAGGATAAAATGACGATGGGCTTTATAACCGCCAATTAAACGCCATGCATATATACCTGCAAATTCCAAAAAGGTAGCGACGGCTTTACTGCGCATACCGCCGCGCCAACAGTAAACAACAAGTTCTCCTTTTTCGGAATAGGATTTAATTTCATTCAACATCCGGGGAAGCTTTGGCGAAACCAATTCCATTGCCCGCCATTTTGCGGCTGCCTGGCCCTCGTGCTTATAAATCGTACCTATTTCCTGACGCTCCTCATTCGAAAACAAAGGCACATTAATCGCTCCTGCAATAGCGCCATCGTTAAATTCGATTGGTGAACGTACGTCAATAATGATTGGGTTAGATAAATTCAATAAATCTTCTACTGTAATTTCCTTCATGTTTACATTAAACTCCTAGCTACTGTTTTACTAAATTTTGATGAAAAACAAACAAAACTTCCTCAATCCGGGAAGTTTTTTGAAGTAAAGTTCATTAAAGTAATTATATACAAATTATATAGGAGTTAAGCAAGCCTATCAAGAAATTAAGATTTCTATCCAACATTTTACATTATACCAATTTACCAAACGGTACTCCAACCAACATCTCCAATGCCTTTAGAAACCTTCCCCAATTAGCCGGAAAGCTCTCCATTCCGCCAAATTCGTAGGTTTTTTCCTGTGTTTTCAGGGTTACTGTCCAAAAGTTTCCGTCAAGTACAATTCCATTTTCCTTTTGATAGGTTGGTTCCCATTCCCAAATTCTCATTGAGTAAATTTTTCTTTTAAATTGCTCTAGGCTTCCTGGCTTAAACACGGGAAGGGGTGAAACCGAATGCTGCTCCGGTTGATTTCTCCATTCGGTATAAACAAACCTTTCTTTAAGAAAATTTATGCTGACATGATGAGAAATCCCTTCAAAACACTCCAAAGAAACGCTTAAAGAATATAATTGTTTGGTTGTTTCAGACACTCTCATACTTTTCTCATCCTCAAGAATATTAATTTCTTATACCCATTTGAGCAAATTATAATCAATATAAAAAAAAACGGATGTAACAATTGACACATTTTTACTTAAAAAGAGGAGGCATCTCGAGACGCCTCCTTCATTTTATGCGAGTGTTTGTTTATAAATGGACATGAATTCTTCCATTTCTTCCAGCTGGTTATTGGCAAAGTACTCGACAATTTTACTGCCAACTACTACCCCATCGCAATACTTCGTTATTTCCTTTATCTGCTCTTGATTTGAGATGCCAAAGCCCGCTAATACAGGAATTGGACTAACTACCTTAACAGCTTGTAAAAATGAATGCAGTTCATTACCAAATTCGTTTCTTGTTCCTGTAATCCCTTTGACAGTAACGGTATATAAGAATCCCTTACCTTTATTAGAAATTTCTCTGATCCGTTCGATTGGTGTAGTCAGTGTTACAAGTCGAATCAATTCCACTTCCGCTTGTTCTAGCAGCGGGGCAATGATTTCCTCTTCCTCCACAGGCAGGTCCGGAATAATGCAGCCTGCGACACCTGCAGTTTGAACGTCACGGACAAATGTCTCGATTCCGTATGAATAAACTGGATTTAAATAGGTCATGAGAATAATAGGAGTAGTGACTGATTCACGTGCTTTGGTGATTTCTTTTAAAATCCCTTTTAATGTGGTTCCATTTTGTAATGCTCTAATACCCGCGCGCTGAATGGTAGGACCATCAGCAACCGGGTCAGAGAAAGGAACACCCACTTCAATCGCCGTTGCCCCGAATTTTTCTAACAGTGCCAGCCTTTCAGGCAGGTTCTCCAAACCGCCATCTCCTGCCATTATATAAGGCACAAAAGCTTTTTTATTTTCCTTATTCAATTGTTGAAAAGCTTGTTCAATTCGGTTCATTTTCCGCTGCCCCCTTTAAGTCTTGATTTGACTGCATCCACATCTTTATCTCCACGCCCTGATAAGCAGACTACAATATTTTGGCCGGCTCCAAGCTGACCAGCCAATTTTACAGCGAACGCAACGGCATGGGAGCTTTCAAGTGCCGGTATAATTCCTTCAAGCTTCGATAATAGCTGAAAGGCATCAAGGGCTTCTTTATCAGTTATCGAGTGATAGCTAGCCCGCCCGCTGTCCTTTAGATAGCTGTGCTCCGGCCCCACGCCCGGATAATCGAGCCCGGCAGAAATGGAATGTGCTTCTTGAATTTGGCCATCTTCGTTTTGCAAAACGTACATTAAGGCTCCATGCAAGACTCCCGGTCTCCCTTTTGTCAGCGACGCAGCATGAAATGGTGTATCAACACCATGACCGGCGGCTTCCACACCAAAGAGTTTTACCTCTTCATCTTCGATAAAAGGATAGAACATTCCCATCGCATTACTTCCGCCCCCAATACAGGCTACGACCGCATTAGGAAGGCTCCCGTTCCTTGCTAAGAATTGTCTTTTTGTCTCCATGCCGATGACACTTTGAAAATCCCTGACAATGACCGGAAATGGGTGTGGGCCGGACACGGATCCCAATAAATAGTGGGTATCATCGACATTGGCGACCCAATACCTGAGGGCCTCATTTACGGCATCCTTTAAGGTCGCGCTGCCTGATGTTACACTGACTACCTTCGCACCTAAAAGCTCCATCCGATACACGTTCAAGGCCTGCCGCCTGATGTCTTCCTCCCCCATAAAAATGATGCAATCAAGGTTTAACAGTGCACAAACGGTAGCTGTGGCAACTCCATGCTGGCCGGCGCCAGTTTCCGCTACAATTTTTCTTTTTCCCATACGGACAGCAAGCAGCGCCTGACCAATCGCGTTATTGATTTTATGAGCACCGGTATGGTTTAAATCTTCTCTTTTTAAATAAATATTGGCCCCCCCGGCATGCTTTGTCAGGTTTTCCGCAAAATAAAGCGGGGTTTCCCTGCCAACATATTCCTTTAGTAATCTATCAATCTCAGCTTGAAATTCCGGGTCATTTTTTGCCTCGTTGTAGGCTTCATTCAGTTCTGTTACGGCCTTCATTAGTGTTTCAGGAACAAATTTCCCGCCATATATGCCAAAATGGCCTTTTTCATTCGGTAAGGTATAAGTACTCATATAATATCCTCCTTGCGTTCGCTTTTTGCTTTTTCTAAAAATGCTTTTATTTTCGCCAGATCTTTTACCCCATCGGTTTCTACCCCGGAACTCACATCGACCATATATGGTTGAATGGTGTTGATGGCAGCCTCTACATTTTCCTGATGCAGCCCTCCGGCCAGGATGACCTTTTTCCCCTCAAGGAGTCCGGTATTCACCTCACTCCATGTGAATGCTGTCCCATTTCCCCCGTGGTATTTCCCTTTGGGGCCATCAAGAAGAATATACTCAGCAGGGAAATCCCTAAGTTCCGCTAATTTCTCATTTCCTTCAAAACTGGCAGCCTTGATCACCGGGAGCGAAAGGGATTCACTAAAGTTTTCCGATTCCTCTCCGTGCAGTTGAATATGAGTCAGGCCGGCTATTGCAGCAATCCTTTCAATTTCAGCTTGTGATTCATTGACAAAAACACCGACCTTATATACTTCCTTAGGCAATTCGGAAATGATTTCTTGTGCCTTCTCAGCGGTTATTCTCCGCTTGCTTTTTGCAAACACGAAGCCAAGTGCATCAGCACCATACCCCACTGCCGCAAGTCCAGTGTCAATATCCATAATCCCGCAGATTTTTACTTTCATGGCCGTGCACCTTCTATTAGCGGCAATTGAAAATCTGAAAAGGTTCGCTTGAGGTTTGCGCTTTTCATAAAGGCTTCCCCGACAAGAATGCCATTTGCTCCAGCATTCCTAACCCGGTTAACATCCTCCTGGCTATGAAGTCCACTTTCACTTATTAAGAAAGCACCTGATTGTTTCACCGCCGCTGCTAATTTTTCAGTAACTTCAAGTGATACTTGGAAGGTTTTTAAGTCACGGTTATTCACGCCAATCAGCTTTGCCCCGGTCTTTAGGGCCGTTTCCAATTCAGTCTGATTGTGAACCTCCACCAAAACCTCTAGACCTAAATTTGTGGCATATTGATATAATTCGGTTAATTTTTTTTCATCAAGCGCAGCGACAATCAATAGGATGATATCAGCCCCATGTGCGCAGGCGTTATTGATTTGCAGCGGATCGATAATAAAGTCTTTGCAAAGGATCGGCAGCTGCACTGTTTCCCTTACCGCTATTAAATCTTCAAAAGACCCTTTAAAGAAAGTTTGGTCAGTTAAAACGGAGATGGCGCTGGCACCGGATTGTTCGTAAATGGAAGCCTGTACAGCCGGTTCCACACCATTATTAATCATTCCTTTCGAAGGTGAAGCCCGCTTGAATTCAGCAATAATGGATATTTGCTGTGACTTTTGAAGCTTATCAAGCAACGATCTTTTTTCACGACCTATTGCCGGATAAAAATCACTCTGATTCTGCAGGAGAGCCAGTTCCTGTTTCTTTTGTTCAATAATTCGGTCTAATATCGTTGTCACTTATATCGCCTCTCTTTGCATTGCTCGTGATTTTTCAATTAATACTTCTAATTTGTGATGGGCCGCTCCAGAATCAATGACTTCTGCGGCTAGTTTTATACCCTCTTTAATGGTGTCTGCCTTTCCGGCTGTTAAAATACCAAGGCCAGCATTTAGGAGTACGGTATCTCGATAAGGACCCTTTGTACCTCTTAGCACATTCCGTAAGATTTCGCCGTTTTCCATCGCATCGCCGCCTTTTATGAAGCTATTATCATAGGTTGGCAAACCAACATCTTCAGGATAAAAGGATTGGCTTGTGATGACTCCATCTTCTAAAATAGTCAAATGGTTTTCTCCCTGCAGGGATGCCTCATCCATAAAGCCGGCGCCATTTAGGACGATCGCCCGCTTGCGTCCAAGCTGATTTAACACCTCTGCAAAAACTGGCAAAAGATCTCGGCGATACACGCCTAGAAGTTGATAGTCCAATTCGATTGGATTTGTCAAAGGCCCGATAAAGTTAAAAATTGTCGGGATTTTCAACTGTCTCCTAACGGTCGTCACCTTTTTCAATTTTGGATGCACATGTGGGGCAAATAAAAAGGCAATCCCGATTTCGCTTAGGATCTCTTCCGTACTTTCTGCTGGTAAATTAAGATTGACGCCTAAGTATTCCAGAACGTCAGCGCTTCCTGTCTTACTGGAAACACTTCGATTTCCATGTTTAGCAACTGGTATTCCAGCCGCAGCGAGGACAAAAGCAGAAGTAGTACTTACATTAAAGCTTGAAGAACCGTCACCGCCAGTTCCGCAATTATCCAAAGCATTCGGAAACTTCTTTTTAAATGACAATGTCTTTCCTTTTAATGCTTTTACAATGCCAACGATTTCATCAACTGTTTCACCCTTAGATTTAAGTCCCATTAAAAAAGCGGCAATTTCCGATTCCGATACCTCTTCACCTAATATAAAATCAACTGCTTCCTTCATCTCGTTTTCAGAGAATGACCGTTGTTCAGCTAACTGTAGTAAATATTCCTTCATTTGTATCCATCCTTCCTATTTCAAGTAAGAAATTTTTAAGCATTTGTTTTCCTAATGGAGTCCCAATAGATTCTGGATGAAACTGGAGCCCGTAAACCGGGTAATCCTCGTGTTTAATCGCCATAACCTCGTTATCATCCATGGAATGAGCAATACACTCAAGTTCTGGCGGCATCGTATCTTTTTCAATTTTTAATGAATGGTAACGCATCACTTCCAATGGTGAGGATAAATAATTGAAAATGCCGCTGCCATTATGATTGATGAACGAAGTTTTGCCATGTTTAATTTGTTTTGCTCTATTAATTTCACTTCCGAATGCTGCCCCTATTGCCTGGTGCCCAAGACAAATTCCTAAAATAGGAATTTTATTATAGAATTTGTTAATGATCTCGATACAGATCCCTGCATCTTCCGGTTTACCAGGCCCTGGTGAGAGGATAATTGCTTTTGGATTCAAAGCCTTGATTTCCTCTAGACTAATCTGGTTATTTCGATAAACTGCAGCTTCTTCCCCTAATTCTCCCAAGTACTGATAAAGGTTGAAGGTAAATGAGTCAAAGTTATCAATGAGTAATATCATCTCGGGGTTCCCTCCAAAAATGCTTTTAATTTATTTAAGGTTTCCTCATATTCTGATTCAGGATCGGAATCATGGACAATGCCGGCCCCAGCTTGAATAAATGCCTTTCCGTCTTTTAATATCATCGTCCGAATCGCAAGGGCAAAGTCCATGTTTCCATTCACTGAAAAGTAACCAATCGCTCCCGAATAGAGACCTCGTTTTGATTTTTCAAGTGTGTTAATGATTTCCATCGCCCTAACCTTTGGTGCTCCTGATACCGTCCCGGCCGGGAGGCAGGCAGCAAGCGCGTCAAGCGCAGTTTTATCTGACATGAGGGTTCCGCTGATTTCAGAAACGATGTGCATAACATGGCGGAACTTTTCAATGGCCATGTACCGATCAACCTGAACGGAACCAAATTCGCAAACCTTTCCCAAATCATTTCTGCCAAGATCCACGAGCATTTTATGTTCAGCCAATTCTTTTTCATCAGCCAATAATTCCTTTTGAATGGCTTCATCTTCAACTGCGGTTTTTCCTCGTCTTTTTGTTCCGGCTATCGGATTGGCTATGACTGATTTACCTCTTGTCTTAATTAAGCTCTCAGGCGATGAACCAATCACGGTATAGCCATCAAAGTCGATGTAGAACATATAGGGCGTCGGGTTGTTAGCCCGGTGTTTACGATAAAGCGATAATGGAGAGCCTTCAAAGGCTGCTTTCATCCTCCTCGATAGGACAACCTGGAAAATATCACCTTCTAAAATATGCTCTTTAGCAATTTCAACATTCTTGATAAAGGCTTCCTTAGAAATTTCCGATTCAAATCCTGACAAGATAAAACTATTCTCCTCATCATAAACATTAGGTGTTTTTAATTCCTGAAGCCTTTTGTCGATTCTCATTTCAATACTTGCACCGTCTGAATCATCCTGAAGTGGAATACCGACGATAAATACCCTCTCCTCAAGATGATCAAAGACAATCACTTCCTCATACACCATTAGGTGGACATCCGGCATATTCAAACTGTTCGGGTATTCCTTACCAATCACTTCATACTGTCTGATGATATCATAGCCGACATAGCCAATCGCCCCGCCGATAAACGGAAATGGCAGCTCATCAAGTTTTATCGAAGGCAGAAGATTATCGATAACGTCTAATGGATTTCCGCTTATTTCCTGCGTTTGCCCATTTCTTTTAATCACGCGATTTTCCTTTCCTATGGAAACAAGCTCAATGGCTGGGTCTGCGCCAATAAAGGAATAGCGGCCGGAATCATTGTATTTATGGGAACTTTCCAGTAAGAATTTCTTCTTTCCGCTGATTTTTTGCAAAATGGAAATGGGCGTTAGAGTATCACCGCTTATTTCTTTCATAAAAATAGCCATTTTAATGTTCATCGTTCAGACTCCCTTCAGAAAATAAAAAAGTCCCCTATATTCATAACATGGTTATGAATATAGAGGACGAATCTCGGATCGTGGTGCCACCTCATTTTGAAGCAATTAGTTTGCTTCCTCGTTTCAGATACAGAGCAAATAACTCGATATCCTATCCTTTTAACGGTGGAACTCCGTACATCCCTACTCTAGTTCAAGATGTCTCTCGCAAGTCCATTCGGCAAATCCTTTCTTATCGGGCTCACACCATTCCCCGACTCTCTGGAAAGAAACAAATATGCGTACTCCTCTTGCTCATCGATTTCATTATTTTTTTTTCAATAAAAAAGGGCCTCACGTCCATAAAAAGGACGGGAGACCCGTGGTGCCACCTTCATTAGCTAACTAATTAGCTCACTTTACCGATATCAAAGAAAAATACTTTAATATCTGTCTCATGTAACGATGAGATTTCGCCAAAGCCTACTGGTCCAATTATGGAAGGTTCGGTTTGGAGGCTCCGAAGTCCATTCACTTAAACGTCATCACTGATTTTCACCAACCATCAGCTCTCTTTTGAATCCGTAAAAGCTACTACTCTTCATCACTGCCGCAAGTTCATTTTGTTGTTTTTTATGTTATTACAATAACCAGTATATTGTCAAGGGATTAATTTTAGAATTATCGAATTTTTCACAAAAGCAATCTAATTTCCCTTACCAGTAAAAGGATTACTTCGTTAAGTTTTTTTAAATCAAAATA
Source organism: Neobacillus sp. GCM10023253 (assembly GCF_042653105.1). NCBI lineage: Bacteria > Bacillati > Bacillota > Bacilli > Caryophanales > Bacillaceae > Neobacillus > Neobacillus sp. GCM10023253. Next base: position 125,137 of record NZ_JBHSHV010000009.1, read on the forward strand.
GTGAATATTAACAGTACAAAGAAAAAAGGCGGGATAGAGGATAAATGGAACACATTGAACAATTGTGGAATAATCCACGGACCGCTAAAAAGAAGCAATCAAAGGCTGGCCAAAATCGATCAAGTGAGATATCTAACAAGAAGTGGGCAATTCTATCTATATCTTCCATACCATTGGTTATGACTTTAGGAAATTCCATGTTAATTCCGGTATTACCGGCATTGGAGAAGGAATTATCCATTTCTTCCTTTCAGTCGAGTTTAATTATAACTGTTTATTCAATCGTAGCCATTATCTTAATACCAGTTGCCGGCTATCTATCTGATCATATCGGCAGGAAAAAAGTAATTATCCCAAGTTTAATTATCGCCGCGCTCGGGGGATTGCTTTCGGGATGGGCTTCTTGGAAATTGGACGCTTATTGGCTGGTTTTAGTCGGACGTGCACTTCAGGGGGTTGGTGCAGCTGGGGCATTTCCGATTGTCCTGCCGCTAGTCGGTGATATGTTTAAAAATGAGGATGATGTTAGCACCTGCTTAGGAATTATCGAAACCTCCAACACATTTGGCAAGGTTCTAAGTCCGATTTTCGGAGCCATTTTAGCTGGGTTTATCTGGTTTTTGCCGTTTTTCTCGATCCCTGTATTTTGCCTTATTTCAGTACTTATGATGGTATTTCTTGTTAAATCACCACAAAAAAAGCAAAAAACAATCCCATTTAGGGATTTCTTTATGAATGTTAAAAAGACTTTTGCTGAAAGCGGTCGTTGGCTATATGCCATCTTTTTTATTGGCGGTATTCTTATGCTTGTTCTGTTTGGCATCTTATTTTACCTATCAGAAGTGTTTGAAAAAGAATATGGCATTAAAGATCTTAAGAAAGGGTTCTTTTTGGCATTACCTCTTGGAGCACTTTGCTTATCCTCCTTTATCGGCGGAAAGGTGATTAAAAAAAATAAAGTGTTAATGAAGTGGTTAACATTTGGCGGAATTCTTGCTGCAGGGCTTTCTATTGCGGCCTTATGGATTTCCATTAAGCTTTGGTTTATGATTTGCATGTTTCTGATTGCGGGGATTGGCATTGGTCTAGGCCTCCCCTCTCTTGATGCGCTTATTACAGAGGGAGTCGAAAAGAAAGAGCGGGGCACCATTACCTCACTTTACAGTTCGATGAGGTTTATTGGCGTTGCTGCCGGACCTCCGATTATCGCTTTATTGATGAAGTTTCCGAACCACTGGATTTTTATTTTAATGAGCAGTTTAAGCGTCTTGGCAGCCATTGTGGCTCTTTTCGCCATTAAACCGCCTCCGGAAAAAAGTTAAAAGCCGGCCAAAGATGCCGGCTTTTTCTATTATTTTACTGGTTTTTTCAAGAATCCGATTAATAACGCTGAAACAACCGCGCCAGCAAGAATTGCCAGGGCGTACATAAGAGCTCCGTTTTCTACTAATGGTACGACGAAGATTCCGCCATGAGGTGCCCTTAAGCCAATATGAAATGCCATGGATAGAGCACCGGCTACCGCAGAACCTGCCATAACGGATGGTATCACCCTGAATGGGTCTGCTGCCGCAAATGGAATCGCACCTTCTGTAATAAACGATAATCCCATTACATAGCAAGCCTTACCCGCATCTCGTTCCTCAGTCGTAAACTTTTTCTTAAATAGTGTAGTGGAAATAGCAATTTCTAATGGCGGCACCATGCCTGCCGCCATAACCGCTGCCATTGGTTCGTAAACGCCACTCGCCAGCAAGCCTGTACCGAATACATAGGCCGCTTTATTAATAGGGCCGCCCATATCAAACGACATCATTAAACCTAATACAATCCCTAAAAGAACAGCGTTTCCAGTCCCGAGACCTGTCAGCCAATGAGTAATCTCTGTATTTAACCATGCTACCGGTTTGTTAACAACATAATGCATAATAAATCCAGTAATGGCGATCCCTAAAAGTGGATAAATTAAGATTGCTTTGATTCCTTCCAGCGACTTTGGTAGTCCGGCAAATACTTTCTTTAAAAGCAGAACAATATAACCAGCCAAGAATCCGGCAATTAACCCGCCTAGGAAACCTGCGCCTCCGTTTGCCGCCATCATACCGCCAACCATACCGGCTGCAAAACCAGGGCGGTCTGCAATGCTGAGGGCAATAAATCCAGCTAGAACGGGTACAATCAGTTTAAATGCGTTGTCGCCGCCAATGGTCATTAATGCCGCAGCAATCGGATTATAGGATGGATCGTCCGGCTTAAAGGAGTTATAGCCAAACATAAAGCAGATTGCAATTAGGATTCCGCCCCCAACAACAAATGGAAGCATGTTTGAAACACCGTTCATTAAGTGCTTGTAAAATCCCGTTTTTGAACCTTTTTGCTCTGATTTTTGAGTACCTTCAGTGCCGCTGCCATTGTAGACTGGAGCGTCCTTTTTTAAAGCCCGTTCGATTAATTGCTCCGGGCGCCGGATGCCATCAGCGACCGCCGTCTGTATGACATGTTTTCCTTTAAACCGTTCCATTTCGACATTGATATCGGCAGCTACAATAACTGCTGTTGCATTTTCAATTTCCTCTTTAGTCAAAACATTTTTGGCTCCGCCAGAACCGTTGGTTTCAACCTTGATATTGACACCCAATTCAGCAGCCTTGGCCTTTAAGGAATCTGCCGCCATATAAGTATGGGCGATACCGGTTGGGCATCCAGTCACTGCTACAATTGAATTCTTTTTCGTCTCAGATACTGCCTCCGCTTTCTCCTCTTTATCAAAACGGTTGATGATACCTATTATTTCATCCGCAGATGCGGCCTTTAATAACTCATACCGTACTTCAGCTTTCATTAACAATCCGGACAGACGTGCCAAGGCTTCCAAATGAGTGTTATTAGCCCCTTCTGGTGCAGCAATCATGAAAAATAAATGGGCAGGCTTTCCGTCCAACGATTCATAGTCAACACCGGTAACGGATTTACCAAAGGCAATAGCCGCTTCTTTAACTGCCGCCGTTTTTGCGTGTGGAATCGCAATTCCGTCGCCGATTCCTGTTGTACTTTGGCCTTCTCTTTTTAAAATGGCGGATTTAAAATCATTTTGGTTTGTTATTTTTCCCGCCTTCTGCAGTACATCGACAAGCTGGTCAATTGCTTCTTCTTTTTGTTTACCATCAATATTTAAAAGGATTGTATCTATTGTAAGCAATTCAGTAATTTTCATTTTGGTTGTCTCCTCTACCTGATTTCCTTAATCTGAACTTGTGGAATAAGCTCAGCCACTTGATCCTTAGTACAAAGTCCTAACGAGAAAGCGGTGGCACTTCCTGAGGCAACACTATATCGGAATGCTTCGATTAAATCTCCTGTTCTTTCGTAAGCGGCCAAAAACCCCGCCACCATAGAATCCCCGGCCCCAACCGAGTTTTTAACCTTACCTTTTGGAACATTAGCGAGCAGCGTACTATCCTTATTAATGAATACCGCTCCTTGATCAGCCAGTGATACAATGACATTTTCAGCTCCCATCGAGACAAGCTTTTTCCCAAACGGGATGACTTCCTCAGGGCTTGATATTACGGTATCAAACAGTTCTCCTAGCTCATGATGGTTTGGTTTAATTAAAAACGGCTTAAATTTTAGTACATTTTTCAATAAGTCCCCTTCAGCATCAACAACAAATTGCGCTCCAGTTTCTTTACTGATTTTAACTAGCTCTTCATAAGTAGTTTTTGGCAATGAGCCTGGTATACTTCCCGCCAAGACTAATAAATCGTTCGCATTTAGTTGGCAAATTTTATCCTTCAGCAAGCCGAAAGCAGTCTCTGATATATCCGGTCCCTTTGCATTAATTTCTGTTTCCTGGCCTGTTTTAAGCTTTATATTAATCCTAGAGTCCTCTACGACCTTCACAAAATCTGTTTCTATATTTTCTTTTTCAAGAAATTGCTCAATATATGCTCCGGTAAAGCCTCCGATAAAACCAAGCGCTTTACTGTTCGTTTCCATTTGCTTTAAAACTCTTGAAACATTAATTCCCTTTCCTCCGGGAAATTTTGCTTCGCTCTCAGTTCGATGTAATTCTCCCAACTGAAAGCTATCAAGTTTCACAATATAGTCAACCGAAGGGTTTAACGTTAATGTGTAAATCATGCTGTCACGACCTTTATTGTGGTTCTATTTAAATATTGATGTCCAATTTCTTCTTCTAGTTCATTTGTAATAATCGAGGCTTCATGAATATCGGCAATTTTGGCAAATGATATTTCCGAAAACTTAGTACTGTCTGCCAGTACAAAAGCCTCCCTTGATAAGAAAACCGCTTTTTGCTTTACCATTGCTTCTTCTTGGTCTGGGGTGGTAAAGCCGAATTGAGGATGAATGCCATTTACACCCATAAAGCATTTGTCAAAACGGTAGAATTCAAGACTTTCCAGGGCCCCCCGGCCAATTAATGCATTTGTTTTTTGTTTTGCAAACCCGCCAATTAAGAAAGTAGAAATACCTTTATTTAATAACCCCGGTAAATGCATAAAACCATTTGTTACCACGACAATATCGTTTGGCAGGCTATCAATCATTTCAAAAATAGTTGACCCTGCATCTAAATAAATGCAATCCCCTTCTTCCACTAAACCAGCCGCATATTTTGCAATCAACTGTTTTTCATGAAGGTTTTTGGAGGATTTCTCTATCATGCTAGGCTCCTGGAGTTTTCCCTGCAGCCTTGATGCACCACCATGGATTCTTTTTAAAAACTTTTGTTCCTCAAGTTGAGACAAGTCCCTGCGGATCGTTGATTCGGAGGAACACGTTAGCTCCATGATTTCCTGGATTTTAATAATACCCTTTTCCTTTAATAATTGTAGAATAAGCCGATGACGTTCAGGAGTTAACAAGTCATCACCACCTATTTTTTATTGTTATGTTTATATAATACTGTAACCGATTGCAAAAATCAATCGTTTTCAATCAAAAACATCCAATATTTTGACTGATTTTAAGTAAAAAATAAAAAATCCTTCCAAAACCATTCATGTTTTTGCATTCATTAAATTTTTTTCTACCACTCTTATTAGTATTATGCTATAATTATCTTGTCTTTAATTATGCGGGTGTGGTTTAATGGTAGAATTTCAGCTTCCCAAGCTGACGGCGGGGGTTCGATTCCCCTCACCCGCTCCAAATGATTTGGAGGAGTACCCAAGTGGTTATAAGGGGGCGCACTCGAAATGCGTTAGGACGGGCAACCGTTGCGTGAGTTCGAATCTCACCTTCTCCGCCATACATAGGACTAAAAACGCCAGAGATTTCTGGCGTTTTCTTATTGAAACAAAATATGTCATAATAATAAAGTCAATAATTTATGCAAAGGATGATATAGTTGAATATTACGGGTCATACATTAGAAAAATTGGAAGATCCATTTGGTTTATTATCGGGGGACCGTTACGAGATTTTTCTTGACCTTGATATAGATGAAGAGGATGAACTTTTTTCTGATAACGGTGTTGGGTTAAGGGTCCTTTTTGTAGTGGACGAGAACGGATCAAAAATCTCCAATTATCACTTTTTTGAAAAAGGGAGCGATAAAGTATTTGATTTTGCTCTTGAAGAGGATGAAGAGCAAATAGTTTTTGACTACTGCCAGAGCATAATTAGAGAAGATTAAAAGCAGGGGACTTCCCCTGCTTTTCCTTTTTTTACGCTTCTTTTTTGACTTTTGTCGCTGTCTTCTTTCTTGGAGGAGCTGCAGCAGTCTTTTTCGGCTTGGTGCGATCAATTGAGGCCTGAAGGGCCGCCATTAAATCAGTTACATTCGTCGCAACTTCCTTCGTTGCGGCGGTTACTGTGTCTTTTCCTTGTCGTTTTGATTCGATTAATTCCAGCAAGGCAGTTCGATATTCATCTGTGTATTTTTCCGGCTCAAATGCGGATGTTAATTGGTCAATAAGCAAAATAGCTGTATCCAATTCCTTTTTCGTTACCTTATCTTCTGAAGGCACATTCGGAACATCCGCAGCCTTACGAACTTCATCTGGATAATGAATGGTTTCCATGACTAAGGTGTTCTCATAGACGCGAATAACCGCAAGCTGTTCCTTCGATCTTATCACAATTTTAGCTATCCCTACCTTTTGGGATTCCTCTAATGCCTTTCGCAAAAGTGAATAGGCCTTACCTCCTCCCTCATTTGGTGACATATAATAACTTCTCTCAAAGTAAATTGGGTCAATTTCTTCAATTTTGACAAAGTCAATAATTTCAACAGCCTTTTCTTCATTTTCCTTCCGCAGTTTTTCTAGATCTTCCTCATCAAGAACAACAAATTTTCCTTTCGTATATTCATAAGCCCTTACAATCTCTTCTGGTTTAACCTCTTCTTCACAAACAGTACAAACTTTTTCATATTTAATCGGGGCGTGACATTTCTTATGCAGTGTACGCAGCTTGATATCCTTATCTTCAGTTGCCGTATGAAGCTTGATGGGAATGTTAACAAGCCCGAAGCTGATACTGCCTTTCCACATTGTATGCATAAACGTTTCTCCAATCTTTTTGTTATTAGTTTTTGATCTCTTTGAGCTAACATTCCTAAAAACAAATGGAAATGGATGAAAGGCTTGTTTTTCAGCCAATATAATAAATGAAAACTCGCCGATTGGCGAGTCCGTTAGGACGAAGACAGAGGCGTAGTTGAATTTATGCGTTAAGAAAGTATAAAATTTGAGAAAATTTTATACTTTCTTATTAGCTGAAAAAAGAAAGGGCATTTTCCATGAAACCGATGCTCCCCACGCTGACTTTTGATCAGCCTGTTCAGAAAGACTGGCTCTTCGAAGTAAAATATGATGGATTTCGAGCCATACTGGATTGGGATTCAAACGGGATCGAATTGACAAGCCGAAATGGGAAATCCCTATTACCACAATTTCCGGAAATAGAGGATTTTTTATTACAGCATGAAAATGAATTTAAACCATTTCTGCCGCTTCAACTCGATAGTGAACTTGTTTCCCTTGAAAATCCCTATAAAGCTAATTTTTCAGCCATTCAAATACGCGGCCGCTTAAAGGCAGCGAAAAAAATAGGAGAGCAAGCAAAAAATTCCCCCTGCCGCTTGATGATTTTTGATTTATTAGTCCAAAATGGTAAGCCGATGTATGGCCTTGAATTTTTAAAAAGAAAAGAAGAACTAAACAGATTATTTAAAAAAACAGGACTTGAATTAAATGCTGACCCATATAATAAGCAGCTTCTGCAGCCTGTTATGGCCTATGAGGATTTTAATGAAATATGGGAAAAAGTGGTGCTATACGACGGTGAGGGGATCGTAGCTAAACAGGCCTCAAGTATTTGGGAGGAAGGAAAGCGGTCTTTACATTGGCTAAAGTATAAGAATTGGAAATATGTCAGCTGCTTTGTCACCTCCTATGATAAAACAAATGGATATTTTTATGTGGGGGTCTATAAGGATGACTCCATTTACGGGGTAGGACAAGTTTTATTCGGCTTTAAACCGGATGAAAAACAGGCCCTTGGGCAAATCTTAAAACAAAATATGGTCAAAGAGGATAACCAATTTATTTTTGTAGAGCCTGCCATCTGCCTGGAAGTGAAATATTTGGAGCTTTATGAAAACCAGCTTCGCGAGCCTCATTTTGACCATTTCAGATTTGATTTGGTACCTAAGGACTGCACCTATGATAAATTTATTTTTCAGCAAAAAAATCTGCCTGAAGACCTTGAAATCACTCATCCTGATAAGCCGCTGTGGGACAAGTTCAATATCAGGAAAGCTGATTATATTTTTTATTTAAGGGAAATTTCCCCGTATATGCTGCCATTTTTAAAAAATCGCTTACTTACCGTCATTCGCTTTCCGCACGGGATGTTTGGGGAAGCATTTTATCAAAAGAATTGTCCAGATTATGCTCCGCATTTTGTCCATACCCATACAGCTGATGACATTGATTATATTCTCTGCAATAACTTAAAAACCTTGATATGGCTTGGAAACCAGCTTGCCATTGAGTTTCATGTGCCATTTCAAACTACCATGAGCAAGGGGCCAAGTGAAATTGTGTTTGACTTAGATCCTCCATCACAGGATGAATTTCATTTGGCAATAAAGGCCGCTTTATTAATAAAAGAGGTTCTTAATCAGTTAAACTTGATCGGGTTTATCAAAACCTCTGGTAATAAGGGACTGCAAATTTATCTTCCATTGCCAGAAGATGAATTCAGCTATGATGACACAAGATTGTTTACGAGCTTCATCGCCGAATATTTGATTTCAAAAGATCCCGATTCCTTTACAATCGAAAGAATGAAAAAGAAACGAGGAAACAGGTTATATGTGGATTATGTCCAGCATGGGGAAGGAAAAACGATTGTTGCGCCGTATTCGATGCGAGGGAACGAGCATGGCGGGGTTGCTACACCGCTTTTTTGGGAGGAAGTAGACGAAAAGCTTAACCCTAGGATGTTTACATTGGACTATGCTTTAGAACGAATTAAGCAGTTTGGGGACCCATTTAAAAACTATTTCCAAACGAAATCAATTCAGCCCTTCGCGCCTGTACTGGAAGTATTAAAACAAAATTCACGAAAAAAAGGAAATTAATATATTGGCCTTTCAACAAGTCTGTTGATTGGCGCTCCAGGCACTTCGCTTTCCGCGGGCGTGCCGGGGAGCCTCCTCGTCGCTAAAGCTCCTGCGGGGTCTCCCCTGCCGCGTACTCCCGCAGGAGTCTACGTGCCTTCCGCGCCAATCAACAGGTGTTAAATAAAGAACTTTAACTGTAATAAAAATAAGCGGTAAGCCAAACAGTGTAACCAAATTGATTGTGGATTTGTTTCTATTCTGGGAGTTGCAAGAAAAGAATAAGCTTAAATCGCTTATCTAAATCGGGAAGAATGCTTTATAAATTTGGCTGTGTTATAACTGAATGTTGATTTTACTGAGTTTGAAAAATAAACGGAAGAATTCCGTGTATTTTGGGAAAAACTCATATTTCCTTAAAAATAAAGGAAGTTTTTCCGGTTATATCATCTAAATCTTTGGATTTTGTGTTATTTAGAACAGTTAATCGGAATATCTCCGCTTCGTATTATAAGGTCAGCCAGATATTTCTGGTTGACCTTTTTTTATATGGTTTTATTATTAC
>NZ_JBHSHV010000010.1:0-68664 GCF_042653105.1 Neobacillus sp. GCM10023253
CGGTATTAGCTCCGGTTTCCCGAAGTTATCCCAGTCTTACAGGCAGGTTGCCCACGTGTTACTCACCCGTCCGCCGCTAACCAGCGGGACTTACGTCCCAGTGATTCGCTCGACTTGCATGTATTAGGCACGCCGCCAGCGTTCGTCCTGAGCCAGGATCAAACTCTCCAATAAAGTTGAGTTGATTAGCTCAAAAATGTTACGTTGGCTCATGTTCTCTATTTAATAGAAGAAACATGATAATTATTGTTTGTTGACGTTTTTGTTTGTTTAGTTTTCAAAGAACTATTTCGCCTCTTGTTTCAGCGACAAAAATTAATATATCATATTCACTTCATAAGTGTCAACTCATAATTTTCATTCATTAGGTTTGACCTCTCGTGAAGGAACTTTTATATCTTATCACCTGAATCACTCGTGTTCAATATATAATTTTTTCCAATTGAACTAAAAGAAAGATAAAATCCAAAATAAAATGCCTCTCTCCATTTAATTAGGAAAGAGGCAATAGCAAAATTATTGTTTATTAATCACGAATTCAAACGTCTTTGTTGCTTTAGCAATTGCACCGCCATCATTTTTAAAATTAGTCGTTTTACTTGATTCTGATGGTTCGATATAAATGCTGAGTTTGTTTTCTCCTGCATTTAATTTAATAGTTTGCGAGAAAGTCATATCACTGTTTATTGTTACAGGCTCACCATTTATAGTAAGAACCCCATCTTTAATAGCATTACCTTGCAGCGTTATCGTGTCAGATGATACCGTTTGCCCGTCAGTATGGGAAGTTATAACAACTGGCTGATCAATCCAACGGACAATCTTATCCTGAACGACCATTTGGTTTCCACCCTGGTTTGTAACGATGGTAGATAGGTCTGTCCCTTGTGCTCCGTAGCCGTAATAGCTGACATCATCATCATCTGGGTTCGAAGCTGTATGGTCAGGCAACCCTTCTTGATCCCATGTGCCATTTTTTACGTATTTATACGTTAATACTTCACCTTCCTGTGCTTCGACAGTATATTCATAATCATTGGTGACTGCTCCAGCACGCGTCATTTGCCACGCACCGGTGTTCCAGCCGTTTTTGCTACCAGGCATCGTAATATAAATTCCTTGTGGAGTATAGGCTGGTGCGTTCACCTTAAATGTTACCTTTACGGTTACTAATTCAGGTGTGACAGTTACAGGATTGGATTTCACCATATTTCCCGCCCGGTCATAAACTTGTACCTCGTACGCATACGTTTTTCCGTTTGTTACGTTAATATCGCGATACGATTCTTTTGTCACATCCAGCAGCTGATCGATTTTTATGCCGTCTCGAACAATAACAATCATATATGGATCTTCTTTTCCTTCCAATTTCCAAGAAAGGTTCACTTGTCCTGATTCCTGTTGCGGCTCAGCTAATGTTATTTTTTCTACAGGGGGTATGGTGTCACTTCCTTTGGTAAAGGTTACAGTTTTTATTTCACTTGTGACCCAGGTGCGGCCTAAGTCATTTGAAAAGGCAAATCGATACTCATAGCTGCCTTCATCAAACGCCAGGAAATTAGAACTAAAGACATTCGACACATCCTGTTGATTTACATAAGTAGCATTGTAAGAAATCCAATTTTCGCTTCCAGGCTGTTTTACTTCAAGTTTAGCCTGCAATCCTTCCATTTCTCCCGTTTCTGTTTCACCTTTTACAAAGAAATTTGCTGTGACTGTTTCAGGCTTTGAAAGATCAATACTCGCTTGTTCAAGCGATGTGACGTTTTCAATTTTGTAGTTATCTTCCGTTAATTTCACATGCGGAATAACGGCAGTTTGGAATTCCACCTTCTCAGAGCTATTCCCATTTTTATCAAGCGCAGCCACTGCAAAGTAATATTTTCGTCCATTATCTAGTCCATCAATTGTTACACTATTAGTAGAAGACTCTTTTACCTTTTTGTAAAAAGCACCGGAAATCGTTGTTTGGTAGACGGCATATCTTTGCGAGTCGCCTTCCCATTTAATCACTCCCGAATGATTGCCTTCTTCCACAGTTAAATCCGTAACAGCAGCAGGACGTTTAAGGTTTTGGCCCTTTTCCGAAACAAGCATCCGCCCACTCATGGCCGGAATAGTTACAATCAATTTTCCATCCTTTGACTCTACGGTATACCTTTTATCGAGCTGGTCTGTTAATTTGATCCCATTTATCATCATTTCTTCCATATTTAGCTCGACTGTTTTTTGTTCGTTGCTGCGGTTTGTAATGACGATCCCAACATTCTTTTTATCAGATCGTGAAAAAGCAAGCACATCGCCTTTTGCATATAAATGGTGCAAATCACCATAGCTAAACAAATCATGATAACTCGATCTTACTTTTCCGATGGCTTGATAATGCTTGATTAACTCCTGATCTTCGCTGCCCCATGGATACGTACGGCGGTCATCGGGATCCTTTGAGCCGGTCACACCTGCTTCATCACCATAATAAATGGTCGGTGCGCCTGCGTAACCCATCTGCAAAATGGCAGCCAGCTTTAAACGTTGAATTCCTAGCTTCTGGTTATAGTTTTTATCGAACTCCGCTCTTTCAAAAGAGTCTGTTCCATTCCCTAGAACAAACGCTGCACGCGCAGTATCATGTGAACCCATCAGATTCATAAGGGAATAAAATGCTTCTTTTGGATAATCCTCATAAACAGCATTGAGCTGATTTTGTGCACCTTCTGCGTTTCCGGTTTTTAGGTAATCGATCATCGCTCCGCGGAAGCGGTAATTCATGACGGAATCATATAGGTCACCTAAGAAATATTTGGAGGCATCATCCCAGATTTCACCCAGGATTAATGGTTCGTCTTTCTTTCCAGTCTTAAGTTCTTTTCGGAACTCCCTCCAAAACTGAGGATCCACTTCGTTCGCCACGTCTAAACGCCAACCTGAAGAACCCTTTTTAATCCATGACTTGGCTACCGAATCTTCATCATACATAATGTAATTGGCGAACGAGTCATTATTTAGTTCAGATGGATAATCGACTGCTTCACCGGGAATGGATTTGATTTCCGGAAGTGAATCGTACCCCCACCAACATTGGTACTTATAAACACCGTCAACTTTTTCATTTTGAATGTTAAACCAGTTTTCAAAACCATAAGGGCTAAATGTTTGGCCCTCAGATATAAACTTTTCTTTTACTTGTTTTTTAGCCTCATCTTCTGATATTCCCTGATTCACAAGGTCGTAAATAGAAGACCAATACTCATAAGCACCTACCGTTGGATATTTACCGTAACGGTCAAAGTAGATGGAATCATCGCCAACATGGTTAAATACGCCATCTAAAATCAAGTGAATCTTTCGTTTCTTTAACTCCTTAGTAAATGCCTCGAACTCTTTTGGAGAACCAAACATCGGGTCGACATTTTTATAATCCGCAGCGTCATATTTATGATTCGATGCTGCCTCAGCAATTGGATTTAAATAAAGCGTGTTTACTCCCAATGATTGGATATAATCCAATTTCTGTTGAATACCTGCAATGTCGCCCCCAAAGAAATCATTAGAAAAGATGGCATCGTCTTGATATCCTTCGGTCCCTTTCAAACGAGGATTATCAGGCAAATCAGTCCATTCTTTATGTTCAATTTGCTCCTCCCCGCGTGCATTGCTTTTGGCATTATCGTTTTTCTTATTTCCATTGTGAAAACGGTCAGGGAAAATCTGATAAACGACAGCTTCCTTCATCCAATCAGGAGTTTTATATGACGGGTCATATACCGTTAGCTGGAATAATGATGCGTTGGAGTCAGATGCCGTACCTATTCCGCCTTCTTGGACATCTTCCCCATATTCCTTCTGTCCTGGGCCATCTTGGGCAATAAATTTATACCCGTATACACCCTTTTCTTTAGGCGTCACGTTCGCTTCCCAAAACTCCACTTGTCCACCCTTTTGCTCAAGCCAGCCGGCAGATTCCATATCTACAGTAACCGTGTTACCGGTATTATAGTTTTTTAGCTGAACCCTTGCTCCAGTTAGGTCCCCTTTCTTTGCTTGAAGACGAAGCTTTACAACATCTCCTGCTTTTACCGCCCCAAATGGTGAACGGTAAGCTGTATCCCATGTATCGTGGTATAGCTTGTCCCCCTGAACATTGCCATCGGGAAGCCCCGGATCATAATCGGTATATACTTCTTTTGTATCATGGTTGTAAAAAAATGTGACCGATTCATCCTTTAGGACATTTAACACAAAATTATTAGCTGGATAAGCTGGTGCACTCCAGTTATCCCCAAGAACAATTTTAAATTCATGTTTCCCTTTTGGAACTTGAGCTGTATATGTGTAGACGTTGTCATGGTCTTCATCATGCAAAATAGCCGTTGATTCACTAGGAGACCACTCTCCCCCGGCATTAAGCTCTGGTTGAATATCACCAACAATCCTTGGCTTTTGATTATCCGGCAATTCAATCGGTACGGTTACTCTATGAGTAGTGTCATCATAAACAAACGTAACCTCTGTTTCTTTATCAAGTGATAATTTATAATTATCACCGTTCCGTGCCCCATCTGCCCCGTAGTTCTCATCCCAGGTGCCATTTATGGCAATTTTATATTCATAATTTCCCGCAGGCAGCTTACCGGTTAGAATGTACTTTCCCGTTTCCTGCAACTTCATTTGTGTAGCAGGATCTGCAGGATTCCACTCACCGGAACCTCCTAGCTCATCTTGCAAGTTACCAACTAGAGTCACAATCCGACCTTCTGCTTTTGTTTGTGCCGGATGGAAAAAAGCTGTTCCTGCAATCGTTTGCACTACTAATGCCAAAAGTGCAAGGTAATTCATCCACTTACGTGATTTTCCTTTCATTCATTTTCCTCCCCCTGTTTTTTGCGCAAACGTTTGCACAATTACCAATAGAAAACGCTTACTTGCACCTATTATCTCATCATCAATATCTCGAAAAGAATAGGTCTTTGCTACTAATATTTACTAAAACTTAAATCACGGACACGATTACGTTAGGCTAACCACTCCTACGGCTTCATGGTCAAGTACCTTCACCTGGTAGACGGACATGCTTTCACACAAAATAAAGAGGAGACACTCGCCTCCTCTTCAAATGGGCACTCTATTCTTGGAATTTCACTCGAATGTTTCGGCGCCCCTCATCTTCACTACCTTCTTCAGGCAGGGTGTCATTTTTTATAAAAAACGAAAGAACCAGCGTCAAAAGCGATAGTACAGCAATCACCATAAATGCCATGTTGGCACCGTGGATATCCGGATATAAGATTCCCGGCTCATCCTTCGCCCATGCAGCAGTTGTCGTCATCACAGTGACAAGAATAGCAGTCCCAACTGATGCGGCAATCATTTTCATCGTATTATCCATTGCTGCCCCATGGGGAATGAGCCGTTTCGGAAGCTGGTTTAGGGCTGCCGTGGCAGCCGGCATCATAACCATGGAGAGGCCGAACATCCTAATGCTATATAAAACTGTTATAAAGGTAATGGTCGTGTTTGGACCCAATTTAGTAAACGCAAATGAGGATGCGGTTATTATGATTAAACCTGTGATTACCAGCCATCTAGCACCAATTTTATCAAAAATTCTACCGATAATCGGTGCCAAAAATCCGCTTATTAGCGCGCCCGGTAAAAGAGCAAGGCCTGCCTCAAACGCTGAGAAATCTCTCATATTTTGCATATATAAAGGAATGATCGTTTCAGCACCAATTAACCCCATAAACCCTACCATCCCGATAATGATGGCATGCGGAAAAATCGAAATTTTAAATACTCTAAATTCCAGCATGGCATGTTCCAGACGTAACTGTCTTGTAATAAACCATACCAAAGCAAGACCTCCGATTCCTAATGTAAAAAGAGTGATGCCGCTTCCCCAGCCAAAATTTCCTGCACATGTGAATCCATATAGAAGACTGCCGAATCCAATAGAGGATAAAATGATGGAAATTACATCGACTTTTGGTTTCGATAATTCGGTAACATTTCTCAAGGTGAAGTATGCGACAACAATGTCTATTAAAGCTATTGGCAGGATGATAAAAAACAAGAGGCGCCATGAATAATGCGACGTAATCCATCCCGATAAGGCCGGCCCAATCGCCGGAGCAAAGGATATAACAAGTCCAACTAGTCCCATAGCAGCGCCGCGTCGATTAACCGGAAAAATTAGCAAAAATACCGTTTGCATCAACGGCAGCATCACTCCAGCTCCGCATGATTGAATAATTCTTCCTAATAAAAGAAATTCGAAATTTGGGGCTATTCCCCCAACTATTGTACCGGCTGCAAAAATGCTCATTGCAGTCAAGAATAACTGGCGGGTGGTAAACCGTTCTAACAGGAATGCACTTACCGGTACCATAATACCGTTGACAAGCATAAAAATGGTCGTCAGCCATTGCGCACTGTTGGCGGTAATGTTCATTTCCTTCATTATTGGAGGTATTGCTGTAATCATCAAGGTTTGATTTAAGATTGCGATAAATGTTCCCGCTAAAAGAAGCGCCACGATTGGGCCACGTTTATTAGTGGATTTATCCATTTCTCATCCTCCTTTATTTTCAAAAACGTACTTTTTAGATTACATGATTTTGCCACGTTGTGCTAATTATTTAACTTGGATGAGTTTGTCTTTTTTATTTATTTTTCTTGCGACATTCTGATCACTGTACACTTTTCCCATTTACACAAAAAACCCCCTCATTCACCGAGGGGGCCAATCCCAATTACTTCTATAACATTATGATAAAATCCGTTTTTCACCTTCAATCGCCTGAATCGGGGCGATATTTTGCGTAAACTCCAAGGTGCCTACATATTTTCCATCCTCATCGCGAACGGCAAAATATCTAATGTAGACGTACTTATCGCGAAACTTAATCCAAAAATCCTCGCTGTCTTTCTTACCTGATTTAAAGTCTGCGAGCAAATCCTCGACCACATGAACACTTCTTGGCGGGTGACAATTTTGCACTGTCCTTCCGATAATGGCTTTTGTTCTAGCAAAAATTCGTTCCTTCCCGTGCGAGAAATAACGAACCACATCCTCATGATCAATAAAGGAAATGTCAACCGGCAAATGGTTTAATAACAGTTCAAGTTGTTTTAACGACAGGATCCCGGTTTCCATTTTAATATAGCCTTCGGAAATGGCATTTTCATCAAGTGCCTTCCGTTCTGGTTTCCAAACAGCTTCCGGTTCGGTTAGGCAAAAACCGATTTCATCGCTCTCATGAGCAATTTTCACCCATTCATCTTCTGTGAAATTGGCCAGCGCCATTGGGAACAGAATGTTCTCCTCACGGTAAATCATTTCTGTTACCTCTTCGATTACCCAATTTAGTTTTTCAAGCACTACCTTCTTTTCACCATTATAATGAAGCAGTGTTTGTCTCACTTTTTTTATTGCATCGCGGATGAAGTCATCGATTCTCCACATATTATTTGTTGGACCGTAAATGCCGTAGTTTTCTAAGTACGGAAAAATCAAATGCTCTTTACGATTGAAATGTTTATCAATATCAAGCAGTAAATTGATATCCTCTAAGAGCTTAAATACATTTTCCGCATGATCCTCTTCTTCGAACTGCCATAAATGCACTTGGAGCTGCGTTTTCACTAATTTATCAAGCTCTCTATTTTCCAGCATGAAGGTGTGAATCGGGTGTCCCGGCTGCTCCTCAGGACGTTTTTCGCGGTTATCTTCCTCAATTCTTCCTTTAAAAATATCAGTGTGCTGAGTGTACAGGCGCTGCAACTCATCTGCCGGCATGCCTCCTTCGTTGACAAACTCCAGCTGCAGCTGCGCAATTTCCTCAATGGTAACCTTGCCAATAAAAGCATCGAAATGAGCCTTTACTTCATTTAAATTTCTTCCATTATGAAGATCTCTGAAAATTTCTTTTAAAATTTCAATTCGCTCAGTATTCTTATATGTTTGTTGTTCGCGGTTATTAATGAATTCACTCATATCCAGGATTCTCCTTCGTCAATTGCTTTTTTAAAAAATAACACTAATCCCGGTACGAGTTTGTGATTAAAATCATTCATTACAAATGAAATATTAACAAGTTGTGAACAATGAAAACCTCCATAAAAAAGCTTCAGTTTCTAAAAATGAAAACTGAAGCTGAACCGCCTATTTGCCGATAAATGAAGCTTGTCGTTTTTCAAGGAATGCCGAGGTTCCTTCCTCCTTGTCAAGGGAGCCGTACAGTACTGCTTGAGCCAGTTGCTCTATCAATATACCTGTTTGAATATCCGTTTCTGCTCCGCTGTGAACCGCGAGCTTGGCAAGCCTTACCGCTAAAGGCCCCTTGGCTAAAATTTTCCCCGCCTTTTCTTCAACAGCTCTCCATAACTCTTCTGTTGGAACAACTGCCGATACCAAGCCGATTTCTTTTGCTTTCTCAGCAGTGATCATGTCACCTGTTAATATAAGATCAAGGGCTCTGCTTTTGCCAATCAATCTTGACAGCCGTTGAGTCCCGCCTGCTGCCGGAATAACCGCCAAGTTAAGTTCAGGCAGGCCAAATTTAGCATCCTCACTGGCAATCCGAATATCGCAGGACAGCGCCAGTTCACTGCCACCGCCTAAGGCATAGCCGTTTACCGCTGCGATGGTCACCTTTGGGCTGCTTTCCACTTTTTGATAAAAGCGGGACATTCCGAACGAAATGGCATCCATAGGTTGATAGCCGCGGACCTGATTGATATCAGCCCCAGCCGCAAAGGCTTTATCCCCTGTTCCGGTAAAAACAATGACCCCAATCCTATCATCCCGTTCAAGCGCTTCAAACCCCTCTTCCATCTCGGTAATGGTATCCTGATTCAAAGCGTTCCGAACGCTAGGCCGATTGATTTTGATAACCCCGATAGCCCCTAGTTTTTCAACCAAAATATTATCAAAAGACATTCTACTAATCTCCTTAAAAGATTCTATTTTTTAGAGCATTGTCAAGCCTCCGCTGACCGACAACGTTTGTCCAGTCACATACCCCGCATCATCAGAAACAAAGTAGGCCACCGCGCCGGCAATATCCTGTGGCTGTGCCAATCTTCGGAACGGAATAGCCTTTTCCAGAGCACCGGCAAGTCCTACATTGTAAGATCCAATTTCCTGAAATAAAGGAGTGTCACTCGGTCCTGGAGCCACGCAATTAATATTGATCTTATGACGGGCCATTTCGCGGGCAAGTGTTTTTGTCAGCGCTACTACGCCGCCTTTTGCCGCAGAATAAACAGCTTCACCGCTCGAACCAACCCGAGCTGCATCAGAAGCAATATTAACAACCTTCCCGTAACCGTTTTTAATCATAAGCGGTAAAATCTCCTTGCACGTATGGATCTGCCCCATTAAATTAATATCGATGATTCTCTTCCAGGTGTCCGGCTTACTTTTTAAAAAAGGTTCAACCTTATCCCAGCCGGCGTTATTCACTAACACGTCAATTTTTCCAAATGCCTCAACCGATTCCTGAACCGCTTTTTTCACACTTTCCAAACTGGTAACATCACAATGAACTGCAACTGCTTCACCGTCATTTCCTTTAATTTGCGAAACAGTTTCCGCAGCGCCCTCCTTATTAATATCAGCAACAATTAAGGCCATTCCCCGTGATGCTAGTAATTTAGCAATCTCTCTGCCAATGCCGCTGCCGGCACCAGTAACAAATGCAGTACGTTTTACCACTGTTTATCCCTCCAATTTTTAAACCTTATCAGCAAATTTTTCATTTATCAGATCCCGCAAGCGGAACTTCTGGATTTTCCCGCTTGGTGTTCGCGGGAAATCGTCAATCACTTCGAGGTGCTCTGGCCAATATTGCTTGGCGACGCCTCTTTCTGCTAAAAAGGCCTTCATCGCATCAAAAGTCAGCGGTGCTGCCCCCTGCTTCATGCTTATAAATGCACAGGCTTTTTCCTGCAGACGCGCATCTGGCATGGCAACAATTTGAACGACGGATACATCCGGGTGCTCGTATAAAACATTTTCCACATACGCAACCGGGATGTTCTCGCCGCCGCGAATAATAATATCCTTGTTACGGCCGGTGATGCGGATATAGCCGTCTTCATCCATCATCGCGCGGTCGCCTGTGATGAACCATTCCCCGTCAAACTCAGACCTTGTCAACTCTATTCGTTTTAAATAACCAACAAACAATGAAGGTCCTCTTACCAGTAAACTTCCTTCTACGTTAGGAGGCACTTGATTACCTACTGCATCCACAACCTTAACCTCAAGCCCCGGGAATGCTTTCCCATCTGTAGAAGTGAGCTTTTCCTCGGTATCGTTTGCAAGAGTAAGGGTAACCAAGCCGTTTTCGGTTTGCCCCCAGCCTGACAGGATTTGCGCAGGCAGCTTTTGCCGGGCCTGTTTAACCAGTGTTCTTGGGATTGGGGCTCCAATCGCGGCAAAATACCTGAGCGAGCTTAAATCATATTTCTCGATTCCGTTGACTTGAATCGTGTCCTGTAAAAACGGTGTAGCTGCAGTAGTAAAGGTAATTTTCTCTTTTTCTATTAATTGAATAAACTCTTCCGGATTCCAAATATCTTGGTAAACAGCACTCCCCGCATATATAGCCGGAAGGCGGACACCATATAGGAAACCGGTTTGATGGGCAAAGGTGGAAGCCATGAAAATGACATCATTAGGAGTTAATTGAAAATGGTCAATCCAAAGCTCAGATGCGAACGTCACCGTATTGTGGGTGTGCATGACACCTTTTGGTTCACCTGTCGTCCCTGATGTAAAAATAATTTCTGTTATTTCATTAGGATTTAGGGCAATCTGGTCCAAAACAGAAGGATCCCTTTGCTCTTCCCAAGGAACATCCATTAAATAGGAGAAAGATTTCATGCCCTCCGGCACTTTTTCTCCAATGACAAAAATATGTTCCAGTGAGGGCCATTGCGGCTTAAGCCTCTCAATCATTTCCGGATAATTGAAACCGCGGAACTCTTCGGGTACGACAATCATCTTGGATTCGGCGAGTTTGACCATAAAGCCAATTTCCCGATCACGATAAATATGGATTAATGGATTGCTTATGGCGCCAATTCTAGTGGCTGCAAAGTGCAAAATCACAAACTCATTCCAGTTTGGAAGCTGGATGGAGATGACATCCCCTTTTCTCAAGCCTATTTCAAGCAGACCAAGGGCTACTCGGTCAACGAGTTTTCCGAGTTCCTTATAGGTGTATCTGCTTTTCTTATCAATAATGGCTGTTTTTTCAGGATACTTTTCAATTGCTTCCTTTAAATAATCAAGAATCGTCTTATTTGACCAATTCGATTCATATTTTTTGATATCCTCATCCGTTAAAATCGTTTCGAAACCCATCAGCCTGTTCTCCCCCTACTAAAGGTAATATTGGTTTACTGTCTGAATTTCTTAAAATCAACCGGACGTTTCTCGACAAACGCATTTCTTCCCTCTGCCGACTCATCCGTTTTGTAGAACATCGCTAAGCTCGCCATTGAAATTTGCGAAATCCCTTCAATATTGGCAGAATCTGCGTTAAAGGAATATTTCAGCATTTTAATAGCTGTTGGACTCTTTTCTAGAATTTTTCCCGCCCACTCCTCTGCAGCCGCCATCAGATCGCCTTGAGGGACGATTTTATTGACAAGTCCCATTTCCTTTGCCTCTTGCGCCGAATACTTTTCGCACAAGTACCAAATTTCCCTGGCCTTTTTCTCACCGACAATCCTTGCAAGATAGGCAGATCCCAACCCTGCATCATAGCTGCCCACTTTCGGACCGCTTTGGCCAAAAATGGCATTTTCAGCGGCGATGGTTAAATCGCAAACCACATGTAGAACGTGGCCGCCGCCAATCGCATAACCGTTTACGGCTGCAATAACCGGCTTTGGAATCGCGCGGATTGTCCGATGCAGAGCTTCAATTTCCAAGCCGATACCGCCGCCAAGTCCGCCTGAGCTATCATAGCCACTGTCACCTTTATTCTTTTGGTCACCGCCAGTACAGAAGGCTTTTTCTCCTGCTCCGGTCAAAATAACCGCACCAATTCTGTTATCATCCCAGGCATCCCGGAACGCCCAAATCAATTCTTGGACAGTTTGAGCACGAAAGGCATTATAAACCTCTGGGCGATTAATTGTTATCTTGGCAATTCCATCCTTTTTCTCATAAAGTACATCTGTCATTTCCATTTTTCATTCCTCCATTTTCTTTTGATAAAATTTTCAAAATAACTTGCCCTCTGACCACTTCAAGACCAGATTGATTGGTGCATGTTACCTTTTCAGTCACCCAATCCATCTCTTGATTGACGTCTATGGTTTCTATCTCAACTGTCAACAAATCTCCGATATGGACTGGATTTAAAAAGACGAATTCTTTCTTCAATATCACAGCAGGGTGACAGGTCAATTCTTTACCCATCGCCTCCGCAATCAATCCCTCACAAACAATTCCCGGAACAAGAGGCTGTTCAAACCGCGTCTCACTTTGATACACCACATTAAAATCCCGGGTTAAAAATTTCCACTTTTCAACATCTTTACTAACAATGGTCCTTTGGATTCTCGCTATTTGTCCGATAAAAAATTTATCAGCATCATCCATTTGGGAAGTAGTCTCCTATTTTAATAGGGACGAAATTGTTTTCCGATCAATTCTCGAGCAATAACCATTTGGTTAGCCTGTGCTGTGCCATCACCAATTTCCAGCCCAATTACATCCCTAAGCCTTTGTTCGAGCGGCATTTCCTTCGTATAGGCGTAGTGGCCATTAAGAAGCATACATTCATGGATTGCCTCCTGAGCATATTTTGGACCTAGCCATTTTACCGAGGATGCCTCTTTTGTATGTTTTTTCCCATTGTCACGAAGCCATAGGCCGCGATATGCCTGCCACTTAATTAACTCCAACTGCGTATAGTGGGTAACGATTGGAAAAGAAACACCCTGAAATTTTGCAAGCGGTCTGCCAAAAGCCTGCCTCGTTTTTACGTGCTCAATGGTCTCATCGATACTTTGGAAGGCTGCCCCTGCACACTGAAGGCCAATTAATAGGCGGCTAAGGTCAAACCCATTCATGACCTGGAAAAAACCATTGTTTTCAAGTCCGATTAAATTTTCTTCCGGAACTTCGACGTCCGTTAAATAAATCGACCCTCTTCCAATCGGTACATTACCCATGTCGTCATAACCTTTACACTCCACGCCCGGAGCATCGGCAGGCACAACGAAGGCACTGATGCCTTTGCTGCCGGAGCTGGGGTCTGTTTTTGCAAAAACTATGAAAGCATCGCCAATGGTTGCCGCACTAATACCTGACTTTTCTCCATTTAAAATGTAGCGGTCCCCTTTATGTACTGCTGTCGAGCGGATTCCAGCTGCATCGGTCCCGGCCGCTGGCTCGGTAATTGCTACTCCAACAATTTTGTCACCGCTAGCAATTTGCGGAAGCCAAGTTTTTTTCAATTGGTCTGTCGCATGATTGCTAATAATTTCCGATGCAAGCGCATTCAGCATAACGGCATAGGTTAAGTTAAAATCCCCGCGCCCTATTTCTTCTGCAGCAATTCCAGTCGTCACGCAATCCGCCCCGCTGCCGCCATACTCTTCGGGAATTCGCAGTCCATTCACTCCCAGTTCCCCAAGCTTTTTCCACAAATGGCGGGGATGTGTTTTTTCCCGGTCCCATTTTGTATATTGGGGCAGCAATTCATTTAAGGAAAATTCTCTTAGCATTTCGCGAAAATATTCTTGTTCATTACTAAAGGTAAAATTCAACAAGATGATTCCCTCCTTTACCTTTCTATATTGCAAATTCCGTGCCAACATAGAATTCACTACTATTGCTGTTTCCCGAGTTTTGCATTTTTGCAAAATCACTATTCTTTTGCAAATCTGCGAATCTAATTTGCGAAACAAAAAAACACACACTAGGAAAAGTGTGTGTGAATAGATAAAATCATCATTTATTTAGTTTATATTTCGCTATTTTTCTATATAGACTGGCTAGGTGAATATTCAGCAATTGGGCTGCTTTTGTCCGGTCGCCGTCTGCTTCCTTTAGTGCACGCTGGATAGCAGAAATTTCTGCATTTGATACAGCTTCCTCTAAACTTAAGAGTTTAGGTGTTTCTTCCGCCTCCATTTTTTCAACTGAACGTTCAAGAGATGGGGAAAAAAACAAGCTTTCCATTGTCAGGGTTTCCCCCTGAACAATGTTCATCCCCCGTTCAATAACCGCTTTTAGTTCGCGAACATTCCCAGGCCACTCGTAATTCAAAAGCCATTCCTGGAGATTGGGTGCTAAGTATTTTACCTCTTGGACTAATTTTTCATTGAAATATTCGATGAAATAATAGGCTAACGGTAAAATGTCCTCTTTTCTCTGCCTTAATGACGGTATTTTTAATTCAAATACATACAAACGATAAAACAAATCCTGCCGGAACTTGCCTTCCTGAACCAAAGTTTTTAGATCTCGGTTCGTAGCGGCAACAATCCGGATATCAACATTCTTGCTTCCAGTTCCCCCAAGCCGCTCCACCTCTCGCTCTTGAAGCACCCGGAGCAGTTTCCCCTGGGCTTGATACGGCAACTCGGATATCTCATCTAAAAATAGTGTCCCGTTCTGCGCCAATTCAATTTTTCCAGGCTTTCCTTCTTTCTTCGCCCCGCTAAATGCCCCACCTTCATAGCCAAATACTTCAGATTCAAATAATTCATCAGGAATGGCCGCACAGTTAACCGCTACAAACGGATGGTTTTTTCTCGAGCTAAGTCCATGAATGGCCTGGGCAAACAATTCCTTCCCTGTACCGCTTTCGCCCGTAAGCAGCACAGTTGAACTGCTGGCTGCAATCCTGGCAGCCAGTTCCTTAATTTGCGCCATCAATGGGCTGTCGCCAATAATCTCCTCAAAGCTATAGCGATTCCTGTTGGCTGTCTTTGATCTTATTTTTGGCTTATCCACCATCTGCAGAAAGGAATAAAATTCAGCATGATCGATTTCTTCTTTTCTTAAAATGACCGAATAAATGAGGTGTTTGTCCTTTTTTTCGATTCGAATTAAACAGGGACGACCTTTAATTAAACCAGAAATAACTGTATTTCCAACAGCAGAGTTTGGCCGTTTTTTTGTGGCTCCTTCCACGATATGCGCAATTGAAAGCCCAATTATATCAGGCTTTTCAAAAGCAAAACAGCTGCAAAATTCAGGGCTGACATCTACAAGAATCCCCTTTTCATCCACTTCCAGTGATCCCCAATACCCAGCGCGGTTATCAACTTTTTGGGTTAGCTCCATTCACATCACCTATGAACTTTGTTTCGGCAGTACAAGTATGACCACCTGTCCTTTTACCACTTCGTTTCCCTGCTGGTTGTAACAGCTGACCCTTTGTGTTACCCAATTCCTTGTTTCGTTAATATCAATAATTTCGAGCTCCGCTGTAATCTCATCTCCCACATGGACTGGGTAATAAAAAACCAGTTCCTTTTGCAACAAAATGCAGGCGTCTCCCGGCAGCTTTTGGCTAATGACCTGGGTGATTAAGCCCTCGGTCAATAACCCTGGAACAATTGGTTGGTCGTAAAAATTTTTCCAGACATTTTCATTTACTTGATAAACTGGGCTAAAATCCCGTGTCAACTCATTGCATAATTTGACATCATCATCTGTAAATACTCGTTTTAAGCGAGCGATTTGTCCGATAAATAACTCATCAATCGCTATATTCATCTATTTCATCTCCTATTGAAAAAATATTATGAATATTTTTTATAATTTAAGGGTAACAGATACTCATCCATCCGTGCAATACTCAATCCCCATTCACAACTGTGTTAGGTTTTATAATTATTGAATATTCAACGCCGCCACGGCATATCGTTGTTATGACGGAAAGGAGACTAAAGAATGACCATAAGTAAAGAAACAACCAAGAAAATTGATAGTATCGCCAATCAGAAGGTCCGTAACATTGTTAAAATATGCGTGGAGCAAGGCTGCCAATTCAGACCGCATCCCAGCAATCCAAATATGATAAATTTGTTCGATCCAATCCGAAGGAAAAATATTATCGGCGATATAAATATTGCAAGTGAAAGAGGCTATTTTACCCTTGAAGTGAAGGGCGGAAGGTTCAAGTCATTTCGTAATGAAACACATGATTTGGATATTGACAGGGCAGATTTCGAAGAACGGGTACTTAAAAAGCTGAAAGGCTGATTGGTTAAAAACTAAGGGGCAGTGATATCTAAAATCGCTGTCCCTTTTATGAATATATTTTTTATAAAAATTTTTCAATTACCTTTTGGCCATTTTCATTTTCTTTATATAGAAATGTTACGTTACTTCCCTCTTTAAGGGCTAATATTTGTTTTTGGGCTTCATCAGATAATTGGAACGCGGTTTTCGTGCCATTCATATCAATCT
Organism: Neobacillus sp. GCM10023253; assembly: GCF_042653105.1. NCBI lineage: Bacteria > Bacillati > Bacillota > Bacilli > Caryophanales > Bacillaceae > Neobacillus > Neobacillus sp. GCM10023253. Next base: position 16,448 of record NZ_JBHSHV010000010.1, read on the forward strand.
CAATGGTATGTGGGTCGATTTGTCCAACATATTTGCCAGAACCGTCGAGAGCGGCTTTTTCCACAAGTAAATCCATAACAACCCTCGCCTGCTCCTCTTTTGCTGTTAAGAAAACCTCCAGCTTATACTTGCCATTTTTCAAGTCGGTGATGGTAAATTCCTTGGCGATTTCTTCATTGTTTTCGAGATTTACTTCCTCCATGGCTTGAGTTGACATAACCTCTTCTGAATATTGTTTCACCTTTTTTCCAGACTCATCATATACGATATAATCCACTTGTAAGCCATTTGAAAACGTTAATTTCTGGGCTTTACCGGAAATATTCTTTACTCTGTAATTCACGTTAATTCCCGGCCCTTGCTCAATAATTTCAATCCTTGGAAAGAAACTTGCTGCAATCTCATTTTGTTTAGGGGCTGCGTCTTTTGGAGCTCCTGAACTGCCATTCGTCTTATCCCCCACACCTGAACCGCAGCCTGCTAAAAGACCAATAGCTAAGGCAGAGGTTAATATGAAAATCACACTTTTATTTCTCATTTTCACGATCCCCTTTTTGTAATTATTTGGTTTTCAGCATAATAGTCGCTTAAAGAAGGGGGGAGGTTACACTGTATTAAAGAAATTGGTCTTTTGACATAAAGAAAGCCGCCCGATAAGGCAGCTGATCTTTTTTTATAAATTCTCCAATATCGTAAAAAGCTCTTCTAAATGGTGAATCTCGAACGTAGGTATGACTTCATTCCGCTCTTTATTGTGGCGGTTAATCCAAACGGATTTGATCCCTGCACGGTTTGCCCCAAGAATATCGGTCATTAGGTTATCCCCCACCATGATGACTTCATCCTTTTGCATAGACAGGCGTGACAAGGCATGTTCAAAAATCGTTGGATCTGGTTTTCCTCTACCAAAATCACCTGAGATGACGATTTGGTCGAAGTATGGAACCAATTCTGGAGTAATGGTTAGTTTCGTATTTTGCAAGTCTGGTGATCCATTCGTTAATAGTAGAAGCTGGTATTTCCCTTTTAACGAATCTAGTGTTTTAAACGTTTCCTCATATAAAAACGGCAGCTTTCGGCGCTCGGCTGGGAAACGCTCCGCCAATTCTTGTCCAAATTCTGGGTCGTCAACCCCTAAAGCCTTAAGACCCGCCGTCCAAGCGTCTTTCCGGTAACCAGGAACCGTATCCTTCATTTTTCTAAAATCATCGTGATCATCTAGGAAATTACCCCATAGACCTTCAAAGGGATTGATTCCTATCATTTGTGTAAAAGGATAAAATTCATAGGAAGAGTAGAGGTTTCTAGCAGCCTCTCTGACAGCCTCCTCCAACTGGTCCGAATCTAGTCCATATCGGTCTTCTGCAACCTTACATGTAGCCACAAAGGCTTCCTTTACACTCTTCTGATCCCACAGCAACGTATCATCCAAATCAAAAAAAACTGCTTTAATCATGCTGGCGCCTCACTTTTTGTTTTTTTAACTAGTTTACCATTTTTTCAAAAAAAGAAAACTGAAAACTTCCTATATTCATAATCTAAAAAAGAGGTTTTAAAATAAGGAGGAATTATATTTGCCTTTAGACAAGTTTGTAGATGCATTGCCAATACCGTCAGTCATAACCCCCGTCGGGAACAAAGATGGAAAACCGTACTACGAGGTAGAAATGAAGCAGGTTCAGCAAAAATTACACCGTGACCTAAAACCGACGACTGTTTGGGGTTATAACAGCATGTATCCAGGACCTACATTTGAGGTTCGCAGGAACCAACCTATTTATGTTAAGTGGGAAAACAAGCTGCCGTATGAACACCTGCTTCCGGTAGATAGAACCGTGCATGGCGCAGAACTGGACCGACCATCTGTCCGGACAGTTGTACACTTACACGGTGGTCGTAATCGTCCGGAAAATGACGGGTATCCGGAAGCCTGGTTTACCCGAAACTTCAAAAACGTTGGCCCTAAATTCTTGCATGAAGTTTATTATTACCCAAATGGCCAACGTCCTGCTACACTCTGGTATCATGATCATGCGATTGGAATCACCCGTCTGAATGTTTATGCAGGGCTAGCCGGGTTTTACCTTATTAGAGATGACGAAGAGGAAATGCTGAATCTTCCACGAGGAAACTATGAAATCCCGTTATTGATTCAAGATCGCTCGTTCTATCTTAAGGGTGAGCGGTTTGGTGAATTATTCTATCCTTCCCAGCCAAACCAGGCAGCGCCGCCGAATCCTTCACCGCCAATTGATTCAAGCTTACCCAGACCATCTGTCGTCCCAGAATTTTTCGGGAATACCGCTCTTGTGAATGGAAAAGTCTGGCCCTTTCTCGAAGTGGAACCGCGCAAATACCGCTTCCGTATCTTGAATGGCTCCAATGCCCGATTTTATCGACTACGATTAAGCTCTGGCCAAGAGTTTATTCAAATTGGGACAGATGGCGGATTTCTTGAGAAACCAGTTATTGTACCACATAGGGAAGGGCTGCTGCTTGGTCCAGCGGAACGTGCAGATGTGATTGTCGACTTTTCCAAACATGCAGGTCAGAAAATCACCCTAACAAATGATGCGCCATCACCATTCCCAAGCGGCAATCCGCCTAATCCAGCACTTCCGCAAATTATGGAGTTCCGTGTTAGTAAAAACCTTACTGAACCTGACAAAAGTGTCATTCCAGCAACATTATCTTGTTTGGAGAGACTTAATCCAAAAGGTGTACCTGTACGGCAGAACATTTTGACTGAAATAGATGACCCAGAATTTCCAGGTCGTTTGAAACCATTGCTCAATGACATGACCTGGAGTGAATTACCCATTACAGAAACTCCGTATAATGGTACAGTAGAAGTTTGGGAGCTTTACAACTTGACAGGAGACAATCATCCAATGCACTTACATCTTGTACATTTTCAGGTTCTCAATCATGCGCCAATTACGATTGATAAAAATAAAAATATCACACACGTCGGACCACCGCGGGAACCATCCGCAAATGAAAAAGGCTGGAAGGATACCGTTGGGGTGAATCCGAAAGAGGTCACTCGCATTATTGCCCGCTTCGGACCTTTTACGGGAATCTACCCTTGGCATTGCCATAACCTTGAACATGAGGACCATGAAATGATGCGGCCGTATGAAGTACTCCAAAATCCCGAATTTGACCCACGTATTCCAATTCCAGGTCAATGCCCTGATGACTCGTTTACTCAAAGCTTTGAAAAGGAGGGCCAAGATGAGTCAAGTATTTGACTTCCCCCCTCTTCTAATGAAAGAACCTAGCATTATCAAGAAATGCTAGGTTTTTCCAATATTTATGCATGCAATGTTTTTAATTCTTTCTCTTCCTTACTAACGATTTGCTTCGGAAGCAACCCGCTAAAAATGGCCGCCAGTGCAAGAATGAAAATCGAAAAATAGAAGGAAAGATTATAATTCCCTGAGAGGCTATACCATAAACCTGGTAAGTACGAACCTAATGCCGAGCCTATTTGATGGCTTAGTGACAACATGCCCAGGATAAACCCTACAGAATGATTTTTAAAAAATTGAGTTGCCAGTAATTGAGTTGGCGCTACCGTTGCAAAGTCGACCAATCCGAACACAACGGCAAAAGCCAGCAGCATTGCCGGGTTATAGGTATTTAAAAGAATAACAATAGATAAAGCCCTTACCACATACAACCCGATCAGTATTTTTTTGCAGCTCCATCGGTCCGCAACGATACCTGAAAGTAAAATGCCAATAATGTTGAAAGCAGCCAGAATGCTCACTGCAGCACTTGTTACACCTGGTGAAAACCCACATAAATTAGAAATTGGAATTAAATGTGTGTCCATTAATCCTGTCGTGGTAAATCCACAAACGCCAAACGGTAAAATTAAAAACCAAAACTGTCTTTTGCGGAAAGCTTCCCAAATAAAAAAATTACTATTTTGATTCGCATCACCAATTGTCTGTTTTTCTTCTTTGCCTTTTCCGCCAATTGGCAGTAAACCTTTCTCTTTAGGGTCATTTCGTAATAATAAAAGGACAACAGGAAAAACAATAACTGCCAGAAAGATACCTAAAATAACAACTGTTACTTTCCAATTCAACCAGTTTATTAACAATAAGGACCCTGGAACAAGCAGCATTTGCCCTGCTCCAAATCCTGCTTCGATAATTCCTAAGGCAAGGCCGCGTTTTTCATTGAACCACTTCGTTACAAGGACGGTTGCCGCAACATTGGATGCTCCCCCCACCCCGATGGAAACGAAGATGCCGTAAAGAACAAACAGCTGCCATGGCTGATTGATAAAGGAGGTTAAAAAGATACTCACTCCAACCAATAAGGTACTCACCGATAAAATCAACCGTGGACCCAGCTTATCTACGAGTCTCCCAATCACTGGCTGCGAAAGACCATAAACAACAAAGCTTAATGTAGATATAAGGGAAATAGTCCCCCTATCCATGGAAAAATCTTTTTCCCAGGGCTGCACAAATGCTCCAAACGCAAGGCGAACTCCTTGAACAGCCAATAAAGCTAAAAATGTAATAAAAATAATTATCCATGCATAATGGAATTTTGCTTTCATAGAATTCACCACATCCGTAATGTAATTTAGTTTTGTTCCCGTTTTCAGCCTAATCATAAATTTCACAATATTAATAGTATTTACTGTACTATGATACCACTTTTCCGCTTTAAACAAATAAAAAAGGTACTTTCTCATTAAGAAGAAAAGTACCTATAACCAAAATTATTCTTTTTACAACAATTCAAGACATTAATATAAATACGGATAAGAACCTCCCGGCGGTCTCCAAGACGGGATTCCTTGAAACCCCGGACCCGTCATTGGCTGTTGATAATATGGATTGTGATTAGGATTGTGATTAGGATTGTGAGAAGGCGAGTAGTGATGTGGAACATGGCTAAGCGTTGAGTGATTATATTCGGCAATACAACCTCCAGTTTGTCCAGGATATGGACCAGTTGTAATATGTTGTGTCAATCTTCACACCTCTTTTCCACGAAATTTAATTTATCATATGAAGACAAGTTTCACTTTGTTACTTTCATAAAAAAAAACACCAAATAGCCTTTTGATTACACATTAAACCTTCCCATCAAAAAAGTATTATAGTAATTCCCATCGGAAAGAATTTTGTCCTTTTTTAAAATGCCTTCCACTTCAAACCCATATCTTTGATAAAGCTTAACAGCCTTACGATTTGTTTCAAGAACACTTAATGATATTTTCTTAATACCGTTTGAATCTGCCCAATGAATGGATTCTTCCAATAGTTTTTTCCCAATGCTATGTCCCCAAAATTCTTTTAAAACACAGATTCCAAATTCCACTTTATGTGACATTCTTTTCAGTTGAGTCCCTTCACATCTAGAGAAACCTACAATTCTATCATTTGCTTCTGCCACTAAAAAAAGATTATTTTTCCGTTCGGTATCCGATCTAATAATCTGTTTGAAGCCAGATTCATCTATGTATGCTTCTCCTTTTTCTCTATCCATATTTTCTGTTTCACCATCAATCTGCAATCTAACTTCAGATAAGTTTCTGGCATCCTCTTCCTTTGCAGACCTAATGATATAAATTAAATTATTTATTTCAAATTCCTTTGGATTCACTTTCATTAAAATCTGTCCCCCATTTTCAGCTTAGTTGCCCTTACTATAATACTCCCATGCCCACTTTATTTCCTGCTTGATAACATAGAAAAGCGTTCCTGTTCGAAACAGAAACGCAACTTTTATCTCCACAAATCATTGAAATTTGAGTTTTATTATTTTGTTAGGGTGATACCATTAACGATTTGTGATAATGCTTCGTTTATTGAAGTAGCAGGTCGGCCGATAAGCTTTTCGAAGTCGTTGCTCTCAACTGCAAGTGTACCTTCGCGAATGCTTCTTTGGATGTCAACAAGCATCGGAATTAGAAAATCTGGCAGGCCAGCACCTTTCATAATTTCAGCATAAGCAGCGTCATCTACCTGTTGCACACTTACTTCTTTACCCAAGACATTGCCAAGAGCAGAAGTCAATTCTTGCTGGGTTAATAGCTTACCGGAAAGTTCGTAGATTGTGTTATCGTGTCCTTCACCCGTCAGTACCGCAGCTGCAGCCTCAGCATAATCCTGCTGCAACGCCCAGCCGACTTTACCTGATTCCGCAGATGTTACCCATGGAGCACCTGCGATGACGCCTTGAATACTTGGGATTTCGTTTTCTAGATACCAGTTGTTGCGTAAGAAGGAGTATGGGATGCCTGTTTTCACGATTGCCTTTTCTGTTGCCTGATGTGTCGGAGCGAATAGGTTATTACTTTCCATGGCGTTCGCTAAACTAGTATAGGCAATGAATTTAACTCCCGCACGTTCTGCCGCAGCTACTGCATTGGCATGCTGGCGTATTCTTGTTTCATTGTCTCCATCTGCAGAAATAATTAACAAGCGGTCGATTCCTGCAAAAGCAGTATCCAATGTTTCTGGAAGGTCAAAATCTCCGTGGCGGACTTCCACTCCACGAGCGCGCAGCCCTTCTGCTTTCTCCGGATTGCGAACACTGACAGCAAGTTGGTTTGCGGTTACAGTTTTTAATAAATTCTCAACGACTTTTGAGCCAAACTTTCCTGTAGCTCCTGTGACTAATAATTTCATTTTGATTCCTCCGATATAGTTTTATTTAAGAGTCCATTTGTAACAAATTTAATTACCTGTAATCATAATAGTTACAATATATTTTTTTGTCAACAAATAAATTTTGTTCTTTCTATTAAAATAAAATTCACAAAAAAAGACTTACTCATTAAAATTTCGAGTGAAGTCCTTGATAATATGATGGATTTCTTTAGTTCCTGTATTGGTTAAATCTTGTTAATTTATATCATATAATTTACATTTATCATAAAAACTGGTTTTACCGATTTCCAGTAGTTTAGCCGCTTCTAGTTTATTACCCTTCGTTACCACTAAAGCTTGTTCAATTGCTTGTTTTTCTGCTTGGACGAGTGTCTCCTTCAATGGGAGAATATTCTTCGGTTCCGTTGACAAGATATTGCTTAATGAAACAGTTTGTTCATTATGTAAGTTACCTGCGTTTCCCCCCTCGGTTTCTCGATCGCGCAAATATAGGGGCAGGTGCATTAATAGAATGGTTTTTCCATCAAGCACATTGATCGAACGTTCTAATACATTCTCCAATTCGCGAATGTTCCCCGGCCAAGAATGCTGCATCAATCTTTCTGTTACTTCAATAGACAGCTCAATACCATTTCGGAAAAATCTTGCTTCTAATTTCTTCAATAACCGCTTCGCAACCGCAGGGATATCTTCCTTTCTCATCCTAAGCGGAGGAATATCAATTTTAATAACATTTAATCGGTAATATAAATCTTGACGGAAATCCCCTTTTTCTACCATTCTTTCTAAATTCCGATGGGTGGCAGCAATAATCCGCACATCCACAGGGATAGATTTATGACCTCCGACTCGGACCACTTCTTTTTCCTGCAGCACTCTTAATAGTTTACTTTGCATCGTGAGCGGCATGTCCCCAATTTCATCCAAAAACAACGTCCCGTCGCTTGCTAATTCAAACTGTCCCTTCTTGCCGCCTTTTTTCGCGCCTGTAAACGCACCATCCTCATAGCCAAACAATTCCGATTCAAGCAGGTGCTCCGGGATGGAGGAACAATTAATGGCCACAAAGGGAGCGGCCGTCCGGTTACTGTCATGATGAATCGCATGTGCAAATAACTCCTTTCCGGTGCCTGATTCACCGATCAATAACACCGATGAATCGCTCCTGGAAACTCTTTGAGCCAATGTTTTTGCTGCAAGAAAATTAGGGCTGTCCCCAATTAAGTCCTGAAAACTATATTTACTTTGCAAATCCCTTTGAACTTTTGCTTGATAATAGTTTAATTCATCAACAAGGCTTTGGATCTTACTTTTATACATACGCCATTCTTCAGGATTACGGAACATGACATTTCCTACGGCACCAACAATCTGTTCCTCTTCAACAATTGGAAATCGATTAGCAATCATTTCACTGCCATTTATTTGTTGGACTGAGGCCAGTTCCTTCACACCTGTTTGGGCAACAATATGCATCCGTGAGTTTTCAATCACATCCTGTACCTGCCGGCCAATCGCCTCTTCCATCGTGGTGCCGATAAACTCGCAATATCCCTCGTTAATATATAAAATAATCCCGTTATCATCGACAATAACCACACGTTCTGCTAATAGATTGATAATTTGCTCATGCCAGCTGTTTGGTACTTTGTCAAATGCCCGCATCGATTGCCTCCCTTATAAAAACTCGATAAATTTATTATAGCAAAATCTTAATGAGTTTTTTGAAAATTGGAAGATTTGTAAAAAAAAGAGAATCCCGCTGACACGGATTCTCTTGTACTATGTTAACAATTACACTGATACCGTCTACTGCGCTGTGTACCCTCCATCGAGAACAACCGCCTGACCTGTTATCCCCCTGCCTTTGTCGCTTGCTAGAAATACTGCATAATCCGCAATCTCGGATACGGATAAGAGCCTTTTTTGGGGGACAAGCGGATAAATGACTTCCTCGAGGACACGTTCTAATCCGACATTTCTCGTCTTGGCCAAATCAACCAACTGTCCCCTTACAAGCGGTGTATCAACATAACCCGGACATAAGGCATTGACCGTAATTCCGTACTGGGCTCCTTCCAATGCGGCTACTTTCGTTAAGCCAATCACCCCATGTTTCGCGCTGTTGTAGGCCGCTTTCCCGGCAAAGCCAACCAAGCCATTAATGGAAGCCATATTGATAATTCGGCCAAAGCCCTGCTCTTTCATATACGGCAATACATTTTTAATGCCAATAAACGGCGCCGTTAACATAACTTTAATCATTAGTTCAAATTTTTCTGTCGGAAAATCCTCAATTGGGGAAACATATTGCAGCCCGGCATTATTTACGAGAATATCAATTTTTCCAAAAGTACTTCTTGCCAATTCCAGACTATTCTTATATGCCTCCTCATCGGTGACATCACAGGGAGCGGCAGTTGCTTCAAAACCTTGTTCCTTTAACTCCAGCGCCACTAGTTTACTTTTTTCTTCATTTAAATCGGAAATAACAATATTTGCACCTTCTTCAGCAAAAGTCCTAGCAATTTCTAAGCCGATACCGCTTGCCGACCCGGTTACAAATGCTGTTTTTCCAGCTAATGCTTGACTCATATTCAAGACCCCCTAAACTGTTAAGCGATTCCAAAGAGTGAATAGATAGCAATAACCGCAAATACCGCCAATGTTTTAATGACCGTGATGGCAAAAATATCACGATAGGATTGCTTATGGGTTAAACCTGTTACTGCCAGCAAGGTGATGACTGCTCCGTTATGCGGCAGCGTGTCCATTCCTCCTGATGCCATCGCCACAACTCGGTGCATAACTTCAGGAGGAATATTCGCTGCGGCAATCGCTTGATTATACTTTTCAGCCATCGCGCCTAAGGCAATCCCCATACCTCCAGATGCTGAGCCAGTCATCCCTGCAAGCGTAGTTGTCGTAACGGCACCATTCACAAGCGGATTGGTAAAAGTAGTCGATATGCCATCACTTATTTTTGCAAATCCCGGAAGTGCAGCAATCACTCCGCCAAATCCGTATTCAGCCCCTGTATTCATGGTTGCCAAAAGTGACCCGCCTATCGCAGTGTTTACGCCATCCTTAAAGCCATTCGTAACCCGTTTCCAATCATAGGCAATAGATGTAATAATCCCGACAAGGAGTGCCATAATTATCGCCCAAATTGGAGCAGATACTGCCACATCCACCTTATAGGCATCTAAGCCCAGTGCTGCAAAATCAAAGCCATTCGGATACCACTTTGGAATATTCGTTACAAAAAGTTTATTCGTTACTCCGACCAAAATGAGCGGAACAAAGGCAAGAATTTTTCTTGATAATGACTGTTCGATTGTTAAATCAGGTAGAGCAGGCTCATTGGCACCAAGCTTTTCCTTTTCAATAGCAGCTGCCATTTCCGCTCCTAACCCATAATAACCTTCACCTGCTTTTTCAGCTTTTTTCCGTCTGGATTCCAGATAGAATAAGCCGGCTGCCAAAACGATGATGGCACCAATGATTCCAAGGATAGGTGCGGCGTAGATGTCGGTTTTAAAAAAAGCAATCGGAATAACGTTTTGAATTTGCGGTGTTCCAGGCAGCGCATCCATTGTAAATGTAAACGCACCTAGCGCAATCGTACCTGGAATAAGCCTTTTCGGAATATCTGCCTGCTTGAACATTTGTGCAGCAAACGGGTAAATTGCAAACACGGCTACGAATAAACTAACCCCGCTGTAGGTTAATATTGCCCCAAGCAGCACAATCGACAGCATCGCCCGTTTCGCCCCAAGCCAGCCGACAATTGTCTTCGCAATAGATTCAGCAATCCCGGACATTTCAACAACCTTACCAAAAATAGCTCCCAATAAGAAAACAGCAAAATAAGATTTAATAAATCCGACCATTTTTTCCATAAATACGCCCGAAAAGAATGGCAATACATGGCTTGGTGCAATTAAGACCACAGCCAGGAGGGCACAGATTGGAGCAAACAGGATAACAGAGTAACCTCGGTAGGCCACAAACATCAATAATCCAAGTGCCAATAAAATTACCAATAAATCCATATAAATCCCCCTTGCGTAAAATTCGTAAAGGTCTTTTTCGGAAAACGCTTTCATCCTCGTTTTAAAAAAAGGCCGTTACATTAAATTTATTTGCAAGTTTTATGCCAACTATTCTGAAAATTAAAAATTCCTAATATAAAGGCATAATCAACATATTCACTTAGGAAATATCGATATTTGGTGAGTGAAATTTCCGATTCTACGGAAGCTGTTTTTCCGTTCTTCCGGAAATTCCGCCTATCCGGAAAATTAATCCCTTCACCAATAGGTTTTTTTCAACAAAAAACGCACTGCCAATGTGCAGTGCATCTTATAAAATTATGCCTTAAACGTTATTTTCCCTAAGAGAAATTCGAAAATATTTTTGCAGCTTCACGATTCCAGTGCTGATCGCAATCGCAATGATCGCTGGCAACAGCCAGCCCAGTCCTTCATTATATAACGGCAGTACTTGTTCATAAAAGGATACGATCGGGTCCATCCACCTAAAATTTTCGATTCCTACAAGCTGACAGAAAGTTTTGATACCATCGATAATGCTGACCATAAAGGTTACAACAGTTGCTGAAACATAGACGATCTGCGAATGTCTAAAAAACTTTGATAAAAATGTCAGCAGCATTAGGACAACAGCCAGCGGATAAAGAAACATTAACACTGGAATTGAAAAGTTGATGATGTTTGCTAATCCGAAATTACCAATGATAAGAGATACTAACGAAAAGAAAACAACCCAAATTTTATAGCTGATTTTCGGCATTTGGCCATGAAAATACTCACCGCAGGCTGTTACCAATCCGATACTCGTAGTCAAGCAAGCGAGAATGATAATAATCGAAAGCATGACTGTTCCGACAATCCCAAAATAATAGGTTGCTGTTTTTCCGAGAACAGGACCTCCTGTTTCTAAAAGTCCGAATCGCCCTGTGCTAGTCGCACCTAAGTAAGCAACACCAACATAAATGATTCCTAGGAAAACTACCGCAACCAATCCGGATTTGGCTGAAGCCGACAGAATACCGCTTGTTGATTTAACTCCCATGGCACGAACAGCATTGATAACAATGATGCCAAACACAAGCGATGCCAGTGCATCCATCGTGTTGTATCCTTCCATAAAGCCCTTTACAAACGCACCGTTGGCATATGCTTCTTGTGGTGCTCCAATCGACCCCATTGGTTTAACAATCACCATGACCAATAACACAAAAATGAGAATAATGATGGCAGGCGAGAGGATTTTCCCGATCCGGTCAACCAGCTTAGCCGGATTTAATGAAAACCACAAGGTTATTCCAAAAAATATTAGTGAAAATATGAACAATCCAATGCGGTCCGAGCCCCCGCCGACAAACGGCGCAATACCAATATCATAGGCTACAGCACCTGTTCTTGGTGCTGCAAACAGCGGTCCAATTGTTAAATAAAGCAGCGAGGTAAAGATGATTCCATAAAGCGGATGAACCCTGCTTGACAGTTCCTGCAGATTTCTGCTTCCAGAAACGCCCATCGCTAATATTCCAAGAAACGGCAAACCAATCCCCGTTATAAGAAACCCAGCTGCCGCCTCCCAAACGTTTGTCCCTGCGTTTTGCCCGAGTGATGCCGGAAATATTAGATTTCCCGCTCCAAAAAACAAGGCAAATAACATGACCCCTATTACAAAATACTTCGAAAATGGCAATCTATTTTCCATTAAGGTTAAACCCCTTCATTTCTTATTCACGGATACTAATTTTACTATTCTCAAAATTAAAATGCAATCCATTTCCGTGATTATTTTGATAATTTTAAAATACATTTAAATACTGGAAATACAGAATTAATCATTATTTACAGTAATTTCTTTTTGAAGCTACTTTTATAACACTCAATTCACAAAACAAAAGTAATTTTTCTAAAATAACATTTTACCATAGGGAAATTCAGCCACCCGAGCCATAACCTACGCCTGTTAACACAAAATTTCAAATTATAGCCGTTTTGCCGGAGATATCATTATATAATGAATTTGAAAGATAAATTCTTTTCTCTGGAGTGAGATTTAGATGTCAAAAAAGAAAAAAGTCATTAAGGATAGCACTTCGGAATTTATTGATTTGCATAAACAATTGGCTTTTTTGCGAGATAACAAGCGAAAAATACAGGAAGACAAAGACCTTTATTACGATGAAACAGAAGATTCACTCGATATTGAAAAATACTATCAAACAATCGCGCAACATAACCTTGATGGCGCCACTTTATTTTATAAATACAATGAATTACTAACAAAAACCCATAAAAATCGAATCCCCTATTTTATCAGTAAAGATTTATATCTATATACCTGGGTAGACCTGCACCCAGACGGCAGCGTAAAAAGTATTTACTCCAGTGAAAAAAAGAATCCTGAAACCATCATTATTCAGGATTATCAAATCATCACAGAAAAATATGAAGAATTTCAGGAATTTCTTCGAAAAATTAAGCAAAAGGAATTCGAAACGCTTCACCAATTGAAAGCCTATGAACGAAAATTAAAAGTTAACACGGAACATATTGTCCCCCAATCATGGTTCGGAGCCCTCGAACCTATGAAGGGCGATTTGCATCATTTGTTTGTTTGCGACCCGGAATGTAATATTACCCGCTCCAATTTCCCTTACTCAGATTTACCCAATTTCCATCCCGAATCACCGGAAGAACCGGTTCAAAATAATTGCGGACTCGCAGTCGGGGGAAGATTTGAGCCTGAGCATGGCAAAGGGACAGCAGCAAGGGCAATGCTGTATTTCTTGCTCCGCTATCCGAAGGCAATCAAAAAAGCTTTTCGAATTGAGATAGACCTCTCCACTTTAATCAAGTGGCACAAGACTTTTCCAGTAGGACTTTATGAAATGCATCGCAATCAAACCATTTACCAAATCCAAGGAAATCGGAACCCATTCATTGACTTTCCTAAATTGACTGAACAAATTGAATTCCCTATTCTTTAACTTGTTATTCCCATCATTTTTTTGCAGATTAAAAGATATGTAGTACTAAAAAAGAGGCATCCTTTTAACCGGATTGCCTCTTTTATATGGATATAAAATATATTTAGACCTTTTCCCTTTTAAATGTATACTCTTTTCTTTGAAAATACGACTTTATCGAATCATTGATGAAGGCGACGCTGATTGCTGTAAATATAAAGAAGAGAACTGGCACAATGATAATCCATTGGCTGGAATAAAGGTAAGGAAGACTTCCGCCAATAACGCCGGACCACTCATAAGAAACAGAGCGCGGATCGTCTACAATCATCCCGTAAGAAACGAAGGTACCGCCAAAGAATAGCTTCATAAACCCAAGGTGGGCAAGGAGCTGCAGGACCTGGGTAAATTGCTGACCGAATAATAAAATCCATTTTTCGTAAACATGGGGAACGATGTGTTTAAAATAAATGTAGCGTTTACTTGCACCAAGCGTTTTGGAGGCCACAATAAAATCTTCCTTTTCCACAATCCTCATTTCATTCGCTAGATGGATGGTTAAATTCGGAATCGCAATGATAATTAAAATAACCGTTTCAAATAAAGCCCGTTTCCAAAATGGGGTTTGAAATCCGTCAATTGGCATCCACAAAACACTAAACAAAATGAAATAAACGATGATGGTTTGCGGAACGACGGAAAATGGTTCAAAAAGACTTTTTAGAAAACCAAACAGTCTTGGTCTCACAGAGTAGATCAAGGAGCTTGCCACTAAGGACAACAGCAGCCTTAAAATGGCAACAATCAAGGTGATTCCGATGGTGTACTTTGCCCCTTCAATCATCATTTGCCCCAAATCATACCCGAACTTATCCGAACCGAGCAAAAACACCGTAAATGGCGGGTAGGGCGGTGCATCGATGAGATTCCCCTTATCATCATAAAAAAAACGCACCTGTCTGATTTCCCCATCATGAAGTACCGTATTTACTATGCTCCAGGTAAGCAGCGTAACAAGGAATAAGACGCCAAAAACAAATCTTTTTCTTTTTAATAAAAATAGAATCATGCTACTTGGAATCCTTTCTGTAATCAAAGCTGATCCATTCGTACGTGCGGTAAAGTAGATAAAAAGGGATTAAAATGAGAATACAGCCGACAACAAAAGGATCCGGTCCAGTGACCATTGCCCTTAACAAGCCGTTCATATTAAACAAATAATCTACTACCAATAAAGTGGACAGCATCGTCCAGAAAATGGTCTTCGAGGAGCCAAACATCCCTTCGGCAATATTCCGGAGCACGTGGATATTCAAAATATAAGAAAAAGATAATCCCTTTGCTTTGGCTAAATGGATATATTGTTTCTCCAACTCTTCCTCAATGTGGTGAATGAACACCTTCGTGATATAGAAGCTAATGGGAACGCTTAAGCTGATCACTGGCAAAAGGAAGGCCTTTTCACGTATACTGACCACTGTTGCTATTTTTATTCCTGTTTTCTTGTAAATCATAATAACAGCCAGCTGCAATAAGAGAATGAACATCAAATCAGGAACAGCCTCTGCCAATTCAATCAAGTTTTTAAGGACGTTGATTTTTTTTCGAAAAAATATAAACGAAAGATATGTAATGACAAAGGCGATGAAACAAGCTGTAAGGATGCTTAATCCGAGAATTTTCATAGACTCTATGTATCTATCAAAAATAACTGGAAATAATGGATTTTTTCCGTCCAAAGTCAATTGATCATAGGAGATTAAACCAAGGTTCATGGCTTTAATCGCAATAAAGTAATCTGAAAAATGAAACGTCAAATCCTTTAATAAAACCGGTAATGCACCAATGCAAATCAACACTTCCACTGCTAACAAGCACTGCAAAACTAAAATAACCACTTTTTTCGCAATACGTTTAAGATTCATAGATTCTTCCTCTCTATTGATGCATGGGTACGGTTCTCGTGCCTCATTTTGATCCACGGTAAGCTATAAAAATTTACACAAAATTCCGCAAAATATATTATAAATGCTCTTTTTCCATTTTGCTATTTTTAATTTTAAAAAAGTGCCTGGATTGTATAATGGCCCAGACACTTTTAGGTATTTTATTTACTGAATGCTTTTTTTAAAGCTTCCCCTGATTTTTCCAAGGCCGCTTTTCCTACGTTTAGTACTGCCGCCATGCTGATAAAGCCGTGGATGGTGCCGTCGTAACGGATTGTTTCTACTTCCACACCTGAATCAGCTAATTTTTTACCATACTCTTCCCCTTCGTCGCGTAACGGGTCATATTCTGCGGTAATAACTAGTGCCGGCGGCAGGCCTGTAAAGTCCTCATTTAAGGCAGGCGATACGAGTGGGCTTTTCTTATCTTCCTCACTGTTCAAATAACAATCGCGGAACCATTCCATTGTTCCCTTTTCTAGAAAATAGCCGTGAGCATTCTCCACCATCGAAACGGTCGGCACTCCGCCAGTGTTGGTACTTGGATACATCAAAAGCTGGAAACAAATTGGCGGGGTGTTTTTCTCTTTTGCAAGATGACTGATAACAGCAGCAAGGTTACCACCAGCACTGTCGCCGCCAACAGCAATCCGCGTGCGGTCCACCTTAAAGTCTTCGGCATGGTCGTATACATATTGTACTGCTGCGTAGGAGTCTTCCACTGCAGCCGGAAACTTGTGTTCAGGTGCAAGCCGATAGTCAACGGAAATCGTAACGCAGCCAGCGCTATTGGTAAGGGCCCGGCAAATATTATCATGGGTATCAAGATCGCAGATCACCCAACCTCCGCCGTGATAAAAAACTAACGCTGGATAGCTTGACTGTTCTTCCTTCGGATAGTAGACCCTTACAGGAATATCTGACGCAGGGCCAGGAATAGTCCGGTTTTCCACCTTGCCTACTTCCTCAACTTCCCCTTGGGGAAACTTGGAACCCATTCTTGCCATTTGCGGGGTTAAAGTTTCGAGCGGCGGTGCGCCTAGAGCTTTTAACTGGTCTAATAAAAACTTTGTTTGCAGTTCAAGAGTCATTTTTTCGCCCACCTTCAGAATCATAGTTTCATACGATTATATTGTTCGAGAAAAGTTAATTTTTTCCTCCAAAAATATAAATAATTATCCCCATCAGGCGAGGCAGTTTAAGAAATTGTTTCTTTCTTCATTTCGAAAAAAGTAAGCCTTTCCTTATTAATGTGATGACTCCCACCATTAATAGGCCGAAAAGAATCCCGTAAATTACGTTAGAGAAATTATCCATTTTTTCCGTAATAAGTTCCCAATTCTCTCCCAAGCTTGCACCTAGATGAATCAGGACAGTATTCCAAATCAGTGTTCCAATCGTTGTGAAAATTAGGAAAAGAGAAAAATTCATGTTGGCCATTCCAGCGGGGATTGAAATTAAACTGCGAATTAGCGGAATAAACCTACACAGGAAAACCGTCCAAATACCATATTTATTAAACCAGGCATTGGCGCGGTATAAATCTTCCTTTTTTAGTCGTAATAATTTTCCATACCGCTTAATGATTCTGTCAAACCGTTCCACATCCAAAAAATTTCCGAGACGATATAAAATTACCGCACCAAATACAGAACCTAAAGTTGAGGCAATAATGACTCCCGTAACGTTCAAACTGGTATCCAAGGTCATATAACCGCCAAAGGTCAGGATGACCTCCGAAGGAATGGGCGGGAAAATATTTTCAAGAGCGATCAGCAAAAATACCCCTATGTAACCATAGCTTTCAATAAAATCTTTTATCCAAACTTCCATTTTAATCCTCCATTTTTTTCATTTCCACATGTATTACGTTTTTTATCCTAAAAGGTTCCGCTAATTGGTATAAGTTCATATAGGAAAATTTTTTCTTCTATCTAGCACAAACTACCAGTTCCTATTACACTTAAATTATCCTAAAATTGAGGGGGTTTTACACATGAAGAAATTTAAGGCAGGAATTATCGGAACCGGTTTCGGCGCTAAAGTGCATGCACCGATGATGAACTTTCATGACGGATTTGAGGTAACCGCAATAGCAAGTGTTTCACGAGGAAATGTGGAGAATGTCCGAAACACGAGCGGTATAGATAATGTTTATACTGACTGGCGATTAATGCTCGAGAAGGAAGAACTCGACCTTGTTGTTGTAGCTTCAGCTGTTCATTTACATAAAGAAATGGTACTGGCTGCTTATGAAAAAGGTCTGCATGTGGTCTGTGAAAAGCCAATGGGCTTAGATGTGTCGGAGACAGAGGAAATGCTTTCAGCCAAAAACCAAGCAAACAAACTAGGGATCATTAATCATGAATTCCGCTTCCTACCTGCCCGGACAAAGGTGAAGGAAATTTTGGACAGCGGCAGCTTGGGTAAAGTTTTACACGTTCGTTATTTGGCTGCTTTTCCGAATTATGCCTATCTTTCATCCAACCCACGTGGCTGGCTGGCCAAAGCGGAGACTGGCGGAGGGATGCTCGGGGCAATTGGTTCGCATATGTCCGACTCTCTTCAGTGGTGGCTTGACAGTCATTTTCATGAAGTGTTTGCTAATCTTCCTATCCATGTACCAACCTATACTTCTGGGGATGGAACAGTCGAAATCCGTACAGCCGATGATGCATTTCAGGTTATTGGCAAGCTTGATAACGGGGTTACAGTAACGTTGGAATTTGTGTCGGGAGTCCGCCAAACCGCCAATTCATGGCGTTTAGAGGTCTTTGGTACAGAAGGAACAATGATTATGTTAGACGATAGCCAGGTACTGCTTTCTTCAGGTGATGCTCCTCTTGAAGCAGTTGAGCTAGTACCTGATATAACAGCCCCTGCAGAAATGCCGGCGGTCGCCGCCCGTTACTATAACGGCTTTAACCGCGCTCTAGATGCCCTGTACGAAACTCTAGTGACAGGTGTTAAACACCCTAATCTAGCTAATTTTGAGAACGGCCATGAAACACAAAGGGTGCTTGATGCGATTCGGCTTTCCTCGAGGGAAGGACGAATAGTTTCCCTTTAAATTCATAAAAGAACCATCCGAAATTGGATGGTTCTTTTAAAAACACCGCAATCTTAAAGGCTGCGGCCTAATTTAGTTAAGCTTTACTATTTCGCGTTCGATATATTTTCTTCTTTCAAGGATGTATTCCGTGATTACCCGAAGCTCCTGGTCAAATTGTGTGATCGAGTCCTTTTTGTAGGGGTCCTGCAGGACATAGGGCCGGATTATCCCAAGCACCTTTTCAACTCTAGGCACCATAAATCCCAATGTAAACTGCTGATTCATAATTTCAACCAGCAGCTTTTGATACTGCTTTCGAAACGAATCCACATCCAAAATTCTTGCCGTTAACGTATTATAGCCCTTAAGCGGAACATAATCCGCCCCCATCACCTTCCCGTTAACATCCCTCCCCCAGGTGGCATCGTAATCCCATGGCATCACCTCGAATAGCCCTGTTTCACCATTTCGGTAAAGCGAATAATTATGGACAAAACCATCATAGTTGGACGTGAAGATGATGCCCGCAATCCACCGCAAGTATTTTTCAACATCAATATATTTAATAATTTCCCTCTCAAATTCACTTCTAGTAATCGTATTAATGTTATAAATAAACCTTTCTAAAAACTTATCCTCGGACGACTTCCCACACTTCTTTTCATAGCCTGATTTCAATGACTTTTTCACGGCTTTATCCAAATCACTCATCAATGAAAAATTCGCATCGCCATCAATGGCGTAATAAATGCTGCCAGCGGGAAGGTTTCTTCTTCTTAAAAAATTTTCATCCACCGATTCGATTTCCAAATATATTCCTTCCGGTTTGCCGTTAAGGGTCAAAAAGACATGCCGGGAATATGGTGCCAGGACACCAATCTCAGAAAAGAAATCGAAGGATAATTTATTCCGTATGAACGAAGGATCCTTATACTCAGCATTTATATGAATTTCACTGGAGCCTTTGAATTTTTTAGGCTTATAAAAAGAAATGTAATACGATTTTTTCAAAAAATCACGAATATGGGAGCCGCGGTAGCTGATATCTACCTCTAATCTCTTGCCATCGATATTTAGCTGTGCGGGGATTGGCATATCCACCCATATATCCCTTTTAAGCTCCTTTAAGTCGCTCGGTTTTATAAAAATTTTATAGTTTGGCAGTTTTACGGCTTCGTCCATTCCCTATCCTCCCCTCCTTTTATACCTATGATGGAGTAAAAGGGATGTCACGGTTTATTGATTTTTTCATTGAATAGGCTATTGTCCGAGACCAAGACAAGCGTCCATTCGTAAATTGTTAAAAGAGGAGTGGGTGTAATAGATAATGCACAATTCATTTCGTACTCCCTTTTCTGTAAAAAAGGAGGTGCTTCAAATGGAAGAAAGAGAATTTTCTCCAGAGGATATTCAAAGAGCTGCTGATGACGTAGGACGCGGCGGATTCGGGGATTTCATGTTTATGGATCCAGGCCGTCATCGCGGGACATCTAGCCACAGAAGAACTTCTAGTCGGACTTCTAGTCGGACTTCTAGACGAACCTCTAGTCGTCGAAAGATGACATCCAGCAGAAATACAACTCGACGCCGCACGTCCAGAAAAAGAACTTCAAGACGCTTAACGCATAATCTGGAATGCACAAACTGGCGTAATACAGGCCACGGCAGACATCAAACGAAAAGCTGCTGGAAAGACGGCAACATGTGGGTGTTTAAATCCCGTAAAAGAGGTTAAAGAATCAAAAGGCGGCTGGTCCGCCTTTTCTTTTTTTTCTAATCAGGAAAACTCTGAAGGTCAGGACCCCGGCACAACGTCTGAAAGGTCCTGACCTCTTTTTAATTAATGTTTCCCATGTTCAAACTCGTCTTCCAGTCTTCTAATTTCATCAATTGATTTTTCGAGTGCTGACTGAGGGCCTTTGAAATGCTTTTTATAATAAGTCAAATCCATAATAATTAACAAGATAAACATTCCCGCCAAGGCATAGGCAGCCATTTGGTTAGGGGGAATGATCATCATGATAGAAATGAAGATAATCCAAAGGATGCTGAGAATATTGATCGGCTTGCTCCACTTTCCAAGACTCCAAGGGCCGTAATGCTTTGGCTGAAAGATCCCCTTAGCCTCTGCCTGCAGCTTGAGATAGATGGGAATCCCATAGGCAACATACAAACCAACCACACTTACTGCCGTCAGGAAGGCGATGGTGGAGTAACCTGCATCCGGATTCACCAGCTTCGTAATGTAATCAATCAACGCCAGCACAAACGAAAGAATCACAGACAGCCAAATCGCCTTTGCCGGTGTCCGGAACTTCCGGCTGATTTCCGCCCAATGGCGGCTGAACGGCATTCCTTTGTCCCTTGAGAAAGCATACATCATCCGCGAAAAGGAAGTAATCGACGAAAGGCCGCAGAAGAACATTGCAAATGTCACTAGCCATAACACGACTGCTCCAAAGGTGCCGCCCAGAGCTTCACTAATAACAAAGATAAAAGCATTATCTGATTTCACCGCACCGGCCGCATCATGAATCGAAAGCGTGACAAATGCCAGCATGATAAATCCAAACACAAATGAAAACGCAACGGAGTTGTAAATGCCCCATGGAGCGCGAACACGTGGGTGGACTGTTTCTTCAATCGTATGGGCAGACGCATCATAACCAGTAAAGGTCCACTGTGCCTGTAACAATCCGATTAAAAAGGCCAGAACATAAGGCTTATCGGAGAAGGTTTGCCCTACCTGGAATAAGTAATCAACCGGCTGTAGGCCGTTTCTTGTAAAAAATGCTAAGCTGACAACCAGAATAGCAACAACGACCATATGGTACCAGGCTGAAAAGTCGTTTAATTTTGCGACGATTTTAATCCCAACGTGATTGAGGATTCCGTGTAATAGGAGAATAACGCCAAAGACAATTAAAGTGGTGGTATCGGTAGAGGTATATCCAAAAACGGTTGCTAGGAGCGGGTCTGCAAATAAGGCGCAAGAGTAGTCGATTCCGGCCACAATCCCAATTTGGCCGATTAAATTAATCCAGGCTGTGTACCAGCCAATCCGAACCCCCTTTAAGGCGGCGGCCCAGTGATACAGGGCACCTGCAGTGGGAATAGCAGAAGCCAGCTCGGCAAGTGATGCGGCCACCAGCATCACGAAAAAGGCCACAATCGTCCAGCCAAAACCCATCATACCCGGGCCGCCGTACGTTAACCCATGTCCATAGAGAGAAACAGCCCCTGTTAAGATGGAAATAATCGAAAAGGAAATCGCAAAGTTGGAAAATCCGCCCATATCCCGCAGTAATTCCTGGGCATAGCCATAGCGGTTCAGCTGCTTCCTATCCTCCAACAATTGTTGGTCTTTGTTTTTCATTTGTTCTACCCCTTTCTGACTGATTATTAGTCATCCTTTCCAACAAAGATTTCATGCTCTTCTTCTTTAAAGGCCCTTACATTTTTATTCGCATGCATGCCAATGGCCGTACCGACCACTAAAGTGATGACTACAAGTGCAAAGCCGATTACAACCTCCATCCCCCCACCCTCCTTTCACTATAAAATCCCAATAGAAAGATAGAATAACACTATAATTCCAGCTTTACTCCGCTCACCTTTTGCTCAAGCATCTTCTTAAGGACAGTACCAATATGAGCACCAGCCTCGACAGGCGGAGTTCCAAGCGGGTGAATATTCGAAATGACATTTCGGTCGGATTCAACCACTCCTTTTCGCGGCCGGTAGCACATATAGGCACTCATCGAACTAGCCGAGACCAGCCCAGGCCGTTCGCCGATTAACAGGACCAACACCTCCGGCTCAAGAATCTCGCCAATATGATCCATGCAAGCTACCCTGCCCCCTTTAACAAAAAACGGGGTTCCAGCGGAAAGGTTATTGATTTTCAAAGAATCCAGTAAGGCCGGATAAACATCCATTAAATTGGTTTCCACAGCACTAGCGCTTAGTCCGTCTGAGACGACAATTTGCACCTGCGGGTGATGGCTGCATTTTTCCTTAATGGCCCTAACCGCATTATCGGTTAAGATGCGCCCTTTATCAGGCCTTTTTAGATACGTTTCCTTGTTTTCATAGCATGTTTCAACGGTAAATAAATCAAATTCCGCCAGGGTTTTTTCAAGGACCTCGCCCCCGACCGCATCAATTGCCGCCGCATGGTCAAACTGCAGCTTTAACATCGTTTTCGTGAGCGGCCGGGTTCCAGTCCGCCAAACGCCAATCCTAGCCGGTGTAGAGGCAATTAAATCAGATACCCCCTCCTGATATACAGCTGCCGGAATAGAGGTCTTCCAGTCGTTCTCAGTAAATATCAGTCCTTCTTCATTGGTTTTCGCAATTTCTTCTGCTTTAGTTTCAGCGGGAAAGTTCCTTTGAAGTTCCTCCATTACTTTTTGAACAATAAATTCAATCTCATTCTCCTGCACTCTCTCCCCCTCCTTTCCTTACATAAACAATGTCGGATCACCGGCCCGCTCGGTTAATATTCCGCTCTCCATAATTCCCATCTTCTCAAGCCATTTTTCAAAAAATGGCGCAGGTCTTAGGCCCAGCACCCTTCTGACAGAAGCAATGTCATGGAAGCTGGTCGATTGATAATTCAGCATGCAATCATCCGCCATCGGAACGCCGATGAGGAAATTGACACCGGCCGAACCAAGGAGGACGGCGAGATTCTCCATATCATTCTGGTCGGCTTTCATATGGTTTGTATAACAAACGTCGACACCCATGGGAATTCCTTGCAGCTTCCCCATAAAATGATCCTCAAGCCCGGCCCTGATAACCTGTTTGCTGTTGTAGAGATATTCCGGCCCAATAAAACCGACTACGGTGTTGACGATAAACGGCTTATATTTTTTTGCAAGCCCATAGCAGCGGGCTTCGAGCGTTACCTGGTCAATGCCATGATGTGCATCTGATGAAAGCTCCGACCCCTGTCCCGTCTCAAAATACCACAAATTCGGCCCAGCTGCCGTTCCCTCTTTTTGGATCAAATCATTCGCCTCATCCAACAGTCCGACGCTGATGCCAAACGCTGTGTTCCCTGCCTCCGTTCCCGCCAGGCTTTGAAAAAGCAAATCAGACGGCGCACCATTTCTGATGGCCCGCATCTGGGTCGTGACATGTGCAAGCACACAATTTTGCGTAGGGATTTGAAAGCGGTCGATTTCCTCTTTAGTCATTTGTAAAATTTGTTTTACACTTTCGGCTGAATCAATAACTGGGTTAATCCCGATAACTGCATCACCGATTCCATAACTGAGCGCTTCATATAGAGAGGCCCTGATTCCTTGAATGCTGTCAGTGGGATGATTCGGCTGGGCCCTGCCAGCAAGCGTGCCTTTATGGCCGACCGGATAATTACACTGGGTCACAACCTCGATTTTAGATGTTGCCTGAATCAAATCCAGGTTGGACATGATTTTAGCTGCGGCAGCGACCATCTCACTCGTCAGTCCCCGGCGGATCCGGCTGATTTCCCGATTTGTTGTAGATTCAGCCAGCAGGATCTCACGCAGGTCGCTGACAGTCCAATTGGCGATAGATTGATAGATTTTTTCATTAATAGATTCTTCAATGACGAGGGAAACCTCGTCCTCTTCAGGTGGGAGCACTGGGTTATTGCGGATGTCGCTCAGGGTCAAATCAGCCAGGAGGTGACGTGCTGCAAGCCGCTCCTGAGCGTCGTTGGCGGCGATACCCGCCAATTGGTCCCCCGACTTTTCCTCATTCGCCTTCGCTAGAATTTCTTTTAAGCTATTAAATTGATATGTTTTATTAAGTAAAGTAATTTTGGTTTTCAAATTTCACTTCACCTCCCAGTTTCTTTTTCTTTTAAGGGGTTAACGAGGATTTACTCGCCTGTTTTCCGATTTTACTCGTCAGTTCGGCCAATTTACTCGCTGCTTTCCCCATTTTACTCGTCAACTTTGGTATTTTACTCGTCGATTTCCAGATTTTACTCGCCATCCAGCTAAAACGCCAGCGTCTTCACAACAACGGGCACCATTGTATCATTCAACGGTTCGCCAATATCAATATAGTCGCCGTACTCAACCACCACCTGGTCAATACAAATCACGTCCATATCAGCCGCTAACTGCAGTCGCAGCGCCTGCCCCAGGGCTTTAGCCATATCATTTTCACAGACTACAACAAGAGCTGTTGCCCTAGGAAAAAGCCGTGCGTAGACCTTTCCGAGTACTTCCGCCAGCCCCTTTAGCTTTAAATAAGGCAAATAGGGCATTTCCGCTAAACTAATCGCAAACGGCACTTTAGAATTTTCATGGAACAATTCCTTTCCTTGAAAAAAAAGCCGTTCAATATACTGCTCCAGAGCCGTTTCTGAATAGCTCATTTTAACTACTGGGATGTTTCTTAGCGGCAGATGCTCAGGAGCAATCGATATCGTCGCCCCGCTGATTTTCGTTGTCTGCATGCCTGCCCCGATGACCGTTGCCCTCGAAGTTTGCGATGACTCCACTACGGAAAAAGGATAGTTTTTTAAAGCTTTCATCAGTTCTGCAGCCAAAATCGGGCCGATGTCGTTATATTTCGCTGCCTCACCCAATGTCGGAGGAGGCCCTTCCAGTGCCAGCCTCCCAACCCCCCCAGAAATCATAACATCATTAATCATCGGAAGTGTTTCCGACGAAGCACTGTGAACCAACGCCTTAACGGTACCTATAGGCATCTTCCCCACTAAACAGTCCAGCATGTCTTTGCACAAACCAGAAGAAAGGTCAGAAATCTGCTTTAATGTAAGCCGCATCCCCTTTTCCAGCAAGTAGTTTTTAGAAAAAAGCCAAGGCTGTAAAGACTGGGATACCGCCAAGACTTCACCGGCAGAATCGATTTCGACCAGCCGGCCGCCAACATGAAAGGTAATCGTATCCAGCACTTTTCCTTGCTTAAAAAGGGCAACGTTGGCAGTACCGCCGCCGATATCGATATTGGCGACAATACCCTTCACCTTTTTTGAGTACTCAGAGGCACCCGATCCCCGTCCAGCCAATACGCCTTCCAAGCTGGCTCCGGCTATCGCTACCACAAAGTCCCCGGATCGTTCCGCCAAATAATGCAGCAGAGCATCAGCATTTTTCTTAATCGCCGTTTCCCCCGTTATGATTACCGCACCCGACTTGATCTCCGATAGTGACAGTCCAATTCGTCGATATTCCTGTTCAAGCCAGCCCGCCAATGTCAGCAAGTCAATTTCATCTACATTTTTCAAAGGAGTGGAAATAATCTCACTCACATAGGTGACCTTTCGATCAATAATATCAAAGTGTGGCAGGGCAAAATGACTCGACACCCTGCCTAACGTCAGTTCGCTTAAAATCAATTTCGTTGTACTTGTGCCAATATCAATGCCGACACTCTTTATTGCTTCCAAGCTCAATCTAAAGCCCCTCCAGACCGCTATCTGTACCGCTCCTAAAAATTCAAATAAGATTCAATAGGGCCGCCTTCAAATCCGGTATTCCTTCAAGAGTGATGGACGAAATTTTATATATTGAATGATTTGACAAAACTTGCCTCAGCAGTTTTTCAGCCTTTTCCAAATCCGCATTTGGATGGTCTATTTTGGTGATGACACCAATAGGAATCAACGGAAATCCCTGTGCAAAATTCGGCGGCAGGAACTGCTCATGGCGAGTTGCGTCTTGAATGATTAGGAGAATCCGCGCTTCCAATGCTGTCGCGATTAAAGAACGGTAAAACAATGGATTTTCACTATACTCCCCAGGTGTGTCAATGATCCAATCCATATAGTTTAGTGCCTGTGTTTTGACAGCGGGTGTCGGGTCCTCAAGCAGTCGTTTGGTTAACGTAGATTTTCCTGACCCAACTGGACCAATTAACATCACTTTCCCTTTTTTCATGACTTAGTGATCTCCGCTGGTTCAAATTTCAAATGCCTGCTCAGGAATTGATTGATGGCTTGGATGGCCATTTCTACATTAGAGACCGTTCCGCAGATGACAAGCGATCCGGTAAAGCGGTCCAAATACCCAATATCGACATCTGCTGCTTTGGTAGCAATATCAGCTGCAATTATGGCGGTCTCTGTTGGTGTCAATGTCAAAATTCCAATCGCCCCCGCTTGACCAATTCCAAGCTTCGTATATAAGGCTTCATCAGGATTGGCTATAATGTGTGCCAATGTCAGCTGCTTCCCCGGTACATATTCCTGAATGACGCGCTGCTTTTTCTCCATCCATTCTTCACACCTTTAAACGCTATTCTTCCCCTTCGCCTACCTCGAGGGAATCGACAATTCCAACCACCACTGCATCGATCGGGGCATTTTTTGAAAAAATAGTCCTTGCCGGACTGCCACGTGAAACAATTACACGCTCACCGCGGCCGGCCCCAATTCGATCAGCAGCAATAATTGGAGCCCCTGCCGGCTCCCCTTTCCAGTTGATGGGCTCAATGATCAGCAGCTTCAGTTGGCTCATGCCATCCTCCTTTTGAGTAGCCCAAATGCTGCCCATGACCTTCCCAAGAATCATCCATCCGCCCCCTCTTCAATGACTTTTACCCCTTTTTCCTTCAGAAAATCCTTTGCCAGCGGCGTCAGGATCGTCCCTTGCCTGATCATCAAAGTCTTCGAGATTCCCAGATTCCCAGTAAGCCATTCCACTGTTAACACCTTTCCTATAAAGGTCTCCCCGGATTGTTGGTCCTTTTTTTCTTGGAAAAACAAACTAATAATTTCTTTATGCATATAGGATTGCTTGAAAAAACGAATACCAAGGTTGGTGAGCTCCTGTTTATAGGACTCAAATCGTTTCTTTAGTGGGAGCGGTAAATCCAGTGTTTTTAAGGTCCGGCGATCGGCCCGCTTGATACCAGAAGAATCACCGCCAACCATGACCGGTTTCTGAAGAACGAGGGCCGCAAAGATGATTTCCGATTTCACAGAACCCTTTAATCCTTGGCAGACACGGGCGGCGTTATCCAAGTCGATTTCCGGGATGACAATGGCATCATAATCCTTCGGCAGCTCAATCGGTGCTTTGGCATACTCGTCCGCTGCTATTACTTGCCCTGCCCCGGTAGCTTGGATATAGCTGCCCCCAAGCCATCCTGACGTCTCACCGTCAAGCGACAGGAAATCATAATCTATTGGATGTTTTTTTAGAACCATCAATTGGTCAACAAAGGGCTCGTGCGCTGAGCTGTCACAAAATACAAACAGGACTTTTATTCTAGGAGTCTCTTGTTCGATAAGTTCACGGGCAATCCGTTCTACCAATTTCTGCAGCTGCCCTTTATCCATTTTTAACACTCCCAACCGCCATTTACGTTATGCTTTGCCCTTCCAGCTTCGGGAGGATCAGTTCAATATCGGAGTGCGGCCTTGGTATTACATGGACGGAAATGAGTTCTCCCACCTTCGACGCTGCGGCTGCCCCTGCATCTGTAGCAGCCTTGACAGCACCAACATCACCGCGGACCAATACCGTTACAAGCCCGCCCCCTACCTGAACCTTCCCTACCAGACTAACATCCGCGGCTTTCACCATCGCATCCGCAGCCTCAACTGCTCCCACTAATCCCTTTGTTTCAATCATTCCTAATGCCGACGTTTCTCGTCCCATTTTTGGAACCTCCTTCATTTTTTTTACCATCTATCCTAAAACATCTTATGGGGAGACTGAGCTATTTTTTGAATCGTGTCCGCAAAGGCCTCCGCTGCTGCTTTACAGGAGGATTGGCTTCCTGTCAGAAGCCCCCCGCCAAAGTTGGTTTCTGTCGGCGGTCCATAAAAAACACAAAGCCTTACGTCTGCCGCCTTTAACGCTGCGTCCAGCCCCACCATCGCCTCAAGAGGAGGAGCAATTAAATATGCGAGCGGCTCCCCCGTTTCAATCCCGGCTAAACTCGATAAAAACGAACCAGTTCGAGAAATTGTATGGGCATAGTAAGCGTGATTCCCAGCCTCGTCCACCGCATAAAAAGCCGGACCCTCATTGATCATCCTTACAGCGACCTCCAAGCCGCTCTTTACTTCAGACGGTGTAGCCCCGCCTAAAATCCCAATAAACTCTCCCGATAATGGACCGGAAGCATGTGCGGCCCCGGCATAAAAAGACTTTGCATAGACGACTTCCACCGCGGCCATTTTGGTGGCCTCATCAATCGCAGTATAGCCGACATCATCACTTGTGCTGGTAACCAGCCCCAAGCTTTTGACGTGGTCCGGAACCTTCAATGCCTCTCTTAACCCTTCATCAACATTTGGTATCAGCTGACTTGCCAAGGCTTGGGCAGGTAATCGTTGTAGCCTCATGAGTTCCACTCCCTATTAGCAAAAAGGGTGCCCTGATGGCAGTATGACACTTCATCTAAGGCACCGATGCCAATCTCTATTCAATTTTGCTAGGTTACTACATCCTATTATTCTTATTTCAATTTATGCAAAAATTCCTAATTTAGAATTTCCTCGATCATTTGATATATAAAAAGACCTTCAAAAAAAGGAAATGAAAGGAATTAACAGAATAAATAGATTTGAGGGAATCATCCTTATCAAAATTTAAAAAAGGTGGTTTACAATGGTTAATGATTTTCGTTTTTCACATCGCCTGAAGGTCCGCTATTCTGAAATTGACGGTCAGAAGATTGTTTTTAACGCTCACTATATGACTTATATAGATGTTGCTGTTACTGAATATTTCCATGAGGGATTGAAGTTAGACTTTGAAGAGGCCGATTTTGATTTTGTTCTGGCAAAATCTACTTTGGAGTTTAAAAAGTCAGCAGAATTGAATGACTGGCTGAACATTTGGTGTAAAATGTCCAAGATCGGTAACACAAGTTTGACCTTAAACTGCATGATTACTAGAGATGGTGAAACAGACCCAATTCTTTTAGCCGAAATTATTTACGTCAGCTATGATGCTAAAACAAAAACAACCCGGCCAGTGCCGGCTCTAGTCCGCAGCCGAATTGAAGAATTCGAGAACGGCTTATTGACCCAGTAATGATTGAGTTAAATAACTAGTATACACAAAAAAGGCGGCCGTCTTTTAAGCGGCCGCTTTTTACTTTGAATCATACTATTTTTTGAAAAATATCCGATTCGGTGCAAGGAAATAAAGACATTGCTGGCCAACCGCTTCTCTAGTCAGTTCCTCCCATGCTCCCTTATAAAAGGCGAGCTGGCTGCTATAAAAGTCACGAAGCTTCTCATAATCCTCCTCACGGACAGCCCGGTCCGTCTTATAATCGACAATGGTCCATTTGTCATTCTTTTTATAAATTAGGTCAATGACCCCTTTTACATAGAAAGGATGCTCGTCCTTGGGACCCTCGGTAATCTGTGAATAAAGCGGGTGGCCTTTAACCACTTTAAAGGTAAATGGCACTTCCGTAAGAACCTCATCTGCCGTCCGCAGCTCGTCCCAAAGGGAGGAATTTTTAAATTGGTCTAAATAGGCCGTGACTTCCGTCTCTTTTTCTTCAGCCAATCCATGTTTGGTTAACGCAATTTTAATATAATCCGTACCATCATGGCCCTGGACCGCTTTTTCAAAAACATCATGAACAACCGTGCCCCATTCCTTGCCGCCGCCGGATTCTCGCTCAATCGTCAGTTCTGAATAATCCTTGTCCTTTGTTGGCGTCCAATGATCGTAGGACTTCATTTTGCTTGGTTCAAGCCAAGCAAGCTTACTTGAAGTTTTTGCTTGGAATTCACTGAGGGTGATTTCCTTTGGTACAGTCCTATTGTCCCAGACATCTATTTCAGGAACCTCGAGTTCCTCGATCGCTTCCATCGCAAACAGAATATTCCATGGGTTTTTCTTGTTATTCCCGTTTGAGCTGATAATCAGAGCTTTCTCCGCACGGGTGGCGGCCACATAAATGATCCGAAGCTCTTCCTCCGTAAGGTATTTTAGCTCCTCCGCTTTATGAATCTCCCACTCCTTGGGAATCGCCGCCTCCCGGGACTGGTAGCCGTTATCCACATTAAACATGAAGTACCCTTTTGAAATCAGGTCCTCGCGTTTAATGTGCTTTGATAAAAACGATTCTGGGCTAACCGACTTGGCAGGATGGGCTAAAAAGACAATCGGTGCCTCAAGTCCCTTTGCCTTATGGACATTCATGATGCGCACGGCATCTGCTTCTTCTTCCAAATTGGCGACAACCGATTTTTCAAAAATCATTTCAGTAAGGGTTTCTATCACCTGCTTATAGGTTGTCTTTCCTCCCGCCTCCTGTTTTCTCAAGGCCTCAAGCATTTGCAGCAGGCTTTTATAGGTTCGTTTGCCACGTTCATTCATTAATAGCAAGGGGTAGAAACCGACATCCTCGATAATTATTTCAATCGCAGCTGTTGGCGGCAGATTGCGAATCATCTTTTGATAAGATAGCAGCTTCATAATGGCAGTTTCAAATTTATCCTTAACATCTGGAGACAAATCTGCTGGAATATCCGTATACAGTGAAAACCGCCCTTTGGCCCGCTTCCATTGATACAATTCATCATCACTGATTCCAAAGAAAATCCCCCGGAGGACGGCAACAAAGCTTACCTCATCCGTTGGGTCGAGGAAGGATTTTAAGAGAATCCATAGATCCTGAAACTCTCTCGTTTCACCAAGAATAACCTCGCCGCTGATACTGACAGGAATGCCGGACTCCTCTAAAACTTTCGCATAAACAGCAACCCCGTCATTGTATCTGGTCAGCACCATAAAATCCCGTGCCCGATGTCCTTGCTCGATAAGATTCCGAATCGAAAGCGCAATATTTTCGGCATCCTTATGGATGACTTCCTCTTTCTTAGAAAAATCTGCCGGAACGGTCAACCGCTTTACGCCTGAAAATTCGTTTCCCGAATCTACGTGATAAGAGATCAATGGACGGTATGCCGCTTGGTAATTGGTTTCCACTTCTGGCAGATGACGTTCAAAAACCGTATTTAATTCGGTTGTCACCGAATCTAAGGTACGAAAGTTCGTCGTCAGCTGCAGCACTTCCCCGCCATGCTCCTCAATTAATTGTTTGACTCGATTATACGTGTCAATATCGGCCCGGCGGAAACGATAGATGGCCTGCTTTGGGTCCCCGACGACAAAAAGCGAGCCCGGTTTTGGTTTGCAGCTTGTCCAGTTTTTCTCATGCGGGTCCTCACCGGTTAGATAGAACATAATCTCTGCCTGCAGGGGATCGGTATCCTGAAATTCATCGACGAGCAGGTAACGGTACTTTCCTTGAAAATAACTGCGGACCTCAGTGTTTTCCTTCAGCAGCCTGGATGTATGCATCATTAGGTCCTGAAAATTTAACAAGGAGCGTTCTTTTTTTAGCTGTTCGTATGTCTGAACCGCACCCTTGAGAAAGGCAATAATCTTAGGATGGCAATATTCCTTCCAGGCTTGAATTAGAGGCTTGATTTTCACCGCGAATTCGGATGAAATTTTCTCTTCGTAAAATTTGGCATCTTCCTTGGACGGCCAGCGGTTATAGGTTGGCTTTAAATTCTTATCGAATAAGCTAAAAATACCAATGATGTCCGGTTCCTTCGGAGAATCCAAAAACCTTTCCCTTTGCACGGCTAGCAAAATCGTCTTTTGCAGGGTATCATAGCCCTTTTCCGGCTCCTGTTCCGGTACGCTTTTCCGTGCTTCTCTAATGATATTCATAAAAGATTGGTAGTCCGCGAGCATCTCTGGTTTCGGTACAGATTCTGAGACCCACTCTACATCAGAATATTCCTTTACATCCTTTAGCCACGGAAACAGGTTATCCGTTGAGATACCTAATCGTTCCATTTCTTCAAGCGGACCGGAGTCGTAATCCATCAAATCTTGGAGATGCTTTTGCCATGCTTCCTCCAAAACATCGGCATCATCCGACTCCTCAAGTTCCTTAAAGGTTAAGTCCAATTTTGCCTCAATTGGCCGCTCCCTTAGCAGCTTGGCGCAAAAGGAATGAACAGTGCCAAGAAAGCAGCGTTCGATATTTTTCAAGGCCTCTCCCAAACGGAATTCCGCATCAAGGTCCGTTTCCTTATTCCAAGTCTCTTCTAATTTAGCTTGAAAGCGGACCTTCAGCTCATCTGCAGCTTTCCTGGTAAAGGTAATGGCGACAATCTGGTGAATCGCAGCACTTCCGGTATAGATAAGGTTGACCATCCGGTCCACAAGGCTCGTCGTTTTCCCTGAACCGGCGCCTGCTTCCACCAAAAAATTCGTTCCAAGTTCATGCTTAATTTTTTCGCGGGCAGCTTGGTCAAATACCACCTTAGTCATAGGCCCGCACCCCCTTTAACTTCTGGTTAGATTGTTTCATTTCAAGGGTATCTTGATTGTAAAAATGGCGGCGGCAGACAAGCTTAAATTCACAGTACTTGCAATCCTCTACGTCATCCGTCATTTCAAAATGTCCATGTTTAATTACATCAATTAATTTTTCCAAAATATCTAACCCATTGGTTCTTAGGGTGGCATCCTGTTTCCTGGTAAATCGCTCGGCCATCCCCTTTACGGTTGGGAAATAATAGGAGCTTTCTTCGACGGCCCCCTCGCCAAGCTGAAGATGCTGCTCAATCGCCAAAGCATAAATCATATGCTGAAGCTGACGGCCGCCTTTAAATGCGCCATTTTTCTTATATCCGTAGGTGCTTCCTGTTTTGTAGTCAATAATGTGGTAGGTTCCGTCACTTGACTTATCCACACGGTCAATGATACCGGAAATCCTCAAATTTCCTAAAGGAAGCTTGATGACTGCAGGTTCTTTCCCGCCTATTCCAAAGGAATATTCAAAGTCAATCGCCTCATAGTCTTCGCTATGGCGCTCCTCTTCCTTAAGAAAAATTTTGCAGCATTCCAGAATATCATTCATTTCCCTTAAAAAAATGCGTTCATTCGGCGGCGGCAGCATTTCCTTTTGCTGCTCAATTAAACTAGTTGCTAACGCTATAAGCTTGTCTAAATGAAGCGCATATGAAGGCTTCACATTTTCCTTTTTTAACTGCTTATAAAAATTTTCAAAGATGCTGTGCAGGAGACTTCCCCTTGAGGCAGGATCCAGCCATTTGTTGGCATTAAACGAAATTTCCTCAATTGGTTTGACGCGCAGCACTTCTTTTAAGAAATAAGAATATGGACACTTGGCAAGCGTTTCAAGTTTTCCGGCGCTCATCGTTTTCTTCTGATTAAGGAGCGGGTCATCCTCATTCGCGTCAAGCTGTACAAGGCCGTCAAATTCCGAATATCCACTTGAATTCCGCTTGATTTCCGCCGCTATCCCCTGCTTAACATTTGAAAAACACCCAAGAATTCCACCTGTTAATCGGACAGGCTGATTGCTGGCTAATTTTTCATTCCAGTAATCTTTATCATCCAAAATATCGCCTGCAATGATGGAGGTTGGAAGTAATTTTAATGCTTTAAAGTCTGTATTTTGATCTCCAGTCATAAGGCGGTAACATTGCAGCACCACAAATGCCGGATTCGTGACACGGTTATCATTGATATTAAAATGACAATAGCTGACTGTTACGGTTCCAGCAGATTGTGCCATTACCTGCAATAAGGTATATAAATTGACCTGGCCCTTTTCGCTCCGCAGTGGCAGGCTGCTGCTAAGTTTTCTCCGTTCCAAATCTAAGAGCAGCGGGTCCTCACCGGCATTACCTGGAAACTTTTTATTATCGAGACCCACAAAAAACACGTTAGCGCGATTATTGTAAGTTCCATTTTTATAGGAGGTTACATGTAGATGCCCCGGTTTCGGTCTTGATTGCTGAACACGTATCGACAGCAGCAAATCCTTCACCTTTTCAATTACGTCATATTTAGGCAAGGCTTCGTCTGCGTATGGAATAATTTTTTCAATCTCCTCCAGCAATGCAGTTTTACTAATCTCATCTAAACCTGAGCTGGTTTTGCTGAAATTTTTTAAAATATGAGCAATACCTGTTAAGCATTTTTTATAGTTGATTGTTAAATCAAAGGCCGGCAGCTTTCTGAAAATGGAAGAGAACCACTGCTTTAACCATGAAAATTCCTTTAATCGAGTTTCATAGTATGGGCTATCAGAGTTTAAATTTTCAATTTCCGCAGCTAGACATGCCCCATACCTCTCCTCTGACCAACCAATCTGTAAATCCCTTAAAATCCTGGCCATTCTTGTTTTTGACGGGGCCTCATCATCCAATTCGAGGAGCCCTTCATTTAATAAATCAAGAAATGCTTGTACACTATAGTTCGACTGAATCCACCCAAGCAGGCCTGAAACCAGACGGCCGGGACGGCTGAAGGAAATCGGCAGCCCTTCCCCGTAAGTAACCGGAAGGTCTATTCGCTGGGACAAATGATAAAAAAGGGTAACATAGGAATCAGCGCTCGTATAGTAGATGACATTTTCATCAAGCGAAGATTTGGACTTTTTGATCTGCTCCAGAATTTGTTTCAATTCCAGTTCTTCCGTTTTGGCAGTGAAAATATGCAAATCAGGCTTACCGCCTGCCTTATCCTGTTGATAAAGATAGCTAAGTGGTGAGGGCTCACCCCAGCGAACAGAACTCAAGCTTGTCCGCTCAGGTAAATCGATGCCGAAAACGGGTGCCAGTGGCAGTTTAGCGGTGTTTTCTGGCAGAATTTTTTCAAGAAAATGTTCTTCGAGTTGTGACAACTGTAAATTAGACTGCAGAATAAACAATTTCTTTTCATCAATTAGGGCATATTCCATTGCTTTAGTTAACAGGGCAGCTCTGTCGATGAACGTATTGGCTTGCAAAAGCTCTTCATATCCGGCAAGAATTTCAGCCATGTCCTCGGCTTTGGCTGGTGCCACAAATACGTTCAAATTCAAAGTCTCTTTGGTATAACCCGAGAGCCGCAATGTTTGAATTGCCGAGAAAATGGCTTGGCTGAAGGACGGGGTAATCTCCATTCCTGAAAAATAATGGAGAGCCCCCTGTTCCTTTAATCTTTTGAGCAGTGTATACGTAAAATGTACCCCCACCGTCTGGTCAAGCATTTCCGCAGGCTGGTCTGCATTCAGTTCCACTAGGCTCCTGGCCAGATCCAAAACCGTCCGATATTTAAGATTAACCGCCTGGAAGTCTTTTTTTATGAAGGCTTCGTTTATTTGTTCGCCAATTGTATAAGAATCGACAATGACAATTTTCTCGCGAAAGGGATCTCTCATACAAATTTCATTAAGTTCTTTTACTAAAGATTCCATAAAAAAATCTCCTTGTATCAATTTACAATTAGTTACATTTTATTATCTCACATTTCCTTCCAAATGGTTTACCATTTTTGGTAAACCTAAAAAAGAGGCGAGCTTTATTATGGCCTGCCTCTATTCATAGGTTTGATTCATTTTTTGAATTTCCGCTTTTATTTCTTCCACTAAATCCCGAGGCTCAAGCACCTTTACATCACTTCCCCAGTTGAGGAGCCAGCGGACAAGGCCCTCGCTTCTGTTTGCTTTTACCCTAAGCCAGCCAAATTCTTCATCAATTTTTTTCATATCGGCACCAAGCCCAAAGTAATCGATCATGACATTCACCAAGGACTGTTTAAACTTCAGTGTAATCCACTGTTCTTTGCCAGCGTACATATTAAAGGATTTGTTAATGTAATCAGAGATATTGATATCAGCCTTAAGGAAAAAATCCTCCGTGCATTGGACATTCCGCATTCGGTCTACCCGGAAATGGCGGAACTTCTCCTCACCGTTTAAGATCCCTATCAAATAGTAATAATCATTTTTCCAAATGAGTGCGTGCGGGCTGACCTCATAAAATTCACCATTGCGCTGGAGGACAAAATTTTTATCAATATCGTATTTGCCATATTGAAACTTAATTTTTAAATTTTCATTAATTGCAATTTGAATTTGGTCAATTTCGTACCGCAGCTGCTGGTAGGTACTGCGAATCGAACTTTCATAATGTGTCGGATTCGGAAGCTTGGCTGCAAGATGCTTGCTGGTCAGACCCTTCACCTTCTCAATCAACTGTTCTGCCTCTTTTTTTGTAATAAAACGTGCTGAAAGGATAGCGTTAATTAAAAGTCTCAATTCGTACTGCTCGAAACGCTTATTTTTATGACTGTAATATTTCTTCCCAGCAGCACCCCTGGTAACAAATATTTCGAAACGCTGGTTAGTTAAATCCTCGACGTCACGAAGAATGGCACGCTGTTCAAATTCAAAACCCGTCCCAAACTCCTGACGAAGTCTTTCAATGATTTCTCCCATTGAAAGCTCATTCGTTTCATCTGTTTCATTAAATAAAATTTCCCGCAACTTAAGCAGACGCTCTCCGCTTGGAGGCTTAGCCATCTAGATCACCTTTCTATTAAAAAATTCCTTCTACCAGAATTCTACGTTAGTACTCATTTTACCTTCATGAAATATATTTTGGAAACTCGGACATAATAACCTCGATTAAACTTGAAGGGATGGGATGTTTGATGTCGTTAGAATGGTTTGACCGAGTTTGCAGTGAATTACAGGATCATCTTGAATCGATTTGTGAAGAATACGATCAAGCTGGCCACATGAAGATTGAGAGAGCTGCCAAGCATCCTAGGGTTGAGTTTTTTGTGGAGACCGCAGATGTTGATACTGAGGAACTGGACCGAGATTACTTTTGCACGCTGTTTTTTGACCCGCAAAACGAAGAATTTTATATTGACAGTTTCGATGTTGACAGTGGTCATACTGCAAAAATCATTCTTTCAGACATTGAGGAGATTGTCGATGAGGTACATGAAAGTCTCCATGATTACATAAACGGCGAGGACCATTTTACCGATGATGGGGTTTATCTTCAATCAGATGATGAATATTGTGAAGAAGATGAATTTGAAATGGCGGATGATGACGAGGAGTATTTTGAAGGCGCACAAATAAACCGGGATGAAATTTTTGAAGAAATTGACGTCGAATGGTCCACCCCAGAGGTAACAGCCTTCAAACATGAGGATGAAGTGGAAGTAACTTATCAGTTTGGCGTGGTTCAGGAAACCGGTGACGGTGTACTGAAGCGGGTAAACCGAATTTGGACAACCGAGGACGAGTTAATCAAGGATGAATCGCATTTTATTTTTAGCAAAGAAGAGGCGAGCACCATCATTGCGATGATTGCCAGTCATATGGACCAGTTAAGCGAATTTGATTTTTAAAATATCGGAAAAGGGTGCTTTTTTAGAGCACCCTTTATTAATCAACCGTATAATCAATCTGAATTAAATCCCATGGTGTAATAATGCCAAGCGGCTTTTCACCCGCATTTCCATTTTCCGTGATCACGACTGCTTCTAATTTATTCTTCTTTTTATGAGCCTTTTCAAAAATGTTTTCCACCTGGAATAAATTAATTTCTTTTGAAATGAACTCTATTGACTGTTTCTTTTCAACCATCATAATATCTGCAATCCGAACATCCGCCAGATTGACGATGCCGCTTTCCATATGCTGTGCCATCCATTTCATAATCGAACCAGCGGTCAAAAGGCCGATGCATTTTTGATTCTTATAAATCGGAAACTTCGAATATCCATACTGTTTAATGGCAGCCGTTACCTTTAAAATACTATCGTTTTCATCAAAGAAAACAACGTTCTTGGTTGCAATCGTAAGGGCGTAATTCGGCCTGCTTAAGATATTAGCAATTTTTTCGATATGATGGACCACTTTAGCATTGGGTTCTGCAATATAGAAGCCAACCTCCATCTTTTCGTGAACAATCGCATTCCGAAGTCTGGCATATTGCTCCAAATCCTTTTTAAAGGTTTCTATGACTTGATACTTTTTTGCTCCTACCTTCACTAAAACAACAAATCTTTCATCATTAATCTGGACAATATCCCGAAGCGCATTATGAACCTGATTAAAGGCAACCTCGAAGCGCTCGGAAAGAAGCTGATCCTGTTTATTTGCCGGTTTCATTGTTCTCTCCCGTGTGAATGCTTTTTTCTCTATTATACATTCTTTCGCAGGTGGGAAATCAATAGAAAATACTTGTTAGTAACTTCCCCACGCTTTATGTTAGATGGCACACCGCTGGAAAAATCTATTCTTTTTTCCATGTTTAGTGTAATATTGGTTGGATACTACTTTTTCTAAGGAGCCGATATGCGAACTATTACTCTTTCAAATGGTCAAACAGTAGAAGTAGAATGCTTAAGCTGTGCCTTAACGAACGGGCTGATTCATCCGGATGGCGGGGTCATTATTGAAACCGAACATTTTCATGCCCATCAGGATGTCGCCTATCCCATTGAAGGCTTAGTTATCTTGGCATCGAAGAGGCATATTAAATGCTTTGATGAACTGACAGATGCAGAAAAACTCGATTATATTAATCTACTAACAAAAATCAGAAAAGCCCAAAGAGATACGCTTGGTATTGAGTATGTTTATTACTTTTACAACGAGGACACTACCCACCATTTTCATACCTGGCTTGTACCCCGCTATGAATGGATGTATGAGTTTGGCCGTTCCGTTGAGTCTGTGAGACCGGTGCTGCTTCATGCCCGGAACAATATGAATGACGAAGAGAACAGGCGAAAGGTATTAACGGCGATTGAATCATTAAAAAAAGAATTAAAATAACATTTTCATAAACCAAAATGATATAAATTAAATAAAAGACATATAGGGAGGAGAGTTTAAAATTGGCTAATAAATATTGCCCAATTTGCGGTGAAGCTAACGGATGTATGTCGGGTGCGGGAGAACATGGCAATTGCTGGTGTGATGCCGAGGTATTTCCTAACGAAATTCTTGAATTAGTTCCTGCCGAAAGTATAAGAAAAGATTGTATCTGCAAAAAGTGTTTAGATAAATTTCGGGAAGAGCATTTAAGCAAAACTACGATTAAGAAGTGATATAAAAGGCAGTGAATCCACAGTTTCACTGCCTGTTCATTACTGATTCGCCAATATTTTAACAAACTCATCTTCCAGCTTCTTCCCTTTATCTTCATCCATCAGGTTGTTTAAAATGATTGAAAAAATCAATATTTGACCGTTTTTTGTTGTTACATAGCCGGATAAAGAACTGACAGTGGAAAGAGTCCCAGTCTTTGCCTTTACCCTTCCTCGAACATCTGCGGTTTTCATCCGATAGCGAAGCGACCCGCCAGCCATTTTTTCAGGAACACCACTTACCGGTAATGAATTTAGATAAGAAGAGAACCACGTTTCCTTTTGGACGGCAAGTAGCAGTTTGGAAATTTCGTTTGCTGGAATTAAATCAACATGAGAGACGCCTGAACCGTCACGGATGACCATCGTTTTCGGATTTAACCCGAACTTCACCATTTCCGACTCCAAAACCTCAAGCCCCTTTTCCCAAGAGCCTTCACCGAGAACAACCTTTCCCATTTCCTTTACAAACACCTCAGCATGAACATTGTTGCTAAGCTTCATAAAGGGAACAAGCAGTTCTGACAATGGCATTGATTTGTGGGTAATAATTAGTGTAGCATTGTCAGGTACTTTACCTGTCTTAATTTTCCCGGAAACCTTAATACCTTGTTCTGCTAATGATTGTTTAAAAAGCGCCAATGCATACCGCGTTGGTTCCCAAACGCCCACCCACTCTTTGACTGCTTTTGTTTTTATTGGGACAGTGCCTTCAATTGTTATCGTATTTTTTGCATGTTTCCGTTTGATGGTAATGTCTTTTTTCTCATTTTCTCCAACTGTTACAGCATGATTGACTATTTTTACATAGCTGGTTTCCGGAGTAATTTTTACCTTCGGCTTTTCTCCTTCTTTGGAGCTTGGTGTCATGATAACTTCTACTGACCCTGAATCGTAGTCTGTAGTTGGTGCTGCTGTCAGTGCTGAAATCTGTGCCCCGTAATAAGTCGTTTCATCACTCCATGGCAGGTCAAGGGGGTACCGGACATCATCGAAGTGGGAATCATCACCTATCAGGTTTCCTTTTATCTTTGTAATGCCATGCTTCCGAATTTCTTTAGCTAGGTTGTCAAAATCCTCTTTCGTCAAGGTGGGGTCACCTTTTCCCTTTATATAAAGATTCCCAGCAAGTGTCTTCTTTTTAACGGGACCATCGATATGTATTTCGGTTGGAAAGGTATAGTCCTCTCCTAAAACTTTCAGTGCAGCAGCGGCTGTTAGCAGCTTCATATTGGAGGCAGGGCGAAGCCGCACATCTCCATTATATTCATAAATCATTTTCCCATCTGCTGCTGACCTGATACTAATTCCAGCAATTGCCCCTTGCATTGTAAGGGAATTACTCATTAGCTCCTTAATCTGACTTTCTATTACTACAGACTTACTTTCCGCAATAACCCTGTCTTGATCTATGTAATTAATAGCGGAAAATAATATCAAGAAGGAAAAATGAAATCTTATGAGCAATAAATTTCCATCCTTTCTTTTTTCCTTAGAGTTTGTCCAAAACCTCTTAAAAATAATTGTACATAGGTAAACTGGACAAATCTATTAAGTTTTTATAACAGCTATATGGTCCCTTATATAAGCCCAATTTTGTGGAAATGGGAGGGTGATTTGCCAAAATGTCGTTCCAGCTAATTGATAAATATCAAGCAATCGATACTTTTCAATCAAGCTCCTGATATCTTCAAACCAGACAATCCGTTCTTCCACTCCATGCCAATAGCGGTACCATGGCGATTTGGCAGAAAGGTCAATTTGAATAGAAGAACCAGTTGAGATTGCCTGGTTCTGGGCGGAAAGAACGGACATAGCTTTTGTGGCATTCGTCCTGATTGCTTTATCATATCCATACAAGGCCATGGCCACTTGCAGTTTCTTTGGGGGTATTTGAGTGATGGAATACTGAATGACCTGCTCCATCCATGTTATAGGGGCAATAGGAGCCGGCGGGCCGCCGGGATATCCATAATCAATTGTCATAACTGCAACCATATCGGCCACCTGTCCGATTGCCGCATAGTCATAAGCCCCAATAATTCGATTAGTTGGGATATCCTCTGTTTTTGCATGAACATTCACGTGGAGAAAAAGGCCATCTAAACCCCTTTTTAATTCTGTTAAAAAAGAAATAAAATCCCTCCTTCTTGCCGGAGGAATAAATTCAAAATCAATACTCACCCCTTCATATCCCCGCTGCTTAACAAGGTTTAGAATGCTAGCTACTAAATTTCGCCGAAATGTGATGTTTTCAAGGACCCTGCCTGCTAAATCCGCACTAAAGCCGGCACCTGTAAAATTTCGGATCATTAATAGCGGTTTTATTTTTAATTGTTTACATCTTGCGACAAGTACTGCATCCTCTATTTCCCTATAGGCAAATCCATCGTCAGTAAAAGAATATGCTACAACAGCAAGATAGCTTAGCTGACCGGCAATCGAATTCAAGGTAATTATATTAGCGCTTTCAGAAGATGGCAAAATAAATCCGAGGGCAGCCATTTGTAATTTAAGTGGAGATGGAATATTAACGATTTGACCAATATGAAGTTGATCTGGTTGAATACCTGGGTTTGCAGCTAAAATAGAGGAGGGAACCGTATGAAATTGAAAAGCCAAATTCCCAATTTGGTCACCCGCTTTAATTCGATAGAATCTAATATGAGGAAGGTTATCTGGAAGGTAGAGGGCAAGGCCTGGAACAACGACAGATGCGGCTACCAGCCCATTAAGATTGAGAATGGATTCAATTGGAACACTATACTTGTTTGAAATAGCCCATAAATCTTCTCCGGTTTGAACCACATGAACAGTCATAAATCCCCCTCCTTTTTAACATCATATGGGCAATTTAGCTTAAAATACTAATATCGGCAAAATAAACGCCATATTTTTACTGCTAACATCCTTGCCTCTTCCTCCTCGGGCAAAATAAAAAAGGCCCCCAAAACAGGCCTTTTAAAATTAAAACTCATCCTCATCATGCCAATATTTTTTAAACCGAGCACGGTAACAAGCATCACAGGTTGGAAATGGATGGTCCCAGGCAAGCTTTTTGCCGCAGTTCTTGCACTTTTTAACAAATTTCTTGATGTCGGTTTTCAACCTTTCCTGGACCTTGTCACTGATTTCCTCACGCAGACGTTCCCAATAGCTAGCTTCGGTCCGCTCACCCAACCGGTATAAAAATAATAAATGGAGACCGATTGCTTTATAGCTTAATTCCAGTTCTTCTAGACTGCCTTCCTTTACAATTGGTTCCGGAAGCTCCTTCCCCTGAACAATTGCATACATTGTATCTTCCCACTGCTTCACAAGCGCTTGTTCATTTTTGGAAAACGGCAGATGCAAAAAGCCGTACAAGTCTGTCAGTGTCAATCGCGCTTCGATTTCACTCCCGGCAATTTTTCTGTATAGTGACCTTTCTTCTGACAAGGAAGCCTTCTTCGTCCCTTTTGGGCTTTCAAATTTTTCCCACAGTACAAAGAATGTATCCAAATCATGATAATAGCGTTGGAAACGTTCAAAGACGGACGACGTGGGAGCGATAGCAAACGTCTGGACCGGACGATCCTCCTGCAAGAGTAAATTCTTCATTTTTTTAATATCATTAGTAAAGGCCACCTTACCGACATCATAAATCCCCTTCCGTCCGGCACGGCCAGCTATTTGCTTCACTTCCTGAGAATTTAAAAGCCGCCTTCTCGTTCCATCAAATTTTTCATTTTCGAGAAAAACAATCCGTCGAATCGGCAGGTTCAAGCCCATCCCAATGGCATCCGTCGCGACAATCACCTTTGTTTTTCCTTCATTAAAAAGGTGAATTTGTTTTTTCCTTGTTTCCGGGGGCATGCTGCCATATATCATGCTGACCGAATGGCCGTCATTTTGCAGCCGAGATGCCATTTCCAATACCCGTC
Source organism: Neobacillus sp. GCM10023253 (assembly GCF_042653105.1). Classification (NCBI taxonomy): domain Bacteria; kingdom Bacillati; phylum Bacillota; class Bacilli; order Caryophanales; family Bacillaceae; genus Neobacillus; species Neobacillus sp. GCM10023253. The sequence continues at coordinate 59,967 of NZ_JBHSHV010000010.1, forward strand.
TTCTTGAAAAACAAATAAGAGCGTCCCCTTTTTTAATATGTTTAATATGAAATTCCTTCGATTCCACCTCAAGAGGGGTATCGCGGCTATATTCATTAATCGTGATATCGGAATCACCTAAAAGCTCAAGCAGCATTTCCTTCGAATTGCGGCTGCTGATGATATGGACTTCCTCCGCATTTGCTTTGGTGATGGCCTTATACCAAGAAAAGCCTCGGTCCTTATCGGTTATCATCTGAGCTTCATCAATCACGACGACTTCGTAATATTCTTTTTCATGAAACATTTCAACCGTACAGGAAATATGGCCAGCTCCATGGACAACCTTCTCTTCTTCTCCTGTTTTCAGATTACACGGTGTTCCTTCAGCATTTAATTTATCAAATACCTCAAGTGCCAAAAGTCTTAATGGTGCTAAATACAAGCCACTCTCAGCCTGTTTCATCCTCTCTAAGGCATGATGTGTTTTGCCTGTGTTAGTTTCGCCAATATGCAGGACATAGCGGATGTGACGTAAGTTAAGGGAAGGGTCATATTCCGTACCGAAAATATCCCTCATGATCCGTTCTTCCTCGGCCCTTTTCCTGTCCAGCTCTGCCAGCTCTTCTGCCCGTTTTCTTTCTCTTTCCTCTAAATCTTGATCAAGCAGCTTCCGGTGAACTTCCTCATCAAATGGGATATCGACAAGCTTCAATAAGTCGGCAACGTATTCTTCTTGGATGTCCTCTAAATAATAACCAATTACATCATAAATCACATTAATCATACATTCTTTAACAAATGCTGCCGTGGGCGGCTTAGTAAAAGTCTCATGATACCTATCTTTCAAATCCGCAGGCAATGCCTGTAATACTTTATTAGGCAGTAATTCTGAAAGATAATCCGAAATCAAGCTTTCATATACATAGTAGTAGGTCTCATATTCAAAATAGCTTCGCCCCCACTCGTGAGGAGGTTTATGGATATCACCGGTCAATTCCTCGAAAAAATCAGCAACCGTTTGATATGAAAACGAACTAAACGAACCTTCTGAGACTAATTTCTCCTCCAGAGCTGCACGATCTATAGACTGAAATTTTGTACTCGATTCAAAATCGGCTGCCAATTGCTTTGCTGTGAATTGGCGTACATATAAGTAAAAACGAGTATATTGTTCTTCGACTATGGCAGCTGCTTCGTCTTCTATTGCTTCACGAAATTCTGCTTTTTCTTCTTCAAGCAGCCTTTCTTGCTCCCTAATAAGGAAGTTTTCTTTTGCCTGCTCAAAGCGTGTTTGCCAATCTTCCTCATGTCCTTTAAAGTTTTCAATAACCCAGGTAAGCGTATCGAAAGGCTGATACAACCTCATTTCATCACGAAAAAGCTTGTTAATCAGCTTTCGGTCAACACCCTGGACCTCATATTCTTTTTCACTCAAAAATTGCTTCTTTTCATTTTTCGAGACATCATTCGTTACTTTGTTTAGCCACACATTGATCCAAATTTGTTCAATGTACTGGCCTCTGTCTGCCAGGTATTGCTCAAAAGAAGGCAGCGTTTCACTGTATTCAAAATAACGTTCCATATCCTGCAATACTTTTTGTTTCGTATGTTCAATTGCTTGAGGGTAAATAGCTTCGAGCTTGCTCATATAAATCCCTTCTTTAATATAGATATTTTCTTTCTTTTTGCAAAAATGTTATGTATAATGTTCAGTAAGAAGTGCATATAGTAAAAAAGACCGAGCATGACGACAGGTACTCGCTCGGCCATGCAATAGCTGGTTCCCATCGGGATTCGGCAAAAGAAGGGCAAAAATCCACCGCTTATGCTTGCCGGCTCAAGGGTGGATTATTTTTTTTGGTGAAAAGACAGAATTGTAATAATCAGGCTGGCAAACGAGACAGCTAACATCAAGGCCTGAAATACTGTCAAACAGCATCACCCCCTTTCATTCGGAGATGTGCCGTCCACCCTTGAGAAGTCCTATTCTATTGCAATTTAGATTATACCATTAAAAACCAAAACGAACAAGCGTTCCCTAAATATTATGTAACTCGCAATACTTATCCACTAATTCTTCAATTTGGTCCAATTCCGGAAACTTCCCAGCAAACTGAAATTGGATTTCCTCAATAAACTCATCCTTACTGTAGACGTGAATCGCTCCATTTTGCTGGATTACACTGTATTCCGGCACAAACCGAAAGCCGCTGCGTTCAATTGCCCCCATTTTTATAGCCCCTTTAAAGTTTTTTCATAGTATTTGCAAAAAATATATCGCTAAACCCTTATAAAAACCAAGTTACGTATAAAAAGATTGTATTCTTAGGATGAATTTTTAGGTTTAAAGGATTTTTGTCTACGTGCAAACCTGCTAATCGGCGAATATTACAGGTCTATCAGCGAATTTCAAGGATCTATCGGCGAATTCTGAACTTCTACCAGCGAATTTAAGCGTTCTATCAGCGAATCAAAACAAAACGGGCAAGGGACAAAAAAAGAACGGCACCTTAAACAGTGCCGCCCTCTCAATCAACTTATGCAGTTGTATAAACTTCCTCCCGATTTGCTTCATGGCGAATGGTGGCCTGTGCAGCAGCCAAACGTGCTAAAGGCACCCGGTATGGCGAGCAGCTGACATAATCCAAACCAGTCCGGTAACAGAAATCAATTGAGCTTTTCTCTCCGCCATGTTCCCCACAAATGCCTGTTTTTAAATAAGGTTTTGTTGCACGGCCAAGCTTAACGCCGGTTTCCACAAGCTTACCAACACCATCCTGGTCAAGAACAGCAAACGGATTCTCTGGCAGTACCTTGTTTTCAATGTATGCCTGCAGGAATTTCCCTTCTGCATCATCACGGCTGTAGCCGAATGTTGTTTGCGTTAAGTCATTGGTTCCGAAGGAGAAGAAATCAGCCTCCTCGGCGATTTGGTCTGCAGTAAGCGCAGCCCGTGGAATCTCAATCATCGTACCAATCGTGTAGTTAATGACCTTGCCCGTTTCTTCCTGGACACGTACAGCAGCATCGACAACCAACTGGCGCATTTGCTTCAATTCATTGACGTGGCCAACAAGTGGAATCATGATTTCAGGCTGGACTACCAAGCCCTTTTCCGCTACTCTAGCAGCAGCGTAGAAAATCGCCTTTGCCTGCATATCATAAATTTCCGGATGTATCATGCCAAGACGGCAGCCGCGGTGGCCCAACATTGGATTGAACTCATCCAACTGGCGAACCTTTTTCAGCAGCAGTTCTTTTTGCTTTAACTCTTCAGAATCCGGATTGAGAATTTGCAGCTTTGTTACTTCTACTAAAAGTTCTTCTTTATTTGGTAAGAATTCATGAAGCGGTGGATCCAATAAACGAATCGTTACAGGTAGTCCTTGCATTGCTTCGAAAATCCCCTCAAAGTCACCTTGCTGCATCGGTAAAAGTTCTTCAAGTGCTTCCATTCTCTCACTATAGGTTTCTGCTAAAATCATTTTTTGAACGATTGGAATCCTCTTTAAATCCATAAACATATGCTCTGTCCGGCATAATCCAATTCCGCCTGCACCGAATTCAAATGATTTCTTGGCATCCTCTGGATTATCGGCATTGGCACGAACACCTATTTTGCGTTCTTGATCTGCCCAAGCAAGAAGCTGCTGGAACTCTTCAGATAATTCAGGGTCGATCATTGGGATTTCACCAAGCATAATTTCACCTGTTGAACCATCAACCGTGATAATATCGCCATGTTTAACAACCGTGTCACCCACACTGAATTGTTTTGCTTTCATGTCAATCTTTAAGGCTTCACAGCCGCAAATACAAGCTTTCCCCATACCGCGGGCAACCACGGCAGCGTGGCTTGTCATTCCACCGCGGCTAGTTAAAATAGCTTGTGCTGCAACCATACCATGGATGTCATCTGGAGTGGTTTCAGGAGAAACAAGGATAACTTTTTTACCTTCATTTCCTAATTGCTCCGCTTCATCGGCATCAAAAACAACCCGGCCGGTAGCAGCGCCTGGTGATGCCGGCAAGCCTTTAGCTAATATTCTTCTTTCAGCTTTGTCATCGATTCGGCGGTGCAGCAGTTGGTTTAATTGGTCAGGATCAACACGAAGCAGCGCTGTCTTTTTATCGATAATTCCTTCCTCCACCATCTCAACCGCTATGCGGATAGCTGCTTGGGCGGTACGTTTTCCGTTCCGTGTTTGAAGGATGAACAGCTTCCCGCGTTCCACTGTGAATTCAATGTCCTGCATTTCCTTGTAATGCTGCTCAAGGCTATGGCATGTGTCCGAAAACTGCTGGTAAACGCCTGGCATTTCGTCCTTAAGGGTGGCAATTGGCTGTGGGGTACGGATACCGGCAACAACATCTTCACCTTGAGCGTTTATTAAGTATTCCCCATAAAGAACATGCTCACCGGTGGAAGGATTTCTTGTAAATGCAACACCTGTACCTGAGTCGTTCCCCATATTACCAAACACCATGCTTTGAATATTTACAGCTGTACCCAGATGATCGGGAATCTTATTTAAGCGGCGGTAAACAATCGCCCGTTGATTATTCCAAGAATTGAATACCGCATTGATGGCAAGGAAAAGCTGCTCTTTCGGATTTTGTGGGAAGTCCTTACGCGTATGCTTTTTGACAATTTCCTTATAGCCAACAATGACTTCCTTCCAGTCTTCAGCAGTCATATCAGGGTCAGAGGTATACCCCTTGTGTTCGCGAGTCTCTTCTAAATATTGTTCAAAATAATACGTATCAATTTCAAGGACCACGTTGCTGAACATTTGAATGAAACGGCGATAAGAGTCGTAAGCAAATCGTGGATTATTCGTTAATGCTGCCAAACCCACAACAGTTTCGTCATTCATCCCTAGATTTAAAATGGTATCCATCATCCCAGGCATAGAAAAAACGGAACCGGATCGAACAGAAACAAGTAAAGGATTCTGCGGGTCACCGAGTTTTTTGTCCATTTTTTCTTCCAAAAGTCTTAACGCCTCTAATGTCTGTGATTCTACTAAAGCTGGAATGGTTTTATCAGATTCATAGTAAGCATTACAAGCTTGCGTTGTAATGGTAAAACCATAAGGAACCGGCAGGCCGATTCTTGTCATTTCTGCTAGATTCGCTCCCTTTCCCCCAAGTAAATCTCGCATGTTGCCATGGCCTTCATTAAATAAATAAACGAATTTTCCCATGATTTAAAAGCTCCTCTCTTTTTTCAAAACGTCTAAAATTAATCCTGCAGTTTCTTCAATCGCTTTATTCGAAACATTTATGATTGGACAGCCTACTCGTTTCATAATTTTTTCGGCATAATCTAGTTCGTCGAGAATTCTCTGGAAGCTTGCATAATTCGCCTTTGAGCCCAGTCCAAGTGCTTTTAGGCGCTCAGTGCGAATTTCGTTCAATTTATCTGGTGAAATAATTAAACCAATACAATTTTTTCTCGGTATTTTAAAAAGTTCATCTGGTGGAGGCACTTCTGGAACTAACGGCACATTGGCCACTTTAAAACGCTTATGGGCAAGGTACATAGACAGCGGCGTTTTTGAAGTCCGGGACACACCGATTAAAACAATATCGGCCTTCATAATGCCTCTTGGGTCACGTCCATCATCATATTTCACGGCAAATTCAATCGCCTCGATTTTGCGGAAATATTCTTCGTCTAATTTTCTCATTAGGCCAGGCTGGTGGTGGGGCTGTTTATTAAACCTTGTTGTAAATGCATTCATTAATGGGTTGAGGAGGTCAACTGCCATTATCCCCTCTTCCTTGGCACGCTTATCTAAATAATCTTTTAATTCTGGAATGACGATGGTATAGGCAATGATGGAATGGTCCTTTCTTGCCAAAATAATCACATCTTCAATGTCTTCAATGTCGTCTACATATGAGTTTCGGCGAATTTCTACCTGTCCACCATTAAACTGTGTTGCCACCGCTTTAACAACAAACTCAGCCGTTTCACCAACCGAGTCAGATACTACGTAGACAACTTCCTTTTGTACCAAAATCGCAGCAACTCCCCTTAATCTATTTTTCTTCCATAAATTCTAAATAGGCCTTTGTTATTGTCGTTTTGGTAATTCTCCCTAACAACAAATATGTATTATTTTTATGATTGACTTCCTTTACTACCGGTAAGGAGTCAATATGAAAATTAATCATTTTTTTGGCCGCTTCGAGCAAGGTTTCCTCTGAATTAATCGTGATAATATTAGGCATTCTTGTCATAATGACACTTACGGGCAATTCCTGCAGATTTTTGTTCCCAAGTGCAGCCCTGAGCAAATCCTTTCGGGAAATCACTCCTGCCAAATTTCCTTCTGTATCCACCGCATAAAGTGTTCCAACATCCTCGAGAAACAACTGGACAATCGCATTATAAACAGAAGTTGATTTTTCAACCACGATTGGATGAGCCTTAAAATCGGATACCTTTTGCTGAATAAACTTCTTCGCCTGCCGTTTTACTTCTAATTTGTCATTAAAAAAATAGCCTACACGCGGTCTGGCATCCAGACTGCCGGACATGGTCAAGATTGCAAGGTCTGGCCTTAATGCCGCTCTAGTAACAGAAAGTTTCTCTGCAATTTCTTTACCGGTTATCGGGCCATTTTCCTTTACAATCTGCAGAATTTCATCCTGACGCTTGGTGAGTTTAATCATTAGCACCACCTTATTCACAATAAATATGTTATATATATTCAAATGTGCTATACTTATTTGTATATAGTATAGTACATTTAAACAAATTCGGAAACAATAATTTTGACAAATTGGCTAATTTTTTCTTTTAATAAAAAAACCCGCCGGAAATCGGCAGGATACAGTTCTACTTTTGACATACTGGACAATAAAAAGTTTTTCGGGAAGAGATTGTTTCCATTTTGATTGTTGCCCCGCAACGTCGGCATTTCTCTCCCTCGCGATCGTATACTTGGCATAGTGGATTAAAACCGCCCGTTTTTTTATCACCCTTGAAAATCGGATTATCCATGTAACCTCCATTTTGAATGGCCACTTGGAGAATTTTTTTCATCGATTGAAACAATTGAGAAGGGCTAGGTGGATTAATGTCATCAATGTCTTTCGTTGGTAAAATTTCTGCATCAAAGCAGATTTCAGCAGAATAGCAATTGCCAATTCCTGAAATAAACTCCTGATCCAAAAGTGTGGTCTTCAAACGCCCATGCTTGCAGCCAATTCGTTTAATAAATTCCTCCAATGTAAAACTGCTGTTCAGTGGTTCCGGCCCTAGATGGGATAGTTTTTCTTCTGCTTCCTGTTGGGAATATAAATGAAGATACCCCAGACGCAGACCAATAAAGTATAAATGTTCATTTCCGAAAGAAAGCTGAACCTGTATCGTTCGTTTAGGTTTATCTGCTTCCTGTCCATAAAACATCCATCCCCCGAGCATTAGATGCAATAACAGAACCTGCCCATTTTGGAGGTGAAAAAGAAGGTGTTTACCCCTTCGATTGATGGTGGTTATTTTTTGATTAAGTACGGTCCTTTTAAAAAGTTCGGGATTCACATTTATTGATTTTTCACGGTTAACTTGGACATCGGTAATGGTTTTACCTGCAATCATTTGACTTAAATGAATCTTATAGTTTTCCATTTCCGGCAGTTCAGGCATAATGTCTTCCTCCAAAACTCTTTTCCTTTATGCTTTCCAAAACGGGTAAAATCAAATAAAAAAACCGAATCATATCGACTCGGTTTTAAACAGTTACTCTATTGAAGTGGGCCTAAATGGACTTGAACCATCGACCTCACGCTTATCAGGCGTGCGCTCTAACCAGCTGAGCTATAGGCCCATGATGTAATTGAAACAGGGGCAGTAGGAATCGAACCCACACTGAAGGTTTTGGAGACCTTAGTTCTACCTTTAAACTATGCCCCTATAAATGGTGGAGGGGGACGGATTCGAACCGCCGAACCCTGAGGGAGCGGATTTACAGTCCGCCGCGTTTAGCCACTTCGCTACCCCTCCATTATAAAATTGCAAAAAAATAATAGCGGCGGAGGGGATCGAACCCCCGACCTTACGGGTATGAACCGTACGCTCTAGCCAGCTGAGCTACACCGCCAAAAGTATAATATAAAAATGGTGGAGCCTAGCGGGATCGAACCGCTGACCTCCTGCGTGCAAAGCAGGCGCTCTCCCAGCTGAGCTAAGGCCCCATACATATAATAATCAGGAAAACAGAATCTTAAGTGAGCGACCCTTCGTCCCGAACGTAGTACTCAATCAAGCTAAAGCTATTTCCCGTGAGAGAAATAATGGTGCCGAGGACCGGAATCGAACCGGTACGGTAGTCACCTACCGCAGGATTTTAAGTCCTGTGCGTCTGCCAGTTCCGCCACCCCGGCACGTTTGGAGCGGAAGACGGGATTCGAACCCGCGACCCCCACCTTGGCAAGGTGGTGTTCTACCACTGAACTACTTCCGCATTTTGATCTCTTTGATGCGGGTGAAGGGACTTGAACCCATACGGTATTACTACCACTAGAACCTGAATCTAGCGCGTCTGCCGATTCCGCCACACCCGCAAAGTATAATATTGGGATTTCATTCCCTCAAAACTAGATAATAAAGAAGAAGTATGATAAGAACGAGTTCGCCTTACATAATTATGAATCGGTTAAGTCCTCGATCGATTAGTATCAGTCAGCTCCACACGTCACCGCG
>NZ_JBHSHV010000011.1:0-40420 GCF_042653105.1 Neobacillus sp. GCM10023253
TCCCGAACACGGAAGTTAAGCTTCTCAGCGCCGATGGTAGTTGGGACGCAAGTCCCTGTGAGAGTAGGACGCTGCCAGGCTGTGTTTTTTAACACATATAATATTATTATCGCGGGGTGGAGCAGTCCGGTAGCTCGTCGGGCTCATAACCCGAAGGTCGCAGGTTCAAATCCTGCCCCCGCAATTCGGTCTGGTAGTTCAGTTGGTTAGAATGCCTGCCTGTCACGCAGGAGGTCGCGGGTTCGAGTCCCGTCCAGACCGCCATTTATACGTAAAAACAAGCACGAAACAATGTTTCGGCTTTTTTTATGCCTATTTTTGTTTCATACATATATAATTACACCCTTAGGAAGCTTCCTAAGGTTTTTTTTGCACGTAATTAAGGTAAAATGAAGATATAGATATGGTAAGGTTAAAAGGTGATGCTATGAACCAATTTGAATGGAAGACAGCTAATGCGGAGGAAACTGGACATTTTGCCGCAAGATTGGCTGAGCTTTTGCAGCCGGGTGATGTGATAGCACTTGAGGGTGATTTGGGTGCAGGAAAAACCACCTTTACCCAGGGCTTGGCAAAAGGTTTAGATATACAAAAAACTGTTAACAGTCCAACTTTTACGATTATTAAAGAATATAAAGGCAAGCTGCCATTATATCATATGGATGTCTATCGGGTAGCAGATTCCATGGAAGACCTGGGCTTTGATGAATATTTTGAAGGCGATGGGGTTTCAGTGGTTGAGTGGGCTCATTTAATTGAAGACCAGCTGCCAGGGGAACTGCTGACTATTTATTTATATCGCGATCGGGAAGACCATAGAAGATTGGTATTGGTACCAAAAGGTGAGCGGTATGAGCAATTATGTAAGGAGATTTTGGCATGACCATTTTAGCAATTGATACGTCTAATTATGCCTTAGGAGTAGCACTTTTAGAAGAGAAAGAAGTACTCGGCGAGTACATAACAAATTTGAAAAAGAACCATTCTGTTCGGATCATGCCTGCCATTCAGACGTTAATGAAGGATTGCGAAAGGGTGCCGTCCGACTTAACAAAAATCGTCGTCGCCAAAGGCCCAGGATCTTATACAGGCGTTAGAATCGGCGTTACGATAGCAAAAACGCTAGCATGGACTTTAAACATTCCACTTGTTGGAATATCAAGCCTTGAAATTCTGGCAGCAGGGCCCGGGCGATATTTTGACGGGCTTATTTCCCCGATATTCGATGCGAGACGGGGACAGGTTTATACAGGTCTGTATCAAGTCGAGAATGGAGAGCTAAAAGTAATTGAGCCTGATCAATTAACAATGGCGGTTGACTGGGCAGGGAAGTTATCCGAATTGGGCAAACCGGTTCTATTTGTCGGCAATGATCTGTCAATTCACCGTGAAAGAATAACAGAGAGACTTGGTACTCAGGCCGTTTTTTCAAGCATAACAGAAAACAATCCCCGTCCGTCCGAGCTGGCCATGCTGGGAAAAGACAAACAAGGGGAAGACGTACACACCTTTGTCCCTAATTACATTCGGTTAGCAGAAGCGGAAGCAAAGTGGTTAGAGGCGCAAGGGAAAACTTTATAAAGATAAGGATAGAGAAAGATGGAAGATTCTTATGTTTTTCGCTACATGAGGGAAGAGGATATCGACCAAGTATTAGAGGTTGAGCATGCATCATTTACAACCCCGTGGAGCAGGGAAGCATTTTATAATGAAATGCACAATAATAACTTTGCTGTTTATATCGTCCTCGAACATGGAAATAAAATTATTGGCTATTGTGGAGTTTGGGTTGTTATTGATGAAGGTCATGTGACGAATGTCGCGATTCTTCCTGAATACCGCGGCAAAAAGCTTGGGGAGATGATGATGCGAAAGCTGATATCCGTCTGCCGTGAGAGGGGTGCAAGAAGCATGACCTTAGAGGTAAGGGTAACGAATCATGTCGCTCAGTCTCTTTATCGAAAATTGGGGTTTCAAAATGGCGGAATCCGGAAAAATTATTACTCAGATAATTTGGAGGATGCGCTGGTAATGTGGGTGAATTTATGAAAAAAGATCAGTTGATATTAGGAATTGAAACAAGCTGTGATGAAACGGCGGTGGCGATTATCAAAAATGGCCGAGAGATAACGGCCAATGTGGTTGCCTCGCAGATTGAAAGTCATAAACGGTTTGGCGGGGTCGTTCCGGAAATTGCCTCACGTCATCATGTTGAACAGATCACGGTCGTGATAGAAGAGGCATTAAAGCAGGCGAATCTATCATTTGCCGAAATTGATGCTGTTGCGGTAACGGAAGGGCCAGGTCTGGTGGGTGCCCTATTAATTGGCGTCAATGCCGCCAAAGCACTCGCGTTTGCTCATAATAAACCGCTTGTGCCAGTCCATCATATTGCCGGTCATATTTATGCAAACAGGCTGGTGACAGAGCTGAAATTCCCTTTGTTGGCTTTAGTGGTCTCAGGGGGCCATACGGAGCTTGTCTATATGAAAGAGCATGGACAATTTGAGGTAATTGGGGAAACAAGGGATGACGCAGCGGGGGAAGCCTATGATAAGGTTGCAAGAACGTTAAATCTGCCATATCCAGGCGGTCCGCATATTGACCGTTTGGCCCATGAAGGCAGTCCGACTATTGATTTGCCCCGAGCCTGGCTGGAGGAAGGCTCCTATGATTTTAGCTTTAGCGGCTTAAAATCAGCGGTCATTAATACGGTTCATAATGCCGAGCAGCGTGGTGAGACGATTGCTCCGGAGAATCTGGCCGCGAGCTTTCAGGAAAGTGTCATTGACGTATTGGTGACGAAGACCGTAAGAGCCGTTGCAGAATATGGTGTCAACCAAATATTATTGGCCGGAGGAGTAGCAGCCAATAAGGGGCTTCGAGCAGCCTTGGAAAAGGCATTTTCAGATAAAGTGGATGTTGAATTAGTCATTCCTCCATTATCCTTATGCACAGACAACGCAGCCATGATAGCCGCTGCCGGAAGTGTCATGTTTGAAAAGGGAATTCGAGCAGACTTATCACTAAACGCAATACCTGGATTGGATATAGAAACATATAACACCTGACCTTTCCTAACAAGGAAGGGTCTTTTTTAAGCTAATAAGAAAGTATAAACTTTCTGTCGAAAGCTTTATACTTCCTTAACGCATAAGTGCAACTACGCCTCTGTCTTCGCCCTTAGGGGCTCGCCAATCGGCGAGTTTTCTTTATAAAAAAATCTAATTAAACGTTTGATTGATTTGGTTGATAAACTAATCAAACGTTTAATTGATATGGGCAATAAACTAATCAAACGATTGATTGAAAACGGCAAATGCTTAAAATATAGGCATTTTAAGAGTTAAACAAACATTTGATTAAATTTTGGCTAATATAAAAATAGCAATTTTGTGGATAAAATTTTTTTGAAAAAGTGGAAAATTCAAATGACTTGTGGATAATTCAGTGGGTAATGTTGATAATGTGGATAAATAGACGTTTTTTTGTGGATAATGTGGAAAAGTTAATTGGATAACTGAAATAATGGCATTTACAATGTGAATAATTCTGTGGAAAATTAGGCCTTTTGGATTACAAGCACATTAAAAAACCGGACTCCAGCAGTCCGGTTATCCACATTATTCTGCCAGTTCGGCCCATTCTTCCATTAATTCGTCAAGCTCGGCCTTAGCCTTTTCATTTTTTAAATTAATCTCTAAAACCTTTTCATGGTCCTGAAAAACTTCTGGCTCGCATAATTGCTGTTCATAATTCTGAATCTCTTCTTCAAGCTCTGAAATGCGTTCCTCGATTTCTTCCAATTTGCGTTTTCTCTGGCGTTCCAGTTTTTTAGTTTCTTTATCCTGTTGATAACTGTTTTTTTCAGCAGGCTCTAAAGCAGAAACCTTCTTCTGGGAGGCAGCCAATGCAAGTGCCGTAAGTTCCTCCTGCTCCAGCTTTTTATCCACATAATAATCGTAGTCGCCGAGGTATTCAGTGCTGCCCTCGGGGCTCAATTCTAGTACCTTAGTTGCGATTCTGTTAATAAAATAACGGTCGTGTGAGACAAACAAAATAGTACCTGGATAATCAATTAAGGCATTCTCAAGTACTTCCTTGCTGTCCAAATCCAAATGGTTGGTAGGTTCGTCCAATATTAATAAATTTGCTTTCTCGAGCATTAGCTTGGCAAGGGCTAGGCGGGCTTTTTCGCCGCCGCTTAAGGACAAAACGTTTTTAAGCACATCATCACCGGAAAATAAAAAATTCCCAAGCACCGTGCGGATTTCCTTTTCCGGTTTAAGTGGATATTCATCCCATAGTTCGTTTAAGACCCGTTTATTGGAAGTTAGGTTGGCTTGTTCCTGATCGTAATACCCGATGGACAAATTGGTTCCGTATTGAATAGTTCCAGCCAAAGCGGGAAGCTTTTTAATAATTGTTTTTAAAAGGGTCGACTTCCCGATTCCGTTAGGGCCGACAAGGGCAATGCTGTCGCCTTTATACACACGAAAGGAAATATCCTTGGAAACCTTCTCGCCATCATAGCCGACAGCTAGTGAATCAACAATCAACACATCATTGCCGCTTTGCTTCTCAATTTCAAATGAGAAGGAAGCGGATTTTTCATCGCCTAATGGCCGGTCCATGATTTCTATTTTTTCAAGCTTCTTCCTCCGGCTTTGCGCCCTCTTAGTAGTAGTGGCCCTTGCGATGTTGCGCTGGATGAAATCCTTTAAGGCGGCAATTTCCTCCTGCTGCTTTTCATAAACCTTCATGTCGCGTTCATAATTGGCCGCTTTCTGATCAAGATAAGAGCTATAATTTCCGGTAAATCGCTGAATTTGACGGCGCGATAGTTCATACACCTCTGTAACGACTTTATCCAAAAAATAGCGGTCATGCGAAACAATTAAAATAGCGCCAGCGTAGCCCTGCAGATATTGCTCAAGCCAGGAAAGGGTTTCGATATCCAAGTGGTTGGTAGGCTCGTCCAGAATTAAAATATCAGGTCTTGTCAGCAGCAGCTTGCCGAGCGCAAGACGCGTTTTTTGTCCGCCGCTTAGACTTGAAATCATTAACGTAGTATCAGAAAAATTTAATCCATGCAAGACAGAGCGGATATCGGCTTCATACTGATAGCCGCCCTGCTCTTTAAATTGAACTTGCAGTTCATCATATTCCTTTAATACCTTTTCATATTTTCCTGGGTCCCCGAAAACAGCAGGATTGGCCATTTGTTCTTCCAGCTTCCGGAGCGATTTTTCCATCGCCTGAAGATGCTCGAAAACCGTCAGCATTTCCTCCCAGATGGACAAATGGGACTCTAAACCCGTATTTTGCGCCAAATAACCAATGGTAGCATCCTTTGGTTTAATGATTTCGCCGCCGTCATAGCCCATTTCTCCGGCGATTATTTTCAATAATGTTGATTTCCCAGCTCCGTTACGGCCGACTAAAGCAACACGGTCACGGGATTGTAATTCCAGTTTTATATTCGATAAAATAAGTTCAGCACCATAATATTTTTGTAGTTGGTTAACCTGTAATAAAATCATCTTTTTCACCTCTATTACCTTACGACTAGTGTACCGTATTACCCGGAAGTCGGCAATGAAGTGAAATTTTTTAATGGAATGATAAAAAAATATACTGTTAGTTCAAAGTTTCACACACATAGACAAAAAAATAATGTATTATTTTTTGTAGGAGGATTTTCTTTATGGCTGAATTTACTCATTTTAATGAAGAAGGCCGGGCCAAGATGGTCGATGTCAGCGATAAGCCGGAAACGGCACGCACGGCGATAGCCCAGTCAAGCATATCCGTATGCACTGAAATTTATGAAAAAATTACAAACCACGAAATGAAAAAGGGCGATGTCTTAGCAGTTGCCCAGGTTGCTGCAGTGATGGCAGCGAAAAAGACATGGGATATCATTCCAATGTGCCACCCGATTCCATTGACAGGTATCAATATTAGTTTTTCGTGGGAGCAGGCCGGGCAGGAACAATATACACTGCATATTGCTGCATCAGTGAAAACCAAAGGCAGTACGGGGGTTGAGATGGAAGCGCTAACAGCCGCCTCTGTTTGTGCCCTGACCGTCTATGATATGTGTAAGGCAGTTGATAAAGGGATGGTGATTGGACCAACCTTTCTGGTGGAAAAAACCGGCGGCAAAAACGGTGATTTTAGAAGAGAAATCTAATATATCCATTAAAATTGAAGGGTGGGAGAAATATGTCCAATGAAACGATGAAAATACCACAGGCAACAGCAAAGCGTCTGCCCTTATATTATCGATTTTTACAAAACCTTCATTCTTCTGGCAAGCAGAGGGTGTCATCTGCAGAATTGAGTGAAGCAGTAAAGGTGGACTCGGCCACTATTCGCAGGGATTTCTCTTATTTCGGGGCCCTTGGGAAAAAGGGGTACGGCTATAACGTAAACTATTTGTTATCGTTTTTCCGGAAAACACTTGATCAAGATGAATTAACAAAGGTAGCGTTAATCGGGGTGGGTAATCTCGGCACAGCCTTTTTACACTACAATTTTTTAAAAAATAATAATACAAAAATCGCTTGTGCCTTCGATGTGGACCCCGGAAAAATTGGCGGTTCGATAGGCGATGTTCCCGTTTATTCGATGGACGATATAGAACAGTATTTGATTGAGGAAAATATTTCGGTGGCGATTTTGACGGTGCCGGCCCCGGTTGCACAGCAGATTACAGACAAGCTTGTGAAAACGAATGTAAAAGGGATTTTAAACTTTACACCAGCGAGACTGAATGTACCTTCATCGATCCGCGTGCATCATATTGACCTGGCGGTGGAGCTGCAATCACTTGTTTACTTTTTAAAGCATTATCCAAACCACGAAGTAGAAGAATAAATAATCAATGGGCTTCTCGCCAAAATGGTGAGAGGCCCATTTTTCGTTTGGAAACATTTTTCCTAAACAGATCACTATACAAAGGGAGTTGAAGCGGGTAAAATGATTACACGAGTAATTATCGTAATCCAATAGGAAAGGTTGGAATTAAAATGACAGAAAAAGTTCGTTCAATCCCACGGCCGCTTGTGAAAACAAACCAGTGGACGATTGTTTTAAGTGTTGTGTTAACATGGTTATCCGGACAGGAATGGTTTTTGTTAGTGCCGTTTGTTGCCGGTATGTCTGGTCTTTTATTCGGATTTAATCCGATTATGCAAATAGCAAAACTATTTTTAAGAAAGGACCCAAAGGCTTATATCCCTGAGGATTGGGAGCAGCAGCAATTTAATCAAAAAATTGCCGTATCGTGTTTGGGAATTGGATTTGTAGGATTCCTGCTGGGATGGAATGGTGTTGGCTATGTGTTCACGATTCTTGTCGCGGTGGCTGCCTTTGTGGCAATTCTAGGTTTTTGCATCGGATGCTTTATTTATTTTCAGTGGAACCAATACCGTTATAGAAGGGCGCAGCAATAAAGATATCTTTTTATGAGGTCTGATTAGTTCGGCCTTTTTTTTGTTTTCTACTTATATTTGACGCTGCCATATCCTTACATTTAAAATTAAATTGAAAATTATGAATTATCATTCATGAGGAGAGTGGCGTTTTTATGAAGCTTGTTTCCCAAGAGACAGAAGCGAAAGGAAAAAATTCTTACAGCTTTGATGAATTTCTCGAAAAACGTGACAACCTTGATTGGTATCGTGATGAACCGTTTTTACAAAAAGCGGTTAAGAAATTTACGGGTTCTCAGCACAGCCAAGTCCACGAAAAACTATTATCCTTTTCGCCAACAGTATCTGCAAAATGGAACCGGTTAGCTGAAAGAATTGCCAGGCCGGAAGTCCGCCCCTACATGCTTCACTTTGATGCTTTTAATAATCGGATTGACCGGATTGTCCGTCCTCAAGAAGTTCATCAATTAGAGAATGAAATTTTCGGAGAAGGTCTTTTTTCCAGAAATATGACACCTTGGGAAAGCTTTGTGAAAAGAATGCTAATTCACCAGCTGGGTGAGGCGGGAGTAACCTGTCCGCTTACTTGTACACATGGTTTAGTGGCTTTGCTTGACCAGTTTCCGGATGAGGATTATCCAGAACTTCAAGATATATTAAATCATACAAAAGAAGGGCTAAATGGCGAATTTGCCATTGGCGCTCAATTTATGACAGAAATCCAGGGTGGTTCTGATTTGCCGGCCAATGTTTTGGAAGCGGTTCCGGAAGGCAAGTGTTATCGTTTGTATGGGAATAAGTTTTTCTGTTCTGCGGCTCATGCCGATTATTCGGTGGTAACGGCAAAAATATCGGGAACTGACAAAGTTTCGACATTTATCGTACCATCCTGGCTTCCGGGGGATAAGGAGAAGGAGAAACGCAACGGGTACGAGATTAATCGGATCAAATGGAAGCTTGGCACAGCCGAGCTGCCAACAGGGGAGATTCAATATAAGGGGGCGCGCGCCTATCCAATCGGTCCAAAGGATAAGGGGATTGCAGTTGCAGTCGGAATTGTATTGACCTTGTCGCGGTTGGAAATTGGAATTGCCTGTGCTGGGTTTATGCTGAGGGCCTCTCGGGAGGCAAATTTGTACAGTGATTTCCGAAGTGTTTTTGGAAAGAAGGTAAAAGACTATCCACTCGCAGCAAGCAAGTTGAAACGACTCCAGCATGCCGCTGAGCGAACGACGGCGGGGGCATTCAAAATCTATAATCTTTTCTTGCAGCTGGATAAGCCGCTTAATCCAGGAATTAAATCGGACCATCCAATTGAAGTTAGGAAAAAGTTATTTAATCTGCGTGAACTTGTCTTGCTGCAGAAAATCTGTGCAACGAATGAGGGGGCGGAAATTTTACGGGAGGCTATCTCCGTGTTTGCTGGTCATGGAGTGATGGAGGAATTTTCGTCGCTGCCGCGTATCTTCCGCGATGTGGTCGTAAACGAACAGTGGGAGGGACCGCGTAATCTGCTTCTAACGCAAATCTACCGCGATTTGGCCAGGGTTTCTGATTGGTATTCACCTGCCGAGTTTGTGGCTAGCGTATTGGAAGGTGCACCGATAGAATCTATTAAAAAGTTCTCCGAACAGCTTGAAGACTTATTACAACGACCGGTTTTAGGAGAAGTAAGCGAGGCCTCGATGGAAGCCGCTGCCGAATGGGATTTATTCTGTGATTCATTCTTTAAAACTTATCAGCAGATTGCGCTAAAGGAAATCGAAGATTAATAAGAATGAGGCTGTTTAAATGTGACAGCCTCATTTTTTCATTTGCCCCTTATACTTAAAATGAAAAACAATCATCTTTAAGGCTGACCCAAAATCAAAGGTGGCGAGGATGACCAAAAGGTAGCTGAAGAAGCCCCAGCCATTATTTTGGACATCATCGATAGCAAAATAGGTGAACAGGGCACCAAGTATTAAATAAATCAAACCAGAAAACAAAGGTGAACGTTTCATAGAAATCCTCCGATAAAGTTTTGAACTGCCTCTGCCTCACGCATCAGCCGCTCAATGTCATCCTTATAAACCGACTGAACAAGGACGACCATCGTGTTCATGGATACATGGGCGAAAATCGGCACCAGGATGCGTTTGGTTTTTACATAAAGAAAAGCAAAGGTAAAGCCCATCGCCGAGTAAATAAGCAGATGCTCAGGCTCCATATGGACAAGCGCAAAGACCACCGAGCTGATTAGGGCAGAAATAAAGAAATTAAACCGTTTATAAAAAGCCCCAAAGATAATTTTCCGAAACACAATTTCTTCTAAAATAGGGCCGATAATACTCGTTACAAGAATGGCCAAAGGAAAGGCATTAATGATCGTGAGGATTTCCTGTGTATTTTTAGAGCCCAATTCAATCCCAATAAGGCGCTCAATGATGGCAGCCGTATATTGGGCAAATAGGGCAAGGAAAACCCCTAAAATCGCCCACTTTATCGAATGACCGATTGAAGTGTTTCTTTCACTATGGACCCCAGGCTTCATTTCTTTTCTTAGGATAACAAGAATGATGAGAAAGGCAAGGGTGAAACTTGTGATTAGCCAAACCGGTACCACAAATTCCTGCCTCCATCCAAAAAGGCGAAATCCAAACATAAATGCAGGAATCCCGGCAAAGCTGGAAAGCTGCATGGCAATATAAACAATAAGGACAATCCAGTATTCCCTTTTCAAGTCAAAACTCCTTTTCCATCTATTTTTTCCAATCGAAATGTAATCAATCACTATTCTTCATTCTACCTTTAATGACAAATTAGTTTCAATTTTGAATGCCTGCTTTGAAAAGAATTGAATAGAAATATGGATTTTATCCATACTTTATAAGGTGGAAAAAAAGGGTAACTTTTTTTAATAAATTTTATGCATCAGACTTGCAAAAGATTTTTAGATTGATTATTATAATAATTGTGTTAGCACTCATCATAGTCGAGTGCTAATAAATGACCGAATAACACATATTTGAGGAGGTTGTTTGAATGTTAAGACCATTAGGTGATCGCATTATCATCGAACTCGTTGAATCAGAAGAAAAAACTGCAAGCGGTATCGTATTACCGGATACAGCAAAGGAAAAGCCTCAAGAAGGAAAAGTTGTAGCTGTAGGTACTGGCCGTGTGCTTGACAATGGCGAGCGCGTAGCTGTTGAAGTTTCTGAAGGCGACCGCATCATCTTCTCAAAATACGCTGGTACTGAAGTGAAATACCAAGGTACTGAATACTTAATTTTACGTGAAAGCGACATCCTTGCTGTAGTTGGAGAATAAGAAAAATAACTAGCTTTAATTATAAGAGGAGGTTTTTTAACAATGGCTAAAGAGATTAAGTTTAGTGAAGACGCTCGCCGCGCAATGCTTCGCGGTGTTGATACACTTGCAGATGCAGTTAAAGTTACTCTTGGACCTAAAGGACGCAACGTGGTTCTTGAGAAAAAATTCGGTTCACCATTAATCACAAACGACGGTGTAACCATCGCTAAAGAAATCGAACTTGAAGATGCATTTGAAAACATGGGTGCAAAGCTTGTTGCTGAAGTAGCAAGCAAAACAAACGATGTTGCCGGTGACGGTACAACAACTGCAACAGTTCTTGCTCAAGCGATGATTCGCGAAGGCTTAAAGAACGTAACTGCAGGTGCTAACCCAATGGGCATCCGCAAAGGGATCGAAAAAGCAGTTACTGCTGCTGTAGCAGAGCTTAAAGCTATTTCTAAACCAATTGAAGGCAAAGAGTCGATCGCTCAAGTTGCCGCTATTTCTTCTGATGACAAAGAAGTTGGCCAATTAATCGCTGAAGCAATGGAGCGCGTTGGCAACGACGGCGTTATTACAATCGAAGAATCTAAAGGCTTCACTACTGAATTGGATGTAGTTGAAGGTATGCAATTTGACCGTGGCTATGCTTCCCCATACATGGTTACAAATACTGACAAAATGGAAGCTATCTTAGACAATCCATTTGTATTAATCACTGATAAGAAGATCACAAGCATTCAGGAAATCCTGCCTGTTCTTGAGCAAGTGGTACAGCAAGGAAAGCCATTATTGCTGATTGCTGAAGATGTTGAAGGTGAAGCACTTGCAACTTTAGTACTGAACAAGCTTCGTGGTACTTTCAATGCTGTTGCTGTTAAAGCTCCTGGCTTTGGTGACCGCCGTAAGGCAATGCTTGAAGATATCGCTGCTCTAACTGGTGCTGAAGTGATCACTGAAGAACTTGGCCGTGACCTTAAGTCCGCAACAATTCAATCTTTAGGACGCGCTGCTAAAATCGTTGTCACAAAAGAAAACACAACAATTGTTGAAGGTGCAGGAAGCACTGAAGCAATCCAAGGTCGCGTTAATCAAATCCGCGTTCAATTAGAAGAAACTACTTCTGAATTTGACAAGGAAAAATTACAAGAGCGTCTTGCTAAATTGGCTGGCGGTGTAGCAGTGATCAAAGTTGGTGCTGCAACTGAAACAGAATTAAAAGAGCGTAAGCTTCGTATCGAAGACGCATTAAACGCAACTCGTGCTGCAGTTGAAGAAGGTATCGTATCCGGCGGTGGTGTTGCCCTTCTTAACGTATACAGCAAAGTGGCTGAGCTTCAAGCTGAAGGCGACGAGCAAACAGGTATCAACATCGTTTTACGTGCGATGGAAGAGCCAGTCCGCACAATCGCTACCAACGCTGGTCTTGAAGGATCTGTTATCGTTGAGCGCTTAAAGCATGAAGCAGTAGGTACAGGCTTCAACGCTGCCAGCGGCCAATGGGTAAACATGATCGAAGCTGGTATCGTTGACCCAACTAAGGTTACTCGTTCTGCACTTCAAAACGCAGCCTCTGTTGCGGCTATGTTCTTAACAACTGAAGCAGTTGTAGCTGACAAGCCAGAACCAGCTGGTGCAGGCATGGGTATGCCTGACATGGGCGGTATGGGTGGAATGGGCGGCATGATGTAATATCAGCCCCAATATCTAGGGTTTGAATAAATAACATGATTGGAAGCTTCTCGTAAGTTGAGCAAACTTATGGGAAGCTTCTTTTTCCATTTCTTGTGTTACAATGGAAATATAGTTTTCGTTTCAGAACATGAGAGTGGGGGGATCGGAAAAAATGAACACTATTCTTACATACTTTGTTTCCCTGTTCGTGATTGTGATCTCAGTATTTACAACTCTTTATATTAAGTCTGAACTAGAGCGGGTGTTACATGAAAAAACAGATACTGTCCCTTTCCATATTTGTAATATAGTAATCATTTTAATGGCTTCTCTTTTGGCTCATGCTGTAATGGCTAAATACGTTATTGGGACTGAATTTGATGTAATTCTGCAATTGGTCATCCACGTATGCATGATCCTCCCAATTTATATATTAGGTCATTTCGGAATTGAAAAATATAAATCAATATACCGAAAATACATGACCACCGAACACCGGAAAGTGGTAGTACTTAACGAAAAGTACTTAAAAAAGAAAAAGCGGTTTACAAAATTAAATAACTATAATGCCATTTCTAAGGAAAAACAAAGAAAACGATACTATCATAAATAATCAATTGCAAAAACCACTTCCTATAGCCAACTAGGAAGTGGTTTTGTTGTTGTTATTACGAATTCTTACCTGTCTTTGCTACTTTCATCGCCTCTTTAATATACTCAGCCGATTGATGCAGCCATTCCATTTCTTGAGAATCAATTGAAATTTCCAATTGCTGCTCCACACCATTTCTGCCGACGATGCATGGCATACTTAAGGCAACATCGCCATCATAGCCATATTGTCCGTGTAAGGTGGTGCAAACAGGATACACACTGCGTTCATCCAGCATAACCGCCTTAGCTAGTGTAACTGCGGCCTGTGCAACACCGGCATTGGTCCACCCTTTACCATTTAACACATCAAAGGCTGCCTTTACCACCTGCTGCTTAACTCTCTCACGACTTAATGGTTCTTTACCTTGAAAAACTTGGTCTAATTCTTTTTCGCCGAATCCTTGCACGTTTAAGCGGCTTAATACTGGGAAAGCGGTATGGCCGTGTTCGCCCATCATATAACCTGTTACGCTTTTTGGATCGATGTCATAATTGTCGGCAATGATTTTACGAAGGCGGGCGGAATCAAGCATCGTGCCGGTTCCAAATACCCGTCCCTTCGGATAGCCGAATTCATTTTCTGCTATGTAGACCATAGTATCTAACGGATTTGTAATCAAAATAATGATGGCGTCTTTTGTATATTTCGTGATTCCCGTCATGACTTCACGAATGACCTCTGCATTAACAGCTGCCAACTGGGCTCTGTCCGGCATCTTATCATCTTCGCTTTTCAGCATACTCGGGCCGGCAGCGCAGATAATCACGTCCGCATCGGCACATTCGGAATAATCACCGGAACGGACCGTTGTGTTCGACATATAGGTAAGAGAGGTTGCATGCGCTTGGTCGAGCGCTTCACCAAAAGCAACATCCTTATAGCTATCAATGACTGCAATTTCCGCAAATAATCCTAATTTCATGGCATCTGCCAGAACATATGAGCCGACATGGCCCACTCCTACAACAACTAACTTATTTCTTTTCATTGGTTAACCTCCTAAACAATCAATGTAATTATTTTATCACAATAGGGAAAATAGTTTTTATTTTTTGTTAATTTACTAACTTCTGCCTCATTTCGCTCAATATATATCTTTGTTTGTAAATTTCTTTTGAAAATAAAATAAAAAAAACCAAGAAAATAGGACTATGAAAAATTAGGATAATTTCCCGTTGATTAAAGAAATAACCCCATTTATTGAGGAACATCCATCCATTTATCATCTGAAAGTCTAATTATTATAAAATGGGGATATTCGCCGTAATATCCATCTATTTACATATCTTTATACGCCATTAACAAATGCCAAATATAATCAAATTTGTGGTTCAGAATTTTAATCCTGAGAGGAGAAAAATCATGACAAATGAGAGAGCATTGGACGAACTAGTAAGGAAGTTTACCGAAGATAGTATGAAGAAAAATATTGACCGCCGCAGTTTCCTTCATGGAGCCGGCAAAATAGCGGGGGTGTCCCTGGGACTTGCCATTGCTAATTCATTGGGCGGATTTAAGGTAGAAGCTGCTCCAAATTTCAGTGTCTATCCATTTACCCTTGGTGTTGCTTCTGGCGATCCCCTGTCAGACAGCGTCGTTTTGTGGACAAGACTAGCTCCGGATCCATTGAATGGCGGAGGAATGCCGTCTCATGTCGTTCCGGTCAATTGGGAGCTTGCTACTGATGAAAACTTCCGCAACGTCATCGGGCGGGGAACAGAACATGCTTCACCTAGTCTCGGACACTCTGTTCACGTTGAAGTGAGCGGCCTAAAGGCCAATACGGTTTATTATTACCGTTTCAAGTGTGGAAATGAACTAAGCCCTGTTGGAAAAACAAAGACACTTCCTGCAGCAGGTGCCAGTGTAGCAAGCATGACATTCGCATTCGCTTCCTGCCAGCAGTTTGAACACGGCTATTATACGGCCTACAAGCATTTGGCCAAAGAGGACCTAGATCTTGTGTTCCATCTCGGAGATTACATATATGAATACGGCACAAATGAATATCTTTCGCCAACGGGTAATGTCCGTGCCCATCAAGGTGACGAAATAATCACTCTTGAAGACTACCGCAACCGCTATGCCCAGTATCGTTCCGATGAACACCTCAGAGCAGCGCATGCTGCATTCCCTTGGGTGGTGACATGGGATGACCATGAAGTGGAAAACAATTACGCAAATATTACTCCTGAAAAAGGGCAGTCTGTTGAAGCATTTATCAAGCGTCGTGCTGCTGCTTATCAGGCTTATTACGAGCATATGCCGCTTCGCAAGTCGCAGTTTCCTCAAGAAGGCGGCATGCAATTATACCGGGATTTCGCTTATGGTGATTTGGCAAACTTCCTTGTCCTTGATACACGCCAGTACCGTGATGACCAGGCGAATGGCGATGGATCGAAAGCTCATACACCTGAATCCTTAGATCCAAAACGGACTCTTCTTGGTGCTCAACAGGAACAATGGCTGTTTGACAATCTAGGAAACTCGAAATCTCATTGGAACGTTCTTGCTCAGCAGATTTTCTTTGCACAGCGCAAATCTGCAAGTACTCCGCCGAAGTTCAGCATGGATTCATGGGACGGCTATCCGGCCCAACGCCAACGTGTGACAGATTTTATTGCCGGCAAGAACATGGATAACGTAATTGTTCTTACAGGAGATGTTCATGCAAGCTGGGCTAGCAACCTGACTACTGATTATAACAATCCTGATGCTCCAATTTTTGGCGCCGAGTTTGTCGGGACTTCGATTACTTCCGGTGGAAACGGCTCCGATTTGCGTGCTGACACGGCGAAAACTTTAGCGGACAACCCGCACATCAAATTCTTTAATAATTACCGCGGTTACGTTCGCTGCCAGGTCACTCCAGAACAATGGCGCGCCGATTATCGTGTCGTTCCATTCGTGACCGAGCTGGGAGCAGATATTTCAACAAGAGCATCATTTGTTTATGAGAAAGACGAGAACGGGCTTAAGGAAATAGCAACCACTACGGTGCCTATGGGTGTCCAAATGTCTGCAGAAGTGGAAGAAGACCGCCACCGTGCCCACGCCCGTGCGCATGAAATTCAATTGGAGAAAAAGCGCAAAAAAGAAGCCGTTCCTAATTAAATCAAACAGAAAAATGGATGAATGGCACATAGTTATTTGAAACATACTGGTGGCTGCCAATTACGTAAAAAGGAGATGATCCAAAATGCTTTCCAATATCGGTATTCCAGGATTAATTTTAGTGCTTGTCATTGCTCTGATCATATTCGGGCCATCCAAGCTGCCGGAAATCGGCCGGGCATTTGGTCGGACATTAACCGAATTTAAAAGTGCGGCAAAGGATTTAGTATCTGATGACAACAAAGAGGAAGCGAAAAAACCCGCGCTTTCCGCTGTGAAAAAAGAAAACTAATGGAAAGAGAGCAGGCGAGGCTACACGTCCGCTCTCTTTCTGTGTAAAAATAGGAGGGTTCAAAGGATGGAAAACAAAGAGCTGCATCTGGGAGATCATTTAGAGGAGCTTCGACGGCGGGTGATTATCACGTTGCTGGCATTTATTGCTTTTCTCATCACCAGTTTTATTTTTGCGCAGGATATTTATAAATGGCTTGTAAAAGATCTTGATGGTAAACTGGCAGTCCTTGGTCCAAGTGACATCCTTTGGGTCTACATGATGATTGCGGCCGTATTTGCAATCGCGGCAGCCATTCCGGTTGCTGCCTACCAGATTTGGCGCTTTGTGGCACCCGCACTGCATCGTGAAGAAAGGGTGGTAACCTTAAGGTTCATACCTGGGCTATTTCTGTTGTTTATAGCGGGGATCTCATTTGGGTATTTTGTGCTGTTTCCAATCGTTCTCGGATTTTTAACCAAACTGTCAGCTGGACAATTTGAAACGATGTTCACCGCGGAAAAATATTTCAGGTTCATGATCAACCTTACACTTCCGTTTGGATTTCTGTTTGAAATGCCGCTTGTTGTCATGTTTTTAACGAGACTAGGGATTCTCAATCCGGTTAGGCTGGCCAAGGCTAGGAAACTATCCTATTTTGGACTGATTGTCGTATCCGTTCTTATCACTCCGCCAGATTTCCTCTCGGATGTTCTGGTAATTGTGCCATTGCTTGTTCTATATGAGGTGAGCGTATCGCTGTCTAGAATTGTGTACAGAAAAAAATTGCAGCTTGAGGCCGCTCTAGAAAACCATGGCTTAGCAGAAAGCGGACAGTCATATTCATAATGCCTATTGTCTAAGAAAAAAGGTCGCGGGAGAACTCCCGCAACCTTTTTTTGAATAAATCTTCTATCAATTACTCTTCAACTTCCCCGCAATACTGGCTGATTAGCTTTACAGCCCGGGTCTGGCTGATATTTAAATCCTTTGCTACTTTTCTCGAACTCTTATGTTTTTTATACGACTGGACAATTAACGTACTCTTTACATGCTCAATGGCATCGTCGAGTTTTGCGGGAAGGCTGTACTGAGTTTGCGGCTGGATGTTTTGCGAAATGAGCTCAGGCAGGTCATATCTCTGGATGGTAGAGTCGCTGGTGACAACGAGCCTTTCCATTACATTTTCAAGCTGGCGGATGTTTCCCGGCCATGAGTATCCATAAAAGATATTCATGCATTCTTGAGAGATAATTTTATTCATCTCATATTTTTTATTAAATTTATATAAAAAATTATAAGTCAGAGGAATAATGTCCTCTCTGCGCTCCCTTAGCGGCGGCAGGTGAATATCGATGATATTTAAACGGTAAAATAAATCCTCGCGAAAAACTTTGTTCCCCACCATTTCAACTAAATCGCGGTTTGTCGCGGCGATGATCCGGACATCCACTTTTTTCATTTCGTATCCGCCAATCGGCAGATATTGTTTTTCCTGGATGACCTGCAATAATTTTGCTTGCAGCGACAAAGGAAGCTCACCAATTTCGTCCAGAAACAATGTCCCTTGATCCGCTATCTCCAGTAATCCCTTTTTACCATGCTTGCTGGCACCGGTAAAAGCTCCTTCGGCATAACCGAAAAGCTCTGATTCGAGCAGGTCTTCAGGCAGGGCTGCACAGTTAAGCTTCAGAAATGTTTTGTTTTTCCGCTTGCTTATGTCATGAATGTACTGAGCCAGTACGCCTTTTCCTGTTCCGGATTCTCCCTGAATTAATATGGTTGAATCTACCTTCGCAATTTTTTCACAGACCTTCAGAATGTCCTTCATCTTTTGACAATTCGTGATTGGAGTGGAGTGAGGAGATTCCGCTGGATGACTTTCTCTTTCTTTTTTTATTTGCTTAAATGTTTGCATCTCCTGTGAGGTCGTGACAATTAGTTCAATTTCATCTTCTTCGTTTAATATCGGAACGGCCGTCGTTAATAGCTCAGCCCCAATATAGGTGGACTGCCGGATGGTTACTGGCTTCTTTTCCTTAAAAACCAAAGGTATAATCGAGGGCTTCCAATACCCCATTTCAAGTAATTCCACATTTAGTTTTCCAACCACATCCTCTGGCTTTAAGCCGTAATGCTTTTCGCAAACACTATTAACAAAAATAATCCTTTGGTCCCGGTCAATAACAAATATTTCATCAGAAGAATGGTCTAAGATCTTTCTTAATGTTTCACCTGTTATTTCAGGTATGTGGATATTTTCTAACATAGGAGGACAGCTCCTTACTCGGTCTGAGTTGATTATAATTCAAATGAGTTGAAAATAACTCAATTTTAAACTAAGAAGTGAATAGAAATTGACACTTTTCCTAAATATAACGCGTTTTTAATAATTGGCACGATACTTGCATTAAGAAAAGATAAGTGATTTAAATCACACTAATACAATTTAACAAAATATTCGTTCTCTTGTAAACGGTTTATTCTGCATTCATCCGTTTTTGGGGAACAAGTAAGATGAATTGTTTCTGACTCAATCTAGTAATCTAGAAGATTTATAGCAATTTATCTTGTGAATAAAAAATTTTAAGAATAAAAGGAGAGAATTAGTATGGCAACTTATAATCCAGTCGTAAACCAGTCGAACAAAGTCTATGAAAGAACATTAACTTATGATTTATACACAGACCCAAAGGTGTATCAGCAGGAAATGAATGATGTGTTCGCTAAGTCATGGCAATTAGTCGGTCATGTAAGTCAAGTTGAGAAGGTCGGCCAGTTCTTTACCTGTGAAGTTGCAGGCGAGCCAATTCTTGTTACCCGCGGCAAAGACGAAGTGATTCGTGCATTCTACAATGTCTGCCCGCACCGTGCAACAAAACTTGAAAAAGAAGACGCTGGAACGAAGAAAATTTTTGCCTGCGGCTACCACGGCTGGACATTCCATTTAGACGGACAGTTGAATAAGGCTCCAAACTTCACTGGCGAAGATGCCCATTGTGTCAGCGACCGCTGCTTACGATCTGTAAAAATGGAAATTGGTGAGGGACTCATTTTCGTTAATCTTGATGATCATGCTGCACCTTTAGCTGAAGTGTACGGCGATTTCTTCGATCGTCTAGCAAAGTTCCCATTCTTAGGCGAACTTAAGAGAATTAACCAAAAAACACGTGTGATTAAAGCAAACTGGAAGGCGTTTATCGATAACTATTTAGAGTGTGACCATTGCCATGTTGCACATCCTAGCTTTGTAGCAACACTTGATATGAAAAACTATCAAATTGTTACTTGCCAAAACTATTCCGTTCAAGCATCAGTGGTTAAACCGGATAAAACAATGGGATCAACTGACTTAAATGAAGCAGAATTCCAAGGCGGGGAGTTCTACTGGTTATGGCCAAACCTAATGGTAACGATCTATCCAGGACCTGCCAATATGGCAACCATTCAAATGGTTCCGATTGACCACGAAACAACTTTAGGAGTATACACTTACTATTTCAGGGATGAGAATTTATCCCAAGAAGAACAGGACCTTGTCACATTTGCCGAGCAAGTAAGACAAGAAGATGTGGAGTTAGTAGAGTTGGAGCAGATTGGATTCCGTTCCCGTGCCTTTAACCAAGGAGTTTATTCTTCCTCCGAAAAGGCAATCGTACAATTCCACGACATGGTATTGGAGGCATTAGGGCGATGAGTAAGGTGGCAGCAGCTGAGAAAAAGCATTTGTTTATTAATGGAGCAGACGTAGAGGCGGCAAAATATGCCCCTCTTTACTCCCCATATTCTGGAGAGCTGATTGCTGAGATTGCAATGGCAGATGAAAAACTGACAAAGGACGCCATAAAATCAGCTCAAGCCGGCTTTCAAGTAATTTCCAAAATGCCGTCCTATCAGCGGGCAGCTATTTTGGAAAATGTCGTAAAACTCTTGGAAGAAAGGTTAGACCAAGCGGCAGAAGTTATTTCAAGAGAGTCAGCTAAGCCGATTTCTTTTGCGAGAGGAGAGGTTTCAAGAACAATTGAAACCTATAAATTTGCAGCGGAAGAGGCAAAAAGAATTCACGGGGAAACCCTTCCTTTTGACGCTTCTCCTGGCGGAGTAGGAAGAATCGGGTATACGGTCCGCAAGCCGATTGGAGTTATTGGTGCAATTACGCCGTTCAACTTCCCAATGAATCTAGTAGCCCATAAGGTTGGTCCGGCGATTGCATCAGGTAATTCCATTGTGTTAAAGCCGGCGTCTCAAACACCATTATCTGCCCTATATATTGCAGAGCTTTTCAAGGAAGCAGGCCTTCCTAACGGTGTCTTAAATGTGGTAACAGGAGCTGGATCAGTCGTAGGGGAAGCAATCATCCGTGATGATAGAGTGGCGATGATTACATTTACGGGTAGCCCGGCTGTTGGTATTGCGATTCGCAATAAAGCGGGATTGAAAAGAACAACTTTAGAACTTGGCTCTAATGCGGCAGTTATTTTAGATAAAGATACAAATATTGATCAAATCATCGACCGCTGTGTGATGGGGGCTTTCTCCAACCAAGGCCAAGTATGTATTTCTTTGCAGCGCGTGTATGCCCATGAAGATGTGTATGATCAATTTGTTGAAAAGTTTGCGGCGGCGGCAAAACTATTAAAAATAGGTGACCCGTTAAACCCTGATACGTATATATCAGCGTTAATTTCCAAAAAAGAAACAGAGCGCGCGGCAGTCTGGATTGAAGAAGCGAAGCAAAATGGCGCAGAGATAGTAGCTGGCGGTAAGCTTACAGAAGATGGGGTTTTAGAGCCGACTATTATAACCAATGTTGACCCGAAACAAAAGGTGTCTTGCCAGGAAGTATTTGCTCCGGTTGTGATTGTGAATAAGGTAAGTTCCGTTGAAGAAGCAATTGAATATGTAAATGATTCAAGATACGGGCTCCAGGCTGGGGTTTATACAAAAAATGTTGATCAGGCTTTACTTGCAAGCGAAATGCTAGAAGTCGGGGCTGTGATGATCAACGACATTCCTACTTTCCGGGTAGACCATATGCCATATGGCGGCGTGAAGGAAAGCGGAACTGGACGCGAAGGGATCAAATATGCAGTTGAGGAAATGACAGAATTGAAATTAGTTGTTTGGAACCGAGGAGACAAATAATGAGCACATATAAAATTGCTGTAATACCCGGGGATGGAATCGGCCCCGAGGTATTGCAGGAAGGAATAAAGGTTTTAAATAAAATTGCAGAGTTAGATGGCAGCCTAAGGTTCGAGTACACCTATTTTCCATGGGGCTGTGAGTACTATTCTAAACACGGTGTCATGATGGATGAGGATGGAATCGAAAAGCTCAAGGGCTTTGACGCCATTTTTCTAGGTGCAGTCGGATTTCCGGGTGTACCTGACCATATTTCCTTATGGGACTTGTTGTTGAAAATCAGAAAAAGCTTTGACCAATACATCAATATCCGTCCCATTAAGTTAATCAATGGCGCACCATGTCCATTGAAAGATATTAATCGGAAAGATGTGGACATGCTGTTTATCCGTGAAAACAGTGAAGGGGAGTATGCCGGAGCTGGTGATTGGTTATTTAAGGGCCAAGAAAATGAAGTCGTGCTGCAAACCGGAGTGTTTTCCCGCAAAGGCACTGAACGGGTGATCCGCTACGCTTTTGAAACAGCAAGAAAAGAAGGCAAATCTCTGACTAGTATCAGTAAGGGTAATGCCTTAAACTATTCAATGGTTTTCTGGGATCAAGTATTTGAGGAAGTCAGCAAAGACTACCCGGATGTGAAAACGGCCTCCTATCTCGTTGATGCAGCTGCGATGCTGATGATAACCGACCCGAAACGGTTTGAAGTAGTGGTTACTTCAAATTTATTTGGTGATATTTTAACAGATTTAGGTGCCGCTTTAGCTGGAGGAATTGGACTGGCTGCCGGTGCGAACATCAATCCTGAAAGAAACTTCCCATCGATGTTTGAACCGATTCATGGCTCTGCGCCGGATATTGCAGGTCTTGGTTTAGCTAACCCGTTGGCAACGATATGGTCCGCAAGTCAGCTGTTGGATCACCTTGGATATGAAAACTATGGAAAGCTAGTTCTAGATGCCATCGAGGAGCTGCTAGTGGAAGGTAAGATTCTAACACCAGATATGAAGGGAACCGCTTCTACATCTGAGGTAGGAGACCGAGTGGAAGGTATTGTCAGATCTCTCGCAGCATCTAAAGTGTTAAAATAATGTTTGATCGGCGGTCTATGAGGAGAAATTCCTCCATAGACTGCTATATTATTTTTGATTATAAATAATTTTCTTTATTTTTATACAACTTTTGGAAATCGCTTACAAGTAATTAAGAGGAAAAAATTGAAATTTACTGATAAGGGTGATTAGATGAATAGCAAGAAAGCTGTTTTTCATATTTCATTAGTTCTGAGTCTGTTGCTAATCAGTGTCGGTATTTTTGCTCCGAAGCAACTGGAGAATTTCTCAAATTCATCACTAGGCTTTATTTATAACAACTTAGGTTGGTTTATTCTTGGAAGTGTGTTTGTTTTCTTTGCCTTTTGTATGTATATTGCCATATCAAAATTTGGCCATATCCGTTTAGGCGATGATTCCGACCGTCCGGAATATAAAACAGCTACATGGATTGCCATGCTTTTCAGCGCGTCGATTGGCATCAGCCTTGTCTTTTGGGGCGTGGCAGAACCTGTCTCCTATTATATTGACCCTCCTTTTGGGAAGGCAAATTCTGAGCAGTCAGCAAAGCTTGCGATGCAAATTGTATATCTGCATTGGGGAGTTTCCGCGTGGGCATGCTATGCTGTTGTTGGTGTTTCTTTAGCATTTTTCCAGTTTAGAAAGAAGTTGCCATCATCATTAAGTTCTGTTTTTTATCCATTAGTTGGTGACAAGATTAAAGGTTCTTTTGGAAAATTTATTGATATCATAGTTATTTTATCCATTGTTATTGGAATTGCTACTTCCCTTGGTTTTGGAACATTGCAAGTAAACAGCGGTATGAATTATCTTTGGGGTATTCCAGTAGGTTTTTATATTCAGGTTATCATCATTGCTATTACAACGATTCTTTATCTTTCATCATCGGTTTCTGGATTGCAGGCCGGTATTAAACACTTGTCCAATCTTAATATGCTGCTAGCATTCGCTTTATTAGGATTTATGTTAATTCTTGGACCTACACAGTCCATTTTTAAAATCTTTTTACAAGGAATTGGCGATTATGCCCAAAACTTTATCGGCATGTCCTTTCGCATGGAGCCGTATAATGCGGGGAAAGGTGAATGGATTGGTAGTTGGACGCTGTTCTATTTTGGCTGGTGGATTGCCTGGGCTCCGCTTGTAGGAAGCTTTGTAGCGAGGATTTCAAAAGGAAGAACCATTAAAGAATTTATGATGGGTGCTGTCTTTATTCCGGTTCTCGGTTCCTTTTTGTGGTTTGCTGTTATGGGAGGTTCGGCACTCGACCTAATTCAAAATCACGGTAAAACAGCAATTGCTGAAGCTGTTTCTTCAGATGTAACATCTGCCTTATTTAAGTTTTTTGATTTCTTCCCAATGAGCACGTTCTTATCTGTCTTGGCAATGGTACTCGTGATTATTTTCTTTATTACATCTGCGGATTCTGCTATTTTTGTATTGGGAATGATCAGTGAAAACGGTAATCCAAATCCTACTCAAATTACTAAAATCATTTGGGGTGTCGTCATTGCTGCGGTTTCTGCTGTTCTAATTTTAACTGGCGGCTTAAAGGGACTGCAATCAGCGCTTGTCGCAACATCCATCCCGCTTGCCATACTAATGTTGGTTATGTGTTATTCAACCTTCAAAGGGCTCAAAGCTGAACTAGTTCAGATATCAAGCAACAAAACAGCTAAAAATACAGAAACTCTTGAAAAGAAAGCATTATAAAGGAACTTATATCAACCTCTCCTAATCATAAACTGATTCATACTAGGAGAGGTATAGTTTCTCAAAGTATCTATTTTATTTTCTGACTATTATCAATATTCTATATTATATTTCGGATATCAACTTCTACGAACTATTGTTATGCAGCAAAACAATCACCACTCTATTTAGGAAGGAATTTTACCCCATGAAGAAATGGATTGCTTTATTAACCATCATTCCCGCTATCGGCTCACTAACTGTCATCAATCGAATTGAACCTTATGTACTTGGCCTTCCGTTTATTGTATTCTGGTCGGCTTTATGGCTGGTGTTAACTTCTGTCTGCCTATATATCTGTAATGCTATCTATGATAAACAGGAGGAAAATCAATGAATAGCTCGATTCTAATTATTGGATTAACCCTATTTGCAGCTATATACTTGGGAATTCGTGCGCGTAAAGGGCAAGAAATGAAGCTTGAGCAGTGGGCGGTTGCGGAGAGAAATTTCGGTTCTCTCATCATGTTCGTATTAATGGCTGGTGAAATGTTTTCCACCTTTGTGTTCCTGGGTGCCAGTGGTGGCGCATATCGAATGGGAGGTCCTACCATCTACATTTTTTGTGCGTTGACCTATGTGATTCCATTTTGGATCTTGCCACCTATTTGGCGTTATGCAAAAAAGCATAATTTGCTGACACAATCCGACTTTTTTGCGAAGAAATATAACAGTAAATCCTTAGGGTTGCTTGTTGCTGTAATTGGTGTTATATCCATGATCCCTTATATTGTTTTGCAATTAAAGGGTTTTCAGATTATTGTGTCCGAGGCATCCTACGGAATGATTCCGCCGAAAATTGCCGTTTGGGTTGGAATGATTATTGTAACGATTTTTGTATATATTTCAGGTATTCACGGGTCAGCTTGGACAGCAGTTTTAAAAGACCTGCTTATGCTTGTAGTTATTTTGTTTTTAGGTATTTATTTGCCAATCCATTATTATGGCGGCATTCAGCCAATGTTCGAGACATTGGAACAAGCTAAACCAGGATTCCTGTTAATGCCTGATCAAGGTTTGAGTATTTCTTGGTATGTCTCCATCTGTCTAACCATTGCATTGGGGCAGTACATGTGGCCGCATTGCTTTGGAGCTAGTTTATCTTCCAAGAGTGAATCTGCTTTAAGGAAAAACACGGCCATTTTGCCTTTATATCAAATCATTCTCGTGTTTATCTTATTTATCGGCTTTACTGCGGTGTTACAGTTACCTAACTTGGAAGGAACGGCATCCGACCTCGCTTTATTTAAGATTGCAAAAGCCTCATTGCCGCCATGGTTTATCGGTGTCGTTGGTTCAGCTGGGTTATTGGCAGCCCTTGTTCCTTGTTCCTTATTAATCCTTACAGCTGCTACGACATTATCAAAAAATGTTTATAAAGCTATTAAGCCAGAAACATCTGACAAAAAGCTTGCTCAATTAACGAAAATCTTTGTGCCGATCATTTCATTAGTATCGTTATATTTTACCTTTTTCGGCGGAAATACAATGATTGCTCTATTGACAATGGCTTATAGTTTTGTGCTGCAGCTATTCCCGCCATTAGCATTTAGCTTGATGAAGCGCAATCCTGTTAGTAAAATGGGTGCTTCTGTCGGCATGGTTGTAGGTGTCGCCTTGGTTGCGTACTTTACCATCACAGACAAAACGATGGCAAGTTTTTTCCCGCACGCACCGCACTTGATCCAAGATCTGGATATTGGAGTAGTGGCAATTGCCATTAACACATTTATCATGCTTGCCATTAGTGTCTTCACAAGTAGGGTAATGGCTATGCAAAAGCCATTAATAAACAATATCAACTCCTAAATATAGGATTGAAAAAGGAGAAATACCCGAATGGCAGTCAATCAAATATTAGTTGAAAAAAATGTCCCCTGTACGTTAAGAGATGGCACCATTTTATATGCTGATGTTTACCGGCCAAACAATGGGAATCGATATCCTGTTTTACTTACACGTCTGCCCTATAACAAAAATGAACGGTATTATTCTCATCGTTATTTGGACACGCACCGTTTGGTGGAAAATGGCTATGTAGTGATTATTCAGGATGTAAGAGGACGATTTTCTTCGGAAGGGAACTTTTATCCTTTTAAACACGAAGGAAATGATGGCTATGATGCGGTTGAATGGGCAGCGGGACTGCCATATTCTGATGGAAACGTCGGAATGTTTGGTTTGTCGTATTACGGTTATACACAATTGCTTGCTGCAGCCGAAAATCCCCCCCATTTAAAAGCTATCTTTCCGGCACAAACTTTAAGTGATATCAGAGAGGGCGGCTTTTTTCGAAATGGGGTTTATGAGTTAGGCCTGAATGTTTCATGGGCACTTGAGTCTATTGCTGGCGATGAGCTTAAACGAAAATATATGAACCTAGCAGAATATGAAGAAAAGATGCGGGAATTGGCCGGGTATATCGACACGGTTGAAAATTGGTATACAGCTGCACCGTTGAAGGAATGGCCGCCGTTAAAAAGTTTGGACATATTAAGCTATTTTTTCGAAATGGCTGAATGGAAGCCTGACGATGATGGTTGGAAACAAGTTTCATTGACGGAAGAAAAATTGAAGAAAATAAACGTGCCGGCTTACCATCTTGCTGGCTGGTACGATTGTTTCTTAGGACCTTCAATTGCTAACTTTGTAAAGTTGAAACAGTCCTCAAATCAAACGCAAATGTTAATGATTGGCCCATGGGCCCACGGGAACTTCGGTTTTTCCATCGGGGAACGCAGATTTGGGCTGCATGCTTCAGAAAACTGGATTAACTACAAAGAAGACCTAACAAATCTTCACCTTCGCTGGTTTGATCAGTGGTTAAAAGGGGTCGATACGGGCCTTCTTTCTGAGAAACCAGTTAAGATTTTTGTGATGGGAGAAAATGTGTGGCGTGAAGAAGAGATCTGGCCATTACCTGATACCACGCATATTCCTTACTATTTTCATAGTGAAGGTGTTGCCAATACTAGATTTGGTAATGGGCAGCTTACTACCGAACCTCCCGAAAGCGAACCCTTTGACCAATTTGTTTTCAATCCCAAACACCCTGTCCCGACAACAGGGGGCGGAACGTTACTTCACACGGGGGCATTAACAGGGCCTCTAGATCAGCGTGCAGTTGAAGAACGGGAAGATGTCCTTGTTTTTACTAGTCCAGTTTTAGAGGATGAGCTAGAGGTCACAGGACCAATTAAAGTGGTTTTATATGCTAAAACGGATGGGGTTGATACCGACTTCACCGCCAAATTAGTGGATGTACTACCCAACGGGACAGCCTATAATTTAACGGACGGAATCGTCCGGGCAAGCGATGTTTACAAGCGGATCGGTAATGAGGTAAAAGCCTATGAGATTGACCTGTGGGCAACGAGTAATGTTTTTAAGCCTGGACATCGAATCAGGATTGAAGTTTCTTCAAGCAATTTCCCGAGATTTGATGTAAATATGAATAATGGTGGAACAATGCTGACAGATCTGGAGTCAAGACCCGCCATGCAAATAATTTATCACGAGGAAGACTATCCATCCCATGTAATACTTCCGGTTATTCGCCGAAAGTAAAAGTTGAGCATTCTTGTTATGAATCTGCCTGAACAAATATATTTCGGCTAAATCAGAGACTACTTCCTGATAATAAGGAGGTAGTCTTTTTGTTAGATTGATTTGGAGGATTTTATGAAAGGGAGATGCCAATCATGATTGCTAAGAAAATAATCCCGGCGGCCTTAATAGTCTTAAGCTTCTTTTTAATGTTTAAAATAGAGGTACACGCAAAATCAGCACAAAGGCCGATAGTTATACAAGGGGCCATGCCGGTCGAGATTGACCAGTTAATTCAAGGATTAGAAAAAGTTAAAAAAGAAAAGTATGGATCGTTTGTTTTTTATAAAGGCGAAATCAACCGCTATCCGGTTATCGTTTCAAAAACAGGAAAAGGAATGGAAAATGCCGCGGCGGCTACGGCCATTGCTATCGTCAAATATCACCCGATTGCTATTATTAATCAAGGTACATCAGGCGGCCATGTTCCCAATATACATGTATTTGATATTGTTGTCGGTAAAAGAGTGACCAATATCGGCTCGTTTAAAACAGAAATAAGAGGGAAAAATCAAGGGATTACCCCGACTAGGTGGATGCCTATGGACTTAACCGCTTCAGAGGAAAGTGAAGAAGAGGTGAAGGCGGGGCAAATCCGCTACTTCGAAGGAGATCAAGCATTGCTTGCTGATGCTATGAAAATAACGGACCAGTATCACAAAGGAAAAGTTGTCGAAGGTACGATCGGTTCAGCGGATGTATGGAATAACGAAGTGGACCGAATCAATTGGCTGAACAGCCTATTCAGTACCTTTGTGGAAGAAATGGAAGCAGCATCATCCGCCCAAGTTGCAGAAAGCTTCCAAGTACCGTTCTTGGGAATTCGAATTGTCTCTAATAACATTGTAAACGGTGAAAAATACAACCCCAATACAGAAACAGCAGGCCAGAGTTATGTGTATAAACTTGTTAAAACGTACATTTATAATTTAACAAAAAAGTAAGAAACATTTCCTCCTTATCATCCGTCTAATAGTTGAAATATCTGTGTCTTTTTCACAGGAATTTTTCGGAGAAAAATCGAATACATAGATAGAATGTAATTATTTGGTTTTTTGAATGAGGAGGAGTCAACCTTGGCCCATGAACAATGGAATCCCACAATAGATAAAATTCTCGCGAACATTGAAAAGGTTATGATTGGAAAAAGAAATGTCGCGGAACTAAGCCTTGTCGCGCTGCTGGCAGGAGGCCATGTTCTGCTTGAAGACGTGCCGGGTGTCGGAAAAACGATGATGGTCCGTGCCTTAGCTAAATCAGTTAATGCTAACTTTCGGAGAATTCAGTTCACCCCGGACCTGCTGCCATCAGATGTAACCGGGGTGTCCATTTATAACCCAAAGGAAATGGAGTTTCAATTTCGCCCTGGCCCGCTGATGGGTAATATTATCCTCGCGGATGAGATTAACCGGACTTCGCCGAAGACGCAGTCGGCACTACTTGAAGGCATGGAGGAAGCGAGTGTCACGATTGACGGAGTGACCCACAAACTCCAAAAACCGTTTTTCGTCATGGCGACGCAAAACCCGATTGAATATGAAGGTACATATCCGCTTCCGGAAGCACAGCTCGACCGCTTTTTATTAAAAATGAAGATGGGCTACCCGGACATCCAGGAAGAAATCGAGGTATTGAACCGGGCGCAAAAAGTGCCGCCAATCGAGGACCTTCAGCCTGTTATTGATCTGGAGGGCCTGCGGGCGCTACAACAAGAGGTCAAAGAGGTTTTTGTCGATGATACGATCAAGCGTTATATCGTGGATATCGTTAACCGGACAAGGGGGTATGGAAGTGTATACCTCGGCGCAAGCCCAAGGGGATCCATTGCTCTGATGAAAGCTGCGCAAGCCTATGCCTTTATTTTTGGACGTGACTATGTGCTACCGGATGATATTCAATATTTAGCGCCATACGTCCTGTCGCACCGGATTATTTTAAAGTCGGAAGCTAAATTTGAAGGGATCACCTCGGAGGAAGTAGTGAACCGAGTAGTTAACAGAGTTCCCGTTCCTGTCCAAAGGCTTGTGAAGTAAAATGAAAAAACTATGGAAATTCACTAAAAGGGCTTGGAAGTTTATCCTGTTATTTTTCTTGATCTTCCTGACCTTCTCCTATGCAATGTTCCAAGGGGGATTTGTCAGCTGGTTTCTGTTTTACAGCTTCCTGCCGTTTGCGATTTATTGCGTTGCACTTTCCTTCTATTCTTTGAACGAACTGGAAGTCAAAAGGATTCTGCCCAAAACGGATTACAATGCCGGGGAGCCGTTAAAAGTAACCGTCCAGATAAAAAGGTCGAAAGGCTTTCCGTTATTTTATTTAATCGTCCAAGATAACCTGGACCAATCATTAGAATATGCCGATAAAGCCAGCTCCCCGAAGGCCATTCTGTTTCCCGGTTTTAAAAAAGAGTTTACCTATGAATATACCATCGATAAATTGCCGCGCGGCGAGCATTTTTTTCAAACCTTTACCCTTAGGGCCGGCGACCCGCTCGGCTTATTTGAAAAGGAAAAAACACGCCCAGCTGAAGGGAAAATCATTGTCTATCCGGCCTATACCGAGCTCCTTTACCGTCCCTTTGAGCATCAGTATGACCAAGGTTTGACGGCATCCCGCGAACGGGTCCAGCGCGATACGACCATGGCGGTCGGCGTCAGGGACTACCAGCCGGGCGACCGATTTTCCTGGATTAACTGGAAGGCAACTGCCAAGCGGAATGAGATTATGACAAAAGAGTTTGAAAAGCGGCAGTCTCATGATGTTTTTGTGGTGATGGACTGTGTACCGGATAAACGCTTTGAAGCAGTAGTTTCGTTCACGGCCTCTTTACTAAGGGCTGTTTTGAAAAAAGGGGCGCAAACAGGCCTTCTTACCATCAGCAAGGAACGAGCCTCGTTTCCAATCAGAGGCGGGGAACAGCAGCTGCAGCAGCTTTTCTATCATCTCGCCAAAATCGAGGCAAAAAGCTTTTCACCGCTAGAAAAGGTCATTGAAGCAGATGGCCTATTTATTCAGCAAACCGTTTCATTCATGCTCGTCACAGCCCAGTTAACCAAGTCTTTGATTGAAAAAGCCAGCTTTCACGGCCAAAGAAAAGGGGCGATTACCCTTTTCCTTATCAAAGGTGAACATGAAGCGCCTGACGGCAATGAACGCTCGCTCATTGGAGTTGCAAACGCCCGCGGCGTCCGAGTGATATTGGTTCATGACGGTCAATTCGAAGCTGCCTTCTCGGAGGTGACGTTATATTAATGAAAAGAGATTTCCCAACCCTTCTTTTATATACCTTTGGATTTTTGCTGCTATGGGAATGGCTTAGGCCGGTGGAACAATTAACAGATACGGACCATATCGAAACATTTATTGTTTTTTTGATTATTGCGTTTGCCCTGTCCTATCTGCAAATGAAATGGTTTTGGCAATGGCTGATTAAGATTGTTTTCATTCTTTTTTCGATTAATCGGTTCCACTACGAGGGAGGTTTTTTTCACTCCGGATGGTTAGGTTCCTTTTCTGAGGATGTTATTAATAACTTATGGTCCGTTGCGGCTAGGAACTGGAATGAACTATCGAACGAATTCCGCACCCTGTTGTTTTTTATCCTATTGTGGATCATGATCTACCTCATCCATTATTGGCTCCTGCGGCAGCAGCGGATTTTTATCTTTTTCTTTATGACGTTACTGTATATCGCGGTTCTCGATACGTTTACCATCTATGATGCCAAATTTGCCATCGTCCGGACTGTGGCAGCTGGATTTGCTGTGATGGGCATGCTGACTTTTTTCCGCATCAACCGAAGAGAAAATATCAACAGCGACTCCGCTTTTATGAAAAAATGGATGGTGCCGCTTGTTATTATGGTTGCCTTAAGTGTGATTGTTGGAATTGCTGCTCCGAAGGCAGCGCCGATTTGGCCCGACCCGGTTCCATATTTAAAAGCGGCGGGTAACAAGGGAGGCGGAGATGGCATCGGCGGTATCAGCCGGATTGGCTATGGGACGAATGACTCCCGATTGGGCGGTCCGTTTATTGGGGATGATACCACTGTTTTTACGGTTGAGTCGAATGGCAAGAACTATTGGAAGGTTGAAACGAAGGATGTGTATACCGGAAAGGGCTGGCTTGCATCGGGGGCGACAACCATTGATTTCAGACAGTCTGATTTAGTGCCGGTATTATCTATACCAAGTAATGTGGAAACCACCAATGAAACAGCTAAAGTCAATCCGGCTGGGGAGTTTGTTTCTTTTGTTGTTTATCCGGCAGGAATTCAAAAGTTCATCGATTTCCAACCAAAGCTGCCTGAACAATACCCGATTCAAATTGATACAAATACGGAAAAAATCAGAAATATCGGCAATGTGGATTATATTGTTGATTTTAAAGTGCCTCAATACAAAGCTGTAGATTTAAGAAAAACGACAGGCTATGACCCGGCTGTGATGAACGAGGAGTTTTACAAAAGGTATACCCAGATTCCGGAAGAGCTGCCGCCAAGGATCAAACAATTAACAGAAGAGATCACCGCTTCTGAAACGAATTGGTTCGATAAGGCAAGAGCGGTGGAGCGGTATTTTGGAAATACAGAATACACCTATGACCAGAAAAATGTCGCTATCCCAGGGGGAAAAGACGATTATGTGGACCAATTTTTATTCGATACGAAAACAGGGTACTGCGATAATTTTTCCAGCTCAATGGCCGTCATGCTCCGCTCGATTGGCATTCCAACCCGCTGGGTAAAGGGATTTACGGGAGGAGAGTTCCTGGAATACAGCCGGGATGACGAAACGAAGGAGCTTTACACAATCACTAATAATAATGCTCATTCCTGGGTAGAGGTATTTATCCCGACTCAAGGCTGGATTCCCTTTGAACCGACAAAAGGGTTCTCAAACAGTATTAACATTAACTTTACATCAGGGCAGACTTCCACAAATACGCAAACACCTGCGCCTGCACCTGTAAAAAAACCGGAAAAGAAGCCGCTCGAAGAAACAGCAAATGTAAAGAAAGATAACTCCTTTGATATCAGGGATATCTGGAGAAATATCCAGTTGTTCTTCAAAAATGAGTGGAAATGGATTGTGTTTGGCGGCGTGCTAGCTGCTGCTGTTATTGCGCTTTTGTATCGAATTCGCGGCAAATGGTTCCCGTATCTCGTCATGCTGCGTTACCGTTTTAGGAAAAAGGATGAAACCATCAGTGCAGCCTACTTGATTTTACTAAGTCAGCTCGACCGTTACGGGTTAAAACGTAAGGAAAATCAAACACTTCGTAACTATGCCCGCTATATTGACACGTTCTTCTCGACGAGGGAAATGACGCGCTTAACGCACCGTTATGAGCAGTACATATACAATCAAAACCTGCCAGAGGGAAGCTGGAAGGAAACGTGGGAATTGTGGGAAAATTTAATCAAAAAGACTATCGCTTGACCAAAAAATCATCCTATTGTTACAATATGGTGTAATTTAATAGGTGAAAACCTTCATATATCCTCGATGATAGGGTTCGAGAGTCTCTACCGGGCCGCCGTAAATGGCCTGACTATGAAGGCAGAATTGGTTAAGTATATTCTTATACGAAAAAACTAGAATTCTGCCTTCTTATTTTATTAAGGGCGGGAACTCTAGTTTTTTTATTTTTTATAAAAAATCGGGAAAAACTAAATTAACTTAAAAAAATAGGGGTGGGCATGTTGTCTGGAAAGCAAAATATGATTGTCGTTTTAGACTTTGGAAGTCAGTATAACCAATTAATCACACGCCGGATTCGCGAGTTTGGCGTTTACAGCGAACTGCATCCGCATACGATTACGGCGGAAGAAATCCGCAAGATGAATCCGAAGGGAATTATTTTTTCA
Organism: Neobacillus sp. GCM10023253; assembly: GCF_042653105.1. Classification (NCBI taxonomy): domain Bacteria; kingdom Bacillati; phylum Bacillota; class Bacilli; order Caryophanales; family Bacillaceae; genus Neobacillus; species Neobacillus sp. GCM10023253. The sequence continues at coordinate 33,893 of NZ_JBHSHV010000011.1, forward strand.
GGCGGTCCTAACAGTGTGTATGATGAAAATTCCTTTCGTTGTGACGAAGAAATTTTTGAAATGGGTCTGCCGATTCTTGGCATTTGCTATGGTATGCAGTTAATGACCGTTCATTTTGACGGCAAGGTTGAAAAAGCGACGCACCGTGAGTATGGAAAAGCTACAATGAAGGTAGAAAATCAATCAGCGCTATTTGGCGGTCTGCCGGAAGAGCAGGTTGTCTGGATGAGCCACGGCGACCTTGTTGTGGAAGCGCCGGCAGGGTTTACTGTTGATGCAACAAGCCCATCCTGCCCGATTACTTCGATGAGTAATGCAGATAGAAAGCTTTATGCTGTTCAGTTCCATCCGGAAGTGCGCCATTCTATTTATGGTAATGACCTTTTAAATAATTTCGTATTCAATGTTTGCGACTGCAGCGGCGATTGGTCAATGGAGAACTTCATTGAAATGGAAATGGAAAAAATCCGTACAACTGTCGGAAATAAAAAAGTTCTGTGCGCGCTAAGCGGCGGGGTAGACTCCTCAGTTGTTGCCGTATTAATTCATAAGGCCATAGGCGATCAGTTAACCTGTATTTTTGTCGATCACGGCTTATTACGGAAAAACGAAGCAGACAGCGTTATGAAGACATTCTCTGAAGGCTTCCATATGAATGTCATCAAGGTAGATGCTAAAGAACGCTTCTTATCAAAGTTGACAGGTGTTTCTGACCCTGAGAGAAAGCGGAAAATTATCGGCAATGAATTTATTTATGTGTTTGATGATGAATCGGCCAAGCTTGAGGGCATTGAATTCTTAGCACAAGGAACGCTTTATACCGATATTATCGAGAGCGGTACAGCAACAGCGCAAACGATTAAATCCCACCATAATGTTGGCGGGCTTCCTGAGGACATGCAATTTAAATTAATCGAACCATTAAACACTTTATTTAAAGATGAGGTACGTGCCTTAGGTACCGAGCTTGGAATTCCAGATGAGATTGTCTGGAGACAGCCATTCCCGGGACCGGGCCTTGGTATTCGTGTCCTTGGTGAAATCTCGGAAGATAAATTAGAAATCGTCCGCGAATCAGATTGGATTCTCCGCGAGGAAATTAAAAAGGCAGGGCTTGACCGCGATATTTGGCAATACTTCACCGTGCTTCCGGATATCCGCAGCGTCGGTGTCATGGGAGATACCCGTACGTATGATTATACAATTGGGATTCGCGCGGTCACCTCGATTGACGGTATGACTTCTGACTGGGCAAGGATTCCGTGGGATGTCCTTGAAGTCATTTCAACAAGAATCGTAAACGAGGTCCCGCACATCAACCGCGTTGTCTATGACATCACCAGCAAGCCACCTGCAACAATTGAATGGGAATAAGAGGAAGTGAAAAAACGAACGATGCTAAAAATATTTTTTAGTATCGTTCGTTTTTATTGTTTACAAACATAAAAAACGCTGTTAAAATAAAAAAGTCAAATGAAGATATTGTCGAATTGCGTCGTATAATATTGGGGATATGGCCCAAAAGTTTCTACCGAGCCACCGTAAATGGCTTGACTACGAGGCAGTGTTTAATAGAGAGGCATTTTTATTCTTTTCTCTGTTTTCACCTGCCAATAGTCAACGTTCCGGTAGAATGCCGGAACGTTTTTTTGCATAAAATAAAGGAAAAACAGGGGGAGAAAAGAATGCATAAGTATTTTGAGTTCGAAAAAGTAGGCACAAATTACCGCCGCGAATTTATGGGCGGACTGACTACGTTTTTAGCAATGGCTTATATTTTGGTTGTAAACCCATTAACACTGTCACTTGCATCTGTTAAAGATCTTCCTGATGCAATGAGAATGGATTATGGAGCAGTGTTTGTAGCTACAGCATTAGCATCGGCATTAGGTTCGATTATTATGGGTCTTCTTGGTAAATATCCGCTTGCGTTAGCACCGGGGATGGGATTAAATGCTTTCTTCGCTTATACAGTGGTACTAGGAAGCGGAATTCCTTGGCAGCATGCTTTGGGCGCTGTATTCATTTCCGGCGTATTCTTCTTTTTACTGACGCTGACAGGTCTTCGGGAGAAAATTATTAATGCCATTCCAATTGAATTGAAACATGCAGTTGGTGCTGGTATCGGTTTATTTATTACCTTTGTCGGATTGCAAAGTGCTGGAATTATCGTGAACAATGATGCAACACTTGTTGGTCTGGGAGATTTGTCAGCCCCAGGGACATTATTGGCCATTTTTGGCATCTTAGTAACAGTTATCATGATGACAAGAGGAATTAGTGGTGCGGTATTCTACGGAATGATCATCACGGTAATCGTAGGAATGATTTTTGGCGAAATTAAAGTTCCTGACAAAGTTATTGGCCATGTACCAAGTATCTCACCAACCTTTGGTGCTGCGTTTTCTTCCTTTGGAGACAGTTCGTTTTATACAACAGCTATGCTGGGTATTATCCTTACCTTCTTGTTTGTGGATTTCTTTGATAACGCAGGGACGCTTGTTGCGGTTGCCGGTCAGGCAGGATTAATGAAGGACGGAAAACTTCCAAATGCAGGAAGAGCCTTGGTTTCTGACTCTGTTGCTTCAACTGTCGGTGCTGTACTTGGAACATCAACAACCACCTCGTATATCGAATCAACAGCGGGGGTTGCTGCCGGTGCCAGAACAGGATTTGCGTCACTGGTAACTGCTGCATTATTTCTTTTATCATTATTCTTCTTCCCGGTATTATCAGTCATTACAGCGCCGGTTACTGCTCCTGCATTAATTATTGTTGGGGTACTGATGGTTTCTTCTTTAGGGAAAATTGACTGGACTAAGTTTGAAATTGCCGTTCCGGCGTTTTTAACCATCATTGCAATGCCGCTTTCATACAGTATCGCAACTGGAATCGCGATCGGTTTCATCTTCTATCCGATTACAATGCTGGTAAAGGGCAGAGCGAAAGAAATTCATCCGATTATGTACTTCTTCTTTGTTATCTTTGTACTGTATTTTATTTTCTTAAAATAAATCCTTTATAAAGGAGCTGTGGATATTTTTCACAGTTCCTTTTTTTGTCGTTGACTTCCTGATGGGCGTCTTTTAGTATGGTAATACTGATTGTTTTTATTCGAAATGAGGATTAAGGGTATGGCAAAACTTCAGATAAATAAGGCTTTAAATAATAATGTATTGATTGCTGAACACCCTGCCTACAAGGAAGTTGTCATTATCGGCAAAGGCATTGGCTTTAACCGTAAACAGGGCGATTTTATTGATACGGAAAAAGTTGAAAAGCTATTTGTTCTTAAAAATGAAAAAGAGCAGGAAAACTATATTAAACTTCTTCCTTTTATTGACCAAAATGTTCATGAAGTAATCATTTCCGCCATTAACCTAATAAAGCAGCGTACTCGTTCAAAGTTAAATGAGCATATTCATGTTGCTTTAACCGACCACTTAATGTTTGCGCTAACGCGTGTCTCGCAAGGGATGGAAATGGGCAATCCATTCTTGGTCGAAACGAAAGCGCTCTATCGTCATGAATATGAGGTGGCGAAGGAAGTCGTGGAATTGATTAAAGATAGAACCGGTATTGAACTTCCGGTGGGGGAGATTGGTTTTATTGCTCTCCACATTCATAGTGCCATAACGAATAAGAATCTTTCTGAGGTTAATCAGCATTCCCAGTTGATCAGCAGATTAGTGGATATGGTGGAAGAGCAGTTACTGGTTGAAATTGATAAGGAAAGCATTGATTATATGAGGCTGGTCCGCCATCTTCGTTTTACGATAGAACGTGTCAGAAATGGGGAAAAAGTGGAAGAGCCAGAAAAAATCGCTTCCCTATTGAAGGATGAATATCCGGTGTGCTATAATCTTGCATGGAAGCTCATTAAGGTAATGCAGCAAGCTTTAAAAATGAAAGTGTTCGATGCAGAAGCTGTCTATCTGACGATGCATTTGCAGCGGCTGCAAAACAAATTTAAATAGTCATCAATTTACGTGTTACTGATTCGATCAGGCATGAGTAAAAAATTGATTGAAATGAGGATGTATGGGAACTCTATACCCATATCTTCATTCAATTGGTCTTTTGCTCATGCCTTTTTTGCGTCTTTTTTATAAAAAGCATTCATTTAATGAGCTAGAATACAATTTCAGGAGGTTTAAATATGTTTAAGAGAGCTTTTGGCGTCTTACAAAAAGTCGGTAAAGCATTAATGTTACCGGTTGCATTACTGCCGGCTGCAGGGATCCTGCTGGCGTTAGGTGCAGCGCTTGTTAACCCGGCCTTATTAAACTTGGCACCTTTCTTAGATAATGAAGGGGTCAGAATGGTCGCTAATGTAATGAAAAATGCCGGAGATATTGTCTTTGGTAACCTGCCGTTGCTATTTGCAGTCGGGGTTGCTGTCGGATTAGCTGGCGGAGAAGGTACAGCCGGACTTGCAGCGATTATTGGCTACTTGATTATGAATGTCACAATGGGGACAGTTTTAGGAATTGATGCAAAGGATATTAATGGCACGAGCTATGTTAGTGTCCTCGGGATTCCTACCCTCCAGACAGGTGTATTTGGCGGGATTATCGTTGGTATTATCGCCGCAGGATTATATAATAAGTTCTATGAAATTGAGTTGCCTTCTTATTTGGGATTCTTTGCCGGTAAACGGTTTGTTCCGATTATTACGGCAGGAACAGCTATCATTTTAGGTTTAATCATGTTGGTTATTTGGCCTCCAATCCAGCACGGATTGAATGCGTTCTCTAATAACATGGTAAATGCAAACTTAACGCTTTCGGCGTTTGTCTTTGGGGTTATTGAGCGTTCATTAATTCCTTTTGGACTGCATCATATTTTCTACGCTCCATTCTGGTATGAGTTTGGCAGCTATACAACTCATGCCGGTGAGGTAGTTCACGGTGACCAGCGGATCTTTATGGCTCAGATTTCAGACCACGTGAAGAATCTGACTGCCGGTACGTTTATGACAGGTAAATTCCCGTTCATGATGTTCGGTCTTCCAGCTGCAGCGCTTGCTATCTATCATGAAGCAAGACCAGAGAAGAAAGTATTTGTCGGGGGCTTAATGGCATCTGCTGCCTTAACTTCTTTCTTAACAGGTATCACTGAACCGATTGAATTCTCATTCCTATTTGTTGCACCAATTTTGTTTGGAATCCATGCCATTTTTGCTGGATTGTCATTTATGACGATGCACCTGTTAAATGTAAAAATCGGGATGACTTTCTCGGGAGGTTTAATTGACTACATTCTATTCGGGTTGATTAACCCGCAAACGCATGCTTGGCTTGTTATTCCTGTCGGTCTTGTGTTTGCTGTTATTTATTACTTTGGTTTCCGTTTCGCGATTCGCACGTTTAATTTGAAAACACCAGGCCGCGAACTGGAGGAAGAAGAAAACCAGGCGCCGACTGGCAAAGCAAGCTCAGGCGATTTAGCTTCTAATATATTAGATGCCATGGGCGGCAAAGCAAATATTGCTCACTTAGACGCATGTATTACCCGCCTTCGTGTATCTGTTAATGATATTAAAGACGTGGACAAAAATGAATTGAAGCGGCTTGGGGCAGCGGGTGTCCTTGAGGTCGGCAACAATATTCAAGCTATCTTCGGCCCGCGTTCTGAAACAATTAAGGGTCAAATGAAGGATATAATGGAAGGAAAGCGTCCGCGCACAACCGCTGTCAATGCCCCGGAAAAAGGCGTGCAGCAGCAAATTGAAGAGGTAAACCCTGAAGCGCTTCAATCTGAACATAACGGTGAAGATGTATTTGTTTCTCCTATTAAAGGAGAAATCAAACCAATCACTGAAGTGCCGGATCAAGTATTTGCAGGTAAAATGATGGGTGATGGCTTTGCAATTGTTCCTGAGGAAGGCTTGGTTGTATCTCCAGTCGACGGTAAAATTGTTAACCTGTTCCCAACCAAGCATGCCCTAGGCATCCTTTCTGATAACGGCCGTGAAATTCTTGTTCACGTAGGCATCGACACGGTTAACCTTAAGGGTGAAGGCTTTGAAACATTGGTGTCTGAAAATGACCGTGTAACAAAAGGCCAGCCGCTGTTAAAGTTTGATATTGCCTATATTAAGGAGCATGCCAAATCAACGATTACACCAATCGTCTTTACTAATTTAACTGAAGGCGAAAAAGTAGTTATTGAAAAGCAGGGGCTTGTAGACATAAAGCAAGAAGGTATTATTAAAATAACAAAGTAATGTATTAAGTTACCGGCTCTTTATAAGGGCCGGTTATTTTTTTGAAAAAAATCCATATAAACAGTTGACGAATTTAATCCAGGGTGATAGTATATTAAAGCAGTCGTTACCGGCGAGTTAACAACAAATTGATAGTAAATACTTCAAAAAAGTTGTTGACTTCGAGAAAACGATGTGATATATTAATAGAGTTGCTTCTGATGAAGCGATTTTAAAAAATAGTTCTTTGAAAACTAAACAAACAAAAACGTCAACAAACAATAATATTCGTTTCATTTGAAACGAAGCCAACGTAACAT
>NZ_JBHSHV010000012.1:0-717905 GCF_042653105.1 Neobacillus sp. GCM10023253
TATTTGGCATGCTTATTTTTAGAATACCACACAATAAAAAGATATTTAAATGAAAAATGTTGACAAACTATTAGCTGGTTTATCTCTGCTTCTTAAGCTTCCTCTTTATACATTAGCCGGAAATTCTCCGCCTATGAATTTTCATACCTTCACGAAAATCAATAATGAATAATAACAGAGCCATAAATTTAGAAAGGAAAAAATTTGAGCGAAGCTTCGCAGATTCAAAAGAAAAGCCGCATGAACTCACTACTGCCGGTTAAGTGGATTAAATAATGTAAGAGAATAGGCTATTCTTACTTCAGCCCGTCAGAATAAGAAAAGATTCCAATACACTTAGCAAGGCTGGAAAATGTGTGTGCAATACTTCAGGTTGATTTGCCTCCCAGCTGATTGGAGCGGAGGGCACTCGACTCCTGCGGGATAGAGAGGTCACTGGAGACCCCGCAGGCGCCATAGCGCCGAGGAGGCTTCAGGACCTCCCCGCGGAAAGCGAGTGCCCGGAGCGGAAATCAACTGGCCCAGTTGCATAGACAATCAATATAGACTTTGACAAAATAAAAAATTGCCGAGAAAATTAACCTTTCTCGACAATTTGAGGATAAGGGGATTCCTTATCCTTTTAGCGTTGTACTTAAATACTCCTGCACCTCTCCTTGCAGCTTTTCGTAGGTTTGCTGCTCTGAGAGCTCCTCTTTGCCTGAAACTGTGAAGGTTTCGCCGCTTAGGTCAACACTTATAGCGGCATTATATAGATATGTGGCATTGCCGATTAGATCAATCCGGTACTTGCCATCCTGCTGGTGAACAATGCAGTGAACCTTTCCGCCATTGTTATAAACTTGAATACTGGTTTCAAGTTTATTTAACCCCTGCAGGCAGGTTACTAAGGAAGAAGCAGACATCGCCGTTCCGCAGGCATTTGTAAAGCCAACTCCGCGCTCAAATGTCCGCACATAAATGGCGCCAGATTCAAGCGGCTTTACAAAACTCACATTCACCCCATCAGGGAATAATTCATTTGGTCCGTTGACTTTTTCACTTAATTCTTTTTGAAGGTTACCTTCAAGCTGTCCAGCAGTAACAATCGCCACTAAATGAGGATTTGGAACCGCCAGGGCTGTAAACATTAAATCATCCGAAAGCTCTTCAATTTTTTCATTCAGAAGCGTTGGCTGATCTAAATTCAGCGGCAAAGCACTTAGTTCAAATAATACTGGTGAAATTTCTACCTGATAGGTGGGGACACCGTCATAAATTTCCGGTTTCCGGCTTACTTTGAGATTCGCCTTCATGGTTTCGATTACGGCTTCATCCAGCCCTTTTAGCTCGCAGACATAGCGGGCAACCAAGCGAAGCCCGTTTCCGCACATCGAAGCCTCAGAGCCGTCTGCATTAAAAACCCGCATTCTGCCATCCGCGTTTTTACTATTTATTACATACAAAATTCCATCGGCACCAAGCTCGCCTTCCCGATTGCAAAGCAGCTTAGCAAGTTCAGCCCTTTCACTTTCGGAAAAAGAATAGCCATTCGTTATTTCATCAATGATTAGAAAATCGTTACCAGAGCCATGTCCTTTAATTAATGTTATGTCCACAAAAAAACCCCCGTCTAGCTGTTTGGTAAATTTATTATATATCATACCAAACAATAAGAAAGAGGGGAAACAAGTTGATTTTATCTTTCAATAAAGTATTCATTTATTAAAAATGACAGCCTTAACAGCTTGTCCTCCTCTGATAAGCTATCTGTGAAGGTGAGTACCGGGGTATTGGGATCCGGAAACAGGCCGCTCCATTCCATCGGCATCCAGCCTCTTCTAAGCCTCCCCACCATTCTTTCTCCTTTGTTTAAAACCTGCTCATCCATATACAACGCGGAGCCCTCAACGGCGCCAATATATTTACCATTGGCATCCAGTAATTCTTTCTTGTATTTGTTCCAGGAAATTTTCCTTTTCTCCATGCACCCCAAGTAATTCCAATTCTTATCAAACACTTCAATTTTAAGAATTTTGCTTTCGTTTACCTTATAAAAACCAATCATCTCATCATTTGAGTTGCAGAGAGTAAAGGTTTTGTTGCGGTTATAGTTGAAAAAACCTCTGCCAGACTTTTTCACTATCGAGGCCGCTAAATGTCCGTTTGGAAAAAAAAGCTGTAATCTGGGAGAAAGGGTTTGAACATGAAGAAGTAACAAGTGGCGGGCCTCAAAAAAAGACCGGGCAGGTTTTTCTTCTTTAATCAAGATCAAATTTCGCTGAATCGACTGCGATTGCTTCATTCTAAAAAGATAGAGTTGAAACGCAAAGAAACTATAGAGGATAAACGGAATGGTTAAAAACATAATTTCATTTGTTTTAAAAAAGGAAAAATTCCCTGAAACAATCAGCATGGCCGGCAGTATAGCAGCAATGCTGCCGTTTAAACTAAGATTGGCGGAAGCCCGGTAATGTTGGTCTATTCTCATTAAGAAAACTCCTTATCATTTCCTTTCTATATTAATCTATTTTTGCTTCCGCTAAAAAATGATAGAAGTTTTTCTATCAATCAAAAAATAGAAAAAGAAGAGTCAAAGTTGACCTCTTCTTTTACTCGTTTATATATTTTTTGATAGAGTCTTTTAATGCTTTTGCATCCTCATAACCTTGATTATAAAGTATTTCTAATTTACGTGGATTACGTTCAATTCTTCCTACTTGAAGCGGTACTGTAGGGCGGATGAGAAAGCTGCTCCCATTTTTCTCTTCTTCATCCAAGTAATTGAGCGTATCATTATATTGTTGATAGCGATTCCGAAGTGCTGTTAACAAACCACTATATTCAGGGTACCTTCTGTCAGCCAGAAAATGAAATTTAGATGGTTTTTTTTGATAACCGGCATTACGGGTTAAGATGACAATATTTTTTTCATAGCCATCCTGTTTTGCCTTTTTGATCGGAATGGGGTCGCTGATTCCACCATCGAGCAGAATTTTTTCCTTAAAACGGATTTCAGGTGCAATAAACGGCAATGAACTTGAGGCCCTTAAAACAGTCAGAAGATCTTTCCCATAATCCTTTTTACTATAATAAACGGGTTCCCCAGTCATGCAATCAGTCGTCCCGATGACAAATTCTGAAGGATTTTGATAAAACCTGTCAAAGTCGTAAGGAATATGTTTGTTGGGAATTTCATCAAAAATAAAATCCATCCCAAAAATTTGCCGATTCTTAAAATAGTTTTTCCACGAAATATAGCGCGGGTCAGAAGCATATTCAATCGTGACGGTTTTATTTCTGCCTTTTTGTTTCGATAAATAGGAGGCTGCATTGCATGCCCCTGCAGATACGCCAATAACATAGGGGAAGAACATTTCCTGCTCTAAAAAGTATTCGAGGACACCCGCAGTATAAACACCCCGCATCCCTCCGCCTTCCAAAACCAAACCGACTCGATGATTCATGCAGATCCGTCCCTTCTTTGCCAATTAAACAATAGAAATTATAGATTATCTCTGCCCATTTGCAAAATGAAAAGACTTTTTTAGCTATAAAAAAAGACTGTCAAAGACAGCCTGTCATCCCTCACTTATTTTATTAACCGGAAAATCCACGGGAAACGGTATTCCTTTCCTTCATAAGCTTTCACCGCGGCAATAATATTAAATACTGCGGCCGCGATACCGACCACCCAAATTAGGAACAGCCCGACAAGTAGAACAATAAGGATACTGCTAATGACAAAGTAAACAATATAAGAAATTGTAAAATTAAAATATTCCTTCCCATGATAATCAATAAATGCTGACTCATCCTTTTTTAACAGCCAAATAATCAGCGGTCCAATTACAGGCACAAAGAAGTTTAGCACATACATGACAGCAGCCATTGTTCTTTCCTCATTACTAACCAAACGCGCTCCCCCCTAATAAATACTCCTATATACTATTACGCAAAACAAATTTAAATGTGTCATTAGTACCAAAAAACACCGGAAAAATAATGAAAAAGCCTTTAATAACCACTTTTCCCTTGTTAAAATGGATAAAATACTATAAACCCATTCAGAAAGGTTTTTATTTATGAAAAAATTACTTTTAAAAAACGCGGCCATTTACCCGGTTACATCTGCACCGATCCGCTGCGGTGATGTATTAATTGAAAATGGAAAAATAATAAAAGTAGAAGAAAACATCACCTGTGACACAGACATCCAAATAATCGATTGCGAAGGGCACTGCCTCTTTCCTGGATTTATCGACGTTCACACCCATTTGGGTTTGTATGACGAAGGTACAGGCTGGGCCGGCAACGATGCCAACGAAACGCATGAGCCGATGACGCCGCACATCAGGGCCATTGATGGGGTTCATCCACTAGATCCTGCTTTTACAGATGCGGTAAAAAGTGGCATCACCACAGTCCATATTATGCCGGGAAGTGCCAATGTAATTGGCGGTACCACCGCCATCATCAAAACTACCGGAAAAAATATCAAAAAAATGATTGTCGAGGAGACGGCCGGGCTAAAGATTGCCCTAGGGGAAAACCCGAAGCGAATTCACAGTCATGGAAACAGTAATTCCATAACAAGAATGGGAATTATGGGGATGCTTAGAGAAGCTTTCTATCAAGCCATTAACACGGAGAATCCTGATGATTTTCGGATTAAACCCCTCGTTATGGCACTGAAAAGAGAAATACCTGTAAGAATCCATGCCCATCGTGCAGATGACATTATTACTGCATTACGGCTCGCTGAAGAGTTTAATCTTGATTTGCGAATTGAACACTGTACGGAAGGGCATTTAATAGCGAATGAGCTTTCCGGTCTTGGCTTACAGGTATCGGTTGGCCCGACTTTAACGCGAAGATCGAAAATCGAACTAAAAAACAAAACATGGAAAACCTATCAGGATCTTACCAAGCATGGTATTGATGTATCGATTACGACTGACCATCCATATGTACCCATTCAATATTTAAATATTTGCGCAAGTCTTGCCATCAGGGAAGGCTTGCCGGAACAGAAGGCGCTTGAAGGCATCACAATCCTGCCGGCCAAAAATCTGAAAATCGACCACAGAGTAGGAAGTATTGAAGCAGGAAAAGAGGCGGATTTGGTCCTATGGAGCCAACACCCTTTTCATTATTTGGCGAAACCATTATGGACAATAATTGGCGGCGAGTTCATCTATCAGGATTCGTAGAATATTGTTGAAAAATGGCAAAAAATTTCACCAAAAATCCTACAAATAACTATTTATTTTTTAAAACTTTTCTTGTATGATTTTCTAGGTGAAACTGATTTTATTAGCGTAATTCCATTGGGGGTTTACAATCATAATCTGCTTTACACAAACAAAATAGGGAAGGCAAATGGTGCGCCACCAGTCATGACTGGTTCTAGTGGGTTCGATTCCCACCCCGAAATTTTTTTTCAACTTAAAAAAATTTCGAGGGTGGGCCGCTTCTTTTGACATGGGATCGGTATGCCCTAATATGGAGGGATAATCATGTTAAAAAAACGCGATGTACATGACAGCCACGAATTATACAATCTAATTACGCATCCAGATGTCTTCCCTTTTGTGCGCCAAAAAGCCGCTTCCTATGAGGAATTTTTATTTATGACAAAACAAACCATTGAAGCCGAAGAGCGCGGGGAGATCATATCCCGGACGATCCTTGATGAATGGGGATCACCAATCGGGACCATCAGCTTATTTGATGTTGAGGGCAACGCCGGATTTCTGGGAACATGGCTCGGAAAACCATATCATGGTAAAGGCTACAATAGTTTAGCTAAAGACGCATTTTTTCAAGAGTTATTTTATGAATTAGGCATCGAAACAGTTTTTATGAGAATCCGTAAAGTTAATATTCGCTCCATAAAAGCGGCGGAAAAACTCCCCTATGTTATGAAAGCAAATGAATCTAGAAAATCGTTGTATGAACAATTAAATGCAAATGGTGACATTTTTGATTTATATGAAATTCCTAAAGACCTTTATACCTTAAATTTGCTGCGAAACGGCTCAAATTTAGGAGAATCTCAGCGTCTCGAAGCATAAAGCTGATTGCAAAAGAAAAGGCAGTCGTGGTTAATACAACCCCGATTGCCTTTTTTAGTAAGATAACAAATTATTCCGTTACGTTTTGTTCCATTGATTCATTTATATCACTAAGACCCATATGGAGCAAAAATTCTTCTAGTTCCTCATTTGTCAGCGTTTCAAAGCGGCCATCATGAAAAAACACTTGGGTTTGATTAGGATTAATTCGATTGAGGTTAAAACTCATATTCTTTGCTCCTTTCATCGATGATTACTTACTATTATTAACAAAAGGAGCTGCTATCATACTTGACTATCAAATAGTTCAAAAAATTATAAATCATTTTCCAGTGTCTATATTAACTTTTAAAAACCTTCCCTAAAACATCACAACCCCCGGTAACAGGAATAATGCTACCCGTAATAAAATCAGAATTTTCCTCTACGATAAAACCAATCACACGAGCGATATCTTCGCCAGTTCCCTGTCTTTCGAATGCTGCTGCACTGATTTTTGCTTCTGTGGCTTCGATAATATTCTTTTCTTTCCATTCATTTGTGATATCCCCTGGACAGACCATATTTGCTGTAATGCCGTATTCTCTTTCCTCTAAAGCAATGGTCCGGGTTAAGGAGGCTAGGCCAGTTTTTGCAGATGCAAAGGCAGAACGGTAAATCCAGCCAGGAGCAGTTTCTGCCCTGTCAAAGCCTAATGTAATAATTCTTCCCCATTTTTGTTTTCGCATTAAAGGGATAATCTCTTTCGATAAATAAAAAAAAGAACTTAAATTTCCTTGAAGGATATAATTCCATTCGTCAAAGGTGTATTCCGCAAGCTTTTTTCGCTCATGTACATAAGGCCCTGCATTATGTATAAACACGTCGATGGTCCCATATGCTGAGACGGCTTCCTTTACAATGCGGTGACAATCCCCTTCATTGGCGACATCACCTTGAATGGCAAGGTTTTTTGTTCCAAATCGCCTGTCTAATTCCTTTGCTAAAGAATTTGCTTCCGCTTCACTATTACGATAGTTGATTACAAGCTGATACCCTTTATCTGCAAGGTGGAAGGCTGTTGCCTTTCCTATTCCAGATACCCCTCCTGTAATCAAAGCTGTTCGTTTTCCCACAAACAATTACCTCTCAAAATATATTTTCACCTTATACTATATGTTAAAAAGAATCCTCTATTTATGCAAATATTTACTTTGCACTGGACAATATCCTTGGATGGTAATCCCAAGATTTAATAACCTATGGGCATTCATCTGCATACTATACCGTAACAATGTGTAAAGGATGTGACAGCATGCAGACTGTTATCAACATTTTCAGCTTTAAAATCAACAGTGTCTCAAACAATGGGTCTGTCAACATCGGTGACGCACTTCATAATGCTCACACGGCCAATACTAAATCCCAGGGACAAAATGCATCCTATGGAGATTTCGCACCGCCGACTGCTGCTATGGAGAATGTCTTTATTGATCCGGACATTAATGATATGGGAGATATCGCGAATCCATCTAACGTCTTTTCAAATCCCATATAAAGGACTGAAAAATTATCATGCCTTTTCAAATTAATATATTTAACATTAAAACAAATGCCATGAATAATAATGCCAACATTGATTTTGGCCCGATTGTCCAAAACAGCCATACCTCCAACCAAAAATTAATCGGTACGAATATGGCTTTTGGTGATTTATCTCCTTCATCCTCCGGTCATGTCAATGTTTATACCGATATTGATATTACCGATCAGGACCAAATTGCTAACCCTTCAGCCCCGATTTTGAATCAAATATAATTTTTAGCAATCGAAAGGATGTAATGTTATGTTCCCATGGAATATGTTCCCTTTTAACAAAGACGTGAGGGAATCTCTTCAAAAAATGAAACCAGATGAGATTGACAAATACGTTCAGGATATCATTGGCAAGGTTTTACCCGGAAATATGAAAGGAATGATGAACCCGCAGGAAATGTTCAGTGGCTTTGGGCCGCAATCCTCCACTTCTCAGCCTGGAACCGGGGCATTAAACTCCTCAGCCTTTGAGACACACGATTACGTATTTGTAAGGATCCCCATTAAAGATGAAGAATGGATCAAAAAACTTCGCCTGTATCATACGTCAAATCAGCTTATTCTCGAACACATCCCCGAACCCGGAGATAAACACACCATCACCCTCCCAGCCATTGTCAAAAAGAAAGGTGCAGCAGCAAACTATAAAGATGGCACCCTTGAAGTGAAAATCCCGAAAAATATCGATATGCAGTTTTCACAGATTGATGTAACGGAAATTTTGTAATACATTTCCTGCATGTTTTTTTATCAAATTAATAAGATGAAATAACTGGCCATTTTCAAGGGGTGATATGATGGAGATTGATAAATTAAAAAAATGGATGGATGCAGCGCATAGCTTCCAATCTGAGGATTTTTGGAACAATATTTTCGATTCCAAGCAAACTTCTGCAGCCCCTTTCAATCCACAAACCATCAGCGATTTTTTTCCAAAATGTGATTTATTCGAGGAGGATAATATGCTGATCCTTGAAGCCGAGGTCCCCGGTTTGGAACGGGATCATCTCAATATATCCATCCAGCAGCAGGTGCTTACCATCAAAGGGGAATTTAAATCACTGCAGACTAATCGCAAGTATCATATTAAAGAACGGGCTAATCGGAAGTTTAAGAAGGAATTAATACTTCCGTATCCAACGGTCAGCCAACAAATAAAGACAGATATTAAAAACGGGATTTTAATGATTTTTATGCCCATTAATCTAGAAGAAGTTGAAGACATTCCTATTACCTTTAATTCTACCGCTCCTGAATAAAGTACAATGATGCAAATTTTCTCAGGAAAATCCACCAAGCAGCAAGGGCATAAAAAAATTTCCGAGTTAGAGAAAAGAATTGCTGTTCTTAAGGCGGCCATACAGGAATTTAAACAAGAAACAGAGTCAACAAAACCGAATGTAAAAAATGTTAATTTAAATTGGCATAATCTAAATAAATCTTTGATTGAAAAATTGACAGTGGGAAAGCAGGATAGCACCATCAATTTTGGTCAGTTAGATATTAATGAACTATCAGGACATTTAACAGTAGGAACGTCTTATGAAGGGGATTTTTCTGAAGAAATAAGAGCTAAGATAAAAGAAAAGCTTGAAAAGAAAGGTATAAAAGATGCAGAGGTTTAAAAAAGACAGCCTAGTGCTGTCTTTTTTAGTGTCCATTAGTTGAATTGTCGTGACCTTTCATATCCATATTTGAGTGGCTTGCATTTGGGTCTTCGGGTTCACTTGGTGTACCGACAACGAAATCCTTTTTGGGCATGCTGTGCATGTCTCTTGCAGTCACATGGGAAATTACATAGTAGGTTCCTTCTGTTGGAAAGGACTTTTCTAATCGGTAAATTCCATTTTCCGCATGTTTAACATTGATTTTTTCATGTTTTTCGTCCTTTGACCGCCAAATCTCAAACGTCACTTCATCTGCGTCCTCAACTGCTTCTTTTCCTTGAGTTACCTTTGCCTCAAATATAACCGGCTTATTTAGTTCTGCTTTTTCCGGTTTAATAGTGAGAGCTACCTCTATTATTTGCGGAGGCTCATTGGTTGCGTTATGATTTTCCTGTTTACCGCAAGAGGCTGCCAAAATTAAAAAAAGAATAGACAGCACACACCAAAGATATTTTTTCATTTATTTTCCCCTCCTGTCTCTTCACTTGAATTGTACATACTTACCAATATTATTGCAAAAAATAGATTTTAACAAGTCAATGAAAGGAGAAACCTATGACAACACCATACAGATGTCCAAATTGTAAAACCAATCGAAGCCGTTTTAATATTATTCAACAAGTATCTCATTCCGTAAAAATGGATCCCCAGTCGGGCTCTGTCATTCGAGAATACGCCAGTAATGAGTTAGAACCATTTCATCTTCCGTACAACGGACCTGATTATCGAGTTCAATGCGGGGCCTGCGGATTAATTGAAGATGAACGAACATTCATCAAACATGGCGAACAGCCAATCTAGTATTTCACAAAAAAACACCTTATGAGGAAATCTCCTCTCATTAAGGTGTTTTTTTTTATAGGTTATTTGCTTTAATAAATTGCTTCGAATCAATCTTCCAAGCATCTGCAGGAGAAAATCGCACCAAATGAATAGCCCCTTTATAGATTTGTCGGCCGCGATTTTTTAACACCCAATCAAGTTCAACGGGAACCTCCAAGCTAATTTCTTCTAATAAATCCTCTGGTGGCAATAACTCCATGCGCGAAATTCTAACATTTTCAATATTCTTTAGAATTGGCTTCAAACGGATATTTTGCACTGAAGCCTCTGAAATAATGCTTGCATCCTGTTGTTTAAAGCCAGTTATGTAAGCATTGATTACCTCGTAAGGATTGGCTTCACCTAGATAATCATCCAATTTTCCGGCTGATTTGAGAATCATCAGCTTATGGGATAAATCCATGGAATTTGTCCGATGCGTTGTGCTCCCATAAAAATGAATGCAAAAATGGCCCGGAAAATTATTTTTTAAAGCACCGGCACCGTGGGGCATTCCATGCATGGAAGCAGCAATCCAATTGTCTTTTTGATCCATGACGATTATCGCCCTGCGTTTCCAGCTCCATTTTCCGCCATAAATTTTTTTCATGATTTTCGTATCTTTTACGGTTAATGGTTGGACATCAGCATGATTGCTGCCAGCACGCCGCTGCACCTTAAATCGTTTCCCCGTTTCCAGATCGATGACGGTAAATTTAGAATACCGCGGCAATATTTCATCGACCTGTTTCCAATCAAGCATTTCGATTTTATAACTGATATCGCTATCGGCCTGAACCCTTTGCCCAACGAGGAGGATGCCGATCAATAGCCAAATGATGGATATCTTCTTCATTAAATCCCCCCCCTTTAAATACAAAAAATACACTATTTAAAGAGTTACCCGAAGAAGTCATGTTCATTCATTAAATTTAATAAGCCTGCCCCTGCTGCTTAACTTAAGCAGATTGGTGGCAGGCCCTTCGTTTATTGCATTTTTTCTTTTAAGACTTCGACTGCTTTTTGAACTTGGGTATCGTCAGATTTGATTTTTTCCCTTAATAGTTCCATCAGTTTCATGGTAGAGTCGCCTTTTAGGATTCCATCAGCCGGCAAATTATTGGCGGTCTGGAATGCAGTTACAGCCTCTTTTGTCTTTTCATCAAAGAATCCGTCTTCACGACCCGGGTCAAAACCAATGGCTTTTAACATTTTCTGAGCGGTTTGGACTTCAGCTGATGATGAAGATAATGACAGCTCTTTATCAGGATTAATGATTGACAAGGATGCATAATCCGGTAATGCCACTTCCACATCAGGCTTAATCCCTTTTTTATGAATCCAATTACCATTAGGTGTCAGCCACTTGGCAATCGTAAATTTCAGGTTGGAGCCGTCTGTGAAATTGGAAGCAGTCTGCACAGTTCCTTTTCCGAACGATTTTTCGCCAACCAATGTAACACCAGCTGATTCTTTAACCGCAGAAGCTAGGATCTCAGATGCACTGGCACTGCCTTTATCAATCAGAACAACTAATGGAAGATTTGGACTGCCGGCATTTTGTGAGGCAATTTCTTTTATCTTGCCATTACGGTCCTCTTCCTTAACAATTACTTTTCCTTTCGGAACAAACATACTCGATATACTTACAGCCTGGTCCAAAAGACCGCCTGGGTTCTGTCTAAGGTCTAATACAAGACCTTTCATCCCTTTCTTCTGCAAGTCATTTAATGTGCTTGTCAATTCTTTTGCGGTATTAGTTGAAAAGCTTGTAATTTGCACTTTTGCGATTTTGTCATCAACCATTTCCCCATATACCGTTTCAATTGGGATTTGATCGCGGATAATCGGTACAGAAATCGGGGTATCTTGTCCTGTTCTCTTAATGGACAATTCGACCTTCGATCCCTTCTTACCCCTGATAATGGTTACAGCCTGAGTAGATGTCATGCCCTGAAGGGTTTTTCCATCAACTGAAAGAATAATGTCATTAGGCTGTAAACCGGCTTTTTCCGCCGGGGACCCTTTTATCGGCGAGACAATCATAATATGACCGTCTTTTTCTTGAATCTCAGCGCCAATTCCTTCAAACGATGAAGAAATGCTGTTATTAAAATTCTTGGCCTCATCTTTGCTCATATAATCAGAATAAGGATCGTCCAAGGATTCCACCATTCCGTTAATGGCTCCATTAATCAATTTTTGATCATTTACTTTTTTGTAATAATCCTTATTCAAGGTGTCAAATGCTTCATACAGTTTTGCAAATTCTTTTCGGTCGTTGTTAACTGTCACTACTTTTTCATCACCAAATGAAAGGGCAACTGTAGTGATTCCTGCTGATAAAAAAACAATCAAAAAAAGCAGCATAATAAAGTGAAATCTTTTTAAACGAATATATCCCGGCTTATTGTTATCCGTCAGTTGCTCTTGCTCAACTTTTTCCTGATCCATTTTCTCTTCTTCCAAAGCCATCACCACTTTCATTAACCATCAAAATAAGAAGCGGACTTGCTTTCGTGACTAGAAAAGTCAAGACTCGCTATAATATTTGAATCACTTTTTAAAATCTAAAAAATTTACCCTTAGTGTTTAGAATAACATCTTTTTAATAAATTTAACAAAGAAAAGTTAATGAAAAAATTATTAAATATTAATTAAAAAATAGTAACCCCCTTCATTCCGGAAGGGGGTTATGTCAATTATTCCTTAATAGATGCTTCCAATGCAACTTCAATCATATCATTAAAGGTCAGTTGTCTTTCTTCGGCTGTTGTCTCTTCACCTGTTAAAATATGGTCACTGACAGTTAAAATAGACAGTGCTCGCCGGCCAAACTTGGCAGCAAGAGTATAAAGGGCTGTTGTTTCCATTTCAATAGCAAGGATTTGATATTTCGCCCACTTTTCAAGCTCGGCATTATCGTTATAAAAGGAATCCGCTGTAAAAACGCTGCCTACTTTTAAGTTAAGCCCCTTCTGCACCCCTGCATCATAGGCATTTTTCAACAAATCAAAATTTGCCGCAGGCGCATAGTCAACATGCCCAAAAGTCAGCCGATTCATGTTAGAATCGGTCGAGCTCGTCATGGCCAAGATAACATCACGGACCTTTACATCCTTTTGGATGGCACCGCATGTACCGACCCGAATTAAGTTTTTTACATTATAACTTTGGATTAATTCATTCACATATATAGAAATGGACGGAACTCCCATTCCTGTTCCTTGAACAGATATTTTTTTCCCGTTATATGTACCAGTAAATCCAAACATATTCCGAACTTCGTTATAACACACTGCCCCCTCCAAAAACGTCTCAGCAATATATTTGGCACGAAGCGGATCTCCCGGAAGAAGTACTGTTTCAGCAATTTCTTGCTCTTTTGCGCCGATATGTACACTCATCAATGGAACCCTCCTTATTATGTAAGTGCAATAACATGTTGCACCATAGTCACTATAACATACACCTTTTTTTAATAAAAACCAAAATGAGAAAAAACATGATTTTTTATTTTTTGTGGGGAATTATATTTGTAGGCCCAAAATTATATTTTGAAAATTACCTACTGGAGGTTTGAAAAAATGGGAAAAAAACATCGAAACCGAATTCGCGGGCAGAAAAAAAATAATCACGTGCCGCCGGAAGCCATCATTGCTGAACATGAGGCACATGCAAAAGAGGATAGTGCTACCGGAGGCAGAAAGCAATAATATATAGAGGCTGACAAAAACATGTCAGCCTTCCTTATCTGTTAAATAATATTATTCTATTAATAGGGAACCATCCTCCAGGCTGGAGTTGAAAATAATATTGACCGCCGCGCCCCTCATCAATTAAAACAATATCCCATGTGGATAGAAATCTTCCTTTATAATTGGGAGGGATTCTATCTGTAACATTAAATTGGCTAAAGGTTTCCTGAAGACATTGTTCTCTGCTGCCCGCTTGAATGGTTGTCCGGTAAACCTGTTTATGCCCTTTCCTTTCGCGATGTTTTGGAGTTTGAAAGAGCGTCACATCATATTGAATACAGGTCCTTCTTGTCAGCATTTTGATCATAATACCCCTCCAATTATTTGAATAATTTGTCTATTTTAATAATTAAAGACGGGTATTGTCGATTCCTTCAAAGAAACAACACTATTTTTGTCGAAAAGTAGTTTTTTTATAAAAAAACAATGGCACCATATGAACAGCACCATTGTTTAACACTTATAAATTATTAAGAATATCTGCCAATCACATTTTGGATTTGCTGTCTTAGAGAAGGGATATCAGAATTGGTAACGGTCATTCTTACGTTTGTTTCATCCGTTCCGAGTGCTTCTGAGAATAAACCAGAAAGTCCTCTTGCCTTGCGGTCGACCTGGAACATTAGGTCAAGGCCGCCATTTCCAGCAGGGAAGAACACAACTTCAAGCTCATCTAAGCGTCCACGGAATGATCCGGACACCGGAACAAACTCAAATTCTTGAACAAATGGCAGGCGTCCGCGCAATCTTCTCGGCGCTTCTTCACAATCGGCCTCACGAATTCTAAATCCAAGGCTGTCGACAGCATCAAAAACCGCAGACATTAACGGGTTGGGGACAACCTTGAGATAGTCTTTGTCCCCCGGATCCACTGCTCCTTTAATATCTAATCCAGTGGAAACCCACACTTTAGACCTTCCAATAGATAAGGGAGTATCATATGGCAACTGGAACGTAAACGGGATTTCCCTCTTCTCATTCACATTAATTGTAAATGGTGTAGTAATCCGGAAACGGTCGATGGTGGCAGTGACCGTATACTTACGGTCATCCGATTCTTTTAGGTAGGTAGTATTTAAAGCAAGGTAAATTTCATCAATTTGTTGATCCACTTTACCCCCTTTTATTTCTACAACACCTTTCACTGTTTCTCCCGGCATGTAAGTGTCCTTTTCAAGCTTCGTGTCTACGGTCGCCGCGCCAATTCCAACACTGGCAAACATTTTGTTAAAGAGTGACATTGTTTATTCCTCCTAAATCATTCATAAGATTTTGTATATCTTTTTTTACTTGTACGCAATTGTCATAAGGAGTCTCAAGCATGAGCAATTTTCGTAAAATGTGTTTAGCATGTTCTGTTATATCTAACTCCTCTTCCCAGCTCTTTTCCTTCTTATTTTCGGGAAATGAGAAGTTTGAATATATCAAAAACAGCAGAAAGTGACCCAGACCATAAAAATCAGCCTGGAAATTCAGCTCTTTCCGGGGGTTCGATTCCTTGGATTTTTTACCTCCGACGTTATCCAAAGATCTGGCCAACCCCAGATCAATTAACTTAATCGCTGACCCGTCAAAAATCACATTTGGAATCCGGATATCCCTATGAACAATATTCCGCTCATGAAGATAGCCGATCATCTCAAGCAGCTCATAGCCAATGGAAAAAGCTTCTCTTTCGGTTAACTTCCATCCCTCAGAGAAAATAAGCTGCTCGTAATTCTTACCCTCGATATATTCCATTGTAAAATACGGTATATGTCTATATGTACCCCCCTCAAAGTAATGTGGGAAACCAGGATGGTTAATGGAGCGCAGCAATTCCTTTTCAAATTCAAACCCTCTCAGGCCAGTCCTGGTGATTCTTTTATGAAGCCTTAATGCTTTTAAAACTTTGTAATCTTGGGAGGAAAGATCAAGTACTAAATAGCTATGTCCGTAACTCCCCATCCCAAGATGCTCCATCACCTTATAGCGGCCAGAAATTATTTCTTCTTTGGAAAACTGTTTTTCAATGAAACTTGATAAACCTAATATTAATCTTTTATACATTTCAGCGGACCTTTTTTTCACAGTTAACTGCTAAAGAAACTAGACAGGAAGCTGCCGCTTTTATGCTTCTTTTTATAGTGATAATGCCCCATCTGGCTGTGCTTATAATGGTTCTTTTTTTTCCAATGATCACTTGAAGACCCATACTTTTGATGATGAAGCTGGTTCTTAAAAATTGATTTAAGGATTTTTTTGAACATCCATATCCCCCCAATCTTTCGTATTCATATATACGAGAGGGACAAAAAAAGGTTTCGCGATTTTTAAAATTTTTAGGACGTTTTACCCGTATAAAACAAAAAGCGAGCATGGACTGCTCGTCTTTCGTTTTCATCTATATAATTGTCATTTTTTTAGGAAAGCGGTTATAACTTAATCATCCTGTACTTCTTCATCAATAATGCTTTTTTCAATTAGATATTCAAACGTAATATCTGCGATTTCCTCTAATTCCTCTTCGCTAGGAACGTATCCTCTCTTGACAAGTTCGTGAAAGAAAAATTCAGCAATTTCTTCTGTATCAATAAATACTTCAATTTCTCTCAAGTCATCGCCCCCTTTTTACAGAATGTATGACCGTTAAAGCTTTTTCATGCTAGTTACTTTGGGATGTCTAATTGGTTCGAGGTGGAATTTTATTGCAGATTGAAACTTTTCAGTTCTGAATTTGCTGGACAAGCATAGGATGAATAACAAGATGATATCCACGAGGTGATTGTATGACGAATTTACTTTGGAAGCTTGAGGCTTGGATGGAAGATGTAAATCGTGAGGATGGCATCACCCTCCAATATTTCGAAAAAATCCTAGATTGCTTGTTTTCTTTTATAAAATGGGCTGGTATTCCATTTATTCTTTATTTATTGTTCGAAATATTAACCTAACAACTAGACATGGCTTTTGCCATCGTTATTAACAAGACTTTCCAACTTCTTCAGGATAACCCGCATAACTTGATAGTATTCTTGATCATGAAATAATTCATAAAGAATTCGGTAGTCATTAAATATGTCTAACAGATTATCAATTAATTCTTTTTTCTCCTTTTTGCGAGAAATTTCTTCAAATTCTGCTTTTCTAACCATGTTCTGTATATTTGGACTTTTTGTTGTTTTATCTTGTTTGTTCACTAAGTATAAAAGACCAAGCTTTTGGATAAATGTATCTGCACTTTCAGCATCAGCGACAAGTGTCAGTTCTTCTTCTCCGACTTCCAGCCATTCCCCGTCACTTACCCTTGACAATTCGTAAATGACATCTTCCCAGGCGTCTTCTTTATAGCGCCAAATTTCTGTCCGGAAGCCAATCACTTTAAAAAGATCCGCACCATAGCCGCTAACTTGAACCAAATCGCCGATAAAAAACTTGTATTCTATATCAATTTGTTCCTGTTCTAAGACCTTGCCATCATATTCTGAGAGCAATTCCAATGCTGATTCATTAAATAAACCATGGCTTTTATTGACTTCATACACATAATCTCCGTCCAGCCATTTCACATCCGTCACTCTGCCTACAGTCCCGTAAATTGTAATCACAACCGTATCACCTATTTTATACTTTGGTTTTTTCCTTTTTGTCATTTCCTCTCCTCCCCTTTAAGGATTAGCCGTGAATTTTGATTACAATAGTATATGCGAACATCTTTTTAAAAGCGCTAGACATTTTTAAAATGAAAAAATCGCCTCATCATGAAGGCGATTTATCGGTCTTTATACTCTGACAAAGTATATATCTGCCAGGCCTCATCAAAGGTTGACATAGAATCTAAATAATGGCCGTTAAGTTCAAGATAGGCCGTTAGTTCATAATAATCCAGTGAATATTTAGGAAAGTCATGATCCAAATAGGCGTGATTGGCAAACCGGCTGATTGCATCTTTTGGGGCCGGATGCCGGTATTTCATTAAAAAATGGTAAAATGATTTATTCATTGATAAAACGCCTTTCTAAAAAGACTTCTTTTTATCAATAAATATTAATCCAACCACTCTCACGTGTCCAGTACTTATGAAAAATCAAAATAGTTTCTTTTTAATAAGCGAGGGATGCTCATAAGCTCCTTAAAAGTAATGATTTTCCCCACCTTCTTGCTGTCAATTAAAAATAATTGATCTTCTATTTCTTTAATGGTCGCCTCGCTTTGATATACCATGGAACAATCAGGACAGTCGAAAGCAGGTGTCTCCGTGATTTCGATTGCCCTCGAGCCATCAGGCAATTCCCAATAAACTGTACTGGAAACACTTTTTACGTTTTCACTGCTGCACCACTCACAAACCAAGACCATCAACTCCTTTCCCTACTCTGTTGGCGAGTCTGCCTTTACTTCGGTATTTTGCTCCGTTTCATTTTCCTTTTGGATTAACGCTTGATACTTTTTCTCCTTTAATTCATCCCGCTTACTACGCTTATCCTTTAGTGTGGAGTGGGCAGGATCTTCGGTGTATCCCTTACGGCGATTTAATCTCGACAAACCTTCCGGAACAAGATTAAAATGCTGGTCATTCATAATTCCGGCGATGCCATTGAGCGATTTTTTCTCATCCATATCTGGATAAACTTCTTTAAAATAGGCATCTGCTTTGCCAGGCTGATAATTCTCCGGCTCCGGATAAGAGGTAATCACTCCTTCAAAATTACGGAGGACAACTTTCTCCGGGCTTTGGGAAATCAGATAATTCGGCTGCAGAGCAATTTTTCCGCCGCCGCCGGGAGCATCTACCACAAAGGTAGGCACCGCATACCCAGAAGTATGGCCGCGAAGTCCCTCGATGATTTCAAGCCCCTTGGAAACTGGGGCACGGAAATGGCCGATACCTTCTGACAAATCACATTGGTAAATATAATATGGCCGTACCCGAATTTTCACGAGGTCATGCATTAATTTTTTCATAATCGGAACACTGTCGTTGATTCCGGCAAGGATAACGGACTGGTTGCCAACAGGAACACCGGCATTTGCTAACATTTCACACGCACGTTTCGAATCTTCCGTTATTTCAATTGAAGTATTGAAATGTGTATTTAGCCAAATAGGGTGGTATTTTTTTAAAATGTTGCAAAGGTTTTCTGTAATTCTTTGTGGAAAAACAACAGGTGCTCTTGTCCCGATGCGAATAATTTCGACATGGTCGATTTCGCGCAAATTCTTCAGGATATATTCCAAAATATTATCATTGATCAACAGCCCATCTCCGCCGGAAATGAGAACATCCCTTACCTGCGGGGTCTGCCGTATATAGGAAATGGCCGCATCAAGCTGCTTTTTCGGGACACCCATGCCAATCTGCCCGGAGAACCGCCGTCTTGTACAATAGCGGCAATACATCGAGCACTGATTCGTGACAAGAAATAAAACTCTATCTGGATAACGATGTGTTAATCCGGAAACCGGCGAATCCTCGTCTTCATATAAGGGATCTTCTAGATCGTATTTTGTCTTATAAATTTCCTTTCCGATTGGGACAGATTGCATTCTAATTGGACAGCGCGGGTCATCAGGATTCATTAGGGATGCGTAATAAGGTGTAATGTTTAAGGGGATGGTTTTAGTTGAGATTCTTACCCCCTCTTCTTCATCGGGGGTAAGGTTAATTACCTTTTTTAAATCGTCAAGGGTACGAATTGTATTGGTTAACTGCCAGAGCCAATCGTTCCACTGTTCTTCCGTTACATCTTTCCAAAGCTCTATGTCTTTCCAATGCCGGTCAGGCTTATATAAAAATTGTTTCATTCATTATTCCTCCTACTCCTTGCTTACTTTAATATTATGCAAGTATCGTGCCAAAGCGAAAAACTAAGGTGCCCGTTTGTGTTCTGCCGGTCGGAAGGAGGAAGTGAATACTTATTTCATTTTTAGAAATGAAAAGGTGCCGAAAAATCGGCACCCATTAACATTACATCAATTTTTTTAATTTATATTGTAAAGTCTGTCTTGGGATTTCCAAAAGCTCTGCAGCCTGTTTTACATTGCCGCCGGATTGCTCCAACGCCTCAATGATCAGTTTTCTTTCAAGGTCATCAACATGTTGACGCAGTGACATATTTACACATTCCCTGACATTCCTTCTTATATGGGGTGGATGCTGCTTTATCATGATTGGCAGGTCTTCAGTGGTTAATAAACTGCCACTGCAGATATTCATCATATATTCCAATGTATGTTTTAATTCACGGACATTTCCAGGCCATTGATAATCCATGAAGAAGAATTCCAGTTTTTCTTCCATTCCTAGGACATTTTTTTTTAGTTTATGATTAAATTCTTGTATGAAGAATTTGCATAAATAGACGATATCTTCCTTTCTTTCCCGGAGCGGCAACAAAGAAAAGGTAAATACATTTAAGCGAAAATAAAGGTCAGAGCGCAGTTTTTCTTCTTGGAGAGCTTTATTTGGATGAACGTTTACCGCAGCAATGACACGGACATCCACGGAACTATTTTCAGAACTGCCCACCCTTCTGACCATTCCCTCCTCTAAAACCCTAAGAAGCTTCGCCTGTAATTCAATAGGCATAGCGTGAAGTTCATCAAGAAACAGGGTGCCCCCATCTGCAAGCTCAAATAACCCTTTTCTGTCAACGGCTCCCGTATAGCTTCCTTTGGCCGTTCCAAACAGCATGCTTTCAAGCAGGGTTTCAGGGATAGCAGCGCAATTTTGGGCAATAAAGGGTCCGTTTGACCGTCTTGATTCATGAT
Source organism: Neobacillus sp. GCM10023253 (assembly GCF_042653105.1). Lineage (NCBI taxonomy): Bacteria > Bacillati > Bacillota > Bacilli > Caryophanales > Bacillaceae > Neobacillus > Neobacillus sp. GCM10023253. The sequence continues at coordinate 20,629 of NZ_JBHSHV010000012.1, forward strand.
GAATTCCTTGTATAAATAATTCTTTACCGGTACCAGATTCGCCGTATACAAGGATGGGAGAATCCGATTTTGCTAGTTTCCTGGCTTCCTCCTTCATTCTATTAAAGCTTGGGTTTACCGTTTTTAAATCATTTAATGTATAGCGGACCTGTGGAGGGATCTTTTTCCGTTTGCTTTTGTTCAGTCCTTTTTGCAGGTCTAGCAGCCTTTCTGCAAGCAGTTTCATCCGCGAATAATCTTTTGCAATTTCAACTGCACCGATAATTTCATCATTCAGCAGAATTGGCAAGGTAGTATTCATGGTGTCAATTCTGGCGCCATGTAGATTAACGTATTCTTGAGTCTGGTTATAGATTGGCTTAGCTGTTTTGATGACCTTTAACAAGGTGCTTGAATCTTCTGTTAGGGAAGGGAAAGCCTCTAGCAGGTGCTTTCCAAGAACCTCTGTCACCTCCATTCCATCATGCCTTGCCGCTACTTCATTATAAAAAATGGTTTTCCCTTCGATATTAACCACATGGATTCCTTCATCAATGCTTTTTAAAATGGCACTTAGGACTTCCTGTGTTAAAGCAGTTAATTGGCCCATTATTTCACCTGCCCCCTCCGCCAGTATACCTGGTGCCGAAAAACGGGCACCATCTGCCAAAAAGCTAGCAGCCTGCCAAATTCTTTACCCACATATTCATATCCTCCAGTTTGTCATAAATATAGACATTATTCATGAGCCTTCCGCGGTAAAAATAGCCGAGCTGATATAGGGCTGCATTCATCCCAAATGACAATGACCTGGCGATTGAATAGCTGCAAAAAATCCCCTTTTTAATTAATTCTCTCTCAAGCTCATTCAGGAGAAGCTTCATCAGTCCATATTTCCGGTGCTCCGGAAGTGTCGCACAATCTGTTAATTCCGCATTTTTATAAAAATCGTTTATTTCCGCAGAAGCTGCACTGACGATGTCCCCCTGATGTAAAAAAACATAATAGATTGTCCCATCCCGCATTGTCTTTTTTATATATTCCGGGTCATTTAATGGAGTTGGATAGATTTGAAACACCTGCCTGTAAAGAGCAGATAGCTTGGCAGCCAGGCTTTCATCAGCTTTTTTAATCTCGTAATCTTTTGGCGGGGTTAAGTTTTGCTGGACATAATCCAATTGATAAATACTGTGAATGATTGCGTCTTCCGTCATCCATTGGTCGTTTTTTTTTCGATCAGAAATATAATATTTGGTATAAAAATATGCATCCGAACCCCGGAAATAATGGTCTACGATCGCTTCAGGCTGAAGACCAAATTCAAAAAGGGAAATCGTATCTTCCATTCGCGCTTTGATGATTAACTTTTCTACTTGATGCTGTTTGACAAGCGCCTCAGCCCTTACCAGAATCTGATTTATATTCCCGCGATAGTCGTCGACTCGGATTCTTTTATTAAATGGGTCAATACAGACTTCCATATAGAAGGTGGAATGATTTTCAAAAATTGTCGTTGGTAAATGATTCATCATCATCACCCCTTTTTCTCAAAAAATTACTTATTTTCCAGGAAAATGTCTGGCTTTTCCAAGCCAGACATTTCGCCTGCAGTATTCTGATTTTACAACACTATTCCTGTACTCCGCACCATTTTAAAATGGTTAGAGCGATTATCTCGCTTGCGGCAAACATTTCATCGAGAATAATATATTCATTGGCATCATGGGCAATTTCCGTAGTCCCCGGGCCGAACACAACAACTGGTGTATTCCCCACGGCTGATAGAATTCCGCCATCGGTTCCCCATGGGCTTGCCTCCACCACTGGTTCCTCCCCATTAACCTCTCTAAAACTTGCAGAAAGCTCCTTCATTAATGGATGGCTGCTTTCCATATTTCCTGGCAGCCATCTGCCGCCAAACCATTCGATGGTTAAAGGATGATCCTTAAACCAAGAATCCTGCTCATTAAGCTCGTTAAGACAAGCTTCCATTTCAGCCTGAGCAGATTGCATTGTTTCATTCGGGGCAACCCCCATCCTGCCTTCAATCACAGCAGTGTCAGGCACCGATGACGGCCATTCACCGCTTGTGATTTTTCCAATATTAATAGGAATTGGGATTGGGATTTTCTGATAAAGCGGGTCTGAAATTTTGTCATTCCGGTCTTTCTCTAATCGCTGCAATCTTTGAATGACTTTTAGCGATTTTTCAATTGCACTAACGCCTTCGTAGCGAGTTCCTCCGTGAGCTGCCTTGCCTTTTACGGTAATTCTAAACCACATAGAGCCCTGCTGCTTCGGGAAAATTTTCATATTCGTCGGTTCGGGGATTATCGCTCCGTCGGCACAGTATCCTCTTAGTACAGCCGCAAGCGTTCCCGCGCCGCCGCTTTCCTCTTCTATAACACTCTGAAAAATGACGTCGCCTTTAAGCTTTATTCCAGAGGCAATAATGGACTCAAGCGCCATTAAAAGGGCGGCGGTTCCCCCTTTCATATCGGTGGCCCCCCTGCCGTACAGCTTTCCGCATTCGATATGCCCGCTAAAGGGATCCCGTTCCCAGCTTGACTCATTGCCAACCGGAACCACATCAATATGACCATTGAGAATGAGAGATTTCCCTCCGCCTGTGCCCTTTAACACAGCAACTAGATTGGGGTTCCCCTCGAAGTCATGTCGATCACAGCAGTAGGCTGGATGATTTTTTAATTCTTCACTGCCAATTTCCCAAATATCAAGTGTTAATCCAAGCTGGCGGCATTTTTCAATGAGAATCGCCTGAGCACTGCTTTCGTTCCCTCTTGTGGAGTTTTCCCTGACAAGGATTTGCAAGAGCCTTGCCCCTCTTGCCCGGTTCTCCTTCAACCAGGTGTTGATTTGAGCTTCATGATTTTTCATCTGCACCACTCCCTTTATTAACTATGCTGCATTTAATAGGGGATTTCTTTCAAATTTTCACTAATAGCAAATTCACACTGTGTTTTATTGACTACATCTTCAAGATTACCTTGGGCAAATATCTCTGTTAAAAGCAGTCCTTCGTCTGTCACTTGAAAAACGGCTAATTCCGTAATAATCAAATCCACACATTCCCTGGAAGTAAGGGGCATAGTACACTCCTTGACGATTTTTGAGCGGCCTTGTTTATCACAGTGGTTCATCAGGACAATAACTTTCTTTGCCTTTTGGGCAAGCTCCATTGCCCCGCCCATCCCCGGGACCTTCTTGCCAGGTACAATCCAGTTCGCTAAATCTCCCTTCTGGCTTACCTGAAGGGAGCCTAAAATCGTGATATCTATTTTGCCGCTGCGGATCATGCCAAACGAAACCGTACTATCACAATAGGAACCGCCGATGTTTAACGTGACAGGAAAGCCCCCTGCATTGCAAAGGTTTTCGTCCTCCTCACCTTTTATCGGACTTTGGCCCATTCCAGTAATGCCATTTTCCGCATGAAAAATAACGTTTACCCCTTTCTTGAGGTGATTAGGGACGAGGGAAGGGATGCCGATACCAAGATTCACTACCATCCCATTTTGAATTTCTTCTGCTGCACGTTTCGCTAGTTTATTACGTATATCTACTCCCATGCCCATTTCCAGTTCACCCCTTTAGTTGGAATGATATAATCCACGAATACTCCGGGTGTAATAATTTCTTCCGCATTAAGAGCGCCGAGGGGAACAATTTCTTCTACTTCGGCAATCGTAATCGCACCCGCCATGGCCACAAGTGGATTGGTATTGCGGGCACTCTTGTCATAAATTAAATTTCCATATTCATCAGCCTTTTTCGCAAATACGATGGAAACCTCCGCTGTTAATGCTTCCTCAACTAAATATTCTTCACCGTTCAGCAAGACCCTCTGTTTATTTCCCGCTACCAGCTCAATATCCTTGCCGATATCGGATAAAATTCCAGGGAGTCCCACACCGCCCGCACGAATTCTCTCAGCGAGAATGCCTTGTGGGGAAAACTCCACCTCGAGCTTCCCCTCATGCATGAACTGACCGGCAAATGGATTTGACCCTATATGCGAGGCAATCACTTTTTTCGCCCTTTCCTGGCTGACCAATTTTCCGATTCCAATATGGGGAAAACCAGTGTCATTTCCGATTAGTGTCAAATTGCGAATCCCTTTTTCGAGAATCCCATCGATTAAACCTGGCGGAGTCCCTACACCGCCAAAGCCGCCAAACATTAATGTCATTCCGTCATGAAAAAACTCCATGACCTTCTCCAAGGTTGTGATTTTCCTAAATGGGTTTTCCATCTTTTCACACCACCCAGTCATTCCGATAAATTAATTTCCTTTGAAAAGACTGAAAATGCTTCCTTTAATAAGTAAATTAATTCATTCATTTCTACTTCAGTAATAGTTAATGGAGGTGAAATTATAATCGAGTCACCATTTACCCCATCTATTCCTGCACCTGCAGGATATACGATCAGCCCTTTTTCCTTGGCAAGCTCCACCATTCTTTGCGTAACTTGCGCATTTCTAGGAAACGGTCTTCTTGACGTTTGGTCCTCGACAAATTCAATTCCGAGTAGAAGGCCCATCCCTCGGATATCCCCTATAAACCAAAATTGGCTCTTTAGTTTCTCAAGTTCCTTTCGTAAAAACTCACCCTTGCTTACTACTGTTCTCATAATCTGATTTTTTTCCAAATATTCTAGGACCGCTAAAGCGGCAGCACAGCTTTGCGGATTGGCACTTAATGTATGACCACTCATGACCACTTTGGAGCCTGCGAGAATCGGCTCGATGATTTTATCGCTGGCAACAGCAGCGGCAATCGGTGCATACCCTGCTCCAAGCCCCTTTCCTAAGGCGACAATATCTGGAATGACGCCCCAATGCTCAGATGCCAGCATCGCACCAGTCCGGCCAGCTCCTGTCATTACTTCGTCTGCAATAAACAGAATGTCATGGTCATCACAAATCTTCTTTATCGCTTTTAAATAATCCTTTGGCGGGGAAATGGCTCCGCCTGCAGCACCTATGACAGGCTCTGCGATAAAGGCGGCAATTTTATCTGCCCCGATTCTGTTGATGGCAGTCTCTAGCTCACGGGCGCAGAGATATTGGCAGGCAGGTGCTTCAAGATGGTATGGACAGCGGTAGCAATAAGGGGGATGGATGACTGGAAACTCCTCTAAAAGTGGAACAAATCTTGCCCTTCTTCCAGGATGGCCGGACATCGAAAGCGCTCCCAAAGTTATCCCATGGTAACTAACCCATCTGGACAAAATCTTATTTTTCGTGGTAATTCCTTTTTCCTGCCAATATTGGATTGCCATTTTCATGGCAGTTTCTGTGGCTTCGGAACCGCTGTTGACGAAAAAGCTCCAATTCAAATCTCCCGGCAATAGCTTAGCAATCTTTTCAGCCAGTTTTTCAGCTGCTTCACTGGTAAACTGCGAACGGTACACGAACGAGACCTTTTGGGCCTGCTCTTCCATCGCCTTAATAATCTCTTTTTCTCCATGACCGATATTGGCTGTGACAGCCCCAGACGCGGCATCTAAGTACTTCTTTCCGTTCTTGTCATATAAATAGACTCCTTTTCCATAATCGATGACGGGATATGACCCATCAAGCATGGGCTTAATTAAATACGACTGTTCCACCCTATAAACCACTTCCCTCTGCATAATGCAAAATTAAGAAGCTAATAGATTCATTTCCTTATTGAAATTGTATGATTCACTATTTTGTTTCTTTCCGGCCTTTTACAATTTGCAAAGCTTATTATAGAATAACAGGGAGATTATATAAGGAATGAATTTAAATGGACTCTATGAAGAAGCTACAGTCGAAGACGAGGGAACTTTCGACATTTCAATTAATTTTTATTTTTTATTTATCTGCACTTATTATTTCAACACTTTTATTAAAATTACCTTTCGCGCACCTTCCAAATGTAAAAATTAGCTTTATCGATGCCATGTTTACAGCCGTTAGCGCCGTTAGCGTAACCGGGTTAAGCGTTATTTCCTTAAAAGATACGTTCAATAATTTCGGGATTTTTCTCCTTTGCGTCATTCTCCAACTAGGAGGACTTGGAATCATGTCTCTAAGTACATTTCTTTGGGTGATGCTGGGGAAAAAAGTTGGGTTAAAGGAAAGGCAATTGATTATGATTGACAACAATCAATCAAACCTTTCCGGCTTAGTCCATCTGGCAAAGCGGATTTTTATCTTTATCATTTCCATCGAATTTATCGGCGGAATTATTTTGGGAATTCATTTACTCAAATACTATGATGGGATATTATCTGCTTTTAAACATGGTTTTTTTATTTCAATTAGCGCAACGACCAATGCTGGCTTTGATATTACGGGAGCTTCCCTTATTCCTTATGATCAGGATTACTTTGTTCAATTCATGGTCGCGCTTTTAATTGTACTTGGAGCAATTGGATTTCCTGTAATCGTAGAGGTGCTTGATTTCTTTTTATCCTTAAGGAGTAAAAAAAGATTTCACTTTACCCTATTTACGAAATTGACAACCATGACCTTTATCATCCTTACTTTGCTCGGGGGAATCTTTATTTTTCTTTTGGACATTGATCATTTTTTTTCGGATAAAAATTGGCACCAAACCCTTTTTTATTCCTTTTTCCACTCCGTTACAACCAAAAGTGCAGGGCTTGCAACATTAGATATCAGTGAATTAACTCAGAGTAATCAGCTATTTATGTCCCTGTTAATGTTTATCGGCGGTTCACCGAGCAGTGCCAGCGGAGGAGTAAGGACAACTACCTTTGCCATTGTTGTTTTAACGATTATCTTTTATGCACAAGGAAAAGGGTCTGTTAAAATATTTAAAAGGGAATTAAATCACGACGATGTCATTAAGTCATTTATTGTGATGACAACAGCAGCTTTCTTGTGTTTACTTTCGATTATCATCTTATCCATTACTGAGAAAAGCACCTTGATACCGATTATCGTTGAGGTCACTTCTGCCTTCGGGACAAATGGTTTATCGCTAGGATTAACTTCGAATTTGACAACATTCGGTAAAATACTGATCATGATATTAATGTTTATCGGAAGGATTGGAATTGTTACCTGTCTGTTGATGTTAAGAGGCAAGGGAAGGAAAGAAACATTCCATTATCCTAAGGAAAAGGTTATTATCGGATAAAAAAATGAAAACGGCTGACCCCGGTTTAGGAGTCAGCCGCACTTTTTAGTAGGCCCAGCTTGCGCCAATAATAATCAAGAGAATAAACAACACGACAATTAGCGCAAAGCCGCCATATCCAAATCCGAATCCACCGCCATAGCCATACCCGTAACCTCCAGGGTAGCCGCAGCATCCGTCATAACCATATCCATGATACATTCGCATTCACTCCTCCAAAAATTGTATCTTTTCAAGATTACTTTATGTAGTAGGTGCTTGACCTGTATGTGCATTCGCCTATATTATGAAATACGATATTAGTTTGGCAGGTGAGATGAATGAAAGCAATTTTAAAAAGTTTTATTAACGGGATTTTGACGATTGTTCCGATTATACTGGTCATTTATGTAATATACAAAACGTTTTTATTTTTGGATGGGTTGCTTGGTGACCGGTTACGACCGTACTTAAAGGAAGATTATATACCAGGCATCGGCTTGTTGACGACTATTATCCTGATTACCCTGTTGGGCTGGCTATCGACAAAGTACATTTCAGGAAAAATCATCCGGCTAATTGATCGGCTGCTGGAAAAAATCCCTGTAGTAAAAACGATTTATTCAGTCATAAAGGACACTATACAATCCTTTTTGGGGGATAAGAAATCTTTTTCAAAGGTGGCTTTGGTTGTCATTCCCGGAACCGAGATGAAAAGTATGGGGTTCATTACATCCGATCAGGTAGAGGATTTTTACAGTCCATTAAAGGACCATGTAGCGGTATATATTCCACAGACCTTTCAGGTGGCGGGCTTTACCTTTCTCATTCCAAAGGAGCAGATTGAAATTATTGATGTGAAACCGGAGGATGCCATGAAATTTATTCTATCCGGCGGGATGACGTCCAGTGCAAAGCAGAAGGAAAAAAGTCCAATGTAAATGAAAACTCGCTGATTGGCGAGTCCGATAGGACGAAGACAGAGGCGTAGTTGAATTTATGCGTTAGGAAATTATAAATTTGTAAAAATTTATAATTTCCTATTAGCTAAAAAAGCCGCTCACTTGCGGCTTTTTTTAATCGAAAAGTTTGTTAAATTGGCCGTAGCCTTCTTCTTCGAGTTTTTCTTTCGGGATAAATCGCAATGCGGCGGAGTTGATGCAGTATCTCAGGCCAGTTGGGTCAGGTCCATCGTTAAAAACGTGGCCTAGGTGGGAATCGGCAGAATTGCTCCGAACCTCGGTTCGAATCATAAAATGGCTGTGATCCGCTTTTTCTATGATTTCCTCTTCTTCAATCGGCTTTGTAAAGCTCGGCCAGCCGCAGCCGGCATCGAATTTATCGCGCGAACTAAAGAGTGGTTTTCCTGAGACAATATCTACGTAGATGCCCTCTCTTGTTTCATTCCAATATTCATTTCTAAATGGCGGTTCAGTGCCGTTATTTTGCGTAACTTCAAATTCCATAGGCGTAAGCCTCTTCTTTAATTCTTCCTTGTTTTGATTCGTCATTCTTTATCTCCCCAGTGCTTTTGGATAAACCCAGATCTTCCTGAACCAATATGATACCTTTGATAATGAGCTGGATTTTTCTTGTAGTAATGCTGATGGTACTCCTCGGCCGGATAGAAAGGCAAAGCCTGCAAAATCGGTGTCACAACCGGCCTGTTAAAACGGCCACTTCCCTCGAGTGCCCGCTTTGATTCTTCTGCAAGTCTTTTTTGTGTTTCATTGTGGTAAAATATAGCGGTTTGATAGGATTGACCGCGGTCATAAAACTGGCCGCCGGGGTCCGTTGGGTCTATTTGCTGCCAAAATAATTCAAGCAATTTTTCATATGGAAAAATTTCCGGGTCGAAAGTAATTTGAACCGCTTCATAATGTCCAGTTGTGTCAGAGCAAACCTGCTGATAGGTTGGATTTTTTACCGTCCCGCCAGTATAACCCGAAATAACACTCTTAATGCCCGGAAGCTCATCAAACGGTTTCACCATACACCAAAAACAACCACCGGCAAATGTCGCCAATTGTTCTTTACTGTCCAAGCTCTCCACCCCATTCTTCTTAGATTCTTTGCTATTTATGAGTATACAAAATGTTGCTTCAAAAAGGAAATTTGTTGATTAAAAAACGGACCAGTTCAACTGGTCCGCAAAATAACACACTATTTTCTTTGGCTCACCTATAAGCCTAATCAACTGGCACCAAGATTGTGAAGGCGATTTGATCCTTTTTTAAATCAAATTGGTCCACTTTAATTTTCAAATCACTTTTCAGCCTTAATTGCTGCATATGGACATAAATCAATTTGTCATTCGGTCTGATTTCGACACCTTCCGGAAGCTTATAATTATCTCCAATAAACTTTAGAACATAGGAAATAGGCAGAGGCAGACTTCCAACAGACATGGATCTCTGCTTTAGAACTAAATCCCCATTCTTCTGCGCTTCAGGCTCAAATGTCAATTTCATTTTGACCTGTTCACTAAAAACCGGAATACTTCCATACAACTCAACCTCGTCTCCCAATAAAACACGATAAGCAACTGGGGAATCGGATGACTCTTCATTTAGATAATGATTAATCAGCTTATTCATATCGTATTTGTTAGAGTTCACATGAAAGGAAACGTGATCGCCTTTTATTTCCTTCATTTGAGTGCTTTTTTTATCCGCATCCGAGCCCGTACCCAACACTAGCGATAGGACGACAATCGCGAATAAAAGGTTGATTCCCGCCAGGACTAGGAATCCAACTTTCCATTTGTTTTTCATAAAATCTAATTCTCCTCTGTACTAACCATATACGGCTTCCTGTCCAAATCAGGCAAGACACGTTCTTCCATTGTTTCATTGAGCCGCTGGGCAATCAATTCGTAGCCCTTATCATTTGGATGAAAATTATCAGTAAATAGGAGGTTTTCACTGCTGTTTAAAAATATATCTTCAATCGAAACGAAGTAAGCATTGGGATATTGTGATATGACTGATTGACCTGCTTGGTTCCAATCGGATACAATCTGATCAAATTCCTCAATATCTGAAAACCACTTAGAAAAAGGATTATAAAGACCCACTAACACAATGGAGGCATTTGGATTTTCCTTGACTATTGTTTCTATTATCTGAATCAAATGTTTACGATAGTTCTCCTTTTCATCCATAAAAACGGAATATTCAAGATTTGAGAGATGATCCCTGACCACCTTCATGATATCGTTGCCGCCAATAGTCAGAATAACCAAATCGGCCTTCTTTAAGACAGGCTTTATTTCAGGTGCATTCAGCCTTTTCAGCAATTGAGTGGTCCGGTTTCCCTTCACCCCGTAGTTATAGAAATCTACATCCTTAATGCCTTTTTCATTTTCCAGCAATGTTTCTAAATAAGGCAAATAGCCGCCCTTTCCTGTACTGTCGCCAACACCTTGTGTTAAGGAATCGCCTGCGGAGAGAACTGTTAATGTGCGCGGAATAAAATCAGCAGGTACAGGTTCATAAACCGGTACAGCCGTTTGCTTTGCATGATGTAAATCCCATTCCCCAGTTTCGCTGCAAGAGCCCAGGAACAATACCGAGAGAATTAGAAGGGGGAAAAATTTATACATACCCATTCACCTGCCTTCTAAACTAATTTTATTATAACATGACCAAACTCATTCAAAACAAATCTATAATACCCTCATATTCCCAGAAAAAAATAGACCTGTATAACGGTCTATTGCAGTATTTTTATATCCTGAATCATTTCATCAAACGGAACATCTTTATATAAATTATATGATTTTTTAATTTTTCCATCTGGACCTACCAAATAGACATAGGTCTGATGGATGACCTGATTTTCATTCTGAGGTTTTTTCACAAGCGTCTTGAATGTTTTCATTGCATAACCTTCAATAAACTGCTGAGAGTATCCGGTTAAAAAGGTCCAATTTGAAAAGTCTGCCCCAAATTGGTTCGCATATCGAGTCAGTACTTCAGGAGTGTCAACAGTGGGATCAACGCTGAAGGAAACAAATTCAACATTCTTCAACCCTTCATCCTTAACCATTTTTTGCAGTTTTGTCATATTCGCAGTCATCGGTGGGCAAACATCTGCACAGCTTGTAAAAATAAAATCAGCAATCCAAATCTTTCCCTTTAAGTCCTTAAGTCCAACTGCTTTATTATCCTGGTTCACCGCGGAAAAATCGGCTGCCTCCCAGTTTAGTGCATCTTTAATCTCCTTTTGTCCGCAAGCTGCAAGCAGCATACTAGAAATGACTAATAATATCATGACCAGTCGAAATTTCATTTAAACACACTACCTTCCTCTATTCCATCCGTGAATAGTTTAACAAAGTTTTAAAAAAGAGGAAAGAAAAAGCGTATTTTAATCTATTACTCCCGTTTTTACAATAGTAGTTTTCACATGCACTTCAAATTTAGCATTTTTATAAATACTTCTCCAATCTTTTGAAGTAACTTCATTCCCGCGTATATGTGTAATATACTCATTTCCTATTCCGACCGGGTCTACTCCTTGCTTTTGAAAAAAAACGAGCAAATCGTATATTTCCTTTTCCATTTTCTTTTCTATCTGTCCCTCGATGAATTTAATATTTTTAGCGCTTGTCAATTCGAGAGGCTCTGTTGATTCCAACAGCCTCGAAGCAAATTTAATCTCAATTCTAAATCGAAGGTTTTTCTTATCCACTAATTTTATTTTGGTATGACTTCGGATATTATCGATATTTAGGAATAATTTATTATATACCGTCCGAAAATTCCGCCCCTCCTCTTCCTTAATAATGCTCTTGAAGTCTGCACGATTAAAACCCAATTCTTTGGTACCGGATTTATATTTATCCGCTAAAATTTTCAAAAAAAAGAGCTTATTAGTTGGCAATATTGTAACAAGCATGTCATCCTTGAAAAGGGCTGTTCCCGTAACGGCCACATCGCCACTCTCTACTTTAAGAAGAGGTAAAACCGGGTCTTTACCATTATCTTGGTAACTGTGATTAAACTCCTGCAGGGTTGGTTCGAGCATCTGCTCACTTTGGACATTTTGATTAATTAAATTATACAAATACGTACCGAAATTTTGCTTTTCATTGTTCTTACCCACGTTAATGATAGAAGAAGCTTCATCCTCCGCAATCGTCAAAAAAACCATATTCCCGATAGTTGGGTCACGGTTGAGCGTATCAACAAGCTGCACAATTCCTTTCTCGGCAAGCTCCTTGCTGTACACGACACAGCGCAGCTGCCCTGATACAAGCCTTTGGTCAGAACGAAGATTTTGTTTCTGTCGTAAAGTTTTACTCGTATGGGCTTCTACTGAAATAACCTTTGTCACATTCTTCGCCAGTGCATCAAATTTATGAACAACCACTGTCCCCTTGATTTTATTCTTCCCATCCAAATCATAGCCAACAGCCGTAATCAGTCCTAATTTCTCTAATTGCCGCGCCTCCACGCATCCAGATAAACAAAGGGTGCTGGCAATCATCAATATAGCGGTTTTCCATTTAGGACCCTTTAGCATGATTGTTCTTCCCCCTAAAAAACTTGTTTTTGACAGAAACAATGAAATATAAAAGAATCGGGTAACAAACTGCAGCATAAAAACCGAATCTTCCGATTATATCTGAAATCAGATTCATTTGATATCTTGCTTTAACAAAAAATGAAGATACAAAGATTAAGCTGGCAAGAATCCAAAGCCCCCATTTTTGCTTTCCAGCAAATATACGTGAGAAACCTTTCGAGGCTGCCCACAAATAAATACACAAATTAGGCAGGATAATAAGCATCCAAAAAGAAACAGCGATAATTTCGAACCTTTCCAAATTGGGAAGGCGGACTATTTTGAACAACGATATAACAGGCCAAATGGTTTGTTCCAAACTTCCACCAGCATAATAAATTATCGAGACAAACGTAACAAGTGTAAAAATAAAGGCCGTATATGCATTGCCTATTTGGGAGAAAATTTGAGTTTTTTGTTTTTCTTTTATATATGGGTAGACAAATAAGACTAATTCCATCCCCATCATTGATAAGGAGGAATTGTGAGCTCCTATAAGAATTTGTTCGATATCGGCATCTAATATCGGAAATATATGATTTATTTCCGAATGTTTTAAAGGAACAAATAGGACCAAAACCATCCAAAGCGTCCCCATCACTGATAAAAAAGCGGTTCCTATAACAACCCTTATTCCTCCATAAACAGCATAGGCAGAAAGCAGAATCAGCACTAACCCAAGCTGCCAGGTTGGAAGGTTCGGAAAAATCCACACCTGCACAATTTCTATGTAATTCATATAAATCACAAAAAAGGCTGCAGCTAAATAACCCATATAAAGCAGACTGAGAAAATTCCCTAGCCATTTTCCGAATACATCGGCATGGATGCCATATAAATCGGCGCTGTCATATTGACCAAGCATTTTTACCATGAACCACAAAGACACGCCTCCCAGCACCCCTGCTAAGAAAACAGAAATCCAGCCGTCATGGCCTGCGTCTAAATAAACAATTCTTGGCAGGCCTACAAGTCCTACACCAATTTGGGTGGAGTGAACAATAAAGATGAGCAGGAATGCATGAACCTGCAATCCATCTCTTGGCTTAACATTCACCTCCATTTACATCGCCCTCTATTCATCTATATCTTTTTTTAGCTTTGCTTTTTTTCCCGAAAAACGCTCTTTGTCTAATGGTTTATTGGTCTGAGGACGTTTGGCAAGATATTGATAAGGCACAAGGAAAAAACTATATCCCAGATCTCGCCATTGCAAAGGATAAACTGGCGAAAGATATGGTTTGCCCAGTGTTTCCAGCCTTAGCAGATGAATGATAAAAAAACAAAATGCAACCATAATCCCAATTCCGCCCCAAATACCAGCAATAATGATAATTGGAAAACGAATCATTCTGATTGCTGTACCCATTAAATAACTTGGGGTTGTAAAAGACCCGAGAGCACTTAATGCAATCATAATAATTAGAATGTTACTGGTAAAACCGGCCTGAACGGCTGCCTGTCCAATGACAATACCACCCACGATACCGATGGTCTGGCCTACTTTTGTTGGCAGTCTGGCACCGGCCTCGCGAAGCAACTCTATGACAAACTCTAACAGCAATGTTTCAAAGACCGGTGGAAAGGGTACCTTTGACCTTGACTCACCCAATGTAACCAGCATGGGTGACGGTATAACTTCATAATGATAGGTCAGAACCGCAACATAGGCAGGCGTCAAAAGGACGGATAAAAAAAGCGCCGTCAATCGCAAGACCCGTAAGAACAGCCCCATATTCCACCGCATATAAACATCTTCGGTAGACTCAAAATAGGAGAAAAAGGTTGTGGGACCATAAAGACAATCTGGACTTCGGTCCATTAGAACAGCAACTTTGCCCCTGTATAGAGCAATGGATATCCGGTCCGGGAGCTCAGTCGTCATCAACTGTGGAAACACGCTCCAGCTGTTGTTTTCAATCAAATGTCCAAGTACAGTGTTACCAGGGACATAATCTATTTCAAGCTCACTGATCCTTTGTTTTAAGGTGGTGACAAGTTCCTCATCGGCAATTCCCTGTATGTAGACGAGTTTCGCTTTTGTTTTCACCCTTTTTCCCACTACAAGGTCCTGCATACAAAGGTTCGGGTCCTTTAAATTGTTTCTTAAAATATTCATGTTGCTGACGAGGGATTCCGTAAACGAAATCTTCGGGCCATAAACGTTTGATTCCGTTTCTGGCTTCTCCACTCCACGTTCAACCGTCTTGCTGAGATTTGTTAATAGACCATACGGGTCCCCTTCCACATATATATAAACATTACCTTCAATCAGCCCGCTGATAATTTCACTCAGTTGATTGGTTACTGTTAAGACCGATAATGGCAGAACCTGCGTGAATCCTTGGACAGACCATTCAATCTTCTCATTATTTTGAATCGGGGCAAGAATAAATTCATCCAAGCTACTCTTGTCAATCAGGCTTTCTAAAAAACAAAAGACGATTCTATTACCGTTTTTCTTCAGATGACGAAAGGTAATATCCGAATAGAGGAGTTCGTTTTTTAATTGCTCTTTTAATTCATCGATATATAAGCTATGGGCTTTAAGTTCTTCCTGTGACTTACTCTCTTTTTTCCATTTGAACATATTCCAGCACCTATTGTTGTCAGTTTAGATTATTTTTTCCAAATAATTATTTTTTACCCAAATTCCAAAGCAGTCTGAATGATAAAAAAAATTTTGAGAAGAACAAAATATTGTGGTATTATGAATGAGTATTCATTCATCGGTGAAAATTATGAATTTTTAAATAGATAGAAAAGGAGAGTGAACTCATTGAATCGAATTGGCCCTATTATCATAGTGGAAGGTCCAAATAGCAGCAAAGTCCCTTTCTCACGGAGCTTGTATATCGACTGCGAGGAAAAGGTGCTAATTGACAGTGGAGCAGAGGCAAAAGCTCTTCTTGAACTGGACCACGAAATAGGAATTGATCTCATCATTAATACCCATTACCATCCTGACCATACCCTACATAATCACCTGTTCCGAGATGCGACCAAACTTATAAATAAGATAGAATTTGAAACATCCAGGTCAGTGGAAGGAATTGCCCATGCCAATGGAGTCTATCAAGAGTGGGGTTATAAAGGTGCGGAAGCATGGAAAAAAACTCTTCCACAGGAATGGGTTCAAAATCTTGGGGGTTTTTCAGGAACATATGAATACGAGACAGAATATGTATTTGATGATGTAAAAGTAGTGTTTTTGCATACTCCCGGACATACAAGCGGCCTAGCCTGCCCATACTTTCCGGAGCACGGGGTCGTGTTTGCTGGCGATTATGATATGACCACCTTTGGTCCATGGTATAACGGGACTGATGGTAATATTGAAGATTTCATCAATTCAGGCAAACGGCTTCTGTCTCTCGATGCCGATACTTACATTACAGGCCATCAAAAAGGGATTTTTACGAAAGCGGAATTTACAGAAGCCATGGATAAATTCCTTGCGGTGATTAATCGCCGGGATGAGATAATCGAAAACTATATACAGCAGGGTTTGAGTTTTGAAGAAATAACTAAAATTGGGATATTTTATCCCAAAAGTTCTCTTGCCAATCCACTTCTAAATACATGGGAGCGAAGTGGCATCCGCAAGCACCTAAGGCGACTTGGTTATTCAGTTGAAGAAAAAGCAGCTGAAATTATTAAATTAAAATAGAATGGTCCATGTGCCATTCTATTTTTTTACTCTACTTTAAAAAAATAAAGAACCTTGATTGTTATTTTTAATCAAGGTTCACATAATTTTGCTCTACTTTTCTTTTTCGTTTGGAAAAATAAAGTTGCATCATCATTCCTGAAACAATTATGGCACCGCCGGCCGCAATAAAATTAAAGATATTTGTTGCGGTTTTAGGAAGGGTGGAACCATTGTTTATCGGTATTGTCCCGTTTGAAGAACCTTCTGCGTAGAGTTTAATTTGAAATTCACTTCCCAATCCTTGAAAGTCATTTCCAAGTTCGTATGGAATTTCTATCAAAAAGGTAAGCTGGTCAGCATTATTTTTTGCTAGCAACCTTGACTCCAATTTATTAAAGTCCTTTAATTTCCCGTTATACAGCACCTTGTTTTTATCATTTACCTTTAATAACAGTTCATTGTAAAGTTTCTCAGAACCGTTAAGAAAACTGTTAGAAAGTACATACCTAAAATCTTGTTTTCCATTATTCCTGACAATTAGTGTTTTACTCAATTGATCTCCGGGCTTATAGTTACTGACACTAAAAAAAATTTTTTGCGGGCTTGAAGCAATATCAATTTCATTGCTTTGGGCATCTGCAAGTGTTGGTGTTACAAGCCCGACCAAAATAGCCAATAGAATAGCAAAAAGATAAGGTATCAGTTTCATATCTGTCTACCTTTCTATACTTATAATTTTTTCTATTTATCCAAATTAACTTGTTCACCTGGCATCTGTGTTGCTTCAAATTCCAATGTCAGATTCACATTTTCACCCTGATACTTGTTTTGTACTTGCAGTCTGCTATTAGGATAGTTTGAAGGATCATTTTTAAACTCAACCTTAATCTTTAAGTTCATTTCTGCCTCAGGTGCTAATGCAACAGCGCCGTTATTTGCTGTACCGGATACCTCCAGACTTTGTGCACTTAAAGTATCTGCACTTCCTTTAAAAATTTCGGTATTTCCCCGTGTAATCGTCACATCAAATTGTTGTAGAAATTGATTTAAGGTGTTTACACCATTGTCAGGAAGGTTCTGATGTTGTACATCCTGCCAATTAGATGGAGTTAAGTATAAGTTAATGTCATTTATATCCAAACTGCCGGCATTGGACAACGTCAATGTTTTTTCGAACCAGTCACCAGGTTTTAAATTCTCGACATTAAATAGCGTTGAAGGATTAGCAGCCAAATCCAATGTGCCAACCGCAATTGAACTATTTACTGTTTCAACATCATTGAATGCAGCCCATGTTCCCCCGCCAATTAGTGCAATACCTAATGCTCCGGCTAAGATACCCATGTTCATTTTCTTTTTCGTATTCATTTCATGGTTCCTCCCTCAAAATTAATTACCCAGTCGGGTTAATTTATTTGAACCCAATTAAGGGGTCCAGCTATCGCCAAATTTATTCGCCACATCTTTCCTTGACCGTCTTGCCAACTTTGCCTTTTCCTTTACTGCTTGCCTGATAGTTATAATAGAATAGGTGAGAAGCAAAAGACCTGGTAGGATGAATAGAAGAGCCATACCAGCTTTTGAACTGAAGAATTTTAATAGAAAACCAATAAACGGAATGGTTATCCCTGTGTATTTTGCTATGGTTGTGTTTGAAGGAACCAAATCTCTATCCTTAAAGCTATTGTTGTCTCCCTTGGTTTGATAGAATACCTTCCCATTTTGCTGGACAACATTTGTAATTCTGTGAGTGATAACATGCTGCCTATCTTGCTTAAAGGAGATGACATCGCCAGTTTTAAAGATTTCTGAACCTTTTATCTTTTTCACTAATATTATTGAACCTGTGTTAAAGGTTGGTTCCATAGATCCGGATAAAACAGTTTTAAACTGATAGCCAAATAATTGAGGTTCACTACCTGAAATTCTAGAGGCAGCCACACTAACTAACATGAATGCTAATGAAATCATTACTATTACATAAATGGTATCTTTTATTATTTTCTTCATGGGAGCTCCCCTTTGAATCCAATTGTGAATAAATATATTTCCTTATTGAGTACAATCCGTGACAGTAATTGGATCACTCCAGATGTAGGAGTAGCCATCTGGTTCAACATTTCCAGGATGGCCCATTGGTCTTCTAAGCTTAAATTGATAGGTTCCATTTTCGACCACCTTGGTGGAGACTATCGTAAAAGAAGAATTTCCTTGCATAGGTGGAATGACTCCGCTATCAATCGGTTCCCCTATCGGTGTTTTTGAGGCTGAAACCTTGTAAACATAGTACCTCCAGGTGGAATAAAGAATTGGGTTTTGGTTTGTACTTACGGTGACCGATATTTCCCCACAAGTCTTGTCAATAATGGTTCCCATCGTTAGAGAACTTTTATCCCAGTCACCCTCAACTGCTAAAGAGCCATTTACTTTTTCAACATCATTAAAGGAGGCATTCGTGAAAGAATTCACCTGAACTCCTGCAAGAATGAGAAAATAAAAAGCTATTAACAATCCAAGTCCCACAATTAAATACTGACTTCTGTCCCTGTACCTTCTTTTCCTTAAATATCTAATTTTTCTCACCCTTTCATATTAAATTTAGGGCAAACGGTCTATAAAAAATAACACTTCGTTCTCATTAAAGAACTACTAAATCTAGTATAATACATTTACTAGATTTTTGAAATCCTTAAAACAGACTATTTTAACTTTATTAAGAACAATTTTGGGCTCTATTAACGAAATTTTACTATTTTTCATATTATCCCTCGTTTCAGCTCAATAGATTTGTTCTTAATATTGAACAATTGTTAAAAGTCCCTTTCAATTAAAAACCCCTCATTCTGGGACCCAGAATGAGGGATTTTCTTAACATATTCTCGGAAACATCGGTCCGGACAATCTATTCATTACCCGTTTTGAACCCAATGGTGTTTCGAGTAGGAGCTGACCTTTTTGTTTCCCGATTATCGAACCGATCACCACTGCGTTCTGTCCTTCAGGGAATCTTTTTAAAATATCAATTACTTTTTCTTTCTCTTTATTATCGACTACTATTATAGCTTTACCTTCATTGGCCAAGTAAAGCGGGTCAAAGCCTAACAGGTCACAAACACCATGTACCTCCGGCCTGACGGGTACATCCAATTCATTGATTTTCATTGTTAAATTGAAGTCTTCAGCGATTTCCACCAGGGTAGTGGCAAGACCTCCCCTTGTTGGGTCACGCATAATTTTCACTCCAGCAGTATTCCGTAAGACATCCAGCAGCATTCCGTTTAGTGATGCACAATCACTGTTAATGGGAACAGTAATTGCATGATGGAGAGAAACATCCGGTCATGGACCAGATGAATGATCGGCGGTTCCGTCTAAGTAATGAAAAGCTTCCTAATCCTTATAAAGAATTGGAATTCCCGATGGATTTACACTCGTCATTACCATGCAGGATAGCTTATCGTCTTAAATAAAATAAATGATGGAGTAGAGTATATGAGAGCATCCCCCATATTGTACTCATTCCTTACGCTACTCTGTCAGCTGGTCTATACTGCTTGCATTTTTTCAGTATTACAATCGGTAACTGCAGGCTTCCCAATAGCGCTGCTTTATCATCTTTATAGAAAAGTGGGAAATACATACATAAAAAAACCCTAAGAGAATAAATCCCTTAGGGTTTTGTTTGTTTTAATTAACTTCTACCAATTCTTCTTGGTCTTTCTTTAGCTTTTTTCGATACACAAATTTAGATAGATTAATGCTGACTTCATAAAGAAGCAATAGCGGCAATGTCACGACGAAATCAGACATAAAATCCGGAGGTGTAATTACGACCGCGATGATAATCAATACAAAATAAGCATATTTACGGACCTTTGTCAGCACAAATGGATTAATAATACCAAGCGAGGTTAAAAACATAACAACCACCGGAAGTTCAAACAATACTCCAAACGGCAGAGTCATATTCAAGATAAAACTAAAATAGCGATCTGCCGTAAAATTGGTCACAAACATATCTTGGCCGATGTTCACCAAAAAGTTAAGAACCATCGGAAAAATGGCAAAATAGCCAAACGCGAGACCAGCAATAAATAAAATGAACAAGGCCGGAACATATGATAGCGTAATTTTTCTTTCAATCGGTTTCAAGGCAGGTTTGACAAACAGCCATATTTGCAGCGCCAGCACCGGAATTGTTCCAGCAATCGCAACCACTCCAGCAAGCATGAAATAAATCCACATTATATCACTTGGACCAAGCACTAAAAGCTTTGTACTGCCGACAAACCATTTATAAATATCATCAACATAAATAAAGCCAACTATAAAGAAGACCACAAAAGCCAGCGCCGAGATAATGATCCGTTTTCGTAATTCTTCTAAATGATCGACTAACTGTAGTTCTTTATCTTCCATGAGTTTCCCCTGCCAATTTCAATGGTAATTCTTAATTAACCAGTTTTCTCTCGTTAAAATAGTTTTAAAACTGAGAAGAAAAAGGTGCAAGACACAAAATCTTACACCCTATTTGCTCAATTTTTCCTTTTCTTCCTTGATGTCTTCCATCACATCGTCGGTAAGTTCACGAGTTGACTTTTTGAATTCTTTTAACGTTTGTCCAAAGGCACGGCCAATTTCCGGTAGTTTTTTCGGTCCAAAAATAATCAGTGCAAGTGTTAAAATAAGGATTAATCCCGGTACGCCAATATTAGAAAACATAATTTACAGCCCCTTTGAAATAAAGTAACCTCTTAAGATGATTATAGTATTGAATAATCATTTTGGGATAATTATTTGCAATAATTCATATTAAATTCACAATATCCACTAAAAATAACATAACTGTGATATTTCGCATTTAATATATCGACTCTATAAAAATTTAACAATAACATCAATTGAAGTCAACGTTCTTTTTTTAGATATAATTTTTAAAATATTTTGACAATTATTAGAATTTTGCATATAATTGGTACATTAAAACATATACTTTTTGAAAAATTTAGTTTACAAAAAGGATGTGAGTGGGATGGAATTTTCTCTTTTTAGTTTTGACGGGGCCTTGCCAGTCGAGGTAACAATTGACGATGACAATGGAAGGTATACCATTCGGAAAAGTGATCGAAGCGGTGAATATTTTAACAGTCCAAAAGAATTAATTGCTTGGATTAAGGCACATTTCCATGAGGAAGAATTCTGCCATCCACACGAATTCCGAGGAATGTTAGCAAAACTATCAGAGTATGAATTAAACGGATATTAAAAGCATCAGCCGCAGCTGATGCTTTTTGTTTTTTAAACCACTCTTCGGTCATAAATTCTAAATTCATAATCGTAGGGATTTTTTTCGTCCTTTAAACCTTTTTCGGAGGAAACAAGCATCCAGTTATTTTCGTTGAATTCCGGAAAAAACGTGTCACCTGAAAATTCCTCGTTAATAAAGGTTATGTAAAGACGATCGGCAAAAGGGAACGTCTCTTTAAAAATTTCTGCCCCGCCGATGACAAAAATTTCGTCGTTTTGCTCTTTGCTGTAGCGAACGAATTCATCAACGGAGGTAAAGACCGTACATTCCTCAGGTCGATATTCTTTTTGCCTGGTTATAATGATGTTCTCCCTTCCTGGAAGGACGCGGCCGATTGATTCATGTGTCTTACGCCCCATTGCAATCGGATGCCCCATGGTTACTCGCTTAAAGAATTTTAAATCCTCAGGCAGGTGCCATGGCAGCTGATTATTTTTGCCAATGACCCGGTTTTGGTCCATTGCGACGATAAAGGAAATCATACGCTGACGACTCCTTTGATATGCGGATGCGGGTCATAGTTTTCTAACGTAAAGTCCTCAAATTTGAAGGAAAAAATGTCCTTAACGTCAGGATTGATTTTTAATTGCGGCAATGGTCTCGGATCTCTTTCCAACTGCAGCTTTACTTGCTCTAGATGGTTTTGGTAGATATGAACATCCCCAAAAGTATGGACAAACTCACCGGGCTTTAAGCCGCAAACCTCGGCAATCATCATTGTCAACATGGCATAGGAAGCAATATTAAAAGGCACTCCAAGGAACACATCGGCTGAGCGCTGATAAAGCTGGCAGGACAATTTTCCATCCGCCACATAAAATTGGAACATACAATGGCATGGAGGCAAAGCCATTTTATCAATTTCTGCCACGTTCCACGCATTGACAAGCAATCTTCTGGAATTGGGATTCGTTTTAATTTGCTCGATTAACTCACTGATTTGGTCAACCGTTTGGCCGTCGGCGCCTGTCCAGGAACGCCATTGATGACCGTAAACTGGACCCAGCTCGCCGTTTTCATCGGCCCATTCATTCCAGATTCTAACTCCGTTATCCTGAAGGTATTTAACGTTTGTATCACCATTTAAAAACCATAAAAGTTCATAAATAATGGATTTTAGATGAAGTTTTTTAGTTGTCATAAGAGGAAAGCCTTCCTCTAAATTAAACCTCATTTGATAGCCGAATGTGCTGATCGTTCCGGTGCCTGTGCGGTCGCCCTTAACTGTTCCATGCTCAAGCACATGCTTGCATAGGTCTAGATATTGTTTCAAAATTTTACACTCCCCTAATTACTGTTCATATTTTTTCATTTTACCAATAAGCAGGCGATTAAAAAAGGCTTCTGAAGAAATTATATGTTTCCGGAGCTTTCCATTTTAATTGTGCTTTAGATTCGGAATTTAAGAAATACATCGAAAAGGCTTCAGCAAAATATTCTTCCGGGTATTGAAAATAGCTTTTGCCCGGGAACAATTTCTCGTGCTCGTTTTCCATCAGTGTTTTAAATTCCTTTGTTTGGCTTACATTATTTAAAATAATATGGTCGATGGAGTGCGCCATTTCATGCAGTTCCAGGTTGATGGAACCGTGTCCCTTGCCTTTATCACTTGCACCGATCTTGACCAAGACGACCTTCCCGCCGCCGATGCCAGGGACATCATCCCAAGTTGTATTCGCCGGATAGCCCCGTGGGATTTTTCCTTTCAGCTGCTTTGCTGTTGGATTATCGGTAAGCTTTCCGGTAAAAAGTTTTAGGTTAATACCATTTTGATATATTTTATTTAATAAAGATTTCGGTAAGGAACTAAACCTATTTATTATTTTTGCAGCCTCTTTTTCATCAAAAGGCTGCGACGGTAAAATAATAATTTGGTTAACATTATTAGGAGATATTTTAATAGATTCATAGAGCTGCGAATTTTTTGGAAAATCACTGATCCGCATGCCATTAATCGAGGCTTTTGAGGTCGTTACAGAAACTAGGGACAAGGTGACAATCAAAAAAAATATAACCCATTTACGCATGTTCATCCCTCATCTAGCAAGTATTTTAATAGGATTATAACATGGAAATAGGTTTAAATATTTGTACATTTTAGGAAGAAAAAATAGCCGCCAGGACATTCCCTGGCGGCTTCCTTTCATACTATACCTGCAGCCCGAAATTACGGCAAAGTGAAGCGAGTCCGCCTGCAAAGCCGCTGCCTACGGCATTGAATTTCCAATCACCATTATGGCGATACAGCTCGCAGATAACGACTGCAGTTTCAACGGAAAAGTCTTCACCTAGATCGAACCTTAGGATTTCACGGCCTGTATCTTCATCGACTACACGGGCGAAGGCGTTACTTACTTGACCAAAATTTTGATTTCGCACTTCAGCATCATGAATCGTTACAGTTATCGCAATGCGATGGACGTGGGCAGGTACCTTGCTGAAATCAATCTTTATTTGCTCATCATCGCCATCGCCTTCACCGGTTCGGTTGTCGCCTGTGTGCTCAACCGCCCCTGAAGGATCAGTTAAATTATTATAAAAGACAAAATCCATATCATTTGTGACCCGGCTGTTTGCATCCGTTAAGAATGCTGATGCATCCAAGTCAAAATCGTGGCCGCCATGATAGCGGTTCGTATCCCAGCCAAGGCCGACAATCACTTTGGTTAAGCCAGGATTGGTTTTTGTCAGATCAATTCTTTGACCTTTTGCTAAGTTAATTCCCACAAGTATCACCTCACAAAATTAGCTATAGGAACGAACAACTTCACTCAAGGAAGCAGCGTTGGTGCCGCTGCCGATAGCAGCAAACTTCCACTCATTGCCGTGGCGGTAGATCTCACCTGTTACTAAGCAAGTTCTGCCACTGTAGTCATCAGTCAAATTATAATGAATTAATTCTTGATGATTGCCCGGATTCACGACTCTAATAAAGGCATTGCGGATCATCCCAAAGTGTTGCTTCCGCTTCACACAATCATAAATATTTACCACGAAAACAAGCTTTTCAATATTAGACGGCACTCTGCTTAAATCAATCATGACTTGTTCGTCGTCGCCGTCTCCATCACCAGTCAAATTGTCGCCGGAGTGTTGGACGGACCCGTCTGCGCTCGTTAAATTTCCAAAATAAATAACATCTTTGTTATTTTGCAGGCGGTCATTTGCACCTAGCATGATAACGGAAGCGTCACAATCAACATTCGGTGCACCCCCGCCCCCAAACAAAGAACCGAAGAAGCCGCCTCCTCCGCCGCTGCTTTGAACTGGATCCCAGCCCAATCCTACCATAATTTTAGTCAAACCAGGGTTGCCTTTTGTTAAGTCAACTCTTTGTCCTTTTTGTAAATTAATTGCCATGTCTATCACCTCATAAAATTTTAGTATTGCTGTTTTATTTTCTTAAAATTATCCTGCAGCTGCTCCAATCGTCTTGTGCCTTCCTGGCGCAGACGTCTATTTTCCTCTTCAATGGCCTTTGTTTCCTGAAGGCCTTTGAGAATGATATTCCAAGATTCTTCAATCGTTTCGATTTTAATGCTTGGGCCGCCTGCAAGTCTTGCAATATCGGCACTTTGCTGCGAAATATTCTGGGCGTTTCTGAGCAGCATCTCATTGGTACGCCGGTCAAGCTCGCTCATCGAATCAGCAACTAGCTTTTGCCTTTTGGCGGCCACTGCCTGGATTAAGCCATTTTTAAAAATCGGGATCGTGGTTACAAAAGCAGAATTGATTTTTCCAATTAATTTCGTATTTCCACGCTGCAGCATACGGATTTGCGGCGCCGTTTGCAGGGCAACCATCTTCGCCATTTCCAAATCGTAAATCCGCTGCTCCAATAATTCGATGGCATTCTTTAATGAATCCAGCTGCATGGAAGCAAGCTGATCACCAGAAGCAGCACGGGCTTCAAGCTGCGGCAACTGATTATTTTTTAAATCCTCAACCTTCAATTCGCCGGCAACCACATATTTCTCAAGCGTTAAATAATATTGGTAGTTTTGCTCGTACATGGATTCAAGCATGTTGGTGGAATCAACCATTTCAGAACGGTACTTGGATATTTCCACATACACCTTGTCAATTTCCGAGCCCATCGTCTGATATTTACCAAACAGCTTTTCGACCATTTTTTCGCCCTTTTTAAAAAGTTTAGAGAACAAGCCTCCTGAGGACTTTTGAAAATCCTTCGGATCGAATTTATCCATAATGCGTCCAAGCTGTTTTAACAGTTCGCCGGAATCCTCCACTTTAGTTGTCCGCATGTTGCTTAAGATTTGGTCCGAAAATCGGGAAATTTGCACGGCAGGTTCTTTTCCGAATTCCAGTACCTGAATTTGGTCGCGTTCGTCAATCGAACTAGCAAGGTTTTGGATTTCCAGTTCCTTGCGAAGGGCAAGCTTAATGTCTGAGACTTTTTTTTCCGTCAGCATGTCCTCGGCAGGCTGAGAGGTAACATCACTGGATGGATTTGGTGTTAAATTCATGCTTTAATCTCCCCTTAAATTTTTTAAAATGCCATGAAAAAGACCTTTTTTAAATAAAGACGGTTCTTTATATTCCAAGTCAAAAACCATATCATCAAGCCAGTGGATATCGAAATTAATTGAATCAAGGTAATTTTCAATGTCATTATGTCCAGTTGGATTGTAAAGGATGATATCAATTCCAAATTGATTCAAGAGCAGCAGTAAAACCGCATCGGACCGCGACAGCATCCCTGTTGTTTCATTATTAAAAATGATTAATTTTGGGACCTCCTGCGAGTAATCAAATTTCTCGATTAGCTGAATGATGTTCTTGGGCATAAACATCGCCTGAGTGAAGAGAAATACTTTCAGTTCCTCGATGCCTTCCATTGCCAAAGGCTTTAGATCCGGCTTTTCGCACAATTTTTTAACCGCTGCCGCGATTCCTTTTTGCAGACCTGCCGGCAAAAAGGAATAAGGCCAGTAGTGAGCCTGCATCATTTTTTCCGGAACGACCAAACCATCATTGCCGAGCGCGTTTCGATAATGAAACCGAAAATCACTAGTGCTAGGGATGGTCATTGGGAGCCTGCGGATAAGCAGCGTATTTTCCAATTGACTTAACGAATGAAGGCGGTCCCAATATTCTTTTCTGTTTTTGCTAACACCTTGTATTTTGGCAAAGAGTGACGGAATCTGAACTTTTCCATCCCTTACTTCAAAATCAGGGCGAATCATTGCCGCTTCTTTACTGAGAATAAATAGCTCATCATAAGTAGTTCGAAGCGTGATTGAAGAAGGGGTATAGTCCCTTAGCTGCCAAGGCTTGTAAAGACCTGACCCTTCCTGATTAAGAATGTTTTCAATTTCTTTGGAGGCCCGGTAAGCAACGGTTGCTTTACGGGTCCGCTTCTCAGTAGGAAAGGGCTCAGCCGGAAGGTTTTGCTCAAATTGATGAGTAAAAACGGACTCCTTAAGTAACCCTTCTAAAGCATTCTTGCCTTCCGGATGGAAAAAGATAATGTCACAGCCAAGCTGGATTAAATAAAATAGAAAATACTGATGACTCTTTTTGAAATCTCCATACCATAAAAACCTCGGCATTTCCCTTTGCGGGTCTGCTGCTTTGAGTGCCGGCCGAAGATGATTGATGGTCCATTTTACAATATCAACGAGAACACGCCTCAGGTCCGGATTTTTGATTCCTTCCCTTTCAAGGAAGTCAAATAATTCAAGGGTAGTAATCATTGCTTCCCGCAATTTCCGATGAATGACCGGGTCTTTTGATTTTAATAACAGCTGTTCCCCTTCCAAAAAAGCGGTGAAACGGTTAATCGACAGCTTTTGTTCCTGATTAATGTTAATCACCTTTTGGATGGATTGGAAGTGGGCATTGTTAATAGATTTATCGAGAGAATCGTCACTTAATAAGTGTAAATTTAAATCTGGCGTATGGACGTATTCGAAAAGCTGATTATAATATTCATCTGTGTCAAATGGTATTCCAAGGAAAATCCCAACAACTTGGCCGATTTGAATGGTCCCATTCTCGATTGAAAAATTGGGTCGCTCGGGCAGCATCTTTTGGAGCATGCCGAGCCAATTTTCATATGAAAGGGCTAAAGGCCGGGGATTTAAATGATTTAAAGGTGGATGCATCGTAGTCCCTTCCTTTGAAGCAAAAGCTTTTATTCTTCGTTAGCAAATTATGTAAGATTCCCTCATCAATATCATCATAACACAGTTAGCAAAATGGTTCATTTGTTTATACGAATGATGTCAATAAATGTTTCGTAATTGGACACAATTCTTGCGTTTTCACCTTTATCCTTGTCCCTACATATTATTTGAATACTCACACTAAAGTAGGTGACTTCATGAGATCATTATTTAAACGGCCGCATATAAACATGCTGCAGGAGGAACTGGAAACTGTAATGGAGGTCATGGCCTCAGACCTTTTTATATATCTTGATTTATTTGTATTCAGTTTAATTTTTACGCTCCTCCTAGGACCGGTGTTCCAATCCTTTGTCATATCCATTTTGTTCTTGGCTGGATCCTACGGAATATTTTCCAGTATTTATTTCATAATCAGCAGGTTTTCGGAGGGGGATAAAAACTAACCTTTAAGTAGTTTTAAAAATATCTGCAAAATTTCCTCACCGGCTTGAACCCCTGTTTGATTGGTAAAGGTAAGGCCTTCGGTATCGGACATTTTCGCCAGTTCACCATGCCCTGGAACAAGGCGGTGCTGGCAGATTTCAAGGAAATCCATATCAAGGATGGAGTCGCCCGCCCCTGCAATCGCTTTCTTCTGTTCTCGGTGGCAAATAAATTCCAGGGCCGCACCTTTTCTAATCGCACTTGGTAAACAATAAAGCTTTCTCCCCTGAAGGGAAATTCTCCATCCGAGCTGGGCGGCCAATGCCCTTAACATTGCTATTTCATCGATGGTTGGGAAACAATCTAGAATATAGTAGAAAAATAGGTTTCCCACCTGCTTTAACCGCCCGTTTAGCTCAATCCCTTCTCTTCTTATAGCAGAACGTAATTCCTCTGGCACGGTAGACTCTTCATCTATCGCCTTGGAAATATGGTCGTCCCATTCTGGAAGTGGTTTACCCTGATACATGATCACAGCACCATTTGTCGTAATTGCATAGGGAAGGTGAATGCTTTCATCAAAAATAACAAAACGCTTAAATTGTTCTGTTGTTCTAGTTGTCACGGGGACAAAAAGGCTTGAACGCGAAAGTTCAGTAAGTGCCTGATACGAAGGTTCCGTCATGTAGGCCATCCACATCCCGTCCCTTCGTTCAACCGGCTTTAATTCTATTATATTTGGACCGCCTAGTTCTTCAACCGCCCTTGTGGAGTAGATAATCGTCCGGTCTAGGTCAGATGCAAATATCATGGCTGGTTCCCCTTAACAGATTTAATGATGCCGCAGCAAAGATAATGAATATCCGGATACTCGATAACCTCGACTCCCTTTTCTTCAGCGAGCATCAGGATATGCTTAACAAATGGGCTTGTTTTGTCGCGCATTAATATTTTCCAAGGAACCCTTCTTAACAGCACCCTGGTGGTTTCTCCTACGCCGGGTTTAATATGATGGGTATTTTCAATCCCAAATTCGGCTTGGATTTTTTGAACAGCCTGCATCCCGAGAAATTCAGCCGTAATATTCTCATTTAACCGTTGCACTGCGATGCCGCTTGCTTGCTCCGAAATTCCGGCAAACTCGCCGTCAATAATGTCAATAAAGGTGTTGGACACGTCAGCATCTGTCAACTCTTTGTAAAATTTGGCACCATGAAAATCATTTTTTCCGATATAGGTATTATTTAGCACCGTCCGACTTACCAGCCCCGATACAGTCGAATTTAAACAAGCGCTGGGGATAAGAAAATCTTCCCTCGTCCCAAAAACGCTCGTACAATAGCCGGGATCAGCAAGGACGGCAAGCGTATCATCAAGCTGGATTCCATATTTTTCTTCAAATTGACGGCATGCCTTTGTCAACTCCAACGAAATAGCTCCCTTTCCTGTCCAGCCGTCGACAAATTGAATCCTTCCTTCGGGATGTTCACCCAAAATATAGGCAATCGCATTTTCATCAATGCCCCGGTCGCGAATGATAGAAATACTGTAATGCGGCAGTGACACATTATAGCGTTTTTGGATATATCTTTTTATTAATATGCCGACAGGTGTTCCCGCCCTTGCCAAAGAAACCAGCACTGTATTTTTTCCTTTTAATGAAAAAATCTGCTCAGCAGCAACACCGATGCATAAGGCTACCTTATGTTTATATTCGTGTAATGTATTCCAAAACAGCTCTACATAGTCTTTAGGCGGCTGGTACTCAATCGGCAGAGATTCACTGTAATGGCCCCCTGTTTGAATTTTCAACTCCCTGTTTTCTGTAGAGTCCTCAAGCTTAATCTTGCTTAAATCCTTTAACAGAAATAAACAATCATCCGGACTGTAAGTACCTATCATGGCAGGTTTATTTTTTGCTTGATACATGACCATCACCTCCTGCATCAGAGAAAAAGACAAGCTTTAGCGAAGGAATTTGCGTCTTTTGCAATTCCTTTAGAAATGGAAGAAGACTCTCAGAGTCTATTTCTCTTTCAAAAAAAACAAATAATTCATCGTAATGGCCAGGTGGGATATTATACACAAAATAAGGAATATCATGATCCTCCGGGTTAGGAAAAGCGACTCCGAATTTTGCTCCGTAACCATCCTGATTTTCAATATGTACGGGGCTTCTTGTTGTTGACTGATAGGAAATACCGCTTCCCATTAAAGCGGAAATTCGCATCGGCACATACATAAATTCCCCTGTTCCAAGGCAAAGGGTTTTCTCTCCGGTTCTTAATTCCTTTAAAATCCCCGCTGCTTCTTCTGCTTTTTGCTGAAGCAAGCGATTTTCTTCCGCCGCTAAGCCAAAACGGCCCGTTTCCTTCAAATAGAATGCATTACTTGTAAGATAAGGAGTTTTGCAAAAATGAGCAGATAGAGTTAATTTTTCAACAGACATCTCTTCATACTTCGAATCCATCCCATCGTTGGTCCCTTGTGTAATCTCCTTGAATTGCGTTACCGACACCTCTCCAGTTAACAGACTTATCACATGAATAGTAATACCAAGTTCCTTTTCTAGGCGGGCAAAATCCCGACGGTTTTCGGGCGAGCGCCAATCCAGGATAGAAACCACGGTATACAGTTTCCTTGGAAAGCGGGCATGTATGGAGCGAATTATATTAAGTGCCGTTTTCCCTGTTGTTATTTCATCATCGACCAAGATAATTTCCCGGTAATTTTCCATCATTTCACGAGGAACATAGCATCGATGCGAGGTGGCATGGGAATGCTCTTCTTCAAAAGTGATGTCTGGATTCAGACCATCGATATTCTCCCTGGTGGTATGAAAGAAATCCGCTTCCTTAAAACAATCAAAGAAAGCGTGCCCAAGGGCAGTCGCTGTTTCGGCAAAACCGATTATGACAGGATTGATAGCTTCAGAGATAAATGGGGCGGGAATATAATCCTCATTCTGAAGAAAAGCTCTTAGCATTTGCTCCTTTTCCACACAGTCTAATCCCTTCACAACCTCCATGAACTGGCTGCCTAACAGGGCTGCAGTTAATAAACTTCTTTTTGGTTTAACGGGAATATGCTTGCCTAGTACCTTGCTGACAAACAAAAACGACCGCTTCTTATTTATTCGTGCTGCCATTGTAAAGAGCTCTTCGGGCGGCAGCTCATAGGGATTTTCAGTAATGTTTATAGTAACCTCAATCGCATTAAGAATGGGAAATGTATACCTCTTTTTTGATAAGGTCAATGTTTGTGAATTCTTCATGTAACACCCCGTAAAGCCGTGATTTTAACATTATTTTTTCTGCCCAGTAGAGATGGGGCTTTATTTCATTCATTTTATTGGCAAAATCGCTTTTCATGACACCTATTTCCCCTGTGGCCGCTTTGATTATATTTGATGCATCAACATATTCCTCATAAGGGACAACATTTAGGGATTGAACAATTTTTATGTGTGACGGATGAATCACCGTTTTTCCGGATATTCCGTTGGCAATGTCCATTAGGGTTTCTCTCATCAGTCCATCGAGATTTTCTTCGATTAACCGCCTTCGCCAATGAAGCCCCTCATCCCCAAACCGCTCACGGAATGGAGTTTGCCTTAGCTGCGGCTTTAGCATTCTGTTTTTAGCGGAAAAATACTCCCAGACTGGACCGGAAACAACATACGGACTGTCAATGCGCCCGAAAATATTAATGATATCTGATATGCAATCTCTTAAAATCGCAATATCGTAAACCGTTGTATCCGGACTGCGGCGAATCCCGTACAGCCCACAGAAGTCAGTTGCGCCGATACGGATATTTAAAACAATTTCCTTGTATCGATCAACTATTTGTTTAATCCTTACCAACTCTTCCATTCTTGTTTCCTTATGTAAAACCCTGCCCGTTTCGAGAATCGGCATCGCATAAAAAGGATGTTCGTTAGTATGGATTTTCAGGACCTCATGTAACAGCTCTGCCCCATTCTCCGAAGAAAATTTCGGAAGAACAACACCAGTTAATAGTTGTACAGCATCTTCCAGCCGCTCTTTAACCGTTTGCAGCTGTTTTAGATTTCGAACTCGCACAAACATCAATGGAAGATCCTCGATGCTTATAAACCCTTCGTTCAGTGCCCGGAATAATTTTTGCAGTTCATCAATCAGCAAACTCTCCGCACCAAAAACCCGGCTATCACCTACAGCATCTTCGAGATCAATAACCACAGATGTTAGACCGGAAAGCTTTTTTGACAGGATTTCCTGATGAAAATCCGGGCGGTCCGCAGGCATGTACAAGGTTGCTCCCAGACCATAGGACAATAGCTCACGACCCGAATATTTATTAAATTCCTCAGGCCTTTTGTAGAAATACCGCATCAATTCATCTTCGTAAAAATATGTAAAAAAACGCATTTTTTTACTCCTCTTTATCGTAAAAAATAAGGGAGACAACTCACGTCAGCTCCCTTTCTTTCATGCGAAATTTTTTATTAATGATTTTCTGTGCTATTTTCCTTCTTTTTGTTCATAAAATGAACCACAAATGTAGCGGCAAACGTTACTAGCAAGATGATAAAGAAGGTGACATGTCCTACATCGATATGAAAGACTGATAGAAGCATTTTAATAGAAATTAATAGAATTAAAATATACGCTGTGGTTTCAAGCTCAGGAATTCGGTCAATTAATGATAGGAATACACCGGCAACACCTCGCATCATTAACACCCCGAGAATTCCTCCCAATAAAAGAACCCATACTTCACCGCTGACGCCGAAAGCGGCAAGAACACTGTCAACAGAGAAGGCAATGTCCATTAACTCAACTGCAACAACGGTTCCCCAGAAGGTTCCGAAAAGACGAATGAGGAGTCCGCTTTGGTTCATGCCTTTTGCCTCTTCTTCCTCTGCTTCAGAGGCTCTTCTCTTATCCATGAAGTATTTTATCGAGAGCCAGGCAAGATACCCCGCACCAAACACTTTTACCCACCAGAATTTGATGAGGTAAACGCCAATTCCAATCGCAATGAATCGAAATGCGTAAGCTCCAAGCAAACCGTAGAAAAGAGCTTTTTTGCGTTTTTCAGGCGGAAGATGCTTTACCATTACAGCTAAAACAAGGGCATTATCTGCTGAAAGCAGACCTTCAAGAATCACTAATGTACCAATAAGTCCCCATGCTACCGGGTCTGTTAAAACTTCTCCCCACATTTCCCAATTAAAGAATTGGGCATACGTGTCTATAATTCCTTGCAATACTGCCATTAAAAAAATTCCCCCTGGATGTTCGCTATTTTTTGTTAAAAAGACCCAGCGAGCGCCGGGTCTCTGTTTTCTCTAATGAATTAACCAACCTGCAGGCCAAAATCAGTTGCCAGTGCTGCTAACCCGCCTTGGTAGCCGCTGCCGATGGCACTGAATTTCCACTCGCCGCTATGACGATACAATTCTCCAACAACAATCGCTGTTTCGATAGAGAAATCTTCGCCCAAATCATAGCGGATTAATTCTTGGCCGGTTTCTTCGTTGAAAATCCGTGCATATGCGTTTGATACCTGTCCAAAGTTCTGATTACGGCTTGCTGCATCATGGATTGTAATCGTAAAGGCAATCCGTTGGATGTTGGCTGGAACTGCCGATAAATTAATGTTTACTTGCTCATCATCGCCATCACCTGCACCGGTCCGGTTATCCCCAGTATGTACCACCGCACCACCCGCACCTTGCGGGTTATTGTAAAAAACAAAATCTGTTTCTGTTGTGACTTTTCCGTTTTCTCCTAATAAAAACACCGAAGAATCCAAATCAAAGTCATTACCGCCGTCATATTTATTGGTGTCCCATCCAAGTCCAACAACAACTTTTGATAAGCCGGGATTTGTTTTTGTTAAATCAACTTTTTGACCTTTTGATAAACTGATTGCCATTTTTCTTTCCTCCTAATTGGGTAATAGTTTATTTACGAGCGTTCCTTTAAAAAGGTTTCAATTTTACAATAAAAATTTTTTCACATATTAATTCATCCATTTTGGGGGTGTGTTTTTAGCCCAATAAATAGCTCCAAGGTTATGGTGGGTTTGGAAATTATCCTTAAAAGTATGATAGTGAAAATTGAACCAGTACCCGGACTGCGGCGGCAAATCCCTTCTCACATGGAATCGTAAAATATCTTTCCCTGTTTGGCTGTTTTTTATATGAAAAATCTTTTCGGAGTATCCTGCACCAGGTTCCTCTGTTATCACAAGATTCTTTAGGTCTTCCTCTGGAAATTGAAGAGCTGTTTGTTCAATCGCCATTTCCATGTTTGGCAAAATTAGGTCGCGGAATTCATTTTCGATGACCGGCTTAATTTTTTGCCCGAATTTTTGATAGGATTGGGTTTCTGCCTGCAGCATCATTTCTTGTATAAAGCGCTCTCTATTAAACTTTGTTTCTTCGAAATATCCTTGAGAATACCCATCCTCTCCCGTTTGTATTTCGAAAACATCTTGATCTTTTGGCGTCTCGGCATTGACAGCGTTCATTAACTGCGCAGGTGTGACGAGCCCAAAAGTTAAAATCGATATGAAAACAAAAAGTGATTTACGAACCCATTTATTCATCCTCGGTTCACCTTATTCCTGTAAAAAATATGTAATTTCTATTATTAAGTATACTGCTTTTTTCCAGAAATAGAAAAGCAGAATTATTTTTCAATAAAACCATAATGAAATTTTGCGGTTTGTCTTTTAATTACCTGAAATCCGTATTTTTCAAATCTCGAGCTTTTGTAATGGTCCTTTAAGACAACGCGATGCTTGGCCACTCGTATCGCCTCATTAATTGTTTCCATTCCCAGCTCTTCATAAATGGCAAACTGCCCTAAAGCCTTAATTCCTTCAGACTCTTTGATACTTTCTTCAAACATTGGGTCAAAATAGACACAATCGACGGAGGCTTCTGCCTGCAGCTTTAAATAGTCATGGGCAGTGGAATTGATGACTGTGATTCTTTTCATTGCTTGGTTCATTTCAAGGATGCCGGAATCCCACGATTGGAGACCCGCCTTCACAACGTAGGCCAAAAATTTCTGCCCTTCTAGTCCTTTGACTTTTCCCTCACTTCCGACGAGAAGGCTTGCGACTATTGCATCTCCGGCCAGCCCAAGAGTGCAATCTAAAACGTTCATCCCTTTTTCCAGTTTGGCAGCATCGGCAAAAGGGTCATGCTCTCCTCTTAGGAGACGTTTGATGCGGAACATCGCGGAGTTTGGGTGAAAGAAAAAAGGCTCAGCAGATTCTGCCTTATGTAATTCCAGACGTTCTTTGCCTACTACAAGACAATCGCTGTTTGCCTCCTTTTGTAATTGGCTAATGGATTTTTTCCTGCGGGGGATATAGGGTGCATCCAAGAGCTTTGAAATCTGGATGGCTTCTTCTTTCTTAAGCTGATTCGTTCTGCCTGAAGTAGTAATAAACATGGTATTCCATCCTATTGTGTATTTAGTAGTAAAAAAGGACGGCTTTCGCACGTCCCCTTAAAGTTTTTAGCAATGAGCTTCTAATGCTCCTAATATATTTTGCATTACGGTTTCCATCGGCATTCCTTCGATATCATGGCGCGGGATAAAATGGACTACTTTATTATCCTTTAATAACGCCATCGATGGTGATGACGGTTCAATCCCTTCGAAATACTCGCGCATCTTCGCTGTTGCTTCTTTATCTTGGCCTGCAAAAACGGTGACGAGATGATCCGGTTTTTTCTCGCTGTTTAAAACAGCCTGGGTAAGCGCCGGGCGGGCTAAACCGGCTGCGCAGCCGCAAACGGAGTTCACGACAACAAGTTTCGTGCCTGATGAGTCTTCCATAAATTTTTCAACATCCTCTGCCGTTGTCAGTTCCGCAAAACCCGCGTTTGTTAACTCCTGACGCATTGGCATGACCATTTGTCTCATATATTCTTCATAAGCATTTGACATAGTTTATAACCTCCATAAATTTTAGTATGAACCCATTTACTCTTCTGTTTTCCTTGCTTCCGTCATTTGCTTCCAAACGGAGCCTTTTGCTTCTTCCCCGCCCTCGATTCTCTCAATTGCCATCCTGATTTGCATGCTTACCTCGAATTCAGAGTCATTTTCAGCAGCCTTTAGAGCTGAAAGCGCCTTTTCATCTCCAACCTCGTAAAGGAACATCGCGGCCCGCCAGCGGACCAATTTGCTCGGGTCTTTCAAGGCTTCAAGCATTTCGTCCTGCGCTTCAGGGAAGCCGAGGTCCGATAAGCAATCGCCTGCTGTTCTTCTGACGGTTACGGTTTTATCCTTTAAAGCGCGGTATAACAGCGGCAATACCGCTTGGTCCTTAATCATTCCAAGATAAACAGTGGCAAGTCTGCGGATAGACGGCTTTTCATCAGAGAGTGCTTTTTCGAGCATTGGCAAATCCTCCAAATCCGGATCATCCATTTGCTCAAGCAATTGGTAGCGAACCTGCCAATCAGGGTTACTCATGTCGCCAGCCGTCACTTTACGGCGCTTCGGCTTTGTTTTTTGCTCCAATTGAGTTTCTGCAGCTTGCGCTTTTTGGACAAGTTCTTCAAGGCGCAGCGTGGGATAAGCCGCGATTAGTTCCTCGACAACCTCCGGCCCAACCTGATCCATTTCACCATATCTAACTCCTTGATGATCCCATTTCCGCAGCAAAATATAATTATCCTCCGGAAGCTGGGCATTTTCCCGCGCTTTTAAAAAGTAGTCGGGCATTCCGAACCTTTTTTCAGAAGTGCCATCTGTCAGCTTAACTTGGAGCGGAATCCCCTTGAACATTTGAACTTCCACTTTGATTTCACCAAAATGATCGTTGATTGCTTTTGCAGTGTTTGCGATTTGGTCAGTATCTTCACCGAATGCCTGGCGGACCTTTGGTAGAAGTTCCTTCCAGTCATATTTAGCGTTGCGTTCAACAGCTAGGAAATCAGCCACATGATATACGCCCTTAATGCCCTCTATTTGCAGGACGGCTTGAATAACAGGGGGTGCATCCAGCGCTGTTTCCTTTTTATAATTATGGCTCTTGCCCATTGGAAGCTCATGGTCAAGAAGGATTTTCATCGTATTCGGACTTGGCGTCGGTTCAATTGACTTAATTTTCAACATACTCACCTTATTCATATGTTTTCTTTAACAAGTTTAACATAATGAGAGGAGTATATTCATGTAAGATGCCTGATAAATGGTTAGTTCTCATTTCCATTTTCATGGTAATTGTAGATATCCTTTGAAAATTTGTAGATATCATCATTATTTTTGTAGATAAATTTCAAGAAATGTAGATATCACAAAAAAATTGTAGATATCTGCCTAATTTTTGTAGATATATTTCCAAGTTACAAAAAAGAGCACGCACTAAGGCGTACTCTCACTCATTCTCAGCCAATTCAGCCAAATAGGACCATCTTTCGATTAAGTGCTCCAATTTTTCGTTCAGCTCAGCCTCTTTTTTCATTAAATCCTGTAATCTTGAAAAATTGCTCCCAGCCGAAGCCATTTCCGCTGCCACTTCTTCAAGCTCAACTTCGGTTTTAGCAATTGCCTCATCAATCTCGGCCCAGTCTTTTTTCTCCATATAGGTCATTTTCTTCTTTTTTTCCTTCTCAGGAGCCTTAACAGCTGGAGCAGCGGCAGGTGCTGCTTTCAAGGTATCTTGAGTTACTGTTTCTTTTTCCAAATATTCGCTATAATTTCCGAAAAAGAAATCAATCTTACCTTCCCCGCGCAGCACTAACAGTTGTTCAGCGACTTTATCAAGAAAATATCGGTCGTGGGAAACAGTAATCACGACACCTGGAAACTCCTCAAGGTAGTCTTCCAAAACCGTCAATGTCTGAGTATCAAGATCGTTGGTCGGCTCATCAAGCAGCAAGACATTCGGTGCTGTCATCAGGATTTTCAATAAATACAAACGGCGTTTCTCCCCGCCCGACAGCTTGCGAATTGGCGTCCCATGCGTATATGGAGGAAATAAAAAGCGCTCGAGCATTTGTGCCGCGGAAATCGTCTTCCCGTCTGATGTCTCGACGATTTGCGCTGTTTCCTTAATGTATTCAATCATCCGCTTATTTTCATCCATATCCTCGCTTTTCTGGGTATAGTAGGCAATTTTCACAGTAGCACCCAAATTAAACTCTCCCTCATCAAGAGGAATGCGCTTAGCGAGGATATTTAATAATGTGGATTTACCAGTTCCGTTCCTACCGATAATGCCAATTCTGTCCCCCGGTTTGACAAGCAAATCAAAGCGGTTAAGGATTGCTTTTTCACCATACCGCTTGGATGCATCTTTTAGTTCAAATACCTGCTTACCTAAGCGACTGCCATTCAAAGAAATATCAAGCTTTTCACCTGACGACTTTCCGCTTGAGAGCTTTTCGTCAAGCTCTTCAAAACGCTGAATCCGCGCCTTTTGTTTAGTCGTCCTCGCCTTTGCCCCGCGCCGGATCCATTCCAGTTCTCGTCTGAACAGGTTCTTTCTTTTTTCAAATGTGGCCGCCTCATTTTCCTCGCGGATCGCTTTTGCCTCCAGAAAAGCGGCATAATTGCCTTTATAGCTGTATAAATTGCCGCCATCAAGCTCAAACATCCGATTGGTAACCCGATCCAAAAAGTAGCGGTCATGGGTGACGAGGAGGATGGAGCCCTTATATCTGCTCAAGTAATCCTCAAGCCACTTAACGCTATCAAAATCGAGGTGGTTTGTCGGTTCATCCAATATAAGCAAATCGGGTTCAGCGATTAATACCTGTGCCAACGCAACCCGTTTCTTCTGGCCCCCGGACAAACTGCCAACTCTTTGGGTAAAATCTTCAATGCCCAATTTTGTTAAGACCGACTTGGCATTTGTGCTTGCATCCCAGGCGTCCAAAGCATCCATTTGCTTCTGCAGACGGAAAAGTTCATCCTGAAGTTTCACATCATCTGGTGCAGCATTTAGCTCCATAAGTATATTTTCATATTCCCTCATCAGCTTAAGGATTGGCGCATCTCCGTGAAAAACTTGTTCTAGTATAGTCCGGTCCATTTCAAAATCAGGCTGCTGCGACAGGTAAGCAATGGAATAATCTTTACCGGAAATGATTTTTCCTTCATCAGGCACATCCAAACCTGCCACGATTTTTAACAATGAAGATTTTCCAGTTCCATTTACTCCAATCAGCCCGACACGTTCTTTTTCGCCGATGGTAAACGAAATATTAGAAAATAATTGCTTTTCTCCGTATGTTTTTGAAACATTTTCGACTGTCAGCATTTTCATGATTGTTGACCATTCCATTCACGGTAAAATTGTTCTAAAAACGATT
The DNA here is from genome assembly GCF_042653105.1 of Neobacillus sp. GCM10023253. Taxonomy (NCBI): domain Bacteria; kingdom Bacillati; phylum Bacillota; class Bacilli; order Caryophanales; family Bacillaceae; genus Neobacillus; species Neobacillus sp. GCM10023253. The sequence continues at coordinate 60,185 of NZ_JBHSHV010000012.1, forward strand.
GCATCATTTGCTGCCTTGGCTCCGCCATTTGCATTGCCGTCTCGGTATTCAATAAATCTTTTAATTTTAATAATTTTTCATAGAAATGATGGATGCTCGTTGATTTTCCTCTTCGATATTCTTCCTGGCTCATTGTTTCCCTCACCATGATAGCGGGGTCATAGATGGACTGCCCTTTTTTGCCGCCGTAAGCAAAGGCTCTTGCAATGCCTATCGCGCCGATGGCATCCAGCCGATCTGCATCCTGAACAATTTTTGCTTCCACCGATGAAAGCATACTGCCATGACCGCCTTTATAAGAAATAGAAAAAATAATCTCCCTAATGTGATTTTTTTCAACATCCTTGAGGGGGATCGTCTCCATAAAGCTCTCAAGTTTCTGTTTCCCTGCTTCTTCGCTATAATTCAGCTTTTCATCAGGAATATCATGAAGCAAGGCAGCCATTTCTATGATAAATGGGTCGCCCTGCTGTTCCGCCTTGCTAATATGTATGGCATTCCGTCTGACACGGTCCACATGGAACCAGTCATGACCGGTTGAATCCTCACCTAATTGATTGCGGACAAATTCTTCCGTCTGCTCTATAATTTTGTCTATCAAATTTAGCACCTGCCTTTATCCTTGCTATTTTAACACGAATATCAGCCAAACAAGAAAAAATAACCCCGAAAAAGCGAGGTTATCTTTTTATAGCATTTTTATTTTAATCCATTAAACCAGCTAATGCCGAGTGTATTTTCCCCTGCATGGACACCGATGACGGCCCCTAATGGTGCATCAAGCACATTCAGTTCCGGATAGCGTGTTTGTATTTCCTGCCGCCAATCAACTGTATGCTCTTCATGCAGACCATACAATAAATACACTTCTTTAAAGTGATGCTTTTCATATGCCTGTTTAAAATATTCGAGAATTTTATCCTTGGCCTTTTTCTCGGTGCGGACTTTCTCCTTCACATACAAGGCTCCATTATCAAATGAAATCACTGGCTTGACGTTTAACATGCTGCCCAGAAAGAATTGCACGCCCGACATTCTGCCGCCGCGGTGAAGCTGCTCGAGACTTCCAACTAATACGTATGTTTCGTTTGTATCTCTTATTTCTTCCATTTTTTTAATGACGTGTTCGAGATTATGACCTTCCGCCAATAATTCCATTCCTTTTTTCATCAATGCCGACATTGGCAGAGTAAGAATATTTGAATCAAAAATTGTTACTGGGATATCCACCAGCTTTGCGGCCTGCTCACTGGAAGAAACTGTACCGCTCAGCTTCCCGGAAAGATGGACAGCAACAATTTGGTCATAATCTTTAGAAAGCCGTTCGAACACTTCCTGAAAAGCCCCCACTGAAGGCTGGGATGTCTTAGGCGGGCTTTTAAGGTGCTTTAACCTCTCAAACAATTCATGTGAAGTCAAGTCAATCCCATCTGCAAATACCTCTCCGTTAAGAATAACGGATAATGGAACACTATATATATCAGGATGTTTTTTTAATTCTGAGTCTAAATAAGCGGTGCTATCAGTCACCCATGCCGTTTTAACCACGGTCATCTCCCCTTGCTGGAATTTTAGTACCTACTACTAATAGTAACTGTAATTCCGAATATTGTAAATATTTATAACGCCTAAAACAAACAAACCGGCAAAATGCCGGCTTGTCATTAGCTAAGTAGTGCTTCGATATCTTTGGCAATTTCACTTGGCTTTACGTTCGGTGCAAAACGTTTTACAACATTTCCTTTTTGGTCAACAAGAAATTTCGTGAAGTTCCACTTGACTGTATTAAAACCCAAGATTCCCGGTGTCTGCTTTCTTATATAGACGAACAGCGGGTGAGCGTATACGCCATTTACATCGACCTTTGCAAACATCGGAAAGGTGACGCCGTAATTTAATTCACAAAAGGATTTAATATCTGCTTCCGTCCCAGGCTCCTGGCTCATAAACTGATTGCAAGGAAAACCCAGAACCGAGAAACCCTTTTCTTTATACGCTTCATAAAGTCCTTGAAGCTCCCGATACTGAGGTGTAAAACCGCACTTGCTGGCAGTGTTGACAATGAGCAGAACCTTCCCATCAAATTGCTTTAGTGAAATTTCCTCTCCACCTATAGCTTTCGCCTTAAACTGATAGATCGACATTCAAGTCTCCCCCTTTAGCTGCCACTTCCGTATTCCTCAAGTTGTTGTAAAGTGGCAATCATAAATTCCGTCATCTCAGCAAAGTCCTCCATTTGCTCCTCTTTGACAATTCTCTCAAAGTCAATGGAAATGACTAAGCGGATATTTTTTGACTTTTCTAAAGGGTTATATTCAACAGACTGGGAGATTTTCCTTGTTTCCCCCCAAATATTTTGGAAAATTTTATATAATCCGTAAAAATCCCTTTGGTTTTCAGGGAGTTCGAGTGAAAATTGCAGCTTCACATAGCACCCGGCATTCTGCTCTGAAAGTGACTCTGGAAGGAGTTCCGCTGCTAAGTTGTTAAGCCTTGCTTCTAATTCCATTTTCGCATGTATCGGAAGCCTGCTTTCTCTTAAACCAAAGCTGATCGTAAACAATCGGGACATTTTCGCTAGATTAAGCCAATCATTGCGATCGGTTACAAAGATTTCACCGATCATATCCAAATCATAAAGGGCGCCTTCGATTACGACCTTCATGTTATCAAAGGCTGTTGGATCAAACATACTGCGCTTCGACTCCTTTAGAATAGACCTACCGCATTCCCATTTTCATCTACATCCATATTCAAGGCCGCCGGTTTTTTCGGCAGGCCTGGCATCGTCATAACCTCACCGGTTAAAGCAACGATAAATCCTGCACCTATCGATGGTTTGAATTCCCTTACCGTAACGGTAAAATCTGATGGTCTGCCAAGCTTTGCCGGATCGTCTGATAGGGAATACTGCGTTTTCGCCATACAAACAGCTAAGTAGGACCAGCCATTTTTTTCAAAATCCTGCATTTGTTTTTTTGCTTTTGGCGAAAACTCGACATCTTTGCCGCCGTAAACCTTTTGGACGATGGTTCTTATCTTCTTATCAATCGGGTCTGCCATGTCATATAAAGGGTGGAAATTGTTCTTTTCCTTACTGATGACAGACAAAAGGGTCTCAGCCAGTTCAATTCCGCCTTCGCCTCCCTTTTCCCAAACCTCTGTCAAAGCGGCGGAGACGTTTTCCCGTTTGCACCATTCTAGCAGTGTCTGGATTTCAAGGTCGGTATCTGTGATAAATTTATTTACGGCGACAACAACCGGCAGCCCAAAGCCTTTAATCGTTTCAATATGTTTTTGCAAATTGGCAAAGCCAAGTGTCAGCGCCGGAATATTTTCCTCTGCTAAATCCTGCTTCGCCACACCGCCATGCATTTTTAAAGCCCGAATGGTAGCGACAATGACAACAGCCTCAGGTTTAATCCCGGCTATTCTCGATTTGATATGTAAAAACTTTTCCGCTCCCAAATCGGCCCCAAAACCCGCTTCCGTGACCACGTAATCAGCTAATTTTGCTGCAGTCAGTGTCGCTATCACACTGTTACACCCATGTGCGATATTCGCAAAAGGACCGCCGTGGACTAGGGCCGGCGTATGTTCAATGGTTTGGACAAGGTTTGGTTTTACCGCATCTTTTAATAATAAAGTCAATGCCCCTGAAACCTCTAAATCACCGACCGTTACCGGTTCCTTATTGTAATTGTAGGCGACTACCATTCTCGCTAACCGTGATTTCAAGTCTTTTATATCTGTTGCTAAACATAATACTGCCATGATTTCAGACGCAACTGTGATGTCAAAGCCATCCTCCCTTGGCATTCCCTGAAGCGGTCCGCCAAGACCTACAATAACCTTCCGAAGGGCTCGGTCATTTAAATCTACCGCTCGTTTCCAAACAATTCTGCGCGGATCGATATTAAGCTCGTTCCCTTGCTGAAGGTGGTTATCAATAAACGCAGCAAGGGCGTTGTTTGCCGTCGTTATTGCATGAAGGTCGCCGGTAAAATGCAGGTTTATATCCTCCATAGGGAGAACTTGAGCATAGCCTCCTCCGGCAGCCCCTCCCTTAATGCCCATCGTCGGACCCAAGGACGGCTCCCGTATCGCAATCATCGTCTTTTTGCCAATCCGGTTAAAAGCATCACCCAATCCAACAGTGACCGTCGATTTCCCTTCTCCGGCAGGGGTTGGACTAATCGCCGTTACGAGAATAATTTTCCCGCTTTCTTTTGTTTTTAATTTGGCCAGTGCATCGGTAGACAGCTTTGCTTTATATTTGCCATACAGTTCAAGATCATCTTCTTCAAGCCCCAGCCTATTTGCAACATCTACAATCGGCAGCATTTTTGAGCCTTGAGCAATTTCAATGTCCGATTTTACACTAATCTCCATTGCCAATTCAATCCCCCGCATTCTTTATATTTAAAAGTAACTACCTTTAAATTGTATCAAAAAGGCGTTTTCATTCCGACAGATAATTATGAACAAATTATTATCTTTTCTGAATTTAGAATAATGTTTATAATAGAATTATCAAATTTTAAAAATATTCATTGATTTCTTTTATTAACCATTGTATAAATGAATATAACTTTTTTAATTGTAAAGGGGATGGTCACTTGCCTATTAACATTCCGAAACTTCTTCCAGCCCGGGAAGTTTTAGACCAGGAAAACATTTTTATCATGGACGATGAACGGGCGACGAGCCAAGATATCCGGCCATTAAAGATTTTAATCTTAAATTTAATGCCAGAAAAAGAAAAAGCGGAAACGCAGCTGTTAAGGCTATTGGGAAACTCTCCGCTCCAGGTTAATGTCAAATTTTTAAAAACATCCTCGTATGAATCCACTCATACTAGCAAGCAGCATTTAGAGATGTTTTACACTACCTTCTCTGAAGTTAAGAATCAAAAGTTTGATGGGATGATTATTACCGGCGCGCCTGTCGAGTTATTAGAATTCGAACAGGTTAAATATTGGTCGGAATTAACCGAAATCATGGATTGGACCAAAACTAATATTACCTCGACACTACATATTTGCTGGGGAGCACAAGCCGCGCTTTTCCATCATTATGGAATTAGAAAATTCGAGCTTACACGGAAATGCTCCGGCATTTATTCCCATCGAATTTTTGAACAAAATGATATTTTATTACGGGGCTTTGATGATCAATTCTATGCACCGCACTCACGCTATACGGATGTTTCAATTGAGGCCATCAAAAGCAACCCTCAGTTAAAATTATTAGCTGCTTCCGAGGATGCAGGCGCATTATTAATCGCCTCAACAGACCGAAGGCATGTCATGATTACCGGTCATTTAGAATATGAATCTGATACATTAGCACAGGAATATGACAGAGACTTATCTAAGGGCCTCGAAATTCACATGCCGGAAAACTATTTTCCAAATAACGACCCGACCCAGCCTCCAATCAATCGCTGGCGCTCTCATGGCCATTTGTTCTTTTCCAACTGGCTCAATTATTATGTCTATCAGGAAACCCCATTTTTTTGGGGATAAAGCATCGGGATTTCCCGATGTTTTTTTTTTGATTGTTATGACCAAAATAGAGGTGGAAAAGGAGGGATATAGAATAGAATCCATTGTCGGACTTCACCGCAATCATCTTGGGGAAATTATTAGTTTCATTACCTCTGAGGGGCGTGTAATCTCATATCGAAAAGCATTACTCGAAGCAGAGAGCGGATTACTAGCAGGCATACAAATGCAAGAGGATGGAAACGGAAATGCCTATTTAAGCCCTGCTGAGGAAGAAAGCTTTGACCATTATCCAGTCCTATTTTAAATGAAAACTCGCCGATTGGCGAGTCCGATAGGACGAAGACAGAGGCGTAGTTGAATTTATGCGTTAGGGAAGTATAAATTTGTAAAAATTTATACTTCCCTATTAGCTAAAAGAGGCAGTCATCTGACCGCCTCTTCTTTCATTATTCATTCTCATTTATTTTCTGAATTTCTCTTAAGGCGTCTATCCGTTTTTCGTCTTCTTCAAAAAACTGGACCAAATCACCGATCCGATCAATGGAATCCCAGCTCAAATGATGCTCAATTCCCTCTACATCCTTATAGATGTTTTCCTCTTTCACGCCAATGATTTTAAGGAATTGCTCAAGCAAATCATGGCGGAAAACTAGCCGTTTGCCAATTTTATTCCCTTTTGTTGTTAAGCTGAAGCCTCTATATTTTTCATACACCAAATAATCATCTTTATCGAGCTTTTGAACCATTTTTGTTACCGAGGAGGGATGAACGGACAATGCTTCGGCAATATCGGAAACCCTGGCATATCCTTTTTCTTCTATCAAATTATAAATTTGTTCAATATAATCTTCCATACTGGGTGTTGGCATCCGATACCCTCCATTAAACAGAATCACCTAAAAGTTTACTATAGAAAAATAAGAGTGACAAGATTCTTTATCACAATAACTCCTCAGCCAAACTTTAAACAGTTGCGTTTTCAAATATAAATTTCACTCGCTTTTCCTTTTCATCTATATACAGTCTGGCATTAAAGGTTTTCTCATTATTGGTAAAGCCTTCAATGACCTCGGTTTTTCCTTCTGTCAAAAGCAGCTTTATATTTTTCTGCGTTATATTTTTCCCAAGAATTTTTTTTGAAATCGTAAAGTTACACTTATTTTTTTGATAGTTCGTACAGCCGTAAAAACTTCCTTTGTCGACCATCGTACCGTCACATTTCTTACATGGTCCAAGCTTAGTCTGAGTTTTCTTTGCCCCCCGTTTACCAGGTGTGAAATTTTCGCTTAGTTCCTTAGAAAACGTCCAATTAACCGCCTGATCAACCCCGGTCGTAATTAAATGGTTAACCATCTTTTTCGTTTGCTCCATAAATTGCTTTGGGGAGGCTGAGCCCTCTGAAATTTCCTTCAACTTCTGCTCCCATTTTGCGGTCATTTCCGGCGATGCGAGAATTTCCTTGCCGACTGCTTCAATGAGAATTTTAGCCTTTGCCGTTGCGTAAACCAGATTTTTTCTAACCTCGATATATGCCCTGTCTTTGAGCATGGTGATAATGCCAGCTCTTGTCGCCTCTGTTCCAAGCCCCTCAGTCTTGGTCAGAATTTTCTCCAGCTCTTTATCCTCAATATGCTTGCCGGCTGTCTTCATCAGCGTAATCAGCTGTCCTTCAGTATAACGCTTTGGAGGCTGTGTCTGGCTTTCCTTCACGTCCACTTTGATTGTTTTGCCTTGTTCCCCTTTTTCCAGCGGCGGCAGCGACGGCTCGTCATCCTGTTCCTTTTGATTGATGACCTTCCTCCAGCCCTCATCAATTTGCACTTTCCCCTTCGAGACAAACTTTGCCCGCCCATCTACTAACGTAATGACGGTCGTATATTCAAAAATGGCCTTTTGGTAATAGGCGGCAATTAAACTCTTAACCACCAGGTCATATAGTTTTTGTTCATCAGCGGATAACTTTTCAATATTCGGTATTTGTTCCGTCGGGATAACCGCATAGTGGTCTGTCACTTTTTTCTCGTTTACATATCTTTTATTCTCCGCTATTGAATCAACAGGTAATGGGAAAAAGCCTTGATATTCTTTGAGATGGCTTAATTTTTTAAGAGTATCGGGGAAATTGGCCGCTTCCTCTTTCGTCACATAACGAGAATCGGAACGAGGGTAAGATACATATCCTTTTTGGTAAAGCTGCTGCAGAACATCCAAAGTTTTTTTCGGTGAAAATTTATAACGTTTATTGGCATCAGCCTGCAATGCAGATAAGTTATAGAGAAGCGGCGGTAAAAACTCTTTCCGCTCACATTGAACATCGTCGACTTCCGCGTTCTTCCCACGGCAAAATGCTGCTACCTTTTCTGCCATCTCCTTGGTGTTAACACGAGTTTCACCGTCGTTTTGCCATTTGCCCGTGTACTTTTTATCATTAATTAAAAATTGTGCCACGACTTCCCAAAACGGTTCAGATTTAAAATTTTCAATCTCTAACTCCCTCTTTACAATCAATGCTAGCGTAGGAGTTTGTACTCTGCCGACTGAAAAAACATCTGAAAAGCCCTGTTTCTTAAGGAGCAGGCTGTACAGTCTTGAAGCATTCATTCCCACTACCCAATCTGCACAGGCCCGGGTATAGGCTTCAAAATAAAGATTTCGGGTGTCTGTTTCTTCCAGCAGCTTTTTAAAGCCTTCCCTAATAGAATTAGGGGTTAGCGAAGAAATCCACAGCCTTTTCATTGGCTTACGGCAATTTGTCAGTCTTAAAATATTGCGAATAATTAGTTCCCCTTCCCTTCCTGCGTCACCGGCATGGATAATATCGGTCACTTGCGGGTCGGATACTAATTTTTTTATCACAGCAAATTGCTTCGCTTTGTCCTTCGTTACTTCATAATTAAAATGCTCTGGTATAATCGGCAGATTCGTTAAGGACCACTTCTTCCATTCCGGCTGATATTTCTCTGGCTGAACCAATTGACAAATATGCCCAATGGCCCAAGTAACATAGCCCCCATCAGGAAAAAGCTCGTTCGGAAAAATTTCAATAAAACCGTTTTGTCTTTTATGTTTAAAGATGGATGCCAGGGTAGAGCCTTGATCAGGTTTTTCGGCAATGATTAGTTTCATCATAATTACTCCCTTTTTAATAACATCTCCTCTCTCATTTTACCTTTTAAAATTATTTTCGTATAGCGGCTATGAAAGCAATCAAATAATTCCCTTATAAAACGCAATTTCAATTTTTCTGAAGTATAAAGGAGGCGGAATTTTGGATTAATTTACGCCTGTGTCCATCATTGCTTTCCATTCACAATATAAATCAGGATCCATTTCCTTGAGTTGATACAAAAACGTGTCTAATAATTTTAATTTGCCGAGGGCTTTAAAAAAATCCATCGGCCACAAATGTCGGGTTTTCAATGAATTTACATGGTCAATCACTTTAACCTCTCCTTGTTCGTTTACGATAAGATGGCGAATACTGGCATCGATCCTAGTAAAGCCCATTCTTTTCATTTCCTTAAATATAAATACTAGCTGTTTGGCGATTGGGTCTGGAATGATTGCTAATGGCTGAAGATAATCCTTCATTGATTGACCCTTGATGTATTCCATTACAATATATTTCGCTCCCACATCAAAAACCTTAGGAACTATTGCGGAATGCTGCCCCAAGTTTAGTGCTTCGCTCTCTTTAAGGCAGTGCCTTTCCCTTGCGTACACCTTTACACATCGGTCTTCGGAAATCCTGAATACAGCTCCCTGCACCCCTTTTCCAATCAATTCATAGCGTGTTGGATTATTTATTTTAAGTCCTGTTTTTTCCACAGTTATTTTGTGATAATCATCCAATTTTTTCACTCCTTTTCTACTAGATTACTATCAAAGCTATTCTACCGTAACGGCTGCTAACTATTGGCCGTATATAACCTTATGGTTAAGTAGCGAATAGTAAATTTATCGTCCCGGGAGCACATTCCCTCTCGGTTTTTGCTCATTACAAAATTAGATATTAAAAGGCTAAAATTTAGTGTCTCTAGTATTCTCCTGCCCTCACCTCAATTGGACAAGTGAATATCATGAATGTAAATTAATGGAAATTGTAAATTTTCATAAAAAAACAGGAGGAATATCTATTAATGGTTGACTCTTTGAATTCAACAGTGTCGGTTAAGTTCCCATATTTGGATGGATCGGAGTCGACAGTATTAAACCGACCTTCAGCACTTGATTTTGCCAGAGAATTGTTAGATTACGATGTCATTTCATTTGATGTTTTTGACACTTTGTTACTAAGGCCGTTTGCAGAGCCTCATCATTTATTTATGGTAGTGGGAGACAAGCTTGACTGTGTGAATTTTATGTCTATCCGGATGAAAGCGGAAAAGGAAGCGCGTGATCGTGCGGAGGTTATGAAGGGAAACAGAGAAGTATCAATATACGATATATATGAATTTATTGAGCAAAAAACAGGTATTCAGGGACAGTATGGAGTCCAGGCAGAATGGCAAACAGAATTAGAGGTTTGTTACGCTAATCCATATATGAAAGATGTTTTTGAAATACTTAAATCACAAAACAAGAAGATAATTGCTATTTCAGATATGTATCTAACAAAGTCCATGATTGTACAGATGTTGGACAAGGCAGGCTTTGGAGGATTTTTTGATGTTTTTGTTTCCAGTGAAAACAATGGCAGTAAACAAGATCATCAATTATTCAAAAAAGCACTGCAAAAATTAGGCAAGGACATACGAATAGTCCATGTCGGTGAAAATATTGAGTCAGATATAAAAAGTGCTCAGGAACTAGGATTAGCGGCAAGATATTACAATAATGTTCATAAAACAGGAAATCAATATCGTGCAGACGGTATGTCTGAGTTGATTGCTTCCACCTACAGCGGGATTGTGAATATGCATTTGCATAATGGAAGTAAGCAGTACACACCTTATTATGAATATGGTTTTATTTACGGTGGTTTGTATATATTAGGCTACTGTAAATGGATTCATGATTATGCGAAACAGAATCATATCGATAAAATTTTATTCCTTTCAAGAGATGGGGATATTTATCATAAAGTATTTAATTTTCTAAATTCAGATATATATAATGAATATGTTTACTGGTCTCGAATTGCCAATATGAAATATACGATAGAAAAAAATCGCTATGACTTTTTGAATCGAATGGTAAAACAGAAGGCAAGTGGCATTTTAAAAATTACAATAAAATGCCTATTAGAATCTTTAGATTTAGGGGAAATGGTAGATTTGTTATCTTCTTATCAACTAAAAGAAGATGACCTGATTCATAAAGACAATGTTAAAATCATTCAATCATTTTTTGTGGAAAATTGGCAGTTTGTTGTGAAAAAACTATCTGAAGACGATGAAATAGTGAAAGAGTATTTTCAAAACCTCATTCAGGGATGTAAAAAGGTTGCAGTAGTGGATGTTGGCTGGGTGGGTTCCGGTGGGGCAGGAATAAAATATTTAATTGAAGATAAATGGAAATTGAATTGTGAAGTCCACAGCTTAGTAGCAGGTTGTCGACACTCTAACCACACGGGTAATCTAAGTCAAATAATGAAAAAAGAAATAGCAGTTTACATTTTTTCTAGAATGTATAACAGAAATTTATACGATATCCACTCAAGCACTAAACATCTTAACATCTATTTCGAGTTATTTACTCAGGCTTGCTATCCTTCATTTTCGGGCTTTAAGAAAACCGAAGATGGGTATAAATTAACATTTGACGTACCGGAAGTAGAAAACTATAAAATTATAAAGCAAATTCATAATGGGATATTTGATTTTGTTAAATTGTATAAAAAAACATTCGCAAATTATGAGTATCTATTTAATATTTCTGGTTACGATGCGTATATGCCATTTAGAATGATAATAAAAGATCTTCGTTTTATAAGGAAATACTTTGGTGAATTGAGTTTTTCCAGAGGTGTGATTGCAGATACTGAAAATCAAACCTTTGAAACACTAACTGAGCTAATGGATCAGGCAGGACAATAGAATACAAATATAGGAGTTTATAGAGGGAGGTGCATGATTATTTCAAGCTCAGAATTGAATAGTAGTTGCGATGAAAATCAGCTTGGATTTTTTTGCGCTGATCAAAAGATTCAAATCAACGAAAATTCCACACTCCTTTTAACATCAGATTTTTCAAATTTAAATAATATGTCTTTCGAAGAACACAAAAAAATATTTCAACTAGTTCTTGATTATTTCGTACCGGAGTCAAGTCTGGTAATAACACCGCATCCCGATGATCTTATGTACTATGATTATCTATTTCCTCAAGCAACTGTGATAAAAAAGAAAATTCCATCCGAGTTACTCCCCTTTGTTTTTAGCAGAAAACCAAAAACAATAATAACTTTAACACCCACTGAAATCTGTAACTTAACTGGATTTTTTGAAAATTGCTTACTGTTTTCCACCGATTATGTTAAGAATTTTACGATTACACATCAATATTATTGTGCACTAAAAATAATTAACGAATTGTTCAGAAATTATGAAGTTTTTGAAATGAATTCAGATAAACTGCTGCTGGAAAATTTATTAAACATTTCCGGAAATCAATTAGGCAGCATCGTTAAGAGCTGCAAGAATTTAAGTCAAATTCCTGCTAAAAGTGTTGTACTAATTGATGATTTTAATAATGAAATATTGCCCAATGCTAAAGAAATCGTAAATTTTTTTAAATCAACAGATAAGGAATCTATCATAATTTTTCTAAATTCGAATAAGGAATATCTGTTCTATGATTACCCTGACAAAGAAATTTTAGAGTATTTAATCCCGGTTGAAATACTGCGATTCAGCACTGTTGATGAAACTGACCTGGAGGCAAAAACAATTTTTGTTTGTACAAAAAGGAAGGATCAAAGGAAAATGATAAAGGACCAATCATTTGAAAAAACACTAAAAAGTTCAAAAGAAATCATAAAAGTTAAGGCCATGTCAGAAGAACAGTTAAGAATAAAAATTTTAGAAGGCATCTTAGAGGCGACTGAAAAAAGGCTGGAGCATTATATCAAGTTGGAATCGGAACTTAGAAAAAAGTTGAATATAAGAATGACAGAATGAAAGGAAAAGCCTGATTACCAGTGTTCTTCGTCTCATCATTATTAAAGGGGCTGTCTAAAGCCCTGGCTATATTTTATTAAATGGTTTTATTGAAGATGGCTCGGTGTACCAATTCTCTTCCGGAATAATATTCGATACAGTTAAAATAAGTGAAGGAATTCGTTCAACGTCAAAAACAATGGCGCCTATTATCTTCGTAAACATAATAAAGGCAGTGCCATGTGAAAATTTGCCCAACTCTTCCCCAATATGCAGGAGAGACATCATGATCACCTGTTTTTCAGCGTCTTCTATCGCAACCGTCGGAGAGAACCGTAATATCCATTCCTCGCCCTCAATTGAAAATCGAAACACTTACATCCCCACCCCAGCATGGAAAAGTTATTAGTTTAACATATTGAGGAAAGGATGGTTTTATGTCCATTAGCCAAAAAAGTTGGCAGGTTTTCTTCCGTTCAAAAACGTTTAGATTTTTGAGGAAAAACCTACCGCCATTTCTTGACTGACCATATTTGTTATTGTATATTTAAAGCATCATGAAATCGAATACATTTGCTCATGCTCATGTTTTGTTCCATGATAATATTTATTCTCTGGCACCATATATGAGGGTGTCCTGAAAGGCTTAGGAGGAAGAAGTACATGCAAAATGGTAAAGTAAAATGGTTCAACAACGAAAAGGGCTTCGGATTTATCGAAGTTGAAGGCGGAGACGATGTATTCGTACACTTCAGCGCTATCCAAGGCGACGGCTATAAATCTTTAGAAGAAGGCCAAGAAGTTTCTTTCGAAATCGTTGAAGGAAACCGCGGACCTCAAGCTGCTAACGTTGTAAAATTATAATCAATCATAAATCTTGAAAGGCTGACAGGATTGTCAGCCTTTTTTACGTCAGCTTTTTTCCATATTCCTGAATTTTTTGCCCGACAGTACATTGTGAAATGCAAAACCGGTGGGCCGTTCTCCGGCCCCCTTCCCTTTTTAGTTGCCGATGTACAAAACAGCCTTCACAGTATTCATTCAGCAAATGTTCCACTTGATTAAAAAGAGCTTTTCTGGCTGATTCTTTCACAAAGATTAGACACCCCGTTCCATTATAGAATAATCGTTTTCGCAAAGATATTTTTTCCTTCCAACGCCTGGGTTGCAAGCTTATCAGCTTCTTTATTGTCATTTCGTGGGATAGCTGTGTATTTTGGATAAATGCCAAGTTGTTTAATTTTTTCCTCAATCCGGTCCAGCCAACGGTTCAAGTTTTCTTCATAACAAGGCCATTCACCCTCCAGCTGTTTTAATACGACCTGGGAGTCACCTTTAAATTCGCATGATTGATGCTGCACACCTAGATCTTCCAAAATATTAAGGGCAAAATAAAAAGCGGCATATTCTGCCTCGTTGTTTGTATCCATTTCATCAAAAAGTTCATTGGCGCGAATACGGTATTTCTTTTTTCCCTGCTGAAAAAAGATAACTGCGCCAAGACCAGCCTGATTGGTTTCCTTGTGAAATCCGCCATCAAAATAAACGGTTATTTCTTGAGGTTCCTCTTCTATTTCTGTCAGCAGCTTTTTCATTTCCTTTAAAATCCAAGATGTTCCTTTTTCATCATAAAAATACAGGTCGACCGCTTTCCCCAATCGCTCGAGCTCTTCCCCAAGCTGGATAGCTGTTTCAGCGGAAGCCCAGTCGGAAGTACATTTCACTTTTTCATTACTTTTTAATTTATGCACCCATTCAAGCTTATATTTCACTGATATTCAACCTTTCTAATTGATTATTATGGTAAATAATGTATCCATCTATATAAATTCATTTATATCATACCCAGAAGCGTCATAGAAAATATTTTCCTGCAACGTATAAGTAATATATGATAAACTTTCAGTTAGGTAATGATGGGGGAATTTTGAAAACGGAGGCACTAGCACCATGAAAAAACCACTGTTCGCAGATTTAAGCCTGCTTTTAGTGACAATGATTTGGGGAATGACATTTGTTTTAGTGCAAAATGCGATAGACTTTTTGGAGCCATTTGCGTTTAATGGAATACGCTTCTTTATTGCCGCAGTTTTGCTCTTTTTCGCTTTAATCCTATTTGAAAGAAAGCAGCTTAAACAAATAAATATAAAATTAATTATTTCCGGAGTTTTTATTGGATTTTGGCTCTATTTGGGTTATGTTACGCAAACAATCGGCCTTTTGTATACAACATCTTCGAAAGCCGGTTTTATCACCGGGCTCAGTGTTGTTCTTGTCCCTTTATTTTCGATGTTTTTAATGAAACAAATTCCAGGTAAAAACGCGATTTTTGGTGTTCTTACGGCGACTGTTGGCTTGTTTCTGCTGACCCTGACGGATATATCAGCATTAAATATTGGCGATGGATTTGTTTTTGTTTGTGCCATCAGCTTTGCGATGCACATTATTTTAACAGGAAAATTCTCAAGCAGATATCCGACTTTACTTTTGACCGTTATCCAAATCTCAACTGTTGCTATTCTTTCCACTATTTCTTCTTTCATTTTTGAAGATTGGCGGAAGTCATTTCGGATTGACATTTTATTATCACAAGATGTTTTGATTGCTTTGGTTATTACCAGTATTTTTGCAACAGCAATTGCTTTCTTTATTCAAACAAACTTTCAAAAGTATACATCTGCAACAAGGATTGCCCTTATTTTTGCCATGGAGCCGGTTTTTGCAGCCATTACGGGCTATTTCTGGGCGCAGGAACGTTTATCCTCCAGTGCTTTAATTGGCTGCATCCTTATTTTTATGGGAATGATTTTCGCCGAACTGCCGGCTAAGAAAATCTTCATATTAAGAAAAAACAAAAGTATCGGAAGCTAAATGGAAACTCGCCGATTGGCGAGTCCGATAGGACGGTTCATGAGGCGTAGTTGAATTTATACTTTCCTATTAGCGAAAAAAGAAGCTGACTTATAGGTCAGCCTCCTTTTTTAGATTGCCAACAATTCGTGATTTTTCACAAAACTGATGGCGTCTTTTCTGTTGTTTATTTGATTTTGGATAAAGGTTTCCAGTAAGGAAACATAAAAGCTGCCATCAAAGCTTTTCTGTGCTTTTAAGGTCAGTTCAATTGCTGTATTAATTATCTCATCGGAAGCATTTGTGTAATGTTTTCCGAAGTAAATAAAGCCGATTGCATCCTCTTGAAATTGGAAGCCTTTTCCCTTCAAGTAATGCAAATATTCCTCAACCGTCCGCACTGATGATCCAACCCTCTCCCGTAAATCTAGAAATATCCCCTTTAAAATCTTAGCTTAAATTTCGACATTTTTCTATCTTTTTCTGTGCATTTATGACCAATTATCCCGACCAATACTCCTAAAAGCGCGCCGCCTAGCACTTCCTCAGGCTGATGGCCCAGGACTTCCTTCAGCTTTGTTGGCGGCTTTTCTTTAAACTCTACACTTTCTTTTTCATTGATTTTGTCGATTAATTCATTCATTGAATTTACTCTTAACGTCAGTTCACCCGTTTGCCTTCGGACTCCTTGGGCATCATACATAACAATTAAGCCATAGATAAGGGACAAAGCAAAATCAATGGTCGGCAATCCCCTTTTTAATGCGATATAGGTGGTTAGAGTAGCGACTCCTGCAGAATGGGAGCTTGGCATTCCACCTGTTCCAAAAAAGACTTCCGGCCGCCATTCCTTCTTTTTGAAATACTGAATCGGAATTTTCATCCCCTGGGCGAGTCCAATGCTTAAAAGTGCTAAATAAACAGCCTTGTTCATTTGATCACCTCTACCTTTATTGTGAAGAAAGATGAGTTTAATTATTCCGGATGGAGATACTAAAAAAGTGGAGGTGACTTGTATGACCAAAA
Source organism: Neobacillus sp. GCM10023253 (assembly GCF_042653105.1). Taxonomy (NCBI): domain Bacteria; kingdom Bacillati; phylum Bacillota; class Bacilli; order Caryophanales; family Bacillaceae; genus Neobacillus; species Neobacillus sp. GCM10023253. Next base: position 76,671 of record NZ_JBHSHV010000012.1, read on the forward strand.
AGGTAAGCAATAACCGCGGCGCTAAAGCACCTGGTGTAAATCCACAAGGATATGGCCAGGATGCCGAGTTTGCTGAAGAGCCAAAAAGCAAACTGGAAAATAGAGCAAAGAAATCAAATACAAAAATATAAAATGGCAGAAAAAAAAGGCTGTCCATCAGGCAGCCTTTCTTTGCTTTATGAAATTATCTTTCGGTTCTCCAACAGGAATTTCCCATATTCGATTGGTGTTCTATAGGTTGTTTTCCAAATATCATGCAATTTGACTCCGGTTTTTTACCCATAAAGGTCTTAAGGTTCATAAACCTGACTGGTTGCGCCGCTTTCGATAAGGCGGTGAAATGTATATGTTCGCATGGGCTACTGCCTTCAAGTCAATTCCTAATAACTATCCTATTAAATTCGTAAATAGTGGTGAATAAAAAAAGGCTGCCTCTAAATGAGACAACCAGGGTCATTAGGAAATATGTGCTTCCACCTGAGGGAAAAGCCTGCCAAGGCCGCGAAGCTCCAATTCCCTTAATTTATTTTCCGCCTTTTCTTTCTCGATTTTAAGGCTGGCACTTTCCAGACTGCAATTTACTGGAACATCACATTTGATTTCCGCCAGTTTTCTGGACAGGTGAAGCATGTCCAAATCCTGCTCAATTTTGATTTTTTGGGATTTTGACAGTTTGTCCAAATTGGAGATAATTCCTTCAACATGTTCAAACTCTTGCAATAGCTTCAGAGCTGTTTTTTCACCGATTCCTTTAACACCAGGGTAATTGTCGCTAGTATCACCCATTAATGCCTTTAGGTCGACCATTTGTCTAGGCGTAATACCTTTCTCTTCCTTAAAGGTCTGCGGTGTATGGACCAAGTAATTTCCATATCCTTTTTTCATTAAAATGACCGAAATTCTGTCATCAAGCAACTGAAGAATATCCTGATCCCCGGTCAAGATGGACACATGGGCTTCTTCCTTCGCATGATTAGCAATAGTACCAATACAATCATCCGCCTCAAATCCTGCCAAACCAATATTGGGGATATCGAATGACTCGACCACTTCTTTAACAAGGTCAAACTGCGGAATTAATTCAACCGGTGCTTCACCGCGATTTCCTTTATAGTCAGGAAAAAGTTCGGTTCGGAAGGTTTTGCTGCCCATATCCCAGCACACGGCAAGATGGGTTGGCTTAAAGGTCGAAACGGCTGTGAACATATGCTTCACAAAACCATGAATCCCATTTGTCGGGATCCCTTTTGAATTTATCATAAACTGCCCTGTTACGGCCGTTGCGTAAAAAGCGCGGAACAAAAGGGCCATACCATCGACAAGCATAAGCGAAGGCTTTTGATTCGTCATAAAATTGAACCTCCTATGGATGTTTTTTTACAACACGATTTCTATTATAACATAGGTATGGTTCAAATTTTAATCGACTTTATTTTCCTGATAGGAAATCCAGTCGCTGAAACTGCCGGCATAGAGCTTGACCTTCTGAAATCCTGCTTCCTTTAAGGCCAAGAAGTTCGGGGTTGCTGTTATTCCGGAACCGCAATAAACAATAATTTCCTGTTCAGGATTCACATCAGAAAACCGCTGCTTTTGTTCCTCAGCGGATTTGTATTCTCCTCCTGCAAATCCTTCCGTATATGGCTTATTGATGGCCCCCGGAATATGCCCTGCCTTCTTATCAATTGGCTCGACAATACCTAAATAGCGTTTTTCTTCGCGGGAATCAATCAAAACTACGTTTTCCTTTTTTCCTGCTATAACCTCTTTCACTTCGTCGACGGATGCTAATAATTCTGGTTTTATCTGGTGCTGTAATTGAGCTTTAGTGAATGTTGGAATACTTGCTGAAATTGGCAGTCCAGCCTCTGCCCACTGCCTAAATCCGCCATTTAAAACATATGCTTTTTCGTGTCCAAGGTACTTCAAGAGCCACCAAAAACGTCCGGCGAATGCACCTTCTCCCTGATCATAGGCCACGACTGTTGTCGTCTCATCAATCCCTGCCTCCTCAAGCTTGCTTACCAATTCCTGCAAGTCAGGCAATGGGTGGCGTCCGCCATGAGTTTGAACAGGGCTTGATAAATCCTTTTCCAGATCAAAAAAAACAGCACCCGGCAAATGTCCTTCTAAATATTCCTGTTTCCCCTTCTGCGGGTCAGCCAAGGAAAATCGGCAATCCACAATTCTGACTGTGTCGATGTTTAAATTTTGTTCCAGCCATTCCTTCGTAACAATATTTTTCATTGGGATTCTCCCCCGTTTCTCCTAATTTTCAAGCCGCTTTAGTATATCTGTTAAAATTTCGGTTGAAACTCCGCCTTCTAATGCTGCCAATAAACTTAAATAAAAATCATCGGTCTGATCCTTCATTTGCGCTAAAAGAAGCTTGAATTCATTGTTTAGATTCTTTGCATAATGGTCTTTTAAGCGACTGCCTTGATTTTGCAAATAGTCATCCGCTGGCCCATTTAATACCTGATTAAGTTCATCGCTCATCCATTTCTTTTCATTTTTCTCAAAGAAGGACCTTGGATTTTTAAAATAAGATTTTGCTTTTGCAAAAGCTTGCTGTTCCATGGTTTCAAACGCTATTGGAAAGTCTATTTCTTCTGCCGTACCTTTTTCATATGGTGAAAAGGACAGGTCTTGATTGACGTCCAGAAGTGTCCGAATTTGTGCGGCCTGATAATCCCAAAGCAGTTTTTCCATAAACCGCTCGATTCGAACCGTTGTAGCTCTCATTTCCTGAGCAAAATCAAAACCTAAGCTTTCCAAAAATTCATCAAGTGCCATTTGCAGTGCCTTCTTCAAGTTGCGGCCATCGTCCCTTAAGGTTGAAGGATTAAAGGCCTCTTTAAAGAAATCGCCAAACCGTAAGAAAACCCGTTGCTTAATATAATAAATTAATTCATCAGCCTCTTGGAACAGGCGGTTTTCCATTGATTCGACCGTTTGTTTTGCAAACAGCTCTTGAATCATATTCTTCTGTCCTTCAATATCACGGCGTTTTTGTTCTTTAACGTTCTTGTCCTCCAGCGAGCTTTTGATGAGCCGTTCTACCAATTCATGGACACGGTTCAATTCATTCTGTGCCGCTGAAATCGCCATTTCGGTTAAATCATTTGAAATAAAGTGATAAAAACTATTTTCAAACTGGCTCATCCCTGACCTGGAAACCGCTGCTGAGTCTATTTTTTCCTTTAAGGCCTCTAGGCTTGATAAAGGATATAGATGCGGATTCCGGATTCCATACTTCACCAGCTGCTCTGAAACATAGTCCACCACCGCTTCCTTTTCCTCTTCATCTTCGGCGAGGTCAATCGCATTTATAATAAAGAACATTTTGTCCATTTGGAACGATTCCTTTACCCGCCCCAATTGTATTAAAAATTCCCGGTCAGCTTTTGAAAAAGCATGGTTATAATACGTGACAAATAATATGGCATCTGAATTTTTGATATAGTCAAAGGCTACTCCTGTATGGCGGGCATTGATGGAGTCCGCCCCTGGCGTATCAACGAGCGTAATCCCTTTTCTCGTCAGTTCGCAGTCATAATAGAGTTCAATCCATTCCACGTAACAGGATTTTTCTTCTTTGGCGACAAAATCGTGAAATTCGTCTAAACTTGTAACCTTAACCGTTCCGAGCAGTTCAACAAAAGAGGCATAACCTTTAAGAAACGCCTGTAAGAAGGCATAATGAGTCTTCTCAACGATCCCTTCCTGGCTTTGCTCGTAGATGATTCCTTCAATGATTTTAGCGGCAGCCTTGAAATCGGCCGCATGTAATTCAAAGACCTTAAGCGAGCGGTTGACGTCATCGAGCATTGCTTCTCGTTCTTTAAACTTTACAAGGACAGTCCCATGCGTATATTCAGCCGTGACTGGTTTTATTTTATTAATTGCTGCTGTAGTGGGGTTTGGTGAAACCGGTAAAACCTTTTCCCCCATCAGCGCGTTGGCAAAGGACGATTTCCCTGCACTAAACGCACCGAATAAGGCTACGGTAAAGCCCTGAGTTTCAAGCCGGCCTGCTTTTTCCGCCAATTCACCTGCCAGCTTTTGAAAGCCCGGCAAACCGTTAATTAGCTTGGAAGCGTTGAGAAGCTTGTCAATGGTGCGTAGCAGACGGTCCTCTGCTTCGTTGTTCCCTTCACCCTTAGAGCCATTATTTGTTGTTTCAGCATGACTGATTTGTGCAGGTACTTGCTTGCTTTCCTTCTTCATGTCAGCCTTATGGGAATCCGGTTCCATTTCAGATTTAATTAGTTCAAATTCCTCTTCCTGCAGGTCGAAAAGTTGGTAATGGCCATCTTCAAGTCCTTGCGGATTGTTCAATAGGTTCATAAGGTTGTTTTCTTTTGCAACAATAGCCTCTTCGTATTTATCGAGCTCTGTTAAGGCTTTTACATAGCGTTCCTGTTTATTGAATTCCTTGGCAAATTGTTCGTTTAATTTTGACTCCTGTTCCTTTAGTGCATTTAGATATTTTTCTTTGAACTCAGCAAGTCGGTTTCGGGCGATCCGTTTTATTTCATTCGCCACATCTTCTGTGTAGTGAAGCAGGTATTCGCCGGATAGGCGGGCACCAGGCTTTATCGTGTTGATCAGGACATCTTTAGGAATGGTAACGACATAGCCCTGAGCGAGCCCTAGCAGGTCTCCTTGGTCCAGTTCTGTTTCCTTTAATGTACGGAGCAGGAATTCACGTAAATGCCATTCAAGCTGGGATTTTGATTTTTCAAGAATATCCTGATAAAAAATCTCCAGTCGCGCATTTTTTTCCTCTTGCGTTTTTTGCTTTGAAAAAAGAAAGCCTACTTTAAAATTAGGTTGGCATGCTTCTAGATACTTCTCTGCCATTTCCCTTGTCTGGAAAGGCATAATATAAGCATTCTTCAAAATTTGCGCTATTTCTTCATCAAATGACTTTTCCTTAACGTCCGTTCCTCCGGCAAGCCTAGTCAAGCTGTCTTTAATCTGGTGGAAGGAATTCAACAGACCCTCTTTTTCCTCCTCAGTTAATTCATTTAATAGCTCATGATATGGAAGAAGCTTTTCTTCATCCTGCTTTGCCGCCTGGTTGATATGGTCCTGGACGATTTTTTTCAACGAATGGAAAACGGACGGAATAAGCAATTGATCCTTTGCTGCCAATTTATCCGCAATAAATTTCTGTAATGCCTGAAATTCATTGCGGGGGTTCTTTTCATCCTTTAGTGAAGTATAAAAAATCCGTGCCGGTCTAACTCCCCATGAGGCGAAGGCATCAACGACACTTTTTTGAAAATCGGCAAAACTTAACTCTTCATCCTTGTGCTTATCAATTTGATTAATAACTAAATAAACCTCTTTACCTGCTTCCGCCAATTCCTTTGTGAACAGGAAATTCAACTCTGCCTGGACATGGTTATAGTCCATCACATAAAAGATTAAATCAGCTAGATGGATGGCTGACTCAGTGGCAATGCGGTGGGCATCATCTGCTGAATCAATTCCCGGTGTGTCCATTATTACGGTATTGGCAGGCAGGTTTGAGTCGCTATGGCTGATCTCGATTTCCTCGATTTTATCGCCATCCTTAGCATACCTTTTGACCATTTCATAATCATACGGCGCTAAATAAAGCCGTGGTTTCTCGTTTTTAAAAAAGACCTTGGCATAATCCTCTCCGGACTTTACCTTTACAAGGTTTGCACTTGTCGGAATTGGACTTGAGGGAAGCAGTTTTTCCCCTACGACCCGGTTGATCATGGTTGATTTGCCTGCGGAAAAATGGCCGCAAAACGCTATCGCGAATTCGCGGTTTTCTAATTTTCGAGCAAGCTGCTTAATTTTTTGCGCATTTTGAACATCGTTTTGCTCCATTAAATATTCATATATGGCAATTATTTTTTGTTTTAATGTTTGTATCGTTTCATTTTGATCGGCTATTTTGATCATTTAAACTAATTCCCCTTAAACAACATGATAATATGTTTATTTTATACGATAAATCGAACTTTTCCTATCTTGACATACTAAAAAAAAGCCAAGGAATATTCCCTGGCTTCATTTAATGCTAAATATATTTATTGGGTGACATTTTTTAAGACGTGCTTCATGACAAATGCGTAGATTAAAATGGTTCCGCCGACGAAAGCATAGGTCATATGTAACACCTTCCCTTAATCAGACTCTTAGTTGAGAATGACTTTCATTGTTAATCAAATTCTAACACAGGTGATAATCATTTTCAATACTTTGCAGATTATTGTCACAGTTATTTAACAAACTTTGGCAAGAAACGGCGGCAGTCATGAAAAACTCCGTTATATTCGCTGTAGCATTCAAGCGCCCTTTCTTCCTCGGGAATACGGATGGCAAGCACCATGATATTCAATACTGTAAATAAACAGGCAGTATAATACGCCTGAAACAGTAAAGGAATGACAAGGATTTCCACACAAACAACGAAATAATTCGGATGCTTTATAAAACGGTACGGACCTTTACGTATAACGTCTGCATTTGGAAGCACGAGTATTTTCGTGTTCCAATACCTGCCCAGTGAGGCAAGTGCCCATATCCTCAAGGCCTGGGCGAAGATAAAAGCAATAAAAATAATCAGCCATTGAGGTGATAACCCGTGATTAAAGATGAACTTTTCCATACTAAAGCTAAGTAAAAATAGTACATGCACAAGGACAATCCAGCGGTAGTGGACAATGCCAAATTCAAGTGCTCCCTTACTCTTCATCCATTTTTCATTTCTTTTTGCGAATAAAATCTCTGCTGCACGCTGAAAAATGATGAAACCCATAAAGCTAATAAATGGCAGCAAGTCCCTCAATCAAACCACCTCAATAGAAGCATTTCCGAACTGAAACCCGGTCCAAGAGCGGCACAAAGCCCATTTGACCCACGTGGAATATCCATTTCCATATATTGTTTCAACACATAAAGAATGGTAGCAGAAGACATATTTCCAAAGTTTTTTAACACTTCAAGCGAAACGTCTGTCATCGACGCAGGTATTCCAAGTGATTCAACATAGGCATCCAACACCTTTTTACCGCCAGGATGGGCAATGAAATAGTCTACTTTATCTATTTGAAGCCGGTGCTCATGTAAAAATTCTTCTGCCACTGGCTTTAGCCAATTATGTACGATTTTTGGTATATCACGAGAAAACCGGACAAACAATCCTTCATTTTTTATATCCCAGCCCATCACATCCAAAGAATCGGGGAGCAGTGCGGATTGAACCGCTAATATGGACGGGTATGTGGTTTTTAAGCGAAAATCCCCGATATCGCAGGAATCACCACATATTAACGCACAGGCAACCCCGTCTGCAAAAAGAGATGTCCCGATTAAATTGCTCTTCGATAGATCATTTCGCTGAAAGGTAATACTGCAAAGTTCAACAGAAAGAACAAGGACTTTAGCTTTTGGAAAGGCCATGCAATATTCAAAGGCACGGGCAAGACCTGCAGCACCGCCTGCACAGCCCAATCCCCAGATTGGGATTCGTTTCGTGTGGAGATGAAAAGGCAGCAGGTTCATTATTCTTGCTTCTATACTTGGAGTTGCAATCCCTGTGGTGGAAATATAAAAAATGGCATCAATGTCTTCGTAAGGAATTCTTTTCTTAAGAAACTGATTGTTATCCAGACATTTTACAATTGCCTCCCTCCCAAGGGTAACGGCCGATTCGATGTAGACATTGTTCTTTTCCTCAAAGGAATGATTCTCCTGAAACCAGCCTACGGGATTAACAAAATATCTTTTCTCAATAAGTCCATTTTCAAAAGCCTTTAATAACCGCCCAATTTCTTTAAATGAACCAGAAAACAATTCCCTTGCAAACTCTGTCGCCTGCGTCTGTTTAATTTCATATGGAGGAATAACTTCTGCAATGGAAAGAATTGTAGGCATACATCATTCTCCTTAACCAAAGGTAAGGGTATTTTTTGCCAATTTAAAGAAAATTATTCCAGACACAAAAAAAAAAAACTTCCCCATTCGGAGAAGTAAACGTTTTGAAGGTTGTTGTTGTTGTGCATGTTTATTATATCTTGTAATAGTTATTCCTTCATTATATAAACTTTTCCAATTCTCTAACTTATCCTGACTCTTATTTTTCTGGTTGCTTTTGAACCTCAATTTTTATTTTATTTCCCGCCAATGTCCCGCAAACCTTACAAATTTCAATCTTATTATACAAAAGACGGCAATGTTCGCAATAATATTTCTCCAAACCAACCACTTCCAAAGAAAAAGATTTTTATTATTATCATATTTTTTTTACAGAGAATTGTGACAAAAAACGAATTGCCGATCATCCATTACGTAATCAAATTATCAATTATCTACATCACAGGCTTGGTGTGATGTTTCACACTTTAGTCACAATTACAGGTGGGTAATTGTGACTTTAATCACTGTTATACCAACTTATTAACATTACCATAGTAGATAACTAAGGAATGAACAATTTGTGAATTCTTGAATTTGATATTTTACTTTCAAAATTGTTTTGTATTATGAAAGAGAAATCATTTATTTACTTTTCATTTTCTGAAGGGAGTGTAGGGGGATGGCAAAGGCGGAACTAAAGACAAAGCACCAAACAGAGATCGAAGACAGTTCTTCTTTAAAGGGGACACTGGCGTCTGTATTCATTCTGGGGCTATTTATCATTGTTTCATGGGTTTCAGTTTACTATCTGTTCGTAGACCGTTTTTAGGGAATAAAGGGGGGAATTACATATGCATATGCATAAATTTGAAAAAATCTGGCTGACGTTTGGAATCGGCTGTCTCGTTGTCTTTTTAACAGTAGTCGGTGTCAGCGCTTTTTACCTTGGCAACAAACCAGCAAGCTGTTTAACTACAATAAATCCGGAAAAGGTTGATACCACAAAACCTTTCGATAAGCCGGGACTTCATAAGGTTGAAGGCAAAGAGTGGGATTATGAACTCGTATTTGTCGCATCTGCTTTCTCTTATAACCCAGCAAAGGTTGAGGTTCCGCTTGGAGCAAAGGTGAAAGTAATCGCTACCACCAAGGATGTTGTCCATGGCTTTGAAATGGCCGGAACCAATATCAATATGATGCTTGAACCGGGCTATGTCAGCGAGTATACAACAACCTTTGACAAAGCCGGCGAATTTCTAGTTGTTTGTAACGAATACTGTGGTACAGGGCACCATTTAATGTTCTCGAAGATTGAGGTGGTTAAATAATGGTTAACGCAGCAGCGAAAGTAAAGGTTGACCCACGTGACGCGAAGCTATCCATGGCGCATTTCTTTGTGGCTTTCGGAGCACTCGCTCTCGGCGGTCTGATGGGATTACTACAAACCCTTGTCCGTTCCGGAAAATTTGAACTGCCTTGGGGAATTGGCTACTATCAAATTTTAACAGCTCATGGTGTTTTAATGGGGCTCGTTTTAACAACATTCTTTATCATGGGATTTCAATATGCGGCTGTATCCAGAACTGCGGGAACACATTCTCCAGCGGCCAGACGCACCGGCTGGATTGGTTTCTGGTTAATGACTGCCGGTACCCTTATGTCTGGAACGATGATTCTATTAAATGAAGCATCTGTACTTTATACATTCTATGCACCACTTAAAGCACACTGGATCTTTTATTTAGGATTAACCTTTGTGGTTGTCGGCAGCTGGGTTGATGGCGCTGCACAAATTATGACCTATGCAAAATGGCGGAAAAACAACCCTGGCAAACCAAGCCCGTTGTTAAGCTTTATGGCTGTTATCAACACGGTGATGTGGATTGTGGCTACCTTAGGGGTTGCTGCAACTGTTCTATTCCAATTGCTGCCTTGGTCTTTAGGTTTAGTAGATACTGTTGATGTTCTAATCAGCCGTACGTTATTCTGGTATTTCGGTCACCCGCTAGTGTATTTCTGGCTATTGCCTGCATATATGTGCTGGTATGCAATTATCCCAAAAATTATCGGCGGAAAGATTTTCTCAGATTCATTGGCTCGTTTATCTTTTATCTTATTCTTGCTTTTCTCAATTCCGGTTGGTTTCCACCACCAGTTGACAGAACCGGGTATTGATCCAGCTTGGAAATTTATTCAGGTTATCTTAACATTCATGGTTATTATCCCGTCCTTAATGACAGCCTTCTCTCTGTTCGCAACGTTTGAGAGATATGGCCGTTCTAAAGGAGCTACTGGTTTATTTGGCTGGTTTAAAGTGCTTCCTTGGAATGATGCCCGTTTCACAGTCCCATTCATTGGTATGGCTTCATTCATTCCTGCTGGTGCCGGCGGTATCATCAATGCTTCCAACCAAATGGACCAGGTTGTCCATAATACCATTTGGGTAACAGGACACTTTCATTTGACAGCAGCAACCTCTGTTGTACTGACATTCTTTGGAATTTCATATTGGCTTGTGCCGCACTTAACCGGCCGCAAGCTGACTAAAGCGATGAACAAATTAGGTATTATCCAAGCATGGGTATGGTTTATCGGAATGGCATTCATGTCCGGTGCAATGCACTTCCAGGGACTGCTTGGTGCACCAAGACGTTCAGCATTCTCCACTTATGGTGACTCCAAGCAGGCTCTTGAGTGGATTCCTTACCAAATTGCCCAGGCAGTTGGCGGAACGATTTTATTCCTTGGCATAATATTAGTATTAGTTATTTTTATTAATCTTGCCTTCTTTGCACCAAAAGGTGAAGAAGAATTCCCTGTCGGCGAAGCAGAAAATCTGCAGGAAAAAGCACCAATGGTATTTGAAAACTGGAAATTATGGCTTGGCATCACTGCTGCCTTAATCCTGTTCGCTTACACAATACCATTCATTGATATCATTCAAAATGCACCGCCTGGATCCAAAGGATTTAAGACGTGGTAATGGCAAAAGGCTTCAATCTCAACGATTGAAGCCTTTGCAGATTGTCGAGAAAAGGTATTTTTCTCGGCAATTTTTTATTTTGTCCAAACCTAAATTCACCAAACTTTTATTGTTAATCCCTGCTAACTGGCCTGTTGATTTCCGCTCCAGGCACTCGCTTTCCGCGGGGAGCTCCTGGAGCCTCCTCGGCGCTTTAGCGCCTGTGGGGTCTCCAGTGACCTCTATATCCCGCTGGAGTCGAGTGCCCTCCGCTCCAATCAACAGGGAGGCAAATTAACCTAATTATTACAACACACACTTTCCATTTTTGATAAGTGTGTTGCAATATTTTCCATATTTAGAAGCCTGCAGTAATAAAAGTCTGTTCTGTTCTCTTAATTATTCAATACTCACAACTGGCAACAGCGAAGCCCATGCAGCTCTTTTGAATCTGCGAAGCTTCGCACAATTTTCCTTTCCAAATTTATAAGCATTTTTCCAGATTTAGATAAGCGATTTAAGAGTTGAATGACTTAATTTAATACACCTGTTGATTGGCGCGGAAGGCACGAAGACTCCTGCGGGAGTACGGGGCAGGGGAGACCCCGCAGGAGCTTTAGCGACGAGGAGGCTCCCCGGCACGCCCGCGGAAAGCGAAGTGCCTGGAGCGCCGATCAACAGACTTGTTGAAAAGCCTAATATTAATAATGTCATAACCAATTAACGTAGTGAATTAAATAGATTAGTGAACCAAAAGGCTTCAATCTAAACGATTGAAGCCTTTTGGTTTTTAAAATTGATAGACCTTTCGATATTTCTCATAGAGATAATCAATCAAATACTTGGCATTTAAACCTTCACCTGTTACCTCCTGCAGGATTTCAAGCGGCTTTTTCAGTTTGCCGTGCTGATGGATGTGATTCGTAAGCCATTCTTTGATCGGAAGCAGATTCCCTTCTTCAAGAAGCTGGTCGTAATTCGGAAGGTCCTCAAGCATTTTACGCTTAAATTGGGCTGCATACATATAGCCTAAAGCGTACGAAGGAAAGTAGCCAAAGCTTCCACCTGCCCAATGAACGTCCTGAAGAACACCCTCGCCATCGTGTCCAGGGCGGATTCCCAGATACTTCTCATACATGTCGTTCCAAACTGTTGGAAGGTCGGAAACCTCTATTTCATCATTAAACAGTCCCTTTTCAATTTCGTAACGGATAATTATATGAAGCGGATAGGTAAGTTCGTCTGCTTCAATCCGAATTAAAGAAGGCTTTGACTCATTGACGGCCCGATAAAAAGCCTCAATATTCACATGATCGAATTGACCATTTGTGTATTTTTTCAGCAGGTCAAAATTCTTTTTCCAAAAAGGCAGGCTCCGGCCAAGAAGATTTTCATAGAAAAGCGATTGAGATTCATGAATCCCCATGGAGGTTCCTGTGCATAATGGTGTACCGATTAACTCTTTGGAAATATTCTGTTCGTATAAGGCATGCCCGCCTTCATGAATGGTGCCAAAAACAGCGGTCCGAAAATCCTGTTCATCATACTTTGTCGTAACGCGGACATCGCCAGGATTTAAACCAGTCGCAAAAGGGTGGACGGTTTCATCAAGCCTGCCAGCATTAAAGTCGAATCCCATTTGCGCTAAGATTTCCAAACTGAATTCCCGCTGCTTTTCCTTAGGGAATCGATGGAACAAAAAATCAGTTTTAGGTTTGTGACTGGATTCCGAAATCTGTTTTACTAACGGAACAATTTTGTCCTTCAGTTCTCCAAAAACATGATCTAAAACCTCAACCGTCAAGCCCGGTTCGTACATATCTAATAAAACGTTATATTTATTCCCTTCATAACCCCAGTACCCGATAAATCGCTTTGTCATTGCGACCAGTTTCTCTAAGTATGGCTTGAACATATTGAAGTCAGCTTTTTCTTTGGCTTCTTCCCAAACACTCTCGGCATTTGATTGAAGAATGACAAATTCTCTGTATTCTTCCGCAGGAATTTTTTTGTTTAACTCATAGTTCTTTTTGCATTCTTCAAGAATTTTTCTTGTTCTATCGGACAATACAGCTTTTGAAAGCCCAGCTATGTAGGCTGCCATCTCCTCTGATGTCGACATTTTAAATACCTCGGAGGACAGCACGCCAATCACTTCTGACCTCTGCCCCACTCCCTGTTTAGGAGCGCCTGTCCGTAAGTCCCAGTAAATTAAACCAAGGGCTTCGTGATAAGCGGTCATTTTCTTAACATACTCTAAGAATTCCTTTTCAAATTGCTCTGTATTCATTGTCTTTCCCCCTTTCTCGCTATAAATTTTAACATATTTCAGACAAATCATACGGATAAATGAAAACTCGTCGATTCGCGAGTCCGATAGGACGAAGACAGAGGCATAGTTGAATTTATGCGTTAGGAAATTATAAATTTGAGAAAATTTATAATTTCCTATTAGCTAAAAAAACAACAGAAACGAATTTCTGTTGTAAAATAGGTTTATAGGAAAAAAGAGGTTTTAACTGATAAATAAATAGAAACAAATTTTAGATTGGGTGAAGATACAAAGTCTTGTAAGAGCGCAACCTCTAAAAAAATTACTTCTTGTTAACGGCTACCTTCCAAACTTCTGGGCCTTCTTCAAGGTATTCCCAAGAAAATTGCTCTGGTCTTTCCATCATAAATTGGTAAAGCAGCGGTCTTGGATCATGGTCATTGACAATCTGCATGGTTTCACCTGATGCCAATTCATCAAATGCCTTAAAGATGGTTGGATGCTTTTCTCTTGGTGGATAATCTGGTACATTGATAACTTTTGCGTAGGTTTGCATCATTATCACTCCTTTAATTGGGTTAACTTCTCTTTTATTATAGAAAAACTTAGGTTAGGACTTAGTGAGTACCATCACAGTTGAAATATGATTTTGTTCATAAGGGAGGCAAGTCTAAATGAAAGAATTAGTTGGTTTATGTAAATGCTGTGGGAAAGAGATTTATTGTTTGGATGGATTCTTTAATGGAGTGATTACCGAGGATAAACAGTCATATTGCTTCGACTGCTACGAAGAAGTGAAAGAAGAGAAAAATCCGCAAAGCTAAAGCCTTGCGGATTTTTACTATTAATCTTCATCAATGGATAAATCTTTAACCGGAAGTCGTTCTCCCTCTTTATGCGTTGGTTTACGCAGGTTAAATAGGGCCTTAATACAGAAGAGTACCAGGATAATTACACCGATTAAGAAGATGGTATCAGGTACCGCACGCCAGGTTAAAATGGTTTGCACCAGATCCTTTTGCAGGAAGGAGGAAGCGCGGCTTGCTGCATAGCCGTGATAAAATGCCTCTTTTATTTGCATAAATCCAACTGGAAGCAAGGACAAGAAGACCATTCCTGCAAGACCAATGTTTAACAGAATGCAGCTTATCTTAAGCCATTTGTCATTCCAGGCCTCAGGCTTCACAATATTCCTTAACGAATAAAGAAGTACTGCACAGGCAAACATCCCGTAAACACCCATCATCGAAGCATGTCCATGGGTTGGTGTTAAGAATTGTCCATGTTCGAAATAGGCTACCGCTGGCAGATTAATTAAGAAACCAAGTACCCCGGCACCGACAAGGTTCCAAATCGCAACAGAAATCAAGAACCAGAACGTACCTTTGTAAGGGAAGTCGACACCGCCGTCACGCATCATTTTGTACTGCTCATAAGCTTCAAGAATTAACAATGTCAATGGAATAACTTCCAATGCAGAGAAGACTGCACCTAGACCAATCCATACTTCAGCTGAACCATTATAGTAATAATGGTGTCCGATACCGATTACGCCGCTGCCAAGAAGCAGGGTTAATTGGAAATATAATTGTCTTACCGTTGATTTCTTGGTTACGAGACCTAATTGAACTAATAAGAAACCAATAACAACGACTGCAAAAACTTCAAAAATACCTTCTACCCATAGATGGATAATCCACCAGCGCCAATAGTCGGCAAATGTAAAGCTTGTACCTGGGTTGATAAATAAGGCAAAGATATAAAAAGCCGGTACCGCAATCGCAGAGTAGAATAGTAAGTGTATCAATCCGCCTTTGTCAGACTCTTTCTTAAGCCCTGCTTTAATACCACGGAATACGATAAACAGCCAGATTAGCATTCCCACTATTAAGATAAGCTGCCAAACTCGTCCAAGCTCAATATATTCCCAACCGGTATGGCCAAACAAGAACCAGGCATTTCCCAATTTTCCATTGGCACCAAGCCACTCGCCAACCATACTTCCGCCAACAAGAACCACTAATGCCCAGAATAAAATATCAACTAAAAGACCTTGCTTTTTTGGTTCATAACCGCCAACTAACGGGGCAACATAGATTCCCATACCCAGCCATGCGGTTGCAATCCAGAAAATCGCCAGCTGCAAGTGATAGCCTTTGGAAATATTAAATGGAAGAATATCATGGATCCACTTAATTCCAAAAAAGCTGTCTGGCTCGATATAATAGTGGGCTAACAAAGCCCCAAACATACACTGAACAAAGAATAATACCGATACAACCGTAAAATACTTACCTGTTTTCACCTGTGAACTTGTTACAGGCATCTTGCGCAAATCAATACGAGGGAAGTTTCCTTCTTTATATGCTTCCTGCATACCAAATTGATAACGATAGAATAGATATAAGATGATCCCTACCATTAAAATTAGGATTGTAACGCTAGCACCGCTCCACCAAATAGCGGAAAAGGATAGATGGTTACCGGCATCTTCAAAATATGGCCAGTTATTCGTGTAAGTGATTTTGTCTCCAGGACGAACCGTACTTGAAAGCCAAGCTGTCCAGAAGAAGAAATCAGAGATTTGTTTGATTTGGTCACCTTTGTCAACATAGGCACGGTCTGTTGATGGTATATCAGAATCTTTGATTAGATTAGCTTTTAAACCCCAGCCATCGCCTTTTGTAAAAATATCCTTATAGTAAGCTCTAACTTTTTCAAGGCCATTTACTTGTGCGTCTGTCAGCTTTAATGTATCTTTACTCGCATCATAGCGATTTTTGCGCATTTCTTTAATAACTTGGTTTTTGATAATCTGCTTTTCATCTTCAGTTAATGAAGCAAATTTTTTATCATATTGCTGTTCCGCTTTAAAATCCTGCATTCCTTCTGTATAGATTTTTAAAGACTCTGCTGTATAATCCGGACCCATATAGGAACCATGTCCTAACACGGTACCGTAGTCCATTAAGCCATACTTTTGCCAGACAGCTTGTCCTCCCATAATGGATTTTTTCGTTAATATAACTTCACCTTTCGAATTGGTTACTTCCAATGGTCTTGGCGCCTGCTCTTTAAAGATCCAATAGCCGCCGCCAAGCAGAACGGTAAAGCTGATTAAGATGGTAATAATTAAAATGGATTTTAAAAGTGCGTTTTTATTTTCTTTTACCACGCTCTTCGGCTGTGTCCCCTGCTGTATTTCCATTTCCTTCATCCCTTTCTGGTTATCAATCCGAGAAGTATTGTAGTCCTAAAAAAAAGTCAAAATAGTGACTTTTATCACACATATTATTTTTTGTATACTTTTTCACAAATTTGTCACATTGAGAACTATTTTCATTAAAATCCATTGAGCTATGACGCTCATCACATATCTTAGGGGATTACACTGCTACAATGTTATTAAACAAACGATTAAAGAGGTGTTGATTTTATGGGACAAAGAAAAATTGAACTAGATGTGCGTGAGGATATAAAGAATAAACTCGAACCATTTCAAAAGATTATGGAGGCAGTAAAAGAATTAAATAATGATGGAGATGTGTTCATTCTTCATGCACCGTTTAAGCCGGTGCCACTATTTACTGTCTTAAAGGCAAAGGGCTTTACCCATGAAGAAGAAGAATTAGAGAAAAAGCATTGGAAAGTAGTTTTCACAAAGAAAAGCTAAAAGTGATTTGGAGTGTGATTTGCAATGATTTTGGATAATCGCGGCCTCGAACCGCCGCAGCCGATGATGCGAACCTTAGCCGCTTTAGAAGGGTTAGGCGAAGGGGAAGTTTTAACGATAATTAATGATAGAAGACCGATGTTTCTATATGAACAGCTTGAAGAATTAGGATATCAACAAAAAACAGAACAACAACCAGACGGAAGTTTTAAAATAGAAATCTTCCGCTAGGAAGGTGAGTCATATGCTTCCTCAGAATTTAGGAACTGAAACAAATATTAAACTACCTTTTTCATTTATACTTTTTAGTTTAATTGCCCTTGTCGCCTCACAGATTCTGCTGTTGGTAAATGGGCATATGATGACGGATGGAACTTTTCGCATACCTGCCATTTGGTCGGCAGCCCACCTCTTAATCCTAGGCTGGGCCTTAATGGTGGCGATGGGTGCAATGTACCAGCTTGTTCCGGTTGCGTTTTTGACAAAAATTTGGAATGAGAAATTTGGATTTGTTCAATTTTTCATCACCGCAGCAGGGGTTGCCTCTTTTTCGGCCATGCTCTATTTAGCACCGCAAAATGCCGTCATTCCTGGTGTCATTACGCTTATCGGAATCTTTATGTTCTTATTCCAGATGCTAATGACGCTAAGAACACAAGCAAACCCTAACATTCTTACTGCTTTTGTGGGAACGGCTTTAGTTTGCTTGTTTTTGACCATATTCTTGGGAATTACGATGATTTACAGTATGCAAACAGGCTTTCTCGGTGAACATTACCAAGCCATCTTTAAAAGCCATCTTTTATTGGGACTAACCGGTTGGTTTACTTTATTAATCTTTGGCTTTTCCTATAAGATGGTGCCGATGTTTTCTTTGGCCCATGGTTTTCCGATGGTGCAGGCACGATATGTGTACGGAATCTATGTATCCGGGCTTGTCCTTTCAATCATTTCTTTCTTTATTAACAGCAGTATTTTATTAATGATTGGATTCTTCCTGCTATTGGCCGGCTTCTCTGTTTTCAGCTGGCATATTAGTATCATCGTTAAAAAAAGGTTAAAGAAAAAGCTCGATAAACCATTTTCCTTCGCCCTTTCTGCGATTGGTTTTGGGAATGTGATTCATGCAGCGGCCTTTATGCTCCTGTTCAGCAGCAAGTTTGCCAGTCTTATTGGGCCGCTTCTATATTGCTATATACTGTTGTGGATTGTCCTAAGTATTGTCGGATATTTATATAAAATTGTTCCATTCTTGTGGTGGACCTATAAATACAGCAAAGAAATAGGAAAGGCTAAAGTTCCTTCGTTAAAGGAAATGATGAATGAAAAATTGATTGTGCCTGTCTTATCAATATTCATCGGTTCCGTACTAGTTGTCTTTTTGGCACTTTTATTAAAAACAACGATTCTCTTTAATTTGAGCCAGTTTGTTCTGTCTGTAGCGATACTTACTATTGCAAGCAGCATTTTCAGTGTTCTAAAAAAATAATGAGGTGAGTTACCATGAATCTCGAGGAGAAAATTTTTGAAGAATTAAAAAGCGTTTATGACCCGGAGTTAGGCATCAATGTTGTAGATTTAGGGTTAATTTATAGTGTGGGGATTACAGAAGAAAATGATATTTCGATTACAATGACACTGACCACTCCTGGCTGTCCGCTTCACAATAGTATCACAAGCGGAGTCCGTTATTGTGTCGAAGGAATCGAGGAAGTAAACAAGGTTGACGTTAACCTTGTTTGGCAGCCGGCCTGGTCACCGGATAAAATGACCGAAGACGGCCGCCGCGCCCTTGGCAGATAGCAAAAAGAGGCTGACAGTTCATTGTCAGCCTCTTTTTTTATTCCTTACCCTTCAATTACTTTAGTCGGCAATACTTCTTTTATCTTTTGCAGTACATCTTGTTCTAGAGGTTCTTCCAACAGGATATGGACAGTGCCTTGATCCTGTTCACTTCTTATCAGCCGACCCACACCTTGCCGTAATCTAAGCAACATGTAAGGAAGGTCCACCTCATTAAATGGGTCAGCCATTCCTTCCTTTTTGGCCGAAAAAACGGGGTCATTCGGCGGGAAAGGCAGTGAAAAAATCAGGACATTTTCCAGTGAGCGGCCGGGGATGTCAAGACCCTCCCATAGGTGGATGGAGCAAAGCACCGAATTTTCCTCATTTTGAAACTTGGAGACTAGTGTGCTAATCTCCTCATCACCTTCATAGTAGATTGGAAACTTCTGCTCTTCTTTTAGCCGTTCCTTTAAATTCCTCATTTCATCATGATTATTTAAAAGAATAAGAGCCCGCCCTTCTGTCAAACTGACTTTCTCAATCACATAATCGATTTTTTTATTGATGGCATCTTGTTTAAAAGATGGCAGGAATACCTTCATTTTCTCGTCATAATCAAATGGGGAAGCAACCGAACAAGAAAGGTAATCATCAACCCCTAAACTGGACGCGATATAATCAAAAGATTTCTGATTGGACATGGTGGCGGATGAGAAGATATAAGGCTTTTTCTGGGAAAATACCTCTTCCCGTAAAACCTCCTCCACCATTTTCGGCATGATGACAAGGGTACGCTCACCACTGCTTTCTTCCAGCCAAGTAATTCCATTTAGCTCTTGAAGGAAGAGTGATAAGGAATATGTGATTTGCTCCAAGTATTCCTCAACAATTTTTAAATCATATTCGTTGATAACAAACATTTCACTTTCAAAGACAAGTTCCTCTTCCAATGACTGTAATATCGAAAGAAGTTTACGGCAATTTTTCATGACCAAAGGGTGCCTATGAATGATCTCTTTATCCGATCCCATTGCGGGTTGTGAAAACTGTGCTAGGCAATCGAAGAATTCATCATTATCGACAAGCGCTTGTTCTATCGTATAAAGTGTTTTTTCGCGGACATCATTTTCCATTAGTCTGGTTAAGAGTGTATCAAGCGTGTAATCTGTAAACCGGTAGCTTAGCGCCTTCTGTGCCGCATATTCAAGCAAATGCCCTTCATCAAATACCACTGATGAATGTTCCGGCAATAGCGGCAGCTGACCTTCCCGTTTCCGGGCCTCTTTTGTCCAAACATGCTCCATATAAAAATCATGGGAACAAATAATTATATCCTTTGCATGCCGATAGAATTCCCGGTGTAAGGTGAGACCACAGCGATGGCGCTTTTCACATGAGAAACAGTCCTGGAGCTTGTCCCAGCTGACAGTTTGCCATACTTCATCGGAAAGTGCTGGATAGTCTCTTCTGTCGCCGTACTTTTCAAATTGCATCATGGAACCTTCCATATGAACAAAATCAGGAAGATTCTCATAAATATCAAGAACTTCATCAGAAAAATGACTATTTCTGCCATTTTCGAGCTTTCTTAAGCATAAGTATTGATCTTGGGATTTGGCCAAGCGGACATCTATATTCAAGTTTAGAGCCTGCTCAAGCTTGGCAATATCTCCTTCCTTCTTCACCAGCTGCTCGATTAAAGTTTCATCAGCACAGGCAATCACAGCCGGCCGGTTTGTATAACGGGCATACATAATGGCATAGAGCAAATAAACGATTGTTTTGCCTGTCCCTACTCCGGCTTCAGCAAACATGACCTTTTTCTCTTTAAATGCTTTTTCAAGCTGAAAAGCCATATAGATTTGTTCATCGCGGATTTCAAACCCGGATTCCGGCAAAATGTCATAGAAGACGTCACCAATCCATTCGCCTAACTTATCATAAAATGTTTCTGTTTTCGAAACTGTAAATGGCATGCGGTTTTGCATCCTATCCCTCCAAAAAGAAAAGCGTCAAAAGACGCTAAAATTATTCCTCAATTATTGTCATTTTGCCTTGACGGCCTTTTTCCCCAGTATTGGTAATAATCTGTTTTGATAAATCCGTTGAACAGCTTTCGTTTCTTTGTGGCCGGCTTGCCGTATAGTTGTTCGAAATCCTCGTTTGAGGTCAAGATGTAAATCGACCAAGTGTCAAGCGGCCTAAAGGCTTGGCCCATTTCCCGATACATTTGCTCCACTTCGGCCTTTTCTCCCAATCTTTCTCCATATGGCGGATTGCCGATAATCACACCGTATTCCTTTTTCGTTGAAATATCTTTTACTTGCATTTGTTTAAACTGAATCAGGTCGCCAAAACCTGCTTCGAAGGCGTTTTCCTGTGCCATTTTGACCATCCGATGATCAATATCCGATCCGCTTATATCAAGCGGTGTATCGTATTTTGCCAGGTCCTCTGCCTCTGTCCTAACTTCATCCCAAACCCTGGAAGGCATCCAGTTCCAGCCCTCGGAAACAAAATCCCGATTAAAACCAGGTGCGATATTTTGGCCAATCAGGGCCGCCTCAATCGGAATCGTTCCCGACCCGCAAAAAGGATCGATAAACGGACGGTCTGGCCGCCAATTGGTCAGCATGATGAGCGCAGCTGCCATTGTTTCCTTTAACGGGGCAGCCCCTTGGTCAGCGCGGTAGCCCCGTTTATGAAGGCCGGTGCCGCTCGAATCAATCGTAATAGTGGCCGTATCCTTTAACAATGCGACTTCGATTCGGTATAAAGCACCATTCTCATCAAACCATGTTTTTTTATACTTCTGTTTCAATCGTTCCACAATGGCCTTTTTTACGATGGCCTGACAATCAGATATACTAAATAGCTTCGATTTCACAGATTTTCCAAGCACCGGAAATTCAGCATCCTCCGGTAAAAACTGCTCCCAGGGAAGCGCCTTTGTTTTTTCAAATAATTCATCGAAAGTATACGCCTTGAATTCACCGACTATAATCTTAATCCTGTCTGCTGTGCGGAGCCATAAATTGCTCCTGGCGATGGCATATTCATCCCCGCTGAAGATTACCTTTCCATTATCCACCTGACAGTCGTAGCCAAGCGCCCGGACCTCCTGAGCGACAAGCGCCTCCAAACCCATGGCTGCGGTTGCTATAATTTGATATTTTCCCATTCTTTCACCCTTAATCGTTTATGTATCAAATAATTGTAAAGTTTGATTTCCCAATATCATTATGGTCTAAAAACAAGCTTCGGATTCAGTTAACAAATAAAAAGCCCTCCCGTTTAAGGAGAGCTGTTCATTTCCATCAAAACTATCCATTAATAACGTTCTATAAGCCATGTTCTGTGCCTCCGTACTGCAAACGACTTACAAGTCTCGTACTGAGGCGGTAATCATCTATCTACAGATTCACGTGGAACCTGTCCTTCTCCTCGTTGATTTCCGATAGAGAAAGTGCCCCTACCATAATTTGGGTTTCTCGCTCGTGGGGTTTACCCGTTCCACCCTCCTCATTTCTAAGGAGGTAATCGTCACTGTGGCACTTTTAAAGGTACTCCTACCATATCCAAAGGACTTAGGTATTTTCCCAGCCGTCAACCGAATGAGCTACCCGGCTGCCCTAGCTTATGAATTCGCTAGGCACGAACACTACGAGCATCTCAGCTCGTGCGAGCATGGACTTTCCTCTGCAAGAAGACTTGCAGCGATTACCCGAACGTCATTAACGTTACATTGTCTATTATATGTATATCGTTCAGCATTATCAATGGTTATTCAAAGGAAATGAGGGTATTATTTGTTATTCGTAAAGCTTGCTGCCGAATACATGCTTTTCAAGATTAGACAGGCGCTTTAAAATATCAAAATTGGTTGTCCCAGCAGGCTGTGCAGCAGGTTGCCTTTTTGCTGTATCTTCCAGCTGTTTGCGAAGCCTTAGATTTTCTTGCTGAAGATCTTCTATTTCCTGATGGAAAGTACCATAATCTTTAATAATCAAATCCAAAAACTTATCAACATCTTCTTGTCTATAACCACGTACGCCAGTTTTGAACTCTTTTTCCAAAATATCCTTTGCAGTTAGTTTCACTTTATCTGACAGCATTCCAATCACCTCAAGTTTAGCCAATCATTACCTATTATTTTTTCAAATATAAGCGGTTTTGTCAATTTTCAATTACAGTAAAGTAATTCAGCAGACATTATATTATATTTAGTATATTCTAAAATATTCGAGCAGGATTAAAAATCAGACTGTTTAAGCTGTTCTTCTTCGACAATCATCTGCAAATCATAAAAGGTAATCAGCTCAATCGAATAGGGATGATTTTTTTGATAATCAACAGCTAGTTCGTACAAATATTTTGGGCTTCCTTCCTTTTCCTGATCAAACAAGAGCAGAAGGCCATCACTCTTTTCAATAAAAAATTGATTTTTCAATCGGAATTGCCACGGTTTTTCATAGCCCTTTTTCGTAACTGAATCAATAAAATCCGCTTGCATGAGAACAGATTCGTACCATTCCTTATTGTTTTCATTCCAAGATGCTTCTTGATTTAAAAAAGGAGTGATAACGGCTAGCTTCAAATCTGGAAATTCCCCCTGCAGGTCAAAAACAGTTTCAGCTGCCCAAAGCTCCACTCCTAACTGTCCGCTGATCAGTACCCATTCCAGTCCATCTTCAAGCATGGGTACCAGTGATTTTTTGATAGCCGCTTTTATAAAATTTGCCGATGGATGATCTTTTTTAAAAATTCCTAATTCAAATGGTTTATATCCGGAAATGGCTAATACCTTAAGCAAGAATATTCTCCTCAAATGAAAAAATTTTTTAAAAGGGACAAACATTTTATTACCATTAGCATATTATAAAGTAACAAAATAAAAAACAAGGGCTAAAAGCCCTTGTAAGATTAGTCAAACTTTTAAGGTCTTGGTCCCATGAAAGGACCAGGTCCAGGTCCAAATCCAGGTGCGCCAAAGCCAGGGCCTGCCATACCAGGGCCTGCCATACCATAACCTGGCATATTCGGCATTACATTTGGCATCGCATTTGGCAATGCGTTTGAAACAGGCATTACTGCTTGCGGTGCACATGGGTTGCAGCAGTTGATGTGCTGGTTACATACCTCATCACAGCATGAAGCTGATTGCGGGCAATAATGTTTATGCTCAAACATATGATGATTCACAGTAGTAGTGTGAACCGGATGAATATGGGGCACCACCGTTGTAGAGAAAGTATGATTCACAATGTTTGTCGTCGGATGAACCACCGGCGGGGCAAAATTAGTTCCTAGAAACATGTTAAGCTCTCCCTTCTTTTCTTTATTCTGTTTACATTAACAGCCTATGAAAAAAGGGTTACTCTTGTACTAAGGAAAACACCTATTTTTTATAATAATACCGGCTTCCTTGGGTTTATATCCTTATAACATAGTATAAAAGCTATCTTTCAAGCTTGTAAAAACAACAGCAGTTAAACAAACAACAACGAAAAATAAAAACAAAATTGCTTTATACATCCTACCCACTCCATAAAGTTTTTGCGCTTTTTTTACACAGCACACAATTTATAATTTTACCTATTAAGACGACAGTAAACAATATGGAATTTCAAATTTTTCAGCATTAAATTGTGAACTTTTTGTTACATATTTTTAATAACCGTTAATTAAAGAAATTTAACGTGGGCTTTTAATGATTTTTCGATTCAAACGCTCTTTTCGTGCTTGTAACTGGTCCATTGAAGGATCACCTGAAAGATTGTGCAAACTAGGGGTTCGCTCACTTATAATGATAGCTTGGCTACAGTATTGAAGAGCTAATTCTAAATCCTTTAATCTATGCTCATAGATTTTAGCCAATTCTACACATGCATCAAGCGCAAGACGCCCCTCCCCAGATTGGACAACCTCGGTAAACAAATTTCTTGCTTTGTCCCATTCCCGGTCTTTTTTATACTGAAACGCAAGAGCAAGCTTTGCTTGGCAAGCTGTAACATCCTGCCCGTCTGTGAGTTTACCGAGGACTTTTTCTGCTTCATCCTTTTCACCGATAGCCGCAAACCAGCGGCCTACTTCAAAGGTTTCCTTTCTGGTAGAGTCGTGGTCTAATCCGCATAATTGAAAGGTCAGATGTGTATACAAAGTGACAAGCGACAATATATCAATTTCATTATGCTTGAGTATGCCAATCATGCCATCGGGCTTTTTGTTTTCAACGAAATCAAAATAAATCATCGGAGCTAAAAATCCCGGAATATCGTCAACCCTTTCTACCCCGAGAACCTCTTTTTCCACTACTGCTAATTTCAACCGTTCTAATTTGTGCTTCCAGAGTCTTTTGGCAGCGTGAAACAAGTCGAAATGACCAAAAGACGGAAGCCTTGGAACATGCTCTCTTACAAGCGTATGTCTCGTTTTGACCTGCGGCCAGTCAAAGGCTTTCCCATTATAAGTGACAAGTGTCCGATAATTAATCTTTTCCAGAAAGCTTTGGTATAGCGGGACCTCGGCACCGGGATTTGGGAGGATATGCTGTCTTAAAATCAACTCTTCTCCCTCAATGCTGGCATACCCCAATAAGAAAATGGTATTGCCCGTCCCGCCGCCTAGCCCCGTCGTTTCTGTATCGAAAAAAAATAATTCTTCCGCCTGAAACCCTTTAGCAGATAATGGATGAGCGGCTGATTGCTGGTTCCAAGTTTCCATTGCCGTCAGAAAATCACGAAACCGATAATGGCCGTGCCGTTGGTCAAGCGGATATTTTACCTCTCTTATTAAACAGAAGTTTTCGTCTAAATAATAAGGAGAAACATGTTCTTGCTCCCATTGCTCTTTGTAAGGTATCTCAACGAACGTTTCTACTGAAGAGGGAACAGCCTTTTTATCTGAAGAATTCCCCGTCGACAAGTGGGGCTTTAAGCGATTCAATTTATTTTTTAAAGACATCCTCGCACTCCCCCTTACCGCGATGATGATTCTAAGAAGGCATCAAGAATCATTAATGAATCATGTTTGGCTGCATCTCCAACTGCATCCGTGCCAATGCATGATGGACACCCTGATTCACATTGGCAGCGTTCAATCATTTTTTTGCTTTCGAGCAAAACCTCTGCCATCCCTGAATATATTTTTTCACTTAAGCCAATTCCTCCAGGATAGCGGTCATAAAAAAAGATGGTTGGCTTTTCATTATGGTCGGCCTTAACCTGCGGAATGACATGAATATCCTGCGGGTCGGCCATGACAAACAATGGGGCTATTGACCTTAAAGCATGGGCCGCCCCAACAAGTCCTTGCTCCAGCCGAACAGCCCCCAATTCTGAGAGCGCCCTATTAAGCGAAATCCACGCGGCATTCGTATGAAGTTCCTCTTCCGGTAGGTGGATCGGACCGGAACCGATATTCTCATGAGTTTCGAATTTAATTTTTTTAAAAATGGTCGCCATAGCCCTGACGCTGACATCCCCATAACCAATTTCCGCTTCATTGACCGGATGCAGTTTATCAACCTCAAGTACTTTTAATTGAACCGCTAAATTGGCATCTGTAAAATAATCAACATCCACCTCACGGACAAATGCCTTTTTTTCGTCCCAATCCAGTTTTTCCACTTGAAATTGAGTGCCTTGGTGCAAATAAATGGCCTCATCGTGAAGCAGTGTCATTGCCGAAAAACGGTCCATTTCCCCGATGACCTTTACACTAGCAATATCGGTTTGGTCGACAATGATGACATTTTCTTGGGAAGCGGACCGCAGGCTGATATTGTGGGCCGGGAAAGAGTCGTTCATCCAGTACCATTTATCGCCGTTCCGATATAGAACTCGCTCTTCAGTTAAGTATTCCAAAAGCTCCTCAGTTCCCACATTACCGAACTTTTCGTCAGCCTTAAATGGAAGCTCGTAGGCGGCACATTTCATATGGTCAATCAATATGATTAGGTTGTCCGGATTAATCCGTGCTGTTTCCGGGCTTTTATTGAAGAAATAATCAGGATTTTGGATGATATATTGATCCAACGGACTCGAGCTTGCCACCATGATGACAAGAGCCTCTCCATGCCGTCTCCCTGCTCTTCCGGCCTGTTGCCAGGCACTAGAGATGGTTCCGGGATAACCTGTCATAATACACACCTGAAGTTGTCCAATATCGACACCAAGTTCAAGAGCATTCGTACTTACAACACCGTATATTTCCCCGGAACGCAAGCCTTTTTCTATTTTCCGTCGCTCTGTGGGGAGATAACCGCCGCGATACCCCATAATCGATTTGCTGCCCAACTCGTGTTTCACCAGTTCCTGGAGATACGTTAAGATAATTTCAACTCGTACCCTGCTTCTGGCGAAAACAATCGTTTGGATTTTGTTTTTTAACAGTTCCCCGGCAATTTTCCGAACCTCAAGAGTCGCACTTCTTCTAATGTTTAATGGTTTGTTGACAATTGGCGGATTATAAAAAACGAAATGCTTCGTTCCGCTTGGTGCCCCGTTGTTGTCAATCAGGACCATGTTTTCCTCAGTAAGGTTTTCCGCCAGTTCGAGAGGATTTGCGATCGTCGCAGATGTACAAATGAATACAGGATTGCTTCCATAGTAATGGCAAATCCGTTTTAGCCTCCTAATCACATTTGCCACATGACTGCCAAAAACGCCGCGATACGTATGAAGCTCATCAATCACGACAAATTTGAGATTTTCGAATAAAGATACCCATTTTGTATGATGGGGCAGGATGCCAGAATGCAGCATATCAGGATTGGTGATGACAACATGGCCTGCTTTTCTGACCCGCTGGCGGATATTTGCCGGTGTGTCTCCATCATACGTATAGCTGTTAATATCCATGGAGGCCGCTTGGATAATTTCGTTTATTTCACTTTTTTGATCCTGGGCGAGTGCCTTTGTCGGAAACATATACAGCGCTCGTGTGCTCGGGTCATTTAATATAGATTGAAGAACTGGCAGATTGTAGCAAAGTGTTTTTCCTGATGCCGTTGGTGTAACTGCCACAATACTTCTTCCTGCCATCGTCGCTTCGTATGCTGATCTCTGATGGGTATAAAGCTCGTCTATCCCTTTTTGATTAAGCGCTTCATGCAATAGCGGATGTAAATCCCTAGGAAATGTTACCGTTTGGGCTTCTTTCTTAGGGAGTGTATGCCACGCAGCGATATTATCTTTAAAATCCTCATTTACTTTAATATCTGAAAGGATGGCCTGCAAATCTTTTTTCAACTTCATCTAGCTCACCTCATTACTTCTATTTTAGCGAATGAACGTTCGGAGAAAAAGAGGAAATTTATATTTTACAAATACCTTTTTTTTATTCGGCCAAATTTTGTTACAATAGAATATATCGAACGAAACTGAAGGTGATGTAATGAAAATCGATGAAATTAAAAGGGTGCTTTCCGAATTTACTCTCTTTCGCTCTTTAAACGACACGGAATTATCCAAAGTTACCGACATTGCGATTGCTAGAGAATGGAAGAAAAATAGCCATGTTTTTCATCAAGGGGATCCGCTTGAAAATGTTTATTTCATTTTTGATGGAAAGCTTAAAATTTATAAAAGCGATGTAAACGGGAAAGAACAAATCGTGGCCATTATGAAAAAAGGGGAAATGTTTCCCCATGTCGGCTTTTTCCGAAAAGGAGACTATCCAGCCTACGCTGAGGTTCTAGAGCCTTCAACCCTGATTGCCGTGCCGATTTCCAAGTTTGAAAATGTTTTGATCGAAAATCCCGAGCTATGCATTAAGGTATTTAAAGTACTTGGTGAAAAGATCGTCGACCTGCAAAACCGGCTGGAAGAGCAAATTCTCAATAATACCTATGAACAGATTGTCAAACTGCTAATCCGCCTCGCCCAAAAGCACGGTAAAGAACAAGAGGATGGTACTATATTGTTAAAATCGGAATTTACCAATAAAGACCTAGCCAACATGATTGGAACAACACGCGAAACCATCAGCAGAACATTGACAAAAATGAAAAAAGACGAATTAATCGAAGTCGATGAAGAGGGCGACATGATCCTCGATATCGAAATCCTTATGGAAGAAATTCATTTAATCTAAATGAAAACTGCCACCGCAAGCTTATGCGGTGTTTTTTTTTGTATGAAATGGGCACCGGGTCGGGACTAAACGCATATGATATCGTGTGAAAAATTGGAAAGAGAGGGTTTTAGGATGTCTTCTAATCTTCCGAATGATAAAAATCATGAGAAAAAGCCTGTTTCCGAACCGTTTAGTCATTTGATGAAATCCATGAATGATTTTTTCATGGAGAAACCTATTAGAGGATTCTTGCAGTCCATCGATGATTTTTTCAAAACACCTTTTCCGTTTGATAGCAGCGGAGGCTTTCACGTAGAGACTGTTGAAAGAGAAAATGAATATTTAGTGTCGGCCGAACTCCCCGGTGTCAAAAGAGACCAAATCCATCTTAATATCACCGGAAACTACTTAACCATATCGGTTGAGAATAAAGAATTAGAAACCTCAGAGGATGAGCGAAATCAAATTTATCAGCGCCGTTTTGTCAGACAGCAAACCGCAAGAACCATCTCCCTGCCTCATATGATTAATGACAGAAAAATTAATGCCTCCTACCGGGACGGATTACTACAAATCCGCATCCCCCGCGAAAAAGGAAAAATTATTGAAATTGACGAGTAAGAATAATCATTTTCCATAATATATAAAAAAGACGGCAACGCTTGCCGTCTTTTTTATTACGCTTTAAAAATGCCGCTAAAGTTTTTTACTAAGGAAGAAACCTGCGTAACCGCATTCACCATCTGGCCCGCTGTATTCATCATTTTATTAAAATCAACTGAGCCATCCTGCGATTTAAAGGAATTCATTAAGGACTGCATACCACTTGGCTGTTTCGGAATAAAGCTTTGTTTAGGATATGGGTTCATAACCGGATATCCATTCATTGGCGCATATGGAGCAGGATACATATCCTCCTTTGGCTGCAGGGGATTCTGAAATAGGAATTGTGAATCCTTTTGCGGATACTGGGAGTTTTGATAGTTCATATTCTGTGCGTTAGACCCAAGCTGATAAGCCGGCCCCATTGGCTGGAACGTACTTGGATGATAGCCTCCCTGCGACTGGAAAGTGTTCCAGGTCTGATTCTGAACAGGAGGCTGATATGGAAAAGCTTGATTTCGCATTACTAAATGCCGGTTCCATTGTTGGCCAACTGGACCATATTGCATCATTTGTCCCGAATATCCATTATGAAAGAAGGTATTTGGTCTCATTTTTCCAAACACGGGCAAACATCTCCTCCGTATTTATCTCTGCTTCACATTATGAAAAAAAAGCCTAATTGGTGATTCAAGGAAATGTCAAAATTTCAAAGATTTTGTCTAAAGTTTAAATTTTTGAAAAAATAATAATCTCTTAATTTCATGTTACGATAGTAAAAATGATGAAGGAGGAGTAGGAATGGACATACGCGAATTAAAAGTGAGATTTAGTCAAAACCGTGATTACACCACTGATGATGTTAATGCACTAATGGATTTTGTTAAAAAGGCCTATATCTTCAATGAAATTAGCATTAAAGAATATCGCAATCTTGTCCGTGAACTTGAAAATCAAGGTGCGGTGCCCCCAGAGGCAGCGCAGGAAAACTCCCTCATCGAACATAATAGTTAGTCAAAAAAAGAGATGCTCATGCATCTCTTTTCTCTTTATTAACTTCTTTTAAAACTTCCGTCAGAAAAAATTCGACTGTCCGCTGGGCATTTAGAAATCTTGATTTGCTTGTTTTCGGAAAGAAAGCCTGGATGGAGAGCTGTTCAATATGTTCTGAAACAGATTCGACTTGCTGAATGCGGATATGTTTTAATGGAAGGTTTATAAGCCATTTTTTCATCTCCTCTTTCCACTCTCCGTTTATTGAGTTAACCTTATTGGCAAATGGCTTTATCACCTTATCAAAATTTTGTTCACTCCCCGTTTCTCTTGCTTCCTGAAAATGCCTCAAAAATTCTTCATTGAATGATAATAACTCCTTTGTTAAATGCTCTATTTCCTTTTCCAAGAATGCTCACTCCCTTCCCGCCAAATAAAAAAGCAGCACTATTTTAAATGCCACTTTTAGATTTAAAACTATGATACCGAATATTAAAAACCCATTTCAAGCTTTAATGATTTTGCGGAATGGTGGGAAAGCGGATTTTGGACCATCTCTCCATTCAAAAGCATTTGGTCTGTAATTCTTTCCAACTTTGTAATTTTTTCAGCCGAATCAAGCAGTCTATCTTGTTCCCTTTGATCAAGCTCGATGCGAAGTTCAGAAAAGGATGCTTTTAGTGCCTCATCTAATTCTTCCAATTGGTCATATATCCCCGCCAGCTTAGACAGGAGCCTATCCTTATCACTAAATGAACTATTCATTTTCTAAAACCTCCCCCACGTTTTTCCTAAAGTTAATATTCTCTTTCCAATCAATGGTTCCTTCACCCTTGACAAAACTAGAAGCATTTCGGCAAAGAAAGTGCCATTCTGGCATATTCTCTATTTTCATTCGACAGAATCTAGAATCGTATGAAAACCAAAATTCAGCACATGATATTAGTGGAGGTGTTTATTTTGTCTAACAACAATAAACAAAACAAAAGCCAACCGCGGCAATCTGATACAGAAAAAAGAACAGGTTACGGCGATAAAAAGTTAGAAGGACCAAACCGACCGGCTGAGTAAGAAAAAAGCAAGGAGATCACCCTCCTTGCTTTTTTCTTATTTCCATTTTTTTAAATCCAGTGCCTTTTTCAAGGAAACAAGCAGCTGCAGCTGATGGGATTTAGCCACGTACCAATCGGTTAGGTGAATCGGGTGGCGATGATGGACTGGAAAATGCAGCCACGAGGAAGAGACCTTTCGAACTTTACTCCAATCCTGATTATCCTGCCGATGGTGCTTGATTACCGGGTAGGTCATTCTTAAGATAGGAGTAGTTCCTTCCGTTTTCATTTTGAAATACTGTTCATAATCATTTCTTGAGCCTGTATGTGTTGTCTTTTCAGCAAACTCAAAAAAATGAGGAAATAACCTCGGCTGAAAAAGAATGCTCGCCAGCCTTTTTCCAAGATTAATCCTTTTTGAAAGAGACCTAAAGCCATTCACGCTTGCGCCATATACCTCCCCGCCGCAGGTTGGGAACAACACGCAGCTAAAATGCAGCCAATCTTGAAAATTGAATATAAGTGATTGAAATACCTTCTTCTTATAAACAGGGTGTTCAATGACCGGTTTCTGAATCACATTTTGTTCATTAATGATTAGGGCGGTCGTGAGCCTTTTACTATCTTTATCCCTCCAAAAGCGGTGCCACTCATTTTGAATAAAGGATGAAACATGAAAATAGGGAAGTAAATGAAACAGAGGCCGGCCTAATTTCGTCGAATATTGATAGACCAATAATTGGGGGAAAACATCATGAAATATTAGCCAATTTGCCCTTTCATATGTAAAAAAAAGCTGTTTTCTGACCTGGGGGGCAAGCAGCTGCCGAAACATAGATCCTTCAAGATCGCACATATTCCAGCCGCCATTTCGGGATACCATGCTTGCCAGAAAAGACCATTGAATATCCGGATTTTCTTTAAAGTAGGAAAAATATGCATTAGTCCTTGAAATATTATCGATATTTTTTTTGCTTGTTTCGGTTTCAATTTGACGAATGATATTTTGTTCGTGTATTGTAAGGAGACTCATATTTTGTGCATCTTTCCTTCAGTTTTTAATAGATTATTAGCGCATGCTAATCCCTTAAGAAGAATGAATCATTTATTTTTATAACAAAAACGGTACAATTAATATTAGCGTTTACCTGAAGGGCTATTTTATTCACCCACTTTTTTCTAAGATTTGATATGATAGTGAGTGTCTTAAGAGGTGAAGAAAATGAGCTTTAATTATCCAAATGGAAAAAAGTATGTTCGCTTGGATCAAGAGAAAAAAGCACCGGTAAAAATCAAAAAAAATGATGGATATGGCAATCGGGGAATGACACTTGAAGAGGACTTAAACGAGAGTAATGAATATTACCGTTCAAGGAAGATGGCCGTTATCCATAAGAAACCGACACCAATTCAAATCGTCCAAGTGGATTACCCAAAGCGAAGTGCTGCAGTTATTAAAGAAGCCTATTTTAAACTTGCCTCCACCACTGATTATAATGGCGTTTATAAAGGGAAATATATTGATTTTGAAGCAAAGGAAACAGAAAATCCAACTTCATTTCCGTTGAAAAATTTCCATCAGCACCAAATTACCCATATGGAAGAAGTGATGAATCAGGGTGGGATTTGCTTTGTTATCATCCGATTTTCGCGATTTGATGAGGTATATTTGCTAGAGGCAAGGCATATGTTAGGTTTTTGGGACAGAATGATGAGTGGAGGAAGAAAATCGATTACAAGGGAAGAAATTATACACAACGGTTATCTCATACCGCTTGGATTTCATCCAAGAATTGATTATATTAAAATATTAGATAATCTTTTACCTCTTTATTAATAAACAAATAAAGAGCAGAAAGGAAGGAATTTCAAAATGGCTGAGCAATACCAATCAAGAGAGGAGCGCCGAAAGAAACAGCAGTCAAACAATAAGGCCAAACCAAAAGCAAAGGCTAAGAAAGGCGGAATGGCAAAGAAAATTTTCCTTTCCTTAGTGGTGCTTTGTTTTGTCGGCTTATTGGCTGGTGTCGGCACTTTCGCCTATTTAGTAAAGGACACTCCCAAGCTTGATCCTAAATTATTAAAAGATCCTATCCCTTCAAAGATTCTAGATAAAGATGGAGAGCTTATTTCCGAAGCCGGCTCAGTGAACCGGGAATATGTTACTTATAAAGATATACCGGAGCAGGTTGAAAATGCCATTTTGGCAACGGAGGATTATCGTTTTTATAAACATCATGGCATCGACCCGATACGCCTTGGCGGTGCGGTTCTCGCAAATTTCCGTGATGGCTTTGGTTCGGAAGGCGGCAGCACGATTACCCAGCAGGTTGTCAAAAACGCCTTTTTATCACGTGATAAAACCTTGAAACGAAAAGTTCAGGAAGCATGGCTATCCTATCAGCTGGAACAAAAATATACAAAACATCAAATTTTTGAAATGTATGTCAATAAGGTATATGTCTCGGAAAATAGCTGGGGTATTGCCACTGCTGCAAAAATATATTACGGAAAAACACTTGATCAGTTGACACTTGCGGAAGCAGCCCAATTGGCTGGGATGCCGCAAAGCCCGAATAATTACAATCCTTTTAACCATCCGGATTTAGCCGAAAAAAGACGAAACATCGTATTGAGTTTAATGTATCAGCATGGTTTTATTTCAAAGGCACAGATGGAAGAAGCTAAGAAGGTTGCCGTAAAAGATACGGTCCTGAAAGAGGAACAGC
Organism: Neobacillus sp. GCM10023253; assembly: GCF_042653105.1. Classification (NCBI taxonomy): domain Bacteria; kingdom Bacillati; phylum Bacillota; class Bacilli; order Caryophanales; family Bacillaceae; genus Neobacillus; species Neobacillus sp. GCM10023253. Next base: position 110,722 of record NZ_JBHSHV010000012.1, read on the forward strand.
GTAAAATAAATGACAAACCATATGATGCCTTCGTAGATGCTGTCATTGATGAAGTTAAAAAAACAACCGATTTTGATATTTTTTCTGACGGTTTAACAATTTATACAACACTTGACAAAAACGCGCAAGACTATGTTAACGAGCTTTTAAACTCCAAAGACCTTATTCCATATCCTGATGATCAATTCCAGGCAGGAGTCGCACTTCTCGACACAAAGACTGGAGAAATTAGGGCGATTGGCGGCGGCAGAAACCAACAGGTGCAGCGCGGCTACAACTATGCCATTGATATACAGCGCCAGCCCGGCTCTACCATTAAACCTGTGTTGGATTACGGCCCTGCCATCGAATACCTGAATTGGGGCACCTACCAAATGATTGAGGATAAACCAATTACGTATTCGTCTGGTAAGAAATTCGGAAACTGGGACGGTCAATATAAGGGTCCGATGACGATGAGGACGGCCCTTCAGTTATCTAGGAACACACCGGCGGTTCAGGCCATTCAACAGGTTGGACTGGATAATGCCATGAAATTTGCCTTAAATCTGGGCATCCCGTTAAAAGAAATCTCTGAATCCTATGCGATTGGCGGCTTTGGCGGAAAAACCGTTGGGGTATCACCTTTAGAAATGGCTGGAGCTTATGCGGCGTTTGGCAACAAAGGTATTTACAATAAGCCGCATGCTGTCACGAAAATTCAACTGCGTGATGGTACCGTTATTGACACAGCACCAGAACCAAAGGTGGCCATGAAGGATTCCACAGCGTTTATGGTTACCGACATGCTAAAGAGTGTTCTAGTTTCTCCGGGTACGGGGACAAACGCAAAAGTACCAGGACTCCCAATGGCAGGTAAGACAGGGACTACAAACTATTCGGAAGAACAAAGAAATGCTTGGAATATTAGTAAAAGCGCGGTACCAGATTCTTGGTTTACAGGGTATACGACCAATTACACAGCATCCATTTGGACTGGTTACGGTGACTATAAAACGCCGATTGAGGCAAAGGGAAATAACCAAAGAATTGCCCAGTTAATCTTTAAAAATTTACTAGCGCATGTCTCAAAAGGCAAACAAACAGCTGACTTTACTATGCCAAATAGTGTGGAGAAGGTCAGAATCGAAAAAGGCTCCATGCCGGCTGTGCTTGCGAGTGAATACACTCCTGACAGCGAAGTACTCACGGAATATGCTGTAAAGGGCCATGCCCCGAAAACAGTATCCGAGAAATATAACAAGCTTGAGGCACCTAGCGGCTTGGCAGCAAAATTTGAGCAAGATACACAAAAAATCACTGTAACTTGGGATTATCCAAATACAGCACAACAAAATGTTCAGTTTGATATTACCGTTGATAACGGCACTACTCCAAATCATGTGGTGCAGGCAGAAAAAGGATTCCTATTCCCAGTTAAGCCGGGTGAGAAATACACTATTACTGTTCTGGCTATTATCGGAGATCGGAAGAGCGATCCTGCAACAACTACCATTGAGGTTCCGCAGGCAGAAATCGATAATGAACAAGGAAATGGAAATAATGGCACTGGGGACGGAAATGGAAACGGAAACGGCACTAACAATGAGAACGGTAATGGTACCGGAACTGGTACCGGCAGTGGTAATGGCAGCGGCAATAACACCGGCGGAGTCGTGATCCCGCCAATCGTAACCCCTGGAACTCCTTCCAGCGGGCATTAAATGAAAACTCGCCGATTGGCTAGTCCGATAGGACGAAGACAAAGGGGTAGTTGAATTTATGCGTTAGGAAATTATAAATTTGTGAAAATTTATAATTTCCTATTAGCTAAAAAAACAAGAGGCTGACACTAGGTTGTCAGCCTCTTGTTTTTTTGGATATTTTTCCGGGCATATTGTTTTTCTTGTTCTACCATGAGTTCTGATAACTGTCGATATGAATGATAGAGTGATGGTCTGGACTTGATAAAAGCGAATCGCTCCTTAAGATTGACAGGCTTGTATTCGAAGCTTTCAAATGGAATGGGATCGGTGCAGCTAAGTGGCAATCCATTCGTCAGAAACAAAAACCTAAGGTATAATTGAATTCCTTTATTCATCCATTCTTTCGCCCCTATTTGGTCCCTGTTTCGAAAAACTTTCTCAAGATGCTCCTGTGTACTGGCCCATTCTTTAAGAATATCGTTTAAAGACTCTGAAGGCTTACTCATTTACAGCAGCCTTTCCTTTCATTCTTTTCTTCCCTTCCCTGCAAAGACCTAAGAGCGGGCAGCTTGGGCACTGCGGGTTTTGCGCCTTGCAATGATATCTGCCAAAAAAGATTAAGCGGTGATGTGTCGCAGACCACTCCTCTTTCGGTACCTTCTTCATCAGCGTCTTTTCCACTTCCAATACAGAGTCCTTCCAACGGCAAATGCCGAGCCTCTTACTGACACGTTCAACATGGGTATCAACAGCGATGGCGGGAATGCCATAGGCAACCGAAACAACAACATTGGCTGTTTTCCGGCCCACTCCCGGCAGCTTTGTTAATTCATCCCTATCCATAGGCACTTCCCCATTATATTCATCTAATAAAATACGGCAAAGGCTTTGAATGTTTTTCGCTTTGTTCCGATAAAGACCGATTGAGCGGATATCATTTTGCAATTCCTCCAAAGGGACTTTTAAGTAGTCCTCTGGGGTCTTGTATTTTTTAAATAGACCAACAGTTACCTTATTAACGAGTGCATCGGTGCATTGGGCAGATAAAGCGACAGCGATAACGAGTTCAAAAGGATTGGAATGATTTAATTCGCAATGGGCATCTGGAAACATTTCACCCATTGTATCTAAACAATGCCGAATTTGTGTATTATTAAGCAAGGTTTTCACCCCTCTAAATGTTTATTACAGAAAATAAACGAGTGAATTGTCACTCGTCATTTGAGAATTATTGCTCTAACCAGTTATAGAATGGAATGGATGATGGCGGGGCATCCTCTCTTGGATTGCCTTTTTGAACTTGTTTCTGCCGGAATTTGCGACCCTGATTTTTGGCCTGCTCAAGTGTCTTAATGCCGTTCTTCTTCCACTCAAAAAGAATTCTATCAATATAGCGAAAATTTAATTTACCTGACATGACTGCTTCACGAAGTGCGGCTTTGATAATGACAGGATCATGATGGTCATCATCCATCCACATCGCAAGAGACTCACATTCAAAAGGAGACAAAGGACGGCCAAATTCATTTTCAAAACACGTATATAAATCGGTTTCATCCGTTTTCTTTTGATTCTCATGTACATTCTGCGTGCTTGTTAAAAATTGTGTCACGAGTCTTTCCCATAATGGTTTAATTGTGTACTTCTCGAAACGAATGCCGTCTTGCGAATATTCATCAATGATGGCAAGTAAGCCTCTTTGAATCAGCTTTCTAAGCATGTCACTGCATTCTGATAGCGAAATGGTCATTCTTGAGGAAAGCTCTTCAGGGGTTGGAAAATCATTACCTTTCTCTACAAACGTCATGATATTTAGTAACAGAACTAATTCTGCTTCGTTTAAATTCAAATTGCGATATTCGGTAAATAGTAAAGAGGGTACGGTAATGGTACCTTCTTCTAGCCAAGCTATTATATTATCTTTCATGTTAGGACACCTCCTAAAAAGTATATCACGAACAGGTGATTTCGAGTAAGAGAATTAGGCATCCTGTTTTGGTAAAGAAATCAAAAAGCCTGCAGGTCGCAGACTTTTTGATTTTACTAAAGGTTATACCCTAACTTTTGATTCTACGAATTGTTGCATGCGGGATACGGCTTTTTCTAATAAGTCTAGTGATGTTGCATAGGATAGACGGATGTTGTCAGGTGTTCCGAATCCTGAACCCGGAATCACAGCTACTTTTGCTTCAACCAGAAGGGCAGATGCAAAGTCGTCGACATTGCTGTAGCCAGCCATTTCAGCAGCCTTTTTCACATTTGGGTACAGATAGAAAGCACCCTGCGGCTTTACACAAGTGAACCCAGGGATGGCAACCAGCTTATCATAGATAATTTCCAATCTTTCTTCGAATGCCTTCCGCATTTCTTCAACAGGCTCCTGCGGCCCGTTGTAAGCCGCGATGGCTGCATATTGAGCGGTAGTGGTCGGGTTAGATGTGCTATGGCTAGCGAGGTTGGTCATTGCTTTAATAAGTTCAGCATTACCAGCAGCATAGCCAATCCTCCAGCCTGTCATCGAATGGGACTTGGAAACACCATTAATAATAATTGTTTGTTCTTTAAGCTCCGGCGAAATTTCCGCAATCGAAACATGCTTTACACCGCCGTATACAAGCTTTTCATAAATCTCATCAGAAACAATCAAGATGTTTTCTGCCAAGCATACCTTACCAATTTCCAAAAGCTCCTCTTCGGAATATAAGACCCCTGTTGGATTGCTTGGAGAGTTAATGATGACAGCTTTGGTTTTATTGGTAATCGCCTTTTTCAGTTGTTCCGGTGTTATTTTAAAATGGTTTTCTTCCAATCCATCGATATAAACAGGAACTCCGCCCGCTAACTTAACCTGCTCCGGATAGCTTACCCAATAAGGAGTAGGAATAATAACCTCATCCCCCTCATTTAAAAGAACCTGAAACAGCGTATAGAGGACATGTTTTGCACCATTCCCAACAATCACTTCATTTGGCTTATAGGTTAAGCCTTGATCTGTTTCGAACTTTTTAATAATCGCCTTTTTTAAGGCAGGAAGACCAGCCGAAGGAGTGTACTTGGTTTGTCCCTCATTCATCGATTTTACCGCAGCATCCAAAATGTGCTGAGGGGTATTAAAATCGGGTTCACCTGCACCGAGTCCAATTACGTCTTCACCTTGTTCCTTCAATTCTTTTGCTTTCGCAGTAATGGCCAATGTTGTTGAAGGTGTTAAGGACAACACCCGGCTTGCCAATTCCACTTTCATTATGTTTTCCTCCTGTCTCTACCCTATAGATTTTCAATTTCCTTCAGCCACTCGCCAGTTTCGAAATGGAGATAATAATAATTTATTAAATTATTATCAGAACGGTAATAAATTTCCCATAAAGGGATGTTTTGTTCCATTCCCAGCCGGACTGAAATGATTTTTTGGGGATTTTTTTCTTTATTCAATGTTTGAATTGCTTCCTCTTTTGTAAGGCCGCTCTTGGCCTTTCGGACAATAACCTTTTTGCTCTTTTCGGGAACCCAGACAATAATCTCTTCGCCCTTGTTATTTTTCCCTTCAATGACATTAACGGTTTCTTGACCATTATAAACATGAAAATCTTCAACGCTTTTTAATGGAACCTTTTTTTCAGCAGCCTGAACAGCACGTTCTTCGGCGGTAATTAATGGTTCCATTGCACTATGATATACTTTTATCGAAACCCCGATCACCACAGCAAGTAATAAACATGCTCCAATTATAATCCACTTTTTCACTTTCAAATCACTCTTTTATGTACGATATTTTTCCTCCAATTAATTCTTGTTACTTGTTTCCTACCAAATATCATTATAACAGGTAAAAGGAAAAATGCCCTATCTGAAACCAAGGAATCGTAATTTTTCTTTAAGTTTTTATTCTTCTTCTGTTGGGATGGTAAAAACCTCGTATTTGGAATCCGTGAACTTTAGCGTCACCGTTCCATGCTTTTTTGTAAAATAAACTTCAGACCACGTTTCGTGCAGGCCTTGAAGGATATCACGGTCCGGATGATATTCCTCCGGTGTAAACAATACAGAAATCTCCGGATTCAAATAGTGGATAAAGTTAGTTGATAAAAAAGAAGCCTTTGCGTAATCCGGAATTTTTAAAACATGGACATCTTCAAGGTTTTTTGTCAGTAATGCCTGCTCCGCCCTTTCGCTGCACGACGACATTAAAAAGAGACGGTGATTGAAAAACTTAAGGATAAAATCCATCCCTTCGTTTTTTTCATTTCCGACAAATTGGACTTCGGCCGTCAGGTCAGGAAAAAGTGATTCTGCTGTCCCTTCTTTCCATGTTGATACCGCTGCCTGCTTTTGATCATCAAGTCCAAAGGCTGCCTGGGCTGATATTTTTGGAGTGGTAATCAATTTTTCTATGTTATATTTGTCCATCAGCTTATTTACTTTTTTAAAAGACAGGCTATTTTCATCTGTAGTAATGATTAAGGTTTGAATACTTTTTACATCATAAAGTTTGAGCCACTCTTCTAATTCCGCTTCCGTGTTTTGCCCCCCGACATTGACCAGAATATTCTCATTGTTCGGGCCTTGAATTAAAGTAGCCTCGCCAGCGGACAGTCCTATAAAAGTAACGGCCATTTCGTGTTCCTTTATATTTAAATCTATATTTTCAACCTTACCTGAAATAGCCGTTTCAGCTTGAACTACTGAAACAGCCGGACAAAACAAGGCCAATAGAATGAATAAAATTCGCATACACATTCCTCCTGTCATCTATAGGATGTGTATTTCTTCCAAATTTTATCATAACCAGGATTGAATAATTTTGACTATTTCTTTGGCCGATTCTTTTTTTATCGTGACTGGCGGAATGGAATTTAAGAAGGCTTTTCCATATTTCGTTGTGATTATCCGCTTGTCAAAAACAATCACAATCCCCCTATCTGTTTCAGTTCGGATTAACCGGCCAAAGCCTTGTTTAAACCTTAGTACAGCTTCAGGCAGAGAATATTCAAAAAAGGCATTGCCGCCACTTTCCTCAATTATTTGGCATTTCGCCATTGTTAACGGCTCATCCGGTGAGCTGAAGGGAAGCCGTACTAAACACAGGCATGATAAATCCTCCCCTGGGATATCCACACCCTCCCAAAAACTGCTCGTTCCTAACAGAATGGCCTTTTCATAGCGCTGGAAATTTCTCGTCAACCTTGTTCTGCTCCCGCTCGTAATCCCTTGGGCAATTAATACATAGTCATCGAGAAAGCCGCTTTCCTTTATCAATTCGTACGTTTTCTTCAGCATGTCGTACGCAGTAAAAAGAAGCAGCATCCTTCCTTTCGTCGCCTCAGCAATCGTGATGATGTGCTCGGTTATAGCAATCACAAATTCATCCAAGGAAACCGAATTGATTTCGGGCAAATCATCAGGAATTATCAGCTGTACCTGTTCCTTGTAATTAAAAGGAGAGGGGATGATTACCTTTTCCGGATTACTGGAATCAAGGCCGATTTCCTTGAGATAATAGTCAAAGGTATTATTAACAGTTAACGTTGCAGAAGTAATGACTGCTGCCTTTTTACTAGCGAAAAAATATTTTTCTAAAGCAGCCGCTACACTGGCCGGCTGTGCGATAAAGGTTGTTATATTCTGCGGTGCACGGACATCGATTTCAATCCATTTAACATCATTGGTGTCCCTTAAAAAGCTGTTTATTACCCTGCCCCTTAATTCCTCTAATTCGATAAGAAACACATGGACTTCCTCGATTTTCCCCTCTTGCTTTCTGGTTAACCCATCCTTTTGGGAAATAATCCATTCCACCCTTTTACTAATTGCGGCATGCAAATCCTTTATTAAAAATGATAGCCTTTCCGCACTATGCACTAAAGCCATTCTTTCTTTAGAACTATCAGCTTTACTAAAAGAGATTTTTGTGCGGTAATATCCATTTTTGTTATTAATCCTCTTTTTAGCAAATAGAGCAATTAACTTAAAAAATTCATCCATTTCATACGAAAAGTCTATCATCATCTGATTAAGCTCAAATGTATGGATAATCGGTTCCATCGTGAAAGGATAAATAGCAAGAATCTTTTCTAGTTCATAAAAAAGCTGTTCTTGTTCGTATAAACCAAATTGACCGGCCAGCATTCTTGCAGATAGGTAATCCAAGGAGGTACCAAAGAATTGAACTGCCGCTTTTTCCAAATGATGTCCTTCGTCAATAACGACAAAATCATATTCCGGCAAAACAGCGCCGTTCCCTTTAATATCACTTAATAACAGAGAATGATTGGTAATAACAATATCCGAGACTTTAGCCTCTTTTTTTGCTCGCAAATAAAAATCCCGTTCTTGCCAATCAGGATGTTTTGAAAAAGCGGTTTGCTCATTTTTAATTTTATTCCAAAAAAGGAATCCGCCGCTGGAAAGATTCAGTTCATCCTTATCACCGGTTTCTGTCTCGGTTAACCAAACAAGAATCTGCATCTTTGTTAAGGTGGTATCATAGTTATCGTTTTCATCAAGCAGCGACTGATGAAATTTTTCCAAACAGATATAATGGCTCCTGCCTTTTAAGAGCACAGCCTTTACCGGAAAAGGAATCATTTTTTCCAGAAGTGGCATTTCTTTTCTTAATATTTGCTCCTGCAGCTGAGTGGTATGTGTACTGACGATGATCGGGCGATTCCTCTGTTTAGCAAAGAAGACAGCTGGCAGCAGATACCCTAACGATTTTCCTACTCCCGTTCCTGCTTCAATTAACGTATGACGCTCGGATACGAAGGCTTTGTAGACCACATCCATCATCTTAAATTGCCCTGTCCGGTTCTCAAAGGATTTAAGGCCGCTTTTCATCAGCCTTAATTTCTCTTCTTCAGCTTGAGGATAATGATAAGCCTGGAATTCTGACGATGTTTCCAGCTGAGGCAGCACTTTTTTTATGGCGAGGTCCCTAAACGCCTCAAAATCCTCATTATGTACAGACTTTTCATCCATGCTGTCAATCATTTCTTCAAGTAGCTGCTCAAGGTCGCTTTTTAATCCGCCGGATAACGGAAAAAGCCGCTTAAGCGTAATAAAGGGCAGCTGTTGTAAACGCTGGACCAACAGCAGGAAAATTTCCGCAGTCACTTCCGCATCACTGTCGGCTTGGTGAGGCCGATCGTGCTTGAGGTTTAGCATTTCAGCCAAATCAGTAAGTTTATATCCGTCCGCTGTCGGATATAAAATCCGCGACATTTCCACGGTATCCAAGACAGACCCGTAAAACCCTTCAAATCCGGCTTGGATTAATTCCTCTTGAAGAAAGGATAAATCAAATAAAACATTATGGGCTACAAAATAAGCCCCGTCCAGCAAGGAAAAAACCTTCGCAGCAATCTCTGAAAAAACAGGGGCATTCTTCACCATTTCATCATTGATTCCAGTTAACTCTTCTATAAATATCGGAATGGATTTTTGGGGATTGATCAGTGACGAAAATTTCTCCGTTATTTGTCCATCTTCAATTACAACAGCGGCAAATTGAATAATTTTGTCGCCCTTCTTCGGAAGATTTCCGGTAGTTTCTAAATCGATTACAACAAATTTATTAGACATTTACATAACACCCCAAAGCTTCATTCCTTAAACGGTAACATAAAAAAATAAAAAATGAAAACAATTAATATATTCGCTATTTATTATAATAAAGTCTCATTCAAAAGAAAAATCCCCCCATAAAAGGGGGGCCAGTCTGTCAAAAAAATTTCGATAGTCTTTTATTTATTATCTTTAACGTTTCACCTTTTTTAATTAAAATAATTTTCAACAAGGCTGTTGATTGGCGCTCCAGGCGCTTCGCTTTCCGCGGGCGTGCCGGGGAGCCTCCTCGGAGCTATCGCATATGCGACCGAAGATATTGTGTTGCAATGGTAGTATTGCCTCCCTGTTGATTGGAGTGGAGGGCACTCGACTCCTGCGGGATATAGAGGTCACTGGAGACCCCGCAGGCGCTAAAGCGCCGAGGAGGCTTCAGGACCTCCCCGCGGAAAGCGAGTGCCCGTAGCGGAAATCAACAGGCCCGGTAGCAGAGACAATCAATAAATAGAAAAAAATTGCCGAGAAAAATATTCTTTCTCGACAATCTGGTCCCCAAATAAAGGGGACGTTTTTTACATAATTGTATGGGCCGGTTCGGCATGAATAAGTTCTTTTATCCGGTTAAGTTCGTCCATAATCGCTACTTTTGGTTTATGGTAAGGGACTTTGTCTTCTGCCACAAGAGCATAGGAAATGATAATCACAATATCTCCAGGCTGTACGAGGCGGGCGGCTGCCCCATTTAAGCAGACAACACCAGATCCTCTTTCACCCGGGATGATATAGGTTTCAAGACGAGCTCCGTTATTGTTATTGACAATTTGCACCTTTTCGTTTGGCACCATGCCAACTGCGTCTAATAAATCTTCATCTATTGTAATACTGCCAACATAGTTTAAATTCGCTTCTGTGACTGTTGCTCGATGGATTTTTCCGTTCATCATGTGGCGAAACATAAAATGTGGTTCCTCCTCTATTCAAGTGTCTACTCTATATCCAGAATGAGATTATCAATTAAACGAACCTTTGTAAATTTTACAGCAAGCGCTATGATTATCTTACCCTCTAATTTTTCCAGTGGTTTTAACTGAGGATAGGAATAAATCTCCGCATAGTCGACTACCCCAGACGAATTGCTCATAATCATTTCGTTCATTAAAATGATTAAACTGTTAGGGTTCCGTTCGCCTTGATCAATTGCCCTTTTTGCTTCCTGCAGGCTTTTATACAAAACAACTGCCTGCTTTCTTTCTTCGGGCAGCAAATTGACATTACGAGAGCTTTTGGCCAGCCCATCTTCTTCGCGGACAATATCCACCGCCACTACTTCTAGTGGAAAATTGAGGTCGGAAACTAATCCTTCAATGACCGCCACCTGCTGCGCATCTTTTTTGCCAAAATAAGCCCTTGTCGGCATGACAATATGGAAAAGCTTAGACACAACTGTAGCGACCCCATCAAAATGACCAGGGCGCGATTTCCCGCATAACACATCGGTCCGAGCCTGGACAATGACTTTCACCGATGGTTCAGTTGGATACATTTCCTTGACTGTTGGGTGGAAAATGTAGTCGACATGTTCACATTCGGCCAGCGCCCGGTCTCGCTCAAAATCGCGAGGATATGTGGAAAAGTCCTCTGTTGGTCCAAATTGCAATGGGTTGACAAAGATACTTAAGACCACAATATCATTTTCCTGTCGGGCCTGCTTTATAAGAGTGAGATGCCCTTCGTGAAGATATCCCATCGTTGGGACAAAGCCAATCGATTTACCCTCACTTTTTTGTTGTTTTATTTCAGTCTGCATCTCTTTTATGGTTGTAATAACCTTCATTCTTTACCTCCATATAAAACGAGCAATTGCTCTTCCTTCATGGTGTAGCTGTGCTTATCTTCAGGGAACTGTTTGTTTTTCACATCCTGGGCATACGCTTGAATCGATTCAATCATAAATGGACTTACAGAATGGTACTGTTTGACGAATTTAGGAACCCGTTCAACACCGTAGCCAAGAATATCATGATAGACAAGCACCTGGCCATCGACATCAATTCCTGCACCGATGCCAATTACCGGAATAGACAATGCTTTTGTTACTTGCTCCGCTAACTGCTTTGGAACACATTCCAAGACGAGCGCGAATGCTCCTGCATCTTCACATTTTTTAGCGTCTTCAATTAACTTTTTTGCCGCATCTGCATCTTTGCCTTGAACCTTGTAGCCGCCTAATACACCGACTGACTGCGGTGTTAAGCCAAGATGGGCACACACTGGAATTCCCGCCCGCGTCAGGGCAGCAATATGTTCGATGACTTCATCCGCCCCTTCAAGCTTAACAGCATGTGCTCCGGTTTCCTGAATCAATCTGCCTGCATTCACTAATGTATCCCTGACCGATAAATGGTAGGTTAAAAATGGCATGTCCACAACAATGAATGTTTCTTTAGCCCCGCGCTTGACAGCTTTTGTATGGTGGATCATGTCATTCAATGTGACAGGGATAGTAGAATCATAACCAAGAACCACCATTCCGAGAGAGTCACCGACGAGAATCATATCTACGCCACCCTGTTCCGCCTGCTTTGCCGAAGGATAATCATAAGCCGTTAACATTACAATTTTTTCATTCTTTTCTTTCATCTTCAGAAAATCTGTCGTTTGCTTCATCCTTATTCCCTCCTTAAATTAGGGGAGAGGTGATAAAACAAATAAGAAGCTAAATAAAAAAATCCTTCTGAAGGCAGAAGGATTTTCGTTACTTTACTTCTTGTTCCATCCCTCTGTCCCGGTCCGTTTGACGGATCTAGGCAGATACCTTTTAGTTTTATAGACTTCCAAGGTGCAGTTCCTTCAGGATACTGCCCATAAAAAATTATAGCAAATATTATCCATTCCGTACAGAATGAAATGTTAGGACTATAGTTCTATATCAGCGGAATAAACATGGTGAATCACACCGGATGCATCTTCAATCTTTAAAACGCCTTCATCGGTAATCCCAAGGGCTTTTCCTTCAATGACACCTGTCAAGGTTCTAGCTTTGATCATTTTCCCAATACTTATGGCATAGCCTTCCCATAGCAGTTTAATTGGGTAAAAACCTTTTTCGAGGAAGAGCAAATATAATTTTTCAAAATGGGTAAAAATACTTCTTATGATGCTGGCCCGTGAAAGTGCATCTCCTTTTTCAATCAACAAAGAGCTTGCAATATTTTGCAATTCAGGTGGGAAATCATCCTTTGTCTGATTGACGTTCAAGCCCATCCCAATGATGATGGAATGAATCTGATCAGCCTCTGCCTGCATTTCAGTCAAAATGCCGGTTATTTTTTTCCCATTCAGCAAAATATCATTTGGCCATTTTATTTCCGGATTAAGGCCTGTCACTTCTTCGATTGCCTGGACAATAGCCACGGCTGTTAAAAGCGTTAACTGTGGCGCCTTTGTCAATGGAATATTAGGACGGAGGATAAGGCTCATCCAAATCCCTGTATATTTTGGTGAATGCCACGGGCGATTCATTCTTCCCCTGCCGGAAATTTGTTCCTCTGCTATTACAACTGTTCCCTCTGGCACATTTTCAGAAGATAATCTGTGGGCAATCTTTTGGGTTGATTCTACGGTTTCTTCGTAATGGATGTTTTTCCCAATAAACTCTGTAGTCAAACCAAGTCTAATTTCATCGGCAGTAATTTTTTCAGGTGTTTTGATAATTCGATAACCTTTTTTCCTGACCGCCTCAAGTTCAAAGCCTTCTTTTCTTAATTCCTCTATATGCTTCCAGACTGCCGTTCGCGAGCAGCCAATTAATTCAGCAAGAAATTGGCCGGATAAATAGGATTCACCAGCGTTGGTAAAGGAATCTAGCAATTTTTTTCTGATTTCTGACTGCACGCTTTCAGCCACTCCTTTATCTTTTCTTTTTCGTTTACAACTTCATCTTGCAAAACTGCATGTTCTATTCTAGTTAGCAGCTCTTTCAGCCATGGGCCACCTGCCTGTTCCCGCCAAGCCATTATGTCGCTTCCGGTCACAGCCAGTTCAGACCGCTGCTTGATAGGCAGATGGTCGTAAGTGTTTAACCAATACTTTACAGAGTCATAATCATTTATGCCTTTTAAAACAAGATAAAGCTTTTCTGCGGATTGAATTGTCTCGCTGCCAGCTGTATACAAATCGTACCGGGACCAATCTTTTATAAGTCTTTGTTTGGCATATAGCAAGATGTCCTGAATTTCTTTCATTTCCTTTACAGGAAGTCGCCAATTTCGAAGAAAAGCCTCGCTATCTTGTTGATTAAGTTCTAGACAATAAAGAAGCAATGCCCACATTTCTTTCTTATTTAACGAATCACATAGATAAGAAAGTAATTTTTCAATTTTCAATTCCTGGTTCTTGAGCCCAGGTAAATATTCAAAAACCTGCGTTTCAAGCAAAATCCTGAAAGCTTTTTTTCGATTGTCGCCAGAGAGCAGCTTTTCAAACTCGGCTCTCTTCCTCTCAACAGCAATTTTATCGAGCAGGTGCGCATCCTTTTTTAAAGCTAGTAATGTTTCACCTGCAATATGAAAAGAGAGCTGGCTGACAAAGCGTACCGCTCTCATCATTCTTAGGGCGTCTTCGCGAAACCGTTCCTCCGGGCTTCCTACAGTTCGAATAACCCTTTCCTTAATGGCTGTTTGGCCGTCAAAAGGGTCAATAATGCTGCCATTTGCATCCATTGCGATGGCATTCATGGTAAAATCCCTGCGCATCAGATCTTCGTTAAGATTGCGAATAAAGGAAACCTCCTTAGGCCTCCGAAAATCCTGATATTCTCCTTCGGTCCGAAAGGTGGTAATTTCATAAGAATTGTTTTTTAACAGGACAAGAACCGTTCCATGTTGAATACCGATATCAACAGTTTTAGGAAAAATGGCTTTCACTTCATCAGGTGTGGCTGACGTCGCAATGTCGACATCGCTAATTTTATTTCCAAGTAAATAATCCCTAACCGATCCGCCCACAAAATAGGCTTCATATCCGGCGGACTCAAGCCTTTTGATGACTGGAACAGCCGATAAAAAGGGTTCTTTCATATTTATCTCACCTTATTTCAGCAGCTTAAAATAAAGCATTTCGTATTGCTCGACAATTTGCTCTGCTTTAAATTTCGTTTTGACTGTTACTTCTGACTGCTGTGAAAATTGCTGATGAAGAGCTCCATCATTCAATAAACGAATTGCTTTATCAGAAATATCCCCAATATCACCGACGTTACAAGTATAGCCCGTTTTTCCGTCCTCAATAACCTCAGGGATGCCTCCTACATTGGTTCCAATCACCGGCACTCCGCAGGCCATTGCCTCTAGGGCAACAAGACCGAAGCTTTCCTTTTCCGACAATAGGAGCATCAAGTCACTGATGGAATATAACTCTTCGAGGTTTTCTTGTTTTCCTAGGAAAATGACTTGATCCTCTAATCCAAGCTGTCTGACTAGCTTGCAAACGATGGTCATTTCGGGTCCATCCCCGACTAGTAACAACTTCGCCGGCATTACGGCGGAAATATTGGCAAATGTTTTAACCACATCCTGGACGCGCTTGACGCCGCGGAAATTGGATACATGGATAATGACCTTTTCATCTTCCCTTATCCCAAATTCAGCTCTTAAATGGTTTGAATCTGTTTTTTGATAAACTCGGTCATCAATAAAGTTATATACTGTTTCAATTTGCTTGTCGGGATTGATGACCTCATATGTCTGCTGGACTAATGCACTTGAAACAGCCGTCACCGCATCTGACTTTTCAATGCCAAATTTTATTGCATCTGTGAGGGACGGATCATACCCAAGCACGGTGATGTCAGTACCGTGCAGGGTGGTGACTATTTTTATATCCCTACCTGCCATTTGCTTAGCCAAAATAGCGCACACCGCATGCGGGATAGCATAATGGACATGTAGCAGGTCCAGTTTCTCTCGATTGGCCACTTCTGCCATCTTACTGGCGAGAGCGATGTCATAGGGTGGAAATTGAAAAACCGAATATTGGTTTACTTCTACCTGATGATAATAGATGTTATGATAGATTTTGTTCAGCCGAAATGGGATGCTTGATGTTATGAAGTGAATCTCATGCCCCTTCTCCGCCAGGAGTTTTCCCAATTCTGTCGCGACAACCCCGGAACCTCCGACAGTCGGATAACAGGTAATGCCAATTTTTAATTTTTTCATACGTTAATCTCCCAGCAAATCACGATTCAATAGAATAGGAACCTTTGTTTTAAAGCCTTCCGCATATGTAACATTGACCAGCTTCCCAAACATTCTTTCTCTTGCCTCGACGGTTTCAATATAACCATTGACAAGAGGTGTGTCGTAGCTTGTATCTGTCCGGTCGAACTGGCTTTTATAGGATTGTAATGCCGCTATCTTTTTCTCCATGGACATGGAAATGTCGACAGTAAAGTCCGGCTTGTGAAAGCCATTTATCATATAAAAATATAATCTATTTACCCGATGGGGCTCGCTAGATTCTGTTTCATATTTTTTTATTCCCGCCGAAAAAACCGCCTCTTCGACGAGACGGGCACAATTCCCATGATCCGGATGACGATCTTCCAAAAAAGGAGCAAACACGAGTTTCGGCTTATGTTGACGAATGATATCCGCTATCTTTCGTATGTATTCATCCTTTAAATATAACCCTCTATCAGGAAACCCAAGTGAGGTCCGGTATGAGACCCCTAAAACATCTGCAGCCTTAGCCGCTTCCGCTTTCCTTAGTGCCGCATTTCCGTTAGAGGAAAGATCCGCATCCGTTAAATCACATATCCCAACCCGATACCCTTCTCCTGTTAATTTTGCAATTGTTCCTGCCATACCGATTTCGACGTCATCGGCATGGGCCCCAAATGCAAGAATATCAAGTGATTTACCTTGCATGTCCTTCACCAACTTTGATTATTTTAGTCCAAAATATTTTCCAGCCCGTACACAAAGCTGTTATGTTTCATAACCGTTTCAACAGCGACCTTTACACCGGACATAAATGATTCACGGTTATAGGAATCATGGCGGATGGTTAAGGTTTGTCCGTCTGAACCGAATAATACCTGCTGATGGGCAATCAGCCCAGGCAAGCGGACAGAATGGATATGCATCCCGTCAAATTCAGCACCGCGTGCTCCTGTTATAGTTTCTTTTTCATTTTCATGACCTTGTTTTTTCGCTTCCCTGACAGCCGATATCATTTCAGCCGTTTTTACTGCTGTACCGGACGGGGCATCTAGCTTTTTATCATGATGCAATTCAATAATTTCAACATCACGAAAATATTTTGCCGCAAGCTGCGAAAATTTCATCATTAGCACCGCTCCTATAGCAAAATTTGGAGCGATAATACAGCCTAGTTCCTTTTCCTTGCAAAGGCGCTCTAATTCTTCCAGATTTTCTTTTGAAAAACCAGTCGTACCTACTACAGGCCGTACATTATAGCTAAGTGCTGTTTTGGCGTGCAGCATGCCAAACTCTGGCGTTGTTAAGTCGATTAGTACATCTGCCTGAACATTTTGTAGACACTTTTCAATATCGGTATAAATGGGAACGTTATGTATCGATTGAAACCCCTCAATGTCGCTAAGCATCATTCCATCATATTTATGGTCAAGGACAGCCACTAGGTTAAAGTGTTCAGTTATTGCCGCAAGCTTTACTGCTTCACTGCCCATTCGGCCTCTAGGACCTGCGATTATTATATTAATCTGCTCCATTTTTCTCACTCCATATTTTCCTGATTTTTTCTTGTCCAACGATCCTTATCCCGTGTATTAAACTTGTTCATCACATAATCATGCGCTTTTTCCAAATCAATGTTTAAGGAATTGGCAAGACAAATTAACACAAACAAAAGGTCGCCAAGCTCCTCATCAACAGCTTTCTCGCTTTCTGTTGATTTCTTCGGTTTCTCGCCGTAATAATGGTTGATTTCCCGTGCCAGTTCACCTAGCTCCTCTGTCATTCTTGCGAGCATTGCCAAAGGACTAAAATATCCTTCTTTAAATTGACTTATATATGCATCAACTTCTTCTTGAAGTTCTTTCATTGTCTTCCCATCAGCCAAACCTTATCACTCCAAACGATGCTGTTATTTTTCAGGCAGGCATGCTCCTGCTCACTATTTTATGTTAGCTAAATTATGGCTGATTTACAAATGTTTTCACCGGAATGATTAGAATTCGCTGGCCAGATTGCCCAACAATAAATTATTCGATATAATTAAATCCGCCATTAGGAAGAAAAATATGGATGAGGAGGAAGGATATGATATTTAGCCTTAAAATAAAAAATATATTATTTATCCTGCTTGGGGCAGCGATATTTTCATTTGGACTAGTTCATTTTAATATGCAGAACAAACTGGCGGAAGGCGGGTTTACGGGGATCACGCTTTTGTTATTTTTCCTTTGGAAATGGGATCCGTCGTATACCAACCTGATTTTAAATATCCCGCTATTTTTTATAGGATGGAAGATGCTTGGTCGTAATGCCTTTTTTTACACACTAATTGGGACAGTCAGTGTGTCCGTCTTTCTATGGATTATTCAACGCAACGCGATTGACATGCCATTAAATCATGATTTAACGCTTGCTGCCCTGTTTGCTGGAGTTTTTGCCGGTATCGGATTAGGGATCATCTTCAGGTATGGCGGCACAACTGGTGGCGTTGATATTATTGCCCGGCTAGTCCAAAAATACTTTGGCTGGAACATGGGCAAAACGATGTTTCTGTTTGATGCCTGTGTCATCACTCTCTCCTTAATCACCTATTTGAATTACAAACAGGCGATGTATACCTTGGTTGCCGTTTTTGTTGGGGCCAGGGTAATTGACTTTATTCAAGAAGGTGCCTACTCAGCAAGAGGCGCGATGATTATTTCCGAAAAAAACGAAGAAATTGCCGCTAAAATTATGGAGGAGATGGAACGCGGTGTTACAGCTCTAAAAGGTTTCGGTTCCTATACAAAAAATGAACGGGACGTCCTATATTGTGTGGTCGCTAAGAATGAAATTATGCGTTTGAAAAATCTGATTACTTCAGTCGATCCGTATGCATTTATCTCCATTTCTATCGTCCATGATGTCCACGGGGAAGGCTTTACGCTGGATGAAAATAAAATGCCGATAACAGACTAAAAGGCTGACTCGGGAACGAGTCAGCCTTTTCTGATTAATCTTCACTTCGATTCATCCCAGTAAAAATTAATACTAATCTAAGTAATTCCAGAACGGCAACTGCTGCCGCTGCTACATACGTAAGGGCTGCCGCGTTTAAAACCTTGCGGGCCTCCCTTTCCTCACCGCTGCCGACCAATCTAAGTGAGGCAATTTGGTTCATCGCCCGGCTTGAGGCGTTAAATTCAACAGGAAGAGTTACAATTTGAAAAAGTACAGCCGCTGCCATACAAATAATTCCTAACAGCAGCATTCCTGACAGATGGGCAAATATGCCGATCATGATAAGAATCCACGAGGCATTTGAACCAAGGTTTGCAACTGGAACTAAGGCATGGCGAAACCGCAAAAATGCATATCCTTGAGCATCCTGAATGGCATGTCCGCATTCGTGAGCCGCAACTGCTGCCGCTGCAATGGAATGTCCGTGGTAATTTTCTGGTGACAAACGAACGGTTTTGCTTCTTGGGTCATAATGATCGCTTAAAAATCCACGGCCTTCTTCTACGGCAACATTATATAAACCGTTGGCATTCAATATTTCCCTCGCCACTTCTGCACCTCTACGATATGTTGAGGTAGAAACTCTAGAATATTTTGTAAATGTACTTTTTACTTTCCACTGTGCCCATAAAGGAATCAGAATGATGAAAGCAAAATATAGCAAATACATGATGAAACCTCCTAAGAGAGCTCTATGATGATTTACATTTTAGTAAAAGGGATTAGAGGCGTCAATCTTTATGCTCTCTGGACCGGTCTTTTCTAACATCCTTTTCCCCTTGGTACTTTCTCCAGCCGACATAAGATAATGTCGCAATGATAATACTCCCTGTTGAAATGATCACCCACCAAAGGGAAGGATCGGCCTCATCATCCTCTATATTGGCAAATAAATTCTGCAGGTCTGTATCAAGTTTATCTAGCTCTACCCGGCCTTGTGAATCAGTTAAAACTTGAGAGCGATATTCATCAATAAATTTGATACGTGCATCTAATCTTTGTATATTTTCCACAGGAACATCAATTTTCATACTTGGGTAAATGACGTTATAGAGAGATAAAAACGTATTAAAACTTGCATGAAAGTTCGCAGAATTACCGTTCACAGCCGCTTCCCTGGCTTGATGGAACGCTGTCATGATTGGACCTTCCATCTCCGTCCATAGGGGCTGATGACTTGTGGCAATCGCATCCATAACCAGCCTGAATTTCGTCAACTTATTAATACGTTCCTCATGTTTCATATCTGGACTTACTGCCGCTTCCATTGCTTCGTCATGGGAAGTGTTAATGATACGAACCTCATCCATTGTTAATGGCTGTCCGGTGACTGTCACACCTTTAAACTGATCAGAAAAATAATCAAGCAACTTCCTGGCGTCATCATATCTATGAAACTTGACCATTTGAAGAGCTTCATCGGAAATGTCATCAAGCCGCTCCATCGGGGATTGTCCTTCCGCATATACTGATATCGGCATTAGTAAACATATAATTGCTAATAACAGGAACTTCTTTATATTCACTAACCTTGTCCCCCTTTTCGTTACTAATAAAATGTATGAAAGGGTGGACAAGGTTAGACCATAATTTACAGTATTGAATTATTTAATTTCAAGTTTAAAACTTTTTTGGCGGATACAGAGGTAATAGGCAATTCCAATGGAAAGAATAGACAGCCAAAACGTAAAGTAGCCGATTTGCGGGATATAGCGGTCAAGCATTTGATAGCTTGGCAGCATAAAGAAAACATAATCGATGATATCGTTATGCAGTGTCCAAATTGCAGTCACTACTAGATGCCATAGTTTAAGACGATAAAACGGTGCGAATAACAGTCCTTGGACTGCCATGGCAAAATGAGAGAAAATCAACATAAAACCGACTGGATCCAATTCCCCTTGAACAACAAAAACAAGGATATTCATCACGACAGCCCAAATTCCATATTTAAAAAGTGTGACAATCGCCAGTGCTTCCATCAGCGGCCAATTTTTTCTCAATAAAAAGGCAATAAGAACAAAGACAAAAAAGAGACTTGCAGTGGGACTGTCCGGTACAAAAATTAAAAATATAGCCGGGGTATTCTCCAACTGCCATCCATACCAATAATACCCATAGATTGTTCCTACTATATTGACAATTAATAGCAATTTAAGAATCGACCGATTGGCCAAAAGAGGGTAAATCCAGCGCACAACGACTCCCCTTCCATTATTCGTTTTTAGCTTGTTACTGAATATACAAAAAAGCTGACGTAATCCCGTCAGCTTTTATAGTACAGCATTATTTTGCGCCAAGACCAGAGATAAATTCAGATAGCTTTTTCAGCTGTTCGTCATCACCTTTAAAGATACCTGGAGGCATTTTGCCGCCTTTACCTTCTTTTGCAATCTTAGCAATTTCTTCAGGTTTTAAACCTGTACCGATCAAGGTTGGTGCACCGGCACCGCCTTGAAGATTTTCGCCGTGACATGTTAAACACGTGTTATCTTTAGCGATTTGATATCCTTCTGCAGACTTATCAATATCGACTTTTTCAACGATTTTCCCTTGACGTTCTGCAGCTTTCCAGTCATGTGTAGCTACTGATTGCCAAGTTAAAAACACAGTTGCAGCTAATGCCAATAACATAGCTCCTGTTGCAATTGGACGCTTACTTGCACGGCGTTCCGGTCCATTATCAAGGAATGGAGCCAATAATAATCCTCCAAAAGCAAGTCCTGGGATAATCATTGCACCAATAACCGTATAGGGCCCAGATGCGTAAGTATACTTTAACAATTGGTACAAGAATAAGAAATACCAGTCTGGTAATGGAATATAACCTGTATCCGTCGGGTCCGCAATCCTTTCAAGCGGAGCCGGATGAGCAACGGTTAAACATAAAAAGCCAACAAGGAAAACTGCACCTATCATCCATTCTTTCAAAAGGAAGTTAGGCCAGAACGCTTCAGTTTTGCCAGGGTATTCTGAATAATCTTTAGGAAGTTTCGGTTTTCGTGATTCAGGTGCAACTACACGTGAATCACCGACAAACTTCATACCTTTACCGCGATGCATTGAGCAATCCCCTCCTTTTTCATCGTAATATGATAACTTTCTAGTTTAGATTAGAATTTGAATCATAGCGGTCCAGAAATACCTTGTCTGCGAATCATGACAAAGTGTGCTGCCATTAAACCGAATAATACTCCAGGCAGGAAGAATACATGAATCGCAAAGAAACGGGTTAATGTCTGCGCACCGACAATGGTTTCATGTCCGGATAACAGAATCTTAACATAGGAACCGATAAACGGCGTCGCTTCAGCAATTTGCAAACCTACCTTAGTTGCAAACAATGCCTTCATATCCCAAGGTAAAAGGTAGCCTGTAAAACCTAAGCCAAGCATGACGAAGAAAATCAGTACTCCGACAATCCAGTTTAATTCACGAGGTTTTTTATAGGCTCCTTGGAAAAAGACCCGAAGCGTATGTAAAAACATCATAACTAATACTAAGCTTGCTCCCCAGTGGTGCATTCCACGGACAATTTGACCGAACGCTACCTGGTTTTGCAGATAAAAAACAGATTCCCATGCGTTTTTGATGTCCGGCACATAATACATGGTTAAAAACATACCGGAAAGAATTTGAATTACAGTAACGAAAAATGTCAGACCGCCAAAGCAATAGACAAACGCAGAAAAATGATGGGCAGGGTTAACATGCTCTGGCACTTCATGGTCTGCGATATCGCGCCACATAGGCGTAATATCTAAACGTTCATCTACCCAATCGTAAATTTTGTTTAACAATGATTACGCCTCCTTCCGTGGTTTTGCTTTTCCTAAGTATAGGAAACCGTCTTTTTCCTTGTATGGATATACATCTAGCGGGTGAAGTGGTGGTGTACCTGGTATGTTGGTTCCATCCTTCGTGTAACGGCCGTAGTGGCACGGACAGAAGAATTGTTCCGGATGTTCCTTGTCAGAATTCCAGTTAACGGTACAGCCCAAATGTTTACATACTGGCGACAGTGCAATAATCTTATCTCCGTCCTTGTAAACCCACGCAGATTCGGTTACTTCTGACTCATACCAAGCATCTTTCTGCTTGAATGTGAAGTCTACACGAACCGGTTCGTCAGTAAGTTCTGACACTTTTTTTGGAGTTGCGATGAAATCACCGCCAGCTTCGGCTTTTAACACTGGGTCAACTGCAAATCTTACCATTGGCATTAACATGCCGGCAGCCATGAAACCGCCTACACCTGTTAATGTGTAGCTTAAGAATTGACGTCTAGAAACGCGCTCTTTACTCATGATTATCCCCCCTCTATTCACGAAGTAAGTCCAGCGGACATTAATTAAACACATATAAAACTAGGACATAACAATGATATATCAACTTCTGAGTAAGGTCAATATCAATACTGTTTTAAAATAAGGTTTATGCATAGTTTTTACGCTTTTTGATGCCACTTTTGTGTAAAAAGTATTAAAAGCTGCTTTACTTGGCTGTCCATCATTTTTAATTTTTGCGAATCATTCATCTGTTCGAGAGGTATCGAGGGAACCCAGATAACAGCACCATCAAGTTCGTTTTCACGTGTTCTCCATTCGATATCCGAGGTAATATAAAATACATGTTTAAATTCAGCCTCTAATATGTTCACCTCCCAATTCTTTAATTCGCCTAAAACTTTTTCGCCTGAATCATTTTTTAAATATGTAAATGGCGGGAATAGCAAAATTCTTCCTGTAAATTGTCTTTCGAGATGAGTAGTCAACAGGCCAATAAATTCGGCAGCTTCTGCTGATTCTTTCATCTCCCCGCCAATGGCTACCGAATATAACGGTACAACAGCGGTATCGACGTACTCCTTCGCATTTAAGTAGGTCTCAACCTCTTGGGATATCCATTTCATCTATGTTACACCAACCTTTATTCATCTCCCCCTATATTATCATTATTTCCTAAAACTTTAAAAGAAAATAAAACTTCTAAAAAAATTTGTTTAAAATAACATAAAAAAGCTGCAGCTAGATTAAAAAAAAAGAAGTCTGCTTAGCGCAGGCTTCCTTTTGGTTCGGTTGCTTTTAATTTATTTAGTTGTTTGGTTAATCGTTCAAAAGCGGGGCGGTCTTGTTTATCTAGGGCCTCATCTATTAATTGGAGGAGTTTTTCCCGCTGAAAGCGCTCGATACTGTTTTGCAAAAATTGCTCTGCTACGATTCCATCCTTCTCATTTACCTGGAGGTGTTTCGGAACGTATGGATTCTCCTCCAAAACAGCTGCATACTGGTGTGCTTGATTAGAAGCATGAAAATTTAATTGAATATAAATGTCCTCATCGCGATTCAAGCGAATATCATGGAAGGACTTTTCGGCATCTGTGGTCATCACATTTTCTTTATAAAAGCGGAATGGCACTTTATCCACACAATGAGTCGACATGATCAGGCCGCGCGGACAATATTGGGCCTGCTCCACAAAATGAACTTTTTCCATAAGCTGATCGTGACTCATTAAATAATTTAGAATCCATACACATTCTCTTCTTTTTAATTGATAATGATTTAAAAACCAGCGTATAAAATCCTTCTTCTCGTTGACAGAAACAGGGGTTGCCATAGTCGTATTCCCTCCTCTGCATATTCATCTTTTTTGTTTTATTTATTCTTCAAATTCGCCAAGACGTTCAAGCACATCCAGATACTCGCTGTTGGTTGGATCAAATGCGAGCAGTTGTTTAAAAATTTCGGCGGCAGGGGTGGTTTTTCCTTCTTCCATTAGAAAATATCCATAATCCTGTAAAAAAGTTTCGTTATTCTTAAAAAAAGTATATGCACTTTTATATTTGTCTAATGCTTTTGAATATGACTCCAACTTTTGATAAGCAAGGGCTGAGTCCCATAAAAGCTGAGGCTCTTCGTCGTCGGTCAATCCAAGATCTGATAGAAGAAGTAAAACATCCTCAAAGCGCTCTTCCTGTAAAAACAGCTTATTCAACACCATTACAGCCTGAGTGAATCCTGGGTCCAAAACAAGTGCTTCCCGCAAATATTGTTCAGCCTCGGGAAGTTTCCCTAGCTTGGCGGCAATTTGACCACCATAGAAAAATAAATCTTTATTAAACTCGTCAATTTTAATGCCCTCTTGAACAATCCGGAGGCTATTTTCAAGCTCTTCCTCCCGCTCATAAGCCTTTCCAAGAAGTAAGTAAAGCGAATGATATTCCGGATCTAGTTCTTTTAATTCTATAAACTTTTCAATAGCTGTCCGGTTGTAGCCTGCCTGCAGGGCTGTGAAAGCGTAACCAAAAAGTGTGTTTATTTCTAATTTCTCTTCAAGCGCTTTGTCGTAATAAACTAATGCTTCTTCAAAAACGCCGGATGCACTTAACAGGTCTGCCATTCGGGCATAAATGTTAACACTGGCAACTTCAGTTGTCTCTTTAAGAACCTTTTCATAGGCATTTAAAGCTGCTGTTACTTCCCCTTGTTCACTGTAAAGTTCGCCTAGTGCAAAATCAATGATGATTTCATTTGGTAAGATTTCCTTTGCTTTTAAGAGTTTGTTTTCACAAACTTCATATAATCCTTGCAGCTGATAAAGGTCAGCCATGAGCAGCAGGCTTTGCGCATAATGAACATCAAGTTCGGAGATTCTTTCCAAAACAAGAATGGCTTCTTCCTCTTCACCTGCTTCAATCAGAATTTCACCAAGAAGAATCAGCAGTTCTCCTTCTTCAGGATAGCTGTTTAACAAATTCTCTACCAAGGCCCTTGCTTCATCGAGAAAACCATATTGGAATAACTCTTCACCAAGAAGAAATTTCTCCTCTGGCATGCCGCTTTGTAGTACAACATTATATTCATTTAAGGCCTCTTTATGTTGGCCGTTTTCTAACATCGTAATAATTTTCTTGATTCGCTCCATTGACAAATACCTCTCCCGTTTACTTACAAGGAAAAAAACGATGGTGTTCGCACCTTTACATATTCTCCATATCCTGGTTTAAATAATACCTCTTTCCCAGAACGGACGATTTTTCCCTTGTGTACTGTGATTGCTAGTCTATCACCATAATAATGAAATAAAGCAGCTTCATCAACATTGATGATTTCCCTGGACTTTTCATATAGATTATAGCTTAGTTCTGTCCCGTTCATCAGGCTGCCTTTATGCGGAAATAAACCAATCTTATTTAAAACAGTTGCTGAGAGCGGTATGTTTTCTTCTAATTCCTCTAATAGTGCCGGTATTTTTTCCTTTTCCATTATAGTTAACCATTTCGACAGAACGGCCTTTGCTTCCTTCTTTTCTGTTGAAGAAAAAATTGGAATTAACGGGCAATTGTAGGGAAATAACGCTTCTCTAATCCATCCCCATGGTACGGACGCTAATTCATCAGGGTTATCCAAATCAACAAAAATGGCAGGCACTTTTTCTTTTTTACATTTGCGGATCATTGAAGGGGTAATCAGTCGCATTGGTATTTTTACTCCGATTAGATAATCAATAGGGCTGCTACTGAGGGCAACTTTCAGTTCATTGATTTTATCGGGTATTTCCTCTGCAAAGGAAGCCTGTACATAAGTGAATAAGGTAGTGGAGCCTTTGGTAAGAAAGTAATCAATCATCCATTTTTTCATGTCTTGAAACGAGTTTTTCAGTGGAATGTTTGAATTCAACAGGACAAATGAAGGGGTCATGATATATGGCTCTAGGTCCATTTTAATATGACGGTAGTACTTAAAATTTGATTGGATGGAAGCAATCCGGTTGTCTTGTATGAATAACGAGCACGTTTTCAGCTCTTTCCTTTTTAGGATATTGGCATTTTCAATGATATACGCCATCCTCTCACCCTTTTCATCTGTTTAAGACAAGCTATGCAGATTTTTGAAAAAGTATGATAGGACATGAGGCTCAAAAAGGAAAAACTGCCCCGGAAGGCAGCTTTTTAGTGAATTAGACTTTCTAAATGTGTAAAGAAATTAGGGTAGGAGACGGCGATTGCTTCTGGGTTATCCAAGGTGACCTCACCTTCACAAAGGAGAGAAGCGATAGCAAGCATCATACCGATTCGATGGTCCCCGTGACTGGACACTACTCCGCCATGAAGTTTGGTTCTGCCGTGAATAATCATCCCATCCTCTGTTGCTTCGATGTCCGCACCTAGTTTCTTCAGTTCATGAACAACTGTGTCAATCCGGTTAGTTTCCTTTACCTTTAACTCCTCTGCATCCTTTATGACCGTTTGACCTTCGGCCTGCGTGGCAAGAAGAGCAATGACGGGAATTTCGTCGATTAATTTAGGAATTAACTCGCCCTCGATTACCGTACCGTTCAAGCTTGATGTTCTGATCACAAGATCACCCGCTGGCTCGAAAGAATCATCCTCGGTCTGGATAATCTCTAGTTCAGCGCCCATGTTTTTCAGAACTTCAATGATCCCTGTCCGGGTCGGATTTAAACCTACGTTTTTCAGAACGATTTCACTATTTGGCACAACAGCGCCGGCAACTAGGAAAAACGCCGCGGAAGATATGTCTCCTGGCACATTTACACTTGCTGCAGACAGCCTTTGTCCCCCTTCTACCCTAATGGTTTGACCTTCTTTAGAAATCTTTCCGCCAAACTTACGAATCATTCTCTCGGTATGATCACGAGTATCGGCCGGTTCTAAAATCGTCGTTTCGCCTTCGGCCTGAAGACCGGCGAGAATCAGTGCTGATTTTACCTGTGCACTTGCAACTGGAAGTTCGTAATGAATAGCATTTAATTTGCCACCTCTTATGGAGATGGGAGTAAATGCTCCATTTTTCCGACCGTCGATAGCGGTACCCATTTTCGATAATGGACCTGTTACTCTGGTCATAGGTCTTTTCGCTATCGACTCATCACCCACAAGTGTAGAGAAAAATGGTCTGCCTGCTAATATTCCCATTAGTAATCGTATGGTTGTGCCGGAATTGCCCACATCTAAAACTTCGTCAGGCTCGGTTAAGCCTTCAAAACCTTGGCCTAGAATGCGGAGGTCTCCGCCATTTTCTTCAATGGTTACTCCGAGTTTACGAAAACAGGAAATGGTGCTTAGGCAATCATCACCTGGTAAGAAATTCGTGACCCGCGTTTCTCCGTGGGCAATCGAACCAAACATGACAGAACGATGGGAGATTGATTTATCCCCTGGAATCGTTAATTCACCGGTTAAACTTTTTTTATTTGTTGCTAGCTTTAATGAAGTCATGTCATCACCTTTTAATTTAAATCTTTTTAACTCCCATTGGAGGTGGAGTAGTTTGTATAAGTAAGAATACACTTCTCGGCTCTTTGCCTGTCTCCTTCTGTTTGAAAACTAATGACAAGGACTCCGATAATATCCTCTCGTGTTTCGAGGATACGAATATTTGTGATACTGATATTTTCCTTCGCCAAATAACCGGTCACTTCAGAAACAATCCCGGGAACGTCTGGAATATCAACATATAAATCATAAAAGGCTGGGATTGCACCCTTTTCTTTGATTGGCAGGCCGTCCCGATATTGTTTAGCCTGATAGAAATATTGATAGATATCCCTTTCGTTACCTGTTTGGAGTAATTCCTTTACCCCTTCCATTTCTTCCTGCCACTGATTTAATAGAGCAATTAGATTTTCCCGATTGTGCAACAAAATATCCTTCCACATATTTGGACTGCTGGAGGCAATTCTGGTAATGTCTCTAAAGCCTCCTGCCGCAAGACGGGGGATTAGGGATTCCGATTCAGATAATTTTTCTGTCTGGCGGACAATGGATGCGGCAATAATATGCGGAAAGTGACTGACAATGCCTGTCAGATAATCATGGTTTTCAGGTGTTATTGTCAAAAACTTTGCCTTTGTTCCTTTTAACCAGCCCTTAAGCTCATCTACCTTGTCTATATCGACCATTTCTTCAGGGGTTAAAAGATAAAAAGCATTTTCAAACAAGATATCCTTCGCAGCTGAAACACCACTTTTATGCGACCCCGCCATCGGATGACCACCAATAAAAGTGATTCCCTTGTCCCTTAAATCAGCAGCATTTTCGACGATTATCTTCT
Source organism: Neobacillus sp. GCM10023253 (assembly GCF_042653105.1). Classification (NCBI taxonomy): domain Bacteria; kingdom Bacillati; phylum Bacillota; class Bacilli; order Caryophanales; family Bacillaceae; genus Neobacillus; species Neobacillus sp. GCM10023253. The sequence continues at coordinate 139,267 of NZ_JBHSHV010000012.1, forward strand.
TTGTGCTGCCCGTATCAGTAATAATGACATCCGGTTTTAATGGTAATGTGGAGAGAGCCTTGAGTATCGTTTTCGAATCATTTACAGGTGCGGAAACGATAATTAAATCAGCATTCTGTGAGCCATCGGGAATATTCTCCGCTGTTTCATCAATGACACCCAGCATTTTGGCAAGTCTGACCTGTTCTCTATTAATATCAAATCCAATAATGGTCGATTCCGGATGCTCCTTTTTTATACAAAGCGCCAGCGAGCCCCCGATTAACCCTAATCCAATAACAAAAACCCGGCCTTTCAATGGATCACTCCCCCTAAAACAAAAAGCGTAAGGCGCCTTTCTATCGGCGCCATATGCTGGACAATTTTCTTAGGCACTGCTGTTTATTTTTCTGAAAGGAATTGCTCTAGAACCTTGATTAATCCTTCATTTTGTTCAGGAGAGCCTACTGTAATTCTAACTGCTGTTGGAAAACCAAGTGCTTTACCGGAGCGGACAATATAGCCTCGTTCTAACAAATACTGAAATACCTCATTCGCATCTACTTGAAAATCGATTAAAACGAAATTCGTTTGGGATGGATAATATTTCAGGCTGTTGTTCTTGCAAAATTCGTAATATTGAGCAAGACCCTGTCTATTTTTCTGCTTGCATTGCTCGACAAACTCTTGGTCGGAAAGAGCTTCAGCTGCGGCAAGCTGCCCTAATGAGTTTACGTTAAATGGTTCTCTTGCTGGCTCAAGCGCTTTGATAATGCTGCTATTGGCAATCCCATAACCGACACGGAGCGCTGCTAAGCCATAAATTTTTGAAAATGTCCTTAGCACAATCAAGTTCGGATACTTCTGTGCGAGACTTGTGGAATCATAGTAATCCTCCGCCACCACATATTCATAGTAGGCTTCATCAAGTACGACAAGAATATGTTCAGGAACTTGATCAAGGAATGGGATCAGTTTATTTTCCGGTATATATGTACCAGTTGGATTGTTCGGACTGCACACCCAAATAACATTGGTTTGATCATCAATGGCCGTCAAAAATCCCTCTAAATCATGCTCCCCATCAATGTCAGGCACCTCTTTAATGACAGCCCCTTCAATTACAGCGTTGTGCTTATATTGGGAAAACGTATGGGTCGACATGATCGTGCTGGCACCTGGATGCAGGAGCGCCCTTGAAATCATCTGGATTAGGTTATCTGAACCGTTTCCAAGGATAATTTCATCCTCGCCCACTTGTAGGAAGGAAGCAAGCTTTTCTCTTAAAATTGTGGCATACCCATCAGGATAAATAGCAAGGCTTGTTGAATTTTCTTTTAGTGCTGAAAGAGCCGCTTGTGAACATCCAAACGGATTTTCATTCGAAGCCAGCTTAATAATTTGCTCTAAATTATATTGTCTTTTTACTGATTCAATGGATTTCCCTGGTTGATATGGTGTAAGAGTTAATAATTGTTCTTTCCATCTCATGATCATTTACATCCTTTCTGTATTTTTCTAAAATGGACAGAGCCCTATAATGACAAACTGCTGCCTAAGTCTGGTCTAAGTACCACTGCATCCTTTAAATAGACATGAATGATGTCTTTTTGGGAAACAGATGTGTTGACGTGCATCATGATTCTTACGCACATTTTTAAAGAACCTGGAACAGGAATCTCTCTCATGCATACGACCGGAACATATGTCCAGCCAGCGAAATTACGCAATGCCTTTGCAGGAAAAACGGCATTGACATCCTCAGTTGTAGAAATAAAAACGGATGCGACGGAGTCCGGCTCGATATGATTGACCTCAATCAATTTTGCCAAAAGCTCCTCGGTTGCAGATACAATCGCTTCTTCCGTGTTTGCGTCAACCGTTGTCGCTCCTCTCACCCCTCTAATCATGGCTAAACTCCCCCTTCGCTTTAAAAACTTTTGAGTCTTTCAAGAATATCAGCATCATTTACTTCTTGAAGTACCGGTTTCCCTATTTCTTCGAGGAATACAAAATGAATCGTTTCCCCAATGGACTTTTTGTCCTGTTTCATTTTGGTTACTAATTTCTCAAGAGATAAATGATCAGGTATCTTGGTTTGATACCCCAGCCCTTCAACCCATTGGATGAATTCTGGCAATGGAAAAGAGAGCCCTCTATACTCGATACTGAGCTTTAAGGCAAACACCATCCCAATCATGATCGATTCACCATGAGTGAAATTCCCATAGCCCATTTCCGCTTCAATGGCATGACCCAATGTGTGCCCGAAATTCAAAAAGGCACGGACGCCTGTTTCCCTTTCATCTTGACTGACAAATTCATTTTTAATCCGAATTCCTTTTGTTAATGACTTCGATAATTCCTCCAGTTTTAGGGAATTTAAATCATCTATATTGGAGGAAAGCCATTGATAAAAATAAGCATCATTGATAAGGGCATGTTTAATCACTTCCGCAAATCCCGAGCGAATCTCCTGGATTGGCAGAGTCTTAAGCAATTCCAAGTCATAAAAAACAGCCTCTGGCTGATAAAAAGCGCCGATCATATTTTTGCCAAGCGGGTGATTAATGGCTACCTTACCGCCTACGGCACTATCGTGTGCAAGGATTGTGGTTGGTATCTGAATAAATGGAATTCCTCTCATAAAAGAAGCCGCAACAAATCCTGACAGGTCTCCAACAGCACCCCCGCCCAAGGCTAATACGATGGATTTCCGGTCAAGACGGTTCTCAAGTGCGGTTGATAAGGCATTATAATAGACCTCAAAGGTTTTAGCCTTCTCACCCTTCGGAGCAGTAAAAACAGTCGTTTTGAAGGGTTCTAAGACGGTCAGAAGCTTCTCTAGATGAAGCCCTGCAACTGTTTCATCCGTGATAATGAATAGTTTTGTCAATTTAGGAAAGTGATGCGTTAAAAACGGGCCTATGTCTTGAAGGGTACCTTCTCCAACAAAGACAGGATAGTTTTTTGACTTTGTATGGATTTGAATTGTGTCCATTAGAAATCCCTCGCATAGGCACGCTGCTTATCGATTTCTGCCGCAAAGGTGTCGAAACGGTCGCTGTAAAATTGCTCTACTAACGCGTTTGCAAGCTCCCAAGCTACGACACTTTCCGCCACCACAGCTGCCGCTGGAACGGCACAGCTGTCGGAACGTTCAACGCTGGCTGAAAACGGTTCTTTTGTTTCAATATCAACGCTCATTAACGGTTTATAAAGGGTCGGAATCGGCTTCATGACACCGCGGACAACAATTGGCATACCTGTTGTCATTCCGCCTTCAAAACCGCCTAGCCGGTTTGTCAAACGGTGGTAGCCTTGCTCTTTATTCCAAGCTATTTCATCATGGACTTGACTGCCTGGTTTAGAGGCTGCTTCAAAACCAATGCCGATTTCCACACCTTTAAATGCGTTAATGCTGACAATTGCCGCGGCCAATTTTGCATCTAATTTACGATCATAATGAACATAGCTGCCCACGCCAGCCGGCATCCCAGTCGCAATGACCTCCACTACGCCACCTATGGAATCACCATTTTTCTTGGCCTCATCAATAGCATTCATCATTTCCTGCTCCACATTTGGGTCCCCGGTCCGTACTGGTGAATTTTCTGCCCGCTCTTTTAATTCCTTCAGTGTAATTGAACTGTCAACATTCGCCTTTATCCCAGCAATTTCAACAACATGTGATACAAGGTCCACACCAACTAACGACAACAGCTTTTTGGCTGCTGCCCCTGCTGCTACCCGAACCGTTGTTTCACGTGCGGACGAACGTTCAAGGACATTTCTCATGTCACGATGTCCATATTTTATCGCACCATTTAAGTCGGCATGGCCTGGCCTTGGCCGGCTAACTTTTCTTTTTACTTCGTCCTCCTGGCCTTCTTCAAGTGGTTGAGCCCCCATGATTTTTGTCCAATGCTTCCAATCGTTATTTTTAACGACTAAAGCAATCGGAGAGCCGAGTGTCAATCCATGGCGGACACCTGACATAATCTCTGCAGTATCCTTTTCAATTTGCATTCTTCTGCCGCGGCCGTAGCCCTTTTGCCTTCTTGAAAGATCATTATTTATATCATCTGCCTCTAAAGGCATACCTGCTGGAAAACCTTCTAATATTGTCGTTAACTGCGGACCATGGGATTCTCCCGCAGTTAAGTACCTCATTCCCATATTCTTTCCCCCTTCAACTCATTAAAGAATTATGTATCAATATAACATATACAGCCGAATAAACATAGTAGGACAATTCAGAAAAAAGAAATTTTCTTTATGAATGCGTATACAAAAAAGCACTTGTATTTGTCATACAAGTGCTTTTAATATTTGGATTAATAGATCCATTCGTTTACTATTTTTGTGTATTCTGCTAACTCAGCCTCATTGAAGAAAATGCCGATTTCACGTTGTGCACTTGCAGGTGAATCAGAGCCGTGAATAACATTTTTGCCGACCGTTAAGCCAAAGTCACCGCGGATTGTTCCAGGTGCAGCATCCTTTGGATTGGTAGAACCCATCATTTGGCGGGCAGTCGTAATCACGTTTTCACCTTGCCATACCATTGCAAATACTGGTCCGGAGGTAATGAAATCAACTAATTCCCCGAAGAATGGACGCTCTTTATGCTCGCCATAATGCTCAGAAGCAAGTTCTGTAGAGATGTTCATTAATTTTGCTCCAACTAATTGGAAGCCCTTTTTCTCGAAACGGGCAACAATTTCACCAATTAAATTACGTTGTACACCATCTGGTTTAACCATTAAAAAAGTTCTTTCCATCTATTCCACTCCTAAAAATTATGTATATGATTGCTAGCGAAAACAATCCACGAAAATATTAACATTGTTTGGTATAAATGGCAAGACTATAATCAAACTAGAATTTTCTTCTGCCAATGTTCCTGGCAATATCCCGAAGCGCTTTACCTGCTTTGTTGGCAGGCAGTTCCTCTAGAATCGACAGGGCCTTTTCTAAATAAAGGTCACTTAATGCAAGCGATTTTTCAATTGCACCGGTTTGCTTGATCAAAGAAATAATTCTTTCTATGTCGGCTTTTGAGCTGTTTGCATGGACCTTTTCTATTTCTTTCCGGGCTGCCTCATTTTCCATTGCAAACAGAGCGGGCGCCGTGATATTTCCTTGCAGAAGATCACCGCCAGCAGGCTTGCCTAATTCTTTTTCTGTTCCCGTAAAGTCCAAAATATCGTCAATTATCTGATAGGACATTCCCACATAATACCCAAACCGATAAAGCTTTTTATGAATGGCTTCTTCAACATCTGCGGCAACCGCCCCAAGCTGGCAGCTGACAGCAATTAACAAAGCCGTTTTTCTTTTAATTCTGCGGAGATAGTCCCGAAGGTTCTGATTAAAACGATATTTATCCTTAAATTGCTGGATTTCCCCCACGCTTACTTCGACTATGGCATTGGCCAAAATTTTATGGGCTAAAGGATGCTTGATATTAGTCATCAATTCGAGTGCAAGAGCAAACACGAAGTCACCCGTATACATCGCAGTCTTGTTATCCCATTTTGCTTTGACAGTAGGCTGTCCCCTTCTTAAGTCAGCATCATCGATGACGTCGTCATGAACAAGCGAGGCCATATGAATTAGTTCCAATGCAACCGCAACATTCTTCATTACGTTTATATCATAGGTGCCAAATTTTCCTGCAAGCAAAACAAAAACAGGACGAATTCTTTTTCCCCCGGCTTGTAATGTATGCAACGAAGCTTGCTGCAGGAGGATAGACTCTGATTTGATCGTCTCCTCCAGTTTTTTCTCGATTAAACTAATATCCGAATTCAAAAATGAATACATCATTTTTAATTTCATTTGTATCCACCTAGCTTTTCATCCTGTCTTTGTTCCATGTTATTTCTTATGTCCGATATGAACAGCAGCCGCACCGCCGCTGTATGGCTTATATTTAACATTTTGAAAGCCAGCCTGCTCAAACATTCTAGCCAACTCTCTCATCCCTGGAAAATCGCGCGCAGACTCTTGAAGCCAAGAGTATTCCTGGTAGCTTTTCGCAAACATCTTTCCGAATAAAGGCATAATAAAGCGGAAGTAAAAGAAAAACAGCTGTCTGTAACCAATAAGGGTTGGCTGAGATGTTTCAAGGCAAACCCCGATTCCGCCCGGTTTTACAACCCGTTGCATTTCTTTTAGTACCTGCAGGTAATCCGGCACATTCCTTAAACCAAAGCCAATGGTGACGTAATCAAAGCTATTATCAGGAAAAGGCAGTTCCATTGCATTGCCATGGATGAGTTCAACTTGATTCAACCCAAGCTCGCGGACTTTTTCCTTACCTACGTTTAGCATATTCTGACTAAAATCCAAGCCAATCACTTTTCCGGATGGACCGACAGCTTCTGCCATAGCAATTGTCCAATCAGCTGTCCCGCAGCAGACATCCAGTGCTTTTGAGCCAGGCTGTACATTCATTCTTTTCATCGTGTCCTTACGCCATCTAATATGCTGCTGAAAGCTGATAACAGAGTTCATTTTGTCGTAGCTATCAGAAATTTTTTCGAACACTTGATGAACACGTTGTTCTTTCGATTGCTGCATGTTTCACCCTTCTTCCACAAATGTTTTGGCATATGGCTGATATTGATTTAATAAATTGGAAATCCTGTCTTCAAGCAAATGATTTAGAAATGGAAGCTTTGGAATCCCTTTTTCAATTATTTGCTTTGAAAGTTCAAGATACCGGTCACATACCTTTAAAAGCTGATCGTTCTGAATATCCGGCAAGTCTTTGTTATGGTCGTGGAGTGGTACCATTATTTTTTTCAATGCAGCAAATAAAATGGAGCTGCCGGTTTGAAGAAATAAAGCCTTTTCGTTTAATAACCGTTTGAATAGCAAGTAATAGGCTAGAACATCATTCCAAAGGTCGATATTAAAATATTCGGCAAGCTTCGAAAGCAGCGAGGTTTCAATGACCATCATGCTTTTCATCAGCTGTTCGATATCCTCTGACTCGGTAAAATATACTGAAGTCTTATGTTCATTTACTTGCTTAATTCCTTCCGACAGTGCTTTTATCATGAAAATGTCATCTGAATCGGCTAGGAACTTATAATACAATCCGCTAAAATAATCCCCGGCCAAAACAGTAAGCTGCCGGTTTTTTTCCTCATTTGTTGAGGTAATATGTTCATGGGTATCGAGGGCGATTTGTACCAGCATAGTCGAGAGGGCATAGTTTTCCATTTCGTGATAAGACAAATCCATCCGGTCCATGATGGAAACTAAAATTAGGAGTTTATCCTCGTCAACTATTGGGGTCTCAATAAATTGTAGCAAGTAAGGATCAAAAACACGGTTTTCGACTTTTTCCTTAATGCTTATTAACTTTTGTCGAATATCCTGCATTTTTAATCACCCTTGTTCCCCGAAGTAGTATCATTATGTATTCTTATTTCCTAATCCAAAAGGAAAATGCATGTTAAATAATTAAGTAAGAAAAACTCTGCCAATAAACAAGGCAGTCACCATTATAACACATATAAACATCCATGAGCAGGAATTCACAAAATAATTATATTTCTCATCAACTAAGAATACTCTTATAAAAAACAGAAGGACCAAAAAGTCCTCTATTTTTTTATTTCACTTTCAATTTCCCCGTATTGAGTAAGAATTTTGGCATTCCCTCTAATTTTAATAGCAGAAGTATGCTCTGTAAATTGAGCAATTAATACCTCACCTTTATCAAGCTTTTCAGAATGGTGAAATCTTGTATCAGTACCTCTCGTCAGACCAATGACACTAACTCCATCATCATTTGCTTTAATGACAATATAATCACTACTTTGTGGCTGCCGGTTTTCCATCATCATCACCTCTAAAGTTTTAGAAAAAGTTAATTTTTTATTAAGGAGAGCACTTCGGAGCGGGCGCTGACATCCTCGGCAAGTGTTCCACGAACAGCAGTTGTTACGGTTTTTGCTCCCGGTTTTTTCACTCCACGCATCGTCATACACATATGTTCTGCTTCCACCACAATCATTACACCGTGTGGCTCTAATTTTTCCATAATACTATCAGCAATGGTGGAAGTAATTCGTTCCTGCAGCTGTGGTCTTTTGGCAACAGCTTCGACGGCTCTTGCCAGCTTGCTTAAGCCCGTTACACGGCCATTACGCGGGATATAGGCCACATGAGCATGCCCGAAAAATGGGACAAGATGGTGTTCACACATCGAATAAAACGGAATATCCTTCACCAATACCAATTCTTCATGATCCTCACTGAAAATCGTTTCAAAATGCTTTTTAGGATCTTCCTTTAACCCGCTAAAAACTTCTTCATACATTTTTGCCACACGCTTAGGGGTGTCAAGAAGTCCTTCCCGATTTGGATCTTCCCCGACTGCTTCTAATATTAAACGTACCGCCTCTTCAATTTGGGCACGATTTACCTCTGCCATGTTAACTCCTCCTATTTGCCTCTAATAGATGTCAAATACATATTAGCATATTGTTTTCTTAGCAGGCAATTTAACAGTGCCAAAGAAAAAGGCCATGGTGTTTGCCATGGCCTTTGCTCTTAAGCATTCGCTTAAAGCAATAATTTATGTAATTATTTTACTGCGTCTTTAAGCGCTTTACCTGGTTTGAAAGCAGGAACCTTGCTTGCCGCGATTTCGATTTCATCACCAGTTTGAGGGTTACGCCCCTTACGTGCTGCGCGCTCGCGTACTTCAAAGTTACCAAAACCGATAAGTTGAACCTTATCACCATTCTTTAAAGCATCTAAAATCGAATCAAAAACAGCATCAACCGCTTTAGTTGCGTCCTTTTTAGAAAGTTCGCTGGCTTCCGCTACTGCATTAATAAGTTCTGTCTTGTTCATGCCTTTCACCTCCTCCCAAAGGTTTATCGAGATAAATAAGATTACTTATCTACATTTCTAAACACTTTTTCTGATTTCTATACGTTCAACAGCGCAGTTTTATTGTAAAAGTTATAAAAATTACCGCATTTGCAGCAATTTCTAAATCTTTGAAAAAACCTTTTAAAATAAAGGACTGATGCACTACTAACGTAATTCTGTTAAAAGATTATCATAATCAATTCAGCATATCAAGAAGATTTCAAGAAATTATGGGAATCTTTTCTTTTCTTCTACAAAATTCTACTTTATTGGTCATAATTGGGTAGAAACGCATAAAAAAAAGACTCCAGAGGAGTCCAATTTTATAAAATAATGGCAATCAAACCGCCTGAGCCTTCGTTGATAATTCTTTCAAGTGTTTCTTTTAATTTGTATCTAGCATTTTCCGGCATTAAGGAAATCTTAGCCTGAATGCCTTCACGTACGATGGAACTCAAACTGCGGCCAAATATATCAGAATTCCAAATAGAAAGCGGGTCATCTTCAAAATCTTGCATTAGGTAACGGACTAGCTCTTCACTTTGTTTTTCTGTTCCAATAATCGGCGCAAATTCTGATTCCACATCCACTTTAATCATGTGAATGGATGGTGCAACAGCTTTTAATCTAACACCGAAACGGGAACCCTGACGGATTATTTCCGGCTCTTCGAGGCTCATGTCTGAAAGTGTTGGACTAGCAATTCCATAGCCCGTCTGTTTTACCATTTTTAGGGCGTCTGCAATATGATCATATTCCGCTTTTGCATGGGCAAAATCCTGCATAAGCTCTAGCAAATGGTCTTTTCCTCTGATTTCTACCCCGACTATTTCTTTTAAAATATCATCATATAATTCATCCGGAGCAAATAAATCGATTTCAGCTACACCTGACCCCATTTCCACTCCGGCGAGTCCTGCCTTGTCAATAAACTCAAACTCACTGAAATGCTGTACAACCCGGTCGACATCTCTCAATCTCTTGATATCTTTTACCGTTTCCTTAACAGCATCCTGATAGCTTTCTCTCAGCCAATGATTTTCCTTTAGAACCATTACCCAGCTTGGCAGATTGACATTGACTTCAAGAACAGGGAATTCATAAAGTGCTTCGCGGAGTACATTTAAGCAGTCATTTTCCCGCATGCTCTCAACACTCATGGCAATGACAGGAATGTCATATTTTTCAGCCAGGTTGGACCTTAGAGTCTCTGTACTTGGATGATATGGCTGGGCACTGTTCACCACCATAATAAACGGCTTGCCGACTTCTTTGAGCTCTTCAATAACCCTTTCCTCGGCCTCGATATAATTACTCCTTGGAATCTCTCCAATGGTTCCATCTGTTGTAACCAGCACACCTATTGTAGAATGCTCCTGAATGACCTTTCTTGTGCCAATTTCAGCGGCCTCATGGAACGGAATAGGTTCTTCATACCATGGCGTATTAATCATTCTAGGGCCATTTTCATCTTCATACCCTTTAGCTCCAGGTACTGTGTAGCCAACACAATCCACAAGTCTTATGTTGACATCCAAGCCTTCATCAACATGAACAGTTGCGGCCTGGTTTGGAACAAATTTAGGCTCAGTTGTCATGATTGTTTTTCCAGCTGCACTTTGCGGAAGCTCATCCTGTGCTCGCGATCTATCTGCTTCGCTGTTTATATTCGGTAAGACAACAAGCTCCATAAATTTTTTAATGAATGTTGATTTTCCTGTTCGTACTGCTCCGACTACTCCTAAATAAATATCGCCGCCCGTTCTTTCGGCAATATCTTTAAAAATATCTACCTTTTCCAAGTGATCCCCTCCTGATCATAGAGTAAAGTGGGATAGTTTCATCCATATAGGTATTTTTGGACAGTATATGTTTATGATGTTGTCCTACCCAGTTATGACACTTTTCTAAAAATTTTTTACCTCCTTCAAAAAAAATTTCATGTAATGCTGGTATTTACAGTACCTGTAAGGTCAAAATGGATGGAGGGTTTCTATTTATGTTCATCGATACGATGGAATTAGGAATTCGCCGTACCGCGTTTATTTATTGAAAAAAAACCCTTCTCCTACAATATATTTCGCAGGAAAAGGGTTATGACTTTTAAATCTTATTCTTCTAGAAATACCGGTTCATTTGTTTTTGGGTCTACGGTGTAGGGCAGGGAAAAAGCCGGAACGAACATAGAGTTATTGACTAGAATAGGCCGGATATCCTCGCCAGGATTCACCTTCTGGTCTGATTTCTTAATTGCCTGATAAAGGTCAGGGCTGTAATCTATATATACTTCGGCATTCCCAGTGATGACAAAGGATAAATTTTGATTGGAATACGGACTGACGGCATATGGAGGCTCCTTATATCCCAATTTTTTATAGTCTAGAGTAAACACATTTTTGGCAATTTGTTTTTTATAGGGCGGATACCCCATTGCCTTTAATCTTAATTTCATATCCCGGATCGTTTCAGCCATTCTTAAGTCAATAAGTTTCACCGTTGGACTGGTTTCCACATCAACCAAAACGTATTGGAATATACCCCCGTTTTCAAACGCATTACCGGGTGGTTCAGCTATATATTTGGGGGCAATCTTTTTAAAATCAATTGGATACTTTTGATAAATAGGGGTACCCGCTTCTTTCGTTTTGATTGGCAGTATACCGCCATTATCATTTCTAAAATCGTCCACAGCCGTTTGAACTGCTTGTATTTGATCCTTGTAGGGAATCTGATTCTTTGCCAATTCCTCCTTTGGATACATACATCCCGTTAACAGGAAAGCCAAAGCTGCACACAAGCCCAGCATCTTCCACTTCATATAATCACCTTTATATGTATATTTTTCGTCATGTCAGGAATACGATAAGCAGTGTCAGCCCTGCTGCAATCATAAATAGATAGGCAAGAATAGCTGTAACAAAACGGAGTACTCCTGTTAATTTATACCTGCTCAAATAAATGGTAATAATGGCGAGAAACATTAAAGCCATTCCGCCAACGGATATCCACATCTTTAACATACCTGGTGACAACGTAATTCCCCCCTTGTCCGAATGTTATTATAACATAGCTTGTCCTTTTGAAAATAGGCTAAGTTAACGCTTACTGTTGATTGGAGCGGAAATCAACAGACCAGTTTAACAAAGCCTATAAAAATAAAAAACTGAAGTAAAGAGGGGCGAGTTCTTTACTTCAGCCAGGTCAAGACTAAATAACCCATACTCCAGCGTCATACTACCAAGTTGCTTCGTTGCTTCGTTGCATTGTATGCATTTTCATGTTAAAGCGTATCAGAAGAATGCCTATTTTTTGAGGGAAATAGCACATTTTTTTCGTTATATATTTCTTTCATCCAAAATATTAACCAAATCTTCCATCTCATGCGTTTTGCTGCGGCCCATTAATACCTCTACCCCGTCTTTTGCATTTTTGCCATTAAACAAAACATCATAGAGCACACGGGTAATAGGCATTTTTACTTCATATTTTTCGGCCAGCTGGTAAGCAGCTTTCGTGGTTCTGACACCTTCCACGACCATACCCATGCTATCAAGTACTTCCTCTAGAGTTTTTCCTTTCCCTAATAAATTTCCTGCTCTCCAGTTTCTTGAATGAACACTGGTGCAGGTGACAATTAAATCGCCTATTCCTGCCAAGCCGGAGAAAGTTAACGGGTTAGCTCCCATTTTTGTGCCAAGCCGAGCGATTTCAGCCAATCCTCTTGTCATTAGGGCAGCTTTGGCATTATCCCCATAGCCCAAACCATCGGTAATTCCTACAGCCAAGGCAATAATGTTTTTCAAGGCACCACCAATCTCAACCCCAATTACATCGGAATTCGTATAGACACGGAAATTGTGGTTAATAAATAAATCCTGAATTTCTTCAGCTGCCTCCATATTTTCCGAAGTAACCGCAACCGTTGTCGGGTGTCTGAGACTAACTTCCTCGGCATGGCTTGGACCAGAAAGAACAACGACAGCATCTAACAGCTCTTCAGGCATTTCTTCCTTGATGATTTCCGAAATTCTCATCAAAGTATCGGGCTCAATCCCTTTACTTACATGTGTTATCATAATCGGAGAAGTTACGACAGCTTGAATTTTCCGAATGACCTCGCGAATGGCCTTTGTGGGAACCGCTAAAATAACATGCTTAATATTTGCCAAGGCATCGCTTAAGGAAGCATAGCCAACGATTAATTCAGGAAGGTCTATTCCGGGCAAATATTTTTTGTTTATATGAAACTGATTGATTTCTTTAACTTGTTCCTCATTATGGCTCCACAACCGGACCCCGAGTCCATTATCTGCCAGTACCATCGCCAGGGCTGTCCCCCAGGATCCAGCACCGACGACGGCAGCAGCCTTTTGTTTCTCTTCCATTACGATCACCGCCTCAAGGCTATTTTCTTTCTCTTGCATAAATTTTAATAGGAGTGCCCTCAAAGCCAAATGCATCCCTTATCCTGTTTTCAAGAAAACGTTCATAAGAAAAATGCAATAATTCTGGTTCGTTTACGAAAATGACAAAGGTTGGCGGCTTCACGGCAACCTGTGTTGCATAATAAATTTTTAATCTTTTGCCTTTATCCGTTGGTGTCGGATTCATGGCAACCGCATCCATAATAATATCGTTTAAGACACTTGTTTCAACACGCATAGAATGGTTCTCACTAGCCAAATTAATCACTGGCAGCAAGGTATGGATTCTTTTTTTCGTTTTCGCAGATAAGAAAACGATCGGTGCGTAATCAAGAAACAGAAAATGATCTCTGATCTTCTGCTCAAACTCTTTCATCGTTTTTTCATCTTTTTCAATAGCATCCCACTTATTGACGACTATGACGACCGCTCTTCCGGCTTCATGGGCATAGCCTGCGATTTTCTTATCCTGTTCAATGATTCCTTCTTCCGCATTAATGACTACCAAAACCACGTCTGATCGTTCAATGGCCCTAAGTGCCCGCAGCACACTATATTTTTCGGTGCTTTCGTATACTTTACCTTTTTTTCTAATTCCTGCTGTATCGATGATAACATATTCTTGTCCTTCGTACGTATAAGGAGAATCGATGGCATCACGGGTTGTCCCGGCGATATTGCTGACAATTACCCGGTCTTCTCTTAATATGGCGTTAACCAAAGAAGATTTTCCGACATTTGGCCGGCCAATTAAAGAAAACTTAATAACATCCTCATCATACTCTGCTTCTCCGCCCTTTGGAAAATGTTTTGCAGCAGCATCCAACAAATCCCCCAGGCCAAGTCCATGAGACCCCGAAATTGGGATTGGCTCTCCAAACCCAAGTGCGTAAAAATCATAAATCATATCCCGCATTTCAGGATTATCAATCTTATTAACCGCTAGGATAATTGGTTTTTTTGTTTTATAAAGAATTTTCGCTACTTCTTCATCGGCAGCCGTAACCCCTTCTCTCCCATTCGTTAAAAAGATAATGACGTCAGCTTCATCAATCGCCACTTCGGCCTGCTGCCGGATTTGCTCCAGAAACGGCTCATCACCAATATCAATCCCTCCTGTATCGATGATATTAAAATCATGGTTGAGCCATTCGCCTGAGCTATAAATTCGGTCTCTCGTCACACCTGGGATATCTTCAACAATGGAAATTCGTTCACCAACAATTCTATTAAAAATAGTGGATTTTCCGACATTCGGTCTTCCCACAATGGCAATAACAGGTTTAACCATTCAAATCGCCATCCTTTCTTATCCGTTAATCAAACTTTTTTAGTATGTAAAGTTACTAAAAATGATGAAAGAACCCTTCGGGGTACCCCCAGAAAGGTCTAACTATCCTATCTTAGCAAATGTTAATCTCCTCCTGCAACGGATAGGGGGAATAAATCTTGTTAAGAAGATTTTTGTTTTGTTTTTTCCAAAAAATGAAAATGATTTTGCAGTACTGCTCCTGCATTTTCCAAAAGGCTCCAGCCAACCGTTACTGCGGAAATCAACGCACATACATCTAAATAAGCAAAATCTCCGATTGAATGCGGAAATTGAAATTTATTTAAAATATACGCGTACAATAACTCTCCCTGCATGGTTCCGCTAAATATAATCAGCAGTCTCCCCTTTAATGTTTTTTGCAGGATTATAGCCAAATAGCCGATACCGATTCCCATCATCCATTCCTTCTTAAAAATTAACCAAACTGGGTCAAATATTTCGAACAAATGGAAGGTTACGTAGGCAATTGTGATAATTAAAGAACAAATGAGAAGGTATATGATAACCCGCTGCTTTTCTTTGCTTATAAATAAATATGAATAACCTAAGATGATAACCCCGCTTGCATAAACGTCAACCATGCCGAAACTAAAATGATGGTTTGAAAAAATAATCAAGATTAATACTGCAGCCGCAACCCTTAGCCGATACGGATTATCCTTAGGTAAAATAAACGTAAGGTAAACCCAAAACATCCAAAAAATCAAATAAAATGTCGCACCTTCCATACATACACCTCCTATTATTATCATTATTGATATTCCTGATGAACTTTTATACTCACTGAATAATATTTCCTGTGTGATTCATCTTATAAAGAGGAGGTGTAGAAAAATGGGAAAAGACCGCCAAGAGAAAAAGCTAAAAGCAAGCAGAAGAGTGGAGTCAGACCGCGATCATGCCTTGCACTATAAGGGGTCCACGAAGCTGTCAGGTCCTGATGAGGCAAGAGGTTTAAATGATGGGAAGGACGATTACTAAAAGAAAAGCGGAAGCGCCTTGAGCAGGGGCGACAGGCATAAGACGAGCCGGCGAGAAGGCTGTTTTTTAGCCTTCTTGACGGATTGGCTTATGCCCCCGAGCCCCTAGGCGCTGCAGCCAGACAAGAAGAAAAGCTCCTGCAATTTGCAGGAGCTTTAAACTTGTCGCTGGCTGTATTGTTTAGTATCAATTCCTCTTTGGGTTAACCAATGATAAGTCTCTCCGGAAATAATCAAGGGAACACGTTTCAATTCCGAAATGGATTTTACCCCTAAGGCTGTCATAATAAGAGTAATCTCCATTAGCAGCTCCTGCATTTCATCCACTAATGCTTCTGTCCCTTTTTCTACAAGAATCCTCAGGAAATGACCAGCAATCCCAATCGCATCCGCTCCCAAGGCTATTCCTTTGACGATATCCAAACCGTTCATAAAACCGCCAGAGCCAAGGATGGAAATGTTGGAAATGGAAGAAGCTTCCGCAATAGAAACAGGAGTGGGTATGCCCCAATCAGTGAAAAAAGGAAGGGATTTCTCTCTGCGTTTATTTTCGATCTCCGCAAAGTTGGTTCCTCCGGCTCCCCCACAATCGGCAATTTGCACCCCTATCGAGAAAAGCATTTGAATCGTTTCACGGGACATACCAAAGCCCACCTCTTTTATGATCACTGGGACTTCTACACCGTTTACGATGGTTTCAATTCTTTTTAAGGCTCCGGAAAAGTCACGATCCCCCTCCGGCATGGTCAGCTCTTGGATTACATTTAAATGAATTTGCAGCGCATTGGCTTCAATCATTTCAATCGCATATTTTGCATCATCCAACTGTGCCTCACTGCCAAGATTGGCAATCAAAACGCCCTTCGGATTCTCTTTACGGGCCACTTCAAAGGTATAGCTTTGAGTTCGATCCTTAACAGCCGACATTTGTGAACCGACAGCCATCGCCAATTCAAGCTCACTTGCAGCAATGGCCAGTTCCTTATTAATCGAATAGGTTTTTTCACCGCCGCCGCCCGTCATTGCATTGATAAAAATAGGCGAACTTAAATAAAGTTCGCCTATTTTTTGATTTAATCGAACATCACTAATACCAATATTCGGTAAGCTTTGGTGAATAAATTTAATATCATCAAATGCTGAAGAACGCGTGTGCCCATTTTCAATAGCTAGGCGGATGTGATCCCATTTACGTTCCAATCTAGACACGTTTTATCACCATTATTTTCTCAGATTCTTTAACTTATCTCCAATCATTTCACCAAGCTGGAATCCTTTTGATTCTTCCGGAAGTTCATAATCGTAGGTTTCCTCAACCTCTTTTTCAAGAAGCTCCTTGATGCTCAAAGATAAGCGCTGCTCTGCTTCATTTGCATCTAAAACTTTAACGGATACCTCTTGTCCTTCCTTTAACACCTCATGAGGGGTACCGATATGTTTATGGGCAATCTGGGAGATATGAACAAGGCCTTCAACACCTGGGAATACCTCAACGAAAGCTCCATAAGAAACCAATCGCTTAACGGTTCCAGTTAACACACTGCCCTTTGGAGCTTTTTCTGAGATGTTTGACCACGGCCCAGGAAGTGTCTCTTTAATGGATAATGAGATTCTTTCGCTGCCCCGATCTACGCTTAGGACTTTTACATTAACCTTTTGGCCTTCATGTACAACATCAGTTGGTTTATTGACATGTTCGTGTGATAATTGGGAAATATGGACAAGTCCGTCAATTCCGCCGATATCAACAAAAGCACCAAAATCAGTCAACCTTTGAACTGTACCTTCAATGATATCCCCCGGCTGGATTGCATCAAGACGGGATAGTTTTTGCTTTGCCTTTTCCTGTTCAACAACAGCACGGTGGGAAAGGATTAAGCGATTTTTATCTTTATCAAGTTCGACAATTTTAAAAGTAATCGTTCTGCCCTTATAATCGCTAAAATCCTCGACAAAATATGTCTCAACAAGGGAAGCAGGGACAAAGCCGCGAACTCCAAGGTCGACAACTAGGCCGCCTTTCACTACATCTTTTACTTCAGTTTCAATAACCTCGCCGCTTTGGAATTTCTGCTCAAGACTTTCCCAAGCCTTGCCGGCGTCCACTTTTCTTTTTGAAAGAATTAATGCTTCTTCCTCAACCTTCATTACTTCAAGCTCTAGTTCATCGCCTTCTTTAACGGCATCTGAGGCTTTTTCAATATGCAGGCTTGATAATTCGCTGATTGGAATAATCCCATCAAGTTTGCTGCCTTGGATATTTACAAGCACCTGCTTTTCTTCTACTTTAGTAACTTGCCCGGTTACCTGGTCGCCAACTTCAAAGCTTTTCACTTCTACCTGATTTAATTCTTCAGACATATGTAATCCTCCTTAATCCATTGACTAGCAAAATCTATAATTATCTATAAATTCTGATTTGCCCAAAATTGAATCTCATTATTTAACTTCTTATAAATCATGTCTTTTGTCAAGCGGAAACCTATCGATCCTCTTTAATAAGTTTATGAATTTCAGCCATAATTAATTCAGTGGCTGCTTCCGCAGATGCCTTCGAAGTTCTAAGTTCGTCCATTTGAATAGGTTTACCATAAACTACCTTTAACTTTTGCAGGTTTTTGTAAGGACCAAGAATCGCACACGGAACAACAGCACAATTTGTTTTCAAGGCAAAAAAACCAGCACCGGCAAGACCCTTCCCTAATTCCCCAGTTTTACTTCTCGTTCCTTCTGGAAAAAGCCCAAGCACATGCCCATCCTTTAAGATGTTGATTCCTTTTCTTAGTGCTTCGCGATCACTCATTCCTCTTTTTACAGGAAAAGCGTTACATTTCCGCACGATGTTCCCCAAGACAGGGACTTGGAAGATTTCCTCTTTGGCCATAAAATAGACAGGTCTTTTCCCGGTAATCCCGACAATAATGGGGTCAAAATTATGAATATGATTGGAACAAAGAAGCACGCCGCCATCTTTTGGAATATTCTCCGCTCCAATCGTTTCAACTCGATACCATGGTTTAAAAATTGCGTTTACTACTGATCTGGCAAAGGTATAAAACGTCAACTCATCCAATCCTTTCGTGCACAAGAGCCATAATTTTATCGACTACTTCCGGAATAGTCAAAGAGGTGGTATCAATTTCGATGGCATCTTCGGCCTTTTTCAAAGGAGCTACTTCTCTTTCAGAGTCGATTTTATCTCTACGCGCAATTTCTTCTTTTAGTTTTTCCAAGTCTGATGGGAATCCCTTTTGAAGATTTTCATTATGGCGCCGCTCAGCTCTTTCGTCCACACTGGCGAGTAAAAAGACTTTTACCTCTGCATTCGGTAAAACATGGGTGCCAATGTCACGCCCATCCATGACAACACCGCCGCTTTTCGCAAACGATTGCTGTC
This sequence comes from Neobacillus sp. GCM10023253, assembly GCF_042653105.1. Classification (NCBI taxonomy): domain Bacteria; kingdom Bacillati; phylum Bacillota; class Bacilli; order Caryophanales; family Bacillaceae; genus Neobacillus; species Neobacillus sp. GCM10023253. Next base: position 158,281 of record NZ_JBHSHV010000012.1, read on the forward strand.
TTCTCACCATTTCTTCCCTTACCCTTAGGTGTTTGGAAGGAATGGAAACCAAATTGGTTACTTCAGATGTGCGAATTTCGTTAGTAACATCCAGATTATCGAGTAAAACGATTTGCCCGTTATCAGAAGGCAGGAGTCCTATTTCTGTTTTGAGCAGCATTTCCACTAGGGAGTCTTCATCTTCAAGATCAAGATTGTTCGCAATTGCTTTATATGTCAACGCCCGATACATGGCACCTGTATCAATGTAAATATACGATAAGTTTTCTGCCACAATTTTTGCTACAGTGCTTTTACCGGCAGCAGCAGGACCGTCAATTGCGATGGATATTTTTCTATTCATAAATCCTCCTAATGAATATCTAAAGTTGTCTATATTTATTTTACCATAAGAGAATGGAATCCTTCCTTAATTTAATCCATTAAATCAAAAAAAGCAGGCAAGCCTGCTCTTTCCTTAATTTCCTTGAAAGGTCTGGAGTATTTCGGTGATGGAATTTTCGTTGACGCCTTCGTATTTGGTTATTTGCTGCAATTCCGGCAGCGTGTCAAGCTGATGAAGAAAAAATTGCGTTAGAAGTAAAAACAGAAACTGTATGATGATAATCTTCATTAAAATTTTTTCGATTTTCTCCAAATCCATTCACCCCGGTACCAAGTTATTCCTATTATGGGGGCTGATTCGTTATTTTATTCTCGGTAGTGTGCCAAAAGAGAAAGGAAAAGCATTAGCCTTTCCTTATAAAACACCTTCATACATATTTTCCGCATTTTTTAGTTTATCCACTTTTTCTTCCATACCTGTTTTTGCATTAATAAAAATGCGGTAAGTATCTTCTCCCATTGTTCCGAGAAATTCGTAACATAATACTTCCTCATTTAAATCATTGATGACTACAGCAAGCCGGTCCTCCATCACCTTTAGATTTGGATTCACTTTCTTTCTGGCATCTTCAAGTGTAATGGTTGGTTTATCTAAATTTCTTGTTTGAAAGGACTTTAAGTAATCCTCCGCAGAGACGCCGACAATATCGCCATTATCTAGAGCAACCTTAACCTTTACCGATTCCGGATAGATTCTGACCCCATTAGTAGTGGTGACAAAATTAAAGACACCAACATTATCATATTGAAAACTTTCAAAAGTTTCTAAGTCTTTAAAGCCGGTTTCTTTTAAAAAGGCAAGTGCTTTATTATTGGCATCATTCAAACTGATCGCCTGCTTATCGATCGGGCGGTTGTTCATAAACCAAATGGGATGGCCGGCTTTTTTTGTAATGTCCATACTAGCTTCCTGACCAGTTTTGTTATTCCTTACGGAAACACTGTAAAAGCCGTAGTCAGACCCTTTGCCATTTTTGGTGACCTTCACATCCGCATTGCCGTCAATTTTCATATATTTTTTCGCAATGTCAGCAGCCTCTTGCTTTGTAATGGATTTCCCTTTAATTTTTTTATAGTTTTCATCCTTTTTTTGCAGGTTTGTAAAGCTAAGCCCCTGAGCAGTTTCTTCATAGCCGCTGACGGTTTTCTCAACCGTTTTGAAACCGTCAATAATCGTGTTATCTGTATTTTCCTTACCTGAGGCCAGGGCAAGCTCAACATCCATCCAGCGCAAATTGTTCTTTAGTACCATATGCTGGACTTTTCTAAGCTCTGACTGGATTTGACCGGATTGCTTATAAAGGGATTTCAATGTTTCGTATTCCTGATCAGAAAGGGGCTCCTTATCCAAATCCCTGGCAGCAGTCCGATAGCTGAAGTTTCCGATATTCGCAAGAAATTCCTCTGTTTTATTAAATGGCAGCAGCGTCAATGGAAGCTGCCCAACATCGCTGTGAGCCTGTGACGTGAGTCTCCAGACTTCAATTAGCGACGGTGATAATGAACTTTTTGAGTTCATAGCAAGTGTTGTGCCAATTTTGTCATTTAAAAGGTCCATTCGATAAGTAAGATTATGGAACGCCCGTTGATAATTGTTTTCTGCATTTAATAACACCGCGTTTTTCTCTTGATGTTCCTGGTAACCCCAGTAGGCAGTACCCGCAATAGCTACCGCGAGAACGCCAATCAATATTCCTCTAATCAACTGTTTTCACCTCTATTTGCAAAAAATATGTTGGCCAATTTTTTTAATTTGCGGTCTTCCCCAAATCCATCCGCTCGTAGCCGTTGCCGGATTAAAATAATACAAGGCTTCGCCGGTAGGATCCCAGCCATTTATCGCATCGATCACTGCTTTCTTGGAAGTTTCATTCGGGGTCAGCCAAATCTGTCCATCGGCGACTGCCGTAAATGCTCCCGGTTCAAAGATAACTCCAGAAACCGTGTTTGGAAATGACGCACTTTGTACCCTGTTTAGAATAACTGCAGCAACTGCTACCTGGCCGATATATGGTTCACCTCTCGACTCCCCATGAACGGCATTGGCCATTAAGCGAATATCATTTTGCGAAAAACCGGCCGGAGTGTTTGCGGCGGTGGGTGCTTGCGGTTTTGCATTTGGTTTTGCCGCAGAATTATTGCCCGCCTTATAGTTTTTGCTCGCCTTCACGAGTTTCGCTTTTGTATCCGGTCCTGCCATCCCATCAATCGGCATCCCAAATTCATACTGGAAATTCCGTAATGCCCAATAGGTCCGCCAGCCGAAAACTCCATCCACCGTCCCTGTGAAAAAACCTAAATGTTTGAGCCTTTCTTGTAATTCAATGACATCGGCGCCGACCGCACCATGCTGGATTACCTGTCCCGAAAAAGCCTGAACCTGATTGGTTTTTACGAATGGTAATGGCGTTATTAAAAGGGATAAGATTAGCAGATTTATTAATATCGATTTCTTCAACATGGAACATTAACCCCCATTTGTAAATCTTTTTGCATTAATCCTATTTTTTGTTTAAATGGTGTTTTTATTCCAATTAAATAAAGAAAACTCGCCGATTGGCGAGCCTGTAAGGGCGGTTCATGAGGCGTAGTTGCACTTATACGTTAAGAAAGTATAAAATTTGGAGTAATTTTACACTTTCTTATTAGCTGAAAAAACCCAACATCAATGATGAAGGGTCTTTTCAAGTGAATATTGTTTTTTAAAATGGTTAGCACTTAACAATTTCGCTTTTTTCACTTTTCTAAGTCCAAACCACCATAGAAAGATCATGAAAGGAAAAATGATAAGCAGCCAATTTTCTAAAGATAGCAGGATTAAATCGTAGAAGCCGTGCAGAACAAATGGGAGTAGCAACGACAAAGCAAGCCATTTCGCTTTATTGCCTTCGGTAAACTTTGCCTTGCCAAAATAAAATCCCATTATAACCCCAAAGAGTGCATGACTGGAGACCGGGAGCAGCGCCCGGGTTATGGCATGTTCAATGCCGTTAGCAATAAGGTAAAAAATATTTTCAACGGTAGCAAAACCAAGGGAAACTGCCGCACCGTAGACAATTCCATCAAACGGTTCATCAAATTCAACATGTTGATAAATGGCATAAAAAACAATAAACCACTTAAAAAATTCCTCAAGAAAACCGGTACTGATAAATGCGTTAATCATGCTTGAATCAAGTAATTGCTCTGTCTTTAGGACATGCTGGATAAACATAATCGGAAATACCAACAGCGCACCATACAAAAATGTTCTAAGAACAAGGGGAATAGGCTCAGATTCATATTCATCTTTTAAATAAAAATAACTTAGCAAGGCCAAGCCGGGAGCGATCCCGGCAGATAAGATTCCCAGCATGATGAACCTCTTTTCAACTCCATTTTCTTAAGTCTAACATGGAAATGACGTAAGGAAAATGAAAGATTTATTCCAGCTTCCATTAATATTGAATATTTTCTAGTCCGCTTGCTAGCGAAACAGCAAGTTTAATTCTTGCCTTTTTGCAGTCATTATCGCTGCCAAGGATGACTCCCTTTTTATAAAGGTCATAGGCACTGCCCTCGTAATCATAGGTTGTATAAACAGAACCCTCTTCAGCGCTGGTGGTAACGACCATCTTAATTCCAGCTTTTATTGATAGTTCTATTTCTTCCATCATTTTAGGGGCTACCTGGCCGCGCCCTACCCCCTCGAGGATGATTCCTTTTACTCCAGCTTCTCTTGCGGCCTTAATAAATTTTCCATCGGCACCAATATAGCATTTAATGATCTCAACCTGGGGGATTGCTGTAAGAACCTTATAAAATTCCCGTTTTATAGGCTTTTGAAAAATATGAACCTGGTCGTTATCAATGATTCCTAGATAGCCAAATCCAAAGGAGTTAAACCCCTGAATATTGGATGCGTGTTCCTTTTTGACGTATCTTGCTGCAAAAATCCGCTCATTAAAAACGACAACTGCCCCGGCATCATGCAAATCTTTAGCACAAGCAGAATAGATGGCATGCCTGAGGTTAATGTAGACATCACTCCCCAAATCTTCTGGGGAACGCTGTGATCCGGTTACTACAACAGGACGGGAATCGGCAATTGTTAAATCAAGGAAGTAGGCTGTTTCTTCCATTGTATCTGTCCCGTGTGTGACGACCACTCCACAAACCGTATCATCTTTAAAATAGCCCTCAATTTTTGATTTTAATAAAAGTAAATCGTCAAAAGTAATATGAATACTAGCTTTTTGAAAGACAGATTCAACAATGACTTCAATATCATTTGGCAATTGGCACATAGCAGCCAGTTCTTCACCCGTTAAAGCACCAGATGCAAGTTTTCCAGAATCTTTATTTGGTTTACTTGCAATTGTACCGCCTGTAGTTAACAAAACAACCTTTTTCATAGTAATATCACCCTTTTGATTCTTTCTCTAAGATGGAACCTGCAATTTGTCCGCCATGAAATCTTCCATTTTCGATAAAGATTTCATTTGCATTGTTGCCTGCCGCTAGTACCCCTGCAATATAAATCCCTTCTACATTTGTTTCCATCGTTTCAGAGTTAAAAATCGGTCTTCCTGATTCTTGGTCGATTATCACTCCCATATTTTTAATGAATTGATGATCAGGGTGGTAGCCAGTCATGGCAAACACAAAGTCATTTTTTATGGTCTTTTCTTGGCCTTCTTTTACATAAATGACCTCATTTTCAGTTATTTCTTTGACATTTGCATTAAACTCCATATGGATGACTCCATTCCGGACCAAGGCTTCAAATTCCGGAAGAATCCATGGCTTGATACTTGGAGAATATTCATTTCCGCGATATAAAACAGTTACTCTTGCACCCGCCTTTACAAGCTCTATGGACGCATCTACACTGGAATTTTTTCCACCTATAACACAGACATCCTGGTCAAAATAGGGATGCGCTTCTTTAAAGTAATGAAACACTTTAGGCAGATCCTCACCAGGTACCTTCATAAAATTGGGGTTATCATAGTAGCCGGTGGCTATGACAACATGATTGGCACGATAAGTATCTTTTTCTGTTACAACTGTAAACAATTGATTGTCTTTTGTCACTTGCGTCACTTTTTCAAAGGGATTAATACGAAGCTTTTTTCTTTTTGCAACCTCTCTATAATAGACTAGAGCTTGATTTCTTTTTGGTTTATAATTTTCGGTTAGAAAAGCGACATCACCAATTTCTAATTTTTCACTTGTACTAAAAAAGGTTTGATGTGTTGGATAGTTATATAAAGAGTTTACAATATTGCCCTTTTCGATGATAAGCGGGCTTTTCCCTATTTCCTGTAAGGCGATCGCAGCCGCCATACCACACGGGCCACCGCCAATAATAATTACGTCTTCTATTTGCACAATGGAACACTCCTTAAAACATTCATGCATCTGTTTTAATATAATGAAAAAACTCCTACCTGTTAATGATAGGAGTTTTGAAGATATATTTCAATGGTAACAACTTAAATCCAGCCTCTGAAACGGCTTGCTTCAGCCATTTTTCTTACACCAACCATGTAAGCAGCAAGACGCATATCAACTCGGCGAGTTTGGGCTGTATCATATATATTGTTAAAGGATTTGACCATCACTTTTTCAAGCTTTTCTTCTACTTCTTCCTCAGACCAATAGTAACCCTGGTTATTTTGTACCCATTCAAAATATGAAACAGTTACTCCACCTGCAGAAGCTAATACGTCAGGTACAAGAAGAATTCCGCGCTCGGTTAAAATTTCTGTAGCTTCTAATGTGGTAGGTCCGTTTGCGGCCTCAACCACGATCCCGGCACGAATATTGTGGGCATTCTCTTCAGTAATTTGGTTTTCAATTGCTGCCGGAACGAGAATGTCACATTCCAATTCAAGCAGTTCCTTATTGGTAATTGTGTTATTGAATAGCTTTGTTACTGTTCCAAAACTGTCCCTTCGGTCGAGCAGGTAATCGATATCTAGTCCATTCGGATCATAAAGCGCACCATAGGCATCTGAAATCCCTACTACTTTAGCACCTGCATCATGCATGAATTTTGACAAGTAGCTGCCAGCGTTGCCGAAACCTTGGACAACGACTCTAGCTCCTTCGATATTGATGCCTCTCTTTTTCGCTGCCTCGCGGATACAAATGGTGACCCCTTTTGCTGTTGCCGACTCACGACCATGGGAACCGCCAAGTACAAGCGGTTTTCCAGTGATAAAACCAGGATTGTTAAATTCATCAATCCGGCTGTACTCGTCCATCATCCAGGCCATTATTTGCGAGTTTGTAAATACGTCTGGAGCAGGAATATCTTTTGTTGGGCCGACAATTTGGCTGATTGCCCTTACATATCCGCGGCTTAATCTTTCAAGCTCACGGAATGACATATCGCGCGGGTCACAGATAATCCCGCCTTTACCGCCGCCATATGGAAGATCAACGATTCCGCATTTTAAGCTCATCCAAATTGAAAGGGCTTTCACTTCTGTCTCTGTTACACCTGGATGGAAGCGGATTCCTCCCTTTGTTGGGCCTACTGCATCATTATGCTGCGCACGGTATCCAGTAAATATTTTTACAGATCCATCATCCATTCTAACTGGAATCTTGACTGTCATCATTCTTAGCGGCTCTTTTAAGAGCTCGTATACCTCTTCAGGGTAACCTAATTTTTCAAGGGCTTTATGTATAACGGTCTGTGTTGATTTTAACACATCGTGCTTACCCTCATGATTAGTCTTTTCATTACCTTTTTCGGTAGACATTTATAAACCTCCTAAGAAAATACTAAAACGATTAATGTCCGCTATCAGTCACAAGTATACACCTTTAGGCAATTAATGCAAGAACAAAAATCCACCTTTCCTTTTATATATTGTGATTATGCAAAGGCGGTCATTCGCATTTATTTACTATTTTAAAATAACAAATAGCATTGTAAAAAAACTTAAGGAGCGGTTTAACCCCCTCCTTATTAGATATGTGTATTATTCATTTGAAATAGTGGAGAAGGGTTTCGATCGCTGCGTGACCGACGATTAGTTTTCCATATTCTTTTAAGACATACGGACTTAATATGGATGCATTGCCAAACTCCGACATCAATGAGGCAGTAATAGAGTTCTGTTCGGTTTCTATTTTTGTCAGCAAAAGAAAGTAGCGGCTGCGATATACATATAGACTCCCACCATAAACACCTAATAAGGAAAGCCGTTTCGCGAGACCGATTATATCTTCTAATTCTTCAAATTCATATAAAAAGTCCTCACAGCCCCCTACTCTTACCTGCATTTCAATTAAACCATCATCCAATGCTTCCTCATCTTCCCGCGTATGGTCGACGGTTATAATCATTATAATTCCTTGAGCTTGAAGGGAGAAAATTTCAACCGCTACCGAACCCCTTATATCAACATCGAATTCTTCACTTGCCTCTTCAAGCATATCGTGAAATAGCTGATTCCATTTGCCGGATTCTTTCCAAATATCCTCCTTGGAAAGCCCTCTTTCAAACAAATCATCGGACGTTAAAATAATTTTTATTTTATTTGCTGCTAAGCGTTCTAAGCGCATGTTTTTGCCCCCTGCTAGACATCTCTTGTGTTAGATTATGAAAGCAGAGAGGCGGTTGTGAATTGTCTCCCCTAAATGAAAACTCGCCGATTGGCGAGTCCGATAGGACGGTTCATGAGGCGTAGTTGAATTTATGCGTTAAGAAAGTATAAAGTTTTCGACAGAAAGTTTATACTTTCTTATTAGCTAACTAAGGAGTATCGGTTCCGTTTCTAACAATAATCAAATGGCATTGTGCCGGGGCTCCCAATCTAAGGGGGATGGCAGTTGTTCCATAACCGTTGCTAATGAAAAGCACTGTTTGCTGAACTCTTTTTATTCCCCCTTTTTCTCCGGGACTGAATCCAAAAAGACGGATTTGACCACCGTGTGTATGTCCGCTTAAAATCAGCCGGATATTCTGCTTTGTCCCAACTTTCTTGATAATATCCGGGGAATGGCTGACCAAGATTTTAAAGTGATTGGCTTCTGTTCTGTCTAAGGCCAACTCAAGCCGGTCCCTTCCTAAAGTGACATCGTCAACTCCAAGTAAAAAAATCTTTTCGCCTTGGTTAGAATGCAGGCTGACGGCTGAGTTATCCAAGACATTTATGTCAGTTTCTAGAAACACCGTATGTAACTGATGCAAATTGGCCTCATAATCGTTATTTCCCCATACAAAATAAACGGGACCAATTTGTCTTAACTTCATTAAATTTGCCTTTACCTTTTGTAAAGGCACATCTCTTTCTGTCAAATCCCCGCCTACTACAACAAAATCAGCCTTCCCTATGGCCGTTTGAATGACCTTATCAGATATTGTCCGTTTATGAATATCGGAAATAAAAAAGATGGTCATTCTTCCAAACGTTTCAGGAAAATCCTGAAAAAGGAATTCATGCCGGACAACATCATTTAAAAAGGCCTCCCGCAGCATATATAAAAGCAGGCATAACCCAATGATGGGAACGATCAACAAGATACTTGGGATTAAACCCATATTCACATACCCCTTTAAAACTCTAAGATTCTAATGAAATGGTACCATAAACGATACTTAAACTAAAAAAAACAAGTGCCTGCTCCCAGCCAAATCGAAAAAGAATCGTGAATACGATAATCAGAAAAACCATTTCTATAATCTTCAAGAGAATATGCTTCTGCTGTGCACCTCTTAATTTATGTATGAAATCCTTGATAAGACCACCCGTAAGAAGGACACCAAGGAACAGGGCTAAGGAGGCAGCCAAAAACTCAAGCGGGTGTGCAATTAAAACAATAAAAAAATCAGCCAAAACAAATGGTTTCGGAATCCAAATCCATTTAATGAATAAATAGCCGAACAAGTAGATAAACAAAATCCTCCCTACTGCAAGCATGCAAAAAATCCCCCCCATAACAATGTATGAGAGGGATTGGTATTATTTCCACGATTAAGTATTTTTACACTTCTTCAATACTTAAAATACGAAAGCCATGTTCTTCAAGTTTTTTCGTAAATTTATCAATGTTATCTTTCTTTTCAATTTTCATGACTATTCTTCGAACCAGCTTATCTGTTTCGTCAAAGGTGACCAGCGAAATGATATGCTCGTGAAAATGATGGGCGATTTCCGACAAGCGAGCGATCCGTCCTTCCGTCTCAACTGATGTAAACGCAATCCTCACCCCGGGGCGATTGACTCCAAAAGCACTCTCAAAGAAGCTCAGAACATCTGAGCGAGTTATCACCCCTAGAAAATTACGATCCTCATCTACTACTGCAAGCAAAGGAAAATCTTTTAAATCAAGCATCGTCCTTTCAAATAGTTCCGCACCTTCTAAAAACATCTCTTGGTGGGTAGCAATGTCTTTCACACTCGTCGTTGTTAAATATTCTTCCTTTGGTTTATTGGAAAGAAAATAATTTTCATAAATCCCATATCTGGTCACTACACCGACATATTTATTACCTTGCAAAACAGGTAGGCCATCAATTTGCTGAGCTTCTAATCGATCCAAGGCTGCTTTAAGTGTTTCGTTTTCCTGTGCTGTAATACAGTCATGCTTTGGAATCATCATATTTTTTACGAACATTTTCCTATCACCTCTAAGGTTAATACTTCAACTACATTATAATTCTATGTCAGCGTTCGAAAACCTTTCATTTATTAAACTTTTATGTCATGTCATAAGAATATTATCATATGATTAACTGATGCTGAAATAAAGGGAGGGTTTCCATGAACACTCATCTCAAGACCTATCATCCGTATGTAAGTCCTTTCGACCCCTGTAAGCCGATGCTTGAAAAAAAATATTCCACACCGCCTCATTTATATATGGGTTTTCAACCGCCAAATCTCCCACAATTTTCTCCATTTGAGGCTCTTAAAGCAGGTACGCTTTGGAAAGATTTCTATGATCCCTGGTACGGCCCCAATGAAATTGCAGAAGGGGGTATCCCTTCATGAAGCAAGTTCCTGCCGAGTATTATCAATTGATGGAACAGCTCCAAGCCGTCGACTTTGTCCTGGTCGAGCTCACTTTGTATTTAGATACCCACAATGATGATCTTGAAGCGATAAACCAATTTAACCATTATGTAAAGGAAAGAAAGAGAATAAAAAAAGCCTTTGAAAGCCAATTTGGCCCCCTTCAGCAGTTTGGCAACAGCTACTCGGGCCATCCTTGGAATTGGGACGATTCACCTTGGCCTTGGCAAATTTAAAAGCGGAAGCGCCCGTTTAGCGGCGTATGGCCTCCTCGAAAAAGCTAACGCTTTTCCTTCGTGCGATGCATATGCTGCCGAAGCTTTCCTTGTGGAGCGCTTCGACTGAGATAAAGGAAACACGAAGAGCGATAGCGATTCGCTGTTGACTTATCGTAGGGAGAAGAGCGAAGGACACTAGCCGCTGGGCGCTGGAGCTGGATAGTGTAGATGTTCAAAGGGAGGGATAAAGGAAAATGTGGATATATGAAAAGAAACTGCAATATCCTGTCCGTGTCAGCACCTGCAACCCGATGTTAGCCAAATTTTTGATAGAACAATATGGCGGTGCAGATGGAGAGCTTGCTGCAGCGCTCCGATATTTGAACCAACGATATACGATTCCAGACAAAGTCATCGGACTTTTGACAGATATCGGAACGGAAGAGTTTGCTCACTTGGAAATGATTGCCACTATGGTCTACAAGCTCACAAAAGACGCTACTGTTGAACAAATGAAGGCAGCAGGGCTTGACGGGCACTATGCCGATCATGATAAAGCCCTATTTTACCATAATGCCGCAGGAATCCCTTTTACCACTCAGTATATCCAAGCTAAAGGTGACCCAATCGCCGACCTTTATGAAGATATTGCTGCAGAAGAGAAAGCACGGGCAACCTACCAATGGATTATCAATATGAGCGATGACCCCGACTTAAATGACGGTCTACGTTTCCTCCGGGAAAGAGAAATCATCCACTCGCAACGCTTCCGCGAAGCGGTCGAAATTTTAAAAGAAGAAAAAGGAAAGAAGAAGATTTTTTAATAAGGAAGAGGCAGAGATTCTGCTTCTTTATTTTTTTTCATGATATAGATTGATATCGTAATTTTTTTTCATCATTGCAAAAACGATATGGCGGTTTTTCCACTCTTCTTCCTTCTTCCAAAAATCTTTACTACGGTCAGCAATTTCAGCCCTCAATTCCTGGTATTCCTTCTCCTTCTTATCCTTTTGCTGCTTCAAAATATTCATTGAACCGTACCCAATGATCGTAATCGCCATTAAAAATATGATAACCGAATCATTTAACGAAGCAGAAAACATGGCAAAAAAGGAATAAGAATAATATTTCGCAATCGCAAAATAAAAATAACAAAAAAAGACGGCTGCCATTAAAAGAGTCGAATAGATAGAAAGATAATGTAACTTTTCTGCTTTATCAAATTTTTCCTTCTTTTTCCGGACATTTTCTAGAACCTGCTTGGTCGCTTCATCCGTATACTCAAGCTCCCTAATGGGAGAATCCATATCCATCCCTCCATTTCTCCATTAATAAATATGAACTTGTCCGCAAACTTATGATTTAAAAAACAAAAAAACCGACCTAAAAACGATCGGTTAGTTGCTAATTGGGATTTTCAATACCTGACCAACATAGATTTCTTCATTGGACATGTTGTTTGCTTTTTTTATAATGTCCATCCCTTTTTGAGATTTATAATACTTCATCGAAATACTAAATAATGTTTCTTGCTGCTGAACCTTATGACGAATGATCGTCTGTTGTACTGGGTCACTTTTACTTGTATCCGTTTGTGTTGGTTGATTCTGAGTCTGCACTGGTGCATTATTGCTGGCAGCCCCTTGAGGTGAAACAGGACTTTCCGTGGACACATTTTTTTCCGTATTGGCAGTCGGCTGTTCTTCGGCTGGCGGAGTTAATGAGGTGCCCGCTTCTACACTTTCCGGATTATCAGCTCCATCGGCATTTACGGATTGTTCTTCCTCCACTTTATCAGTCTCTTCTGAAGTTGATTTTTTTAGGTTAATAGTTTCATAGCCAACAGGATCCGTTGAAGCTTTCTTAGAGCCATTTATTTGTTTTCCATCAAGATAAGAAATAACACTGAAAATAATCATAGGAAGAAGAATAAAGAATAATACCAGAATCCGAATAACCGGATATTTTATTTTCCATTTTACCTTTTTCTTTTTTTCCCGATGGACCAGTTCCCTTGGAGGCAATTCATCGTTCACTTCGATATTTTCATTCACCTTTTGTATTCGTTGTTTTAATCTTTCGGCTTGCTCTCTATATGGTTCTTCTCTATTCATGAAGCCCTCCCCCTCCTTGCTGATCATCTGCCGAAGAATGTTTATACTTTATAAAAATACCTAATAAGAAATCGATTATAAAATGCATCATAATGGTAACAGCCAGATTATTTGTCGATTCATAGACTGCCCCAATAACAAAACTAAGCGTGATAATGTTGATAAATAAAAACACATTAAACAGGTAGCGGTAATGGATTACCGCAAAGATAAGACTAGCCAAAATAAGCCCGACTTTCGTTTGGATGATCCCTCTAAATAATAATTCCTCGCTAAAGGAAACAAACGCGGCAATAATAAAAATATGGAATATATTTCTTTTCCGGAAAATCCGTTCATTTAAGCCGCCATCATCATAAAAAGATGCAGGCAGCCATTTCATTAGGATTAAGTCAATGATGACAACCGCTATCCCCAATGGCACGCCTATGGAAATAATCTTAACGTCACTTACATCGATTATTTTCAAAAAAGAGAAATGGTCAAATAGGAGCAATCCTAAAATGAGTGAGATCACAAGCAATATGACCTGTGTCATATATAAGTGAAAAAGTAAATCTTTATCAGTTAAGCTGCTAATTAGTTCATTATATTTCTTTTTCATTCCCTCAACTCGCTATTAAGTAATAATCCGGCTAGGTATTCCTTCCATTCAATTTTCCCTAAATGATTCTCCTTCATTTTATGGGAGGCTGAATAGTTTTTTTCGTCAATTCCGCAAATATCACAGCATTGCTCAATTTTACTTGTCACCTGTTCCTCAAAATAATTCAAAAGGAATTCGCGCCGGCACCGATTTGACAAAACCCATTGTAACATTTGGTAAATATTTTTTTTCTTCATTGTTATGCGTTCATTAACAAATCCTTTAATTCTTGCTTTGCCGTCAAGAAGAGAACTTTTTTCTTTGGCTTCTTTCCGGAGAAGATTCTCCACTAATCTCCACTGAACCTCAGAAAACCCTCCTCTTTCCTGGGTGCCTTGATTGAATTGAAGTGCATCGCCTTTTATTCCGTGTCCAATTTCCAATTCATGAAACAGCCAGTCAATTTGCTGTTCCGACGGGAGTTCGCTTTCAGCAAGCTGAAAAGGCAGCTGTTCATCTCCAGGTGAATATAAAAGATAGGCGATACTCGGCAGACCATCGCGTCCTGCCCGGCCAATTTCCTGAAGATACGACTCGATTTGCATCGGCATATGAAAATGAATAATAAATCTGATATTATCCTTATTCACTCCCATCCCGAATGCACTTGTGGCACAAATAACATCTAGCTGGTTATGAATAAATTGTTGCTGGATTAATATTCTTGTATCCTGATCCAATCCCCCGTGGTAAGCACTTGCGTTGCAAATATTCTTTTCCTCTAGCAATAAAGCCATTTGTTCGGCCATTTTTTTGCTTGAAAAGTAAATAATACCAGGTTTTTCAAGCTTTGCAGCAAGCTCCAAAACCCGGTCTGTCTTTTTCTGATACTCTTCTATTTCCTCGATCCATATGGCTATATTAGGACGGTCAATTGTCGATTCCACTTTTACAGCATCCTCTATGCCTAATGATTGGATAATATCCTTCCGGACCTTTCTTGTAGCGGTGGCGGTCAGAGCTAGTGTAAGGGGGCACCCTAAGCTTTTCCTTATTTCACCCAATTTGGAGTAATCCGGCCGAAAATCATACCCCCATTGAGAAATACAATGCGCTTCATCCACTACAAATAAGCAGATGGCAAGGTTCCGAAGCTTTTGTAAGATGAAAGAGGACTGAAGCATCTCCGGTGATATAAAGATAAACTTATAGTCGTGCAGCCGGTCTAGAACATAATTTTTTTCCTCCAAAGAAAGAAAGGAGTTTAAAGCAATAACCCTTTTCTCACCCAAACGACCTAATTGTTCCACTTGATCTTGCATAAGGGATAGAAGCGGGGAAACGATTAATATCGATCCCTCAAAAACATAACCAGGAAGCTGGTAGCATAGGGATTTGCCCGTTCCGGTCGGGAGCATGGCCAGGGTATGCTGTCCATTTAAGATAGCTGAAATGGCTTCCTTTTGCCCTGTTTTAAATGATAAATAGCCAAAATGCTTTTTTAAAAGATTTTCTAATTCCATTGCCGGTCACCATACTTCGCCAACACTAACCTGATTTGAAAATAACTGGCACGGCTGACTTTTTCCCTTATTAATTTTAATTGCTTTGTGGCGGCTTGATTAGCAATTTGCAAAATTTCCAGCTGTAATTCTCTATCAACAAAAGCATCGATTGAAAACCGGTCTATTTGCAGCGCAAATTCCACTAAATGATCTTCGATTGTGCTTGTTTTTAAATTTCTGTTTTTGGCTATCATCTCTATCGAATATCCCTGCGATAGCAATTTCCATGTTTTTCGCGCGGTAATGGTTAATTCATCCCCATGCTCCAAGCCCTTTAGTAGATGGGTTAATATCGGAAAATTAACCCATCTAGTTTCTATTTTTTCAATCAAATAATGCAGTGTATTAGTAAATGTAAGATGATATTCGTACACATTAACATTCATTTTTTTGGATGCTTGTTGAGCGGTTAATCCTATTTGCCGGAATCCAGTTAAACGGAAGACAATCATAGACGGATCAATTTCCTGCCCATCTTCGAAGCATTCGTTCAATTCTTCATATAATTTTTCGCCAATTTCGTTTCTTGAGAGATGGCTTTCTTTAAGAACAGCTTTAACCCAGATAAGAACCTTCTTATTTTTTTGAATCGGTATATAGCTTGGTTCCTGATTAATGAGGTTAGAGACTACTTGAACTAATAAAGAGAGCCGTTCCCAAAATATAGTGGTCATTTGGTGATAACGCCAGCCATTGAGAAAGATTGGAATACCGATATTTTTCAAGCGCTGCTCTCCTGAAGAACTGAGCAGGTATTTTTGCTCACCTTGCTCAATAATCCACCCGTTGTCCCTCATACAATGAATTATGGCTTCAAAGGAGTCTCTTGTCAGCGGTTCAAGCACTCCAAATAATCTTTTTAACGAATATAAATGAATATCCTGAATGGTTTGCGACGATTTCTTTCCTTTTAAAATGTGGTAAACAGAATAAATAGTTCTTTCGTTATTAATTTTTTTCAAACAATAAAGAATAACTGATTCTACCCATTCCATTTTAGACTCACCACTTATCCTGATTCGACAAAAACAGTTAAATTTTATTATATTTTAACATGAAACAGGTATTGTGTTGTCCAAAAATGTGGAAGTTTAAGAAATAATGGGACTAAAGGTACCAAAATCAAATTTCTATTGAAAAGTTATTCATACAGCTTTACAATAGATATGTGAATTGTATTTTCCATCACAAATGGAAAATAAGTAAGCATATTACTTGTTATTTTACTGGGAGGTTTTTTTCATGGCAAAGTATACAATTGTTGACAAGGAAACTTGCATCGCGTGTGGCGCATGCGGCGCTGCTGCACCAGATATCTATGATTACGATGATGAAGGTATCGCATTCGTAACACTTGACGATAACGAAGGTATCGTTGAAATTCCAGATGTTTTAATCGATGACATGATGGACGCTTTCGAAGGCTGCCCAACTGATTCTATTAAAGTTGCTGATGAGCCATTCGACGGTAACCCAACTAAATTTGAATAATCTTTGACTGAAGATATTCTTAAGCTGCTACCCCCCGCCTAATATAAGCCGGGGGGTTATTTTTTTCGATAAAAAACAGAGGCCCAAGTTTTGCAGCCTCTGTTCGTTTTAAGCATTTTTTACTGAAAATTTATTTAGCCATGCCTGCATCCGAATAAATAGAAGCATGAAAATGATCGACATCATTACGCCCTTTAAGATATTAAAAGGCAAAATCGCAGGTACGACGAGGTTCCGCATATCAGGGAAACCCATTAAGGCCGTATAGGCAGGTAAAATAATAAAGTAGTTGGCAATACTCATCACAACAGCCATTATTATAGTTCCAGCTACTAGGGCAAGTGTCATTCCCTTTTTTGATTTCAATTTATTATACAAATAGCAAGTCGGCAGAATAAACACAATCCCTGCTGCGAAATTGGCAAGGTGGCCAATAGGAATGCCTGTCGGGCTCCCTGTTGCAAAATAATTTAACATATTCTTAAACAATTCTACTAAAATTCCTGCCACTGGTCCGAAAATCAGCGCAGCAATCAAAGCAGGAATATCACTAAAGTCCACAAACAAAAAATTAGGGAACATTGGCAGCGGAAAGTTTAAAAACATTAATAAATATGCGATGCTGCTCAGCATCCCGATTGAAACCATTGCTTTTACCTTTGTGTTCTTCATTTTCTTCATTTTCCTCTCTCCTTTTTGATCCATCACGTTAGGAAGAGAGATTCAGCTTTTATAGGTACGCAAAATAAAACTCCCTCAAGATTGAAGCTTGAGGGAGTAAATTTAGGTACGCTTAATAAACATTCGATCCAAGAAAATTTTTCGAATGCCTGCAGAACCTCCATCTTCTCCCATCCAGACTATACTGTCGGCTTTGGAATCACACCAAATCCTGCCCAATTAGGCTCGCGGGCTGAAGAGTTATACTCTAATACCGCCGATCGGGAATTTCACCCTGCCCCGAAGATAGATCGATATAAAATTATAAGTTTATTATACTGAAAATCAGTCACTTTGTTAAGTTAAAGTTATTTTCCGTTTTTTAAATATTTAGATAAAAAAACACCCGCAGCAATAGGCTGCGGGTTAAAAAGTTTTAATTTACCGGATGATTAAGACTTGATTAGGCTTGATTACATCCGTGTTTAGGTTGTTGATTTCCTTTAATCTTGCCACTGTCACATTAAACTTTTGGGCAATGGAGGACAAGTTGTCACCATTTATTACAATATATTGGTTTACAAGCGGCTGCCCGCTGGGTTCAGGAATATTTTGCGGACGGCTGCTTACCTCCAAAACATCCTTGCCACTGGCTGCAATTCCGCCCTGAACCGCTTCACCAACATCGGCATCTCCCAATAGGAGTTCCGGATTAATGGCAAACTTTTTGTCATATCTCCATTCTAATTGGTGTGATTCAAAATGAAGATGGGTGCCGGTAGCCTGACCGGTCCTTCCCATTGTTCCGATGGCCTCCCCCCGCTTAACCATTTGACCTGGTACAACGGCCCGTTTGCTTAAGTGGGCATAAACCGTAACGAAATTGCTTGGGTGCTTGATAAATACAACCTGACCATATGTATTGGAATAATAAGACTTGATCACAGCCCCATCTTCAACTGTCAAGACCGGAGTGCCATATTTTCCGGCGATATCGATTCCTTTATGCTTACCCTGTCTTGTCCCATATGTATCAGAAATAACACCATCCGCCGGCCAAATCCATCTCTCCTTCTCCGTTTTCGCCTCAGGCAATCCTGCAGCTTCCGAGTGTCTCCCTCCGAGAAACAACAAACCTACACAAATCGCCATGATAATGGCAATAAAAAACCTCTTTATATAGTCATGCATTTCACTATTAATCCTCCTTACATCTTGTCCATACCTCACCATATGTTCTTATACTCGTGTTTAGAACATATGGGGAGGCATGGGACGGCCTGACCATATTTGTTATAATTTGGAGTCAATTGCTATTTTATGCATAAAAAAATCAACCGTTTTGGTTGATTTTTTTATCATTTCTCGATTGTCCGAAGATTTGGGGCCGCTGGCACCTTGATTTCTTTTGTTAAATCAAACGGGCCAATATTTGGTGCGGGAGGATTGCTCACAACCACTTTTTCAAATCCGAATTCTTTTGCCGTTAAAAGGATGGCCTCCATCGACCAGACTGCCAACCGTTCATCTTCTAAACTGGTATCTTTCGCAAAAGTGATGGTTAACGTGTTATCATTTGCTGTTACATCCTGAATTGCCAAATTTGGCAACAAAGATCTTTGTAATTGATATTCCTCTACCACTGACTTCATCGCATCAATTGCAGCCTTAATATCCTTATATGATTCAGGTGTTGGCACCAAGAACGGAACATCACTGCCATTAGGATAGTAAAAGAGGTAGGCATGTTTTTTCACATCAGTGATGGTCAGTTTTTCTAAAAAGTCATTGCTTAGTTCGATTCCAGGTTCGCCATTTGTGGTGAACTCAATCGTTTTGACGCTGCTATTGGAAGAAATATCATTTTTTAACGCACCGAGAAAAATTTGTTCCGTTGCACTGCCTTGGCGGTATGGATGGTCTGAAGGTACATCGACAATAACAGTTTCATTAGCATTATCATAATGCAATGTTGCCTGGAGCGGATAAAATTCACTTAGGCCCCATTCCGATTCATTTAGGTTTGCCATATGTTCATTATATAGGGTAAGCCAGTCTTTTCCTTCAGTATTTTTGACTATAGTTGATACTGGTACTAGATTTAGCGCCTGATTATCGGGGATCCAATAGGTCAACACGACGCCGTCTTTAATTTCATCATCATAAACAGCCGTTTTCCCGGCATGATCGTTTTGCCCTTCGGCTTTCTTTAATGTTGAAATTTGACCCGTTTGCGATTCCTGATTGGCCATACCGCCCGCATCGCTATTATCCTTGGCAATTTTCGCTTCTTTTGTTGATTCTTGTTTGGCATTATTGATTGAATAATGATTCGTATCCATAAACTTAGGAGCCAAAATAAAAAATAAAAATAGTGCCGCTGCAGCTGCAATACCCGGCAGGAGCCATGAAACAGTTTTCCGTTTTTTACGTGAAAGGTTTTGGTAAATGTCACGAGGATGGCGATAGTCTTGTATTTTAGGCATCTGTTTTAACAAATCTATGAGCTCTTTATCGCTCCACTCTGACTTTCTCACTACTTCCCTCCTCCCTTCGGTAAAATGTTTCCATGTGCTTCTTTAATACCTTCAACGAGCGATGCTGGGTCGTTTTGACTTTACTTTCTGTCCATCCTAGAGCCTCTGCTGTCTCCGCTATTGACAAATCGTGAATAAATCGTAATATAACGACGGCCCTTTGGTCCACGGTACAGTATTCCAAGCATTTATATACCCATTTAATTTCTTCTCTTTGAACAGCCATTTCCTCAGGGATAGGATGGTCGTCCTTTACCTGATTTGAAGACCAATCAAATTTCTCAAGGATTCTTTCCTTCCAGCCCTTTTGCTTTCGAAAATAATCAATCGCAACATTTCTCGCAATCGAAAAAAGCCAGGTTTTTTCGCTGCTTTTTCCTTCAAAGCGATTATAAGACTTAAACACTCTAATATAAACCTCTTGAACAAGATCCTCCGCCTGCTCTCTGTTTCTAACCATATAAAAAAGAAATTGAAATACATCATGGTGATATTTTTGATAAAGTTCATCGAAAACGGAGTCCAACTTTTTCCCCTCCCCGTTCAAAATATTAGTCGATGTTTATGTATAAAAGGTTACACTTTCTTAAATATAGACTTTTTTGGGATGAAAAGGAAGGTATTTAATGGAAAAATAAAAAGAGACTGGCGCGAGTAGCCAGCCTCTTAAAAATGTTCCTTGTGAATCAATAGAAATCGGCAAAATCCATGGTCATTTTACGATTTTCGTGGGAGTATGAAGGAAAATGTCGTTCCCTGTTCAACTTTACTTTGAACGGAAATATGTCCACGATGGGCATCAATGATATTTTTGGCAATAGCCAGTCCTAGACCTGTTCCTGACCTGCCGCGGGTTCGTGCCTTATCAGCTTTATAAAATCGTTCAAAAACAAACGGTAAATCTTCCTCAGGAATCCCTGTTCCTGAGTCCACAACATCCATTCTGACGCCCTTGTCCTCGGAAGCGACTTTTAAGGTCACAGAACCATCTTTCGGGGTATGCCTGATCGCATTATCAATTAAATTCGTAAGAACCTGTTCAATTCGATCAGGGTCCATTGTAAAGGTTGGTATGTCGTTGTCGATTTCAACCAGTAATTGAATTCCATTATCTTTGGCTAACCCTTGGAATTTATGAATAATCCGTTTGATAAAAGTAGAGATATTGACCTCTTCCATTGTTAATTGAATATGACCAGCTTCCATTCTTGCCAAATCCAGCAATTCATTGACAAGTCGGCCCATTCTTAGCGATTCATCATAAATGACTTTTGCCATTTCTTTTTTCTCTTCCTGTGTTTCCGCGATATCGTCAACAATCGCTTCGCTGTAGCCCTGAAGCATGGAAATTGGCGTTCTCAGTTCGTGTGAAACATTGGCAATGAAGTCTCTTCTCATTTTCTCCAATTGCCGTTCCTCAGTCATATCCCTTAAGACCGCAACTGCCCCGCGAATAAACCGATTACTGTACAGCGGGCTAACCAGTATGACCCAATGGCGTCCTTGCAGGGAAATTTCCCCGATCTGCTCTTTTTCTGTATCAACTGCTTTTTGAAAAAGATTCATGACTTGAGAGGGAATGGCTTCCGATCCGGAGATAACCCCTTTCTCATAATACCAATATTGAAGAAAGCGGTCTGCCGGAGGATTTGTGATTAAAATCGTTCCATCCCGGTTGAAGGTAATAACCCCATCAGCCATACTGCTTAGGATGCTCGCCAACTGCTCTTTTTCCTGATTGAGCGCGTTCATATTAAACTTTAATTGCCGGCCCATTTGATTAAAAGCAGTAGCCAGTTCACCAATTTCATCATGGGTCAAAATAGGGACCTTTGTATCAAATTTCCCTCTTGCCACCTCAAATGCAGCTTCCCGCATTTTCCTTAACGGTGCGGTTATTCTTGTGGACAAAAAGAATGCGAAAATGGTTGTAAGAATAATGGCAACACCAGCCACAAGCAAAATAAATTTGGTTGCTGACCGGGATGTTTCCTGCATGACCCTTAAAGATTGGTAAATGAACACTGCCCCATTTTGATTTCCGGAGAGTTTAAGCGGCACCCCGATGATTGAATAATTGGCGGCAGTGCCAGCGCTATTTTTTTCGGATGAAAGATTGGAGATTTTCTCGACCCGTTTATTTTTGTGTAATACACTTGATAACTCGGGATCGTTCCGAATATCATCAATCGTTAATTTATTTCCTCCCTTTGTGTTTGGAGAATAATAAACTTCATCACCTTTTATAATGACTACTTTGGTGACATCATCAATGATTTCCCACGAAATTTCCAAACCGAGCGGCCATTTATCTGCTGGATGCTCCTCCAGTACAGTGGCAATTTTTTCGGCTGTATGGGTCAAATCATTCTTTGTTTCATTAATATTATAGTTTTGAAAAAACTCAAGGAGCATCACTGTTAAAATAAACAGGACAAATGAAACTAATAAAATGATGGTAAACCAAAGCTTACCGACTACACTTCTTAAGAAGGTCATTCATTTACTACCTCAAATTTGTAACCTACTCCCCAAACGGTAACAATCATTCTAGCAGCTTGTTCCGAAACTTTATTTAGTTTTTCGCGAAGACGTTTTACATGTGTATCAACTGTCCTTAGGTCACCGAAAAACTCATAATGCCATACTTCCTTTAACAGCTGCTCACGGTCAAATACTTTGTCCGGTGCTTTGGCAAGAAAATATAACAGCTCATATTCTTTAGGCGTTAAGCTAACCTCTTTACCATCAGCAGATACCCGGTGGGCATCATTATCTATTGTTAAATGAGGAAATACAATGACATCCTTTGTTGTTGTCTCCGTTTGCAGGAAGGTAGTTTGTGATGATCGTCTTAACAGTGCTTTTACCCTTAGTACTACCTCACGCGGGCTGAATGGTTTAACGATATAGTCATCCGTACCGACTTCAAAGCCCTGTACCCGGTTCACCTCTTCACCCTTTGCCGTTAACATGATAACAGGAGTCGCCTTTTTCTCCCTTAATTCGCGGCAAACCTCAATGCCATCCTTGCCAGGCATCATTAAATCCAAAAGAATGACATCATAATCATTAGCCAACGCTTTCGCTAATGCTTGATTACCATCCTCTGCTTCATCAATTAAAAAATCTTCGCGCTCTAAATACATTTTTAATAATCTGCGAATTCTTTCTTCATCATCTACAACTAAGATTTTAACGTCCTGATCCATTATTAATCCCCCCATGTTGTTTATTTTACAAAATGGTCTCCATTTTTGCTATATGTTGAAAGCTAATAAATCCGATAAAAAGTGTCAATAATTTGACAATGTTAATTAAGACAAATAATTTTTTACTATTATTTGAAAAAAGCCCTCACTTAATCAAAAGTGAAGGCTAAATTTTGACAGTTATCCTGCGTAAGAATGAAGTCCGGCTATGATGAGGTTGACAGCGACAAGGTTAAACATGATGATAACAAAGCCGATTACGGCAAGCCAAGCAGACTTCTCTCCATGCCAGCCCTTTGACAGACGAAGATGCATGAAGGCGGCATAAAATAACCAGGTTATTAATGCCCATACTTCCTTAGGGTCCCAGCCCCAGAAACGGGACCAAGCCATTTGTGCCCAAATCATCGCAAATATCAGTGCTCCCAGTGTAAAAACAGGGAATCCAATTAATACAGAACGATAGCTAATCTCATCAACAAAATCAAGGTTTATATTTTTAACCAGCGGTTTAAGAGCGGCGGAAATTCGCTTTCTAATAATCAGCCTAATAAGTCCGTAAAGGATAATTCCACCGATCAATGACCAAATGACCGTGTTTAGTTTTTTGGCATTAACAATAGCTGGCATCTCAACCAATGGTTTAAAGCCATCCTTTGTCAACAGTTCCCCTTCATGAGGTCCTGTAATGGCAGGCATCGTATATTCGACAACTGCCTCGTTATCATGCTTATCAACCCAATTAAATTTCTCATGGTACCCCATTCCGGAGAAGATTGAAGAAACGGCTACAAAGCCCAAAACCGTAACTAAAGAAAACATAACCGCTTCGAGCCAAAAGGTTCGTTTACTGGATTTGGTTTGATCAATGGCTTTTACTAAATAGATAAGACCTGCAGCAAAGCTTATTGCCAAAATGGCTTCCCCGATTGCAGCAGTGGTAACATGAATATGCAGCCAATAGCTTTGCAGGGCCGGTATTAATGGAGTAATATCCCTTGGGAACATACTAGCATACGCGATGACCAGGATGGCTACAGGCATTGTAAACAGACCAAGCAGCGTCGTGCGGTATATAAAATAAATCACGATAAACGCGCCGACAAGGGCCATTCCAAAGAATGTCGTAAACTCAAACATATTACTGACCGGTGCATGTCCGGCCGCAATCCATCTGGTAATAAAATAGCCAAGCTGAGAAACAAAGCCCACGATGGTTAGAAATACAGCAATTTTTCCCCACTTATTCGTTTCTTTCTTTTCAGATAAACCTTTTTTCTCCTTGATTGAACCGCCGAAAAACAGCGTCGCTATTAAATATAGGATAAAAGCGACAAACAATAGATTACTGCTTAATGCTGCCAACTATACTACCTCCTTAACCTCTTTGTCCCTTTGAAGCTGATCCTCCGGCATCGTCAATTTAGTGCCTGCTAGAATAGTTTCAAGCTCCCGTTTCATGCCGTACCAATTCTTGTTTGTATGGGCGGCAATCCAGACCTGCCCGTTTTTGCGCTGAACCCAAATACGGCGGTGGTTCCAGTAGGCACCTTGAATAACCCCAATCATGAAAATGATTCCGCCAATAATGAACACCCATAAAGAGGAATCCTTTCTAACAATAAATCCGGAAACATTTTTTGTCTCAATTCCCTTGAAGGCCAGTTTATAGGTATTATCACCAAACGGTTCAATAGTCTGTCTGATGGCTACAAAGCTTGTTTCCCCTTTTGGCTTATCCGGTGTATTCATCCGGAAAATGAAGGCCGGATTATTAGGTACCCGCGATTTTGTTGATGGTTCCCCGTTATCGTCAAATTCGAAATCCGGGAAATAGTTTAGAAGTTCCACTGAATAGCCATTACCTAAATCGTACTTCTCCTGCGGGTTAGTTAAGTCAACCTTCACCTCGCCAAAAGCTTGATTTGTGCTCTTATTAGTGAGAGTAAATGTCATCGCTTTAAATTCAGTTTTAAAGGAAGATTGAAAGACAGAGTAACCATCGAAGGATAGTGGCTGATTTACTCTAATCTTATATTCCTCTAACTTCTTTAACTTCGGCTTTTCCCCTGGGATTTTCTCTCCCTCCCGCTGATACAGAACGACGTTTGATTGATAGTTCTTCACAACCTCGCCTGCCCGGTTAAGTGCCTTTTCGAAAGTCTTATTGTTTTTATCGTAATGTTCTAATATAAATTGATTATTTTTAATATAATATTGTTCATTCGTTTCCGGAACTAATGCTGTTTCCCCTTCACGAACCCAAAGGTCCTCATTTACATAAAACCCAGGGATAAAGCGCAGCATTCCGCCAAATAAGAAAATTATTAGTCCGATATGGTTTATATATGGACCCCAACGGGAAAAACGATTTTTCTCTGCAAGAATATCGCCATTTTCTTCACGGACATGGTAGCGTTTTGCCTGCAAATGTTTTTTCACCGTTTCAAAGTCGGTTTGCTCAGCCTCGGAATTTGTGCCAAACACCCGCTGGCGTTTGAGAAATCCCTCATGTCTTGTGACCCTTTGTGCTTTTAATGCTTTATACAAAGGAACTACCCTGTCAAGACTGCAAATAACAAGGGAAATGCCAATCATGGCGATTAATAATAAATACCACCATGACCCATACAAATCATGAAAGCCTAGCTGGTAGTACAATTTTCCGAACCAGCCGTATTCCTGCTCGTAATAGACATCCGGCGGCAGATTGATATACATTTCCTGAGGCAGAATCGTGCCCAGAATAGAAGCTACCAGCGTGATAACAATCAGCCAGACGCCAACCTTTACAGAGGAAAAGAAGTTCCATATTTTATCAATGATGGTTTTGTTATAGGTTTGCGAGCGGCGCGCACTGCCCTCATAGCGCATATCAAGAAGTTCTTTCTTGTTGTCTGTTTCATCCAGCACCTTACCGCAGGCCTCACATAACACAGTGCCGTGCGGATTCACATGACCGCATTCACATTTTACATCGTTCATTTAAAAAAACTCCCAACAACCTTTAAGGTTTAATTTTCTCCATAAACTCCCTTACCATTTTTTCCGTCATTTCGCCGGTATGATATTTCACAACTTCTCCGTTTTTATCGATTAGAAATGTTGCTGGCAGCGGGTTAATACCATAGGCTGTCATGACTTCTTTATCGGTATCGATCATAATCGGAAATTCCAGCTTATAATGCTCAGCAAATTGGTTTACTTGCAGCTCGGATTCCTGAATATCAATTGATAAAACTTGAACCCCTTTGTCTTTATATTGTTGGTATTGATTATTGATATATGGCATCTCTTTCTTGCATGGTGGACACCATGTTCCCCAAAAGTTTAAGAAAACTCCCTGACCGCGGTAATCGGACAAACGATGTTTATTCCCGTCCATATCCGTTAATACAAAATCAGGAGCTTTTTCCCCAACGGCTACCTTTTGTTTCGTATCCTTTGTCAAATTGGCATATAGGCTGTAAGCAACGGCAGCACCGAGAATAAGCAGAATAATCGTTCTCATCACCAATCGCCGTTTTTTCATTCGAATCTCCTCCATTTACTACAGAGCACAGTTAGTCTAAATTATATCATTTATCAATGTACCCACAGTGATTACGACAGAATCTAATTGTGACGATTCTATGAATTTTTTTGCCGCTTCGATACATCCAAAGCAAGTGCCCTTATCTGCTTCACCTCATGGGTAGTTAGTTCTCTAGCTTCTCCTGCCCTTAGCCCTGTTAAGGTTAAAAATCCATAACGCTCCCTCTTTAACTTCAAAACTTCATGGCCGATTGCCTCAAACATTCTCCTTACCTGACGGTTTCTGCCTTCGTGAATAATAATCTCAACGATAGAGGTTTGTTTTTTCTTATCAGTTGACAGCAGCTTCACTTTCGCCGGCGCTGTTTTTCCATCCTCTAAACGGATTCCTTTTTCTAGCTTTTTAAGATTTTCCCTTAAAGGAAGGCCTTTTACTTTTGCGACATAAACCTTTTCGATTTCGTTCTTAGGATGCATTAGTAGATTGGCAAATTCGCCATCGTTAGTAAGCAGCAATAACCCAGAAGTATCATAATCCAGGCGCCCCACAGGGAAGATTCTTTCTTTTATAGCCGGAAAGAAATCCGTTACTACCTTTCGGCCTTTTTCATCGCTGACACTCGAAATAACCCCTCTTGGTTTATATAATAGGAAGTAAACAGGCACCTCTTTCTCAAGCGGTATTTCATTTACCTCTACTTTATCGGAGGGTGAAACCTTTACACCAAGCTCGGTGACGACTTTTCCATTTACTTTTACCCTGCCCTCTTTGATCAGTTCTTCCGCTTTCCTTCTAGAAGAAATTCCGGCGCGGGCAATTACTTTCTGCAATCTTTCCATTCTTTCACCTCAAAAAATCTATCCATAGTATAGGGAACAAATATAATTTTGCTATAGTAATAATTCTTATTTTAAAAATGCATTTGTTCTATCCTACTGAATTATGACACAAATTCTCCACTTTTCAAAGTCTAAGCGGCAGTGCTCATTAAATACAAAAAAACAGGCTCTGTAAAGAACCTGCTTTTTGTTTTTTCTGGGCTATTTTTTTGATTGTCCCTGCTAATGGGCCTGTTGATTTCCGCTACGGGCACTCGCTTTCCGCGGGGAGGTCCTGGAGCCTCCTCGGCGCTAAGGCGCCTGCGGGGTCTCCAGTGACCTCTATATCCCGCAGGAGTCGAGTGCCCTCCGCTCCAATCAACAGGGAGGCAAATCAATCTAAGTATTGCAACACACATTTTCCATCCTTGATAAGTGTGAAGCAATCTTTTTCATATTTTACAGACTGCAGTAAGAAAAGCACGTGTATATATTAATCAAGTTAAGAAAAGTGGTTGTCTATAATAAATTCATATTTCTTTGGCTAAACTCTTTTGGCTTAAACATTGAAATTACAACTTATTTTTACTATTTATTGTGAGTTTAAGTTCTATATTGAATACACCTGTTGATTGGCGCGGAAGGCGCGAAGACTCCTGCGGGAATACGGGGCTGAGGAGACCCCGCAGGCGCTTCAGCGCCGAGGAGGCTCCCCGGCACGCCCGCGGAAAGCGAAGCGCCTCGGGACAGGCAAAGAGCAGCCTGTCCCTGCGATGATTATTCAAGGAAGCTTTCCTTAGTGGAGCGCCAATCAACAGACCTATTGTTATGCCTTTATATTTATAAAGCGTTGATTAATGAAAAAAATAAAAAGGCTATCGAAAGTTTTTCAACAGCCTAAGAAACGTTATACAAGAACCTGCTTTTTGTTATTTTGTTCCGAAAATGAAGGAGACGACGATGATGGATACGATGATACCGACTACGTCTGCCAAGAGACCTACTTTTAAGGCATCACCCATTTTTTTGATGCCGACTGCACCGAAATAAACAGTTAAAACATAGAAGGTCGTGTCGGTGCTCCCCTGCAATACGGACGCTAGTCTGCCAATGAAGGAATCCGGTCCGTACACAGCGATTAAGTCACTGGTCATACCCAAGGCTGCCGTACCGGAAATGGGACGAATCAATAATAACGGAACGATTTCTGCTGGTACACCCATCATCTTCATAAATGGACGAAACCAATCCATGATGGCGTCCAGTGCACCTGATGCCCGGAAAATGGAGATGGCCACCAGCATTCCGACTAAAAACGGGATAATCGAAACAGCGATTTTTATCCCTTCCTTACCGCCCTCAACAAAGCTTTCGTAAGTCGGCACCTGTTTAATGGTGCCATAAATCAGGATAAAGCCTATTAATAAGGGTATAAATGTCAAAGATATTAATGAGATAAATTCCATAAATGATCATCCTTTTCGGCTTCTGCGATAATAGAAGTAACGGTCGATGAGAACGGCCCCTATCGCCGAAAGGATGGTGGCAATAATGGTTGGAACAACAATTTCGGTAGGGGATGTTGAATGATATGTCATTCTGATAGCAATGACGGTTGTCGGGATAATGGTAATGCTCGCCGTATTAATCGCCAAAAATGTGACCATGGACCTTGAAGCCGAGTTTTTTCCGCCATTTAACTTTTTTAGCTCCTCCATTGCTTTGATGCCAAGCGGCGTTGCGGCATTCCCAAGGCCAAACATGTTGGAAATCATATTTGACAGCATATATCCCATCGCTGGATGTTGGACTGGTACGTCCGGAAACAATATCTTTACAAGCGGGCGAAATAATTTAGCCAGTTTTTCAAGAAGTCCTGATTCTTCCGCAATCCGCATCATTCCAAGCCAAAAGACAAGCACGCTGATCAGGCCGATACATAAGGTAACCGCTTCTTTCGCCCCATCAAATACCGCCCTGTTTACATCCTCAATGGTCCCATTAAACAGGGCAAACACAATCCCAATGACGGTCATTCCAACCCAGATATAATTAACCATGCGCGTTCACACCTATTAGTGAAAAAAATATTTTTTTAACACTTTCGAACAGACCCTTCTCCTTTTTCGGCAAGCTTTGATAGTAAATAGGCGATTCCTCTACGGCCCTTCCATCCAAATAAACAATAGCTTTTCCGACTACTCTCTCTTGTTTATTTTCATCATCCCATTTTTTATCAGGCTTGTTTAACTTATACTTAATGCTGAATAAGTCCATCTCTTGGCTGGTTGCCGGGTAAACAATTGATTTCTTTAAGAACAAATGATTTTGAAAATATTTCGGACTTTTGATATCAATTTTTCCTTTTGTTAAAACTTCTGCCATATCATAATCTTTAAATCCGTATTCATACATGGAAATATGATCATCCCAATCATTTGGGTCGTTCAAGGTGACCGCGATTAAATTCATATCACCTTTTGCCGCTGTCGTTACCAGCGTCCGCTTGGCCCGTTTTGTATAGCCTGTCTTACCTCCGGTTGTATATTTATATTTTGTTAATAACCGATTTTTGTTCTTCCATACCCTGTCCCAGCTTTCGGTTGGATTAGGAGCGCGATGCACCTTTGTGCCGGAAATTTTTTGATAGATTTTGTTATGCATCGCATAACGTGTCAAAATGGCCATATCATAGGCGGTTGAATAATGGTTTTCATGGTCATCCAAGCCATGGGGATTTGCAAAATGAGTGTTTAACATGCCGATTTCCTTTGCCTTTTGGTTCATTAAAAAAGCAAAGCCATCGACACTTCCACCGACATATTCGGCGATGGCAACAGCTGTATCATTTCCGGACCGCAGCATTAACCCATAGACCAAATCCTCAAGTTTTATTTTTTCACCCGGCTTCAAGTACACGGATGAGCCCTCTGCACGGACTGCTTGTTCACTTACCTTTACATATTGATCTAGTTTTCCAGATTCGATTGCTAGAATCGCGGTCATAATTTTCGTAATGCTGGCGATTCGTCTTTTCGTAAAAGCATCCTTTTCATAAAGAATGCGGCCGGAATTTTGCTCAATTAGAACCGCACTAGCAGCACTAACATCAAAGGAAGCCTCGGCTCTCTGAGGATGATTAGCGGCAAATAGTGAGACTATGAGGCAAAAACAGGCTATTTTCAATATACTTCTCATTAGATATACCTCGTCCTCCTCGTTATTTAGTAAATTTTATGCAAGACAAAGTGTGATATGACAAAAAAGAAAGCGGCGGCGCCGCTTCCTTGTCATAGGGGAGACCATTTCGTGTCCACTGTTTTTTCAAATCTCATTTCTACATCGTGCCAGTTTACAACATTCCACCAGTTATTGATGTACTCGGCCCGGTTGTTTTGATATTGAAGATAATAGGCATGCTCCCATACGTCTAGGACAAGCAGTGGGATGGTATCCCACTGTGTCAGCAGCATGTGCCGTTCCGTTTGTAAAATTTCCAAATGGTGTGCTCTTGGCGACCAAACCAATAACGCCCAGCCTGACCCTTCAACCTGTTTGGCGGCCTCGGTGAAATGGTTCTTAAAAGCCGTGATGGTTCCGAAATAATTGGTGATTTCCTTTTGCACTAATCCGTACGGGTTCCCTCCGCCATTTGGACTCATGTTTTTCCAAAATATCGAATGAAGATAATGACCGGACCCGTGGAACGCCAGCTCCCTTGACCAATGCTTGACGAGGGAAAAATCGTTTCTTTCCCTTGCTGATTTTAGGTTTAACTCTGCCTTGTTTAAACCCTCAACATATGCACGGTGGTGCTTATCATGGTGAAGCCGCAAGATCTCCTCAGAGATATATGGCTCTAACGCGTTATAAGGATAGGGCAGCTCGGGTAGTTTATGACCTCCCGGTGGGATTTGTTTTTCAATTGCCCAAATGGTCCCTATCTCCTGGTCACGTTTTTGGCTAAAATAATTTTCCAATTTACCATGGATTTGTTCAGCTCTTGCCTGAAGACCGATCAGTTCTTCATTGGAAAGCTCTTTTCTTGAACCTTCAATCATATCCGTAAATTCATCAAGTTCATCCCATAATTCAGAGTTTTGGCTGACCCGTTCGGACTGCAGAAAATGACGCATCTGCTCATTCCATTTAAATAATTCATTTACATACCCGCTAAACCGGCTCATTTTCTCCCCTTCCTTTCCGCTGCACGAGTCTCCCTAAAAGGTATGAGGAAATAAGGTCGGTAAGAACAAGAGAAAAGGCTGACCTTTGCAGGACAGCCTTAAAATATTAATTATTTGGATTGAATCATCTTCGTGCGATAATCTGTTTCATAATATTCCAGTTCTTCTCTTATGCGCTGAAACTCACCTTCCAAGCTTTTTACCAATTGCTGGATTTGTTCGGCTGCAGTCCGGTAAAACTTGATAGAATTTTTCCCGGTATAAGCAGAACGGCTGTTTTCAAACCAAGCATCATTTTTTGGTGAGAAGAATTCTTCGATGCATTGATGATAAATCTTATACAAGGTTTTCTCAGCAGCAGCTTTTTGAAACGGATCTCCCTGCAAAATAACCGTACATGCTTCGAAACCCTCCTCGCTGTACACAGCAAGCTTTCTTAACGTTGAAAAGATTAATTTATGATAGTTAACTTCTTCCTCATTTTCTACTTGCAATTGTGAAATTGTTGTTTCATTTAAAAAATCCCCAATCGCGGTAATGGTCTTTGCAAGGAAATTTTTGACATCGTGTAATTGTGAATGAACTAATGAATTCCCCATCTTAACCCCTCCTATGTCTAATTAGGCTGCAAGATAAACTCTAGCGGCGAACGCAGCTGATAGCCGTTTTTTTGCTTTAGGCTTGAAAAGATTTCCGGCAATTTTTCGAAATTGATACCTTGAAAATAGGAAGCAAATTCTTGCTTGGAATTAATATAAAGCCGTTTGCGCCCGCGTAAGCCTGGATTTTTCAATAAACAAACAAGGGCAACAACATCTTTAAAGCTCACCTCAAGTCCATCTTGGGCAAAAATGGGATTTTGCTTAAATGGAGTAAATTCTTGAAAAATAGAATCAAAATAACGGACATACAAAACATGCAATGTTTTTTCAGTCCCATCTTCCACAAATGTTATCTCACTTCTGTTAAAGAAATCCTCTGAAGTATTGGATTTTTCTTTTTCTAATTCATACCCTTTACATTCTTTAATCAGCAACTTAAATCCCGCTCCTTGTAAATATGCTTAAACCATTGTTGCATAAAAAAATATGGATAGCTTTATTTTATCACATATTCTCTGTGCGGATATTATGAGTTCAATGTTTCTTGAAATTTTTCAAAAAATAAATCTGCTTCCTCCTGAACAAATTCATCCTCCACTTTTTCAGGAAGAGGCGGCAGTTCATTCAAGTTCTTCAAGCCAAAATAATCAAGAAATTCTTTGGTAGTACCATACAAAATAGCGCGTCCAGTCCCTTCAGCACGGCCGACTTCTTTGATCAAGGCCTTTGCCATAAGCGTGTTTAACGGCCGTTCCGTTTTGACACCACGGATTTCCTCAATTTCAGTCCTGGTGATTGGCTGTTTATACGCGATAATTGCCAAAGTCTCTAAAGCAGCCTGCGACAATGTCGAGGTATGTGGAGAATCAACAAGCTTTTTTAAGTAGTCGGCATTGTCTTTCTTTGTGGCAAGCTGAAACGTCCCGGCCAGTTGAACTATCATAATTCCTCGATTTTCATTAGATTCATACTCTTGTTTTAAATTCTCAATAATCTCACTTGCATGAAGATCATCCACTTCTAGGACCTCGGCAATTTGTTTAAGGGAAAGCCCTTCGTCTCCTGCGGCGAACAACAGGCTTTCCAAAATACTTGTCCAATTAATGATATCCACCAACATCTGCTCCTTCTATTACTGCTTCAATTAAAATGTCCCCAAAGTTTTCTTGTTGATGGACGTTAACTTCCTTTCTTTTCATCAGTTCTAAAATAGCTAGAAAAGTAACAACGATATGGTCCTTTGCCGGAAAAGGAAATAATTCAGTAAAATTTCTCCTGCCCTTAAGATGCTTTAATTCTTCCATGATCTCGGTCATTCTTGTCTCAATGGAAATTTCCTGCCTAGTAATTTTCGCGGCAAGCGGCCGCTGCAGTTTCTTTCTTCTCATTAGTTTTTGGAACGCAGCCAGCATATCGTAAAGGGAAACATTCATATCTTTTTTCCCAGGCTGTACTTCCTTCGTAAAGTCGGATAAATCACTTGGCGGTTTGGTATACATAAGGGATCGCTCTTCTTCCATCGTTTTTAAATCGTGAGCAGCCTCCTTGTACTTTCGGTATTCTATCAATCGCTCAACCAGCTCATCCCTCGGGTCTTCCTCGTAGGCTGTCTCGAGTGGATCAACGTCTTCAAACTCTTCCTCATGCTTAGGAAGAAGCATTTTGCTTTTTATCGCCAGCAGTGTTGCCGCCATTACCAAATATTCACTGGCAACATCCAATTTTAATTCCTTCATGGTATGAATATAGATTAGATATTGTTCCGTTATCTGTGCCACGGGAATATCATAAATATCAATTTCAAGCCTGTTTATTAAATGGAGCAGCAAATCAAGCGGCCCTTCAAATGCATCAATTTTCACCTGATAAGGCATTCATCTCACCAAAATTCTAAAATCATATTATACAAACGACTACTAATAGTATAGAGGATTCAGGATGGTTATCCAATAGAAAAATCAACCGAACACTCTGCCCTTCCGTAAATACTGGTAAGTGTGCCCATAACAATGGACAAATTCATCACATATGATGACATGGAAAGAGAAAAAGTGACGGGAGGTAATAATTATGGCTGATGGAGCAGCAGGCTTCGGACTCGGCGGCGGCTTTGCGTTAATCGTCGTACTGTTCATTTTATTAATTATCATCGGTGCTTCCTGGGTTTGGTAATTAAAAATGATTTTAATAACTAAAGGACCCGTTTAAAACGGGTCTATTGTTTTACAGCCTGGTCATGACCTTCAATTGCCGAATATGTTAAACTGTACATATATAAAGAAACTGGAGGGGAAATGCTTGTACCCAAAAGAATATATCGAATTTTTAAGTCATTTTCATGGCGACAGGGATTATTTTGAGTGCCATGAGATCCTCGAAGACTTTTGGAAAGGGTCTGACCCCGGCAATAAAGAGTCTATTTGGGTAGGGTTTATATTATTGGCAGTATCGGCTTACCACCATCGCCGCAAGAATTTTAACGGTGCACAGAGAACATTGGAAAAGGCGATTACAATCATTTCTGACCAATCTTCCTTACTACCGGATCTGGGTTTGGATGGCCGGCTTTTCCTTCAGACCATAAAAGAACAGTTAATAGGTCTGCAAAATCGCGAAGAATATAAAAGCATGAATCTGCCCATAAGCGATCCTGAATTGCTCCAAGCGTGTATGAAATTGTGTGATGAAAAAGGGTTTGACTGGCAAAGGGAAAGTGATTTGGCGGATCTAGAGATCATCCATCGCCACAAATTACGGGACCGGTCAAGTGTCATTGCAGAAAGAAACAACGCGATATTAAAAAAAGGCAGCGGGGCATGAGGCCGCTGCCTTTTCCTATATTTAGCAAACATCACATTTCTCAATAAAAGAAGCTGTGTTCGCGTTCGAAGTAATATTTTTATCCGGATACATTTCCTTTAAAGCTTTAACCATTTTTTTGCCTACTCCTTGGAAGCGGTGTGAGGGATTAACAGAAACATGTTGAATTTCCAAAGTATTGGTATCCTGATGATAAATCGCCCCAATCAGTCCAATAATATCTTCTTCCTTCCAAAGGAACAGCCTGTGATTCTCTTCTGTTTCGTATTCCTTCATGGTTTGCTGGAGTTTCTTGAGATCTTTTTCAGTTGGCATAAAAGACATTAACCCCATCGCAATTTTTTCGAATGTTTTCTTATAGCGAATTAACATACGTATCCCTCATTATTTTCAATAAACCAATGGTTTGGTTTAACAATAGTGTATTTTTCAAACTG
The DNA here is from genome assembly GCF_042653105.1 of Neobacillus sp. GCM10023253. Taxonomy (NCBI): domain Bacteria; kingdom Bacillati; phylum Bacillota; class Bacilli; order Caryophanales; family Bacillaceae; genus Neobacillus; species Neobacillus sp. GCM10023253. Next base: position 193,463 of record NZ_JBHSHV010000012.1, read on the forward strand.
GTTTAATGATTTTCTTTATGCAGTATATGTATTTGAAAATCTTTATGTTCACTAACCACAATCATACCGAATTCGTCATCATTCTTCAATGGAAAATCTCTACTTGCCTGGCGCTATGAACATCCAATAGATAATTCCCCAAATAATTGATATCACAATAAGAATGCCAAATAAAGCCCAGTTATTTCTATTCATACAAATCCCCCATTAACTTACTTACCTGTCCTACATTCTACACCAAAACACAAAAATAATCCATTTCTCCTAAGTCAGTCAATTTTTCGTGAATAATTTGAACCTATGAAACTTCTAATTTGTTTTTATCGTTATATAATAATGGAATCGGTTATATTATTAAAGAAGAATCTTTATTATTGTCAAAAGCGTTTTAAAAATCAAGGAGGCCATTATGAAAAAATTATTGATACTCCTCACGGCAGTCTGTTTATTTCTCGTTCCTATCCGCAGTTTTGCAGACATGGCTGAAGGAGATATGATTGTAACATTAGGTGAAAATTTAACAGAAACGCAAAAAAATCAATTGTTGGAGGAAATGGGCGCGCCGAAGGATGTTCAAATTGTGACCGTATCCAATCAAGAAGAGCATCAATATTTAGGGAAATATGTCTCAAAATCATTGATTGGAACGAAGGCAATTTCTTCATCAGCGATTACAATTGCACCAAGCGGCTCTGGCATAAAAGTAAAAACGAAAAACATTAACTGGGTTACAGATGAAATGTATGTCAATGCTCTGATCACGGCTGGCGTGAAGGATGCTGACATCTATATAACCGCTCCTATCTCTGTTTCGGGCACCGCAGCACTGACAGGGATTATTAAGGCGTATGAAATTTCCGCCGATAAAACAATCCCTGAGGAAGTAAAGCAGGCGGCCAATCAGGAAATGGTAGAAACAGCAAAGCTTGGTGACGCCATCGGTGCAGAAAATGCAGCCGCCTTAATCGCAAAAATAAAAGAGGAAATTGCCAAGAACCAGCCAAAAAACGATCAGGAATTACGGACCATTATCGAGCAAGCGGCGAAAGAACTAAATGTAACTCTTACTGAGGAACAGATTCAAAGGCTGATGGACTTATTTAATAAATTGAAAAGCTTGAATATTGACTGGAATCAGGTTAGTGACCAACTCAACAAAGCAAAAGACCGTATTTCCAAATTCCTGCAATCTGAGGAAGGGCAGGGATTCCTGGAGAAGGTCAAACAATTCTTCATTTGGCTCATTGATGCCATTAAGGCCCTATTCTCATAGTTTTTTTATAAATGAAAACTGCCGCTCGCGAGCGGCAGTTTTATTATTTTAATGGTAAATCATATCTTACAAGATCTTCGTATGTTTCTCTTTTCACGACGAGGGTGGCTTTTCCATCTTCGACGAAAACTACTGCCGGACGTGGAATCCGGTTATAGTTGTTGGCCATGGAATAGCCGTAAGCACCAGTACAGAATACTGCTAAAATATCCTCATCCTTTTGCTCCGGCAATGGCAAATCCCAAATCAGCATATCTCCTGATTCACAGCATTTGCCGGCAATCGAGACAGTTTCTGATGCTTGTGCCAGCGGCCTGTTGGCAAAGACCGCCTCGTATTTTGCCTGGTAGAGTGCCGGACGGATATTATCACTCATCCCGCCATCAACCGCCAAATATTTCCTGACACCCGGAACATCTTTGGAAGCTCCGACCTGATAAAGAGTAATCCCGGCATCTCCTACAAGAGAGCGGCCTGGTTCAATCCAAATTTCTGGCATTTTAAGTGAATATTCGCCAGCCAGCTTTTTAACCTCTTTAATGATTTCACTGACATATTGCGACGGCTGAATTGGCTCGTCCTCTTTTGTATAGCGGATTCCAAAACCGCCGCCAAGATTTAAAACTTCTGACTCAAAGCCAATACGTTCCTTCCATTCTGCCAGCTTTTCAACTATTTTTTGTGCTGCTAATATGAATCCGGTTGTTTCAAAGATTTGCGAACCAATGTGACAATGGATCCCAAGCACATTAAAATGGTCAAACGGAATAGCGGCTGTTAATGCATTTTCCGCTTGGCCGTTTTGCAAGTCAAACCCAAATTTTGAATCTTCCTGACCAGTTAAAATATAATCGTGGGTATGTGCCTCGATGCCAGGAGTGACCCTCAGCAAAATATTTGTCTTCACCTGTTTCTCCAAACAGATTGCTTTTAACAGTTCCATTTCATAAAAATTATCAACGACAATGCAGCCGATTTTTTGGTCCACTGCCATTTCTAATTCTTCCCTGCTCTTATTATTTCCATGAAAGTGAATCTTTTCTGGAGGGAAACCAGCTGTTATAGCTGTATATAATTCACCGCCGGAAACAACGTCCAATGATAGGCCTTCTTCCTCCGCGAGCTGCACCATTGCCACAGTCGAAAATGCCTTACTGGCATATGCAACCTGAGCCCTTACATTTTGTTGTTCAAAGGTTTGTTTAAATCCCCTTGCTCGTTCCCTGATTAAAGCAACATCATAAACATACAAGGGAGTTCCAAAGTTTTTCGCGAGCTCGACAGCGTCGACACCGCCAATTTCCAGATGCCCATCCTTATTTACACCTGTTGTACCGTAAAAATACATTCCCTTCCCTCTCTCCGTAACGACTCACTACAGTCTATGTAGACAACGTGTAAAAATAATAAACAAATAGACAGAATCCGCATTAGAAACTGCCTATTTTTATTTCTTTAATCCTTTATTTAATTAAACACTTTAGCATAATTATGCACATTCTGCAATTTGTTTTGAAAAAACTTACCCATTTGGAGGCTGACGGTAACGGTTTCTCGGATGGACAATACTTGGCCTAAGCACAGCACCCGGGATGGCCCTCCGGAAGACAATTTGTAAAAATCCTTTTGGTTCAAACGGAAGAAACGGCCATAAATAAGGGGTGTTGAGGGCCCGCATATGAACAAGATAGATCATAAAGATTGTTGATCCTATAATGAAACCTGGTGTATGAAAAAATGCTACAGCTAACATCAAGATCATTCTGGCGATTTTATTGGCAACACTTAATTCATAGCTTGGGGTCGTGAAGGTCCCGATGCCGGCGACCGCTACATAAAGGATGACCTCAGGCACAAAGAGACCGACATCAATGGCAATTTGTCCGATTAATACTGCTGCGATTAAACCCATTGCTGTTGACAGCGGTGTTGGTGTATGAATGGCAGCAAGCTTCAAAAATTCTAGCCCAAAATCAGCCAAGAACAGTTGCACAATTAACGGAATATTAGTCTGCTCATTTGGGCCAATAAAGGCAATTTTCTCCGGCAACAAGGATGGTTCTAGGACCATTAACAGCCAAAACGGTAGTAAAAAAATGGATGATGAAACTCCTAAAAACCGCATCCAACGGACGAAGGTTCCCATTGCAGGTGATTCTCGAAATTCCTCGGCATGCTGGACATGATGAAAATAAGTAGTAGGTGTAATAATAACACTCGGGGAGGTGTCACAATAAATGATTACATGCCCCTCTAATATATGGGCAGCAGCAACATCTGCCCGCTCCGTATATCTGACAATCGGATATGGATTAAATCCTTGTTTTACGATAAATTCCTCTAGAGTTTTATCTGCCATGGGAATTCCGTCAATATCAATCGCATTTAATTCTTTTCTTAGAATATTTAGTAAATCAGGATCCGCCACATCCTCCAGATAGCCTAGAGCAATGTCTGCTTTTGAGCGCCTGCCTACCTTAATCATTTCAAAGCGGAGCCGTTCGTCACGGATTCTCCGTCTTGTTAAAGCTGTATTTAAAATAATATTTTCAACAAATCCATCGCGGGCGCCTCTCACTACCTTTTCCGTATCAGGCTCTTGAGGTGACCGTCCTGGATAACTCCTGACATCAATCGCAAACCCTGTACTTTCACCGTCAATGACAACCGCGATTAAACCGGATAAAACCTTATCCACCAATAGATCAAGCTGGGTAATTTGCTCTACAGATTGGTTTACTAATCTATTTTCAATTACCTTAAAAAGGTCCGTAGAAAGCTTTTCTCGATTATTGATGCCGACCAACTCTTTGATCAATTGAATAATGTACATCGTATCGCATAAACCATTTACATAGTAGATTTGGATTTCTTTCTTTAAGATTGTTAATTTCCTCACGCCCAAATCAAAGCTTATCCCTAAGCCGACACTCTGCTTCATGTAGTTTTCCACTTCATTCACTGATTCAGGAATCGGCCAATGTTCCACTTTGGATTGTGTCGTCGTCATAAAAACCACTCCTTTCAAGGATAAGTTCAACAGCTTTTTCTGTTATCGGAGCACCCAGCTTGTAGGAATCGTGTCTCGCCATTTTGCCGATATCCCCTATGCCTACAATAAGCGGTACATTTAATTGATCAAGGCAATAAACAGTATCTCCATTTAGTCTCCCAATTTCCAGTTCAGGTATACCATATTTATCTACTCCATATGGTGTTAACTCCCCGTCCCGATCAATACTTACATCTACCCTTGTCCATTCCTCATGCCTAGATTTGGCCGCAACAGCAACGACGCCGAGAACATTGATGTCCTCATGTTCCGCCACATATTTTAAGGCCTTCTCTCCGGCTCCTTCCCCAACAATGCCGCTGTCATCAAACATAACAAGAACCGGGTCATGGGGTGCTTTCTTAATAAGCTTGACAAGCTCCGGCCCCGATAATTTGGAGGGATTTCCCTTTGACTGTGTAATACAGCGCCCGCCTACCGTCTTGGCAACCTGCTCTATAGACCTCCTGGTGTGTTCATCGCCATCTGTTACTAAAATAACATTCCTTTTGGTGCTCATACTTTGATGTCCTTCCTTTTAAAGATTTTAATGATGGACAAAGTAAAGCCATTGAAAGATGGAACCAAATATTTTTCCTAACACAATTGCCATTATTAAAATGACAATCTTACCATCTAAATGAATTCGCTTAGCAAGGATTGGGAAAACGTTTAAAGCCTCTGTAAGACCTGCAGCCAGCATCCCAACAAAGACACCGCCAAAAAGCCCCAAGGGGATTAAAAAATAAGCGGATATATCCAATACGGGGTCCCTTAAGCTGGCAAAAACTCCCGTTAAGGCCCCGAAAACGACTCCCCATTCATACTGATAGATCATTTTCATCGTTTTGGTAAGCTGCGTTAATCTGGGGATAACCCCCAGAACGGTAAGAAATGCAACAAATCCCGAGCCAACCGCCAACCCACTGGCAATTCCCAGAAACATAACAGCAATAATTTTAATCGTCATGAACCCGTTTCATACTTTCTTTATTTTCATGGAGAATCACATAATTATCCAAATCCATCTGATAATTAAACATCTCAACTTCGAGCGGACTTGGTTCATCATTAATTCTCTTCTTGAAGACATGATTGAAAAAGAGAATCATGCCAAGTCCTAAGCCAATTGAATAGGGAATTTGAAAAAGCAGCGGTTTTGCTTCCTTCTTACCTGTAATGATTGTGTAGATTTTCTCCTGCACACTTTTCATACTGACATCATCATGAAAATTCATCAGTGTCATGGCCGAACCGAAAAATAAAAGAAACCATATTAAAAGAAAAAAAGGAATCGAAACTCCTTTTTTCATGGCTACTACTTCAATAATCGTCTGCGCCGGTCCGATTGTTTGGACCTCAACATCCTCAAACCTGGCCGTTATTAACCGAATGACTTTCATGATATCGATCACAACAATATTTCCGTCCTCTTTTTTTAATTGGTAAATCTCCATCGATTGTAAATCACGAAGGACCTCTTCAGTGGCAATCATCTGAGCAGCATCTTTTAATAAAACCTTTCCCTCCGGAGGGACTTGGACACGATTCCGCATGCGAATGTAGATTGTTTTTTCCAAAACATCACTTCCCACACAAAGATTTCTCGTATATGTAGTATGGGTAAAAACTGCCTTTTTATGAAAACAAAAAATGGAATGATTTTTTTTAAATGAAAACTCGCCGATTGGCGAGTCCGATAGGACGAAGACAGAGGCGTAGTTGAATTTATACTTTCCTATTAGTCAAAAATAAAAAGACCAAATGGATTAGAGATCCATTCGGTCCTTCATTTGCAAAAGTATCTTTTTTTCTAGTCTTGAAACTTGAACCTGGGAAATTCCCAGTCTTACCGCTACTTCTGATTGGGTTTGGTCCTTATAATAGCGCAAATAGACAATTAGCCGCTCCCTCTCATCAAGCTCGCGGATGGCTTCTTTTAATGCAATTTTATCAAACCATTTGCCGTCGTTCCCATCATCAATTTGATCAAGCAGAGTAATCGGATCCCCATCATTTTCATAAACTGTTTCATGAATAGATGAAGGTGTCCGGCCTGCTTCCTGGGCAAGTATGACGTCCTCAGGTGATATCTCAAGGTATTCTGATATTTCATTAACGGTTGGAATTCTGCCAAGTGTTTTCGACAGCTCATCCTTGGCCTTGCGGATTTTGTTCCCCATCTCCTTCAGCGATCGGCTGACCTTGACCGTACCATCATCACGGATAAACCGCTGGATTTCTCCAATGATCATCGGGACAGCATACGTAGAAAACTTGACATCATAAGATAGGTCAAACTTATCAACTGATTTTAATAGACCGATACAGCCGATTTGAAATAGGTCATCCGGGTCATAGCCTCTATTCAGGAACCTCTGAACAACAGACCAAACAAGCCGCATATTTTTTTCAACGATTAAATCGCGCGCTTCCTGATCCCCGCCCTGGCTTCTTTGAATGAGCTCCTTGACTTCATGATCCTTTAAATACGTTTGATTTTTTTCGTTTTTGACCTCCACATCCATCGGCAAGTCTCCTTAATTGCAAAGCATTTTGCTAGATTTTAAATGCTTTCGTAGTCTAACCTCGGTCCCGCTGCCAGGCTGTGTGAAGACCTCTAACTCATCCATAAAATTTTCCATGATGGTAAAGCCCATGCCGGATCTTTCGAGTTCCGGCTTTGTTGTAAATAATGGCTGACGAGCTTCTTCCACATCTGCTATACCTAATCCATTATCCTTAATGGACAATTCAATGAAACTATCCTCTATTGAAACATGAATATAAACAATTCCATTCGGGTCATTTTCATACCCATGAATAATTGCATTTGTAACTGCCTCTGAAACAACCGTTTTTAGCTCTGTCAGCTCATCCATAGTCGGGTCAAGCTGGGCGATAAAGGCAGCAACGGTTACACGGGCAAAGGATTCATTCTGGCTTAATGCACTAAACTGAAGAGTCATTTCGTTCTTCACGTTAGGCCACCCCCAATCTCTGCAATGCAAATTCTTCAGTCGGTTCCATTTTGATAATTTTAAACATGCCCGACATATCGAATAATCTTTGGATTGCAGGGGAAATTGCGCAAACGACCATTTCACCGTGCACCTGTTTAATTTGCTTATATCTGCCTAATATAACACCAAGCCCAGAGCTATCCATAAAGGTTAGTTGTGCCAGATTCAAGACAATGTGGCGGATTCCATTGTTTTCAATTACACTTGAGGCTTTTTCGCGAAGCTCATCAGCTGTATGGTGGTCCAATTCACCGCTTAAACGAATCAGCAAAACATCGTGTTTAGTTTCAAGTTCAATGTTAAGACTCACTATCCTTCGTCCTCCTTATTCAGGTATAGTGAGTCAATTCGCCTTTTGTCCATTCATTTCCTTCTCAACATACAAAACTAGTCGATTTTCGCTAAAAGTAGTGATTTCGTTTTACGATTCGACATTCCCCTTATTTTCCAGCCTTTGTAAACATGCCGAAGGAACGTTTATAAAGGGTCCACCAACCTGCCTCCTGGACAGTACTTTTGGCAACCAGAGGACTTTCCAAAACCACCTTGCCATCTTTAATTAGCTTAATGGTTCCTACTCGGTCACCTTTTTGAACGGGAGCCTTTAGTTTCTTTTCAAGAGTTATCTTTTGCTTCACGTCCTTGGTCTTTTCTCCCTTTTTCGTTAGAAGAGAAAGCGGCTCGCTTGTTACAGCCTTGACTGTTTTGTCCTGGCCTTTACTTACTTTTGCTTCACCAATGGTTTGATTTCTTTTGTAGACTGGATGTGTTTGATATTGGCTGAATGCATAGTCAAGCATTTTTGTGACTTGGGCATTGCGGTCCTTGGATGTCGGAGCCCCAAATACTACAGCAATGACTCGCATTCCATCCTTTTGTGCAGTTGCTGTTAAGCAGTATTTTGCTTCAGCCGTAAATCCAGTTTTTAAACCATCCACTCCTGGATAGAAACGAACTAATTTATTTGTATTAACCAGCCAGAATTTTTTATCCGTATTTTCACGGAGATAGGCTTCATACATTCCCGTGAATTTCGTAATGTCTTCATATTTCAATAATTCTTTTGCCAATACGGCCATGTCATGTGCAGAGCTATAATGACCGCTTTCTGGCAGGCCAGTCGTATTTTTAAAGAAAGTTTGCTTTAAGCCTAATTCCTTTACCTTTGCATTCATCATGTCAACGAATGCTTCTTCGGAACCGCCAATTCTTTCGGCCATCGCAACAGAAGCATCGTTACCTGAACCGATGGCAATCCCTAGCAGCATTTGCTTGGTGGTCATTTCTTCGCCCGGTTCAAGAAAAATTTGCGAGCCTCCCATTGAAGCGGCATACTCACTTGTGCGGATTTTCTCATCCCACTTCAGTTTTCCTTTGTCAATCGCCTCCATGATTAATAACATGGTCATGATTTTTGTCATGCTAGCAGGAGGTAACTTCTCGTTGCCATTTTGATCATAAAGAATCTTTCCGGTATCCCTTTCCATTAAAATAGCGGAACGGACACCCGTGACAATCTCAGTCCCTTGCTTTTCCTCCGCTTTTTTCTCCTCCGCCGCAAAGGCATGAGGCCCCCCTAAACTTGTAAACATAAATAGCATAACTATTAAATAGACTAAACGACGCTTCATTGCAAAACCCTCCAATCTTTATAGCCAACATTTTTTCCAAAATTACCAACTTTATACATAAAAAGGTGTCAGGCACCACGTGAAAATTTCACATGGTGCCTGACACCCGCCTAAGACTTTATTTATTCCGTTATTTCTTCGTATATGAGGGTCGGTGCTTCTACTTTGGATGAAGAGATTTTAATATTTTCATAAAGCTTTTCTGATACTTCTTTGATATCTTCGAAATTGCTATAAATGGTGACTAGGGATTCACCTTTGTTTACCTGGTCGCCGATTTTCTTTCTGAGGACGAGGCCAACTGCGAGGTCAATCACAGATTCCTTTGTTGCCCGGCCTGCCCCGAGAAGCATGGCTGCGGTCCCCACTTCATCAGCAACAATTTCGGAAACATAGCCGTCCTCTTTGGCTTCCAGTTCAAACGTATATTTTGCCTGTGGCAGTTTTTCCGGATTATCGACTACAGTTGCATCTCCGCCTTGGGAGCTTAAGAATATCTTTAATTTTTCCAGAGCCGACCCGTTTTGGATTGCCTCCTCCAATAAGGAGCGCGCTTCTTTTAGTGACGGCGCCTTTCCTCCTAAGAACACCATATGGCTGCCTAAGGTCAAACACAGCTCTGTTAAATCCTCAGGACCTTCACCCTTTAAGGTGTCAATTGCTTCTTTTACTTCTAAAGCGTTTCCGATGGCAAACCCGAGCGGCTGGCTCATATCGGAAATCACCGCCATGGTTCGCCGGCCGACCTTGTTGCCGATCCCGACCATCGCACGAGCTAATTCCCTTGAATCCTCAAGTGTCTTCATAAATGCTCCTGCTCCTGTTTTCACATCAAGAACAATCGCGTCCGCACCAGCGGCAATTTTTTTGCTCATAATCGAGCTGGCAATCAACGGAATGCTTTCAACAGTTCCTGTTACATCTCTCAGCGCGTACAGTTTCTTATCAGCAGGCGTCAAATTCCCGCTTTGACCAATGACAGCAATTTTATTTTTATTCACTAGCTCGGTAAATTCCGAACTGTCAATTTCCACATGGAAGCCAGCCACTGATTCTAGTTTATCAATGGTTCCCCCAGTATGCCCCAACCCGCGTCCGGACATTTTCGCAACCGGTACACCGACTGATGCCACAAGTGGGCCAAGAACTAGTGTTGTCGTATCGCCCACTCCTCCAGTTGAATGCTTATCGACTTTGATTCCCTCGATTTGCGATAAGTCAATCTGATCACCTGATTTCACCATCGCCATCGTTAAATCAGCCCGTTCCTTTTCCGTCATACCTCGAAAAACAACCGCCATGGTAAAAGCACTTACTTGATAATCAGGGATGGATCCCTCGGTATAGCCTTGAATGATAAAATTAATCTCTTCAGTAGACAGTTCATGTCCGTCACGTTTCTTCTCAATCAAATCAACCATTCTCATTTTTATTCACCACTTTACCATCAAAATTAAGCAAGACTCTTTACAATTTCTTTAATATACAAAAGGAAATTTGCTTTTACTTTTTCTGTTGTTTCGATAACCTCGTCATGTGTTAGTGGCTGGTCGAGGATCCCCGCTGCCATATTGGAAATGCAGGAAATGCCGAGCACCTTCATGCCGCTGTGACGGGCAACAATAACCTCCGGCACAGTTGACATTCCAACCGCATCCCCGCCAAGGGTGCGAACCATTCGGATTTCAGCAGGTGTTTCATAAACGGGTCCGGGATTTCCAAAATAAACACCATCCCTCACATCAATATTTAAGCGGGAAGCAATCTCCTTAGCCATTGTCCGCAATTCCTTTGTATAGGCCTCCGACATATCTGGGAAGCGGACACCGAAATGGCTGTCATTTGGGCCAATCAGCGGGTTTGTGCCCATATTATTTATATGGTCGGTAATAATCATTAAGTCGCCCGGCGTAAAGCTTTCATTTACCCCACCGGCGGCATTCGTGACAATTAAAATCTCGACCCCCAGTTCCTTCATCACTCTTACAGGAAAGGTTACCTTATCCATGCTATAGCCTTCGTAAAAATGAAACCGGCCCTGCATCGCAACAACTTCTACTCCGTTAAGCAAACCAAAAACAAGCTGGCCGGCATGGCCTTCAACAGTTGAAACTGGAAAATCGGGAATTTCGTTATATGGTATTTTGACCGGCTGCTCGATTTCCTCTGCCAGTACACCGAGACCTGATCCTAAAATAAGACCTATTTTCGGAACCTTCTCATATTTTTCTTTTAAAAAGCTGACTGCCTTTTGAATATTTTCGTAATCCATCCTCATTCTCCCTTTTTAGAAGCATTCATTTCATTATTTCAATTCGTTTAAGAAGCTTTTCCCATAGTTCGGCATTTTCACGTTAAAGTTCTCAGCAACAGTTGCGCCTACATCGGCAAAGGTATCACGTAAAGGAAGTTCACGGCCCGCTTGATTACCTTTCGTGTAGACAAGAAGTGGCACATATTCACGGGTATGGTCTGTTCCGGGGGCGACAGGGTCATTTCCATGGTCCGCCGTAATAATTAACAGGTCATCTTCCTTCATTTTGGCGAATACCTCAGGAAGCCGGGCATCATATTCCTCTAGGGCACGCCCATACCCTTCCGGATCACGACGGTGGCCATACAGGGCATCAAAGTCAACTAGATTTAAAAAGCTGATGCCTGTGAAGTCCATATCAAAGGTTTCAACCAATTTATCCATCCCATCCATATTCGAAACTGTTCTTAATGATTTGGTTACACCTTCACCATCAAAAATATCGGATATTTTTCCAATTGCTATCACATCAAAGCCGGCATCCTTTAATTCACTCATGACGGTTCTGTCAAAAGGCTTTAAGGCATAGTCATGGCGGTTCGGCGTCCGTTTAAAACTATCCGGTTCTCCAACAAACGGTCGGGCAATGACTCTTCCAACCATATATTTCTCATCCAGGGTTAATTCACGGGCTATTTTACAAATACGATATTGCTCCTCAATCGGAATAATTTCTTCATGGGCCGCAATTTGCAGGACGGAATCGGCCGATGTATAGACGATTAATGCACCTGTTTTCATATGCTCCTCGCCGAGTTCATCGATGATTGCCGTTCCGCTTGCCGGTTTATTGCCGATGACCTTTCTTCCTGTCCGCTGTTCTAGATCCGAAACAAGCTCCTCTGGAAAACCATCCGGGAAGACGCGGAATGGTGTCTTGATATTTAAACCCATGATTTCCCAATGCCCCGTCATGGTATCTTTTCCATTGGAGGCTTCCTTCATTTTTGTATAAAAGGCAAGAGGTTTTTCCGCCTTTTGAATTCCTTTTAGTTCACGAATATTACTCAGACCTAGCTTCCCCATATTGGGCATGTTGAGCCCATTCATTTTTTCCGCGATATGTCCAAGCGTATCGGCCCCCTTGTCGCCGAATTTTTCGGCATCAGGGGCTTCACCAATACCTACGGAGTCCATCACGACAATAAAAATACGTTTATATGTATTAGCTGCCATTTTACTCTTTTCCTCCTTAATGTTCACCGGATATGGCCAAATTGATAACGTTTTCACATCTTCTAAAAAAGAAACAATTCACAACTATATGTTGTCCTATTTGGGCTCTATTACTCTAAAAAAGTAGCCGAGCATTCGTCAGAAGTCTGACCTCCTTTATTTTACTAAATGCAGGGAAAATTACAAGGAAAAAGCTGCCCATTTTTTCGGCAGCTTATGACAATTGTATGAATCTATCAATCTATTAAGCTCTAGGATGAAATTTCCGATAAACATCAGTCAGACGAGGCTTCGTAACCTGAGTATAAATTTGTGTTGTCGAGATATCGGCATGGCCGAGCATTTCCTGGACGGCACGCAAATCAGCCCCATTTTCAACCAAGTGTGCTGCAAAGGAATGACGCAATGTGTGCGGTGTTAGCTCTTTATCAATACCTGCTTCAAACGCCAATTTCTTTAAAATCTTCCAAAAGCCCTGACGAGAGAGGCGTTTTCCTTGATGATTTAAAAATAAGGCATTATCAGCATGTTTTAGGGAGACAAAATGGGGTCTACCCTGTTCAAGATAGTGTTTGACGGCGTCGGCAGCCGTTTTGCCAATAGGGATGATCCTCTCTTTATCCGCTTTGCCCCTGCAGCGGATAAAGCCCATCGTCAATTGGACATGCACGATATCCAAGTCAATCAGCTCGCTGACGCGAATTCCTGTCGCATAAAGAAGCTCAAGCATAGCCTTGTCTCTTAAACCATAATGGTCATTGGTTTTAGGAGTATCTAACAGCTGCTCCACTTCCTTAAGGGTTAACACCTTCGGAAGCGACCGTTCCATCCGCGGTGTTTCAATCTGCACGGTAGGGTCATCCTCAACCACTTTACTTCTTAATAAAAACTGATGAAATGCGCGAATCGAAGCAATATGTCTTGCCAATGTCTTAGCAGACTTCCCCTGCTCCTTTAAAAACTCCAAAAAATGAATGATATGTACCCGCTGGACATCATTTAATGAAGGAAGCAGTTCTACCTTGTTTAAATAGTCCAGGTAGCTTTTTAAATCGCGCTCATATGACAGCAATGTATTTAGGGCCAGTCTTTTTTCAACGCCCATATATTGCTTGAATTCCTGTAAATGCTGTTCCATTGCCTTACTCCCCATTTAAATAAAAAAATATCAGCCGGTCAACTAGAGAAGAATCGCTTTCGCTCATTGTATTTGAGACCTTAAGCGCCGTTCCTTCGGGTTCGTCGTAGCGGTGATAGTTTTGATATTCTTCAGATACCCACATGATACCATAATAAAAAAGAACCGTGCACCCTGTGAATATGATAAATACCTTTACCGTTTGCAGAATGATTTTCATAAAAGAGAGCATGTTACGTTCCCCCAAAATAGTTTTCTATTAACAAGGTATGCCAAAATGGACAGGTTTTATACCTTGCTGCATCGGGATTTCGCATGCTTTCTAAAAAAAAGAAAAAGCCCTTTTCATTCAAAGGACTGTTTGATTTTATTCTGTTTGTTCGGTTCTTCGTCTTTATCTTTATCCTGGCAGCGATGGCAGATACCATGAAAGGTAAGTCGATGGTCTTTTATTTTAAAATTCCATCTCTTTTCTACCACTGCTTCGACATCTTCCAGTAAGTCCTCCTGAATTTCACTAACAGCACCACATTCGATACAAACAAGGTGGTGGTGAAAATGGGCTGCACCTTCCTGGCGGAGGTCGTAACGGGAAACTCCGTCACCAAAATTTATTTTATCGACAATTTTTAACTCCGTTAATAGTTCTAAAGTCCGGTAAACAGTTGCCAAGCCTATTTCAGGCGATTTTTCTTTTACGAGGAGGTACACATCTTCCGCGCTTAAATGATCCTCTTCATTTTCCAATAAAACTCTGACGGTTGCTTCACGCTGAGGTGTTAGCTTATAACTTGCTGAATGCAACTGCTTCTTTATTCTCTCAATTCTAGTTTCCATCCTGAAGCCCCTCCCACGCCACTGTTAATTCACATTATAACAGATGAGAAAGGAGATTCAAAATAAAATTATTATAAAGTGGAGTTTATATATATTATTATTTAATAATAATTATATACTAATTGAGGTAATCATTGTTTTCATCAGCCATGGCGATAAATATGCTTCAACAATTGACGCTGCTGAAATAAACACGACCGCCGCGATGAGGGCGAAAACATATCCCTTCAGTAAAGGCGCTAAAGGCTTTGCATACTGCTTCATAAATTGCTTCTTAATCATTCTCAATGAAAAAATGACTGACAAGGCCGCCATAATAATAAAGACTGGGATGATAATCAAGTTTTGCGGCAGAATCGAGGAGACTGCCAGCAAAAACCCTTTCCAGCCCATTTGGCTGACAAGGAACCCAACTGTAAAGCCTACCACCATTCCTTTGACAAACAGAAGAATAAGAATAACAGGAAGCCCGATAATGGAAATTCCCAGAATCCAAATTAATCCTATAAATTTACTATTATGAAGGAAGCTTTGCAAGAACAAATCGCTGTTCTCGCCTGCGTTTTCTGTGGAGACTTGTCCAAAGAACTGCGATAAATAATAGAATAAATCTTCCTTTTGCGTAAAGCTCATACTATTGACGACGATTGCGCCAAAAATAACCCCCATAAAAAACAGCACAACAATAAATAAGAAAATTGAGGAATGCTCACGGAAACTTACTGCATTGGATGGGTACAAACGTTTTTTCATTTGCGGTTCCTCCTGGCATTTGCTAATGATTAATACATTCTATGCCAGTCTAGTTTTTCTATGATTAAAATTGATAGATTCCATAAAAAAACTCGACAGCTTTTGGATGTCGAGTTGATTCTTTATTGATCCGCAATTTTCCCGTATTTCCCGCCGCCGCCAGCAGCGAGATTTATTTTTCCTTCTCTCGCTTTCATGATGAGGTCCGCAATTTTCTCAGGAACGACTTCTTTTAATGCTTTAAAAGGAACCTCGTGTAAAATGGCCATTTCGCTTCCGAAGTGGTTGACGAGTTTTTCCAGCATGCGCGGTCCCAGGCCGGGGATAAATTCGAGCGGCACCTGATGAACATAAGGCGGGCGTCCGGGCGGGCTCGTTTCAGCCGTTTTTAGTTCAAGGATTCGGTCGGCCACTCCTTTAATGATTTTACTATGACCACACAAATCACAAATTTGGTCATCTTCCTGAAGCGGATTCAGACACTCGGCGCAAACGGTTTTATGGTATTTGCCGAGCAGGGGATCCAGGCCGAAGTTAGCAATTACTTTACGCCCATCCTCACCCTTTAAGGCCTTATATAGTTCCTTAAAGGTTGGTTCCTCCATCGCCACCACCTGATACTCACGGGCAATTTTTGCCAGAGAATGGGCATCCGAGTTAGTAACAAACGTATAATTGTGCAGTTCGCCTAACTGGTCAGCCATTTGTGTGTCAGAGCTTAAGCCCAGCTCAATACCGTCAATCTTGTTGGGGTCGAGAACCTCTGCGAGAGACTTTTTAACCCCTTTTCCATATAGGCTTTTAAAAGGTGTAAAAACATGAGCCGGAATAAAAATGCCGCCCATTTCTTTGACCTTTTTCTGCAGCTCCATGCCGGTGATATAAATCCTTTGCGAGCTGAGCTGGATATTTTTCAAATGGCCCGACAGCCAATTAGAAAAATCCCGCATGACAGCGAGTGTTGGGAAGTAGCACAGAAGATGAATCGGACCGTGGCAGTTTTCATCATAAATTTCCAATTCCGAGCCCGGAATGACGGTCAAATCGCCAAATATCAAGCCCCCATCCTCATGCTCGTAAACCTCTCCACTTTCAATTAAGCTCTCCATTTCCAAAATGACTTCCGGAGAATGGCTGTCAATGATTCCGACCATGTTTAGCCCTTTTACATGTCGTGCATGTTCAATAATATTTGTAAATGTAAGAGATTTGGCGCCGGTTATTTTAACAGGCTTGCCCGTCCATGTCCGGCCAATATGAATATGTAAATCCACATAATAGCGGTTCATTCTTTATTCAACGCCTCTTGTAGTTGTAAGTATTGGACTGCGTAAATCGTTTTTGCGTCATAAATCTTTTGTTCTTTCACATATTGAAGGGCTTCTTCCAGCGTCAATTCTTCCAAATTGACAAACTCATCCTCATCAAGGGCTGCGGAATCTTCTTTTTTCGTTAAGCCTTTTGCGAGGTAAACATGGACAATTTCATCGGCAAAGCCCGGCGAGGTAAAAAAAGATGTAAGCAACTCAAGGCTTTCGCACACGTAGCCGGTCTCTTCCTCCAATTCCCGGCGGGCGCAGCTGGCCGGTTCTTCATCTTTTTCAAGCTTGCCAGCAGGAATTTCCACGATGGTTCGTTCTAGTGCTTTACGATATTGCTCGACCATGATGATTTTATTTTCAGGGGTGAGGGCTAAAATGGCTACCGCCCCTGGATGCTTGATAATTTCCCGCTTGGATGTTTTTCCGTTCGGCAGTTCCACTTCCTGTAAGTGAAGGCTGATAATTTTCCCTGAAAAGATTTCTTCGCTTTTAAGTGTTTTTTCCTCAAGCTTGCTCATTATCGTCAACTCCTGTTCTAGTCCGGTTCATTCACGTCATACATTTTACCATACTTGATTGGGAGGCGTATGGGATGAAGGTGTATGTGCATGAAAAGGGGATTATCCTTGTCGGCAAAGGCTGGGAAGTACTGCAAAAGCTAAAGGAATATCGGAAAGAATTTGAGAATGTTTCCGACTGGGTGCAAAACGTCAAGCAAAAATAGATCCTGTTGTTTGTAGTCTCCCCCGTTCTTGATTAAAATTATAGAAAGATGAGGGGGGATTTTTTTGAAGAAGCGAAGGTTGGGTAGATCTGACTTGTATGTGACGGAACTTGGACTTGGCTGTATGTCAATTGGAACTGATGAAAAAGCGGCTCAAAAAATTATTGAAGCGGCTCTTGAGGAAGGGATCAATTATTTCGATACCGCGGATTTATATGATTTTGGGGTTAACGAAGAAATTGTCGGGAAGACGTTGAAAAGTGTCCGCGAAAAGGTCATTATCGCTACGAAGGTCGGGAACCGCTGGAAGCCGGATCATTCTAGCTGGACGTGGGACCCCTCGAAGGTCTATATCAAAGAAGCGGTGAAAAATAGTTTGAAACGGCTCGGAACAGATTATATTGATCTCTATCAATTACATGGCGGCACGATTAATGACCCGATTGACGAAACAATAGAAGCGTTTGAGGAACTAGTTTCCGAAGGAGTGATCCGCTATTACGGAATATCCTCAATCCGTCCGAATGTCATCCGTGAATATGTGGAGTCATCACATATTGTTTCGGTGATGATGCAGTACAGTATCCTTGACCGCCGTCCGGAGGAAGAGGCATTGCCGCTATTGGCTGAACATGGCGTGGGCGTTGTCACACGCGGACCGCTGGCCAAAGGGCTGTTGAGTAACAAGCTGCTAAACAAGGCTTCAGGGAAAGGATATCTCGATTATAGTTTAGATGAATTGAGTAAGATTTTGCCTCGTTTGATGGAAAAAGTGGGGGCAGGCCGTTCATTTACAGAGGTTGCGTTGCAGTATAATCTAGCTAATCCTGCGGTCGCCTCGGTTGTGGCGGGAGCGAGCCGCGTGGAACAGATTCGAAGCAATGCTGCTGCGGTTAGAAGTCAGCCGTTGACCGATGAGGAGGTTGCGGTGATTAAAGAGTTGACTAAGGGTAGTGTTTATTTGGAGCATCGGTAATAAATAAGGAGAGCATCCGCTCTCCTTTTATTTAAATTCCTTCCAATTCATGCCGCTCTCATTTAACAGCTCTTCAAAGGATTTGTTCTTTTCTTTCAATCTTCTTTCTTCCCGTTTTCTCTGCTCTTCTTCCTCGCGTTTTCTATCTTCTTCCGCTTTTAGCTGCTCCTGCTGTTCTTTTAACTTTTTTATTAAATCGGGATTCATCATGTCTTTAAGCGTTACTGCAGCATCGTCTTTTTTCGGCTGACGTTTAGGTTGTTGTTGTTTTTTCTTCATAGGTTTGATGCTCCTTCAAAAACTACTTTTATTCCATTATACAACCTACTATTTCGAAAATCATATAAAAAGCAGGCTCCCTCTTAGGTCAGCCTGCTTTACTCTATTACGCCATTTCCACGACTGTTGCCACTCCTTGGCCGCCGCCAATACACAGTGTTGCAAGTCCTAACTTGGCATCTCTCCGCTTCATCTCATGGATAAGTGTAACCAAAATTCTCGCCCCACTTGCACCAATCGGATGCCCAAGTGCAATCGCACCGCCGTTTACATTCAAGATTTCCTTGTTAAAGTGAAGCTCACGGTCTACAGCCAGCGACTGTGCCGCAAAGGCTTCGTTCGCTTCAATCAACTCCAATTGCTCCAAAGAAACGGCCGCCTTTTCCAATGCCTTCTTAACCGCAGGAACTGGTCCGATACCCATGATGCTCGGATCTACTCCAGCGCTGGCATTTGCCTTAATCGTTACAAGCGGCTTCAAGCCTAGTTCATCCGCCTTTTTTCTGCTCATTACCACTAAAGCTGCCGCGCCGTCATTAATGCCAGATGCATTACCCGCTGTTACTGTACCGTCCTTTTTAAACGCAGGACGCAGCCCAGCTAATTTTTCCACAGTGGTACCCTTTTTCGGATATTCATCCACGGCAAATACAACTGGCTCACCTTTTCGCTGCGGAATCACAACCGGAACGATTTCCTCTTTAAACCTCCCTTCTTCTATCGCCTTCACTGCTTTTTCCTGACTCCATGCGGAAAATTCATCCTGCTCTTCTCTTGTAATCGAATATTTTTCCGCTAGGTTTTCCGCTGTGATCCCCATATGATAGTCATTGAATACACAAGTAAGTCCGTCTGATGTCATCGTGTCAACCAGCTTTTGGTCACCCATTTTAAAGCCTTCGCGGGCATTTTTTAATATGGACGGTGCCTGACTCATATTTTCCATTCCGCCGGCGACCACAATTTCCGCATCTCCTGCCAAAATAGCTTGTGCCGCTAAGTGCACAGCTTTTAAACCTGATCCGCACACTTTGTTAATAGTCATCGAGGAAACAGTTTCTGGGATTCCTGCTTTAAACGCCGCCTGCCTAGCCGGGTTTTGCCCAAGGCCAGCCTGAAGGACATTCCCCATAATCACTTCATCGACCTGCTCCGGTTTCACGCCTGCCTTCTGAAGTGCCTCCTTGATGACAACTCCGCCTAACTCAGGTGCACTTACACTTTTTAATCCACCATTAAAACTGCCAAGCGCGGTTCTGACAGCGCTAACAATTACAACTTCGGTTTGACTCATGTACTCTCCTCCTTATGGAATTGCTCACCTTATTTTAACACAGAAAATTACCATTTTTGTTAAAATTCTTGCTTTTAAAAAATCGACCCCGTTACAATGAAATTATGACAGGACGAGGGGGAACGAAATGCTGACTTTACCGAAAAAAGCAACCATTATTGAGGTTGGGCCGCGCGACGGCCTGCAAAATGAAAAATTGTTTGTGCCGACAGAAATTAAGAAACAATTTATTGCTGCTTTGAGAAACGCGGGACTTAAAGAAATGGAACTGACCTCCTTTGTATCGCCGAAGTGGGTGCCGCAAATGGGCGATGCAGCGGAAATTGTGGCCGACAGCCTTGCTGATACAACTAGAAACATTGTCCTCGCCCCAAACCGCCGGGGAATCGACCGGGTCTACTCCACCGATTGTCAAGCCGTCGCTGTTTTTGTCGGCATTAGCAATACGTTTAATCAAAAAAATATCAACAAATCAACTGTTGACAGCATGACTGAATTAAAACCGATTATTAAAGAGCTTAAGGAAAAAAAGTATTTTGTCCGTGCCTGCATTTCAACTGCTTTTTATTGCCCATATGAGGGTAAAATTGAAGAGGAAGAAACATTGAAGCTATGCCGTGAATTTGTCGAGGCCGGTGCCGATGAACTAAGCGTTGCCGATACGATTGGAATGGCCGCGCCACACGAAGCCTACTCGTTATTTTCAAAAATTAAAGCGGAGTTTAAAGAAACCCTTATTACTGCCCACTTCCATGACACCAGAAAACTCGGGCTGGCTAATATCTTTGCTTCTCTCCAAGCAGGCGTTGACCGCTTTGATACATCTGCCGGCGGGCTGGGCGGATGCCCATTTGCCCCAGGTGCAAGCGGAAATACAGCAACAGAGGATGTCGTCTACATGCTCGAGCGGATGGGAATAGATACAGGAGTTGATCTCCAAAAGCTTGTCGATGCCATTGAAATCGTCCGTCCCCATATCTCCAGGGAAATCACAAGCGGCTATTTCAGTCTTCATAGCCAAACCGTCTCGTGAATAAATGCCCCTGTGTTTAAGCATCTTATAGATGATAAGACCATTGAAGGGAGGTTTGTTCATGAGCCAAAAGCGCGATAAAGGAAACAGTATGCAAGGGAAAAACTACGCAGACTCAAGCGGGGGCGGCAAGCGGATGATTGCTGCAGAAGAAATGGAAAAAGCCCTTCATCCGACAAAGCGCCAAAACGCAGAATCATAATCATGCCTTTCATTCAAAGCCGCCCATTAGATGCCGCGGCTTTTCTTATGTTAAAATATGGATTACCAACCTTCTGGAGGTGCCAAGTTTGAAGAAGGCCTTTCGAACCCTGTTTATTTTGTTATTTTTTTGGCTCGCGATCGGTTTGTTTTTTACCAACCGAATCATGTATATGAAGAAGAAGGATGAGGATTTCATTTTAAAGCGGGAAAAGGAGGCGGGCAGGTTCAATCCCGATGAATTTGAGTCCCTGCCTAAACGAGATGTGGATATCCCCTCTCCGTTCGGCTATGTGATTAAAGCCTTGCTAGTGGAACCCCATCAGACCAATCGCTATGTAATCATATCGCACGGCGTAACGGAAAACAAAATGAATTCAGTGAAATACATGAACCTGTTCCTCGAGCGCGGTTTTAATACCTTGATTTACGACCATCGCCGTCACGGGGAATCCGGCGGCAAAACCACGAGCTATGGCCATTACGAGAAATTTGATTTAAAAGCAGTGGTCGACTGGCTTAAACAAGAAAAGGGACCGAACTTGCTCCTTGGGATTCACGGGGAATCGATGGGGGCAGCAACGATGCTCTTGTATGCTGGACTTCTTGAAGACGGGGCCGATTTTTACATTGCAGACTGTCCATTTTCTGACTTTAAAGAGCAGGTTGCCCATCTCATTAAAAGGGATTTTAAAATTTTTCCAGGGCTGCTGCTTCCGATTGGGGATGCTTTCCTTCGCCTGCGCGATAAGTATTCCATCCGCCATGTTTCGCCGATTTCGGCTATCGAAAACATCAAGCATCCGGTTTTATTTATCCATAGCCAGAAGGATGATTATATTCTCCCATCGATGACCCATGATTTATTCGAACACAAACAAGGCCCGAAAATGCTCTATATTGCAGAGGAAGGCGTTCACGCCCAATCCTTTAACGAAAACCCGGATGACTATAAGCGGGTTGTGGATGAATTTTTGGAAAAATACGTCCTCTATGCCTACCCATGCTAAAAACAGACTGTCCATAATGGATCAGTCTGTTTTTATGACGAGGCTCATCCGTCCGTTCAGGATTTGCTGCGGACTTTTTAACTGAAAGCAATTGCTGGCTGTCGAAAAATCAATTTTCATTTGCTCGTCGAAGAACACCATTTTGTGTTTTTCGATATACACTGGCCTGTCATTCGTTTCAATTTCAACTTCAGTATCGTCTAATTCGCCTGTGAACCACAGAGCGGCAACACCACTGACTGCTCAGCCGCAGCCATCCGTATCGTATTTAAGCTGTAAATAGCCTTCACGTCCCGCTGTCCGCTCATTTATTTTTTTGGCAGCCTCTTCGGTTATGATGATTTCCACGTTTAACACTCTCCTCATTTAGGCATATGATGATTGTAGCATATGTTGGTTTGGGCTGTTTTTATTTTGCTCGCCGCCATTTGGTTGCATTTCCCTATTAAACCAGTTATTCTCAAGGATAATAGAATATTTTTTAAAGGAGTGCTTCGGATGTCAAAGGTTACAATTAAAGTTAACGATAATGGGTCACTTAGAATTACAGGCGATGTGGAATTGTTGGATGGCGAGGGGAATGTGTATACAACAAAACCTTCCTTTTCTCTTTGCCGGTGCGGAATGAGTAAAAACAAACCTTTCTGCGATGGTTCGCATAAAGGAAATTTCGAGTCTCAGGTTCGGGTGCCTAAGGAAGAATAAATAAGTTGAAAAAAGAGCGGCTTTCTAGTTGGAGTCGCTCTTTTATATGTCCGTCATTCGAACGTCGGCAATAGTATCGATGGGAATTCGATGTACTTCTTGAAAGCGGTCAATCACATGCAGCCTGTGCGCGATTTCGTTCCAATAATGGATTTTTCCAATGACAATTTCATAATTTCGGTTCCGATAATGGGTAATTGTCACGTACTGGTCAAATTCGATGGCTTCTGCCAAGATTTCGTTCATGAGCTCAAGCTGCTGCTCATCCATTTCTTTCTGCTGTTCATACTGATCTTCCTTCACCCAATCCCTGAGCATTTTCACATGCTCAGGCAGCATCATCGACGTCCATTTAATTCTGCCACGGTCGCGAATCATTTGCCTCGCCTTCTTTCTCTAGTCTTTATTCGCGGATAGCCTCCCCTTACTTGCGGATAAGCCCTTCTTACTTGCGGATATTCCGTTTTACTTGCGCAAACCAGTTATTTTACATCTTATGCCCGCCCACAAGCGTGGCCCGATGTTTGGCAGTTCCTCCAGCGGTATAGGAAACAGCACGCAGGAGAGAGCCCGGGCCGAAGCGTCTGCGAACGGAATCAACAACATAGCCCAGCTCACGTCGTTTATAAGCACCTTGGTCAAATAGATCAATCTGAAGCTCGCAGTCGTCCTCAATATTGCTAAGCGCAATGGAAATCTGCCGGACGGTTTTGCCGTTATAGTGCTCGTGAAATAGTTCGAGGCAGACACGGTAAAGGTCCATCGTCACATTGGTCGGCTGCTGGACGGTTCTCGAGCGGTTAAAGCCGCCGCCGAATTCATCCTGGCTGTAGCTGACGCCAAGGCTGACCGTCCGCCCCGCCTTCCGCCTTGTTCTCGCTCGCTTGGCAACCTCCTCGCACATTTCCAAAATGACATGCTTAATTTCTTCTTCGTCTTTATAATCGCGCAGCAGGATTTGGCTTTTTCCAAAGCTGATCTGCCCCTCGATAATCGGTGCGCCCAAATCGGAAAGGTCGACTCCCCAGGCATGATGATAAAGCTGATTGCCCATGATACCGAATTTCTTCTCCAGCTGTTCTAAGTCATAGCGGGCGAGCTGACCGACTGTGAAAATGCCCATGCCGTTGAGCGTTTTTTCAACCCGCCTGCCGATTCCCCACATTTCCCGAAGCGGCGACACCTTCCAAAGTTTTGTCTGCACATCATCATAGGTCCACTCGGCAACCCCGTGTTTCTTAGCCTCTAAATCAAGACAGAGCTTTGCCAGCAGCATATTGGGGCCGATTCCGACCGCGCATGGGAGCTGGAATTCCCGCTCAATATCGTCCTTTATTTTTTTCGCAATCGTCTGGGCATCGCCCCACAAATGCAGAGCGCCGTCCACTTTAATAAAGCTTTCATCGACGCTGTAGGTGTGGATGGCTTCCTTTGGAACATAGCGGTTAAACACACGGGAGATTTCTGTTGAAATACGTAAATAGGTGGCCATTTTCGGTTCGACCAGCCGAATCCGCGGATCGTTTGGAATTTCAAACAGCCGTGAGCCCGTCTTGATGCCAAATTCTTTTTTCAATCTTGGGGAAGCGGCAAGCACGACGCTCCCCTGCCGTTCTTTGTCGCCCACAATCGCGATATAACAATCCAGCGGATCGAGCCCCAGCATGACGGCGGAGCAGCTGGCATAAAAGCTCTTCATGTCGACACATAAAATTTTATTGTGCGGTAACGTGTTGTAATCAACCATGATTATCCCTCACAGTTTCAAAATTCGAACATTTGTTCTTTAATATTATATCTATTATCTTAAGCGAATATGCGTTCGTATTCAATGGAAATTTTTTAAGGCTTACCAAATATGGCTAAAGTGCAAAAAAGCGATATAATGAAGGTGAGGTGCATGTGAATGGATAAAAAGCTGACTGTGAAAATGATCAAGAATTGTTTTAAACAGTATTATGAGGCGGATTCTTCACCGATTGGCGATAAAGAGTTGGAGGAGTTGGTTACTCGGATTCTGCAAACGAAAGACGAGGACCCCACTGCCGATTTATATGAGGTTGTAAATGATATGGTGTATGATTATTTAACTGGCTAAAATAGAAAAAGCCCCTAATAAAATAGAGGCTAAAACTACTTCTTATTCAGCATCTTCTTCCCAATCCGCTCAAACAACCGCGGAAACAGTACATAAACCACGCTGCCCATGTTCATCCAGCGCGGCAGGTTGATTTCCCGTGTTTTCGTCAGCATGCTGTCAACGACTTTCTGGGCCACATACTCCGGCTGGAGCATGAACTTTTGGACGTTTTTTACATAGGTACCCTGTTCATCGGCGATGTTAAAAAAGTTCGTGGCAATCGGGCCTGGATTCACCGAGGTTACCTGAATGTTGTAGTCATCAAGCTCCATCCTTAATGCATTCGTATAGCCAAGCACCGCATGCTTAGTAGCCGAATAAACACTCGATTTCGGGGTGGCAATTTTTCCAGCCTGAGAAGCGATGTTGATAATATGACCAAATCGTCTCTCACGCATCCTAGGCAAGACCATGCTCGTGCACGCCATCAGCCCGACAACATTCACCTCAAACATGCCCTTCACTTCATCAATCGATGCCTCATGGGCTTCACGAAAAACACCAAACCCGGCATTATTGACAAGAATGTCGACACGGCCGAATCCCTCAAAAATTTGCTCAAAAACCTTCTTCACTCGATCCGTATCCGCTACATCCAGCTGAAACACTTCAACCTTGGCAGAATACCTTTTTTCAAGCTCTATCTTAAGCTGCTGGAGCTTATCGATGCTCCTAGCCAATAAAACGAGATTGGCGCCGCTCGCGGCACAAAGTTTGGCAATTTCCGCTCCAATTCCACCGGAAGCACCAGTTATGACAATATTTTTATCTTTCAATCTTCCGTTCATCAATAAAACACCTCATCAGGGTCATCCCACCCGCCTTAAAGCTTGGCGTAATAAAGAACGGGATGAGTATCTTTACTACTAATTTCTCCGATGGATGCCAAATAGTCAAGCTGGGCGACGGTTTCCGATATCGTCAGCATCAATTCACGTTTATAAACACTCGGGAATAGCCGTTTGCAGATGTCAAAAACGGTCAGCTGTTCTTCCTTCAGCCAGCTGTTGACCGTCATCGCCCGTTCATGCTGGCGGATAAGCCGTTTCTCAACAAGCTCTGCTAATTCGTAGACATCTTCGCCGTGCCCGGATTTTACCACCTGAATCGGATACGACAGCAATTTTTGCATCGAATGATTATGCTGCAGCTGAGGCTTTGGCCGCTCCTTTTCCCCTGGTGCCGGCGGTTCGAGCAATGGATTTGGGGATATATGAGCGATGATCAAATCGCCGCCAATCAGAACGCCATCCTTTTCCCGATAAAGGGCAATCTGGCTCTGGGCGTGCCCTGGTGTTTCAATGACCTGCCATTCCGACAGGCCCAGCGGTCTCATCCCTTCCACAAGCTGCCCAGTCAACGGACGATTGCATAAGAATTTATGGCCTTCCCTGAAAAAAGATGTCAACGGAAAATACTCATTTGGCAGCCCAAACTCTTCAAACAGTTCTTTGAAAAATGCCTCTTGTTCCTGTAAAAATGTTTCCGCTGGTTGAATCCAGCGCTCATTCAACGGATGACCGTACACATCAAGTTCGTCTGGAAAAAAATCAAGCAGACCGCAATGGTCCGGATGGTGATGGGTAAGGATTACCTGTTCAATATTTTCCGGCTGCAATCCTAATTCAGCCAGCTGCTGAGTAAGGGAGTTCCATGCTTTTTCGGTTTTCGGTCCTACATCTACTAGGGTCAGCCGTTCCCCTTTTATTAAATATACATTGACATCCCCGACTTGAAATGGGGTCGGCAGTGACATTTTGGCAACGCCGTCTTTCCATTCTGTCATCTAAAAAACTCCTAACGTTATTTTTGAATAAAGAATAATTATGCATGAAGTGTGATAGTTATGTATTGTCTTATAATAAAATAAAGTGTACCGATTTTTTTTACCATTGTCATTATTTTTACATAACTTTTTCGAAAAAACAAAAAATTGGCAAATTTATCTCTTGACAGACAAGCCATTTTTCCTGCATAATCACTATTAAAATTTGATTCGTTGACATGCAATGAGTAAGGCCAGTAGATGGAAAACGGCGAAAGAGAGTGAAGTCCGGAGGCTGAAAGACTTCACCGCCCTCTTGAACATCGAACCTACCTTATGAGCATTTAGGCAAACCTAACGTATCCCGGCGTTAACGGTGTTGAGTAAGCCCAACTGCGAAAACTAGCAGCCGGGCAAATGAAGGTGGTACCACGGAAGCTAAGACCTTTCGTCCTTTACGGATGAAGGGTCTTTTTTATGTTATTCACGGTGAAAAGGGGGAATTTTTTCATGAAAAAGATGGCGATTATCGGTGCGGGTTCGATGGCGGAAGCTCTTATTTCAGGAATTCTGGAAAATGGTTTAATGGACCGGAGAAATGTTTGGGTGACCAACAACTCAAACCAAGAAAGATTAAATGACTTGGAGAATCGTTATGGTGTTGTTGGAACGTACGATTTAAATGCTCTTTTTTCAGGGGCGGACATTGTCATGCTGGCGATGAAACCGAAGGATGCAGCGAGTGCGATCGATTATATTCGTGACCATCTGCGTAGTGAAATGCTGATTGTATCCGTTCTTGCAGGTGTTTCGACGGAATCAATTGAAGCGCTCGCCGGAAAGCCACTATCCATTGCAAGGGCAATGCCAAATACATCGGCAGCAGTCGGGAAATCCGCAACGGCGATTGCCGTTAATGCTCGTGTTTCAGAGGAACAGCTTGAAACAGCCCGACAGCTTTTCGGAACCGTCGGATTGGCGGAGTTTGTAGAGGAAGTCCAGCTTGATGCGGTAACAGGCCTGTCCGGAAGTGGCCCAGCCTATATTTATTATTTGATTGAAACGATGGAAAAAAGCGCGGTTGAAATCGGCCTGGAAAAAGAAATGGCGAAGCAGCTGATTGTGCAGACGTTAATCGGCGCCGCAGAAATGGTCAAAAACTCTTCCAAATCACCGGAGCAATTACGCCGGGAAGTGACAAGCCCTGGCGGAACCACTGAGGCAGGCATTCGTGTCCTTGAGGAAAACGGCGTGCAGCAAGCGTTCATTTCCTGTATTAAAGCGGCGGCAGCCCAATCTAAAAGAATGGGAGATGCCTTGTGCAGCCAGCTGCAGGTTGGGAAACGTTAGGAAGAGACTTTTTTAAAATTTTGGTAAACTAAGAGTAAGACGCAAAACAAAGGATTGTGGAAATGGAAAACATACTTATTCTATTGTTTTCATTAGGCCTCTTCGTTTGGCTTGTTTTTCTCTTAGATGCCATAATCGGCTTAAGAAAATTAGATTCGTTAGAAGATGAGGAGCCTCTTAATTGCGGCCCATTATTATCGGTCGTTGTCGCGGCTCGGAATGAAGAGGAACATATTAAAGCAAGTATTTTAAGTCAGCTTGAACAGACCTATAAAAATGTCGAGTGGATCCTGGTGAATGATCGCTCCACTGATGAAACCGGAAAATCAATGGAGCAATTGGCACACCAGGATTCAAGAATAAAGGTCATCCATGTTCACGACCTTCCCGATGGCTGGCTTGGCAAGAACCACGCCTTATTCACTGGTGCGCAAATTGCACAAGGTAAATGGCTGTTGTTCACCGATGCTGATATCAAATACGAAAAAGAAGCATTCGCCAAGGCGCTCCATTATGCAGAAAAGCACCAGCTTGACCATTTAACCGCCGCACCGAATTTATCCGCAAAAAGCTTCTGGCTGAAAACCTTCGTCGCCTTTTTCTTGTTTGGATTTTCCTATTTTAAACGCCCTTGGCTGGCGAATAATCCAAAATCGAAAACCGGAACAGGCATTGGCGCCTTTAACCTAATTTGCAAAGAAGCTTACGAAACATTTGGCACGCATGAACGGATCAAGATGCGGCCCGACGATGACCTACAGCTGGGAATGCTTTTAAAAAAGGAAGGGTATCGGCAGAGAATTATAACGGCACTCCAACTAATCGAAGTGGAGTGGTACGGCAGCCTTCACGAAGCTTTCGTTGGTCTCGAAAAAAACACCTTCGCCGGATTAAACTATCGAATCAGTATGGTGTTTTTTGCTATTTTCGGAGTATTCACCACTAATGTTCTCCCTTTTATTACGATTTTTTCCGGAAATAAAACCATTGCCCTGCTTAGTTTAGGAAATATTCTCCTAAGCGGCATTCATTACTTCATGATTATCAGAAGAATGACGGTATTCTCCCCTGCCTTGTTTCTCGTTTTGCCCCTTACCGCCTTATTGTTTATTTATTCCATCATCCGGGCAAGCTGGCTGACCTTCAAACGAGGCGGGATTGTTTGGAGGGGAACAACTTATCCGTTAAGCAAGCTGAGGGATCATGAGTAAGCAGTATTTTTCATGAAATAACCAGTATTTGCTATACTAATAGTGGCTTATTTTTGAAAATTAGGAGGTTCGCAAATGGCAGCAAAATTATTTTCTCCTTACACTGTTAAGGGGGTTACCTTTAAAAATCGGATTGTCATGGCGCCGATGTGCATGTACTCCAGCCATAATGAAGATGGCCATCTGCAAAACTGGCATCGCACCCACTATACATCAAGAGCCGTCGGGCAGGTCGGCCTCATCATTGTCGAGGCAACGGCAGTCAGTCCGGAGGGACGGATTTCGCCGCAGGATTTGGGGATCTGGAACGATGAGCATATCGCAGGCTTCCAGGAGCTTGCCGGGCTTGTTAAAGAACATGGCGCCAAAATTGGCATCCAGCTTGCCCATGCCGGCAGAAAAGCTGTTTTAGAAGGCGAAATATTAGCCCCTTCTGCTATCGCTTTTAACGAAAAATCAAAAACGCCGAAGGAAATGACGAAGGACGATATCGCAGCAACTATTGAAGCCTTTAAAAAAGGAGCAGAACGGGTTAAAAAAGCCGGGTTTGATGTGATTGAAATTCACGGAGCCCATGGCTATTTGATTAATGAATTCTTATCCCCGCTTTCCAATAAACGGACGGACGAATATGGCGGATCTGCCGAAAATCGCTACCGTTTCCTGCGTGAGGTAATTGATGCTGTTAAAACAGTTTGGGACGGACCGCTGTTTGTCCGCGTTTCTGCCCATGATTATCATGAGGATGGGTTAACTCCCGAAGATTATATAACCTTTGCCAATTGGATGAAAGAGCAAGGTGTGGATTTAATTGACGTCAGTTCAGGTGCGGTTGTTCCGGCGCGGATTGATGTCTATCCAGGCTACCAAGTGAAATATTCCGAAACGATTAAATATGGAGCGGACATTCCAACAGGAGCAGTTGGATTGATCACATCACCTCTCCACGCCGAAGAAATTTTGCAAAACGAACGGGCCGACCTGATCTTTTTAGCCCGCGAATTGCTGCGTGACCCGTATTGGCCGCGCACAGCAGCCAAAGGGCTCGGAGTATCCATTGAAGGACCAAAACAATATGAGCGTGGCTGGATATAAATCAGAAAAAGCACTCACCGATTATGGTAAGTGCTTTTCTCCTTTTAATGGAATGTTAATTTCCTTAAAGTCCTCGGCAATATCCGTATTTGGAAAGATTTCTGCTGCCTCTTTGACTAATTCCCGCCACGCATGCCGGTCATAACGCGAACTGATATGCGTCAGGCAAAGCTGCTTTGCTTCCGCTTGTTTCGCCACTTCGGCTGCCTGATGGGTCGTCGAATGGAAGTAGTCAGATGCCAGCTGGTCTTCCCCCTTGGCAAACGTTGCTTCATGAACTAACAGGTCTGCCCCTTTAGCCAAGAAAATCGCATTTTCGCAGAATCTTGTGTCACCAAGAATCGTCACAACCCGGCCCTTCTGGGCAGGTCCGAGAAACTCGTTAGGTTCAATCACCCGCCCGTCTTCAAGCGTAACGGTTTCCCCATCTTTAATTTTTTTAAAAATTGGTCCTGGCTGTACGCCTGCTTCCTTCAATTTATCTGCCAATAATGTTCCCGGTCTGTCTTTTTCAGCCACTCGATATCCGTAAGACATAATTCCATGGTCAAGCAGGCGGGCTTCCACGGAAAATTGCTCATCTTCAAAAACAATTCCTTCTTCAATTTCGACCACCTTCAACGGATACTTTAAATAGGTTTGGCTGATAGAAAGACTTATTTGAAGGAAGTCTCGAATCCCTTTCGGTCCGTAAACTGTAACCTCCGTTTCTCCACCCTGAAAAGACCGGCTCGATAACAGTCCGGGCAATCCGTAAATATGATCACCGTGCAAATGGGTAACGAATATTTTTTCAATTCGCCGCGGTTTGATGGATGTATGTAAGATTTGGTGCTGGGTTGCTTCGCCTGCATCGAACAACCAGACAGAACCGCGCTCCTCCAAGAGCTTGAGGGCAATTGATGTCACATTGCGAAGCTTGGCCGGCATGCCTGCCCCTGTTCCTAAGAAAAAGACATCCACAGTAAAAACTCCTCTCTTCTCCGTACCACTTTTCATTATCGTTACTATATCATAAAGTGTAAATCAATGCTTATTTGTTTCCTCTAAAAATGATACATGCTATTTTAGATATTAGCGAAATCTAAGATTATATAAAAGCTATTATCGCTAGGAAAGAGGTTTATACATAATGGATCAAAATCTGTCATCATTAATCATGATTTTTGGAGCAACCGGGGATTTATCCAAACGAAAGCTGTTTCCATCCCTTTATCGATTATATGAACGCGGCCGTTTAGACAAATTTGCCGTGATTGGGATCGCCAGAACCCAGCAATCGCATGAAAAATTCAAGCAGTCCGTTAAGGATTCTGTCACTGCTGCATTAGGAGAAAAGCCAAACCTTGATGAGTTTGTGTCCCACTTCTACTATCAAAGTCACGATGTAGCGGATTCCAATTCCTATGCCGCTTTAAAAAAACTGGCGGATGAAATAGACGGTCACTACGGCCTTGAAGGCAACCGCATTTTCTATCTGGCTATGGCGCCTGAGTTCTTCGGACCGATTGCCCTTCATTTAAAATCAGACGGCCTTACCGATGTAAAAGGATACAAGCGGCTTGTCATTGAAAAACCGTTTGGACATGACCTCGAATCGGCAAAGGAATTAAACAAGCAAATCAGGACTGCTTTCTCTGAAAATGAAATTTACCGGATTGACCACTATTTAGGCAAAGAAATGGTCCGCAATATTGAGGTAATTCGTTTTGCTAATGCTATCTTTGAACCGCTTTGGAATAACCGTTATATATCCAATATTCAAGTGACCTCCAGTGAAACGCTCGGTGTCGAAGAACGCGGCCGATATTATGAATCAAGCGGCGCACTAAGGGATATGGTGCAAAACCATATGATGCAAATGGTCGCCTTGTTGGCGATGGAGCCGCCAATCAAACTGACAACGGATGAGATTCGGTCTGAAAAAGTTCGTGTTTTCCGGGCATTACGTTCTGTAGAAGGTGAACAGGTAAAAGAATATTTTGTCCGCGGGCAGTATGGCGAGGGAACAATTTCCGATAAGCCGGTTCCAAGGTACCGTGATGAACCGAATGTGGATCAGGAATCCAATACCGAAACCTTCGTAGCCGGGAAAATCATGATTGACAATTTCCGCTGGGCCGGTGTTCCTTTTTACATTCGAACCGGAAAAAGAATGACTTCCAAAACAACTAAAATTGTTGTTCAATTTAAAGACATCCCGATGAATTTATACTATCAGACGGAAAAAATGCTGAATCCAAATCTATTGGTCATTCACGTTCAGCCGGAAGAAGGAATTACCCTGCATCTGAATGCCAAAAAAGCAGGCGGCCACTTGGAAGCCCAAGAAGTAAAACTAAGCTTTGCCAATACCGGTATCCATGCCATGAACACACCTGAAGGCTACGAAAAACTGCTCTACGATTGCATGCGCGGTGATGCCACAAACTTCACTCATTGGGATGAAGTGGCCTACTCTTGGGCGTTTGTCGATAAAATCTCTCAAGTTTGGGAAAATGAGAAAGCAGAATATCCAAATTATGAATCAGGATCAATGGGACCTAAAGCGGCAGACGAGCTGTTGGAACAGGATGGATTTTTCTGGTGGCCAGTGTCCGATATGTATGTTGATATTTGTAAGTAATAAAAACAAAAGCTCCGCTTGGCTTCTTAATTAGGCTAAGGGGAGCTTTCTTTGTTTTTTTGTAAAAAATCTTTATTAAAGCTAGTCGCAGTACCTCGGTTTTCGTCAGAATCGGTCTGGTGAGTGCCCGCCGTTTCGATAATATTTTTTCCATATTTGTCACGAAGGCTGGAAAGGGTTTTAAGAAGCGGCTCTTTTTTGGCGTCCTTTTCATAGGAAAATAAATCCAGCTGTTTATAGGCGTTGTCATGTTCCACTAAGTCAGTTCCAGTGATTCCTAACAATCTAACCGGGTCCCCGCTCCAATGTTTTAATAGAAGCTGCTTGGCTAATGAAGCAAGTTCCTCTTTTTGGCCGATTGGATTAGCAAGCTTTTTACTCCGTGTGATGGTCTTTCTATCCTTGTAACGAATCGTGATACCGATGGTAGTTGCCAGGACACTTTTTCGTTTCAGCCTAACGGATACGGTTTCGGCAAGCGATTCCAAGACATGAAAAAGCTCCTGCTGGTTGCTTACGTCTCGTGGCAAGGTGGTGGAATTGCCGATGCTTTTAAATTCGTCTATCGATTCGGGGTCGACAGGCCGGTGATCATTTCCATTTGCCCGCTCTTTTAAACGAATACCGTTGATGCCAAGCAGTGTTTTTAGCTGAATATCATTGGCCTTTGCCAGTTCGCCAATGGTATGAATACCGATGGTTTTTAGTTTTTCGGCCGTCTTTTTACCCACACCGTGCATTTCGTTTGTATTTAAAGGCCAAAGTTTGGCGGGGATATCACGTTTGCGAAGTATCGTGATACCCATCGGTTTTTTCATATCTGAAGCCGTTTTGGCTAAAAACTTATTAGGGGCAATCCCGATGCTGCAGGGTAAATCCAGCTGCTCAAGGATTCTTTTTTGAATGGTTTGGGCGATTTCGATAGGACTGCCGAACTCAAAGCTTTCGGTAATATCCATATAGCCCTCGTCAATGGATACGGGTTCAACTAGGTCTGTGTACTGTCTGAGGATAGCAAACATGCCCATCGAGGCCGCCCGGTAACGGTCAAAATTGGGTGATTTGACAATCAGCTGCGGGCAAAGCTTTCTCGCTTCCCAAAGGGGCATCGTTGTTTTCACGCCAAATTTTCTTGCATCATAGCTGCAGGTGACAATAATCCCTCTGCGCTCCTCAACGTTTCCGGCGATGGCAAGCGGCTTTCCTTTGAGGGAAAGGTCGTACGCCATCTCTACCGAGGCATAAAAGCTATTCATATCCACATGTAAAATGACCCGCCCGTTTTTTGGGTACATTTCCTTCATGAAAGGCACATCCCTTTTGAGTAATAGTTCTCGTATCCCTTTATTATACACCACTGAGCTGACTGCTTGGGAATGGAAGACTTTTATCAAATTTTACCGTAATCTTTTCTGGCAGGCCCTTTTGGGCAATAAGGTTGCACTATTTTTACCGCCGGCCCCGCTTGCAACTCCTCTTCGGTCAATATAAGGACCCTATTTTTACCGCTGGTCTCCTCCCATTTCTCTTCGGGCAATATAGGACCGCTATTTTTACTGCTGACCCATTTCCAACCCCTCTTCGGGTAATATAGGGCCACTATTTTTACCGCTGGCCCTCTTCCCACTCCTCTTCGGGCAATATAGGGCCGCTATTTTTACCGCTGGCCCTCTTCCCACTCCTCTTCAGGCAATATAAGAACGCTATTTTTACCGCTGGCACATTTCCTACTCCTCTTCGGGCAATATAGGGCCGCTATTTTTACCGCTGGCCCTCTTCCAACTTCTCTTCGGGCAATATAGGGCCGCTATTTTTCCAACCGCTCCGCTTGCAACGTCCTTCGGGTAAATTTGATTCCATTTTGACTGTATCCTTTGTAAAGAAAAGGAGAACCCATAAAAATCAGGTTCCCCCTTCAAAAAACTTTATTGGTTTGTCACTTCATCAATGATCGCCAAGACCATTTCCCCAAGCTTGTATAGCTCCTCAATCGGCATGCGCTCATTGGTAGTGTGGATTTCTTCGTAACCGACAGCGAGGTTCACTGTCGGAATTCCGAAGCCTGCGATGACGTTCGCGTCGCTGCCGCCGCCGCTGTGCTGCAGCTCGCAGCTGCGGCCGATTTTAGCAGCTGCTTTGCGGGCAATCTCCACCACCTGGTCGCCTTCGCCAAATTTGAAGCCCGGATACATCACTTCCACATTCACCTCAGCGCGGCCGCCCATTTCTGAAGCAACCGTTTCAAAGGCTTCCTTCATTTTCGCAGCCTGCGCTTCCATTTTTTCAGGAATCAATGAACGGGCTTCAGCTAAAATATCAACCCGGTCGCAAACAATGTTTGTCGCTTGGCCGCCTTCAAAGCGTCCAATATTGGCAGTTG
Organism: Neobacillus sp. GCM10023253; assembly: GCF_042653105.1. Classification (NCBI taxonomy): domain Bacteria; kingdom Bacillati; phylum Bacillota; class Bacilli; order Caryophanales; family Bacillaceae; genus Neobacillus; species Neobacillus sp. GCM10023253. The sequence goes on from NZ_JBHSHV010000012.1 coordinate 228,771, forward strand.
TCTCGTGGTCAATTCGACCCAACGGCATTCTCGCAATAGACTTTGCCGCAATCGTAATGGCAGAAACACCTTTTTCAGGCGCAACCCCGGCATGGGCTGTTTTTCCATAGATAATCGTTTTAATTTTCGCCTGGGTCGGTGCGGCCACAACCACGTTTCCGACTAACCCGTCGCTGTCAAGCGCGTAGCCATATTTGGCCTTCATTAGAGAAGGATCAAGAGCTTTTGCCCCGACAAGGCCGGATTCTTCCCCAGCGGTAATCACAAATTGGATTTGGCCATGTTCTGTGTTTTGTTCCTTCAAGACTCGAATCACTTCTAACATAACGGACAATCCGGTTTTGTCATCCGCTCCAAGGATGGTCGTTCCATCGGTCACTACATAACCGTCTTTAATCGAAGGCTTAACTCCCCTGGCAGGCACAACTGTATCCATATGAGAGGTAAAATAAATTGGGTCTACCCCTTCTTTCGTTGCAGCAAGGGTGCAGATCAAGTTGCCAGCGCCATGACCAGTTATAGAAGTTGTATCATCCTCATATACGTCAAGCCCTAAGTCGCTGAACTTTTTCTTTAACACTTTAGCAATTTCGGCCTCATGTTTAGTTTCCGAATCAATTTGGACCAGCTCTAAAAATTCATTTAAAAGACGTTCTTGGTTAATCATTTGCCGAAGCCTCCAATATATGTACTTTACTTTTTCAGTATACCTTTTTTTCAAACGAGTCTACAAATGAAAGGACCATTAAAAATGGTCCCAAAAAATTTACAACGGAATATTTCCGTGCTTTTTATATGGTCTCGATTCTTTCTTCGACCTTAGCATCTCTAAGGATTGAATCAACTTGATTCTAGTTTCGCGCGGGTCGATGACGTCATCCACCATTCCCCTGGATGCCGCGACATAAGGGTTCGCAAATTTCTCACGGTACTCCTCTATTTTTTGCTGCCTAGTCTCTTCAGGGTTATCGCTGTTTTGGATTTCCTTTGCGAAAATAATATTAGCTGCTCCCTGCGGACCCATGACGGCAATCTCCGCATTCGGCCAGGCAAAGACAAGGTCGGCGCCGATTGACTTACTGTTAAGCGCCACATACGCGCCGCCGTAGGCTTTGCGCAGAATAACCGTCAACTTCGGAACGGTCGCTTCTGAATAAGCAAATAAAATTTTTGCCCCGTGGCGGATGATGCCGCCATGCTCCTGCTTAACGCCCGGGAAGAAGCCAGTTACATCTTCAAAGGTGATAATCGGGATATTAAAAGAATCGCAGGTGCGAATGAATCGTGCTGCTTTGTCGGAAGAATCGATATCAAGACCGCCGGCCATTACTTTTGGCTGGTTACAAACAAGTCCGACTGTTTCCCCTTTAATTCTTGCAAACCCAACAACAATATTTCTGGCAAAATCCTTATGAATTTCCATGAAAGTATCCGCATCAACAATCTGTTCAATAACATTTCTTACGTCATATGGGCGGACAGCATCGAAGGGAATCACATCCGTCAAATCAGGACGGTAATCTTCCTCTTCTGCCACTTCCACTCTTGGCGGTTTTTCTTCATTATTCTGCGGCAAGTAGCTCAGCAGCTTTCGTACATTTGCCAAAACTTCTTCCTCGGTTGCACCGCGGAAATGAGCATTCCCGCTGATGGTATTATGTACACCGGCACCGCCCAAGTCTTCTGCCGAAATTTTCTCCCCGGTAACGGTTTCAATTACCTTCGGCCCAGTAATGAACATTTGGCTCGTTTTTTCCACCATGAATACAAAATCGGTAATTGCGGGTGAGTAAACGGCACCGCCGGCACATGGGCCCATGATGACGGAAATCTGCGGAATGACTCCCGAATAAATAGAATTGCGGTAAAAGATTTGTCCGTAGCCGTCTAAGGATACAACCCCTTCTTGGATGCGGGCACCGCCGGAATCATTCAGGCCGACAAACGGGGTGCCATTTTTGGCTGCCAAATCCATTACATTAGCAATCTTTTTGGCATGCATTTCCCCCAAAGCGCCGCCAAAAACGGTAAAATCCTGTGAAAACAAATAGATCGGGCGTCCATTCACTTTTCCATATCCAGTTACAACGCCATCGCCAGGACCCTTTTGGTCTTCCATCCCAAAATCGTTTGTGCGGTGCTCAATAAATGGATTTAATTCAACAAACGTCCCCTTATCGACTAACAGGTCAATCCGCTCACGGGCTGTCAGCTTCCCTTTTTCGTGCTGCTTTTCAATCCGTTCATCACCGCCCCCGAGTTCTACCTCCCGGCGTTTGTCATACAGCTCATTTAACACTTCATAGATATCCATTTTGTTACCCCTTTGTCTGTTTCTTTTCGCAAAGCTCAAATAAAACGCCCGATGCCGATTTTGGATGCATGAAGGCAATATCTGCCCCGCCTGCCCCTGGCCTTGGCACCTCATCAATCATTCTGATACCATGCTCCTTTATTTCCGCAATTCTTGCTTCAATTGATTCCACCCCAAGAGCTACATGGTGTATGCCCTCGCCGCGTCTTTCAATAAAGTTGGCAATCGTGCTCTCCTCTGAAGTAGGTTCGAGAAGCTCAAGCTTGGTCTCGCCAGCCTGCAAAAATGCTACCTTTACCTTTTGACTGACCACTTCTTCAATTTTTAAAAGAGGGAGCTTTAACACTTCCGTATAAAAAGGAAGGGTCGCCTCAAGAGACTTTACAGCAATTCCAATATGATCGATTTTTTTAATCATTCTAAAATCCCCTTTTTTCAATTTTAACATAAATTCGACAATAACATTATTCGTGAAAAAGTTCATAAATCCTTCCTAAATTGCTGAGTTGTTCCGTTGTCCTTTTGGGCTTTTCCAAGTACAATGTAGATAAAACCTTTTAACCAAAAGGAGGCATTCATTTTGAATAACAAAAAATCTAGAAAAATTATTGTTTATTTAATGCTCTTTGCTATGCTGGCTTCCACTCTTCTAATTGGAATTGCCCAGTTTCTATCATAACAATTAAGGGACTGTCCGCATTGACGGACAGTCCCTTTTTCTTATTTGATAGCACCGCTTTCCTTTGCCAGTGCTTCAAATGATTTATTGGATGATGTTACTAAAATTTTTGTCCCAAGCGGTATCAACGGGAATAATGAGGTAATAACCTCATTCTGGGTGCGGATACAGCCTTGTGAAACATATTTTCCAACGGAAGCCGGCTGATTGGTGCCATGAATACCGTAGATTCTGCCATCAGTCTCCCTTGCGTCAAAGCCAATCCACCGCGAACCTAGCGGATTCTTGGGATCGCCGCCGGGTATGTCACTGCGGCGGTAATATGGATTCTTTGCCTTTACTGTGACAGTAAACAGTCCCTCAGGGGTCATTTCCTCCGTCTTGCCAGTGCCAACACTGACAACTGTTTGGACTCTATTCTCACTAATAAGGGCAAGTTCATTATTACTTTTATTCACGATCACAAATGGATCCCCAGGCAATGGGTTCGGACCCAAGGGCCAGATGGGGGAGAGGGAAAATGCCATCAGGATTGACGAAAAGATTTTGATCATAATCATCCTCCTGCCGTTTTCCCCTAGTTTGCATCAATCTATCATTCTTCATTCATTTTCCGCAATTAATTTATAAAACTTTTTCTAAAAAGTCCTTTGCACGAGTGGTCTTTGGATTTTTGAAAAACTCTTCCGGCGAGCCTTCTTCTAACAATTTCCCTTCATCAAGAAACATAATCCGGTCGGAAACTTCCCGCGCAAATCCCATTTCATGGGTAACAATTGCCATCGTAATACCTGTATGGGCCAAGTCCTTAATAACATTAAGAACTTCCTTGACCATTTCTGGGTCAAGTGCAGATGTCGGTTCATCAAATAGCATTAACTTTGGCTCCATGGCAAGGGCACGGGCGATGGCCACCCTCTGCTTCTGCCCCCCTGAAAGATTATTAGGATAGGCTGATTCTTTTTCAGACAGTCCCACTTTGGCTAATAGTTCGCGGCCTTTTTTCTCAGCAGTTTCCCTGGATTCACCTTTAACTCTCATCGGTGCATACGTTAAGTTCTGCAAAACAGTCATATGCGGGAATAAATAGAAATGTTGAAAGACCATGCCGATTTCCTGTCTGACTTTCGAAATATCCGTTTTTCGGTCGGTAATGTCTTGATTATTAATCCACACTTTCCCTTTTGTCGGTTCCTCCAACAAATTCAAACAGCGAAGAAAGGTTGATTTTCCTGACCCTGATGGTCCGATAATGGAGACTACCTCACCGCTTTCGATACTGGTTGAAATATTTTTTAAGACTTCATTATCGCCAAACTGTTTATAGAGGTTCTCTACTTTAATCACTATATTTCAGCCTCCTTTCAACCAGTTTGCCAGCAGTTGTTAAAACGAAAACGAGGACCCAATAGATTAGTCCGACAAAAATTAATGGTTCAAAATTATGATACGTATCTGCTCCCACAACCTGGGCACGGCGCATTAAATCCAAGTAGCCGATTGTTGATACAAGCGCCGATTCCTTTGTTAAGGTAACAAATTCATTCATAAGGGCCGGTAAAATATTTTTAAGCGCCTGCGGCAAAATAATGTCCTTCATCATCAGGCGATAAGGAACACCGAGCGCCAGGGCTGCTTCGGTCTGACCTTTATCCACGGCTTGAATGCCCGCTCTGATAATCTCTGACACATACGCAGATGAATTCAGCCCAAATGCCAGAATGGACGAAAGGAATGGATCAATATCGTAACCTGTTAATTGCGGAACCGCAAAATAAATTAACATTAGTTGTAAAATCAATGGCGTTCCGCGGAAAATGGATGTATATATATCTGCAAGCCAATTTAAAGCCTTGACTCTGGAAATTTTCAATAATGCCAGAATGGTACCGAGAACAAATCCAAATATAATGGCGACAACGACAAATTTTAATGTTACCCATATTCCTTTTAGTATAAAAGGAATATAAGGCACAATTTGGCTAAAATCCAAATTCATGCCTTACACCTCACCTCAAATATTTTCTTTTAAAAAAATGCTATTATTGTTGGTCTTTTAACCATTTATCTTTCAATTCTTGCAGCTTTCCATTTTGCTCCAATTTATCAAGAGCCTTATTAACATCCTTTACAAGCGCACTGCCTTTAGGAAAAGCGATGGCCATTCCTGGTGAACTGCTTGTAGGATCATCAAATCCCGCTAAATTTTGCTCTTTAATATAACCTGTAGCCACTGACTTATCTAAATAAGCTGCATCGATTCGATTAGTTAATAGTTCTTGAATTAAAGTTGTAGCATTGTCTAATGGCTTTGCTGTAAAGTTAATCTTCTTTTGAAGTTCCTTAGCACCCTCTTCTTGGATGGTTCCTAATTGAACACCAAGTGTTTTTCCTTTTAAATCATCTACTGTTTTAATGTTAGAATCCTTTAAAGTAATAAACATTTCACCTGAACGATTATATTCGGTGGAAAAATCTACATTCTTTTTACGCTTCTCAGTTGCTGACATTCCAGCAAGGACCATATCAACACGTTTTGCCTGCAATGCTCCGATTAAGCCATCAAACTTCATGTCTTTAATTTCAAGCTTATATCCTAATTCGTCAGCAATCGCATTTGCCAGGTCAATATCGAAGCCTTCAATGTCACCTGATGGATTTCTAGATTCAAATGGAGCAAAATCAGCCGATGTTGCCATTGTTAGTACTTTTTTGTCCGACGATTTTTCACCGTTAGCTCCGTCCTTATTACTTTGGCCGCAAGCAGCCATAACGACTAATGAAAAAATAATAGTTAGAAATAAAAATGTCTTTTTCATGATGTCCCTCCTGAGTATTAAAATTTGAAATTATATAATGACTTGAATTTTTATTCAACAAAATGGATATTAACACAGCAATGAATTTTTGAAAAGATATTTTTTTAATATAAAAATATTCAAAAAATTGAGCATACCTTTTATACTAGTTAAAATGGGCACAAACCATTTTTTTATGTGTATTTTCCATAAAAAAACACCTCTTTTATGAAGAGGTGTTTAATAGGTATAATTAACCTTTCTTGGGTTAAATTATTATATTTCTTCGCAATATTTATCGAATTCCTGCTGAAGCTTGGCAACCACTGTTGCTGGGTCATAGCCTTCAATCTGATGTCTTTCAATCATGGAACAAATCTTTCCGTCCTTTAATAAGGCGAAAGAAGGAGAGGATGGCGGATAGCCTGTAAAATAGCTTCTTGCCTTTTCTGTCGCTTCTTTATCCTGACCGGCAAAAACCGTTACTAGGTGATCTGGGCGCTTATCATAATGAACGGAGTATGCTGCCGCTGGACGGGCAATACCGCCGGCGCAGCCGCAAACAGAATTAATCATGACTAGAGTTGTACCCTTTTGGTTTAAAGCCTCTTCAACCTCATCGGCTGTCTTTAGCTCTTGGTATCCGGCAGTGGAGATTTCCTGACGCGCCTGGCGGACAACATCATTCATAAAAATATTAAAATCCATGCTCATTGAATTCACTCCTTATGTCTTACATACCTACATCATAACAGTTAAAATATGTTTTTTTCAAATGATTATTCCTGAAGTGAAAAAGAAAAGCTGCCGATGAATCGACAGCTATTGATTAGAGTTTATAAATGTCTCATAAAGCTTTTCCACGGCTGTGGCCACCGTTACGTCCCCGGTGATGACTTCGTTTTCATACTTAGGAAGCAAATTCTTCACACCAGGGTGATGAAAGAAATGATAGTGAAGAGTATCGGTAATCATCGAATACAGCCATTCTCTGGATTGAAATTTTCTTCTTTCGTCGAAAACGCCTGAGGATTTCACAGTCGTCTCGAAGGTTTGGATGACCTTCCAAATATCTGCGATTCCCTCGTGTGTCAAAGACGAACAGGTATAGGCTTTCGTTCCCCATCCCTTTGTGGCCGGCTGGAGAAAATGCAGGATACGGTTATATTCTTTCCTCGTTTTCTCGGCATTTTGCTTATTCGTCCCGTCCGCTTTGTGGACGATAAGGCAATCGGCCAGTTCCATAATGCCTTTTTTCATTCCCTGCAATTCGTCACCAGCACCGGTTAGGACAAGCAGCATGAAAAAGTCGACCATATCACGAATGATAACTTCACTTTGGCCTACACCGACCGTTTCAATTAGTATGACATCAAAGCCGGCAGCTTCACAAATCAGCATTGCTTCCCTTGTTTTCCGGTGAACCCCGCCAAGCTTCCCAGCCGTTGGCGATGGACGGATAAACGCTTTTGGATTCCGGGCCAATGTTTCCATTCGGGTTTTGTCACCGAGGATGCTCCCGCCGCTAATCTTTGAGCTTGGGTCAATCGCCAAAACGGCAACTCTTAGTCCAAGTTCACATAGATAGGTTCCGAACACCTCAATAAATGTGCTTTTTCCAGCCCCAGGCACCCCGGTAATACCGATGCGAATTGACTTACTAGAGTGAACCAGCAGCTTTTGCAGGAGCGCCTGTGCTTTTTGAAAATGCTGTTCAGCGTTGCTTTCCACAAGGGTAATCGCTCGGGCAAGCAGACTTCGATCACCTTTAAGGACCCCTTCATACAATTCGTCTAGCGAGGGCTCAGTCGATCCGCGTTTTTGAAAACGGACATTTTTTTGAAAAGTCACTTCTCCTGTTTCCTGCTCCTTGCCTTTCCTGATGACAGTTGAAAATTTATCCGGCTCTTCGGGGTTTGCCCATTCCGGTCTTTGTTCACCCGTCATTTAATTTGCCACTTCCTCGTACCCAAGCTGTCTATATATCTCCTTGATTACCTTTTGCGCAGCTACTGGAATAATCGTACCAGGACCGAAGATGGCCGCCGCACCATTGTCATATAAGAATTGATAATCCTGAGCTGGGATAACGCCGCCGACAACAACTAAAATATCCTCGCGGCATAATCTTTTCAATTCCTCAATAAGCTGCGGAAGGAGCGTCTTATGACCAGCAGCAAGTGAACTCATTCCGATCACGTGAACGTCATTTTCCACCGCTTGCAGGGCTGTTTCCTCCGGTGTTTGGAAGAGCGGGCCGATATCGACATCAAAGCCAAGATCGGCAAATGCCGTAGAAATGACCTTCGCCCCGCGATCATGACCGTCCTGCCCCATTTTCGCAATCAGAATCCGCGGCCGTCTGCCTTCATTTTCAAGGAATTCTTCTGTCATTCTTTGGACTTCGGCAATTTCTTCTTCGTTTGTAAAAGAAGTGCTGTAGACGCCGCTAATGGAACGGATAATAGCTTTATGACGACCCGCTGCTTTTTCTATCGCATCGGAAATTTCGCCTAGCGTCGCTCTTTCGCGTGCCGCCTTGACAGCAAGCTCTAATAAATTCCCTTCGCCGGAAGCAGCCGCATTGGCTAAAGCTATTAAAGCCTCTTCCACTTTCTGTAAGTCCCGATTTACTTTTAAGGAATTTAATTTTTCAATTTGCTTTAAACGGACAGCTGTATTATCAATGTCCAAAATATCAATTGGCTCTTCTTTTTCAAGCCGGTAGCGATTAACGCCAATAATCGTTTCTTTTGCAGAGTCGATTTGTGCCTGCCGTCTTGCCGCCGCCTCTTCAATTTTCATTTTCGGCAGCCCGGTTTCAATGGCCTTTGCCATTCCGCCGAGATTTTCAATCTCCTCGATATGTGTCCAAGCCCGCTTGATTAATTCATCCGTCAGTTTTTCCACATAGTAGGAGCCTGCCCATGGATCGATAACCTTGGTTATGCCAGTTTCTTCTTGTAAAAACAACTGGGTATTACGGGCAATCCGCGCTGAAAAGTCTGTCGGCAGGGCAATCGCTTCGTCCAACGCATTTGTGTGCAGGGATTGGGTGTGGCCCATTGCCGCCGCATGCGCTTCAATCAGCGTCCGGGTTACATTATTAAACGGATCCTGCTCGGTCAAACTCCAGCCTGATGTTTGCGAATGGGTGCGGAGTGCCATTGATTTTTCGTTTTTCGGATGGAAAGATTTCATCATTTTTGCCCAGATATATCTTGCTGCCCGCATTTTGGCCACTTCCATGAAGTAGTTCATACCGATGGCCCAGAAAAAGGACAACCTCGGGGCAAATGAATCAATGTCGATTCCGGCTTTAAGTCCGGTTCTTACATATTCCAAGCCGTCTGCTAACGTATAAGCGAGTTCGATATCGGCAGGTGCCCCGGCCTCCTGCATATGATAGCCAGAAATACTAATGCTATTAAACTTAGGCATGTATTTGGACGTATATTCGAAGATATCGGCAATGATCTTCATCGACATTTCTGGCGGATAAATATACGTATTCCTGACCATGTACTCTTTTAGAATATCATTTTGAATCGTTCCGGACAGTTTTTCCTGGCTGACTCCCTGTTCTTCGGCCGTTACGATGTAAAAAGCCAGTACCGGGAGAACGGCGCCATTCATCGTCATGGAAACGGACATTTGATCGAGCGGAATTCCGTCAAAGAGGGTTTTCATATCGAGCACTGAATCAATTGCCACCCCAGCTTTCCCAACGTCACCGACTACCCTTGGATGGTCAGAGTCATAGCCGCGGTGAGTAGCCAGGTCAAATGCCACCGATAAGCCTTTTTGCCCCATCGCCAGATTGCGGCGGTAAAAGGCGTTACTCTCTTCGGCAGTGGAGAATCCGGCATACTGCCTGACTGTCCAAGGACGGTTCACATACATGGTCGGATATGGTCCCCTTGTGTATGGAGGAAGCCCCGGCAGGCTGCCGAGCTGTTCTGTCCCGTCTCGGTCTTCCTTTGTATAAATCGGTTTTAGGATGATTTGTTCATTGGTCTCGAACAGTAAATCATCAAGGGAGGAGGCAATCTCTTTATCAACTTTTTCCCGCCATGCTTCTTCCGTGATAAAATTCTGGTTCTCAAACAGTTTTGCGTTTTGAAAATCAGGCTTTTGTTTGTTCAAGAGAGTTCACCTCCATGTCAGATAGGATTTCATCGATGGTTTCACAGCAATTGCTTTTTACATGAATAAACCGCTTAAGCCCCTCTTCGTACCACTGGGCCTGCAGTTCTTTTTCAGGAAGCCCAGCCAGAAGGAAGATTAGGTTTGGAAATTCAGATTTTAACGCTGTCAGCATTTCATGTCCGATTTGCTCATACTGTTCATTTGTTCCGCAAATGCAGACAAAGTTAGTTTTTAAGTCTATGATAAATTGTCTGGCATCCTCTATCGTGTGGACCGGCTTGCTTTCAGCTGGATGGATTCCGCCGGCTGCAAGAAAGCCCTTCATGAAATCAAGTCTTGGTTTATGCTGCTTTAGTTCGCCTAGACATAACATGCCGACTGAAGGTGCAGCACCTGTTGTTTCTTGTAATTGGTTTGCCTTGAAGCGAAGCTCCTCATATGGTTCTGCTAATCTGTGCTGAGGGATGGCCTCGAAGTCTTTTGTGGCTGCGGCTATTTTCATTAGCTGCTTTTGGCTAGGTACCGCTTCATCCAATTTTGCATAAACATTTGTCCCGACGATACTTTGCTTTCTTATTTGAATATCGAGGTTCTTTTTTTCATAAACAGCAGCAATTTGCTGTTGAAGCCAGTTTGACTTTAATGCCTCCAAAATGCCTCCCGCAGCCTCAATTTCCTTAAAAAATCCCCATGCATTTTCCGCTAGCTGATTGGTCAGCGCCTCCACATACCAAGAGCCGCCTGCAGGGTCAACCACCTTCTGCAAGTGTGCTTCTTCTTTTAAAATTAGCTGGATGTTGCGAGCAATCCGTTCGGAGAAAGAAGTAGGCCCAGTCAATTCATTAAACGGCTCCACATGCAAATATTGGGCTCCCCCTAAAACAGCGGCAAATGCCTCGTTGGCGGAACGAAGGATATTGACATGAGAGTCAAAGTTAGTTTTTGTAAAAGATGAGGTTGTGGCGGCAATCTGCATACCCCTTGCTTCCGCTTCGGCACCGTAAAGTTCCGCAATCCGCTTCCAGAGTACGCGGGCTGCTCTAAGCTTGGACAGTTCCATAAAAAAGTTGCTGCCGATGGAAAATTGGAAAATCATTTTTGATAGAGCTTTTTCAATGTTCATGCCATTATCAAGAAGCTCCTGTAAGTAATAGACTCCTGTGGCGGCGGCGATCCCGAGCTCTTGAACAGCGTTAGCTCCGCCATTATGGTACGGAGTGGTGTCGACAAGAACAGTACGTAAATCAGGAAACTTTCCATCTGCCTGCAGGATTTGACTTGTCCGTTCTTTAAGTAATTCCTCTTGGATTGCTCCAACTTCTGCAAATAGGGAAACGGGGTCATTGCCTATGTAGCCTGTAAGGTTTGTTCCATCACTATACTGGCCGGCAAGATTTTTTAACATGTCATTCAGTTCCCATCTGGCGTTGATAGCAAATGGGTATTTTTTCTCTAAACCCGCCAATAAATCTGGAAAACTATTGGTTTTCGAAACTTCAAAAGAAATTGCTGTTTGTCCCTTTTCAAGGGCCTCTTGAAGCTTTTGTTTAAGTTCTTCGGGTGTTCGATAAGATATTTTCTGGGCAACTTTCCATTCGTCTGTTACATATCCTAATGGGGCAATTCCCCTTCTAAAATCAGATCCTCCAGGATAGTCGGGCACCTGTTGTTCATCCTGCTCGGTATAAAGCGGTTTCAAAACAATGTTTTCATAGGTGGTACTTTGTAATAATTCAATTTTTTTCCCTTTTAATGATTTCTCGGCCTGTTCCTTCCAATCATCTATTGTTTTTACAGGGAAAGATTGATTACGTATATTTTCCAAACTCCTCATCCCCCTTCCGCATATTATTGAACTAATATTCAATTAATTCTATTTTAGGGTACAACCTCGATTCAGGCAAACATTTTCAAAACTTAAAAAATAAACAGCCGCCAATCAAAACTTGAATGGCGGCTGTTGCCGGCAAATTTTTTAGTAAATAGAGGTTGTTGTTTTAGACATGTTTTCGATGATTTCTTTCACCCTAGCCAGGAACCGGCCGCAAACAAGCCCGTCAAGAACACGGTGATCTAAAGACATACAAAGATTAACCATATCACGAACTGCAATCATCCCGTTATTCATGACAACAGGACGTTTCACAATCGATTCGACCTGAAGGATTGCGGCCTGCGGGTAATTAATGATGCCCATTGACTGGACAGAACCAAAAGAGCCGGTGTTATTGACTGTTATCGTACCACCCTGCATATCCTCCGGACGAAGCTTTCCGGACCGCACCTTCACGGCAAGGTCAGAGATTTCACGGGCAATACCTTTAATCGTTTTCTCATCGGCATTTTTGATGACAGGCACGAATAAAGCGTCATCTGTGGCGACTGCAATCGAAATATTGATATCCTTCTTTTGAATAATCTTGTCGCCGGCCCACATCGAATTAATTTGTGGGAATTCTTTTAGGGCCTGAGAAACGGCTTTTACAAAGAAAGCAAAGAACGTTAAATTGAAGCCTTCTTTTTTCTTGAATTCATCTTTTATGGAATTGCGGTAGTCAACAAGGTTGGTGGCATCGACTTCCACCATTGTCCAGGCATGCGGTATTTCATGCTTGCTGCGCAGCATGTTCGTGGCAATCGCTTTGCGAACGCCGGTAACTGGAATTTCGATATCCCCCGCTGCCACCGGAACCGATACGGCAGGTGCCGGTGCAATAGCTGCTGGAGCAGGCTGACTTGGAGCTGCAGCCTCCTGAACAGGCAGTTTACTAGCTGCATGCACTGGTGCCTCCGCTTTTTGTCCTGCTGCTGGAATATTACCAGACTCAATGATTTGCAATAAATCCTTACGAGTTATCCTGCCCCCAGCACCAGTACCTAAAACCTGCGTTAAATCAATGCCATGCTCCTGCGACAACTTAAGAACAGCCGGCGAATACCTGGCCCGATTCCCCTGATCAACAGGAGTGGCAATACCGTTCCCTACAGCCGCTTTTAGTTCAGGTGCGGAAACAGCTGCCTCCGGAGCAGAAGCGCCGCCTTCCGTTTCGATGGTACAGATAATTTCCCCAACAGCCATTGTATCACCTTCGGCAGCAATGAGTTCCTCAATTACACCTGAAAAAGAAGAAGGAACTTCCGCGTTAACCTTATCTGTCATGACCTCTGCCAGAGGGTCGTATTTATTTACCTTATCCCCAACAGAGACTAGCCATTTGCTGATTGTACCTTCCGTTACACTTTCGCCTAACTGCGGCATTTTAATTTGTTCAGTTGCCACTATTTCATCCTCCTAAACCTAAAACTCCGCAAGCTCGCGCATTGCTTTTTCGACCTTATCCGGATTGACCATAAAGAATTTTTCCATTGTTGGCGCATATGGCATTGCTGGAACATCTGGGCCGGCTAACCTTTTAATCGGGGCATCCAGTTCAAATAAGCAGTTCTCGGCAATAATGGCGGCAACCTCACTCATAATGCTGCCTTCTTTATTGTCCTCCGTGACGAGCAGTACCTTACCTGTTTTCGATGCTGCTTCGATAATCGCTTCTTTATCTAGCGGATAAACGGTACGCAAATCCAAAATATGCGCAGATATGCCGTCTTTGGCTAATTTCTCTGCCGCTTGCAGGGCAAAATGCACGCAAAGCCCGTAAGTGATAACAGTGATGTCCTCTCCTTCACGCTTTACATCTGCTTTACCAATTGGCAGGGTATAATCTTCAGTAGGCACTTCACCTTTAATTAAGCGGTAGGCCCGTTTATGTTCGAAAAATAACACTGGGTCATTATCGCGAATGGCCGCTTTTAAAAGTCCCTTTACATCATATGGGGTGGATGGCATCACAATTTTTAAGCCTGGCTGATTTGCAAATACGGCCTCAACTGATTGTGAATGATACAAAGCTCCATGAACGCCGCCGCCATATGGGGCGCGGATGACAATCGGACAGTTCCAATCGTTATTAGAACGATAGCGGATCCTTGCCGCCTCGGAAATAATTTGGTTTACTGCGGGCATAATAAAATCAGCGAACTGCATTTCCGCAATTGGCCGCATCCCGTACATGGCGGCCCCGATTCCAACACCGGCTATCGCTGATTCCGCCAGCGGCGTATCAATTACGCGCTCTTCACCAAATTGTTCATACAGTCCTTGTGTAGCCTTAAAAACGCCGCCTTTTCGCCCCACATCTTCACCAAGAACAAAAACTCGTGAGTCTCTCTCCATTTCCTCGCGAATGGCCATAGTAACTGCATCAATATATGAAATAACTGCCATATTTCTTCCCCCTAACGATCCCCGTATACATATTTCAATGCATCCTCTGGCGCTGCATAAGGTGCATTTTCTGCATAGTCAGTGGCTTCATTGACGATCTGCATGACGCGGTCATTGATTTCCTGCTCCAATACATCATTCAACACGCCGGTTTCCTTCAGATATGCACCAAAGGTGATGATTGGGTCCTGCGATTTTGCCTTTGCAACCTCATCAGGCGCCCGGTATGAGCGGTCATCATCGTCAGAAGAATGCGGAGTTAAACGATAAGAAACAGTTTCAACTAAAGTCGGACCTTCGCCGCGGCGCCCGCGCTCGGCCGCTTCCTTAACAACTTTATAAACCTCTAACGGGTCATTGCCGTCTACTGTATAGCCGGGCATGCCGTAACCAATGGCACGGTCAGAAACCTTCTCACAACCCAATTGTTTTTCAATTGGCACAGATATCGCATATTTATTATTTTCACACATAAAAATGACCGGGAGTTTATGAACACCAGCAAAGTTGGCACCCTCATGGAAATCCCCCTGGTTCGAGGATCCTTCCCCGAACGTAACAAAGGAAACAAAGTCCTTCTTCTCCATTTTACCGGCAAGTGAAATCCCCACCGCATGAGGAACTTGCGTAGTTACAGGCGATGAACCGGTGACGATCCGATTCTTCTTTTGCCCAAAATGTCCCGGCATCTGCCGCCCTCCGGAGTTAGGGTCTTCTGCTTTGGCGAAACCTGACAGCATCAACTCTTTTGGAGTCATCCCAAACGTTAATACGACACCCATATCACGGTAATAGGGCAATACATAATCTTTTTCCCGGTCTAGGGCAAAGGCAGCACCTACCTGTGCAGCCTCCTGCCCTTGGCAGGATATTACAAATGGTATTTTACCTGCACGGTTCAACAGCCACATCCGCTCATCGATACGGCGGGCCAAAAGCATCGTTTCAAACATTTCCAGCACTTTTTCATCGCTTAAGCCTAAAGCTTCATGACGCTTTTCCACCATTAACTTCATTCCTCCCGTTTGTTCGCTTTAAATCATTTCTCTCCCAAAAACCTATCCATGGATGGCCTTCCCATCAACTGCCAATGCCGCCTCGCCAATTGCTTCCGAAAGGGTTGGATGAGGATGGATGGTGTGGGCAATTTCCCATGGTACAGCATCAAGCACCATCGCAAGGCCGGCTTCCGAAATCATATCAGTAACATGAGGACCAATCATATGCACCCCTAAAATATCATCGGTCTCCTCATCAGCAATAATTTTAACAAATCCATCTGCTTCACCGAATACAAGGGCTTTCCCAATAGCACGGAAAGAAAATTTCCCCACTTTTACTTTATGCCCATTTTCCTTTGCTTGATTCTCTGTAATACCGACACTGGAAACCTCGGGACTGCTGTAAATGCATCTGGAAACTAGGTCATAATTAAGCGGTGACGTTTTTTCACCCGCAATATGCTCCACAGCAATAATCCCTTCATGTGAGGCAACATGGGCAAGCTGCAACCCGCCTATCACATCACCAATGGCATATATATGGGATTCTTTTGTTTGATAAACCTCATTCGTTACAATAAAACCTTTTTCAATTTGAATCTCTGTATTATCAAGTCCAATGCCCTCTGTATTGGCCTGCCGTCCTACTGATACAAGCAGCTTTTCCGCTTTGAACTCTTTCACCGAACCCTTTACTTCTGCCGAGATGGCCACTCCATTATCTTTCACCAATGTTTCAGGAAGAACTTTTGCGCTTGTGATAATATTAATCTTCCGCTTCTTCATCAAACGCTGCATTTCTTTCGAAATCTCGTGATCCTCCGTCGGTATAATTCGGTCTGCGTACTCAAGAACAGTCACCTCTACGCCAAAATCGGAAAGCATCGAGGCCCACTCAATTCCAATTACTCCACCCCCCACAATAATGATCGAGCTGGGAAGGGCTTCAAGCTGAAGGGCTTCATCAGAGGACATGACGTATTCGCCGTCAATGTCAAGACCTGGCAATGTCCGCGGTCTTGACCCGGTCGCGATAATGACATTCTTCGGGATGAGCATTTCATTTTCAGAACCATTGTTCATTTCAACGGAAATGGTCCCTGGCATCGGCGAAAAAATCGAAGGTCCCAATATCCGGCCAATTCCTTCAAATACATCGATTTTCCCCTGCTTCATTAGATGCTGGACACCTTTATGCAACTGGTCAATAATTTTGTTCTTTCGTTCTTGAACCTTGCCAAAATTAACTGAAACTTCTCCAGTGATCACACCGAATTCATCGCTGCGCTTTGCCGTTGCAAACACTTCAGCACTCCTGAGCAGTGCTTTACTTGGAATACAGCCCTTATGAAGACAGGTACCTCCAAGTTGGCCTTTTTCAACAATTGCCGTTTTCAAACCAAGCTGTGAGGCGCGGATCGCCGCTACATAGCCGCCGGTCCCTCCGCCAAGTATGACCAAATCATATTCTTGTGCCATTTGGTTCCCTCCCAAATTCCCCTAAATTTTCACTGTTTTAAATTTCCCTGGGTAATCCTTAACCTCTTCTTCGCCGAGTAAGACACGAAGTGCCCCTTCCGCTAACGCCTGCAGCTCATTTTCACCCGGGTGGACAATTACGTCTGCAATCCATTTAATCCGATCAATAATTGATTTAACAAATTCTTTACCATATGCCAAGCCGCCTGATAAACAAATAGCATCTACTTTTCCGGATAGAACAGCGCTGGCAGAGCCAATTTCTTTTGCCACCTGGTATGCCATTGCCTCATAGATCAGCTTTGCCTCCTGATCTCCAACCGCGATTCGTTGCTCAACCTGCAGTGCATCATTTGTACCAAGGTACCCAACAAGCCCGCCTTGGCCGACCAGCTTTTTCATCATTTCTTCCCTGAAATATTCACCTGAATAGCATAAAGCAACTAAATCACCAGCCGGAACTGTTCCGGCACGCTCCGGACTGAAGGGGCCATCGCCATGGAGGCCATTATTGACATCGACGACCCTGCCCTGTTTATGTACTCCGACGGTAATTCCGCCCCCCATATGGGTAACAATCAAATTTAATTCGTTGTATTTTTTTCCAAGCTCTTTGGCAGCCCGTCTGGCGACAGCTTTTTGGTTTAACGCATGAAAAATGCTTTTTCTTTCGATTAATGAAAAGCCTGAGATTCTGGCGATGGGGTCAAGCTCATCGACAACAACCGGGTCGACGATATATGAAGGAATATTAAGTCCCGAAGCAATTTCAAAGGCAATGATACCGCCGAGATTAGATGCATGCTGACCGGAATAACCTTTCTTAAGGTCTTCTAGCATTTGGCTGTTAACTGCATATGTTCCGCCCTCGATTGGACGAAGCAAGCCGCCCCGCCCACAGACAGCATTTAATTTCGAAAGATTGATTCCTTCATGATCCAGTGTCTCCAAAATCACATTCTTTCTGAATTCATACTGGTCAATAATATTAGCAAAAGTATTAAGAATCTCCATGTCATGTCGAAGGTTTTTTTCAAAAATGGAAATTTCATTATCGAATACTCCAATTTTTGTGGAGGTGGAACCGGGGTTAATGACGAGAATTCGATATTCTTTATTTGGCAACGGATAAACCTCCAATTTACTTCTGAAACACTTGACTTTCGAATATTAAAGGCAAAGACGCTGAATTTCCCCATTCAGCGCTTTGCTAAAGTATTTCAGTTGTTTCATCTGGTTCTTCTTCTGCTTAAAATATTGTGGCCATTTTGCAGGAATTGGCTTCTTGAATTGCGTATTCTTTCAATCCGTTCCTCTGCCATGCGGTCTGCCGCCACGTAGGTTGGAATGCCATCCCGCTTAGAAATTTCAATCACTTTTTCAATGCTGTTGTAGATGGTTTCTACTTTTTTCATAGCGCGCTCATAGTTATAGCCATATAATTCATCCGCAACGTTAATGACTCCGCCCGCATTTATGACGTAATCAGGTGCATATACGATTCCCATTTCATGAATGAGGTCGCCATGACGGGTTTCCTTTAATTGGTTATTAGCAGAACCAGCAATTACTCTTGCTTTCAATTGTGGGATCGTATCGTCATTAACCGTTGCACCAAGCGCACATGGAGCATAAATATCACACTCTACTCCATAGATTTCATTTGGGTCCACTGCACGGGCGCCAAATTCTTCTACTGCACGGTTAACGGCTTCCCTATTTATATCAGTAACGATTAACTGGGCACCTTCTTCATGTAAATGACGGCAAAGACTATAAGCTACATTTCCAACCCCTTGGATTGCGACTACCTTTCCTTCAAGGGAATCAGAACCAAATGCCGCCTTCGCTGCTGCTTTCATTCCACGGTATACACCATATGCCGTTACCGGTGAAGGATTTCCCGATGAACCAAATGCGGGAGAAATACCAGTAACATAGTCAGTTTCTTCATGAATCAAGTCCATGTCCGCAACAGTTGTTCCAACGTCTTCCGCTGTAATATAGCGTCCATTCAAGCCTTGAACATAACGCCCGAAAGCACGGAACATTTCTTCGTTTTTATCCTTGCGCGGGTCGCCGATGATAACCGTTTTACCGCCGCCAAGATTTAATCCTGCTGCCGCATTTTTGTATGTCATCCCTTTAGCAAGTCTTAGCGCATCTTCGATTGCCGCTTCTTCTGATTCATATGTCCACATCCGTGTACCGCCAAGTGCTGGTCCCAAGGTTGTATCATGAATGGCAATAATCGCTTTTAATCCGGATTGTTTATCCTGGCAGAACACTACCTGCTCATAATCATATTGCTCTAGGTACTTAAAAATTTCCATGTTAATTCCTCCTCTGAAAAATAAGCGTACTAGTACTATACAGAACACAATGCCAATGCCAGCGAATATAGCTTGCTCTCAGCCGAATCGGCTCTTGAAGTCAGGACGATTGGTGCTTTTGCTCCAGAGATGACAGCACCCACTTTGGCATTTGCAAAATAAATTAATGATTTATATAAGGCGTTGCCCACTTCAATCGCAGGTACCAATAGAATGTCAGCTTCCCCCGCAACCTCGCTTTGAATCCCTTTGTGCTCGGCAGCAAGCGCCGAGATGGCGTTATCCAATGCAAGCGGGCCATCAATAAGGCAGCCTTTTATTTGTCCCCTTCTGTTCATCATGGTTAACGCAGCAGCATCCAAGGTTGCCTGCATGGCAGGGTTTACTTCTTCGACAGCCGCAATCGGCGCGATCTTTGGGGTTTCAATCCCAATAGCCTTAGCCAGGGCAACAGCGTTTTTGACAATTTGTACTTTCAGCTGTAAATCCGGAGCAATGTTCATAGCTGCATCCGTTACGATAATAAACCGTTCAAATCCGGGCACTTCGAATACAGCCGTGTGAGATAGCACACTCCCTGTCCGTAAGCCAAATTCCTTATTTAAAACTGACTTTAAAATAATATTAGTAGGAAGATTCCCCTTCATTAACACATGAGCCTCTTTGCTTGAGACTGCTTTAACAGCGGAATCAGCCGCTTCGGCTAATGAGGCAGTATGGATAATCGTAAGACGATTCTCGCTATTTGCATCTATTCCTTTCAATTGAAGGATGGACATGATCTTTTCTTGATCACCAAATAGTAAAAAATGTGCCAGGTTACGATTTAGCGCATCAAGGACTGCTTCAATCACTTCCTCGTCTTCTGCAGCCGCAACTGCAACTGTTTTAGCATCATTTTGGGTTGCTTTGTCAATCAATGTTTCAAGCAGCAAGCTATCATCAACCCTTTCACCTTTCCTGCAACTCCATATATTTAACATGCAATAATCATGCCAAAGATCTTTTTATGAAAACGCTTTATTTAACAGAATGTAAACACGCAAAAAATTTCACACCTTGAAATTTATTGCATGCTATTATTTTCAAGATTGTATTTTTCTAGCTTATAATATAAGTTTCTCACTGAAAGCCCAAGAGCTTTGGCCGTTTGTGTTTTATTTCCGTTGAGGCGGGCCAATGTTTGCTGGATAATCTTTGCCTCATGCTTTTCTATCATTTCTGATAATGTGCCCTCCAAAGAGATGGAACCCTGTATCCGATCATCGGAATGATCATTATGTACCATATTACTTGTTAGTTGTGGCAAATGAGGCACATCAATAAGCGTTTCGGAATAGTTCATAAAAATAATCGCTCTGCCAAGTATATTCTCCAGTTCTCTGACATTCCCCGGCCAGTCATATTCCATCAAAAAATGTAAAGCAGCCTGCGTAATCCCTTCTACGTTCCGGCCGTAATCACGGTTAATTTTTTGAATCAGCCGTTCTGATAACGAGGGGATCTCCTCTTTCCGTTTTCTCAATGGGGGAATGTGGATAGGCATACGATTCAAACGGTAGTATAAGTCTTCCCTAAAGCTTCCCTTCGCAATACCCTTTTCTAAATTGACATTAGTGGCTGCAATGATTCGCACGTTGATAGTCATTGGTTTAGTTCCACCTACACGGATAATTTCATTTTCCTGCAGAACTCGGAGGAGCTTCGCCTGGGTATTGGCGGACAGCTCGCCTATTTCATCAAGAAAAATACTTCCGTTATTAGCTTCCTCAAACAGCCCTCGCTTTCCTCCCCTTATCGCTCCTGAAAACGCCCCCTCTTCATAGCCAAACAGTTCACTTTCAAGCAGAGATTCGGATATAGCTGCACAATTCACTCGGATAAACTTGTTATATTTTCGGTCGCTCGCATTATGGATCGCATGGGCAAACAATTCTTTACCTGTCCCTGATTCACCGCGCAGCAGAACTGTCGCAGGGGTTTTTGCTCCCAATTTGGCCTGCTCAATGGCAAGCATCATTTCATCCGATTTTCCGATAATGTCCTCAAATGTATATTTTGCTTCAAGTTTACGAATCAACTGCCTGGCCCTGTTCAATTCCCTGCTTAGCGATTTCATTTCTGACATATCATGGATGACCCCGACGCTGCCTTTCAATTTCCCGGTTACGATGATTGGCGCCACATTGACGATGACTTCCCGTTTGTGCGGTCCTACCCGCATTGGCACACCTCTTACAGCCCTTCTCGTTTGCAATACCTTCATGTGCATGCTTTCACCTTCAGAAATATCAGCTGTTGCAGGTTTTCCGATTACTTCCTCCTGCGTGAGGCCTGTTAATCTTGTGTAGGCGGGATTAATAAGGATTCCCCGGCCCTCTTCATCCACTACGGAAATGGCATCGTCACTAGAATGAATAATCGCTTGGAGCATCGTCTGAATCTCTTTTAAATCAGTGATTTCCTCAGCAAGCTTTACCACTTCGGTTATATCCTTAAAAACGGCGAGAGCACCGATTAAAGTTCCATTCTCCTCAACAATCGGAATCCTAGTTGTGATAATCTTGCGGCCATTCCCCAAGACCATCTCCTGATTTGTTTCGATTCTTCTAGTTTGCAAAATAATCGGCAGCCGGCTATGGGGGATGATTTCTGTGACATATTGACCGATTGTCTCCTCTTTGTCTACCCCCATCATTTCTTCGGCTCTTCTATTAAAAAGAATGATATATCCTTGATGGTCAATAACCACCATTCCATCATTGGTCGAATTAAAAATAAGCTCCTGAAGATAGGATTCATATTGATGCTTTTCAATTAGCTCTTCTTTTTCTTCCATTAATTTAGAGACAAGAAAGGCGACACTGCCTGGGATTAAAATCGTTTTTTGACTCTTTTCGTTTCGTAATTTTTGAAAAACGTTTTCATCGCCTGTTACTTCAATGATGATGTCAAGGTTTTCGGCTAAAAATGGCTGCCAATCCGTTCCGGTTTTGATTCCTTCCTTTTGGGCTAAAAGGATACCGGGGGCGTCTAAGTTCCGGTCAATTACGACAGAGACATTAAGCACTTCCGATTCTTTTAAAATTTTTAAAATGGCACTTCCGCCTTTTCCGGCCCCGACTATCATGATATTTTGCATGAAATCCGCCCCTATGTATCAAAGTACGCAAAATTTTTCTATTCTAGATTGATTATTATGCAATTTTTTTCAGATTAATTGTAAACCGTAATCCGCATCTTGACAAATTAAAACCATGTACTATTATTTTTATGTGATATGCTTAAATAAAAAGCGGAAGGATATTTTTATGAAGCGGATTATTGCCCTCATCATTTTAGTCATCCCTGGATTTTTGGCAGCGGTTGGAATTAAATTAATGCGTGACATGACCTTTGGGGTTCTGCAAGCACCCTTTCCGAAATTATGGCTTCAATTTATCGTCGGATTACTCTTACTTTTAGGCGGTTTAGGTTTTGTAGCAGGATTTATCCTTTATCGCGACCGTAAAAGAAATAAGGTACAAGCTCGATTTAAGGATACGAGGACCAAAAAATAAAAGAGGCCGTGGTCACGGCCTCTTTTCATATTGTTTTCGAACCCTTCTAGCCTTAACCGGGTTATCTGTGATAATTGCTGTACAATTCACATTAAACAAACGATGCATATCCGCCTCGCGATTAACCGTATACGGTCGTACAGCGATACCATTTTCCATTGTCATTTTGACAATTTGATCCGGTATTGTAGAATGCTTTGGATGAATTCCACTGGCCCTTATTGATTGCGAATAAATCCACGGCATGTATATGCTTTCGATAAAAAGCGGAGCTGTTTCAATTTCTGGCGCTAACCGATAACTGTTAACAATGCTATAATGGTTGAAGGAAGAAATGATAATCCGATCCGACAGATTATATTTTCTTACCATTTCTATCACCTTTTGTTCCATTCCTTCATATGGAATAAGACCATTTTTAAACTCAATATTGCATAAGAGCTTGTTTGTTTTCATCCATTCCAGAACTTCTTCCAAAGCTGGAATTGGTTCTTTTTTAAATCCTTTGTTATTGGCGTTAAATTTCCTGATTTCTTTGTATGAAAAGTCTTTCACAAAACCATTCCCATTTGTAGTCCGATCAATTTTTTCATCATGAATAACAACGATTTCGCCATCACTTGTTAATTGGACATCAAGCTCTAACCCGTCAGCACCCGCTTTTTCAGCCGCCAGAAAGGAACTCATTGTATTTTCAGCATGCGTTGCGGAAAAACCGCGGTGAGCAAATATTTGTGTCATTTTTTCACTTCCTTAAACAGATTGGAGGGTCTTGTATGAAACCTTTACAAATATCACCTGAAACTGCAGTCAAACTGGCCGAAAAACTAAAAGTCCCACTAGAACAGATTATGCATATGCCACAACATATTCTCATTCAAAAATTAATAGAATTGGAAAAAGATAAAAAGAACTAGAAAAATTGCACAATAAAAAGCCTCAAAACTAATGAGGCTTTTTTATTATTATTCCTTTCAAGAAGCCTTATGCTCCAGACGCAGTTTATCAGCCACCATCGCAATGAATTCAGAATTGGTCGGCTTTGCCTTGGACATGCTGACCGTATAGCCAAATAGGGATGAAATGGAATCAATATTTCCGCGGCTCCACGCTACTTCAATGGCATGGCGGATGGCCCGTTCCACGCGGCTTGCGGTTGTATTATATTTTTTTGCAATATCAGGATATAACACTTTTGTAATCGAGCCGAGCAGTTCAATATCATTAAATACCATCGAAATGGCTTCGCGCAAATATAAGTACCCTTTAATGTGTGCAGGTACACCAATTTCATGGATAATGCTTGTAATGCTGGCATCGAGATTCTTTGGTTTTGCATCCGGCTGTGTTCGATAGGTGGAGGCGGAAACCTTCCGTGCGGAGAATGAGCTTCTGCTGCCGCTGACCTGACGAATGTGGCTGCCTAAATTCTCCATATCAAAAGGCTTTAGGATAAAATACGAGGCACCAAGCTCCACGGCTTTTTTCGTAACATCTTCCTGGCCAAAAGCTGTTAACATAATGACATTTGGCAATACTCCTTTTTTCAACTCGCGAAGGCGCTCCAGTACTGCCAGCCCGTCAAGATGAGGCATGATAATATCAAGAACAAGTACATCTGGGTCAATCGTATTTAACATATCCAGGCATTCCTGGCCATTATGGGCTACACCTGCCACTTCCATGTCATCTTGAGAAGAAATGTAATCCTCCAATAATCCTACAAGTTCTCTATTGTCATCCACGACACATACTTTTATCTTCTTCAACTCCGGTTCCTCCTCAACTTATCACAATACTCTATTTTGTAAATGTCAAAAATCCTCTAATTCTATTCTAAATTAGAAATTCGACAATGCAACAAAAAATCCTCTCATTTTTTTAATATTTCTTAAAATAGTGATAAAATCTTATCTTTTCTTAATTTTTCTCGTTAATTCGACTAAAAACGCCATTTTTCCAAATTATAACTAATTTTTGTCGAAAAATCTATACCAAAGAAAAAGCAAAATAGGAAAATTATCCTATTTTGCTTTTGATTTAACTTGCTTTATTTTTCGGCATTTCGTATATGTTAATTCCGGCTTCATTTAACATCCATTCAATGTGAACCCCGTAACCGGAGGTCGGATCATTCACAAACACATGGGTGACAGCGCCGATTAATTTTCCATCCTGAATTATTGGGCTGCCGCTCATTCCTTGGACGATTCCACCTGTTTTTTCAAGCAGTTTTGGATCGGTCACTTTGATGACCATGCCTTTTGTCGCCGGAAACTTTTGCGGAATTGTACTGACAATTTCTACGTTAAATTCTTCTACTTTGTCATCATTGACCACTGTCAAAATCTTAGCTGGCCCTTCTTTTACTTGATGAGATAAGGCAATTGGCAGTGGTTTATCTAATACTCCATTTTTTAATTCTTTGTTCAATTCGCCAAAAATTCCAAAAGGACTATTCTTTTTAATATTTCCTACAATTTCACGATCTGATGAGAAACGGGCCAGTTTTTCACCGGGGTCACCGTTGCTCCCCTTTTCAATGGAAGTCACCGTAGAGCGGACAATTTGTCCATCTTCTACGACAATTGGCTGCTTTGTATCCATATCCGAGATAACATGACCAAGCGCACCATATTTCTTCGATTGCGGGTGAATAAATGTCATCGTTCCGATGCCCGCAGCCGAATCCCTTATATACAAACCAAGTTTATAGCTGTTTTCTCCTTTATCCTTCAAAGGAGTCAATTTCGTTGTAAATTTACCGCTTTCACGGCTGATTGCCATTTCAAGCGGCTTTCCATCCTGCCCTGCACTTTGAACGAATGGCGCGACATCAGCCATTTTTTCAATCTTATTTCCATTAATTTCTGTAATGATATCGCCAATTTTTATTCCTGCAATTTCGCCTGGAGATTTCTTTCCGTTTTCAGTATTGACTAGGTGGTGACCAACCACTAATACGCCAACTGTATTTAATTTTACACCAATCGACTGTCCGCCAGGAATCACTCGAAAATCCTTTAAGACGTTTACATCGACCTTTTTAATGGGGATACCTGCAAATTCTAATAGCATTTCGTTCTTACCGTTTTCCGATGCTTTTAAAGCGACTGAATGGTTTTCCTGATCAAGTGTGATATTAGAATTGGGTGATTGGACCGAAGCTGAAACAAATGCAGCCTTTTTAAAGCTAAAATCCTGCCCCTCAAAAAGGGTAATATTCTTCGGAACACTTACATACTCACGCATAGGCTGAAAAAAAATAAGGCTGAATAATGAAACAAGGAGAATTCCACCAATTATTTTTCTAACGATTTCTAATTTCAAATCTTTTCACTCTCCTCGCTTCTTTTTCTGCAATTGAAATGGCTACATCTATAATTTTGCCTCCTTGACAACCATTTATAACTTTGTTCTATATAAAAAAGCTACCCAAGATGGATAGCTTTTCAAATTTTTTTATTTTCTTCTGCCATTTGCAATAATTCTTTCGCATGTTGCTTCGTTAACTCCGTAATTTCAGTCCCCGAAATCATGCGGCCAACCTCTTTTATTTTTTCTTGTTCATTTAGCGGCTTAACCGAAGTCGTCGTTCTTCCACCCTTAATCAGTTTCGATATATATAGGTGAGTATCCGCCATCGCTGCAACCTGCGGCAGGTGGGAAATACATAAAACCTGTGAATTTACTGATACTTTATAAATCTTTTCAGCAATCGCTTGGGCAACCCTTCCGCTTACACCCGTATCAACTTCATCAAAGATAATCGAAGTAACTCCCTGATGTTTGGAAAAAATACTTTTTAACGCCAGCATGATGCGTGATAGTTCCCCGCCGGAGGCAACTTTTGACAATGGCTTTAGCGGTTCGCCAGGGTTGGTGGAAATATAGAACTGAACATGGTCTATTCCTGTTTTTGAAAAATGCTGGGGCTCTGTTTCTATTCGTATTTCAAAAACAGTTTTTTCCATATACAATTCCTTCAGCTCTGTATGTATAAGACCAGTGAGGTTCTTAGCCCACTTTTGCCTAAGGGTGGATAATTCTTTTGCCTCAAGAATTAAATCCTTATTGATGGAAGCCAATTCTTTTTCCAATTCACTGATATGCGTTTCTTTATTCTGCAATGTTTCAATTTCTTCTTCTATTTTTGCGGCATATTCTAATATTTCCTTAATGCTTCTGCCGTATTTTCGTTTTAATTGGTTGATTTCATTCAGGCGGTCTTCGATTTCGTGTAATCTTTGCGGATCAAATTCCATGTCATCCATTTCATTTCTTAAGGAACGGGCCGCATCTTCCAGCTGATAATAGCAATTGGATACTAGTTCATATAATGCTTTATAGCTGCTATCAAGGGAACCGGCATCCTCGAGATGGCCCATGGCCATGCCAATCCAGTCAAGTCCTTTTTGCTCGCCGTTTAATGCGGAATAACTTAATTGAAAAGCTTCATAGACCTTCTCAAAATTCGCCAATTTCCTTTTTTCCTCAGTTAATTCTTCATCTTCATGGAGCTTTAAATCGGCTTTTTGAATTTCATTTAACTGAAAAAGAATCAAATCTAGACGATGGGCCATCTGCTGGTCGTTTTCACTTAACGCTTTAAGTTTCTGGCGCGTCTTCTCAAAGCGTGCAAAAATCTCCTGATACTCTTCTAAAGAAGCGGCGATTTCTTCTGCGCCAAATTGGTCGAGAAGCGGCAGATGCCTCGTTTCATCCATCAGTTCCTGATGTTCATGCTGACCATGGATATCAACAAGAGCGGAACCGATTTCCCTTAGTGTTGAAATGGTTACGAGCTTACCGTTTATACGGCAGACGCTTTTGCCAGAGCGGGAAATATCCCGCCGTAATATGACCATACCTTCCTCTATTTCAATGCCAAATTCAAGCGCCTTTAAGTAGACCGGATGCTGAGGTTCGTCAATTTGAAACAAACCTTCGATTTCTGCCTTATCTTCGCCATGTCGGACAAATTCAGCCGACCCTCTACCTCCTGCTAGCAAATGAATGGCATCAATTATAATCGATTTTCCCGCGCCCGTTTCCCCCGTTAAAACAGTTAAACCTTTTTCAAAAGAAATTGTTAAGGCTTCGATAATCGCGAAATTTTTAATCGATAGTTCTGACAACAAGAGACTCTCCCCCAAATTAAAGCATATCTAAAAAACGCTTTGTAATAACCTCTGTATCCTCCGGTGTCCGGCAAATAATCAGCATCGTATCGTCACCGCAGATGGTTCCAAGAATTTCATCCCAATCAAGGTGATCAATCAGCGCGCCAATTGCCATTGCGTTGCCGGGAAGACACTTCATCACGAGCATATGGCCTGCCGAATCAATACGGACAAAGGCATCCATTAAAGCCCGTTTCAATTTTTGCTGCGGATTAAACCTTTGGTCCGCAGGCAGGCTGTATTTATAACGCCCGTCGCTTAACGGAACTTTAACCAAATGCAATTCTTTTATGTCACGAGATACTGTCGCCTGGGTTACGTTATAACCAGCACTTCTTAGTTCCTCGACTAACTCATCCTGCGTTTCAATATCATTTCCCGCAATAATTTCTCTTATTTTAATGTGACGTTGACCTTTATTCATTCTTCCACTCCTGTTTAAATACAAAATGAGCACTTCTACTCATATGTTAGCCCATTTTTGAGAACTTGTACATTTTTTCTTCATAAAAATACAGTAATATACAAAAGCCAAACAATAAAAGGATAGGCATTCGCCCATCCTTTTATTGTTGTTTTGTATGAAATTCTTTATGTGCTTCTTTGACTATTGTCTCCGGTTCTGCAGGCAGGGAGTTAACGCCTGCCTCCCGTTCCCCTACCCATTTAAGGTGAAGAAGAAATTCAATGTTTCCATCCCCGCCAGTAATCGGAGAGAAGGATAAATTGGCTGCCGTATATCCCTGGGTAATCGAAAAATCAATAATTTTGTCAATAACCTGCAAATGGACTTTTTCATCACGTACGATTCCTTTTTTGCCTACCTGTTCACGTCCCGCCTCAAACTGAGGTTTAATTAACGCAATTATGTCGCTGTCCGGGACTAAAAGTGTTTTTAGTACAGGCAAAATTAAGGTTAGAGATATAAAAGATACGTCGATTACAGCAAAATTGGGCATTTCCCCGCTTAAATCAGCAGGTGTGACATAACGGAAATTCGTCCTTTCCATCACTACCACCCGCTCATCTTGACGCAGCTTCCACGCCAGCTGATTATAACCGACATCCAAGGCATATGACTTCTTGGCGCCATTTTGCAGGGCACAATCAGTAAATCCCCCAGTTGATGCACCAATATCGATCAGAACCTTATCCGTGACACTTACATCAAAAACCTTGAGGGCTTTTTCAAGCTTTAGCCCGCCTCGGCTAACATATGGGAGCACATTTCCCTTTACGCTTAGTGAAATATCAATTTTTACTTTTTCACCAGGCTTATCAAGCCTCTCTTCATTTCCATAAACGAGCCCTGCCATAATAGCCCGTTTGGCTTTTTCACGGGTTTCAAATAAACCTTTTTCCACCAATAATACATCTAAACGCTCTTTATTTTTCATTGATTATGCCCTTTGTTGTTTTTTCCTGGCCAAAATGGAAACCCGTTTCACAACTTCTTCAGTTGTTAACCCGATTTCTTCAAGAAGGGAGCCGACATCCCCATGTTCAATAAACTGGTCAGGGATGCCCATTCTGTCAATTTGCGAATAATAATATCCCTTATCGTGTGCATATTCAAGGACCGAGCTGCCAAACCCGCCCTGTAAAACGGCCTCTTCAATGGTGAGTATAGGGATATTTTCGTCCAAGATGCCGCTTAGCATTTTTTCATCCATTGGTTTAATGAAACGAGCATTTACTACCTTTACTGAAATTCCTTGCTTTCCAAGAATTTCAGCCGCTTCCATGGCCATTGGAACTGTCGTGCCAAAAGTCAAAATAGCAGCATCATCGCCCTCTTTTAAAACCTCCCAGGACCCAATCGGAAGACTCTGCAATTCCTCGTCCATCGGAACTCCTAAACCATTGCCGCGTGGGAACCTCATGGCAATCGGGCCATCATCATAGGTCAATGCCGTATAAACCATGTGCTGGCCTTCGTTTTCGTCCTTTGGCATCATTAGCACTATATTTGGAACATGTCTTAGGAAGGCAATATCAAACACACCTTGATGGGTTTCGCCATCTGCACCGACTAGTCCCGCCCGGTCAATACCGATAAAAACATTTAAATTCTGCCGAGCAATATCATGGACCACTTGGTCATATGCCCGCTGCAGGAAGGTCGAGTAAATCGCCAAGAACGGCTTCATATTCTGGGTTGCCAAGCCTGCCGCAACAGTAGCCGCATGCTGTTCGGCAATTCCAACATCATACATTCGGTCTGGGAATTCCTTTGCAAAACCTTCAAGCTTTGAACCAACAGGCATGGCTGGAGTAATCGCGACAATCCTTTCATCGCTTCCTGCCATCCTGCGCACAGTTTCACTGACAAGACTGCTCCAGGCTGGTGGCTGCTTTTTATTTGGTTTAACAAAATCGCCGGTATCCATTTTATATGGGCCGGTTCCATGCCATGTCCCTGTTTTATCGGTCTCTGCCGGTTTAAAGCCTTTCCCCTTCTTTGTGATTACGTGAAGAAGTACAGGTCCTTCGGTCTTTTTGGCGTAGCTGAAATTTTCAAATAAATCTTCGAAATTATGGCCGTCAATCGGACCAAGATACGTAAATCCCAGCTCTTCAAAAAACATACCGGAAACCAGTAAATATTTTAGGCTGTCTTTAATGCGTTCCGCAGTAGCAGCCAATACTCCGCCGACTGCAGGCACCTTCTTCAAAAGGACTTCAAGCTCATCCTTGACCCATTGATATTTGCCCGCTGTCCGCAATTGGCTAAGGATGTTATGAAGCGCGCCGACATTCGGGGCAATGGACATCTCATTATCATTTAAAATAACGATCATATCCTTTTTTTCATGGCCGATGTGATTCAATGCCTCGAGTGCCATACCTCCTGTTAAGGCCCCATCGCCAATCACCGGTAAGACAAAGCTCTTTTCCTTTTTTAAGTCCCTTGCAATTGCCATTCCCATAGCCGCCGAAAGAGATGTAGAGCTATGTCCTGTCTCCCACACGTCATGCTCGCTTTCAATCCGTTTCGGAAAGCCGCATAAGCCCTTAAATTGTCTCAACGTATCAAATTCACAGGCTCTTCCGGTTAGAATTTTGTGGACATAGGATTGGTGACCGACATCCCAAAGAATTTTGTCCTTTGGGCTGTCAAAGCATTTATGTAAAGCAATGGTTAATTCAACAACCCCAAGATTCGGGCCGATATGCCCACCAGTGGCAGACAGCTTTTCAATCAAGAATTGGCGAATTTCTTGACTTAAAGCCTCCAATTCTTTATTGGACATCCCTTTTAAAAAGGATGGGTCTTTTATTGATAATAGATCCATTTATGGACCACTCACTTTCATACTTTTTCGTTCTAAGGTGTCTTTACAGATAATGATAAAATAGCCGCTAACACAATCGTGATAACGGCAGATTGACAACGTTTTCCACATGGAAACAATTATAACATACTTAATCTATTGCCTCAAATCACTGTTTTTCAATGGTTTCGGGAAGCGACCAAATCGGTAATTTCCATTAATAATGTCGTATTTAAACCGGTTTTCGCCAGATTTTCTTTGGCTCTATGAGTCTGCTCTCGGAGGGACGCCTTCGCGCCATCAAGAGATAGCAATTTTGGATAGGTGCTTTTTGAATTGGTTGTGTCACTTCCTACCGGTTTTCCGATTTCTTGCTCATTTCCAACTACATCCAAAATATCATCCTGAATTTGAAAGGCAAGTCCCAAGTGATGGGCGAATGCAGACAAACTCTCTATTTGACTTTGATTCGCTCCGGCAATCAATGCACCAGCTAAAACACTAAATCCTAACAGCTTTCCAGTTTTATGGATGTGAATATATTCAAGTTCCTGAAGGGTAAGGGATTTTCCTTCTCCCTCCATATCCGCTACCTGGCCGCCAACCATTCCTTCCGTGCCGGCTGCTTTAGCCATTTCCACGATTAGTTTTAGTCTTGTTTCAGCAGTAATAGAGTCATTTGGAATATTTCCAAGCACCTCAAAGCTGTAGGTTAACAGAGCATCCCCGGCCAGAGTTGCAACAGCATCACCGAAAACTTTATGGTTTGTCGGCTTTCCTCTTCTAAGATCATCATTATCCATGCTTGGCAAATCATCATGAATTAAAGAATAAGTGTGGATCATTTCAATCGCTGCTGCTGCAGAAAGCCCCTTTTTCGGATCCATTCCAAATGCATCTATTGTAGCAAAAACTAAGAGAGGTCGAATCCTCTTACCGCCTGCTTCAAGGGAATAGATCATAGATTCTTTTATTATCGCCGGTGCATCCAGCTTTCCAACCAGAGAACGAAGATTGCTTTCAAGCAGCTGCTTATATTGTTTTGCAAATGCCTCTAACTGTCCGGTTTCCAAATCTATTCCTCCTCAACTACGGAGAAATTCTCCGTACGTCCATCCTCCGTAATAATTTGCGTTAATTGTTCTTCAACACTTTTCAATTTATCGTGGCAAAGCTTAGATAACTCCATGCCCTCTTTATAATAAATAATCGCTTCCTCTAAAGGGACATCTCCTTCCTCAAGCTTCCCGACAAGCTGTTCGAGCTTGTTCATTGCCTCTTCAAAGGTTAACTTTTGTTCATTTGTCACTTTTATCCCTCTCCTTTATCTCTTCCACTTTACAGAATAGACTGCCATCAGTCAGCTGGATTTGGACCTGATCAGACACACTCACTTGATTGACGCTTTTAACAAGTCGGTTATCTTCTGTATAAGACAAGCTATAGCCCCGCTCCATAATTTTTAGAGGGCTAAGCGCCTGCAAGGTCGAAAGCATATGGTCAAAATCAGTTTGTTTTTTTGTCAGGATTTGCTTTAATGCCCGGTTCAATTCTTTATGGGTACGTTCGAAATGTTTTCCTGCTTCCTGCAATGCCTCACTTGGGTGGTTTCGCTCGAGTGATTTATCCAAATTAGTTAACTGCTCATTTTTTAATGAAAATAATCGCGATATGCCGCGCACAAGTCTTTCTGTCTCCTTATCAACCTGTTCAAGCTTTTGTTCATAAAGGCGCTGCGGATAACGAAAAGCATAAGATTTTTGGACGCGATTTAATCGTTCTTTCTCATAGCGGAATTTTTCCTGCATAGCGCGAATAAGTCGTGTTTGCCGCTGCAGGGTTCGATCCAGCAATTCCTCTATATGAGGAACAGCAAGTTCTGCGGCACCGGTCGGAGTAGGTGCCCTTAAATCAGCAACGAAATCAGCAATGGTAAAATCCGTTTCATGTCCAACAGCAGAGATGATCGGAATGGCTGATTGGTAGATGGCCCGAGCCACAAGTTCCTCGTTAAATGCCCAAAGCTCCTCAATCGAACCGCCGCCGCGGCCGACTATTAAAACATCAATGTCTTTATTATTGGCTTTTTCAATGGCCTTTGCAATAGAAGGAGCTGCGTTATCCCCCTGCACAAGGGCAGGAAACACCAGAATATTGACAATCGGAAATCGCCTTTTAATCGTTGTGATAATATCACGGATGGCTGCACCAGTTGGTGAGGTTATGACGCCCACTGTTTTTGGAAACATAGGCAGTTCCTTTTTTCTCTCCGGTGCAAACAAGCCTTCTGCTTCAAGCCTTTGTTTTAATTGTTCATAAGCGAGAAATAATTCGCCAATTCCATCAGGCTGCATGTCTTTAATATAAATTTGATACTGTCCACTCGGTTCATAAACGGTGATGTCGCCTTTGACAATCACTTTCATCCCATTTTCCGGCTGAAATTTCATTGCCCTGGAGTGGCTTGAGAACATAACAGCTAGAATTCGCGCCTTATCGTCCTTTAGCGTAAAGTACATATGCCCGCTTGAATGCTGCTTAAAATTCGAAATTTCCCCGCGCACATGAAGATCCCTTAAATGCGGGTCGGCATCAAATTTTCTTTTTATGTATTTGGTTAAAGCATTCACAGATAAATATCTTTGTTCCTGCATAAGTTCTCCTTTTTAAGTCCACAAGATAAAAACTGTCCCTATCCATTATATAATCAGCCCCCCGGTTTGTCCGCAAAAAGAACATAAGGGCTAATCATCATAGATAAGGACAATTTCTTAGACTTATTTGCGGTTCATACTTTCCTTCGCAGACTGTAAGGTATTATACATAAGCATTGTGATCGTCATCGGACCCACACCCTTTGGAACAGGAGTTATGTATCCAGCTTTTTCACTAACTTCAGCAAATGCCACATCACCGCAAAGCTTTCCTGCCTCATTTCGGTTAATTCCAACATCAATAACCACTGCCCCCTCTTTAACATGTTCAGCAGTAATAAAGTTTGGAATTCCCACGGCTGCAACCAGAATATCTGCCTGTCTTGTTTGCTCGGCTAAATCCTTCGTTCTTGAATGGCAATAGGTGACAGTAGCGTGCTGATTAAGCAGTAATTGGCCAACCGGCTTCCCGACGATGTTGCTTCTGCCGACGACAACTGCATGTTTACCGGCAACAGAAATTCCATATTCTTCGAGCAATACCATAATTCCATATGGTGTACATGGCAAAAACGTTTTCTGTCCAGTCATCATTCGGCCTATATTAATGGGATGAAAGCCGTCGACATCTTTTAAAGGAGAAATTGTTTCGATGACTTTTGTCTCATCAATATGCTTTGGCAGTGGAAGCTGGACCAAAATGCCGTGGATCGCAGCATCATTATTCAGCTCTTCAATCTTTGCAAGAAGTTCCGCCTCTGATGTTTCTTCTGGCATTTCAATTAATAATGAGTTCATGCCAAGCTCTTTACATGTTTTCTCTTTATTGGTGACGTAAGTACGGGATGCATGATTATTGCCGACAAGGATAACCACTAAGCCCGGAGTTATCCCCTGACCTTTCAGACTTGAGACCTCTTGGGCAATTTCATGCTTTTTTTTGTCTGCGACTTCTTTTCCATTGATAATAACAGCTGTCATTTTCCTTTTCTCCCTTCCCTTTATCCATCCATTAGTTATTCCATAACAAGCTTTTGTTTTACTTTTGAAAGAATAGCATTAATAAACTTGCTTGATTGGTCATCTCCATATATTTTGGCAATCTCAATTGCTTCATCTAAAATCACATTTTCAGGGACATCAGGCTGCATAAATTTTAATTCATAGGCAGCTATTCTTAAAATATTTCTGTCAACTGCTGCCAAACGATCAATGGACCATTTTTCTAAGTTCTCAATGATTAGCTTGTCAATTTCTTCTTTATGCTCGACTACTCCGAGAACAAGCCGGGATAGATAATCGTCGCCTGCTTCCCCCTCTAATACGTGTTCGATAGCAGAGGATGGCTCGCTCTGTGAGACATCAATTTGAAAGAGTGCTTGTAAAGCCTTTTCTCTTGCAGTTCTTCTTTTCATTATACCGTTAACTCCTTTAGGGATTTTAAGTAATTTATGACTATTTTTCATCCATATTATAGTATTAAAATAATGTCGAAACCTTAGACATAAATTGATAATAGCATAATTAAAATTGATTCGCACTTTGAAATCGATTTCTCTGGATAAATGTAAACTCGCCGATTGGCGAGTCCGATAGGACGAAGACAGAGGCGTAGTTGAATTTATGCGTTAAGAAAGTATAAAGCTTTCGACAGAAAGTTTATACTTTTTTATTAGCAAACAAAAAACCAAAGGAGCGAATCCTTTGGTTTTTGCTTTTATACTTCTTCATCCACAATTGGTTCTACTTTTTGTGTTTCGAATTGGACGCCGACTACGTGGATGTTTACCTCTTCTGCTTCGAGTGCGGTCATGTTAAGTAGTGCTTGGCGGATATTTTCTTGAATTTTCCCTGCCACTGATGGAATGGAAATTCCAAATTTCATTAAACAGTAAACATCAATTTTGATTCCTGTCTCTGTCAGTTCTACCTTTACGCCTTTTCCGTGATTTTTCTTGCCTAGACGCTCCACCACACCTGTTGCAAAGTTTCCGCGCATTCCGGCTACACCTTCAACCTCGGATGCGGCAATACCGGCAATCACTTCAATCACTTCAGGAGCAATTTCGATTTTCCCCAGGCCATTGTTCTCATGTTCCATTTCCAAAATGCTAAATTCGCTCATCGTGCGATCCCTCCAGATTTATACTGACTTCATCACATCATACAACTCCAGGAATTTCGT
The DNA here is from genome assembly GCF_042653105.1 of Neobacillus sp. GCM10023253. Lineage (NCBI taxonomy): Bacteria > Bacillati > Bacillota > Bacilli > Caryophanales > Bacillaceae > Neobacillus > Neobacillus sp. GCM10023253. The sequence continues at coordinate 264,663 of NZ_JBHSHV010000012.1, forward strand.
ATTAAACTGGCCTTCGACGAATTTTTCGTGCTCAAGAAGCTTTAAATGAAATGGAATCGTTGTGTGAATACCTTCCACAACAAATTCGCTTAAGGCACGTTTCATTCTTGCGATTGCTTCCTCCCTGGTGCTGCCGTATGCAATTACCTTTGCAATCATGGAATCGTAGTAAGGTGGAATGGTGTATCCTGGATAGGCAGCAGAATCAATCCGAACTCCCAGCCCTCCAGGCGGTAAGTACATATTAATCTTTCCAGCTGAAGGAAGAAAATTCTTCTCCGGATTTTCGGCATTGATCCGGCACTCAATCGCCCAGCCATTGAAGGTCACATCCGCTTGGGTTAACGATAGTTTTTCACCATTTGCCACGCGAATCATTTCTTTAATAAGGTCAATTCCAGTGACCATTTCAGTTACAGGATGCTCTACCTGAATCCTTGTGTTCATCTCCATGAAATAAAATTTCCGATTGCGGTAATCATATATAAATTCTACCGTTCCAGCACCTGAATAATCAACCGCTTTTGCAGCTTTTACAGCAGCATTTCCCATTTCCGCACGAATCTCTCCATCAAGGGCAGGAGAAGGAGTCTCCTCAAGAAGCTTTTGAAGTCTGCGCTGAATCGAGCAATCCCTTTCACCTAAATGAATGGTATTCCCATAATTATCACCAAGGACCTGAATTTCGACATGGCGGAAATCTTCAATGAACTTTTCGATATAAACGCCCGGATTTCCGAAGGCTGTCGCCGCTTCCTGCTGTGTGATATTGATGCCTTTGATTAATTCCTGCTCGTTTCTGGCTACGCGGATTCCTTTACCGCCACCGCCGGCAGTTGCTTTAATAATCACCGGATACTGGATCTTTTTGACAAGCTCAAGGGCTTCGTCAATATCATTAATGATCCCTTTCGATCCAGGAACAATTGGAACCCCCGCTTCCCGCATGGTTTCCCTTGCGATGTCCTTGGTTCCCATCTTTGTAATCGCTTCAGGACTTGGGCCCACAAAGGTAATATTACATTCGCGGCAAAGCTCGGCAAAATCGGCATTTTCTGCCAAAAATCCATAACCAGGATGAATTGCATCACAGCCTGTTAATTTTGCGACACTTATAATATTGGTAACATTTAAGTAACTGTCTTTTGATGACGTTGGTCCAATACAGTAAGCTTCATCAGCCAGCTGAACATGCAATGCTTCACGGTCCGCTTCAGAAAATACCGCAACCGATTCAATTCCCATTTCGCGGCAGGCGCGGATAATCCGAACTGCAATTTCTCCTCTGTTTGCAATTAACAGTTTTTTTATCATTCCGTTACGCTCCTTATTCTGGCTTTACTAAAAATAACGGCTGTCCGTACTCGACTAATTGGCCATCTTTAACTAGCACTTCGACAATTTCTCCGGTTACTTCTGCCTCAATTTCATTAAATAGCTTCATCGCTTCTACAATACAAACGATGGAATCCTTCGTTACTTTTGAACCTGCTTTTACATAAGCCTCTGCTTCTGGACTTGGGGAAGCATAGAATGTTCCTACCATTGGTGAAGTAATTTTATGTAAATTCGTATCCTCTGTTTCAACAGCTGCAGCCTTTGGTGCTTCCTGTTTAACAGCTTGAACAGGTGCCTGCGGGGCCGGGGCCGGCACTGGGGCTGCTTGAACGGCCACAGGAGCTAGGGCAGCTGCCGGTTGTACAGCAGGCTGAACAACAGTTACACCATTATTCTTTTTCATTTGAATTTTAGAGCCTTCGTTTTCATATACAAATTCTTCAATACTGGATTGATCAACAAGTTTAATTAATTCGCGAATTTCTTGAACCTTTAACATTGAATAACACCCTCTTGTTCAAATTAAAATTATTACTTGCTACTAATACTATACCTTAAGACTTCATGTGAGTTCAATCATCTTAATTATAAATGAAAACTCACCGATTGGCGAGTCCGCTAGGACGGTTCATGAGGTGTAGTTGAATTTATACTTCCCTATTAGCTAAAACACAAAAACAGGAAAGCGCAAAAGCGCTTTCCTAACCTCTCTTTTTATTTGGATGGCTGGAAAGTAACGGCTACAAAATTACTTTCACCGATCTCCTTTTTCACTTCTAAGATTATTTTATTTGCAGCTGAAGCAGATGGCTTTTTCTTGGATTTAACGGTTACTCTTACCTTTTCACCATCAGCTCTTACCAATGCATCCTCATAGCCCATTGTTTTAATCATCGTTTCTAATAATTCTTCCTTTTGAGCAATGTCATTCAGCTTTTGCATTTGATCCTTCGCTTTCATCCGCTCTTCTGCTGGAAGATCAGTGGAAGCCATAGTAGCTGTTAATTCTTCCTTCTGTTCGCCACGCAGTTCATCAAGCTTTAAGCGAAGCTCTTCAAATTCCGCATCACCGGCAACTGTAGAAACGACTGTTTTTCCATCCTTTGCTTCGGTTTTCGTTTTAGTATCCTTATTTGCCACCTCGTTCTTCACATTTTTCTCCACAGAGGCAAGGTCTGTGCTCTTTTGCTCTGGAGATGTGATGTAATAAACCGACAATACCACGACCAGACTCAACATCGTTAATAACCAAACTGTTTGCTTTTTCAATAGCATTCTAAAAATCCCCCTTTTATTTTTTAGGAACAACTGATACACGATGGCTCGAAACTCCTAAAACCCGTGTAACAGCTTCGACTATCCATTTTTTCACTTGAATATTTTCTGCACCTTTCGCTACGACTAAGACACCGCGAATATCCGGCTTCTTGGTTTCCACGACAACCGGCACTTCTTTTTCGCCATTTCGGATAATCACCAGCTGCTCATCAACGGTATTATCCTGAACCTTGCGCTGGCCGCCCTGAGTATCCGATTCCTCGGTTGTTTGCGATTTGTTTGACCGATTCTTTTCGAAAATTTTCTTGTCTGAAGAATCAATGTTAACAATCACGGTAACATCATCGACACCCAGCATTTCCTGGAGTGCTTTCTTTAATTGGTCCTCATATTTTTCTTCATATTCAGCAATGGTTTTATTGCCAGAGCTTTTATTCAATCCAAAAGCGGCGACATCCTCATCGCCACCCGTCTTTGCGGTTGTGGCTGCCGGAATGGCCGTGGAGCCAGTGTCATTTTTTAACACGATATTTCCAACAAGCATTAGGCTTGCTCCAATACACAGAACAAGAAGCATATACTGGAATTTCCCCGGCTTTTTACCTGATTTTTCATCCTGCTCATCCATTCTAAGCAGTTTTTTCAGCCATGAAATTGGCCCTTTATTATTACCCATTTTTCTTCTGGATCCCCCCTTCAATCGAAACATCAACTGTTTCTTCTGTTACGTTCCATTTTTTAGAGAGAAATGCGGCAATTTTTTCTGTTTCTTCTGCCCGTTTTTTAGATGGAAGAGGTGCTTCTGTGTTGATTACTACTGGTTTAACTGCTTCGACTGTCTTTTCTCCTGTTTCTGGCTGTTTCAGAAGAACCATTACCTTTTGGAGGTTTTCAGGGAATGCTCGGTCACTTTCTGCATTTGTTTCTACATCAATTTGTGCGATTTCCAATCCATACTGCTCCATTAACTCCCCCTCTACACCCTTTTTTAGCTGGACAGCCATTTCTTTTAAAATATATGCATGCTGAGAGGCTTGTATTTCTTTTTTCTTCGAATCTATTAAATTTTTCATATTTTTTTCTTCAGGAGCCTGATAAGAAGGAATAGCTGCGATAGCTCCCTCAAAATCCTTTGAAATAATCTTGAAGAGAGGAGTTAGAATAATGGCAATTAACAAAAGGCCCGTCACCATCTTCGTATATTTCTGCATGCTTGAATTTGGCAGCAGCATATCAATCACCGTGGCCAACAGGATAAATAGAATGATATTTGTAACCCACTCTTTTAAAAATTCCATTTTGCTCACCCACTCCCTATCGCATCATCATCGTCAAATTTCCGGCTGCGATTATGACTGTTATACTTAGAAAAAACATCAATGAGACAATCCCTAATGCGGCGAAAACATAGATGACACTTTTGCTGATAATATCAAGGCAAGTGATAATGGGCCCTCCGCCTAACGGCTGAAGGATGGCGGCAGCAAATTTATAGATAAATGAAATCATCAAAATTTTAAATGCAGGGAAGGCAACTATAATCAGCAAAATGGCCACTCCGGCAATCCCAACTGAATTTTTTAAAAGCACTGAGGCACTGACAACCGTATCCGTCGCATCGGTAAACATCCTGCCAATAACCGGGATGAAATTTCCGGTAATAAATTTAGCAGTCCGTATCGTAATTCCGTCTGTTACCGCTGTAGATGCTCCCTGGACGGAAATTACCCCTAGAAATACGGTTAAAAACAGTCCCATTAAACCGATGCTCCAGTTTCTTAACAGCGCGGCCAATTGAGTGACCTTATATTGATCAGACATCGTGCTGACAATGCTTAGTAAAGCTGCCAGGAACAAAAGCGGCAGAATTACGTATTGCATTAATAATCCACTCATATTCATCAAGAACAAGATAACGGGGTGAAAAAACGCTGCCGACACCAGTCCGCCCGATGCAGCCATCAAAGCAAGCAGCAAAGGAATCAAGGCGAGAACGAAGGAGATCATTGTTCCAATCGCTTCGTTTGTATAGGAAATGGCGATATGAAAACTATTTAAAGCGATAATCACGAGCACCATATACACAATCGCATAGGCCACTTTGCTAATATTGCTTTTTTCAAAGGCATTTTGCATCGTTTGCAGAAACATACTGAATATCGATAGCATGATTAATGAACCGAGCAATTTGCCGTTGGCCAGGAACTCATGGAAAAGGAATTTTAGAAATCCCATACCCCACTGCTTGAACGAAAACTCTTTCTCGCCTTTGATAAAGTCATACAGGCTTCCCTTCTGGCTCTCCGGAAGAAAACCGCCGTATTTATTGCTAATATCTTCCCAAAACTGTTTAAGCTCTGTTAAATCCAAGCTTTCTAGCTGTGAATCCACCAGCTCCTGCGGCGAAAGAGGGCTGGTATTGGCTTGAGTGGGCTCTGACCCCTGTGCAGCTTGGACACTTGGACTATAGCAAAAAAAGACTAAGAGAATGATAATTGGAATAATCTGCAGCCACTGCTTCATCTTTTACTAACACCTCTTCCCGAAAACGATTAATTCGGAATTAGTTTGATTATGGTTTCGATTAATACAGTAAGAATTGGTATAGCCATGGCGAGTATAATGACTTTTCCTGCTAATTCAATTTTTGAGGCGACGGCCCCCTGGCCCGCATCCTTTGTAATCTGAACGGCAAATTCGGCGATATAGGCAATCCCGATTATTTTAAGAATCGTCTCAACATAAACGAGATTCACCTTTGCATTTATGGCCAGTCTTTCGAGCATATGAATGATTTCGTAGATCTTGTCCACCAGAAAAAGAAATATCGAGCAGCCAACAAAGACTATTAATAGGAAGGCGATGTTCGGTTTTTGTTCCTTAATAATTAAGGCAAGAAAGGTAGCGACGAGGGCAATTCCAACTATTTTAATAATTTCAATGGCAAAGCCCCCCTTTCTATTGGAACAAAAAGACCGATTTTATTTTTTGGAACAGATCATCTACGATGGATGCCACTTGAAATAAAATATAAATAAAGCCAAACAAGGTTACCCATTGCGCATATTCCTTTTTCCCAACTTGATCAAGAACTGTATGCAAAAAGGCGACCACAATGCCGACACCTGCTATTTTGAAAATAATATCCACTTCTAAACCCATTGCTTTTCCCCCTAAAATAATAAAATTATCAACAATAATCCTGATAAGAATCCAAGACTCTTGACCATTTTTTCGTACTTCGCTTGTGCTTGGACAGCCTCTGCTTCTTCTCTTTCCAGATGGGAAAGGGTCAGCATGATGTGTTTCTGCTGGGAAAAGCGGTCATGTCGGCCAAGGGTTTCGCCAAATTGCCTCATAATTTCATATTCGCCCTGTTTTAATGCAGTCGATTTCCATATTTCCTTTAGGCTCGATTCCCAAGCCTCTTTTACAGTTGTCTCTGAATTGGTCAACTTCCCTGCAAAGCTCTCAAAAAAAGTGGATAGGGGCTTAGCCATCTGGGCTGCCAGCCGTCTTGCGGCTTCATGAAGAGGCGTATGCCCATACATGATCTCAGCCTCAAGGGATTGCAGGGCAAATTTCAAAGCTCGCAGCTGCTTCGGCCGCTCGCTAAGGTTTCTTGCGGCCTCAAAGCCTGTGAAGGTAGTGGCAACAACAATAAAAATGGCACCAATCAGCTTAACCATCTATGTCACGCTCGCTTTTTGGTTTAATTTTTGTCCGCTTCCATCCAAAATTTCCGTGATCGTCCCCGGACCAGCCTTACGGCTAAGGATTATTAACCGATCAAAGATTCCTTGGCTGAGTATTTCCTTTAACGAAGGCCTTTTGCTGATTTCTTCCAGGCTCGTCCCATGGGTCGTCATGAACAGCTTGATGCCGGCATGAACGGCTTCCTGGATTGCTTCGGCATCTTCTTTACGGCCAATTTCATCTACGACCAGAACTTCCGGGCTCATCGAGCGGATCATCATCATCATTCCCTCCGCTTTAGGGCAGGCATCAAGAACATCCACACGGTACCCGAAGGTTAATTGCGGGATTCCATTTACACATCCCGCTATTTCACTCCGCTCATCGACAATGCCTACTTTGGAGGCAGCAATGTTCCGGTAACCTGTTGAGATAATCCTTGCAACATCCCGCAGCAGTGTTGTTTTTCCTGTTTGCGGCGGCCCGATAATCATCGTGTTCATCCAGTTTCCATTGCAGATGTAGGGAATAATAGGTTCGGCACTGCCGAGCTTTTCTTTCGCAATTCGAATGTTAAACGAAGATATATCCCTTATCGCCTTTACTCTTTCATTCTCCAGAATGACTTTTCCGGCTAGACCGATTCGATGGCCGCCTGAAACAGTGATATATCCGCGCTTAAGCTCCTCTTCCAAGGTATAAATGGAAAAATGGCTAATTTTATTCATTAACTGAACGGCATCTTCAGGCTGAATAATATACGATAGAAAGGTTGGCGCTCCCCTCATCGTTAATTCGATGGGCCGATTAATACGAATCCGAATTTCTTCGATTTCCTTTTTTTGGACAGGAGGGATTTGATTGATCAGGTCGGCGATTTTTCTTGGTAAAAAATTAAGTAAGGTTTCCACGAAAGCTTCCTCCTTGATTTACCCTTCTCATTAATTAAAATGTATGCCTGCTTGGACACATTATGACTGACAAATCTTCTAAAAATTGCTTTCACTCTATTTTTTTACATCTATTTAATAGAAACGAAAAACGGGGACAGTTCTTCTGCTCAAAAGCAGAAGAACCGTCCCCGTGCATCATTTATCGTATTTCTTAATCCAGTTATACATTTGCATTTCGGTAACCGGACCATTGTAGTGTTCTCTTATAATTCCTTGCTTATCAATGACAAAAGTCTCAGGCTGGCCAGTTACGTTATATTGCTTGGAAACTTTGGCATTATAGTCGAATAAATAAACCATTCCTTCTTTATTGTCATTTGTTACCTTTTTAATTCGGTCAATGGTTTCGCCACGGTTTATCATAAGCAATGGATATTTGCCGCCATAATCCTTTTGAAAGGCTGCTAATTCCGGGAACTCATCCTTACAAGGCTTGCACCAGCTTGCAAAGTAGTTTAAAATCACGACTTTACCCTTATAATCTGAAAGCTTTGTCGTTCCGCCATCATAATTAGGCAGTTCAAAATTAAAGGCTTTATCGCCAACATCGGTATGTTTGCCTTTTGTGACAAGGCTATAACCAAAAAATCCGAACATCGCGATAATAAGAATCAACACAAGTGGTTTAATAACCCGCTGGTTCATTCGCACTTCCTCCTGACGGGCTGTCTCCCAGCCTTATTCCTTCCTATTTATCTAACTGCTTTAAAAACTCAATTTCCTTTTTCAGCTTGTCATGCCGTTTTCCAATAATGAGCATATACGCAAAAATCACAACCCAAGCAACAGAATAAGCACCTAACATATATTCATAATTCATGATTGGTTCCTCCTATTTATCTAATGACTCTCTTAATCTTTCCTTATATTGTTCTACTGTTATTTTCATTTTTTCAAAAGAAACACCCTTATGAAGTAGATAGGAATAAAGAATAGTAAAAGCTGTAATCGTGACCAGCAAGGCGACAAGCATTGTATCCTCAATTCCGCCGCCTTTTTGAGAAGGTCCATCACCAAAAACAATTGGGTGGAACTTTGTCTGCCACCAGCGGATTGCAAAGAAGACAATCGGTACGTCGGCAAAGCCAATAATTCCGAAGACTGCGGCGAGTCTTGCTTTCTTATCCCAAACCCCATCCATTTGCCGAATCATGATATAGGCAATGTAAATAAAGAATAGAATGAGCGTTGTAATAAGGCGCGGTTCCCATACCCACCAGGTATTCCAAGCGGATCTTGCCCAGATTGGACCTGTTGTCAGAACGATAATCGTGAAAACAACACCAATTTCTGCGGAAACATAGGCATACGTGTCATAAATCCTTTTCCGCTTTATTAAAAATAAAATGCTGAAAACGAATGTTACAAAAAACGCCAAGAAGGCAAGCCACGCTGAGCTTACGTGGTAATAGAAAATTTTTTGCGCAGCCCTCATGGTTTTTTCTTCATCTGCAAAAATAAAGATAAAATATAGTGCCGTAAACATCGATATGATGGTTGCGCCAAACAATACTTTTCCTAGGTTAACACTTTTCGTGTCTGTCAATTGCGAAGGGGGCAGGACCGCTTTTTCCCGTTCGAGATTCATACTCATCACTTAAACCTCCAGCACATAATCAATTAATAAGAAACAAACAACAAAGAAAATCACATCATACGCTGTAACCAGCTGAATCCACGCCAAAGCGCTCGAAAACTGATCCAGGTTCGTTAAAATGATTTTAGTTGCCTGAACCACACCGATTAAAATAGGGGTGGTAATTGGAAATAACAACAGCGGCAGCAGCATTTCACTGCTTTTGGAATTCGCCGCAAGAGCTGCCAAAAAAGTCCCGATGGCAATAAAGCCAAAGCTTCCTAAAAAAATCACCAATAAAAAATACGGAAAACTGCCAAGAAATTTAAAATCAAATAATAAGAATAAAAACGGAACAGAAACAATTTCAACAACTAATATCATCGCAAAGTTTGCCAAGAACTTGCCTAAGTAAATACTGGCGGCCTCCATCGGTGCAACAAGCAGCCCCTGCATCGTATCGTTCCGCTGCTCCGAAATGAACGACCGGTTAAGACCCAAAATACCGGAAAACACAATAATGACCCAAATAATCCCGGGGATTACAGCCTTTGTCGTGTTATTGGCCGGATCAAAGGCAAAACTGAATACAACGATGACGAGTCCGGCAAAGATAATTTGCGTGACCAAAATTTGTTTTGTTTTTAACTCTGAATATAAATCTTTTTGGGCAAGCAAGAAGGCTGTGCGAAATAGATTCATGATACACCCTCCACCTGCAGCTCATATTTTTGTGAAACATATCCCAAGCTTGAATTTTCAATTCTGAAGTCATCGACAATTTTGCCGTTTTTGACAATAACAATGCGGTCGCAGATTTCTGCTGCCTGCTTGAAATCATGGGTGACCATTAAGGTTGTCGTTCCTTTCTCTTTCATGGAGAGAATCACATTGTTTAAAATGGCAATAGCGCCCTGGTCCAGCCCAGTATGCGGCTCATCCAGCAGCAATACTTCAGGTTCATGAATAATCGCTCTGGCAATGGCAATTCGTTGGATCATGCCGCGCGAGAAATTTTTGACCGGTTCATTTAAAAAGAAGGATAAACCCACTTCTTTAACAAGCTCGGCCGCTTTTTGTTCTACATTTTTAACCCCATATATATTCCCGAAGAAGACGAGGTTTTCTAATGGGGAGTAATGGTCGTAAAGCAAGCTGGAATGAGGCAGATAGCCTAATATTTTTTTTATTTCAAGCGAATCTTTCTTCAAGTCCAAACCATTGATCTTGATCATTCCTGATGTCGGTTTAATCAATGAGGCCAGCACCTTTAGAAGCGTGCTCTTTCCTGCCCCGTTTGGACCAAGAATCCCGACAGTTTCCCCTTTATGGATAGAGAGGTCAACACCACGTAAGATCAGCTTGTTTTCAGCCTGCTTCGTCAGTTTTTTAATTTCTATCATTTGCGCATCCCTCCCACTCCAGCTGCTATTCTACAAAATTGCGTAAATTTAATTTCACGTGAACCAAGTGCTGTTTGTAAGCATCAAGCTTGGCATGATATTCCTCTTCAGTCAGCTTTCCATCACCGAAGGTTTCTTCCAATTCGATAATCTTATCCATGATCGCTTTCTGCTTTGACATTAACAGCTTAAAGGCTTTTTCCTCCTTATCAGCACCAAGTCGCTCACTTTCAAATCTCGCTTTTCTTCTAAAGTAGGCATAATAGGATAATCCTGCGATAACGATTGCTCCTAAAATAATCAGAAAAATATGCGGATTAAAACGATGCAATGGTGATTGCGCCCACATCCTGAGGTGGCCCGGATTATGGAAAGCCGGTGCAGTGTGGGTAACGGACGTGTTTTTAGCGGTTCCCCCAGCTGCCTGTGTTTGCGTGGTACTATCAGCTTTGGGCTGGATATCCTTGTTATACTCCAGCTTAAAGGACTGACCTGCTTTTAAATTTTCAATACTGTATCCCCAATAATTTTGATCATCAAATTTAAACAGACCCTGATTGGTTGATTGTGCCCCTTTTATCTCAATGCTTCCCCTGCCCTCTGGTACGAGAATTTGGAGCATCTGAACCGGGTAGTCAACCGTAAGATTGATTTCTTTATCCTTTGGCATCCGATAGCTATATGGCAGCACCATGGTTTGGTTGCCTGGAATCGACGTAGTTGTAATAAATCCTTTATCCACCTGTTTAAACGCAATTTTGTTATCTAGAAAATTTAAATCCTTGGCCCCTTCTGGCAGCGTTACAGTTAGTACCGCTTCATTCTGGTCATCGCCTTTATACTCTTCTGCCGATTTATTGGTGTAATCGACCATATTCATCAGATTTGTTGAACCGTCTTCGGCCGGACTGACAACGAGGTAATGCATATCAATCAAAATATTGGAGTCGGATGCTGCCAAACCCTTTACAGGAATAAACAGCATCAGGCCCAGGAGGATAACGGTGATTTTACGAATCACTTTTCATCCCTCCTTTTGCTTTTGTAACTTTTCATTTGTTCTTCAATTTCTTTTTCCACTTCTGCCATTAAATCTTTATCTGTGGTGCCGCTGATTATTTCTTCTTCCTTCATAATGCTCGCTATTTCTATTTCATATTGTCTTTTTAAATTTTTATAATCAGCAGGGGAAATCTTATCCATTTTGTACTCAAACTCTATTTCGTTTAACGTAGTCAATAGGGCTTCCTTTGTTGAGGCTAAGTCTTGATTTTTCGAACCGAGATGTAAGTACGTATCCCACTTAAATAACGGTGACAAAATTAGAAACAAGCAAGTTAACGCCAAGGCAGCGGAAAAAATCATTGAAATGATGGAGATATCGTGCATTTTGTTCACATCCTATAGATACTTTTTACGTTCTTCATCAATTATAGAAGAGAGAATTTCGCCTTCCACTTCTTCCTCAGCCGTCTGATTTTCCATCACTGGTTCTTCCGTCCCTTTTCGTTTGACCCATTTACGAATAACAAAGAACAATCCACCACCAGCGGTACCTAATGCCACAAACGGCAGTACCCAGGCAGTCAAGCTAAATCCGTTTTTCTCAGGAGCGGTTAAAATTTCTTCGCCATAAATATTCACGTAATAGTCTCGAATCTTGTCCTTATCCCAGCCCTTATTCATCATATCGACCAGGTCAGATTTAAAATCCTTTGTTAATTGGCAAGTATTAGGATCACATTCATAATGGTCCTGTCCGCACCCGCATGTACAAGCAAACTGCTGCGCAACGGCTTTAAATTCTGGTGATTTATAGTCAAATTCTTTTGCTTCGGCATGAAAGATTGAACCTTGGAAGATAAACGCAATAAGGAGGAGCCCCAGATAAATTTTATTTCTCATGCTATGCCACCTCTTTGCGTACCCCGGTGTATCTCGGAGTAACATTTCCATATTTTCCGTTCCAAACGGCGAAAAGTGCACCAATGACAATCATAAATGATCCCATCCATAACCAGTTCATCATCGGATTAACCTTTACCACAAATGTAGCCTTCCCATCATCCTCCCAGGCACTTAAAACAATATATAAGTCTTCCTTCATTGAGGAGATAATCGCCACTTCAGAAGAAGGCTGCTCCCAGTTCCCATAGAAAACTTTTTCGGGCTGGAAAGTGCCTAATCTTTTTCCATTTTTAAATACAGTTACATCAGCGTAAACAATATCGTTTATTCCTTCCCGTTTTTGATCAAGCCGCTCGTAATTTAGCCGGTAATTATTAATCTCAAGCGAACCGCCTAATGGTACAGTTTTCATTGTTTCAACATCATAGTTTTGTGAACCAATAATCCCCATGGTGATGAAGGCAATTCCAAGGTGGACAATATATCCCCCGTAACGGCGACGGTTTCGAATCATCAGGCGGTAAAGGGCAGTTAACGGTTTTTCCTTCGTCATTTTTCTTCTTGCCTGAACCCCTCTATAAAACTCTAAGAAGTGAGTGATAAATAATAGAGTAATAACTCCGTAGCCAATGACGGCCCACGCTTTCTGAATACCCAGCACCACCATTAAAACCATAGCGATAACAGCAAGAATGGCAGGAATCAAAAAGTTCTTCCGAAGATTTTTCACGCTTGAACGCTGCCAAGCCAAGAGCGGACAAACTGCCATCACAAACATCATGGACAATAGAATCGGCGCTTCTACTTTGTTGAAGAATGGCAAGCCGACCGTTACCTTTGTGCCGCGAACTGCTTCTGAAACGAGCGGGAAAATCGTTCCCCAAAAAACAGCAAAGGCTGCACCAACAAGAAGTAAGTTATTAACTAAAAAGCTGCTTTCCTTTGAGACAAAGGATTGAAACTCTCCCGCACTGCGTTTTAACAGACTATAGCGGCTCATTAGCACATACAATGCACCAATTACGGCAATAGCCATAAAGATTAAGAAGTATAATCCCAAATTGGAATTCGCAAAGGCATGCACTGATGTCAATACTCCGCTTCGAACCAGGAATGTGCCGAATAGTGTCAGGGCATAGGAAACGATAATTAGGCAGATATTCCAGATCTTCAGCATATTCTTCCGCTCTTGAATCATCACAGAATGCAGGAAGGCAGTAGCTGTCAACCACGGCATAAACGAAGCATTCTCAACCGGATCCCATGCCCAGTAGCCGCCCCAGCCTAACTCTACATAGGCCCATTGGCCGCCAAAGATATTTCCGAGACTCAAGAATAACCACGCGATAATGGTCCAGCGTCTTGTCATTTTAATCCAGAAATCATCGACGTTTTTCATGATTAAGGCCGCCATTGCAAAAGCAAATGGGATGGCAAGACCTACATAACCAAGGTAAAGTGTGACAGGGTGGATAATCATCCCTGGATTTTGCAGCATTGGGTTTAATCCTTTTCCTTCAAGCGGGATCTCATCAAGCAACACAAATGGCTTTGCAACAAATCCCAAGATAAAGAAGAAGAAAACCGCATTGGCCATTAGGATCGCTGAAATGTATGGAACCATTGGGTTCCCTTTCATCTTCCTTGAAAAAACAATCATGACGGTGTATAAAGTTAAGAAGAATGTCCAAAGTAACAAGGAGCCGGCATTACCTGCCCACAGGGCAGTCAGTTTATAAATAATCGGTAGTTCGCTGCTTGTATAGTCTTTTACGTATTCAAATTGGAATTGGGAAGTAGCTAATAGGTAGAACATCGACAGCATAGCCATTGACGTACAAACTAGCAATGCAATATTTCCGCCTTTTCCACTATTTATGAGCTTTTGATTTTTCGTGCTGATTCCCAGTGTTATAACTAAGAGTGAATAGATTGCAACCGCAAATCCAATATAAATGGCCGCATTAGCAAATAGATACATTTCGTCACCTTCTTATGTTTGCCTGTTATTTTTCTTTCGGTGGCTGATTCAGCTTGTCCTTATGGGTTTCCGGATCGTAGTTCTTCATGTCTTTTCCTTCATATTTGGATGGGCATCTCGTTTTCACTGTTTCAGCAGCGAAAGTATCTTTTTTGGTCGGCGAGCCTTGGAGAATAGTGATTACCCCTTCAGAGAAATTGTCAGGCTTTGGCCCATTATGAATAACATGCATGATATGTCCTTCGTTGTCTTTCACATCAAATTTCAACTCTATTTTGTCAGGATTCCATTTAATAGAGTCTTCGATTAAAAGTCCTTCAACGGTTACAAAATCATCTTCGTGCTCATCTTGGGTGGCCAAGAGATCTTTTAAGGTTAATTCAATTCCGCTCGAACCTGGAGTGGCAGCCATTAAGAGAAAAACAATTGCACCGGCAATAATAAATCCCCCGAGGAGAACTAACGTATTTTTCTTCATTCTTCTCACCTCATTAAATTAATTTTTTCATTTCCTCATCGTACGTTTCTTGATCAATCTTGCCTGTTAACAGCTTTTTCCTAAGTTCCTTTTTAGCTTCAACATTAATTGTCTTATTTTCCTTTTTACTCGAAGCTTGTTTCATAACTTGAGGTTTTGTTTGTTTCTGTTTTTTGGCCGCACTTTGAACATTTGCCTTCATTCCTAGGTAGACGAATGCTCCGGCAATAATCAGGGCGATGCCGATAATAGACGCTCCGCCGATGCCGATAATAGGCTGTTTTGCAGTGTCCTTAGTACCATTGCCATCTAAAACTTGATCTGTCGCGCTGCCTTTCACGCCGGAATGGTTTTCATCATTTGGTGGTTGAACCTTGCTCATCGCTTCCATCGTTGATTCTGTTCCCGGTTTCTTGTAAGAAAAGGAATATTTTAAATTTTCACCGGCTTTTACATTTTTATATTGATAAAAATAGAGTTCTTCTCCATATTCATTTTTTGAATTCTCCTGCGCCTTTGGCTCAGCTTGAATATCCTTGGCATTCATCGGCGCGTAAAACACAACATCAAGCTGTTCTGTTTCAGCTCTGTTTGTAAATTCGTATGTAAAACTTTTTTGGTCCTTCACAGCAATAGACTGCGTATAGTATTCAATTACGAATTGATAGGTTTCGTTATTTTTAATGGTCTTACCTGGTTTCCAGGCAACCACTCCCTTGTCTTTGTCAACATCATAAGGCCGCTGAACCTCCGGCTTATCTTTTTCTGGAAATTCGGCTACTAGGAAGGCCTCAAACCCTTTATCCTTTGCAGGAACAGGAATTTCTATTTTCCCATCATAATCTTGCCCGCTTTTATTGGTAATTGTTCCGTACATTCCGACCAGCAAGGAAGGAATCTCCCTCGACGGCCAATCCTCCGGATAGTCAAACTCCGGCATGACTTGAACCTGCATACTCTTATATGGAAACTTTTCCGGCTGAAATATTGTCTCTGCGCTTGCCTTTGGTACGATCAGGCTTGTCATAAATGCTAAAATAACGAATAATGCCATCCATTTCTTTTTCCGCATAGTTATCCTCCTTGAATCAAAAAGCTCGTTAAAACCGTGACTTTTTCACTATAGTCCTCTTTGAAATAAATATAATCTTTCTCGGTTGCCTGTTGTTGATGGACTATTGAACATTTTGTTAACCGGCAAAAATCGTTACCTTTTCGTCAAAAAATAACCATAAATTGTTCACATTTGTAAAAAAGGGATATTTTTTACATAATAAAAAAACAGCCATAAATCCTTTAAAAGATTCAAGGCTGTTTTTTATGTCATTTCGGTTCTAGTGAACGGATATAGGCGGTTATGTCAGAAATATCCTGTTCGGTGAGTTGTCGGGCACCTTCTAGGCCTTTCAATGATGGTCCCATCCGGGTTTCTTCTCTCCCATAAGCTGTCCCAATCCAAATTTGTTTGTCACTTGTATATTTCAAGTATTGGGGACTGGAAAGGGCTGTTCCCATTTTGATTTTTCCTGCTCCATTTTCCCCGTGGCAGGAGAGACAATAAAGCTTATATTGTTCCTTGCCTCGTTCAGGGTCTCCTAATACAGTTGCAGATGCTTTTAAGTCGAGTTCTTCAGTCTGCCATTCTCTCATAAACGCAACTAGATTCTTCAAATCCTTGTCGGACAAACGAGTTTCATAGGAGGGCATGCTTGTCCCTTCACGCCCATATTTCACATAATTGTAAAGGTCTTGATCAGAAACGGAACTTAAAAAATGTTGATTATTGATCGCTGTCCCGTCCTTTGCTCCTTCACCTTTTCCTGTTTCGCCATGACAGGCAAGACAGTTTTTTGCATACACTTTTTCTCCTGCCGCAATGGCCTTGGAATTTTCACTGCTGAAAATGCCGCTATTGGCAATGCAAAAAACAATGCCAATTGTAATTAAAATATAGGTTCCGATTAAAATTTTCTTCATGGGCTGCTCCTTATTTTGGTTCAGGTGTAGGAGTCGGTTCCCCAAAATCTTCGTACTTCGTCGTAATTAGGTCATAAATCTTCTTAGGGCTTTTACCGTCAAGATGCATCTCTACCGCCTCCCGGGCGATATCTATACAGACGTCTCACGATATTCCCATCGAATCCCATTCTTTTACGGCATTACCAGACCCGAATTGGTCAACGAAGCAATCGAGGTTACTCTCATGGCCATCCTGCGCAAAACAGCCGCAATAGCATGGGACCTGCGCCAGTACCTTTGGGTATGTAGCTGCCATAATATAGGTTTCTTTAATTTGATCAGATGAATTTAACACATAATCAGGCAGCGGTTCGTGCTTTTTATCAAGGGCCCATTTTTTATCACTGACATTGGATCCGCACCCAGCTGCTATAAGGACAATAGCAAAACAAAGAACAAAAAGCGAAGGTATTCTTTTCAAAAGTTGTCACCCCTTCCAGCTTGATATCACAAATTTATTTTAACAAAAAGAATGACAGCCATCAGACGCTAATTCTTACTATTTAGTGAAGTTTTTAAGCTTGATAAAGTACAAATAATAGATTCAATGAAATAAATATAAATCGCCGGAGACTCCGAAAGGAATGTCCGACGATGGGTATCTACATGTTCATCATGTGACCGCCTGTGCTTGTACCAATGGATGGGTCAACCATTCCAAATATCATTGCCACATGCGCAACTACTAAGAACATTCCTACAAAAAAGGCATGTGTTTTTAGTTTTTCAACAGCGTTTTTATTTTTAAAGACGATACCCAGGTCAAGAAGCGCCATGCCTAATAACGGCACAACCCCCAGCAGGTAGAAGGTAACGGCGGTTACGTCAATCCATCCCTTCCATTCGCCGTTAGCCGTCAGCGGGATATACGCATTCATTAAGAGATATATAAATATTCCGGTGAAATAAATCCCGGCAAAAATGCTGACTGCCTTATTTACTTTCTTTAAGGAACCATCGAGCTTACGGGAAAATAAGATTCCCAGTTCAGTAACAGCGATTGTTTCCGCACATATGACTGGAATGGCCATAAAGATAATTAAATTCCAGGGCTGATTATCAGCAAGCAATCCCATATAATGTGTCATGTTCATAATTTCTCTCTCCTATCAAATACTCTATATTATTTAAGAAACTGCTTTCTCACTACCTCTAAGTCAACAGCCGTTACATCATCAACAGCTTCAATAATCCCTAGTAATTCCTCCTCATTAAGATAAATTCCATAAGTTCCAGTGCGGTCCAGTGTGAAATCAACTTCGGCAATCGCCTCCTTACCGGTAAATTCAGCCGCAATTTGCTTTGTTTTCGTATTCAGGATTAAAAAGCTCCCGGCAGCTTGATCAAATTGCGATAAATCGATTGTCAGCTTCGTCTTAATTCCTCTATTAACCACCATAACTAAAGGTTCAAACTCGTAGCCAATTCCTTTGACAGCTAAGGATTGTTGATTATTAGTAACCTCAGCCTTTCTTACCAGACGCTCAGTTGGGACCTTGCTAATATCATTTCCATATATGCTTGCCTTTGTCTCGGAAGAGCTTTCGGCTGTTGCCTTAGTCGAGGCATCGATTCCGTCCGCATTGCTGCTTGAAGCAGAAATTTCCCCAAGATTATCAACCACCTTGATCATGCCCCGCTTCATTCCCATCCAGCAGCTAAATGGGATATCTTCAGTTCCCGGTGTAAATTCAATAACGTTTTTACCGTTTTGCAGCTTTTGCTGCACATTCATATCAGGAACCACGATCGTATTATTGCATCCGGTCAGCTGTTTGACATCAACGACCCACTTGACGGGCATCCCTTTTTTTACATATAAAACTCTTGGGGTGTAGCCGTATACGTCCGCCGTCATATTTAGAACCTGCACGCCATCCTTGATGGTTGCTTTAATCGCATCAGTGGAATCCGCCGACGAATTTGAGCTGGTTCCGCCAACGCTTGCCATGATGTCCAGCGGACCAGTTTGCACACCGGCAAGTGCCAGCCCCCTGTTGCTCATAATCAGCCCGAGCACAATAATGAGAATTCCACTGAATTTAAGGATTTTCTTTGTATACCCGTTGCTTAACAGTCCCGAAAGAGCTCCAAAGCTTAGCATTAGCGGGACCGTACCAATGGAAAACATAAACATGGACAATGCCCCAGTTAAAGCACTACCCGTACCAAGCGCATAGATTTGCATCGTCTGCAATGGTCCGCAGGGCATTAAGCCATTAAGAAATCCAACCAGAAAGGGCGTTCTTGGCATTTTCACCTTCTTACAAGTGATAGCAGGCAATTTAAAATGCAGCTTTCTAAAGACGCGGAATCCGGCCATATTAAAGCCCATAATCATCATAAATGCCCCTGCAAATATCTGAAGTCCGGCTTTGGCTGCCAACGAAAGGGCAAACACCGACCCGATTGCTCCAATAACTCCGCCAATGATGGTGTAAGCAGTCACCCTCCCTAGGTTATAAAGAAGCGATGGCTTTACGGCATCCCATCTATTATTTTTTTCTTTACCAATTGTCTGGGACAGCATGATGCCACCGCACATCCCTACACAGTGGAGCGAGGTGATTAACCCAACGACAAACAAAACGGCATACGAGGCTGAGTTAAGTTTTTCCTCCATATTAAAACTGCCGGTATTGATGCCAAGGAGGACAATAGCAGCAACAATGATAAATATGCCGATAAATTTATAACCCTTTGAACCCTCTGTACTGTATCCGGCCTGTCGGATTGCGTCTTTCAGCAAGCTTAAAGTACATTGGTCTTCGTCAAATTCAATATCAGCAAATTGACCACTGAAACTTGCTTGAACATTTTTTACCCCCTCTAGCTTTTTCACGGTTCTTTCTACCCGTTTTTCGCAGGACGAACAAGTCATATCGTAAACTTTTAATCTGATCCGTTTGACACTCATAGCGGCCACCAGCCTTTAAACGAATTCCTTTACCTTCTTGATAGCTAAAGTATAAAAAACTGATATGTTGGTGGTATGAAGAAAAATAAGGGCTTGGTGACCAATTTGTGGACATAATTTTTCTAATTCTTGAACAACCTTCAAGCTGCCCATAGGGGGTTATCCACTAAAATATTTATCTTGTCTCCCGTACTATTTTGTAAAACAGCCGCTTAAAGATGTAACAATGAGTACATCATTGGGAGTGGCTGCCATGAATATTGATGGAGTTTTTTCCGGAGGAGGAATAAAGGGATTTGCGCTTATCGGGGCGTGTGAAGAAATTGAAGAACGAGGTTTTAAATTTGTCAGGGTCGCTGGAACCAGTGCTGGCTCCATAATAGCCGCTTTAATTGCCGCTGGTTATACAAGCAAAGAAATCTATCAGCTCATTGACGAAGTGAATCTAACTAAACTGCTTGATACCCGCAAAACCATCATACCTTTTAAACTCGCCAAATGGCTGTTACTTTATTGGAGATTAGGGCTCTACAAAGGGAACGAATTGGAAAAGTGGCTTAGGATAAAATTAGAGGCCAAAGGACTGAGAACATTTTCCGATTTACCGCCTCAAACGTTAAGGATTATCGCTTCAGACCTTTCTACCGGACAAATGGTTGTTATTCCTGATGATTTACCGAAATACGGAATTTCACCGGGCTCTTTTCCAATTGCCAAGGCCATCCGCATGAGCTGCAGCATCCCATATTTCTTTGAACCTGTAAGATTACGGACAAAGGACGGGACTAATGTTTTAGTGGACGGAGGGGTATTAAGCAATTTTCCAATGTGGCTTTTTGACCAGGAGAATATAAAAAAAACAAGACCTGTCCTCGGCATCAAATTAAGTCCAAGTGAATACGAACATGAAAAGCATAAAATAAACAACGCGATTGAGCTTTTCGGGGCATTGTTTGAAACCATGAAGGATGCTCACGATTCCAGATATATTTCCAAAAAACATGCCGAAAATATTATATTTATCCCTACAGAAGGGATAATGACCATTGAATTTCATTTAACCGAGGAAAAGAAACAGGAGCTTGTAAACTTAGGCAGGGAACGGGCGAAGAGATTTTTGAATAAATGGAGTTTTTAATAAAGCAGTTAGAAAAAAGAAAAATCGAGCGTTTAAAAAGACGCCCGATTTTTCTTTTTTCCTTTTTTTCCATCAATGACGGTAAGATGGGCAGGAGATTTCTTTTTGGCCTTGCCTTTCTTTAATGTCGTCAATGTACCTAAAGTGGAACCTTTTACATTTGTCTCTCCACTTCGATGCTGCAAGCGTTTTTTAGACCTTCTTGCTGCTTTAAGAAATGCCCGCTGCTCTTTTTTCTGAGGGCTCGAATTTGAAAACTTGCGAACAACAAAATATATGACCAAACCAATTAAAACGAAGACAGCTATTTTTTGCAAAAATGCAGCCGGGTCAGCCGTAAAAGAACCATAAAGCCCAAGTAAAGCAAGGATAATTAGTACCCCCACAATATATGCGGATGTCCGATTTTTCAAGAAAGCCACCTCCCTAAGAGCATCATAAGCATTTTTTTATCCTTTTAAACACTTCCTAACAACGATTTAGACAATTTCTTCTTGTTTGACGAATCTGTCTGTTTCCTCTTCCCTTCTTAACAATTCCTTAAAGGAGAGTATGGCTACTTCCACCTGTTCATCATTTGGCTCCTTGGTTGTAAGAAGCTGAAGCCAAAGACCTGGCAGACCTAGATATTTTAAGACAGGAACGTCTCTTAGTTTATTTGTAAATTGGAGAATTTCGAAGGAAATCCCCAACACTACCGGTATTAATAAAAGGCGGTCAACAATCCTCAACCACAACGGCGAGGTCGGTACCATCAAATATACAAAAACACCGACAAAGACAGTAAATAGGATAAAACTACTTCCACAGCGGTAATGAAGCCTTGAATGGGCCTGAACGTTAGCTACTGTCAGCTCAGCTCCGGACTCGTAGGTATTTATTACTTTATGCTCAGCACCATGATATTGAAACACCCTTTTAATCAACGGAGTTAAGGAAACAAAATAAATATAGGAAAGGAGAAGGATAAGCTTGAAGAAACCTTCAATCATGACCTGGGAAAAATCCGATGAAAAAATGGGCTTTGTCAATTCCGCTAAGAAAACAGGAATAAGCGTGAAGGCAAATTTACCAAATAAAAATGAAATAACCCCGATTACCGCCACACCCAGGTACATCGTCATTTTAGAAACTTCTTTTTCCTTTAAGGTGTCATCCTCCTTTGGGTCTAAATCAAATCTTTCAGTTGAAAAATTTAAATGTTTAGAACCATTGGCACTTGCTTCTATTATAGCAACGATTCCACGAATAAACGGAATTTTTTTAATTTTCGTTAAATAAGGATTCGTTTTACGTGGCAGATGGAAATATTCGACCGAATGGTCCTTTCTCCTTATTGCGGTAACATAATGATGTTTACCGCCGAACATAACTCCTTCAACCACGGCTTGACCGCCATAAACATTCTTTTGTGTATCAGACATTAGCTAGAACACCAACCTATGCAAAAGTAGCACGATAGCAGAAATGATAAATCTGTATGTACTTAAATGTATTCTACTAGAAAAACGAAAAAACCTCTAGGAAATGACATACATTTTCCATTTAAATTAGAAAAAAATTTTTTTATGCAAGGATTGTTGTTACAGGGGCATAATAAAATTGGTATTTATTAAGGTACGAATCAATAATTTGTATCAAAAAGTTATGGAGGTTGTTGTAATGGCTTCTGAAAAAAAAGCGGGAAAATATCCTAAGCCGATGTCCTTGCCGGTAATGGTCTTTTGGACTGGTTTATTTGGAGGTGTTTTTTGGGGAACGATTGGTTTTTTTGCAAGCTACTTTAGTTTAACGGAAATTCGTCCAAATATAATCCTTGAACCATGGATGCTGGGGAACTGGAAATATGGCTGGAAAGGAACGATTTTGTCCATTCTCATCATGGGCGTGCTATCAGTTGGTGCAGCCTACCTATATTATGCGTTATTAAAAAAGCTGAAAGGTATGTGGATTGGCTTAGGATATGGAATCATTTTATTTTTAATTGTTTTTGTTGTTCTGAATCCTCTTTTTCCTGGGATGAAACCAATATTCGATTTAAGCAGAGATACCATCCTGTCTTCCCTTTGTCTCTATATTCTGTATGGGATTTTCGTTGGTTACTCGATCAGCTATGAATATCAAAATCAAGAAGTACAAAAAAACGAACCAGCCACTTAAACTGTTATTAGTCGTATTTGTGTGGTTATGATAAAATAATTGTGTCCGTTAACGGATTGGAAAAGGAGAGTGGACACGATGGAGAAATTAGAAAAATTAAGGTCAAGTTTTTCAGCAGAGGGAATCGATGGCATACTTATTACAAGCCCCTATAACCGCCGTTACATATCAAATTTCACAGGTACAGCAGGCATTGTTTTAATCAGTGCTGATAAAGCTCTATTTATTACAGATTTTCGTTATGTTGAACAAGCCCAAAAGCAATGTGAAGGGTTTGAAATCATTAAATTTTCAGATACGCTTCCTAAAGAAGTCGCTGAACAGGCGAAAAAAATAGGGATCCAAAAATTAGGTTTTGAAGAGGACTATTTAACATACTCTTCCTTTAAAGTATATGAAAAAGAGGTAGAAGCTGAACTTGTCCCTGTTTCGGGATTAATCGAAAAGTTACGCTTGATAAAGACCGATTCAGAGATTAAGATATTAAAGGAAGCAGCGGATATAGCTGATGCCGCATTTAAACATATTTTAGACTTCCTTCGGCCGGGAAAAACGGAGCTGGAAGTATCGAATGAGCTGGAATTCTTTATGAGAAAAGCCGGAGCAGTATCTTCTTCCTTTGATACCATCGTCGCTTCAGGGTATCGCTCGGCCCTTCCGCATGGTGTTGCCTCTGATAAGGTCATTGAAAAAGGGGATATGGTCACCCTTGATTTTGGTGCCTATTATAAAGGGTATGTTTCCGACATTACAAGGACTGTTGCTGTCGGCGAGCCTGACGCCAAGCTGAAGGGAATTTATCAGATTGTCCTCGACGCTCAATTACGCGGCATCGATGGTTTTAGACCTGGAATGACAGGAAAAGAAGCGGATGCTTTAACTCGGGACTACATAACAGAGCAAGGGTACGGAGAGTACTTTGGACATTCCACCGGACATGGGATTGGGCTTGAGGTTCACGAGGGACCTGCTCTTTCATTAAAATCTGACATTATCTTAGAACCAGGTATGGTTGTAACTTGTGAACCGGGCATTTATATTCCTGGACTTGGCGGCGTTAGAATTGAAGACGATACGCTTATTACGAAGGATCATAACGAAAGGCTCACACATTCTACAAAAGACTTAATTATTTTGTAACTATTTTAGGAGGATTTGCCAATGATTTCTGTTAACGACTTCCGTACTGGATTAACCATTGAAGTGGATGGCGGCTTATGGCGCGTCATGGACTTCCAGCACGTAAAACCTGGTAAAGGAGCAGCGTTTGTCCGCTCTAAATTGCGTAACCTGCGTACCGGAGCCATGCAGGAAAAAACATTCCGTGCTGGCGAAAAAGTAGAAAAAGCACAAATTGATAACCGTAAAATGCAGTATCTGTATGCAAGCGGCGACCAACACGTGTTTATGGACATGGATTCCTATGAGCAGGTTGAACTGCCTGCTGCAAGCATTGAATATGAATTAAAGTTTTTAAAGGAAAACATGGAAGTTCATATCATGATGTTCCAAACCGAAACACTTGGAGTTGAACTGCCAAACACGGTTGAACTTGAAGTAACTGAAACTGAGCCTGGCATTAAAGGTGACACTGCATCAGGCGGCTCCAAGCCGGCTACGATGGAAACCGGTCTTGTTGTTCAGGTTCCTTTCTTCATTAACCAAGGTGACCGCTTGATCATCAACACAGCTGAAGGTACTTACGTATCCAGAGCTTAATTGTTAAATGAAAACTCGCCGATTGGTGAGTCCGTAAGGACGATGACAGAGGCGTAGTTGAATTTATGCGTTAAGAAAGTATAAAATTTGGGAAAATTTTATACTTTCTTATTAGCTAAAAGAGCCTTAAGACCCTATTTGGGCGCTTAAGGCTTTTTTATTTTCGGAAAACAGATGGTAAATTTACTACCTATTCCTTCTTCACTCTCTGCTTCAATGGAGGCATCGTGCAGTTGTAAGATGTTTTTAACAATGGTCAGGCCAATTCCATTTCCCTCAATTTCCTGCCTGCTTTTATCTCCCCTGTACAATCTTTCGAAAATAAAAGGGAGGTCCTCTTTGTTAATACCAATGCCAGTATCAACTACTTCCACAATAATATCATCATTCTTTTCATATAATTGGACAAGAATCCTGCCGCCTGCAGTAGTGAATTTAATGGCATTTGCCAGCAGGTTAACAAATACCTGCTTGATTTTATCTTTGTCTCCGGTAATTGAAAACTTTTTATCCGGTTGAATGGCGAGATCGATTTTAAGTTTTTTCTTTTCAGAAGGTGCATGAAAATCACGACAAAGCTCCAGTAGCAATTGATCAAGTTCGATGATTTCATAACTAAGCTTGGTGCTTTCAGACTCAAATTCCTTTAAGACATTTAAGTTGTTAATCAGTCTGCCAAACCTGATTACCTCCTCATTTAGATAATGAAGCTTTTCTTGCGTAACTGGATATACCCCGTCAATCATGGCTTCTAGATTGTTTTGCAGGACATTTAACGGTGTCCTTATTTCATGTGAAATATCTGAGATTAATCTCTGTCTGAGCATATCCTGAAACTGTAATTTACCAGCCAATATGTTTACACTTTTTCGCAAGTCCTCTAGCTCGTGAATGTTGCTTTTCACAACGGATTTACTGTTAAAATTTCCCTTGGACAAGTCAACAGAAAGCTTGGCTACTTCCTTAATAGGACTCGAAAATTGCTTCGAAAAATAGAGACCTAAACCAGTTATGATGAGGAGGGTCAACAGTCCGCTGGCAATTATGCTTTTATTTATGGACGATTTAAAGTTTTGATCTTCCTCCGTTAAGAGGACAGAAGAATACTGGCCGATATCCACATAGCCAACTACTTTATCTTCCTCATTAAGCTTAAATGTCTTTGTGGTATAAACTCCTTTTTGCTGGACTGGCATTGTCCCCATGTTTAATTGGTTTTTGATTTCCTTCGGGTCCATTCCCCAAATCGTTTGCTCATGCTGGTCCCTTAACGTAATGCAATAATTGCCCATATAGGCCTCATGCATGAGTTCAATTCCGGTATTTTCTGTTAATCTGCCATCTTTTTTATAGGCATCTTCAAAATAGGCAATAATTCTTTCGTACCTCTTGTTTTGAATGTCCATCATGTATTGATTAAATTTATTGGTAACTGTAAGATTTACAGTCAATGTCACAAGCAGGATAGAGGCAATGGTGCAAGCAATAAAAAATAAACTTAATCTGCGGCTAATGGAATGCATTTTAGCTCACCGCCAAATTTATAGCCTGCTTTCAGGACCGTGATAATATATTTTGGGTTTCTCGTATCCATTTCAATTTTCTTGCGGATATTTTTGATATGGACATCAATAGTCCGATCAAAGCCATCAAAATTTTCACCATATACCTTCCCAATTAGCTGCTCTCTTGATAATACCTTGCCCTTACTAGCCGCTAATGCCCAGAGAATATCAAATTCATTCGGTGTGAACGGGATTTCTTCTCCCCTCACGGTAACCAGCCTTTTTTCAAAATGAATGGATAAGTTCCCATCATCAAAAATCATCCAGACTGATGAGTTTGTGCCGTTTAATCTGCGGAAAAGAGCATTGACCCTTGCTGTCAATTCCCTTGGACTGAAGGGTTTAACTAGATATTCATCGGCGCCAATATTTAATCCTTCAACACGGTCATTTAGAGAACCTTTTGCTGTCAGCATAAAAATATGGACATCTGATGTTTCCCGCATCATTTTGCAAACATCCTCTCCAGCCATATCGGGGAGCATCAGGTCGAGAATAACAAGGGCTATATTCGTTGATTTAAAGATTTCTAATCCTTTTGATCCATTGCCAGCCCAGTAGACTTTGTAGCCGTTCTTCTCTAAATAAGCTTTGATTACATCTGATACGCTTCGTTCATCCTCAATCAATAAAATTTGGTTCATTTGAAATCACCTGATTGCTTTTTTTGATAAGTAAAGTATACTTGCTGGCAATGGTGAAAACGCAGGAAAAGGCTGACAATTGTGTGTCAGCCTTTTAAAAATTTATATTTTAACTTTTTGTAATCTAAGTGCGTTCAGAACAACAGACACCGAACTGAACGCCATTGCTGCCCCAGCTAGCCAAGGAGCTAGGAACCCAAGGGCTGCAATCGGAATGCCCAGGGAATTGTAGGCCATCGCCCAGAATAAGTTCTGCTTTATGTTTGTGATTGTTTTTTTGCTCATGAAGATAGCATCTGCAATGCTGTTTAAGTCACCGCGAATGAGCGTGATATCAGCCGCTTCCATGGCGACATCGGTGCCTGTCCCAATGGCCATTCCAATATCTGCCACGGCAAGAGCAGGTGCATCATTAATGCCGTCCCCGACCATTGCCACTTTCTTGCCTTCCGCTTGCAGCTTTTTAATTTCTGCTGCTTTTCCTTCAGGCAAAACCTCCGCGATGACGGTGTCAATTCCTGCTTGGCCTGCTATGGCCTTTGCTGTCTGCTGATTATCACCAGTAATCATGATAACCTCAAGACCCATCTTTTTGAGGCGGCTGATGGCTGTTTTGGAGGTTGCTTTAATTGTATCAGCGACCGCCACAATCCCTGCATATTGCCCGTCGATAGCCGCTAACATTGCAGTTTTCCCGGCTCTTTCGAGTTCTTCCATTTGAGGAAGTACAGCTTCAATTTCCACATTAAATTTCGTCATAAGCTTTCTTGTACCAATTATTAATTGCTTTCCTTCCAGTGACGCTTTTATTCCAAAACCGGGGATGGCTTCAAAATCGGTTGGCTCCTTTAATAATACACCCTTGTCTTTAATTCCCTGCACAATGGCCTGGGCAAGCGGATGTTCTGATTGCTTTTCAGCCGAACCAACCAAGCTTAAAAATTCTTCCTCAGTAATTGAATTGGTGTGGCGGACATCAGTTAACACCGGTGTCCCATTTGTTACTGTACCCGTTTTATCCAAAACCACCGTTGTGATGCGGTGGGTCATTTCCAAATGTTCGCCGCCTTTAAAAAGAATTCCATATTCAGCGGAACGACCGGAACCGGCCATGATTGAGGTAGGTGTCGCCAATCCTAAAGCACACGGACAGGCGATCACTAATACAGCAATCATTTTTTCTAAGCCTTCAGCGAAATTACCGGGTTCTACCCACAAATACCAGATCATAAAGGTTATTACAGCAATGGTCACGACAACTGGAACAAAAACTCCGGATATTTTGTCGGCAAGCCGTTGGATAGGGGCTTTGGAGCCCTGCGCCTCTTCAACCACTTTAATAATTTGTGCTAAAGCGGTATCCCGGCCAACCTTTGTTGCTTCAACTTTTAGAAAACCATTTTTGTTCAGCGTGGCTCCGATGACTTCATCGCCAATTTTTTTATCAACCGGAACACTTTCACCGGTCAGCATTGACTCATCGATAGCAGATTGGCCCTCTACAATTCTGCCGTCAACAGGAATTTTTTCGCCTGGCTTGATGTAAAGGATATCGCCGACAATGACTTCTTCAATCGGGATTTCCATTTCGCGGCCATCGCGGTTTACAGTAGCCGTTTTGGCTTGGAGCCCCATCAATTTTTTGATTGCCTCTGAGGATCGTCCCTTTGCTCTTGCTTCAAAAAGCTTGCCTAATATGATTAAGGTGATTAAAACAGCACTGGTTTCATAATAGAGTTCCACCATATGAACACCTTTGCCAATCGTGGTGATCGACAAATATAAACTGTAAAAATAAGCGGCCGATGTTCCCAATGCAACAAGTACATCCATGTTGGCACTTTTATTTTTTAAGGCTTTATAGGCACCGATGTAAAACTGGCCGCCAATTAAGAATTGAACCGGTGTAGCGAGGAGCAGTTGAAACCATGGATTCATGAACATATCCGGTACCCAAATAAAAGATGTAAACGAAAAATGCCCTGCCATTGCCCATAAAAGCGGAAAAGACAAAATTGCCGAGAAGATAAATTTTTTTGATTGCTTTTGGATTTCCTTTTGGCGATGGTCTACTTGATCTTTTGTTTCCTCTTTGAGTCTTGCCCCGTAGCCAAGATTTTCAACCTTTTTTATGATGTCTGCAGTTGTCAGGGCGGAACCGTTGTATTCTACAGTTGCTTTTTCAAGTGCCAGGTTAACGTTTGCCTTTGTGATGCCATCTAGCTTATTTAAGCCCTTTTCAATCCGTGCCGAGCAGGCTGCGCAAGTCATTCCTGTAATATCAAATTCCACTTTTTCGGTTACGACATCATAGCCTAAATCTTTAATCTTCTGTTCGATTTCTTCCAGTTTTATCTGGGAAGGATCGTACTTAATTGCCGATTTTTCTAATGCAAGATTGACAGTTGCTGTTTCTACTCCGGTTAGTTTTTTCAGACCCTTTTCAATTCTGGCCGCACAGGCTGCACAGGTCATACCGGAAATTTGCAGGCTTGTTTCTTTTATAGTTTGACTCATAGTAAGTCAACTCCTCATATAGTGAGTTGAAATTGTCTTTTTAAACTACATCATAGCCTTGATCATCAATTGTTTCTTTGATTTGATCGAGGCTGACGGTTTGCGGGTTGAACTCGACATCAACCGTTGCTGCGTCTAAATTCACCTTAACGGCAGTGACACCATCCAGGGTCCCAACGCTTCCTTCAACCGCCTTTACACAATGTCCACAAGACATTCCTTTTACGTTTAATGTTACTTTTTCCATGTTAATCATCCTTTCAAAAATGTATTTGTTATTTTTGATTTCTAATTTTATGTTACTATACCCCCCTACCCTATGTAAAGTGTTTTGTCTGGGTTTCACAAAATGTCCACATATGCTGCTGTAGCTTTGTTTATGTTTTTAATCTAGCAAAACAATATAAAGACCGTATGTAGTTTTTTATGTGTCATGAAACGGTCAAATTTAATATGCCCCTTATTGTTTTGAAGGGCACGTGTTTGGGCAAAAAACTGGGGATATTTTTACCTTTGTGCTTCTTGAAACGGTTCCTCGGGCAATATAACTGCTCTATTTTTACCGTTGGGCTTCTTGAAACGGTTCCTCGGGCAATATAACTGCTCTATTTTTACCCTCGGTGCCTCCTAAGTGATGCCTTGGGCAAGATTGATTGCCTTCCGTTAAGTATTTTCTCTTAACGTTTTTTCGTGCAAGTATAAATAAATATAATAAAAAAGAACACCGATGTTAACCGATGTTCTGAATCATTTTATTTACGCTTTGCCCCAATGTATTTTGGCTTCCAATAGGTATTGCTTGTATAAGTGATCATAATTCCTTTAGAAGATGATGCCATAATCATTTTGCCTGCTCCAATATACATAGCCACGTGGGTTGGTCTGCTTGCTTTTGTTGGGGCGAAGAACATTAAATCGCCGGGCTGAAGACTGCCGACACGATAACCTCGATTATAGAACATATCAGCCGCTGTTCGTGGCAGTTATACAAAATTATATTGATATAATTTTCATGGATAAATATAAAAAATAAGAGAATGGAGTAAATCTCCATCCTCTCTCAAAAGCATTTTATAGACCACACTTTAATTGTGCGCCACAGTTTGTGCATGTATTACAGCCGCCAATTTCTTTAACTTTTCCTTTGCGGCATACCGGGCATGTGTTGCCGACTTCAGAACCAATCGTTACGTCTGTTGAACGAAGGTCAGTGATGGTTTCGACTAAGACTACATGCTGCTTTTCTTCTTTTTCAAAGATAGATAATTGTTCATTTGTGTTTTCTTCAGCTTTCAATGTTAAAACCTGAGAATCACGTGAACCGTCCACATAGACAGTACCACCTTTTGCACCGCCGCGATATAAACGCTCGTATACCTTTTCAACCTGCTCAACGCTGTATCCTTTTGGTGCATTAACTGTTTTACTGATGGAACTGTCAATCCAGCGCTGGATGACACATTGGACATCTGCGTGTGCCTCAGGAGCAAGATTCATCGCAGTCACAAACCAGTTTGGCAGGTTATTTGAATCTGCTTCTGGGTTACGGTCTAAATACTCTTGAACGATGTCTGCTTTTACTTCGATAAATTTACCAAGGCGTCCGCTGCGGAAATATGAGAATGAGAAATAAGGCTCTAATCCAGTTGAAACGCCAACCATGGTACCAGTGGAACCCGTTGGAGCAACAGTTAGCAAATGGGAATTCCTTATTCCG
The DNA here is from genome assembly GCF_042653105.1 of Neobacillus sp. GCM10023253. Lineage (NCBI taxonomy): Bacteria > Bacillati > Bacillota > Bacilli > Caryophanales > Bacillaceae > Neobacillus > Neobacillus sp. GCM10023253. The sequence continues at coordinate 295,670 of NZ_JBHSHV010000012.1, forward strand.
TTTTCCACAATAGATTCACGGATTTCTTCAGGCATTTTCTTCATAAATCCGGTATTAATGAATGCTTGGCGCAAGCGGTTTGTTTCCTCAAGTGTTTCACCAGTTAAGAATGGGAAGCTTCCCTTTTCTTTCGCCAATTCAACAGATTCTTTGTAAGCTGTAGTTGCAATTGTTTCGAAAACTTGATCGACCAGGTTATTTCCTTCAGGTGAACCGTACTCAGTTTCGCAGTAGATAAGCAGGTCGTGCAGACCCATTACCCCAAGACCGACGCGGCGTTCACCAAGTGCTTGCTTTTTGTTTTCGTCTAAGAAGTATGGAGTAGCATTGATGACGTTGTCCTGCATACGGACACCGACTGCTACTGTATTTTTTAACTTTTCAAAGTCAACTGTCTTAGTTTCCTTATCCGCCATTTCTGCAAGGTTTACTGCAGCAAGGTTACAGACGGAAAATGGTGCAAGAGGCTGCTCACCACATGGATTCGTTGCTACTACCTGCTGACCATATGCTTTAGCATTTGTCATGTCATTTGCATTATCAATGAAGAAGATACCAGGTTCTGCAGAGTAAGTCGCACAAATATTAACTAAGTTCCAAAGTTCTTTTGCCTTAATTTTTTTGTACACACGAACTTTATGGCCCAGTCTTTCCCACTCACGAACATCTCCAACTTCATGCCATTTTTCATTATAGATTTTCATTTCCTCTTGGTCGTAGTTTTCTACGTAAGGGAAACGAAGTTCATATTCACCATCATTTTCAACAGCTTCCATAAATTCCTTCGTCAAGCAAACAGAGATGTTTGCTCCAGTGAGGAACTCTGGATTATGAACTGAATAAGTACCGCCAGTTGCGAGTTTTTCCTCAGCATCTGCAATAATTGATTCGCTGAAACCACCATAACCAGGAATGTTTTTATAATTTACAATTCCTTGGTACATCGCTTCTTCTTGAAGGGTGAATGGTTTAAATTTCAGCTTTTCTTTAGCAAGCTTTTTGATTGTTTCATCAGATGTATTTTCAATTAAGAATCTAAGGATTCTAGGATTTTGCATCTTAGAAATAATGAATTCAATGATGTCAGGATGCCAGTCCGCCAGCATGATCATCTGGGCGCCCCTGCGCGAGCCACCCTGCTCAACAAGGTGAGTCAACTTCGCAATATCATCTAACCAAGAAACCGAACCAGACGATTTGCCGTTTACGCCTCTTGCCAAGGTATTCCTTGGCCGTAATGTCGAACCATTGGTTCCAACACCGCCGCCGCGGCTCATGATTTCCATTACCTGCTTGCGGTGGTCAGAGATTCCTTCACGGGAATCCGCTACGAACGGCATTACATAGCAGTTGAAATAAGTTACCTCAGTGCCAGATCCCGCGCCATAAAGAACACGGCCGGCCGGAATGAAGTTCAAGCTCACTAGCTCTTGATAGAACTTTTCTGTCCATTCGATGCGCTTCTCTTCCGTCTCTTCTACAGCAGCAATGCCAGTCGCAACACGTTTAGCAATCTGCTCATAGAAAAGCTCTAACGGCTTCTCAATGACATCGAGCGAACTAAAAATAACTCCAGTTTCTGCTGCTTCACCATCGAGGACACCTCTAAATTCCTCTTCTACTAAAACCTTAGCTTTCTTCTTCTCCCAATCGATTTCCTGAATGTATCCTAAGCCGCGTGCCGGGAATTTTGGATCTTCTTTAATCGTAAGAACAACAAAGTCGCCATTTGTGAGGGTGATTTTTTCAGTATCTTTGAAGGTGTAGCGGTCTAACATGACTAAACGCGAAACACCCTTGTGAGTTATTTTCATATCAGGGGTGACCGGGTGCACCTGTGGAAATAGGCGGATATCCTCATTCAACCTCCCAAAATCAATATTCAATTCTTGTCTAAAAACTACAGACATGAATACAACTCCTTTATCTATATATTCTCTATCTTGTGTAAGAATCTAGTAAGCTTTTGCTTATCTAGTTGATTTAATAAATTTAAGTTACCATATATGAACATAGCATGGCAACAAAAAATCAATATATAGTACCGAAAATATTTTCGACACCCCTATATATTGTATGTCATGCAAAAAACAATTATTTTGTCAAACTTTAAAATAAATAGATTCACGAGAAAATAAAAGATATAGTGCAATTTTCGCTATAAAACGAGAAATTTTAACAATTTTCGCCGGTTGCCTCCAATGAAATAGGAAAAAAGCGGCAAAGCCGCTTTAGCAAGTCATCTCTTAAAATTCCACTCATCATTTTCATACCGTTCTTTTGCGAGCTTATTAACATAGGCAAGCTCTTCATCTGTCAACTGATAGGATTCAAGCTCAATATTTAAACCTTCTGCGAATCCTTTATAAAAAGCTTCCTTGGCCTCATCGAGAGTAATCCTTCGCGGACTAATCGCATTAATGGCAACAGCCTTATCCTTGAATGCTTTTTTCATCCGCTCCTTCACCCGGTCATTCGGGTATTTGAATAAGCTAAAAAGCTTTTCTTCATCCAGATCCAAAAGAATCGAGCCATGCTGGAGAATGACACCCTTCTGCCGTGTTTGAGCACTTCCTGCGACCTTGCGCCCTTCCACCACCAACTCATACCAGCTGGGGGCATCAAAGCAAACCGCGGACCTAGGATTTTTTAAGGCATCCCGTTCCTCTGCTGTTTTCGGAACAGCAAAATATGCTTCTAGTCCCAGTTGATGAAATCCTTTTAAAATCCCTTCAGAAATAACACGATAAGCTTCAGTAACTGTTTTGGGCATTGCTGGATGCTCCTCTGAAACAATGACGCTGTATGTCAGTTCATGCTCATGGAGAACGCCTCTGCCTCCAGTTGGTCTTCTGACAAAGCCAAGCCCGTGTGTTTTTACCGCTTCCATATCAATTTCTTTTTCAACCTTTTGAAAGTAACCAACGGACAGCGTCGGCGGGTTCCAGCCGTAAAATCGGATCACCGGTGGAATCTTTCCTTCGCTGTGCCAATCTAACAAGGCTTCATCCAATGCCATGTTAAAAGCAGGAGTACTATTACCAGAATCGATAAACCGCCATATTTCCTTTTCCATAGAAAAACCTCTTTTATTTATAATTTCCTTTTACTAGTCTATCAAAATGAGGGGGAATTTCAAAATGAGATGTTTTTGGTATAATTTTTTAAGAAGATTTTTGTCCATTCTTCTTTATCTTTAAGAAAATGACTAATATAATATATACTAGTGCAACAAGCTAGAAGGGGGCAAATAGAAGTTGAATTCACTTTATGTTTTATTAATCATTGTCGTAGCGGTTATCATCTACTCTGTTTTTACTTTTTTTTATCAAAAAAGGATTGTAAAAACAGTAACAGAAGAGGAATTCCGTGCAGGATACAGAAAGGCACAGCTGATTGATGTTCGTGAACCAAATGAATTTGAAGGCGGACATATTTTAGGAGCACGTAATATTCCAATGTCACAAATTAGAATGCGCATGAAAGAAATCAGACCGGACATGCCTGTTTATTTATATTGCCAAAGCGGCATGCGCAGTGCTCGTGCAGCTCAATTTTTACACAAAAAAGGCTACAAGGATCTAACCCAGCTTCAAGGCGGGTTCAAAAAGTGGTCAGGTAAAGTGAAAGCCAAGAAATAATCGTAATTAATGGGCTCCAGAACCTTTCTGGGGCCTTTTATATTGATTTTTATGAAAAATCACAACGTCTATTGGCGAATTGATATAAAAGCTAAAAAAGCAGGCTCCGGAGCAATCCAGAGCCTGTTAATCTTTTTATGCATTCTGATATCGTAAAACCGGCTTACGCGCAGCTGTCGTTTCATCTAAGCGGCCTACCACGGTTGTGTGCGGAGCCTCCTGGACGATTTCCGGATTTTCCTCGGCTTCCTTGGCGATTTGGATCATGATGTCGATAAAGGAATCTAACGTTTCCTTAGATTCTGTTTCTGTCGGCTCAATCATGATACATTCTTCCACATTTAATGGGAAGTAAATGGTTGGTGGATGGAAGCCGAAATCAAGCAGTCGCTTCGCAATATCCAATGTGCGGACGCCTAATTTCTTCTGGCGTCTTCCGCTTAATACAAACTCATGCTTACAATGTCTGTCAAACGGCAGATCATAATACTCCGCCAATCTTCTCATCATATAGTTAGCATTTAAAACAGCATATTCAGTCACTGCTTTTAAGCCGTCTGGCCCCATAGACCGAATATAGGTATAAGCGCGGACGTTAATGCCAAAGTTTCCGTAGTATGGCTTAACGCGGCCAATTGATTGCGGACGATCATAATCTAAGACATATTCGTCGCCTCGTTTGGCAATAACCGGTCTTGGCAGGAACGGAATTAAATCTGACTTCACACCGACAGGACCGGAACCAGGACCGCCGCCTCCGTGCGGGCCAGTAAACGTTTTGTGAAGATTCAAGTGAACTACGTCAAAGCCCATATCACCCGGGCGGGCTTTTGATAGAACTGCGTTTAGGTTCGCCCCGTCGTAATAAACCTTACCGCCAGCTTCGTGGACGATGTCAGCAATTTCGACAATATGTTCTTCAAAAAGGCCAAGTGTATTCGGGTTCGTCAACATTAACGCAGCTGTATCTTCACCCACCACTCTTCTTAAGTCTTCTAAGTCTACAAGACCATTTTCATTCGACTTTACTGTAACCGTCTCAAGTCCTGCAACTGTTGCAGAAGCTGGGTTGGTACCGTGAGCGGAGTCAGGTACGATAACCTTGGTCCGTTTTAGGTTGCCATTTGCCTCATGGTATGCACGAATCATCATCAATCCGGTCCATTCCCCGTGGGCACCTGCTGCCGGCTGTAAGGTCACTTCATCCATACCGGTAATTTCTTTTAAATGCTGCTGAAGGTCATATAAAAGCTCAAGCGCACCTTGAACGGAACTTTCATCCTGGAGCGGGTGAATATGTGCAAACCCATTGTAGCGGGCTACATTCTCATTAATCTTAGGATTGTATTTCATCGTACAAGACCCTAATGGATAAAAACCGGAGTCTACACCGTGATTCCGTCTGGAGAGGGACGTATAATGGCGCATGATATCCAGTTCTGAAACTTCAGGGAGCAGAGGTTCTTCTTCCCTTAAATATCCTTCTGGAAGGAGCGCAGCAACATCTGCTTCAGGAACATCCATTTCCGGAAGGCTGTATCCGACCCGGCCTGGTGTACTCACTTCAAAAATCAGCTTCTGGTCTTGATTATGCATGCAAATCCCCCAATTCTTTCACTAATGTATCAATCTCTTCCTTCGTTCTTTGCTCTGTCACGCAGACCAGCATATGACCTGCAAGCTCAGGATAGTCACGGCCCAAATCATAACCGCCAATGATTCCTTTTTGGAGCAGCTGCTGATTAACCTCTTTTACCGGTTTATTTAAATTGACAACAAACTCGTTAAAGGAGTGACCATCATTAACTACTTCAAATCCTGCTTGTTTAAAAGCGATTTTCGCATAATGAGCCTTTTGTAAATTGGCTGTTGCGATTTCGCGGACACCTTTTTTTCCAAGGGCAGTCATCGCAACAGATGCAGCAAGGGCATTTAAGGCTTGGTTGGAGCAAATATTAGAAGTCGCCTTATCGCGGCGGATATGCTGCTCACGTGCCTGCAGTGTTAAAACAAATCCGCGGCGGCCTTGGTCATCTGTTGTCTGGCCGACAAGACGTCCGGGAACTTTACGCATTAGCTTGGTCGTAACCGCAAAATAGCCACAGTGCGGACCTCCAAAGGCAGTCGGGATTCCGAACGGCTGGGCATCGCCGATAACAATATCTGCACCAAATTTTCCTGGAGGTGTCAAAATTCCAAGTGATAATGGATTGCTGGAAACAACAAACATTGCTTTATTTTCGTGAATAATCTCTTCAAGCTCTTTTAAAGGTTCAATTCGACCTAAAAAGTTTGGATATTGAACGACAACCGCGGCTACGTCAGCATTTAGCAATCCTTTTAGGGCTTCAACATCAGTAATGCCATCCTTCACAGGAACCTCAATCACATCAAGGTATTGACCCTTTGCGTAAGTTTCCAGAACCTCACGGGATTCAGGGTGGACAGCACCGGAAACCAGGATGGTTTTCCGTTTAGTGTGACCAGCACTTAGCATTGCTGCTTCAGCAAGTGCGGTACCGCCGTCATACATCGAGGAGTTAGCCACATCCATTCCTGTTAATTCACAAATCATTGTTTGGAATTCAAAAATCGCCTGCAGTTCCCCTTGGGAGATCTCCGGTTGGTAAGGTGTATAGGCTGTGTAGAACTCTGATCTTGAAATGACATGGTCAACGATAACTGGCATATAGTGGTCATAAACTCCGGCACCTAAGAAAGACACATTCGATTTTAAATCAGCATTTCGGCTTGCTAACTGAAAAAGTTCTTTCATCAAAGCTGTTTCTGATTTTGCCGGTTTAATATTGTATTCACCTTTAAATCGTACTTTTTCAGGAATATCACTGAATAGTTCATCGACAGTGGAAACGCCAATTGTCTCCAGCATTGCCTGCTTATCTTGTTCAGTCATGGGTAAATAGCGATGTTTCATAAACCTTGCTCCCTTCTGCTATTTCTTTTCTCTTTTATAAAAAGGTGTAGGAACCACTTTCGCTTTTAAACGTTTGCCGCGAATTTCAACTTCCACTTCGGTATCGAGTCCTGCATGTTCGGAAGAAATGAGGGCAAGACCGATGTTTTTCTTTAAGGTTGGGGACTGTGTACCGGTGGTAACTTCACCAATTAGCGCTTCCCCTTTGTAAACTGGATAGCCGTGTCGCGGAATTCCCCGGTCAACCATCTCAACCCCAACAAGCTTCCGGGACAAACCTGCTTCCTTTTGTTTCACGAGAGCTTCTTTTCCAATAAAATCAGCCTCTTTATTCAATTTCACTGCAAAGCCAATTCCTGCCTCAAGCGGGGAAATTTCCGGTGATAATTCCTGGCCGTAAAGCGCTAAGTTTGCTTCAAAACGAAGTGTGTCGCGTGCACCGAGGCCGCAAGGAATAACTCCCTCGTCTTTTCCGGCTTCAAGAATGGCTGTCCAGAGTTCGACGACATCACCGGCATCACAATATACTTCAAAGCCGTCTTCCCCTGTATAACCAGTTCTAGATACAAGTGCTTTTTTCCCATTTAAAACAACTTCCTGCTGGAATTTGAAAAAGCCGATTTGACTTAAATCCGTCTCTGAAGCAAGCTTCTGTAATACCTTTTCAGCAAGAGGGCCTTGAAGCGCAAGCTGCGCCATTGTTTCAGACAAGTTTTCGATTGTTACATCGCCTTCAAGATGCTTCTCCAGCCAGTTGTAGTCCTTTTCAATATTCGATGCGTTGACAACAAGCAAATAATGATTGTCTTCAACCTTGTAAACAAGCAGGTCGTCAATAGTTCCACCGTTTTCATAGCACATCGCAGTATATTGTGCCCCGCCGTCTTTCACTTTTGAAATGTCATTTGTCATCAATTTTTGTAAATAGTTGAGGCTGTCTGGGCCCTTTACTTCAACTTCGCCCATATGGGATACATCGAATAAACCGGCTTTCGTGCGGACAGCTTCATGCTCATCCTTGATGCTTGAAAACTGGACAGGCAACTCCCAGCCGCCAAAATCGATGGTTTTTCCGCCGTATTCCTTGTAAACTTCAAACAGCGGAGTGCGTTTTAATTCCGTCATCATAAATCCCCCTTCATTTACTACATGTTCATTATTTGTAAAAATGAATTATTGCCAATTAACAAAAATAGGAAAACTCCTTGCCGTTTTCCTAAAAACAACAAAAAGGTGCAAAAAAGGACAGAAACCTCCCTTTACCAATAAAGAAGGTCTCTGTCCTTGCACCTGAAAGTTTACCTAAATCGGCTGTCCCCTTTGGTGGCTGGTATCATCCAGCACTCTCCAGAGCTGCGTCCAACAAGAGTTCTTTTGCCTGAGAGATTCACATAAGCTGCTTGCTCCTTCGGCGCTACAAAAAGTAGTCTCTCCCCTTGTTTTCATTCGCACTTATAATATTTTTTTCCAATTTGGTTATACTAATTATACTTAAAAAATAGATTACCTTATTTAAATATTTGAAACTTTCAAAGCTATTATCATCCTACCATTAAAACAACATATCGGGCAATAACAATTTATCGAAAAAAGGAGCTGAAACGGATGAATGTCGAAATGGAATTTGATTCCTCCTGGCAGGATGATTTTTTACATAAAATTGATCATGATGGACCTTGGGGGAATTGGGAGCTTTTTAAATTGGCCATCGATATTGAAAAACACTTGGTGGTCCCGGAATTCGAAGGCCTGCAGGCCCCAAAGCATCTGCCAAATTTGACGCCTCTCCCTCATCAGCTTGAAACAGCCAAGCAGGTGGTTGAAAACATGAACGGAAAGGCCATCCTTGCGGATGAAGTGGGTCTCGGAAAGACTATCGAGGCAGGGTTAATTTTAAAAGAATACATGATTCGCGGATTAGTGAAAAAAGTGTTAATTCTTGTTCCCGCCTCCTTAGTCACCCAGTGGGCACAGGAATTAAATAGCAAATTTTATATACCAGCTGTCACTCAAAGAAAAAGCTATGTTTGGGAACAATGTGATGTCGTTGTTTCCTCCATCGATACGGCGAAACGAAATCCGCATCGGGAGATCATTTACAAGCAAGACTATGACCTCATCATTATCGATGAAGCCCATAAATTAAAAAATAATAAAACCAAAAACTACGAATTTGTTCAAAACTTAAAAAAGAAGTTTTGTTTATTGCTGACGGCAACACCGATTCAAAACAGGATTGAGGAGATTTTTAACCTCGTATCCCTATTAAAGCCTGGTCACTTAGGGAATGAAACTGTCTTTTACGAAAAATATAAACGTGATTCCCGTTCCTTAAATGATGACCAGCATCTAAAAGAGCTAGTCAATAAAGTCATGATCCGTAACCGCCGTGCCGATACAGGGATCGAATGGACGAAACGGCATGTGGAGACAATTCCGATTGAATTTACAAAATCGGAACGCGACCTGTATGACTCCATCTTAGAGCTTAAAAATGAGGGAGACTGGGTTCAAACGAGCAGTTTTTCTGTGATGACTCTGCAGCGTGAAGCATGCTCAAGCCGCGAGGCCGTTTTCTATACCTTAAAAAACATGCTTCTTAAAAAGGAAAACCCAACGCAGGCCTATCAAGAACAAATCAACTTTTTAATTAAAAAGGTAGAGACCGTCGAGCAAAATTCCAAGGCAGTAAAAGCCCTTGAATTAATTCAGAAAATAAATGATAAAGTGATTATTTTTACGGAATACCGGGCTACCCAATTATATTTACAGTGGTATTTAAAGCAGCACGGAATTTCCTCCGTTCCTTTCCGCGGCGGTTTCAAGCGCGGGAAAAAGGACTGGATGCGCGAGTTGTTCCAAAAGCATGCCCAGGTGCTGATTGCCACTGAAGCGGGCGGGGAAGGGATTAACCTGCAATTTTGCAACCACATTATCAATTTTGATCTGCCTTGGAACCCGATGAGACTAGAGCAGCGCATCGGAAGGATTCACCGCCTCGGTCAGGAAAAAGATGTCATGATTTATAATTTTGCCATCAAAGATACGGTGGAAGAGCATATTTTAAAGCTTTTATACGAAAAGATTGATTTATTTGAAAGAGTCATCGGAGAACTTGATGATATTTTAACAAAACTAGAATTCGGAAATATTGAAGATCATATAATGGATATCTTTGGCGACTCCTGCTCAGAAGGGGAAATGCGGATTAAAATGGAGAATTTATCTTCAATGATTGAATTTGCACAAAATATGAAAAAAGGAGAATCACATGCAGCAGCTGGAAATTCATAAGTTTCTTTTAAATTATTTTATGGCAAATGAATGTCCCATTGTCACTAATCACCCTGGATACTTAGATGTCCAACTAACAATTGAAATGGATAAGGAACTAATGAATCGGCCCTTTTACTGGCATTATTTAGAGAAAACTGGCGGAATACCAAATCCAATGAGATTGACCCTTATCACCAACCAAAAAGCAGCACCTGAAAATCTCAAAGGGGAAACCATCCATTTTGGTTCCCCCCGCCTGCATCAAATTTTTGAGTCTACAAAAAATTTAGCTAGATATATAAGGCTTTATGAAAATCACGGCAACTCCGCCGTCCAGACTCCCTTGCTGCCATGGCTGTGCATGAATGTAAAAATCTCCTATCAATGTGACCGTAAACGCGATATTTTTAAATCAATCGGCCTTCAGCTTATTAACGGTAAAATGGTGGAGGATTTTCATAATTACCTGCTTAAAATTTCGTTAACGCCCAAAATCCCTGATTACTCGTTTACATTATCACCACTGGTTAAACCAAAAAGCGGAATGGTTCGAATTGAAAATTATTTAAAATCAGTAATTGAAAATGATGACCATACCTGGGCCGATGAAGCAAAGATACGCTGGGAGAAGGATTTAGAACTGCTGAATCATTTTTATGAGGACATTGAAGATGAAAACGAAAGCTATGAGACAGAAAAACAGGCTCTCAAGGATCAATATGAGCCGCGAATTCACATTTCCTTTATCAATGGCGGGCTGTTTTACTTAACAGAAAAAGCAATTTAAGAACAAAAGCGCAAGCGCCCTGTTCAGCGGCGTATGGCCTGGAGCTCTCCAACTGAGATAAAGGAAACACGAAGAGCGTAAGCGATTCGATGTTGACTTATCGTAGGGCGGAGAGCGAAGGACACTAGCCGCTAGGGCGCTGGAGCTGGACGTGTCTATACTAGTAACAAGTTATCCACTATGAGTTAATCTATAATTTCCTAGACCATAAGAAAACCCCCAAGTCGTAAAATTATGCTTGGGGGTTACTTTTTAAAGTCCACTGTCTTTCATTTTCCGTCTCTTATTTTCCGTCTCTTAACCTCTGAATACACAATATAGGGAAGGATGCCAAACCAGCGATACCAGAAGGATGCTTTGGTCTGTTTTCGCTCGAGGCGCTGACGTTTTCGTTCGTCTTTCGGCTGGTCCGCATATTTGACAATTGTTTGCGTCATATATTTTACATAATCATTCGTTTTCATGTACACACCTGCCTTTAACTTACATTACAAGTATGTCCAAGGTTTATCCTTTCAAATCAATAAGTAATCCATTTCATTAGCTTTTTTGACCTCGTGTCAAAATATCCTTTCCCGTTTACCAATTCTCCCGACTGAAGCCGGAGTGTAAAGGAAACTCTTTGGACATATCCTGACGGGGGATCGGCGAGAAAATCCATATTCCCCTTCTGAAATCCAAACGTTCCTTTAGACGGGATTGTTCCTGACACCTGAGCCTGAGTTTCGAATTTCTTTACCGATGACAAGAAATAATACTCTTGCTGCAAAATAACGGCTGATTCGTGCGCTAGCTTTCTCTCCGACAGAAGCTTCTCCACCTCCATTGAAAAAAACAGCAGAAAAATGATCAACAGACATAATGTAAGGGGATAAGTGAAGCCTTTTTGGCTATTTTTCATGTGCTCTTATTCCAATCAATTAAAGAATAGGCGGTAACAGAATACTCTATTCCTTTTAAATCCTTTACCGTTACCTTTACGGCATTATTCACCAAAGCAAACGAATGCTGTGAAACATTCTGCAGGATAATTTCATGCCCCGTCGAGTTAACCCGTCTTCTTAAATTGCTGCCGTAAATTTCATAATAAATGGTTTCTCCGTCTTTTGTTAGGATCAGCCGATTGGAAACTACCTCTGCCTTGGTCGACCAGCGGATTTCTTTTTTTATTTGGCTGCAGAAAACCTCCCATTCCATTGCCTGAATACTCGCTTGATTCTCCTTATTGTCAAGAATAAGTTGAAAGATAGGTGTCATATAAAAAACGATAATTGAAAGAATTACCAACGAAAACATTACCTCAATGAGCGTAAAACCTTTTTCATTCGAGACTGCCACAGATTTCATTTTCCAAATGTAAGGGCGTTTTTTCAACTTTAACGCAAACCTCCTTTTGCCCGAAGGAGTCCTTCCAAGTAATTTGATAACGAATCTCATTTTGTACCAATGTATAATTGGCAAATGTCCGATTATCAATTAATTTTGCCTCCAGTTCCTCATACATGATCTGCCTCATCTTTTTCTCAATCTGGAAATTTACGGATTGCTTTCTTAAATCCGTGACCGACGGAATGAAAACCAAACAAATCAAAAACATAGCTGATAAGGACAACAGTAATTCTAATAAAAAGAACCCTTTATTGTTCTGTAACATAAAACCGGCCTTTTCCAATTAAAATGGTCATTCGATAAGTCTTCTTCTCAGTTTCTATGAAGAAAGAACCAAATTTATTTACATTTCCATCAGGCTGAAATTTGAAATATAAGGGCATCGAACCTTCGATGATATGAAAACTTAAGGAGTAAGTTCTGTCGAGCAGATGCGGCTGGTCAGAGCGCAAAACAAGCGAGTATTTTGATTCGTTAGGCAAAATGACGACCGACACTTCCTGCTGGTGGGACATCGCATAGGACTGGGCATAAAATAAATCCGCTTTTAATTGGGTTAATAAGGCTTCATCCTCAACCATCGTATGCTGTGGTTTTAATGAAAAAACGGTTACCGAAGACAAAATCATGAAAATGGATAGGACTACTAATGACTCGGCTAAAGTGAAGCCTTGCTGGTTATGTTTCATTGGTTAGTGGTGGTATCAGATGCAGTTTTTGTATCAATGGCATCTTCCAACGTAACAGAACCATCCGACCCAATCACAACTTCTTTTCCTGGGCAGCCCTTGGCATCTTTATTTATATATCCTGCACTTATTAGTTTTTCCATTGTTGCTGGTTCATTTTTTTCCATTTCATAGGCTTGTACCTGAGCCTCGACCATTTTCTGAAAGCCTTCACAGCCCTTAGTCTTTATATTTGAGTTATGTTTAGCGACGTTTGGAATTGTAATAATTAAAATTACAGAAATCACGAGCATAACAATCATCATTTCGATCAGTGTGAAACCAGCTTGTTTATCTCTTTTAATATTTTTCATTTTCCTAAACCTCCATATTTTTTTTAAATTCCATCGAGCATATGAAACATGGGTAAAAGGATCGCTAAATACATGGAAACAACTAATAAACCGATAAACAGATAAAGAATGGGCTGAATCGTCCGTAGGCTTTTTTCAATTAGTACTTCCAGGTTCATCACACAATGCTTGCTGAAAAAGAGCAATTCCTGTTCCAATTTGCCATTTTCCTGGCCGTGTTTAATAATCATCGGAAAACCCTTGTCAAAAAAAATCATCGAAGCCAATATGGTTTCTAATTTTTCGCCCGTTACAAGCTTGGCCTTAATTTCTTTACCAAGTTCACTGTAAAAAGGCTGTCTTTTGTTTTCCTCAAAGAGACCCAAGCTCTCTGAAACTGAAATTCCGCCAGATAAAAGGAAGCTTAATTGAATGGAGAAATAATGAGTAAACAGCAATTTGAGGATTCTGCCGATAAAGGGCAGACGCACGAGCAGCATTCGCTGCTTTAAAATGGGATAGTTTCGGAAGATAAAATAATAATAAATTGCTGTTGCCAATAAGAATGCAAGCAAAGCACCAATGACGATTGGGAAAATTTCATCGAAAGCATAGATGACCTTTGAAAAAAAATTCTCCTCCAAACCAAGCGATGAAAAAAGTTCTGTAAACCTTGGCAGCAATGTATTCTCTAGAAAAACGAAGAGAATCCCGGTAATAAAAAGCAGCAATACTGGATATTGAAACAATTTTAAAAGCTTATGCAGATCCTTCTCCTTTAACAATGCGAGACGGCTGCCCTCAAGCAGCGCTTCGGCAAAATTCCCATGCTGCTCAGCAAAGTAAACAAAACCGGTTAAATCCTTGTGAAAGCCAAGCCTTTCAAGGACCTCATGAAACGGCAGCCCGTTTTTTAAAACTGTTAATGATTGATATAACTCCTCCTTTCTCTTCTGAGGCAAGTACAATGCTATGGAATCAATTGCTTCGGCAATTGGATATCCCCGTGCCAACAGCTCGCCAATTTGTTTTAAGAAGTTGGCTTGCTCAGTTACAGACCATTTATAATTCTTCATCATAAACCAGCCTGTCGTATTCAGATTCCTGAATAAATCCTAAGGCAATCCCCTTTTTAATGACATCCCGGATTGTCCGATAACGGGTTTCAACCTTCTCACCCTTTGCAGCTTTCATGGCGCTATTCAAACTTTTCCCCGCCAAAAGCTCAAACACACTCGCCCTCTTCCACCTTCCATACGAATAACAAAATGGAGTGCATTCACCCTCGCAAAATGGACAGGTTAATTCAACAAGTCTTTGGGCAGTCACCGCAATTAAGGTCTGTTCAACCTCCAGCCAATTCACTCCAAATTCGTGCAGGCGGAACACCGCTCCCTTCGCATCTCTAGTGTGCATTGTTGAAAGCACTAAATGCCCGGTTAAGGCTGCGCGTACAGCAATCCTAGCTGTTTCTGCGTCCCTTATTTCCCCGACCATTATGATGTCCGGGTCATGCCTTAAGATGGCTTTGAGGCCGGCCGCATAAGTGACACCAGCTTTTTCATTCACTTGTACCTGCAGAACGGAATCGTAATTTTTTTCAATCGGATCTTCGAGTGTTATAACATTGCGATGGAATAGGTGGGCGGTTTCATTTAAAAGGGAATATAAGGTAGTTGTTTTCCCTGAGCCAGTCGGCCCGGTAAAAATGATTAAACCGTGAGCATGTTTTAATAAAGCTAGAAGTTTTCTGGTCATTGCCGGGAATAAGGAAAGTTGATGAAAAGGGATTTGCTCCTGCTGGGGTAATAGCCTGATGACAAGGCTTTCGCGTGTATTGGATGGCAGGGTAGATAGCCTAAGCCCCATTAATTGTCCGTTAACCTCACAAAAAATTGCACCGCTTTGCGGACGTCTTCTTTCGCCGATATCCATATTCGCTTTAAATTTAAAATGGGAGATCAATTTGTCGCATTCATCTTTTGGAAGGGATAATCGAGGAATGAGTTTGTTGGTTAACCGGATTTGAACGAGTGTGTCATTCTGCCTGGGAATTATGTGAATGTCAGTTGCTTGGTTTCTTGCAGCGTCACGAATAATTCTGTCAGCTAACATTTCAATTGAACTAACAATGGGAATCACCGCCTTTAAATTTTCTTTTCTGATATTTCGACAGTCTTCTTACCCTTCCTTCTTTATTTTAAAAAAGTTTTTTTGTAAAGAAAAGGAGTATATTTCTAATATTGTTACAATTTATCGTCAATAATTGTGAACATTTTCTAAACATATAGTGTTTACCTTGTTAACCTCATTCCCACTTTAGTATCGCTGTATTATAATGGAATAAATCATGGGGGTCCGAGGTGAAACGAGATGGAACAAACGTTAAAAATTACTAACGTGTTGTCAGATCCAACTAGATATTACATTTATCAATACATTACGAAACGCCACAAGGAAGTAACCGTTCAGGAGATCGCGGATAATTTCAACATCCACCCGAATGTGGCGAGATTGCATCTTTCTAAGCTCGAAGATGTGAACATGCTGGTTTCGGAAACAAAGAAAACAGGGAAAGGCGGACGGCCAAGCAGATTATATCGTTTGTCAGAGGATGTAATCCAGCTCCACTTCCCATTCCGCGATTATATGCTTTTATCAAAAGTGGCCATTCAAACGATGATTTCCCTTGGCGAGGCTGGAAGAGATGCACTTTATTTAACAGGGAAGCGTTTTGGGGTTGAAGTGATTGAACAGGAAAAAGCAAAAAAAGCTCTTGGCGATGAATTAAATTTTGATGAAAAGCTAAGCATATTAAAAAATGCAGCCACGCTGGCAGGCTTCTATCCGGAATTTGAAGCAAATGGAGATGAAACGAAAATTTATTTCTCGATTTTCAATTGCCCATTCAAAGAAATAGCGGAAGAACATACCGAAGCTGTCTGCAATATGCATCATGAATTTTTAAAGGGAATGTTTGAAGCTCTGTTCGATTCAGTTGACCTGATTGAAAAGGAAAATATGATTGCTGGCTGTGAAACTTGCTCTTATCAAGCATTTGTAACAAACTAATTCTGAAACCATTATTTACATTATTCCTTCTTTTACTTATAATATTGTAATGATGGTATCGAAAGGGTAAAAGGAGGGGATACATATGGACCGCATGTTCAGAGTATGTGGTTTCTGGACGGGCATTTTTACTGTGATGTTATATCTTGGCGATTTAAACAAAACAGCATTGCTTTTCCTAGCCCAAACAGGATTCTTCGTTCTACTTAGTTATCTTAAATTGTCTGAACGTATGTATATGTATGTGTTCGGAGCATATCTAACTATTTTCTTTGCTGGCTTTACATATTGGACTACGTTCATGATGCCGCTTGGTGGAGGCCACTAAGAAAAATAAAAACGCCGTTTCGATACGGCGTTTTTATTTTTGATTTTGAAATAAATTTATATCCCGCGTTACCATTCCTTTTTCCTGAATAACAATATGAAAATAAGAACTCATCCCACCCGGCATAATTAAACTGCGGATGGCCCGATTTCTTTTGCTGACCTCAGAAAATGGATTAGGGTCATAATGGTTCTCAAGCTCCTGAAGGATTCCTGCCTTCAACAGAAACTCATCCTGACGCAGCATGGTGACAAATTCTAACGCTAACTGTCTCCCTCTTTCAATCAGGTAGTCGAAATGGATATGCGTGGTGACATCCATCGCTCCAGGATTTTCTAAAATATTATCAAACATTCGATGCTGAAAAAATCCTCTCAGACTTCCGGTCGACCTTGCTGGATGCATCCATTCCTCGTTGGTATAGCCATAATCAGCCGTTACAATCAGCCCTTTTTTGATGGCAGTCGCGATGGAACCTAACATCTTCTTCATCGCTAATGGCACTTCAATCCGTTGCTTCTCTTTTAATTCCAGCCCGCTTTCCTGCAAAAATTGCAAAATAGCTGGATTGGTCAATGGAACCCCTTGCTCAACAAATCCTTCGTTTTGAATGCCTATCATAACCTCAAGCAATTCACCATTTATTTTTTCAATGACATGAACAGGGAGGGCATCGAAAAGCTCATTTGAAAAAATCATTCCTTCGAAGTCCTTTATAGCCGTTATATCCTCTACCTGAATAACTGAAGGATATTGATCTAATAAATTTTGTTGCAGTCTCCGATGGTAGGGGCTTGTTTCGACAATGACATATTGTAAAGGTCTTTTTATGGATTCCTGCCACTCCTGCAAAAAGGCATGGGCAAAGCGTCCGTTTCCTGCGCCAATTTCGCAAAAGGCATTAGGAAGTCCCGTTTTTTCGCAAACATAAGCAAACCATTTTGCCGCCAGCCTGCCATATATATCTGAAATATTGCTGGTTGTAATAAAATCACCCTGCCGCCCGATTTTCTGCTGGTCTCGCATGTAGTACCCATATTCCGGATGGTAAAGGGCAGCACTTATATAATCTGCATAGGTAATCAATTGGTTAGGTGAGTGTTGAATAAAGCTCTTTATGTACGAAATCATATTTTCTCCTTTTGAATTAACACTATTGACACGGTGTTAACTTTGGTATATTGTAAAGTTAGTAGCTTAACAATATCCCCTCCCATTATATGAATAGAACATCCCCCGAAAGACCCTTTCCTAAATGGAAAAGGGTCTTTCTATTTATTTCCGATGTCCTGCTCCAGGCTCGCACCGCTTTTCTTATTAAAATCCATTTAAAAAAGGATTGCTGTCCATTTCGTCTGCGATGGTGGTAACAGCTCCGTGACCTGACAATACATACGTTTCTTCTGGTAATATTAACAGCTTATCATGGATGCTTTTTAAAAGCTGGGTATGATTACCCCCTTGTAGGTCAGTACGTCCAATACTGCCTTGAAATAAGGCATCACCAGAAATCACAAACCCTTCCTTTGCAAAATAATAAGACACACTTCCTGGTGAGTGCCCAGGAGTATGATAAACGTGGAATGTAAATTCACCGATGTTCATTTCTCCTTCATCCTTGATTAGATGATCAGCTGCATTGGCTTTAATAGGTTCAATTAACGGGAAAAACTGTGATCCGTTTAGAGCTGGATCCCCTAACCACTTTTCTTCTTGTTTATGAATATAAACCGGGATTTGATAAGCGTTTCGGACGTCTTCAACTGCCCCAATATGATCAAAATGCGCATGTGTCAATAGCACGGCCAGCGGTTTTAATCCTCTTGTGTTTAAAAGATTCAACAGCTTTTTTCCATCACCGCCAGGGTCGACAATTAAGCATGTTTTATCTTTGTTTTCAACAATGTAACAATTTGTTTGAATGCTCCCTAAGGGAATTTGCTGCCACTTCATTACTTTACCTCCAATTTGGATTTGCATTAGAATTATTTTACACTATATTCATGTCTTGGAGAAAGAAATGAATTAAATACAAGGGGGAATGAGAATGAAATCGGCCTTTGCGGTTGAAGCTAAGGGAGAAATAGAATTTCTGCCTGAGATTAAAGAGTTAATATTAAAGGAGACAAACATAGCCTTCCAAAAAGATAACATGTTTATTTATCTACGTGCCGATGATGCGGATTATGCAAAAGAAATTTTAACGGCTGCAGAATTGTTTGAGGAACTGCATCAAGTCATCCTTACTAATAACGGAATAGCAGGACCGTATTTCGAGGATTTTGGCATTCAGTTATTAGACGATTGCTATTGTTTGTTTAAAGCAGATTTACTTTATTTCTCATTTACTGCAGGAAACCCAAATGATATTCAGATGGCCAAATATCAGGTAGAAGAGCATTTGGTGTTTGAAACCATCCATAATGAGACAGCTTTATTTTTTTCAGAGACACATAATAATGAACTGATTCAGAATATTGCTAAGGCATATAAAACTGTTCTTTCATTTACTATCGACAAATGAAAGAAAAAAATATAAAATAAGAAGCGAATGTATATAATATTGTTACATAATTTTCTAATCATGCAGGTAACTACCTAATTTTATTGGAAAAGGGGGATTATTCATGGGATTGGTCATCATTTTCGCGTTAGTAACCATTTTAGCAGCACTCGGTGGATTTCGTTCACTAAAGAAAAAAAATTTATTAGGTGCATTTTGGGGAATCGCTTCCTTTCTAGTTTTCGGCTGGTTCACCGTTATGACTCTTATCAACTCAGGTTACCCTACAGGAACCCACTAAAAAAGACTGCCCTTGGCAGTCTTTTTTATGATTATTCCTTGACCAAATCGAAAATTTTCTTGGTATTCAAATCAATGATTTTTTCAAACCGCTCTCCATATAGAATCGTTTTTCCTGATGGTGAAATCATTATTGGAGCATTTTTAAGGCCGGTTAAAATTTTTTGGCTGCTGTCTTTTTTCAAATCATAAGCAACAAGATTAAAACCTTCTGTGTACACATCAGCTTCCCCATCTTTTACTGCATTTAAAGTAATAAATTCCTTCTCCTTCTCGTTATAATCAAAATAAGGGACGAGCCAATCAGAATATTTCGTCAGCAGTGGGTTTGAAAAAGAATAGATTTCCTGCAAATCTTTATCCAAGAAAGAATAACGCGCTAATTGGTTTTGGTCATTTATCTCAATCTTGACAAGAAGATCTTTAAATGTTGAAAATTGTAAAACAGTTGGAAATAACGTTTTTTCCATCCCATTATTTAACCCTTTCTTAATCAGCGGAGCAAATAAAGAAGGATGTTCTTGATCCCAATTTAGAAAAGCAAGTTCATTTGCACCCATCCATTTATTAAATGGCTGCGGGAGTGACAATTCCTTTGTCTCACCAGACTTAAAATCCAATAGGAAAACGTTAAAATCCCAATCTTCACTGAAAGTTGATACAAGCACTTTTGAGTTATCATACGGATTCCACTCAAAGGATAACTCGTAGGATGGAAACGACTGCTTAAGTTTTTCATTTCCCTTCGTATCGATTATTGTTACTAAACCCTCGTAGGAAGATGGCGAAGAATGAATTAAAATAAAACTTTTGGAAGGACTAATTTGCGCGGTGACAATCGGAAATTCACTTTTGTAGATTAACTCGCTTTTCCCCGTCAAGAGATGATAACGATATACATTAGAAGATTGCCCGACATTGGTGATATAAACTATTTCCTGATCTGCCAGCCAGCCAATGCTTTTATAAAATTCACCATCCGGAATGGAAATGGGAAGCACCTGCTCATTACTTTTCTCTGTATTCGGTGCTTTCGGCTTCTCCGTTCCAGCAGAGCCTTTAGACTTTATCTGCTTATTGTCAGAACACGCACCGAGCAGGAGGGCTAAAACGATTAAAAACATGGTTATGGCTAAACCTTTTGGAGCACTTTCCTTTATTTGAATCACTTTTCCCCTCCCCTCCAATTTCCTCTCTATATTTAGTACGAAAAAACAGCCTATTTTGTTTCAATAATATTAACTTTCTTACAAAAACAGTAAATGAAAACTCGCCGATTGGCGAGTCCGTTAGGACGAAGACAGAGGCGTAGTTGAATTTATGCGTTAAGAAAGTATAAAATTTCAGAGAATTTTATACTTTCTTATTAGCGAAAAAAGCCGCAGAAATTTCGGCTTTTTTCAAAAATTAAAAGCATCCTAATTATTTACAATTTATTTCTAATAAGCCAGGCTGCTCCTAGCACTCCAGCGTCATTTCCTAAATTCGCGATTGCCAGTTTGGTGGAGTTTCTGACAGGTGTAAAAGCAAACCGCCCAAAATTCTCGATTACAGGCTCTAACAGAATCTCACCTGCTTTGGATACACCACCGCCCAAAACGATTTTCTCAGGATTTAGCAGATTAGCAATATTGGCCAAAGCAAGCCCTAGATGAAAGGCAACCTCCTGAAGGATAGTAAGCGCCAGTTCATCACCCGTTCTTGCTGTATCAAAAACATCCTTTGCAGTTATCTTCCCATTTTTTGCATAAACATCCGCTAACGGACCTTTAACTCCATCCTTGTGAATTTCTGCAAGCGCCTGCCGCACAATTCCTGTTGCTGAAGCAACAGTCTCAAGGCAGCCCGTTTTTCCGCAATTACAAGGTGCCCCTCCGAACGGAATAGCAGTGATATGACCAATTTCTCCCGCGGCCCCGTTTACTCCCTGAACAATGTTTCCGTTTGAAATCACACCGCCGCCTACTCCAGTCCCCAGCGTGACACAAACCAGATTCTTCGCACCATTGCCGGCACCCTTCCACATTTCTCCCAAGGCAGCGCAGTTTGCGTCATTTTCAACAGCAGCAGGAAGTGATGTTGCGTTCTCCAGACTATCCTTTAGCGGAAAATTATCCTTCCAGCCCAGGTTAACTGTATTTAATATCACACCTGTTTCATAATCGACAGGGCCTGGAGCACCCATTCCAACCCCCGCCAATATATTTTTCGGCTGATTAAGCTCAAGCAGTTTTTCTTCTATCGATTTCGCAATATTACTCGTAATATACTGGCCCTCATCAGAATTATCGGTTGGGATTTCCCATTTATCAATAATTTCCCCATCCAATGTGATAAAAGCTATTTTCGTCGTTGTCCCCCCTAGGTCAACTCCCGCTATCCATTTTTCTGACAATATTCTCACCTATTTCTTTTGTCATTTTTCTTTTAAAAATTGGATTTCATGTCTTAAGATTAACAGGGCCGTTTGATATTCTTTAGGCTCCATAAGCTGAGACTGATACAGCTCTTTCAGTTCAGCCTCCATCAGCTCAAGATCTGCTACCCTGTCGCCAATATAAATAATGGTTCCAAACCTTTTTAGAAATTGTTGAATTTCATAAACCGTTTTCATCGTGGGTCTCCCTCATTCCTAGTCAACAAAAAGTATAACCTATGCCAAAATTGTCCTCAAGGCAAATCTATTCACTGCCTGATGTTTTTATCTGTTGATTAATTTCATCAACCAAATTTGTATATTCTTTTTGGTTCGGGTTTAATTTGACTGCTTTTTCAGCATTGAGTTTTGCCGCATTTAGATCATTTTCCTCAAGATTTATTAACGCCAAATTAAAGTAAGCTTGATGAAAATTCGGATCAAGCCGAATAGCTTTCTGCAAATGGAGTTTGGCGTCTGTAAGCATTTGCTTTTTTATTTCAACGTAGGATAAAAGAAAATAGGTTTTTTCTGTTTCGGACTTTGAACGATCCTCAAAACTTTTCAAAACACTGTATGCCTTATCGTAGTTGTTTTGTTTGATATACTCCTGCGCCAGCAGGATTTGCGAATCTTCATCCTGTTTTTGCCCTGCAGCACTAAATCCATAGTTTAAGGAGCCCCAAACAATACCTGCACTCATGATTAAAAAGATGAGCTGAAGCGGAAGCTTTGGCTTCTTCGGGAGATTGACCACACCGGCAGCCAGAAATCCTCCGGCCAAACCGCCTAAATGGCCGGCATTATCGATGCCAGATGCTGAAAATCCAAATACAAGATTGATAGCGAGAACGACAATTACATTTAGCCCCATCGTTCGAAAAAATAATTTTGGGTTCATCATGCCAAAATAAAGCAAAGCTCCGAAACACCCAAAGATGGCCCCGCTTGCTCCAGCAGATAAATGCGTACTAAACAAAAGACTCGCGATGACGCCAGCTACACCAGCAAATAAATAAATAAGGAAAAAACGGATTCTGCCGAAGATTTGTTCGACAGCCGTGCCCAAAAAATATAATGCCAAGGTATTCATCGCCAAATGCAAAAAACCGATATGAAGAAAAACAGGTGTTATGAATCTCCAGTATTCTCCTTCATATATTAGCTGATTAACCTTTGCCCCATATTTGATTAATGTCGAAGTATTTGTGCTTCCCCCATTTAATTCCATCCATATAAAAACGGCCAGCTGAATCACCATAAACACATAAGTAAAGAAAGGCTTGCTATAAGTGAGGACAGCCTTTTCCCTTTTTACTTTATTTACTGCCGTCCCTAAGGTTACTCTTTTCAGCTCTTCCACTTCATTTTCCGAATAATCGTTTTGGATATCAAAATGGATGTCTTTTTGCAGCCGTTCTGCAAGACCCTTCAAGCCTGTTTCCCATTCTCCCTTCGTTAATAGAAAAGAACTGACGGATGTTTTACTCCCTTCAGGAAAAAGGTAGGGATTCCTCAGCCTAAATTCATACTCATCGACAGGTGGAAATTCACTAATATAAATATTAGCGATATCCAGATGAGGGCGCCCTAACTGCTTGCGGATTTTTTCTCCATTGGCAGCCGCAAACTCGATATCTCTTTGCATAACATTGCTCCAATCAAGATTTTCAAGATGAACTCTAATGATTGGGGCTTTTTTGTTTTCTAATTTTTCCAGCCATATTTCCTTTTGGTTCTCAAATAATTGAATAATTCGATAGTCTTGTTCAGAAATAAAAGAAAAGACAAGCCTCCAAAAAATATATTTCTCTCGATTAATGGCTCTCCCCTGCTTTCTTTCATAACAATTATTTTATAAATATTTGTATTCATTTTTGCCGCGTTTCTTTCATTATAAACGAAACTAAAGGCTTTACCGTTTTATAAGGCTCTAAAAACATGAGATGTTGATTTTTTGTCAAAAATAAAAAACCATCTGTGGTTTTCACCATTCAGATGGTCCTCCAAATACTGATTGCATCATTCTTCGTTTTATTCCGGGCAGACTCATCATTGAGCTAACCGCAATTCTCCGCAACCAACCGGAAGAAAGGAGTGTGTTGATAATACGGTATCTAAACCTATAAGCAAAATAACCAAGCGAACCAATCATTATAATAGAAGTCAGCATTCGAGACATTTTTATCCCTCCTGCCATTATTTTGTGATTCTGATTGAAAGATTATCCAAACGTTCCAGAAAAAATAAAAATTTACTCGAATAAGAAAAATTATTTACCAGCAGGAAATACTGAATTCATTGTCTTCTTTAGTACATCGACAGAATGAGTAAATTTCTGTTGTTCCTCTTCACTTAATTCAAGCTCTACAATATCTCTTACACCATCCCTGTTCACGACGGCAGGAACGCCAATATACAGATCTTTTTGTCCATATTCTCCATCGAGATAAGCTGAAACCGTCAGAACAGAATTTTCATTTTGCAAGATTGCCTTTGTTAATCGCACCAGTCCCATAGCAATACCGTAATAAGTGGCACCTTTTTTCTCGATGATATGATAGGCGGCATCACGTACATTCATAAAAATCTGATCAAGTTCTTCCTGCCGGAACCCGTCCTTGCTTTCTGCCCATTTAGAGATAGCTGTACCGGCAATATCAGCATTACTCCATACAGGAAGTTCAGTATCCCCGTGTTCACCAATAATATAAGCATGAACATTACGTGTATCAATATCGAAATAATCACCAAGCAAGAAACGGAACCGGGCCGTATCTAGAATAGTCCCTGAACCAATTACACGTTCTTTTGGAAATCCGGAAAATTTCCAAACAGCATAAGTAAGGATGTCTACCGGATTAGTAGCAACGAGAAAAATCCCATTAAATCCGCTGGCCATTATTTCTTCAACGATACCTTTAAAAATTCTCGTGTTTTTTTCAACCAAATCAAGGCGGGTTTCACCTGGCTTTTGGTTAGCACCGGCTGTAATAACTACGATGTCCGCTTCACCACATTCGGAATAGTCCCCGTACCAGATCTTTGTATGGGACGGCGCAAAAGGGAGACCGTGATTTAAATCCATCGCATCTCCTTCGGCTTTTTCTTTATTTAAATCAATTAAAACGAGTTCTTCAGTAATACCTTGATTTAAGAGGGCAAAGGCGTAGCTTGAACCCACAAACCCTGCTCCGATTACGACCACCCTATTCACACGATTCAACAAACTAAATCCCCCATTAACAAAATATTATTAAAGCATTTGAGCGACAAATATTGCTAAGGCCGCTGCCAACAAACCGGATAGAAAATTAACCATATCATTATCTACCAGAGAAATGCCCTTAATGCGGGAAGTCGGCAGACCACAATGGTTTCGTTTTTCTGTTTCTATACCGCATTGCTTGCAGACATACGCCTGTTGATAAAATGCGCCAAATAATGTATCAATGACATTCCCAATATAGCCAAATAAAAATACCAACATTACATTAACGAGACTTAACTGAAATAACCAAAAACTAACCAATGCGACAATCAGTGACCCTAGTAGTGCTGCCATACTGCCAAGGAGACTGACTGCCCCGGAGGTGCCCTTTTCTACTCGCTTAAATGTCCGAATGAAAATCGGCTCTTTCCTGCTTAAACTGCCAATCTCCGAAGCCCAGGTATCTGAATTGGAACTAGCCAATGAAACAATAAAGCCAATTACCCAGCTTTCTCCTGGATGAAAATAATAGCAGATACTAAATAATGCAGCCATGCCGCCATTGGCGATTACCTGACGCCAATCCCTTGTAGACCCTTTTGCTAATTTCTCTTCCAATTCCTTTTTGGCATAACTTTTATATTTTGACCAGAAACTTGAGGAAACAAAAAACACGCCTAATATAACAAGCCCCTTAATTCCAAATCCAGCATAAATGGCAAGACCGACAAAAACAGCTGCAATAGCACCTGAGGCTGTCAGCGATTTCTCCCGATAACCAGCTAAACCTCCTGCAAGGAGGATAACAATGATAAGGATTGGTACAATCATACAGTTTTGATAACCTCATTTGATGTAACAATTTTTGCTACTGGGATATCATATTGTTCAACAGGAAATTCTGGAATCAACTGCTCTTGGAAAGCAAGGGATAGGGTGTTCCCAGAGTACCCTGATAAAAACCGGTCGTAGTATCCGCCGCCAAAGCCCAGGCGAAACCCCGAACGAGTGTAGGCAAGCCCGGGTACAATGAGAAGGTCAATTTTATCTGGACTGACTTCAGTAGTTTGTTCTACATTTGGCTCAAGCAACCCATAGAAAACTGATTCTAATTGAGAAAACTCAGTTAAGCTTCGAAAAGATAACCTTTTCTCCTTTGGGTAACATTTTGGAACAACAACTTGCTTGCCTGATTCCCATGCTTTTCTAATAATTTGATATGTATCGACTTCAGGTACCCTGGAGATGGTAATGCCAATCACTTGCGCTTGCTCCCAATCTTCCATTTGATAAAGCCTGCTGGCAATTTTATAAGAGTAATCCTCATAAATAGGTTTTGTGAGCTTTGACAGCGATTCTTTCATTTGTTGACGAATGGAATTTTTATCGTGCATTTTAGAACGCCCCCTTGTTTTTAGGCAACAAAAAAAGCAACAGGAAGCCCTGCTGCTTATTTTGTTTCGCGGTGTACAGTTGTACGCTTTTCTCTTGGGCAATATTTCTTAAGCTCAAGACGATCTGGGTTGTTGCGTTTATTTTTGTTTGAAATATAGTTACGGTCTCCACACTCAGTGCAAGCTAACGTAATATTTACACGCATGTCTATTTCCCTCCAAACAATTAAGCTGTTCGTTCATACGACTTTTCTATAATATCATTTTTCGTTTGGAAATGCTAGTGGGTTTTTTAAAAGTGCTTGCTCCATTAAGATTAATTCCTTTTTACTCGAGCCGGAAATCGCCCAGGCATTCATTTTTTGGGTTTCCCGAGAACCAAGGGACATTTTAACGGTAAAAATGCTCGCTGCCGGCCCTTTTGCCATCGGCTGGTATCTTAAGGCTCCATTCTCCAATGAACTCCAAATTTGGTCGGTATACGCACTCCAAAGCGGAATGGTTGTATACTCACTTAATCCCGCCCCATTAAAATTCCCATTGACGAGAAATACCTTATGGTCATGGGCGTGAAAAATTTTGCTTTCTGCTGGTGAAATAAACGTGAGGCTGTCTGTGTTGACATTAGAAAAATGATGCATGACAATGACTTTAATATCCTTCTTGACATTGCTATGATTGCTAATATAAACGCTGAAGAAGCGAATTTTAGAATGGACCTGCTCCGGTTTAATTCTTAGAATTAAGCCTTCTTCATAGATGACCTTTTCGGCACTATTATGCAGAAAGTAGCATTTTCCTTTTACCCAGATGCCGAGAACTATTTGCAGCTGCTCCATTAAACCATGGCGGATCGTGTTCTGTTTACTTTTTTGGGACTCGATTAATTCCTTCATCACTGCACCTTTCACCTTATTATTTTTTCATAGTTTCGTTTACTTTTTCTGTAGAGCCATATCTCCCATCACTTTGCCAGTCTCCAAAGCAATTCGGCTCCAGCCATATAAGCTTTTTACAATTTCCTTGCCTTTAGAGCCGATCTCCTCGGCAATGGCTGGATTTTCCTCGAGATAGCTGATCTGTTCAAGCATGCTTTCCGCATCCCCCGGATTCATCAACAGGCCCGTTTGCAAATGCTTGATGATCCCTTTCATGCCACCCGTATTGGACAGAATAGTTGGTTTTCCAAGCGCCATTGCTTCCAAAGCAACAATTCCAAAGGGCTCGTACAAACTAGGAATAACAGCCATTGAACACTTGTCAATTAACGCATTTCTCTGTTCATCTGTAATATAGCCGACAAAAGCAATCTGGCCGGCCAATTGCATTTCCAGAACTTGCAGGCGGTAAGTCTCGAGCATTGGCCCCTTCCCGGCAACAACAAAAAAGTAATCCAAACCCTTTACCTTGGCAATTGCCGCTGCTTCAATAATCGTTTCAAACCCTTTTTCCTTTACGATTCTGCCAATTGAAAAAATATATTTTTTTTCTTGCAAGCAAGGAATTACCTCTCCGGCACCCATATTTGAACTCGGCTCTTCAACCCCGTTTGGTATGACGATTACTTTTTTATCATCAGCCTGAAAAACGCCAGCAAGGTGCTCCTTCATGTAGCTGCTGCAGACAATAAGCTGATTTGATTCCCTCATTAATTGCTCTTCTTTTTCATGGATAAATCTTTGGATACCTGTAAAAATTCCATTATTCCGGCCATGCTCCGTTGCATGAATGGTCGTTAAAAGCGGAATGTCCAGTAACTCTTTCAAAGTAATGGCGGCGGCACCCACAAGCCAATCATGGGCATGGATCAAGTCAAAAGAGATTTCTTCTGCCAATTTTTCCGCCCGAAAAGCCATTGCTAAATTAAGTCCGCCAATCCATGACAGAAAGTTTTCGTCCAGTTCATTGATGGGGAAAACACGGTGTATGTTTACTTGGTTCACGATTTCATGGTCAGGAAGCTTCCTTTCTCCGGCAGTGATGACATGAACCTCGTATCCCATTTTCGCCAAATGAACCGACAATCCGTATACATGTCTTGCTAAGCCCCCAACGACATTCGGCGGATACTCCCAGCAAAGCATCAGCAATTTTACCTTTCTTCCAGATAATCGACTTTGCTTCAAGTCAGCCTCAGGGACAAGCATGTTAGGCATTTTTATTCTCCAAATTGGTTGATTTTTCATAATAACTATACGTACTGACATGGCTTCGCCACTTCGGAGGGCTATCCTCATACCGTTTAAATTGCAGTAAATCTTGATGCAATTCATTCCCACTTGGTATTTCAGCCGCTGGTGTTTGAATACAATTGGACCTGTAAAGAGGGAAAAATCCTGTTCCCGGCAAAAGCACACCTAGCTCCGCTATAAAGCTTCTATTTCCTGTTAATCCTTTAACAAACCAATACCCGTTCTGATAAGGAACAGTAATTTCATAATAATGGTGTGCATTTTTTCCATTAAAAATGATATCTTTCACATCGTAAACCCTTAATACAGTAACTAACTCCTCAAAAGGTTGATTAAAATATAAACGAACGATTTTTTTTGGTGTTTCTGAAAAATCCCAATAGAGAAACATTTTTTGGGGTGTAACAAGCTTGGCTTTAAGTTCACCCTTAAGAGGAACAAAGGTTTGTGGAGTAGATGTAACCGAAGATTTTTCCTGGTTCAGGTTCTTTTGAACATGGAGACTTTCACTATTATCTTGGTTCTCGCTTTCCATCCATTTATTCCAGCTGTATTGGACTTTCCCAACGGTAGTATTAAGTACTACGGCAATCTTACGGAAGGAAAGTCCCTGCCTTCTTAATTCGATAATTTCATTAATCATGGTTTCCTCCATTCTGCAATCAAACAATATATGCATTAAATAACAATTTATTCCTATCAATCGTTTATTTAATCGTAACACCAGAAAGAGAGTCAGACAATGAACGCAATTTGTCGTATTTTGCCTAAGCCATATGCAAAGCGTGTTTGACGACGGGAAATTTTTATTAACTTATAAATTATGCGAATTTCAATTAAAAATCGACAACATAAATGAAAACTCGCCGATTGGCGAGTCCGTTAGGACGAAGACAGAGGCTAGTTGAATTTATACTTTCTTATTAGCAAACAAAATAGGATGAGGCCTAAAGCCCCATCCTTCATCATATTATTTGTTTAAATTCAGTCTTTTTCCAGTTTCCTGGTAAATTACATTTTCTGCAATATTCGTTGAGTGGTCGGCAATTCTTTCAATGAACCGGCAAATAAAGGACAATTGGATAATTTGGTTCATAGAGTTTGGATTTTGCGGGATATAGGTCATAAGCTCATGAACTAGGTTTCCAAACATATTGTCGACTGCATCGTCCTTTTCCGCACATTTTTGAGCAATCGTGATATCCTCTGTATAAAATGCGGTTATAGAATCAGTCACCATCTCCAAGGCAGCTTCCATCATCTGCGGGATATCAACAATTTCTTTAATATACTTTTCCTCCCCAATATGGACGACTGACTTGGCAATATTGACGGCCATATCCCCCATCCGCTCAACCTCGGATGAGACCTTCAATGCGACATTAATTCTTCTTAAGTCCCTGGCTACCGGTGATTCTGTAGCAATCAACATTAGTGCTTTTTCATGTATTTCCTGTTCCAAGTCATCAATGGCATTATCACCGTTAATGACACGGTTTGCTAATTCAAGATCTTGATTTAGCAAAGCAAGCATGGCGTCTTTAATTGCCTGTTCCGATATCCCGGCCATTTTAAGCAGCATTTCTTTTAAATGTTTTAAATTGTTATCAAAATTAGACCTTGTATTCATCCTGTTCACCCCATTATCCAAATCGTCCAGTGATATAGTCTTCCGTTCTTGAATCTTTTGGCATTGAAAAAATGTTTGGTGTCAAATCTACCTCAATTAATTCCCCCATAAGAAAGAAGGCCGTTTTGTCTGAAACACGAGCAGCCTGCTGCATATTGTGAGTGACGATGACAATGGTATACTTTTCTTTTAACTCAAGGATTAACTCCTCGATTTTCAGGGTTGAAATCGGGTCTAGCGCCGAGGTTGGTTCGTCCATTAGTAAAACATCAGGCTTAGTTGCAAGAGCCCTTGCGATACACAGGCGCTGCTGCTGTCCGCCGGACAGTCCAAGTGCAGGGGCGTGCAAACGATCCTTCACTTCGTCCCATAAAGCTACATCGATTAACGCTTTGGTGACAATTTCATCAAGATGCGTTTTTTTCTTAATTCCATGAATTCTCGGCCCATATGCCACATTATCATAAATGGACTGTGGAAACGGATTTCCCTTTTGAAATACCATGCCAACATGTTTACGCAATTCTACTAAGTCCGTTTTAGGATTTAAAATATTTTCACCGTCAAAGTTCACTTCTCCGGTTATTTTTACATTCGGTATCATTTTATTCATCAAGTTAAGCGTCTTTAGAAAAGTTGATTTCCCGCAGCCCGAAGGACCAATCATGGCTGTGACTTCTTTTTTCTGGATAGGAAAGTTGATGCCTTTTAAGGCATGGTGCTCACCGTACCATAAATTAAGATCTTTTACATCGAAAATATCTCTTGTTAATGTCTGAGTGGACATGAGTTTTCCCCCTTATCCGAATCGGCCGGAAATGTATTCTTCTGTCTTTTTAACCGATGGATTAGTAAAGATTGTTTCCGTGCTGTCGTATTCAATTAAATCACCACTTAAGAAGAAAGCCGTTTTATCCGAAATCCGGGAAGCCTGTTGCATATTATGAGTAACAATAATAATTGAGTATTCCTTCTTTAAATCAACAATTAGGTCTTCAACCTTGGCATTCGAGATTGGGTCAAGTGCTGAAGATGGCTCATCAAGCAGGATGACGGTCGGTTTCATGGCAATCGTTCTGGCAATGCAAAGGCGCTGTTGCTGCCCGCCAGAAAGCGAGAGGGCTGATTTATGAAGTCTATCCTTCACCTCATCCCATAGAGCCGCTTTTCGTAAACTCTCTTCGACAATTTCATCAAGTTTGCTTTTTTTCTTAATCCCAGCAAATTTCAAGCCATGGGTAATATTTTCATAAATGGATTTTGGAAAGGGGTTAGGCTTTTGAAATACCATGCCAATTTCCTTTCTTAAGGCAACTACATTGATATCTTCAGATAAAATATTGAGATCTTCATAGATAATCTCACCGATTGCTTTTGCCCCGGGAATCAAGTCATTCATGCGGTTGATACTCCTTAGAAACGTTGATTTCCCGCAGCCTGACGGACCGATTAGGGCAGTCACAGAATTCTTCTCAATATCCAAAGAAATCCCATTAACCGCTCGTTTTTCTCCATAAAAAATTTCTAAATTCTTCACAGCTAAAATAGTTTCAGGCTGGAATACACTTGTTGTTTGAAAAGGTAATTCCACATTCGTTCTCTCCTTTATCGCTGTCAACATTCGACTCCACCTCTTTATTTAGTTGCTGTTGCCCGTTTGTGAATCAAACTTCCGATCCAGCGCGCCAATAGATTAAAGATCAAGACTGAAAGAACGAGGACCGCAGAAGAACCGCTAGCAACTTCATTGACATCAGGAATTAATCCTTGTGTATTTACAGACCATATATGAACCGCCAATGTCTCAGCAGGGCGGAAAATATTCAACGGTGATTGTTCTGAAAAAGGATTCCAGTTTGTATAATCCAGTCTTGGCGTTGACAGACCTGCTGTAAATAATAATGCTGCCGCTTCACCAAAAACCCTTCCTGCAGCCAGAATGGCTCCAGTTAAGACGGACGGGAATGCCGCTGGCAAAATAATCGTTTTAATCGTATGCCAATGGGTAACTCCCAAGGCGAGGCTGGCCTCTTTTAAATCACGAGGTACTGCCCGGATGGCATCCTCGGTCGTACGTACCATTGTCGGAAGGTTAAAGATTGTCAGTGCCAATGCACCGCCTAAAATGGTGTAACCCCAGCCGGTTGTGTTGACAAAAATCAATAATCCAAACATACCAATAACTATGGAAGGCAATGACGATAACACTTCAATACAGGTCCGGATTAAGTCGGTTACTTTACCCGGTTTCGCATACTCAGCCATATAGACGCCGCCGCCAATTCCAATCGGAACGGTAATCAGCATCGTGATGAACAAAATATAAAATGAATTAAATAATTGGTCGCGAATACCTCCGCCAGCCCGGACATTACTAGAAGGGGTTGTTAAAAATTCAAGCGAAATATGTTTAAATCCATTGACGAAAATATAGAAAAACAATCCTGCTAGAATCGTTACGATCGTGATGGCAATAGCTACAAAAACCCCTGTTGCAATTCGATCGGCTGCTTTACTATTCATCGTAACTTCCTCCTTGATGACAGATAACGAATGAGGAGAATGAAGGCAAACGACATAATCAATAAAATAAGACCCATTGACCAAAGCGTGTTATTCTCCACGCTGCCATAAGTGGTATGCCCCATATTTAATGTAATAATGGTCGTTAATGTTGCTGATGCATCCAAAATGCTTGATGGCAAATTTCTCACGTTTCCGATGACCATCTGAACTGCCAATGCTTCACCAAATGCTCTCGCCATACCAAGAATGATGGCTGTAAGCAAAGAAGGCATTGCAGCCGGCACCAACACTTTTCGAATCGTCTGCCATCTAGTTGCACCTAAGGCATAAGATCCTTCCCGGAGATGGTTCGGAAGTGAACTCATTGCATCAGTTGCAATCGTTGTAATCGTCGGTAAGATCATGACGGCAAGGACAATCATCCCGGATAGTAAACTAAATCCAAGCCCGCCGACATTTTCTCTGATAAACGGAACTAACACAGTTAAACCAATAAATCCATACACAACTGATGGAATACCTACTAATAGTTCCACAATCGGCTGAAGAATTTTTCTTCCCCAAGAAGGAGCAATTTCTGTCATAAAAATCGCTCCGCCAATTCCTAATGGCGCGGCAATAAGTGCAGCAAGAAAGGTAACAGCAAAGGATCCGAAAATAAACGGAAGAACTCCATACATCGGGCTTGCTTTATCTGTAGGATTCCAGTTAGTGCTTGTTAAAAACTCGATGATGCTGATCCCGTTCTTCGTAAATGATTGCATTCCTTTTGTTCCAAGGAAGATCGTAATCGCAATCGTAGCCGATATCATGATAACGGCACACAAAATGACAATTAATTTCCCTCTAAATTCCCCATCAAGACTGCTTCTCTTTGATTTTAGCAATCTATCTTTTGCGGGAAGAAGTTTCTCCATATTAAACCAAACTCCTCTTGAATACGTCATAATAGGGTAAACGCTCTGCATTTACCCTCTTTTATTTTTCAACAGTTCATTCTAGATGTTTCTATTAGATATTTTTTTGATTTCCCTCAGCATCGCGTTCTACTTTCATTTTTGTAACAGGTAGATATCCTTGTTCCTTTAAAAGAGTGTTTTGGATATCATCTGACATTAAATAATCTAAGAACGCTTTTGTTAAACCTTCTGCTTCACCTTTAGTATAAGAGTGCTGGTATGCCCAAACCGGGAATTTTCCGGATTGTACATTTTCTGCAGTCGGTTTCACACCATCAATCGAAAGCGGAGTTACAGAATCATCAGTGAAGTAGGAGAATGCAAGGTATCCAATTGCACCTTCAGTTTCGTTTATAATCTTTTTAACCGTGTTAGAAGAATCCTCGGTAATTCCTTCAGCAGGTGTCGCACCATCAAGAGCAAAGTGATTGAATACTGCACGAGTTCCGGATGAATCAGGACGGTTTACAAGAACAATCTTTTGGTCTTTACCGCCAAGCTCTTTCCAGTTTGTAATTTTTCCTGTAAATACTTTGATTAGATCTTCTTTTTTAATATCATCAATTCCTACTTTAGGGTTAACAGCAGCTGTCATCCCCACCACTGCCACTTTGTGGTCAACAAGTTTATCAGCAGGAATTCCTTCTTTTTCTTCAGCGAAAACGTCTGAGTTACCGATTTGAACTGATCCTTCAGCAACCTGTGATAAGCCTGTCCCAGAGCCGCCGGCATTTACTTGTATATCAACTTTTGGGTTTTCAGCCATAAATTCTTCAGCAGCTGCAGCAATTAACGGTTGCATAGCTGATGATCCTGAAACAGAAATTGAGCCTGATAGTTCTCCAGAGTCTTTCCCTCCACCACTATCTTTATCTGAAGAAGAATCACTTCCACATGCTGCTGCTATAATCATGAAAGCCGCAATTAACATCATTAGGCTAATTTTTTTAAAACTTTTCATTTACTAATTCCCCCTAAGAGTTTGGCTGTTTGTTCTGCCTTACAAACATAAGAATAAAGGATGACTGTAAATAGAGTTTTAATGTTTTGTAAAGGTTATGTAAATGAATGTTTAGTTTTTGTAAATCATAATCTAGCAATCTGGCAAAAAAAAACACCTGCCTCATCCTGGAGACAGGTGTCACTTTTATTAATGTTGTGGTTGGTCAGCGGGTGGGTTTGCCGCTGTGTTATCCTCCCCTGCAGCTGCTGTTCCGTTTTGGCGGGCATTTTTTAAGTTAAAATAGGCATCCATTGCCCTTGTGCCAATTAGGTGGTTAATACTTGGGCCGCTGTTTCCTTCATAAGCCCATGGCACCACTACGGCAATGGCCACTTCAGGATTATCGTACGGCGCAAAGCTGACAAGACTTAAATTCCAAACTTCGGTTCCACGTTTCGATTTATCAGAGCCATCATAAAAAGCTTCCGCTGTACCGGTTTTGCCTGCCGGATTATATGGCTTACTTCTCCAGAAGCCGGTACCGGTACCGTCGCCAACCTGCATAACCATTCGGAATCCCTCTTGGACGCGTTTAATCCATTCATCCTTCATTTCAACACGATTTAATACCTTCGGCTGAATTTCCGCCACAATCGGACCCAATTCATTGTTATCCAATTCTGGTTCACGAATTTCCTTCACAACATGCGGCTGAATACGGTAGCCCCCGTTTGCGATGGTCGAAATGTATTGCGCAAGTTGAATAGGTGTATACGTATCGTACTGGCCGATGGCAAAGTCAAGAAGCAGACCTGACCGTTTGTCAGAGCCTGGAAAACCGCTCATTTCATTGGGAAGATCAATACCTGTACGAATTCCAAGGCCAAATTGATTAAAGGATTTCCGCATTGTACTAAAACCTTTGTCCGTATCCAATACAAGCGGTCCATTCGGAATATAACGGCCGCCAGCCATAGCAATCACCGTTTTCCACATGTACACGTTCGAGGAGACCTGCAGCGCCCGTAAATCGTTAATGTCGCCGAAGGTTTTCCAAGATTTTTTAACAGGTGTTCCTTTAATGACTAGAGGTTCATCCCGAAGGACAGATCCCGGTCTTATGGCACCAGTTTGATAGCCTGTTAAAATAGTCGCACCTTTAACAGCTGACCCCATGTTGTATGAGCTTGTAAACGTCCCTTGGGCATAATCCCGCATTTCCAGTTTGCCTGTTTCCTTATTCTTTACAAGCTGTTTACCTGACAATGCCAGGATTTCACCCGTTTTTGGGTTCATCATAACGGCAAAGGCCCTATCCATAAGTCCAGTATTCGGACTCTTTTTTGCGTTCCAAATCTCTTCTTCAATAATTTTATCTACTTGTGCCTGAAGGTCCATGTCAATGGTTAAGACAAGATCTTTTCCTCGATTGCCTTCCGATATGACCTCTGAAGATAAAATTTTCCCTGACTTATCGGTTGTATTTTTTACTTTAGCCTTCTCCCCGCGAAGGACATCTTCGTATTTTAATTCCAGATAACTCTTTCCGACCCGATCGTTTCGGCTGTAATCTTTGGCAAGATACTTGTCCAATTGTTCCTTTGGCAGCCCCGAATCAGAAGATGATACATCCCCTAAAATAGATTTTAGGGTATCTCCAAAAACATAGTTTCTGGCCCAATCTGTGGTGGTATCAATCCCTGGGAGATTTTCCAGGTTTTCGCTGACTGCAGCAAATTCCTCTGGGGTTACATCTTTATTTTTGACAATTTGCGGCGTTAAAGCGTAACCGCTGTTGAATTCCCGATAAATAGCCAGCGTTTCTACCTCTTCCGGGGTTAGACTGTTCAAATCTTCTTCCGTAATTCTCTTAAGCTGTAGTTTATAAATGTCTTTATCATCCAGCTTTTTATTTTTAAATTCGGTCCATTCTTTATCGGTGATTTTTTCTTTTGCCTTGTCCGGATGAATTAGGATCCAAAAATCCTTTTTATCACGTTCACGGACCTTTGAGGTGTCCATAGTAATTAATTTTGCTAATTTTTTAGCTGTTTCCAGCATTTCCTGCGGTGTTGTATTTTGATATTTAGTATACGTAATCGCATTTAGCGGTGAATTATCTACAATAACGTTCCCGTTTCGGTCATACATTTTCCCTCTAGGCACGGGATTTGAGACCGTAATATTGTCTGTTCGTTCAATTTCCCTTTTAAAATCTTCTCCGAATACAATTTGTAATTCTCCAAGCCGTAAAACAAGGATGGAAAAAAGCAAAAAGACGACAAAGAAAAGCATGTTTAAGCGAAAAGGAACCGCCGGCTTCTTCTTTTTCTTCTTCAAGGTCAAAACGCACCTCCCTAAGTCAATAACCTAATTAATTGTATAAGAAAGTGTAGTTTTTTTCTATGGAGAAGACTTACCATTTTTTCAAAATAAAAAAGCGATGAGCAAATCTTCACTCATTCGCTTTATACAGCAGGCAGTCGGACCCTTTTTATAAATAGATAAATCAATGTATGCCCAGCACCCAAAATCAATAATAAATATGGGATGCTTTTTTCTTCATTAAATAAGGTGACTGCTGCGAGGAAAGCAAGGACGGAAACAATACGGCCAACATTTAAGAAAATTTCCCTCACTACAATATATTCAATCCGCATTTCCGCTGCCTTCCAACCCGATCCAATCACATCATACGTTGTTGACATATACGGAACGAGCAAAAGCGGATAGGCAATCGCGATCATAGCAGCATAAATTAACAGCTTTGCGTAGTTTACTTCCCAGGCTATCAGAATGACTGCGGCATACAGCATAAGTCCGCCAATGAGTATGGCCTTTTTCCGATAACTTTTTTTAATCAGCCTAGAAGCAAGAAAATAGGCTACAAACGAAATTCCCGAATTTAGCAGTCCAAAGGTCCCCAAAGCCATTTCGCTGCCTGTTGAAATATACACAAAGACAGAAATGACAAATAAAAACGTCCCTTCTCGGAGCCCCTGAAAAAAATGGGCGTTCGTGATAAGACGCCAATTTTCATTTTGTTTTCTTTCTTCCAATATTCGTTTGAAGCAATATCTCCCCTTCGCTGGTCTAGGTTTCAAAGAAAAGCTTAACAGCACCGCAAGGGCAAATAATCCTAACGACAAGCCAAAAACAATCGTATAGCCGGTAAACTTTTCGAATCGGGTAATAATCACCCCTGCTGCGATCGGACCAATCATCCCGCCTAAGGAAGATAATATTCCCAAAAAACCATTGAAAAAATCTCTTGTTTCCGGTTCGGTGATTTCAAACGTCAGCACATTGTAGGCTAGCCAATAAAAACCGTACCCTACTCCTAACAGTCCCCCTAAGAGCAGCAAATAAGTGGCAGCCTTAGTCCCGGATAGCAACACGGCCAAATAGAAGAACGCTAAAAAAGAAACTCCTATTCGGAGAACAATCACGCGGTCAATTTTCTTTGCCCATCGGCCCGCCAAGATAAATGTGAGTGGCTGCAAAACGACGATGGAAAGGTTATATAAGGCGAGATCAGAGTATTGGCCAGTTTGCTTCCATAAATAAATATTTACGAATGTGTTGGATAAGGCAACGCTTAAAGAATATAAGCCGCCAATCATCAGTAAAAGGGTTAAATCCTTTGTTAATTCAACATCCCCTAAAAACTTAAATTTTTTTGCCATAAAAAAACTCCCCTTTGTCTTAAGAGGTAGTCTTTAACAAGCGGCAGGTTATTATTCAAATTTGGGCATGAAAAAAGACAGCTGCAAAGAGCTGCCTTTTTTACAATTATTAATTATTTCGCTGCGCTGTAACGCTTGGAAACTTCGTCCCAGTTTACTACGTTCCAGAATGAAGCGATGTAGTCTGGACGCTTGTTTTGGAATTTTAAGTAGTAAGCATGCTCCCAAACATCTAGGCCAAGGATTGGAGTTTTGCCTTCCATCAATGGAGAGTCTTGGTTTGGTGTGCTGGATACTTCTAATTCGCCGTTATTAACGGATAGCCATGCCCAGCCAGAGCCAAAGCGAGTAGTTGCTGCTTTTGCGAATTCTTCTTTGAAAGCTTCGAAGCTGCCAAATTTGCTGTTGATTGCATCAGCAAGTTCTCCACTTGGAGCACCGCCGCCATTTGGAGAAAGAATTTGCCAGAATAAAGAGTGGTTCGCATGACCGCCGCCGTTGTTACGAACAGCAGTGCGTGCTGCTTCTGGAACAGCATCCAAGTTTGAGATAACTTCTTCAACTGACTTAGAAAGCAATTCTTCGTTGCCTGCTAAAGCGTTGTTTAGGTTAGTCACATAAGTGTTGTGATGTCTTGTGTGGTGAATGTTCATAGTTTCCTTATCGAAATGTGGCTCAAGTGCATCTTCCGAGTAAGGTAATTTTGGTAATTCAAATGCCATGAAAAATTCCTCCCTATGTACTATTTTTTAAAGGCCTTGGCACACTAAAATTCATCGCAAAGAATTTTAAAATATTTCCAAAGCTTTGTGACTTTAGATTACCAAAGTTGAGTGGCAAGTATCAAATAATTTGCTTAAACCACCATATATAAAATATCCACTTTTCAGCTTTTTATGCAGTTTTTTCACATTAACATTTCACAACTATTCACTTTTCGAAAAATTGTCATGAATCATGCAATCGGCATGCTGTCAACGATTTATGTCATAGCAGTTATTTTTATTTACATATTTTGTAAAACAGCATATTGACTAGATGGATTTTATTCCTTTTAATCATCATATACATGGTTTTAAGGAGTGGCAGGACATGCAGAAAAACAGCCTTTCTATTTATGAAATAGTACATTATTTTTTCAAAAAGACTGAGCCGGTACAAAAGATAACAGCAGGTAGTGTGCTGTTCCATGAGAAAGATCCGGCCGAATTTATATACCTACTCCTAAATGGCGGTATTGCCTTAGGACGAATGCACGTTAGAGGAAAGGATTTTATTTTAAAAATCGTGAATGACCAAGAATTAATAATTGAATACCAGCTTTTTAAAACAAATCCCCGCTATCAGTTCTATGCCAAAACTTTGACGGATTGTGAAGCGATTGCCATCAAACGGGAGGACTTTGAAAATTTCGTGTTAACGGATCCGGAAGCCATGCAAGCACTTGCCACATGGCTATCAACAAGCTATTTGAAGGTGCAGATGAAATGCCAGGATTTAATCATGAACGGTAAAAAAGGCGGCCTATACTCAATCCTTATCCGTCTATGTAATTCGTATGGAGTCATGACACCCGATGGGATCCTGATTGATTTACCCTTGACTCACCAAGAATTGGCCAATTTGACTTTTGGCACTAGGGAAGTGATTCAGCGTGCCCTCAAGGAATTACGAGAGCAAAACATTATCTCCTATGACAATCAAAAATTTACGATAAGAAATCTCAACTACCTCAAGCAAACCGTGGATTGCCAAAACTGTTCTGCGGAAATTTGCGGCTTAAACTGATTGAATTTGCCTCTATGGCGGTTCTATTTAAAGTGTTAACTACCTTGTTCTTGTCTATCATAGCTTCAAAAGCTACAATAGAATGGTGAATCTATATGAGGTGGTTATTATGAATATTTTCAAGCAATTATTTAAAAGTATCTACTCGCCGAAGGACATAGCTTTATTTCGTTTCCAAGGTATCGGAAAAACAATTCTTTTTGTTTTCTTATTGACTTTTATTTCCGTCCTTCCGTCGATTGTTTATTTCAGCACAGCGTTAACAACCGGATTGGATTCTGCCGAAACCTTTCTGGAAAAGGAGGCTCCTGATTTTACGATAAAGAATGGACAATTAGAGGCAGATACTAAGGTCCCTGTAACGATTAATAAGGATAATTTTACGATTATTTTGGACCCTACCGGCGTCGTTTCTAGTCAAGATGCAGCCGATCAAGGAAATACGTTCGCCCTGTTAAAAGATGAGTTTGTTATGACAGCCGGTGGCCAAAGCGATACATACCCCTATTCCATGATGGAAGGGCTGAAACTTTCAAAGAACGATCTCGTTGACTTTATTAACTCGATTAGTGGACTAAAGGGCATTATTATCCCGATTGTCTCCTTATTCATCTATTTGTTTTCAAGTGCCGCTAGTTTCATTGAAGTTTCTGTTCTTGCTTTAATCGGACTTGTGTTAAAAAATCTTGCCGGAAGAAAGCTTACCTATCGCCATTTATGGAGAATGGCCGCATACAGTGAAACATTGCCGACATTATTTTTTACGATAATGGCCGCACTGAAAACAGCCGTACCAAACAGCTTTTGGATCAATTGGTTTGTCGTTATCATTGTTTTATATTTGGCGATAAATGAAATCCCAAAACCGAAAAAAAGTAGTTAAAGCATCCATTGAATGGATGCTTTTTTCATTTATGAGTTCTATTTAAAGGTGGACAAGCATAGGTTTGTAGAAACTTTTGTTTGGAGGCTTGTCCAATGAAAAAATTGTTTGGTGTTTTAATTGCCATTTTAGTCATATATGTGATTTACTTCGACTTAACTGTCGGCACTTTGCCTTCTACAGCAAACATTCAGGTAGAGGCAAATGTTAATCAAACCGCTAAACCTAGTACCAGCATCCCTTCTTTTACAGAAAAGGTAAAACCAGGTCAAACTGTTATTTCCATTGTCGAGCACCAATTAGGAAAATCTCTTCCTGTATCTATTTCTGAGTTAATAGAAGACTTTCAGGCATTAAATCCAGGAAAGTCACCAGAAAAAATACAAATCGGTTCTACATATCATTTTCCGGATTACTCAAACTAATGAGGATAATCCTTATTCTTGTCAAAATTAGATGCAGGCTGATACAATAAAAGGTGAATTGTTTTTAATTCTATATTCGAATCCAGCTAAAGGAGCGAATTCCACGTGAGTGAAATTATACATCGTACGAAAACACGGCCGATCAAGGTTGGCAATTTAACCATCGGCGGCAATAATGAAATTATCATTCAAAGTATGACAACCACTAAAACCCATGATGTAGAGGCTACTGTTGCCGAAATCAAACGTCTTGAGGAAGCAGGTTGCCAAATTGTCCGGGTCGCATGCCCAGATGAAAGGGCTGCAAATGCCATTCCTGAAATCAAAAAAAGAATCAACATTCCACTTGTTGTTGATATCCACTTCGATTATAAATTGGCACTAAAGGCGATTGAAGGCGGCGCTGATAAAATCAGGATCAATCCTGGAAATATCGGCAGAAAAGAAAAGGTTGAAGCGGTAGTAAAAGCCGCTAAAGAAAAAGGAATTCCAATCCGGATCGGTGTAAATGCGGGGTCATTGGAAAAACGAATTCTTGATAAATACGGCTACCCAACCGCTGATGGAATGGTCGAAAGC
Source organism: Neobacillus sp. GCM10023253 (assembly GCF_042653105.1). NCBI lineage: Bacteria > Bacillati > Bacillota > Bacilli > Caryophanales > Bacillaceae > Neobacillus > Neobacillus sp. GCM10023253. Next base: position 337,554 of record NZ_JBHSHV010000012.1, read on the forward strand.
GCCCTCCATCATATCAAAATTCTAGAGGACTTGGACTTCCACGATATTATCGTTTCAATGAAGGCTTCTGATGTCAATTTGGCTATTGAAGCATATGAAAAAGCTGCCCGCACCTTCGATTATCCATTGCATCTTGGGATAACCGAATCCGGAACACTTTTCTCCGGAACCATTAAAAGTGCAGCCGGATTAGGTGCAATTATCAGCAAAGGTATTGGTAATACGGTAAGGGTTTCATTAAGTGCAGACCCAGTTGAAGAGGTTAAAGTAGCTCGTGAGCTTTTGAAGGTATTCCACCTTTCCTCCAATGCTGCTACCTTAATTTCCTGCCCTACCTGCGGGCGCATTGAAATAGACCTGATCAGCATCGCCAATGAGGTAGAGGAATATATCTCCCATATTAAAGCACCTATCAAGGTTTCAGTTCTAGGCTGCGCGGTAAATGGACCTGGTGAAGCTCGTGAAGCAGACATCGGAATTGCCGGTGCCCGTGGTGAAGGTCTATTGTTTAGAAAAGGCGAGATTGTCCGGAAGGTGCCAGAATCACAAATGGTCGAAGAACTCAAAAAGGAAATTGACCAGCTTGCCGAAGAATATTTCCGCAAGAAGGAAGCAGAAGAAAAGGTAAACAAATAGGTAAACATCACAAGAGGCCGTCCCGAAAGACAGCCTCTTTTCTTTGCTCCTATGTTAAAAGAACGGAAGAATAAAGATTCCGATGATAATCGATACCGCTCCAATCCCAATAGCCCACGCTCCAAGCCCTTCGGAGCCGCGGCGCCTAGCAACAAATCCCAGAATAATTCCTGCTGCACCAAACAGGATTGGCATTACGAACAAGGATAAAATGGAAAGGACCAGTGCGACAGTCCCTAGTCCGGCACCGCCGACCGCACGTCCTCGACCATTATCACCAATATCGTCTTTTTCCCTGCCTCTTATAATAGGTACGGGGGCCGCGATTTCGGCAGCAGTTTCTTCATTATAGGAAGAACGGATTGGCACGGATGCCCCAATTGGCGGATCATCTTTCTTTAAAGATACCCTCATTGGGACAGACGCTCCAAATTCATCTGCAGTTTCCTCATTATATTTGGAAGCTTGGGTTGTTACAGGTGTTGCGATTTCGGAAGTTGTGGCCTCACGATAATCCGATGGAGAATTTGGTATATCTTCACCGATAATTGGGCCACGAAGAGCTTCTTGCACCTTCGTGTCGCGTTCATCTGCCATCCTTTAATCCCTCACTTTCAATGTAGGAGCATTTATTATTGTTTGTCATTAAAGCCTTTTTACTATGACAATGATTGTCTTAACTAGTTAGTTATTTCAATTCCGCAAAATATTTCATGCCAAACAGTTCACGGTCTTTGGTAAAATAAAAATAGAACTGAGGAAACAACAGAAGGTGAATTTAAAAATGAAAAAAAGATTTGGAATTGATATTGATGGAACAGTTACCTGCCCTACATCGTTATTGCCTTTTATAAACAAGGCATTTGGGATGAACATTGCTTATGAGGACATCACCCAATACGATTTAACTCCTTTTGTGAAAGTGGATGAAAAAGTATTTGCCCATTGGTTTTCAGAAAATGAGCCGATTATATATGAAGGTTCTCCACTTGCTAAAGGCGTAAAGCCGATATTAAATAAATGGAAAAATGAACATGAATTGTTTTTTATCAGTGCCCGAGGACCGCATCTGCTCGAGGTGACCGAAAATTGGTTTTCAGCGCATGGATTAACCTTTCATCACATCGAACTGATTGGCTCTCATGACAAGGTAGAAACGGCTAAAAATCTGAAAGTGGATCTCTTTTTTGAGGATAAACACGACAACGCCGTTGCCCTTCATGAAGAATGCGGAATTCCGGTCATTTTATTTGATACTCCCTATAATCAAGAGCCCATTCCACAAGGTGTCATCCGGGTCAATGACTGGGCAGAAGCAGCCATTTGGGTAGAGAACTGGCTTAGGAAGCAGGAAAATATACGAGAAATGGCTGGGTCAATGAAATAAAAATAAAAAAAGCTGTCCCAAATGAGCAGTCACTCCGCTCATGGGTCAGCTTTTTTATTATACACAATCCGGACAGCGGCCATATATTTCGAATTTATGCCCGGAGATGTCGTAGCCTTTTAAATTTGCACTGAGGCCCTCCATCGGACATGTTTCAATTTCTTTCGACTTGCCGCAGCTTAAGCAAATAAAATGATGGTGATGATGGGTGTGCGAGCAGGAAAAACGAAAATGTTTTTCGCCTGACAACTCCGTCATCTCTAGTATCCCCATGTTAACAAAAAGGGAAAGGTTACGGTAAATAGTATCAAAACTTAAGCCCGGGTAATCATCCTTCAATAGATCTAAAACATCTTTTGCTGTTAAATATTTATCGCTTTCAGCAAACAATTGAAGCATATCTTCCCTTTTTCCTGTCTGCTTAAATCCATTTTCCTTTAAAAATTGAAGTGCTTCTTGTACATTCATCATTTACACACCTCGCTTATGCTTTATTCACCAAGATTTTTTTATAAAATATCGCCAATATTAATATCAATACAGAGAGCATGACAATTGTTCCACCTGGAGCCAAGTCCAAATAATAAGCAAGGCTCAGCCCGCCAAGCACCGAAGCTTCACCGAAGATAACCGATAAAATAATAGCCTGCCTAAACCCTTTGGCAATTCGGATACTTGCTGCAACAGGAAGTGTCATTAACGAAGAAACCAACAGGATTCCAACAATTCTCATTGAAGCTGCTATGACCAGCGCCACTAAAATAATGAAAATGAAATGGATGCTTTTTGCTGCAATACCGGAAGCCTTGGCGTATTCCTCATCAAAAGACAATAAAAACAGCTCTTTATACAAGAGAACCACAGCCAGTACCACTGCAATACCGATTACCAGAATCACCCAAAGGTCGGTACGGCTGACGGCTGATACACTACCAAATAAATAACTGAACAAATCTGTATTAAAGCCTTTGGCAAGAGATATAAATATAACCCCCAGCCCGATTCCTCCGGAAAGAATAATCGGAATCGCCAGCTCTTGATAGTGCTTGTAGACTCCTCTTAGCTTTTCAATAAATAAGGCCCCGCCAACCGAAAAAACCATGCCCATATACAATGGATTCAGGCCCGTAAGTGCGGTAACATAGCGCTCAAGCAACAGACTTGCCGCAATCCCTGCCAAAGTTACATGGCTAAGCGCATCGGCAATCAAAGACAATCTTCTAACCACAATAAATACTCCCAATAATGGAGCTAGAATGCCAATTAACATTCCAGTTAAGAAGGCGTTTTGTAAAAATTCATAATGTAAAATCCCTTGAATCATACTATACGCCTCCGTGTTCATGATGATGAGTTAGCAATTGCACATCATGTCCATAGAATGATGACAGGTCTTCCATTCTCATCTGCTCAAATTCATTTGTCAGTCCGTGAAAATGCAAATGCTTATTTAAACAGGCTACATGGGATACCTTATCGGAAACGGTCCCGATGTCATGTGTGACCATCACCAATGTAATCGCCTTATTTTTATTTAACACATCAAGCATTTCATAAAAAGCCTTTATGTTCTCTGCATCAACCCCAACGGTTGGTTCGTCAAGTATCAACAGCTCTGGCTCACTCACCAAGGCTCTAGCTATAAATACCCGCTGCTGCTGCCCGCCTGAAAGCTCGCCAATATTTCGGTCTTTAAATTTTTTCATCCCTACTGCATCCAATGAGGCTAATACTTTTTCCGAGTGCTCCTTTTTGAAAAAAGACAACAGGCCCAGCTTTTTTGTTAACCCGCTTGCCACTACCTCATATACGGTCGCCGGGAAACCCGTGTTAAAGGAGTTGGCTTTTTGGGAAACGTAACCGATTTTGTCCCAATTTTTAAATTTATTGATTTCTTGGCCAAATAGGTAAATTTCTCCCTTTTGCAGCTTTAATAATCCCAAAACTAACTTTAATAGTGTTGATTTTCCAGAACCATTGGGGCCGACAATGGCGAGAAACGCACCCTTTTCCACGGATAAATTGATGTTTTCAAGAACGATGTCCTTTTCATATCGATAGGACAGCTGTTTAATATCAATAATTGATTGCATAGATTTCGCACTCTCACTTTAATTTTAAGAATCATTCCGATTTAACTTTATGTAGTATACAATAGTTATTTTGTGTTTGTAAAGCAGAGCAATTCGCGAATGTCTTATTTAACCGCCTTTATAAGTCACTGTCACACTCCAGCCGCTTTTTCATAAATTAGCATGGAGGAGTGATTAAGGTGAAGATTTTTGAAAGTATTATCAATCATAAAATAAATACCATCACTGCCGATGAACTGCTAAAATATGCAAACCAATTTAATATAGCCATAACCCGCAGTCAGGCAAAAAAAATAGCCGAATACTTAAGAGGAAAAAATATTAATATTTTTGATGACCTCCAGCGTGCCCAATTGGTAAGGGAAATTGCCAAATCCGCCGGCCCGCAAACAGCCCGGGAGGTCAATAAACTTTTTGCAGAATTAGTAAAAAAATGAAAAGCATTGCGGATTTGCACAGAACAGGCTGTCGAAAATCATTCGATAGCCTTTTATTTTGTTTATTATAATAATGTAAATATATAGGCTTTTTAACAGGTCTGTTGATTGGCGCTCCAGGCACTTCGCTTTCCGCGGGCGTTGCGGGGAGCCTCCTCGTCGCTAAAGCTCCTGCGGGGTCTCCCCTGCCCCGTACTCCCGCAGGAGTCTTCGTGCCTTCCACGCCAATCAACAGGTGTATTAATAAAGACCTCGATTTTTACAATAAATAATAATAAAAGTGGTGTTCTGTTGTCTTAACCAACACTACAGGCATGACTTTTAATATTATTTTTCAAATGATATATAACTTAGGCATTGTTCGTTTGTTCCTTATCTAATTGAAAAAAGCCTGCCAAAATAAAAAAATTGCAACACACATAGCCAGCCAGGTTAGAAACAAGTGTGTTGCAATACTTTAGGTTGTATTGCCTCCCTGTTGATTGGAGCGGAGGGCACTCGACTCCTGCGGGATATAGAGGTCACTGGAGACCCCACAGGCGCAATAGCGCCGAGGAGGCTCCAGGACCTCCCCGCGGAAAGCGAGTGCCCGGAGCGGAAATTAACAGGCCTAGTTGCAGAGACAATCAAAAGATTTAAATAAAAAAGCTGTACGCATCTGCACAGCTTTTTTGTTTGGAATTTAAGACTGCATTATTTTATTCAGTAAATCCTCTTCAAACGTCTGCTCGCGAAGCATGGCGATTTCGTGGCGATATGGCGCCTTTTTATTGTTTTTGTCTTCACCGACAAACGGAGTTTCAAGGATTTTCGGTACATCCATCAATTGCGGATGATGAACAATATAGTTTAGTGCCTTAAATCCAATATGGCCAAATCCGATGTTTTCATGACGGTCTTTTCTTGTTCCTGATGCATTTTTGCTGTCATTGATATGGAGCACCTTTAATTTATCTACCCCAATAATTTTATCAAACACATTTAAAACACCATCAAAATCCTCGATGATATTATAGCCGGCATCGTGGGTATGGCATGTGTCAAAGCATACTGAAAGTTTTTCATTATAGTTGACACCATTGATTATCGTCGCAAGTTCCTCGAATGATTTCCCGCACTCCGAACCTTTTCCCGCCATTGTTTCTAAAGCGATTTGAACCTGTTCTTTTCCGGTTAGCACTTCATTAAGACCCTCGATAATCTTTTTAATCCCAGCCTCCTCACCGGCACCGACGTGAGCACCTGGGTGAAGGACTATTTGCTTGGCTCCGAGGGCTTCTGTCCGTTCGATTTCCGACCGTAAGAACCGGACACCCAATTCAAATGTATCCGGATTGGAGGTATTTCCAATATTGATAATATAGGGAGCGTGGACAACTATTTCGGAAATTCCATTCTCCTCCATATGTCTTCTTCCCGCCTCAATATTTAAATCCTCGATTTTTTTCCTTCTAGTGTTTTGCGGGGCTCCCGTATAAATCATAAAGGTGTTGGCACCGTAAGAAATGGCCTCCTTACTTGCAGCGAGAAGCATTTCTTTGCCGCTCATTGAAACGTGCGACCCTATTTTTAACATTATTTCCTCTCCCTCTCTTATTTCTTCTTATCTAATCTGCGCTGCCGCTTCTTGATATTCTCTATTTCTGTTTGCATTTTCTTTTTATACCCTGGTTTTACCTTTTTCGGCTTTTTAATGACAGCCTTTACACGATGGTCAATCTCATCCTCTGGCTTTACTCGTGTTTTCCGGCGGTTTCGACCTTCTAGTTCAACAAATTCGTTATTTTTCAAGTCAACATTCTTAAATTGAATGCCCATCTTTTCAAGACGAATTAAAGCATCTTCATCTGATAAATCATAAATCGTTAAGGCAATCCCGGCATTTCCTGCTCTAGCGGTTCTGCCAACCCTGTGAATATAAAAATCCAAGTCAGAAGGAATTTCATAGTTTATGACATGGCTTACCCCTTCAATATCAATTCCCCTTGAAGCCAGATCTGTCGCAACAATATATTGAAATTCCAAATCTTGAATCTGCTTCATCATTTTTTTTCGTTCTCTTGGAGTTAAATCTCCGTGGACTCGTCCAACCTTCAAGCCTTTTTGATATAAATAATCCGCCACCTCATCAGCCATTTTTTTCGTATTTGTAAATACAATGGCTAAATAGGGATTGCAGGCGATAAGAGTATCATGAACAAGCCCCTTCTTATCGCGGTGTCTTGATGGAAGCAAATAATGCTCCAGGTTTTCAGCTGCCTTCCTTGTCGGTTCAATCTGAATGTTTTTTGGATTCTCCATGTATTTTTTCAGAAAAGGCTTTAATTTTTCCGGAATGGTGGCGGAAAAAACATACATTTGCAGGTCTTCCGGCAGCCTTGACGCAACACGGTCAACATCCTCAATAAAGCCCATGTCCAGCATCATATCCGCTTCATCGACGACAAGAATCCGGGCTGTATGTACTAATAGCGCCTGTTCCTTTACAAGGTCGTTAATTCTGCTAGGCGTTCCGACAACAATATGAGGCTGTATTTTTAATTTCTCGATGGTCCGCTGCTTGTCTGTTCCGCCTGTAAATAATTTGGCGGTAATTGTTTTCTCAGAGGGACAATGCTCAGTAATTTTTAAAATTTGTTGATAAATCTGGCTGGCAAGCTCTCTGGTAGGTGCTGTGATGACTGCTTGGACCTCTTGTCTCGAAGCATCCACCTTATCAAGGATTGGCAGCACATAGGCAAATGTTTTTCCCGTTCCGGTTTGTGATTGGCCAATCGCACTTTCCCCTTTTAATACCAACGGAATCATTCGTTCCTGAATTTCCGTCGGTTGAGTGAAGCCCAGCTTGTTCAGCGCCTCATTAATAAAGCCTTGAAAATCAAAACGTTCAAATTTAGTTTCTTTCATTTACGTACTCCTTATATAAAAATATCTTATTTTTAAGTCAAATGATCGGGAGACCTGCGATTTTCGCGTCCATCAAGTAATTATAGTAGAGTTCAAGGTAAATCACCAGTTATTATCATCTTTTACTTTCCTGCAGCTTTTAAAACCATAAATTTCATTTGATTCTGAGTATAATACCTAAACAAAAACAAGGTGTATGCATATTGTAATTCAAGAGGGTAAAAGTGGAAATTCCGCACATGTTCAAGAGTTTTCCCCATCCGCACTTTTTCCTTTTATAATTTCTTTTTTATGGGAAAACGGTGTCTTCATGTGCTGAAAAACGAGAGGAGGTTTTATGGTATGCAACCAGGACCTAGATTCCCAATGCCAGGGGGAATGGGACCGTTTGGCGGCGGTGGACAAATGATGGGCAGACCGGGCGGTTTATTCGGCGGGGGAAATCAAATGATGAGACCCGGCGGTGGACTGATGGGCGGTGGAAGAAATCCAATGATGGGCCCGCAAGGAAATCCCTTTGGCGGAATGGGCGGACAACAAATGGGCAGAGGCGGCGGATTACTCTCTAGGCTTTTCGGCGGAGGAAACCGCATGGGCGGACCAGGCGGAATGATGGGCGGCGGTGGACCGGGCAGCCTTATGGGGATGCAGGGTGCCGGCAGAGCCGCAGGAGGCGGCGGCGGATTGCTTCAATCCTTGTCTAACCCGGGTGGACTATCAAGTATTCTTAACAATACTCAACAGGTTATAAAGACGGCCCAGACAATCGGCCCAATGATCCAGCAGTATGGTCCATTAGTGAGAAACCTGCCAGCCTTATGGAAGTTATATCGCGGCTTAAAAAGCTCTGATTCAGGTAAGGAAGAATCGAGTGAAAAGAAAAAGCAGTCAGGGGAAGAATCCTCTAGCAGCCGCTTAACATCAACAAATCGAACAACCAAAACTTCATCTAAAAAAACGAGTCGAAAAGGAACCCAGCAAACCAGTTCCGACAGGGAAAGCAGCAGAAAAAGAACACACAAGACCAGTGCGCCGGAAAAGAGACAGCACACAAAAGGAACCTCGATACCAAAATTATATATTTAACTTAAGAATGCCGGCCTCCGGCATTCTTTACTATTTTGGGCAGGAAAAATGTCTCTTTGTAATATATCTATTAGTTTTATATAATGGACATATAATCTATTAAAAATTTTTCCTTTTGGAGGACTTTATATATGCAAATCGTTAAAATTTCGCCGCGTGGTTATTGTTATGGTGTTGTTGATGCCATGGTCATTGCGAGGAATGCTGCATTAGATAAAACGCTGCCCCGTCCCATCTACATTTTGGGGATGATTGTTCACAATAAACATGTTACAGATGCCTTTGAAGAAGAAGGAATTATCACCCTTGACGGCAAGAATCGTCTTGATATCTTAGAGAAAGTTGACAAAGGGACTGTTATTTTCACAGCCCACGGTATCTCGCCAGAGGTAAGGGAACTTGCGAAAAAGAAAGGGCTAGTCGCCATTGACGCAACCTGCCCGGATGTAACCAGGACACACGACCTTATTGAAGAAAAGGCCAGGGAAGGATACCAAACGATTTACATCGGCAAAAAAGGGCATCCAGAGCCCGAAGGGGCACTTGGAGTGGCACCTGGCATGGTCCACCTCGTGGAAACACCCGCTGATGTCGAAGCATTGAATCTCGATTATGATAAACTCATTGTCACTAACCAAACAACCATGAGCCAATGGGACGTTTTCGATACGATGGAAAAGGTAAAAGAAAAATATCCTCATGTCGAGGTATTTAATGAGATTTGCCATGCCACCCAAATCCGTCAGGAAGCTGTTGCCGAGCAGGCAAAACAAGCGGATGTCACTATTGTCGTCGGTGATCCAAAAAGCAACAATTCTAATCGCCTTGCTCAGGTTTCTGAGGAAATTGCTGGTACAACAGCATATAGGATTGCTGATATTACAGAACTTGACATCGATTGGATTAAGGACGCCAAAAACGTGGCTGTTACTGCGGGTGCATCAACTCCGACACCAATTACGAAGGAAGTCATTGCGTTCCTTGAACAATTCGATCCAAATAACGAAGCTACATGGGAACGCAAGAAAAACGTTCCATTGGCAAAAATCTTGCCGAAGGTAAAAAAAGAGAGCTAAGTGAGTAGGCTGACATATGTCAGCCTATTCTTATATGAATTGAAAGGGATCAGTATGAATTTGTGAAGGAAAAATCTCCACTTCATAGCCTGCTTCCTGGCATAATGTCTGCAACGTTTTGGTCAGGCCTTTTTTCATGACCTTTTCAACATTATGTCCTGGGTCAATCATATTCAAGCCATCCATCATCGCATCATGAGCAGTGTGATAATAAATATCACCTGTCACATAAACATCGGCCCCTTTAAATTTGGCATGGGAATAATATTTATTTCCATCTCCACCTAATACGGCGGCCTTCTTCACTCTTGCCTGCATATCGCCCACCACGCGGACCCTGTCCACCTCAAGAGCCACTTTTACCTTTTCGGCAAACTCCTCTAACGTCATTTCCGGGATCTTTCCAATTCTGCCTAGCCCAAGTACCTCTCCTTTATTTTCAAGCGGATAAACATCATAGGCCACTTCCTCATATGGATGAGCTTTAATCATAGCGGTGATTACCTTTTTTAAGATAGGCTCAGGGACAATCGTTTCAATCCGAACCTCTTCGACCGTTTCTGGCTCCCCAGGCTTACCGATAAAAGGATTCGTATCCTCCCCCGGCAAAAATCGGCCAGTACCGTTTGCCGTAAATGAGCAATGGCTATAGCTGCCAATAAAACCTGCACCGGCGTTCCCTAGCGCGTGTCTTAGTTCATCAGCATGACTGACAGGCACAAACACCACTAATTTCTTTAGTTTTGTATCAAAAGTTGGAACTAAAACCTCAGCATCCTCCAACCCTAAAGCTTCAGCCAGCCAATCATTTACCCCGCCCTTGGCCACATCTAGGTTGGTATGGGCCGCGTATACGGCGATATCATGTTTGAGTAATTTCTCAATGATCTGCCCTTGAACAGTATCAGTAATAATATTTTTTAGTGGCCGGAAAATCGGCGGGTGATGAGCAATAATAAGCTGAACCTTTTTTTCAATGGCCTCATCAATGACGGAATCAAGAACGTCCAAGGCAATCATTACCCGTTCTACCTTTTGATTAAGGCGGCCAATTTGCAGGCCGATTTTATCTCCTTCCATTGCCAGGCTCTTTGGCGCAAATTTTTCAAACAGCTGAATAATTTCATGACCATTAGCTTTTTTCAATTTTCAATGCCACCTCCACAAGTTTTAGCTTATCTTCTATTTCCTTTCTTTTCTCAACTGTTTCAGGGGTCGCAGCAGCGTTTTCTAACTGTTTTTTAACTCTTTCCCAATTGCTGCTTTCAGACAGCCATTTTTTCTTAAAGATCTCATTTTGGTTCTGAATAAGAAATGGTCCCATTAACAGCTCCATCTCCATTTTATTCTTTTGATAAGGGCGTTTTGCATTACCTTTTTCAGCAACTAAAATCTCATAGGTTTTGCCGTCTTCCTCAAGAATTTCTTCGGCAATCAACTCCCATTCATTTTCCAAAAACCATAATCGGATAGAAATGGCGCTAATGTTTGGCTGTAACACAAGCCTCTTGACGGTTTCCAGCTTTTCTTTTCCATTTTCTAAAATACTGGCAATCAATGCGCCACCCATGCCGGCAATCGTAATGCAATCTATTTCACCAGATTCGATAACCTCGAGGCCGTCTCCCATCCTGACTGAAATTCTATCTGACAGTCCTTCTGCCATTACATTGCTTTTTGCAGATTGGTATGGACCTTTCGCTACTTCACCGGCAACGGCAAACGTAATGCCAGCGTTTTTTACCAAGTAACTAGGCAGATAAGCATGATCAGAACCAATATCTGCTAATCTTGCCTCTTTTGGAACGTATTTCGCAACAGCCGTCAAACGCATTGATAATTTTTCTGCATTCAAATTAACACACCTGCTTTTCAATATGTATGCCTTAATAATATAAAAGGTCCTTTACAGATGCAAAGGACCTTTTGTCAAATTATTTAAGTTTCGATAACCAATCTGCCATTGCAGCAGCTTTATCCTCGGGAACAAGACCTGCAGGCATGGAGCCTTTACCGTGAGTCACGATGTTTTTAAGTTCTTCTTTAGAAAGCTTGTCGCCAACACCTTTTAACGGAGGACCTACAACCCCTTGGTATTGATCGCCGTGACAGCCAATACAAGTTGTTTTATAAATGTCTTCTGGCTTGGATGCAGCCACTTCTGTTTTCTCACTGCCTTTGCCTTCACCTTTCTCAGCAGCAAGCTCCTTACTATCCCCTAGTCCTTTAAAAGACAAAGTGAACATAAGGACAATCCCAAAAACCATGATGAGAATGTAAGGAATTACCGGATTCTTTTTCATAATTTTACCTCCCTATGTATAAACATCTGTAAATAAATAAAACCGCCTACAAACAACTACTATTTTACTTGAAAATGAACAGAAGGAAAAGCCCTAATGTTATTTTATCACTATAATCTTTTAAAAAAAGAGCAAAGAGGCTAAAATAATTATTTATTTCAGCCTCTTTGTTATATTTCCCAATATATTTTTTAACAACCAATTAATCTTGAAATTACCATTCGCTGAACTTCGGAGGTTCCTTCGCCTATTTCCAGGAGCTTTGCATCACGCATCATTCGCTCCACATGATATTCTTTCATATAGCCATAGCCGCCGTGAATTTGGACTGCTTGGCTGGTAACTTCCATACATATTTCGGATGCGTATAATTTACACATTGCTGCTTCCTTTGAAAATGTTCTTCCTTGATCCTTTAACCAAGCAGCCTTATAGACCATATTGCGGGCCAGCTCAATTTTCATTGCCATGTCAGCCAGCTTAAATTGAATAGCTTGGAAAGTTGAAATTGATTTGCCAAACTGTTTTCTTTCCTTAGCATAGGCTAGCGCTTTCTCGTAAGCACCCTGAGCAATCCCGACAGCCATGGCGCCGATTCCAATTCTGCCGCCATCAAGGGTAATTAAAAATTGCTTAAAACCCTCGCCTCGTTTTCCCAGCAGGTTTTCCACAGGTACTTTGACATCCTCTAAGACAAGCTCAGTTGTATTGGAGGAATTTAAGCCCATTTTTTCGTAATTATCAATAACTGTAAATCCAGCTGTATTTGTTGGAACAATGATGGCACTGATTTCTTTTTTACCGTTTGTTTCATTCGTTACAGCCGTTAGTGCCAAATGCTTGGCATAACTGGCATTCGTGATGAAACATTTATTTCCGTTGATGACAAACTGGCCACCCGTTTCTTTTGCGGTTGTTTTAGTTCCTCCGGCATCGGATCCGGCATTTGGCTCTGTCAATCCAAAGGCACCTAACGATTCGCCTGTGCAAATGGGTCTTAAATAGGTTTGCTTTTGCTCTTCTGTACCAAATAAGTTTAAAGGAGCGCCCCCTAAGGAAATATGCGCTGAATAAGTGATGCCTGTTGAACCGCAAACTCTGCTTAACTCTTCCACCACAATCGCAAAACTAACGGTGTCTGCCCCTCCCCCGCCGTATTCCTCCGGGAAGGGAAGTCCCATCATTCCCATTTCTGCCATTTTTTTAAACACATCTGTCGGAAACTGTTTTGTTCTGTCACGTTCTATTGCATCTGGCGCAACCTCTTCTTCTGCAAACTGGCGAATTGTCTTTTTAATCATTTGTTGTTCAGATGTTAAGTCAAAGTTCAAGTCCATCTCCCCCTAATCACCTATGTATACGCTTACAAATATATTATATTCTTTTCACCTGACAATTCTCAACTTTAATAAATTTTAGAAAATATAATATTATCTGAGTATGGGATGATAAACCCATTCAGGTAGGGTATTTAGCACTACATACCTTATATGAATAGGAAAAATTGACTTTAGTTCACCTTTTTTACGATAATAATTAAGCTGGTATTTGGGAGAAAACACCAATTGGCCTATTTGCAAAATGAGAGACAATTCAGTAAAATAGAGAACAAAGAGAAAGTGCTTTCAAAAAAATAAATGAAAACTCGCCGATTGGCGAGTCCGTTAGGACGAAGACAGAGGCGTAGTTGAATTTATACTTTCTTATTAGCTAAAAAAAATAGTTTACTTCTTGTAAGAAGTAAACTATCTTTTGAGCCCTATTCCAAGAAATCTTTAAGGCGTTTGCTGCGGCTTGGGTGACGCAGTTTCCTTAATGCTTTTGCTTCAATCTGCCGGATTCGCTCGCGGGTGACACCAAAAACCTTGCCGACCTCTTCGAGGGTGCGGGTACGGCCGTCATCCAGCCCAAAACGAAGGCGAAGAACATTTTCTTCCCGGTCCGTCAGGGTATCGAGAACATCTTCAAGCTGCTCCTTTAATAACTCGTAAGCAGCATGCTCTGAAGGGGATGTAGCATCCTGATCCTCGATGAAATCTCCAAGATGTGAGTCATCTTCTTCACCAATTGGTGTTTCAAGTGAGACAGGTTCCTGGGCAATTTTTAAAATTTCCCTTACCTTATCAGGTGTCAGGTCCATATCTTCGGCAATTTCTTCCGGAGTTGGTTCGCGGCCTAAATCCTGCAGCAACTGACGCTGAACACGAATAAGCTTGTTAATTGTCTCTACCATATGCACTGGTATCCGGATTGTTCTCGCCTGATCGGCAATGGCGCGGGTAATCGCTTGGCGAATCCACCATGTGGCATATGTACTAAATTTAAAGCCTTTACGATAATCAAATTTTTCAACCGCTTTGATAAGACCCATATTTCCTTCCTGGATAAGGTCAAGGAACAGCATGCCACGGCCAACATAGCGTTTTGCAATACTAACAACAAGACGGAGGTTTGCTTCAGCAAGTCGCCGCTTTGCTTCTTCATCACCTTGTTCAATGCGGTGGGCTAAGTTAATTTCTTCTTCAGCAGAGAGCAAATCAACCCGGCCAATTTCCTTTAGGTACATACGAACAGGGTCGTTGATTTTTACACCTGGAGGTACACTGAGATCATTTAAATCAAATTCATCGCTATCATCATCTTTTGATAGCGCCTTGATGCTTGGATCATCATCGTCCTCATCATCACTATCACCAACTAATTCAATTCCCTGGTCTCCAAGGAATTCGTAAAACTCATCCATCTGATCGGATTCCACGTCGAAATTTGCCATTTTCTCGGCAATATCATCATAGGCAAGGACACCAACTTTTTTACCCAATGCGGTTAACTGGTCTTTCACTTGCTCAAGGGTCAATTCATTCTCGACCTCGCTTGCACGTGCTGATTTTTCAGCAGCCATACGGGGGTCCCCTCCTTCAATTAATCAAACACACTAAATTACTCTATAGTGATTTACGCAATTGATTGATTTCATTTCCAATCGCAGCAGCCAGCCTAAAATCACTGTGTCGCTCCGCTTCTTTTAACTCGGCTTCTTTTTCCTTTATTTTTAACAATTTTTTATGTTTCAACACCTGTTTGATATAATCAGTTAATTCCTGATGACTTAATTCATCATTAATTGACATCATTTCGATGTTGGCGACTATTCTTCTTAGATTTTCATCATGAATATAAGATAAAAATGCGCTTGAATCAGGGTTAATATGTTCTTCGTAAAATGCCAAAAGATAGGTTATGATTGCCTGATGTTCATCTTCGTTAAACGTATCGCCCTGTAGTAACTCCTGTACCTTATAGGTGTTATCCCTGCTTTTTAGCATATGGGCAATGAGACATCTTTCTGCCCGATAATACGCAGGTTTTAATTCATTTACTTTTTTTTGCACTAGAATCGGCTTAGATTTTGGTTCGTTCTTACCAATTTCCTTTTTCTTCTCCGCAAAATATATCTGCTGTTCCTGCTGTTTTAAGGAATCTAATGATAGGGAAAACTCTGCTGCAATTTGCCGCAAATAATGATCCTTTTCAACGGCTTTTGTTAATTTGCTGATTTCTTTTACTATTTGTTCGATATAAGCAAGCCTATCTCCTTCATTCTGAAGATTTTTTCCTCTTCGAAAATAAAGAATTTTAAAAGCCATCCAAGTTAAACTTGCTCCAATTACCTCGCCGCGAAATTTCTCCGGACTGTTCTTCTTTATATATTCATCCGGGTCCATGCCATCAGGCATTAAAGCTACTTTTATTTGAAAGCCTGCATCGTTCAAATGGTTGCCTGCTCGAAACGCTGCTTCAATTCCTGCTTTATCTGAATCATAGCAAATAGTGATGGTTTGCGCGCTAGTACGTAAAAGGGCAATATGATCATCAGTCAACGATGTCCCCATTGTCGCAATGCCATTTTCGATTCCGGCGCGGTCAGCGGAAATCACATCTGCAAACCCTTCAAATAAAACTGCCTGCTGGGATTTTTTTATGCTGGGCTTAGCCAAGTTGTAATTGTATAAAATTTTGCTTTTATTAAAGATTGCTGTTTCGGGACTGTTTAAATATTTGGGCTCATCGGCCCCTAGTGTTCTCCCTGAAAAAGCAATCGTATTTCCGTTTCTGTTGAATATCGGAAACATAATTCGATCCCTAAATCGATCAAAGTATGTTCCATCCTTTTCACGTTTAATGATGAGTCCGGCTTTTTCCATCCATTCGGGAGAAAAATCCCGTTTCGTTAGGAACTTATAAACAAAATCCCACGAATTCAAGGAATAACCAATTTGAAATTTTTCAATCGACTCATGTGTAAATCCTCTTCCAAGCAGATACTCCAATGCATGCTGTCCTTCTTTTGTATTTACCAGCAAGTGATGATAAAATTTACGTAACAGCTCGTGAGCATCAAGCATGGCCTGAAGTTCATCAGAAATTTTTTTCTCGGAGTGTGCGGAGGATAAATTTATTTCAAGATTAATATTTCCTCTAGCAGCCAGTTTCATAGCCGCTTCCTGAAATGAAATTCCCTCTAGTTCCATTAAAAAAGAAAAAACATTTCCGCCTGCACCACAGCCAAAGCAATGGAAGATTTGTTTGTCAGGCGATACTGAAAATGACGGGGTGCTCTCTCCATGGAAAGGACATAATCCGAAGTAATTTCGCCCCTGCTTTTTCAACCCGACATAATCGCTGATTACCTCGACAATATCAACAGCCTGACGAATTTGTTCTATTTTTTCTTCGGCAATACGGTCTGCCATGAAAACAACTCCATTGGTATACAGGTATTCAACACCTTCATTTTAAATTCCTGCAAATTTCGACAAAATTTTTGTTAATTCCGCCGTAAATTTTTCCGATCCGCTAAACGAAAAGGTTTTGGACCTTTACCGTAAACTCCCTTCCTTCTAGCCTTCGCGTTAAGGAACTTTTCCTTGTTTTAGTGGTCAAAGGAGGCGATAAAAAATATGTCAATGGCGAATTTCTTTGCAATTTCGACAATCTCCGCCTTGACCGGGCAGGAATCAGCATCGACATAAATTGTCGGGTGGTCTCTCACCATTTTATTAATTCTACATCACTCCGAATATTCCTTCTTTCCAGATTAATTTTATTGGGAAAACTCGCCGATTTACGAGCAGGCAAACGGGTTATGGAGAAATTTTCCCGATAAAATAAGAATTTCAAAAAAAAATTCCTTAGAGTGAAAAAAAGGATTTATGTCGAATTTTTTTTTGTAGGTCCCCTTGACATCTCACAGTAAATAGTTTATTCGTTCAAATGCAAGTCTAAACCTAAAAACATATATTTTTATCACAATTTTTTATTATAGTATATTCGTTATCATTTTGCCATAACTTTTTATTTATTATTTTTTTTAGCCAATAAGCAAAAAACACATAATCATAAGATTATGTGCTATGGCCTGCCTTTTTGAATATAGTTTAAAATAACATTGGCCGTCTCTTCAACTGCTTTATTGGTTACATCAACAACAGGACAATTAATTTTCTGTACTACCTTTTCAAAAAAATTCAACTCTTCTTTTATCCTGTCAATGTTTGCATAGCTAGCCTGATCATTTAATCCTAAAGAAAGCAGTCTTTCTCTTCTTATGTTATTTAACTTTTCCGGACTGATTTTTAAGCCAAAGCATTTCTCTTTCGGGACTTTATAAAGTTCTTCCGGCGGATCAACCTCTGGAACAAGCGGGACATTGGCCACCTTTAGGCGTTTGTGGGCTAAATACTGGGATAATGGAGTCTTTGAGGTTCGAGATACACCTATTAGCACAATATCTGCCTTTAAAATCCCTCTGGGATCACGACCGTCATCATACTTTACAGCAAACTCAATTGCCTCCACCTTTTTAAAATAATCCTCATCCAATTTGCGGACAAGCCCTGGTTCACACAATGGTTCTTTGCCGCTGAAGCTTTGAATTTGATCGATAATCGGGCCAATTAAATCCACAGCTGATATTCCTTCTATATCTGTTCTTTCTTTCATGTATGTACGCATTTCCGGTTTGACAAGTGTATATGCCACCATTGCATGATCCAAAGAAACTAGTGACAAGACTTCATCAATATTTTCCTTATCTTCTACATAAGGGAATCTCTTTAATGTCATCCCGGATCCATTAAATTGACTGATAGCCGCTTTTGTTACTAATTCGGCCGTTTCACCTACTGAATCTGATACCACATAAATCACTGGCGAGACCATTCCCAAATCAACTCCTTCTTATTACCAAACTTTTATTCATCATCACCTAATGCAACAAAGGCTTTGGTAATGTTCGTTTTCGTTACTCTGCCGATCACTTCAAAGCCTTTTTCGGTTTCTCTCACTACCGGCAGTGCATCTATTTGTTTTTCAATTAACTTTTTCGCAACTTCAATAAGCAGGTCATCCCGCTCGCACATGGTTATATTGGGCATTCTTGTCATGATGATATTGACAGGAATGGTCGTTAACTCTTGTTTCCCAATACTTGCCCGAAGCAAATCTTTTCTGGATAGAACACCAACCAAAACAGTATTTTGGTCGACCACAAATAATGTCCCGACATCCTCAAGGAACATGGTGCAAATAGCATCATAAACCGAGACGTTTTCACTTACGACAACCGGGATGGATTGGTAGTCCCTCACATATATTCGTTGTAGATTTTCCGTTAATAATTGCGCTCCTGATTTTCCTGTATAAAAATATCCGACCCGGGGTCTGGCATCTAAAAAACCAGCCATTGTCAAAATAGCAAGATCCGGCCTTAATGTAGCTCTGGTTAAGTTCAATTGGTCGGCGATATGCTCTCCTGTGATCGGTCCATTTTCCTTTACTATATCTAATATCAGCTCTTGGCGTTTTGTCAGTTCGATTGTCCTCACCACCCTTTTAATTCCTGAAAGTATCCCGGAAACCTCTTATTTAGCAATATTATATACTAAATGCTAACTAATTGAAATGAATCGGCTGTGAACTACAAATGAAAACTAGCCGATTGGCGAGTCCGATAGGACGAAGCAGAGGCGTAGTTGAATTTATAATTTCCTATTAGCCAAATAGGAAAAGGTGCGGGTTTCCGCACCTTTATCTTAGAATGATACCTTTTCTTGTAAGAATGCAGCAAGCTCCGCTATTGGAACCCTTGTTTGTTCCATTGTGTCGCGGTCTCTAACTGTAACCTTTTGATCTTCCTGGGAATCAAAATCATATGTGATACAGAATGGAGTACCGATTTCATCATGGCGGCGGTATCGTTTACCGATAGAGCCTGCTTCATCATAATCTACGTTAAAGTGTTTTGCTAATCGTTCAAATACTTCTCGTGCACCATCGGAAAGCTTCTTTGAAAGCGGAAGAATTGCTGCCTTAAACGGTGCGAGAGCAGGATGGAAACGCATAACTGTTCTAGATGTTCCATCTTCTAACTGCTCTTCATCATAAGCATCGATTAAGAAAGCCAACGTTACCCGGTCTGCACCAAGGGAAGGCTCAATGCAGTATGGAATATATCGTTCATTTGTTTCCGGATCAATATAATTGAAATCCTCACCGGAATGTTGCATATGCTGCTTTAAATCATAATCAGTTCTAGAGGCAACACCCCAAAGCTCACCCCAGCCAAACGGGAATTTATATTCAAAATCAGTTGTAGCATTGCTGTAATGGGACAGTTCGTCTTCGGAATGGTCGCGAAGTCTTAAGTTTTCTTGGTTAAGACCTAATGACATGAGCCATTTTTCCGCAAATTGCTTCCAATAATCAAACCATTTTAGTTCCTCTCCTGGTTTGCAGAAGAATTCCAACTCCATTTGCTCAAATTCTCTTGTACGGAAGGTAAAGTTACCCGGTGTAATTTCATTACGAAAGCTTTTACCGATTTGAGCAATACCGAATGGCAGTTTCTTACGCATTGTCCGCTGTACATTTTTAAAGTTTACGAAAATACCTTGAGCTGTTTCCGGACGAAGAAAAATTTCATTTGCACTTGTTTCCGTAACACCCTGGAATGTTTTAAACATAAGATTAAATTGGCGAATGCCGGTAAAATCGTGGCTGCCGCAGTCTGGGCAGGCGATATTATGCTCTTTAATCAGCTCTTCCATTTTTTCAAATGGAAGGCCATCGACCACCATCTCAATTCCTTTTTCTTCAAGCGCATTTTCAATCAATTTATCAGCACGGTGACGGGCTTTACAGTTTTTGCAGTCAATCATTGGATCGTTAAAGTTGCCGATATGCCCTGAAGCTTCCCATGTTCTCGGGTTCATGAGGATTGCCGCATCTAAGCCAACATTATATGGTGACTCCTGAACAAACTTTTTCCACCAGGCAGCTTTTATATTATTTTTAAATTCGACACCTAAAGGACCGTAATCCCAAGTGTTCGCAAGTCCGCCGTAAATTTCAGACCCCGGAAAAATAAAACCTCTGTGCTTAGCGTGTGAGACAATCTGTTCCATTGTTACACTCATCGTAATAACTCCTTTTTCATATTCTTAATAAATAAAAAAACTCCCGTCCCTATGCCTATAATAAGCATAGGGACGAGAGTTACCCGCGGTTCCACCCTATTTGCTGCCTAAATAGCAGCCACCTTAATACAACTTTGCTCAAGAACGCCTTCCTTAATGCTCTATACCCTAGCTTACACTATCCTAGGTTCGCTTTTATAGAGGGGACTAAGTACTACTTTCTGTCAACGCAAATATTAATTTTAAAGCTAATATTAACCAAAACTTTGAACAATGTCAACATCGCATTTATAAAAGATTACGAAACTGCCCCATCGAGTCAAGGAATTTCTTTGTCTTCAAATGAAGCCCAGAATATTCTTCATAATAAACCGAAATAACTTTCTTCAGTTCTGCCTTTGTTTCATCTTTAACAGAGATATTCCCTAATCTAGACAAATCGAAATAATAAAACAATCTTAATAATTTTACCGCTGCTTGTGACAGTTTTATATGATAGGGGTCCTTGGCTAAACATCGGTGACAGATAAATCCGCCTTCCCGGATCGAAAAAGAAAAATGCCCGTCTGTGCTTCCACAAACGGAACATTGATTCAAGATAGGATATAATCCTAAAACATTCAACATTTTCATCTCATAGATATTCACAAGAATATCAGCATCAAAGCCTTCATTCATATAGTGAAGGGTCTGATAAAGCAATTCAAAATGAAAAGGATTAGGCTTTTTCTCCTCAGTACATTTATCCGTTAGTTCGACAATATAACTTGCATATGCGGTTAGAAAAATATCTTCCCCAATCGATCGCATCGAGGAAATGACTTCACCCTGCTGAAGGCCTCCTAGGCCTGTTCCTTTTTGAACGAGGAAGTAACCGTGAGTGAATAACTGGGTAATAGCTGAAAGACGGCTATTAGGCTTTTTAGCTCCACGGGCCATAAAGCCAACCTTTCCCCATTCCCTTGTATATAGTGTAATAATTTTGTTTGTTTCACCATAATCTGTTGTTCTAATGACGATGCCTTCACATTTCTGAAGCATGATTGTCACCTTCTTCAGGCGCGTGACTTGCTTATGAAACTGGAAAATCGATTTGAGCTAGCTCTTCATTCAGATTACCGGGTATTTCTTGGTTTTCCTTCTCAAGCTCTTTAAAGAGAAGATATGTGTCAATATTACCTGTTTGGCTAAATATTTTCCACGTAAAATCCAACATGAAAACCCCACCTTTCGATATTTAGACTAGCGTTACAGTTCAAACCTTACAATTATCATAGCCTGCCTACGCATTAATCATAAGACGTAAATTTTGTTAAAACTGATTATGCATATTCTTGAAAGAGTGTTAATACTTTAGTTAAAGTGATTCACTAATATTCGTTTTCATTAAAGCCATATTCACGAAGCTGGGACATTCTATTGCGCCAATCCTTTTGAACCTTTACCCACAGTTCCAAAAAGACTTTGGAACCTAGAAGGTTTTCAATATCGACACGAGCACGCTTGCCTATTTCCTTCAGCATGCTTCCCTGCTTGCCAATGATAATCCCTTTTTGTGAATCACGTTCGACAATAATGGTTGCCATGACATGAATAATGTCTTTATTCCCCTGCCGTTCCATTTTATCAAGAACAACAGCCAAGGAATGAGGGATTTCCTCCCTTGTTAAATGAAGGGCTTTTTCCCTGATTAACTCTGTAATGATAAAGCGTTCCGGATGATCGGTTACCTGATCGGCAGGATAGTATTGCGGCCCTTCAGGAAGAATTGCTTTAATTTGCTCAAGCAGTCTTTCGACATTATTTCCTTCCAGTGCGGAAATTGGCACAATTTCTTGAAAAGCATACTTTTCTTTATACAATTCAATAATCTGCAACAGCTCATCAGGGTGAACTTGATCAATTTTATTAATGACGAGAAAGACTGGTGTATTAATGGTTTGAAATTTTTCAAGAATAAATTCTTCACCACGACCAAAACCTTCTTCGGCATTGACCATAAATAAAACTAAGTCTACTTCTTTAAGAGTATTTTGGGCAACCTTCATCATGAAGTCGCCTAATTTATGTTTTGGTTTATGGATACCAGGGGTATCGATAAACACCATTTGGGCGTCTGAAAGGGTCAGAACTCCTTGGATTTTATTGCGCGTCGTTTGCGGCTTGTCGCTCATGATGGCGATTTTTTGGCCGATTACCCGATTCAGAAAAGTTGATTTTCCAACGTTCGGGCGGCCAATAATGGATATAAACCCTGATTTATAATCTGTTCCGGAATTTGTATTATTTACCATTTAAATCCTCCGGCGAAAAAGCACCTGGCAATAATTGTTCTACTGTGGTCTCTAGAACATCCCCTTTAAGGTTGGTTAAAACCACCTTCATTTCCCTTGGGCATAATTCTGCAATGACCTGCCTGCAGGCCCCGCATGGCGAGCATGGCCGATCAGTGTCAGCAACAACGGCCATCATTTGATATTGCCGGTCGCCTTCTGAAAACGCTTTAAAAACAGCAGTCCTCTCTGCACAGTTACACATACTGTAGGCGGCATTCTCAATATTACAGCCATGATATACTTTACCATCTGTTGTTAAAAGCGCTGCTCCCACGCCAAACTTAGAATAAGGAACATAAGCTTTTTCTCTTGCTTTTTTAGCTTCTTCGATTAGTTGTTCGATGTTCACTAGTCTTCTTTCCTTTCCAGCAGGAGTCCTGCTGTTTCTTTATTTTACCTCAAATTTTCCAAAAAAACATTATTTGTAAAGAAAAAAATAAAAGATTTAAAATAGTTGAAATATTCTTAAAAATATTTTTTTCTAAGAAGAAGCTGTTT
Source organism: Neobacillus sp. GCM10023253 (assembly GCF_042653105.1). Lineage (NCBI taxonomy): Bacteria > Bacillati > Bacillota > Bacilli > Caryophanales > Bacillaceae > Neobacillus > Neobacillus sp. GCM10023253. Next base: position 360,790 of record NZ_JBHSHV010000012.1, read on the forward strand.
AGTCATTTTACCTAAATCAAGCGGCCATTTCAAATCCTGTAATCAAAAGCTTACAAAAACAATTCCAAGACATAGGGTAAAAATATGACGATTCCTATTACAAGTGTAATAATGGCAAAAATGAACACTGCTCCGGCAGCAATGTCCTTCGCCTGTTTAGCAAGTGGTTTATACTCATTTGTTACCAGGTCTACTACGCGTTCAATTGCCGTATTCAGTAATTCCAACGAAAACATGCCGCCAATTGAAACGAGAATAAACAGCCACTCTATTTTAGTAATAGAGAAGAACAAGCCAAAGGCAATCACAATAACAGCGCTTATTGCATGAAAACGCATATTTCTTTCATGCTTTAAGGCCGTCACAATTCCTTCTATGGCATAGGCAAAGGTGTGCCAAAATTTTTTTCGTTTAGGCCTATCTAGCGAGTCCATATTCATTTAAAATTTCCTTCTGCAGAGAGAACATTTCTTTTTCCTCTTCCTCTGTCATGTGGTCATACCCTAATAAATGGAGAAATCCATGCACAGCTAAAAAGCCAAGTTCCCTTACGAAAGGATGGCCATATTCTTCTGCCTGCTCCATTGCCTTAGGAACTGAAATGATAATATCTCCCAATACCCTTGGCATCTCAGCGCCCTCAATTTCTATTTCTCCCTCACCTAACTCTTCCATGGCAAATGAAATCACATCAGTTGGCGCGTCCTTATCACGGTATTCACGATTAATTTCTTGGATTCTTTGATTTGTCACAAAGGTAACCGAAACTTCACTATGTTCTTCAATGCTTAGCTTATTTGCTGCAAAATTTAGTAACCTTTCAACATCAAGCATCTGTTGGTCAGACAGCTGCTCTGTTTCATCTAATGAATCAATAAGTAATGTCATGCTTGTTTCACCTTCTTTGTTAGCTCAGGATATTCAATTCTAGAATGAAAGATCCCCTTTAATGTTTCACATAATGTGAAAGTGACAGTTTCAATTTCCTTCATGGTCAGATCACATTCATTTAATTGCCCATCTTGAAGACGGTCAGCCACAATTTTTTTCACAAGAGACTCAATCAACTCTGGCGTAGGCTGTGATAAGGACCGTACTGCAGCCTCAACACTATCTGCAATTCCCACCACGGCCGATTCCTTTGACTGTGCCTTCGGACCGGGATAACGGAAATCATCTTCCCTTACATCAGGATCGGCCTGAAGCGCTTTATGATAGAAAAACTTCAGTAAGGTGGTCCCATGATGCTGTTCCGCGATTTCAATTATTTCCTTTGGCATATGGCACTTCTTTAGCATATTCGAACCATCCGTTACATGGGCAATGATGATGCTCGCGCTTTTGTCCGGCGGCAGACGGTCATGCGGATTATCATGGTGGATTTGATTTTCGATAAAAAAGTTTGGCCGCCGCGTTTTGCCTATATCATGATAATAGCTTCCTACCCTTGCCAGCAAACCATTTGCACCAATAGCTTCGCAGGCAGACTCCGCTAAATTTGCAACCATCACGCTATGATGATAGGTCCCAGGGGCCTCCATTAAGATTTTCCTTAAAAGCGGATGATTTGGATTCGATAATTCGATCATCCTAATGGTTGATAGTATGCCGAAACTTGCCTCAAAAAAAGGCAGTAAGCCAATCGTCAACACCGCAGAGGCAATACCTGATACAAGGGCTGTAATAAAATAATACCCATATTCCAAGCCGGAATATTGCCCGTTTGGCAAATACATTAAAGCCAAAATGGTCAACAGATTCACTACTGCAGAAAATATCCCAGCCTGCAGAATTTTTGACCGCTGGTTTTGATTACTTAAAAATAATATGCCTCCCAAAGCACTGAATAAAATATAGATACCTTCTGAAAAGTTTAATGTCCCCGATACGCCTTCATTAAATAATACACTGCCGCAAACTGCAAGGATGATAGAGGTCATAATAGCCAGCTTTTCATCAATTAAAATTTTTATCATCATCCCCGCCAAGGCTGCAGGAAATAGATAGCCAATCGCAGAATAATTAAATACTTGCAGCATACTGAGTATTTTCAATAAAAAAATTGATAGAATGAAAATCATCCCGAACAATAACAAAAAGTTTTGTCTCTTTTCGGGGAGCGATTTCATTTGGTAAAAGTAACAATAAAGCGATGTAAGTATAATGCTTATTAAAACAACTAATCCAATGAACGGCTTAAAGGATTTTTCGTTATGTAGCAGTCCAACAAGCTTCAATTGACGGTAAATATCTTGGTTTATGAGTTTCCCTTCTTCTACAATAATTTGCCCTTGTAGAATCTTAACGGGTTCAACACTTTCCGCCGCCTGCCTCCTAAGTTCTTCGGTTGCAGAAGGGTCATAAAATTCATTTTGGATCACAGCATACCTGCCAAGATCAATTGCCGCAATTCTCATATTCTCGCTCAATGCTGAATATTTTACCTCTTCCTCAACCCTCTTTTTAGCATTTTCGACTTCATCCGCAGATATTCTTTTCGTCATTACATTGTTTATGGCGGTAACCGTTAAATCTTTTGCAATGGACAATTCTTCGTTATTTGCCTGAACTAATGCGGAAAAAACCTGATCGGATAAATCCTTCGATACCGTCGGCGTTAATTTCGACTTAAGCATCGTAACTTTTTCTGAAACACTAGGCTCTATAATTTGTGGCGGCTCCTCAGAAGCCTCTGCAGCCTGCTTTTTTTTATTATCCTTTACTTCATCATTTACTTCAGCCGCAGCGCTGAAAATGGAGGTAATTAGGTCAACGCGGTTTTGCGTATATTCATTTTTTAATGTATAGACAGCCTGAACCTGGTCGCGCGCCTCTTTTCTTTTCTTCTCCGTGCTTTGCTTATCTTCGACTGTCCCTGGAGACCGTATCGTTTTTCCTGCCACTGAAAACAATTCAATATCCAGCTTTTCCGGCTTTACGTTGTTAAACATAGCTGTGAAAAGAACAATTCCTAATACCAGGAAAAAAAGAATACGAAAGAATGTATTATCCAGCAGTTTGCGAATTCGAATGAAATGCACCTGCAGTTTTTCCAACTATATCCCTCCAACCACGTTTCCCTGAATTATCAAGTCTTTACACTTATGTTATTTATTGATTTTAGATGAAAGCTTGCTTTATGTAAAATGATAACAGTTTTTCCGTCAAGTTTCATCCTCAAAAAAAAAAGGAATCACTTTTATATACAGTGAGTCCCTTTCAAGTCCATCTTATTTTTCCTTTTTTTCGTATGCCAGTATGATTCTTCCGACAAGCGGGTGGCGAACGACATCGACCGCTTCAAAATAGACGAAGGAAATGCCCTTTATATTTTGTAGAATTTCCTCAGCCTCAACTAGGCCTGATTTAGCTCCTTTTGGCAAGTCTATCTGGGTTCGGTCACCTGTAATGACCATTTTTGAGCCGAATCCAAGTCTTGTCAAGAACATTTTCATTTGCGCATGTGTCGTATTTTGCGCTTCATCCAGGATAACGAAAGCATCATCAAGCGTCCGTCCCCTCATATACGCAAGCGGAGCAATTTCGATTGTCCCCCGTTCGATAAGCCTTCCTGTATGTTCTGCCCCCAATATATCATGGAGCGCGTCATACAATGGCCGTAAATATGGGTCGACCTTTTCTTTTAAATCGCCAGGAAGAAATCCAAGACTTTCTCCTGCTTCAACAGCAGGGCGAGTTAAAATGATTTTATTAACCTGTCCATTTTTCAGGGCGTTAACGGCCATAACAACGGCTAAATACGTTTTTCCTGTACCAGCAGGGCCAATTCCAAACACTAAATCATTTTTCTTAATCGAGTTGATATATTGCCTTTGGCCAAGCGTTTTAACACGGATGGATTTTCCTTTAACGTTTTTGCCGATTTCTTCCTCATATAGATTCACAAAGTAATCAAGGGTTCCCTTTTGAGCCATTTGCACGGCATATAAGACATCTCGCCCGCTAATGGCAATTCCCTTTCGGATGACAAACATTAAGCGGTCGAGTATTTGCCCAGCAAGAGAAACCTGCTCCTCATCTCCTGAGAGGTTGAGCGACTCACCCCTTGTAATAATCGAAACATTAAGCTCTTGTTCAATAATTTTTAAATGTTGGTCTGAAGTTCCGAGCAGCGCCATTGCTTCTGCAGGATTTTCAAGCTGTACCTTAATGGTTGTTAACTTTTCTGTCATTCATGAGTCTCCTTGGAAATCGGTTGTCCGACTGCAATGTTTTCAATGATTTTAAAATGAACGTCCAGTATAACCTTACCATTTTTATTGTCTTTGTGTAAAATTTTTTCATCTTTAATGATAGCATCCTCTTCTAAAAGACTTTTTATTTGTTTTCTGGCTAATTCGAGTGCGTTTTCTTCCGCTTCTTTTTCTGTGTAATTTCTCGTGTATTCCTCTCTTTCCCGAATGGTTTTATGAACATAGGAGATGGGCAGCTCCCATTTTAAGAAATGAATTTTATGTTCAACCGTTTCGGTTTCAGATTCCTTGAAATCCGGTTTACCAAAGCCCCAGATTGGCAGCTCAAATTTTCCAAATAATAATGAATGCTTTTGTTCCTCGTTTCCGTTATAGACTTTAAAGCTGGTTTCAAACGGCAGCTCAACATGGCTCATATACCAAGTTTCGCCCCAGACCTCTCCTTTTGCTGCGATCATTTTGGAATTTTCCCCTTCTCCGATTACACCAGAAACGAGTAATTGCCCTTCCTCCACATGATCGTTCTTATCCACCACTGGTTGTCCTTCTTCAATATATCTTTTAACAATAATCGCCTTCTTTTTGGCGACGAGATTTTGCGGAGATAGTTGCTCAGGCTTCTTCGGTTCGTTTTTTTCGACCACCTGGAGATGATAGGTTGTCCCTTTTAATTCCACACCAACCCACGTAAGATCACCAATGTTATTGGTTAACTGTCTTTGAATTCCCTCAACATTTTTTACCGAAAATTGCAGCTTGCCAATCTTAACGCCCATCTTGTCCAATTCTTTGCGAATTTGATACTCAGTTGCAGGCTTAGCCCCTTTAATTTGGATTCCCCAAATGACATTTGATAAAACAAAAATTATGATCAGGAAGACTCCCGCACCTATCAAAAAGCCGCTGTTTTTCAATATCCTTTTAAATAAAAAGGGCATCCCGGTTCTTCGTAAAAAAGAAACCCTGCACCCACTGTTACGAACAAAATATCTGATTTTCTTGGCATCCTCAAGCCTCATTTTAAACGTAATGGTTTCTGTTCCATGCCGCTTTACCTTCCAGATAAAAAAGCCATTCCTAATCAGGACATTAATAAAGCGCTCCATCCCTTTACCGGATACTTTTACTGTGACAATTCCAAATAAATATTCCATCCACATATTCTTCATTTTGTTCCTCCCAGATTAATCATTAATAAACAGAACCTGATCTATTTTTCCTTCGAGTAATATCTCTTCAGGTAAGATGGTTTTAATGACGAAAGATTTTCCTTTTATCTGTAACTGTCCCTGTTTTAATAGCAGACGGAGTTCTTTATCGGTAAAGGCGAGCAAGCCTCGGTGATTTTCTATATAAATATGGATTTGTCCGATCATCGTAATTCGGGGCAAATCCATCAAAACGTCTTGAGGAAGATCCATTTTATTAGCCATCCAGTTGCGAATCCGTTGGCCCCATTTTTTTGCCATAAAAAAAGAACCCCCTTTCATCTCATGTTTATGAAATGAATAGGGGTTCTAGCACATCTTTTTCGTATTGGGTCCTGCGTTCTTTAAGGCATTACCCTCTACCCTTTTTTACGTAATACGATTTTTTAGATCGTGGCTCACCAAGAATTTCGGCCCAAATGATACCATTGATTATTTTTTGCGGGGTTGGTTCCACAGAAATGGCAGTTTCCCCCTCGACAACATTAGGATCTACCTTTGCTTTCTGGCTGATTTCGGCAGGCTTTTCCTCGCTCTGATTTACAGTTGAACCAGTTGCCATCTTCTTTTTTACCTTTTGATAAGCTTTTTCTATATCCTTTTCGTTGTTTTGTTTAGATTGTTTAAATTTCGTTTTAACCGGCTCATTTTGAAAATGAGCCCTTAAATCTTCAAAGGTATTCATAGAAAATGGTTTATATTTTGTCGTTGGTTTTTTCCCTTTGCGAAAAATCGTGGAGATGATTCCAAGAATGATTAGGAAGAGCAGCGTTTCCATTACAACCGCCTCCTAAGATGAATTTTACTGACCATCTTTGTTTTCTCCTGTTATTTTCCCGATTGACCCTCTCATTTCAGTATCGGCGGAGATGTTTTTAAAGTTAAGATAATCCATGACGCCGATATTGCCCGATTTCAATGCCTCAGCCATCGCAAGCGGCACTTTTGCATCGGCCTCTACTACCTTGGCTTTCATTTCCTGCACCTTGGCCTTCATTTCTTGCTCTAGGGCGACAGCCATAGCCCTTCGTTCCTCCGCTTTCGCCTGAGCAATCTTTTTGTCAGCCTCCGCTTGTTCCGTCTGCAATTCAGCGCCAATGTTCTTGCCGATATCAACATCAGCTATATCAATCGAGAGAATTTCAAATGCAGTGCCTGCATCAAGCCCTTTGGCCAATACCGTTTGCGAAATCAAATCAGGATTTTCTAGGACTTTGCTGTGGCTATCTGATGAACCGATGGTGGAGACAACGCCTTCGCCAACACGAGCAACGACCGTTTCCTCGCCAGCGCCCCCAACAAGGCGATCAATATTGGCACGAACAGTAATTCTTGCCTTTGCTTTTACTTCAATTCCGTTCATGGCAACACCTGCAATAAACGGTGTTTCAATAACCTTCGGATTCACACTCATTTGAACGGCTTCCAGTACGTCACGTCCCGCTAGGTCAATAGCAGCACAACGCTCAAATGATAACTCAATATTTGCCCGATGTGCTGCAATAAGTGCATTTACCACACGGTCAACATTCCCACCCGCCAAATAATGGCTTTCGAGCTGGTTTGTAGTAACATTTAAACCAGCCTTATGGGCTTTTATTAGCGGATTAACCACCTTGCTTGGTGTTACCCTTCTCAATCTCATTCCTATTAAGGTAAAAATACTGATTCTAACACCCGCAGCAAGCGCAGAAACCCAAAGCATAACCGGCACAAACGATAACAAGATGCCAAATAAAATTAAGGCAATTATTACAAAACCAATAATAAAAATAGATCCGTCCACAGTCCATTACTCCCTTCTGTTATTAAATTACCTCTCTGACAACAATTCGAGCACCTTCGACCTTGATGACCTTAATTTTTGAATTTTGGGCAATAAACCCGCCCTCACTTACCACATCAACTCTTTCATTATTAAAAATTGCTGTACCAGCAGGCCTTAAGATGGTTAATGCCACTCCTTCTTTCCCCAATAAATCGGTACGATTAATATTGGAAACATAACCATCTTCTTTTTTGGCTGAATCAAATAAAACCATTTTATTGAATAAAACAAGCTTTTTTCCCAGCACCTTTATCATTAAAAAGAACACGAGGGTTGATAAGAAAATTGAAATTAAAATTGAAACACCCATTTGTAAAGCATCCTCTCCGGCTAGAAAGAAGCTTAAAATCAAAGCTGCCAGGCCCAAAGTTCCCGCAACTGCCCCCGGAAGAAACAATTCAAAGAAAAGCAGCAGGATTCCCCCAGCAAATAAAACCAGAGTGCCAACACCGGCATAGCCTGCCATGAAATGCCCATAAAAAAATAAAACAAGCGCCAAAAGTCCAATTAAGCCTGATAGTCCAAACCTTGGCGAAAAAAGCTCCAATACCAGTCCAACTCCGCCAATCGTCAGGAGAACGGTTACAACAACAGGGTTCATAAGAAACTCAACCATCCGAGCCCTCCTTTCTTTACATCCTATAATAATACTTACGGATTATTGGCCTGAAAGTTTCATTTAAAAAATAAAAGACCACAGGCATTTACCTATGGTCTTAGTGTCAGAATACTATGAAAGGTGTTGTTGTACAAATTTATTAACAAGTGAGCCGTCTGCTTTGCCCTTTACTTTAGGCATAATAGCAGCCATCACTTTTCCCATTTCCGTTTTTGATTTTGCACCGACTTCAGCAATAGTTTCTTTTACTATTTCTGAAAGTTCCTCTTCGGAAAGCTGTTTCGGCATATACAGTTCGACAATAGCGATCTCTGTACGCAATTTTTCAACCAAGTCTTCACGACCGGCCTTATCAAACTCATGGAGGGAGTCTTTGCGTTGTTTTAATTCGCGAGAAAGGACCGTTAACTCATCTGCATCGGACAGCTCACTTACACCAAGCTTAATCGCCTCGTTTTGAATCGAAGCTTTAATCATCCGAATAACAGAAAGTTTGTCTTTTTCCTTGTTTTTCATCGCTTGTTTCATGTCATTATTTAAACGCTCGAGAAGACTCATTTATTACACCCTCTTAAAACTTACGTTTTCTTGCTGCTTCAGACTTTTTCTTACGTTTTACACTTGGCTTTTCGTAGAATTCGCGCTTTCTTGCCTCTTGCAAAGTACCAGTTTTTGATACTGTACGTTTAAAGCGACGAAGAGCATCTTCAAGCGATTCGTTTTTACGAACAACGGTTTTAGACATTCTCTTTCCCTCCCTCCGAAACACAACACACTTACATTCAATCCATGTACCTTGCAATTATAATATAACCTAGGTGCAAGGTCAACTGTATTTCACACTGATGTGACAAGGAATGTAGATTTTATGCAAATTATTTTTTAGCATGTCTTAATTTTCCTTTTAAAGATGGCATGTCCCCCCCTATCTGACCATACAATGAAGGGGGGGGAGGATAGACCATGCTTTACATATTATTATTTGTACTTTGCATTTTAATATTTATTTTTGGCATGACAATAATCAGATTTGGACTATTTAATTTATCCGCCAACAAGCTTAAGACATGGCTGATTAAACTAACCAGTACACCTTTAAAGGGAATGCTGACGGGGACATTTATAACTGCACTCTTGCAAAGCAGTTCTGCGGTAATGGTTATTACAATCGGCTTAATTTCCGCAAGAATCATGACTTTTCCTCAATCGATTGGGATTATTCTTGGTACCAATATTGGTACTACTTTTAAGACAGAATTAATTACGTTTGACATAGATGCTGTTCTTGTCCCATTTGCGATAATTGGGGCAATTCTAATTTTATTTCCCAATAAAAAAGCCAGAAGTATTGGAATGCTTCTGTTTGGCATCGCTTCTGTTTTTACGGCGATGAAGGGGTTTGAAAGGTTAGCTGAGCCGTTAACATCGATGAATGTGATCCATCAATTCATACTTTCCATAAATGATAATATTCTGATGAGTTTATTAACGGGAACGGTCATTACTGCCATTATTCAATCAAGTACGGCAATGACCGGGATTACAATGGGATTTCTAACTGCGGGGCTCCTGCAGCTTGATGCGGGAATTGCCATTGTTCTAGGGGCTAATATTGGAACCTGTATCACCGCCATTATTGCATCCATTGGCGGCGGGAAGGAGTCAAAATTGGCGGCCTATGCGCATGTGTGGCTGAATGTTTTTGGCGTATTATTATTTATCCCGCTCATCCCTCTGCTGACCGAAAATGCCCCGCTGCTCGCAGCCAGGAAGGATGTTCAACTGGCTCATATCAGCGTTATTTTTAATGTAGTGTCCTCTCTGTTGGTGCTGCCGTTTGCAACTAAGTTTGGCGAGATGATTTTATTTTTACACGATAGAAGACCCTCAAAACCGATAACAAAATGAAAGGACCCACAAATGGGTCCTTTTTAAATAGCTGCTTCTTCAGTTGTAAAAACTTCTTCCTTAACAATTGCTGTATCTTCAACCACACGGACAAATTGTCCCTCGTTGTAAGGGTATCCGGCTTTTGTAATCTTTACTTTTACAATTTTGCCAACCATATCTTCAGTTGCCGGGAAAACAACCTTTAAGTAGTTATCAGTGTAGCCAATGTAAAGGCCTGATTCAGCCTCTTCTTTAAACTCCTCTTCCGGAATAACCTCGAGAACCTCACCTTCAAATTCTGAAGCATACTCTTTTGCTAGTTGATCAGAAAGAGTGATTAAGCGGTGAACGCGGTCATTTTTGGCCTCTTCATCAAGTTGATCTTCCATTCTGGCAGCAGGTGTTCCTGTACGCTTGGAGTAAGGGAAAACATGAAGCTCGGAGAATTTATGTTCTTTTATAAAATTAAAAGTCTCCATAAATTCCTCTTCCGTTTCACCAGGGAAACCAACAATTACGTCAGAGGTTACAGCTAGACCTGGCAGGATTTCCTTCAAACGTTCCAATCTCTCTGCGAAAAATTCCATTGTATATTTACGACGCATTCTTTTCAAAACAGTATTTGAACCAGATTGAATCGGAATATGCAAATGGCGGACAACAATATTCGAATGCTTGATGACTTCAATTACTTCATCGGTAATTTGGCTGGCCTCTATCGAAGAAATTCTCAGTCGTTCTATTCCTTTAACCTGTGCCTCTAAGTCGCGAAGCAGCATCGCAAGATTATAATCCTTCATATCCTCGCCATAACCGCCTGTGTGAATACCTGTAAGGACAATCTCCTTATAGCCCGCATCCACTAATTGCTGGGCCTGGCGAATAACTTCCTGCGGATCACGTGATCTCATCAGGCCGCGTGCCCATGGAATAATACAGAATGTACAAAAATTATTGCAGCCTTCTTGAATTTTCAAAGAGGCACGTGTTCTGTCTGTAAAGGATGGTACATCCAGTTCTTCATAGACGCGATTCTTCATGATATTGCCGACACCGTTAATTGGCTGCCGTTCTGTTTTATACTGCTCGATATAGTCCAGCATTTTAACACGATCCTGTGTTCCTACAACAACATCTACGCCAGGGATAGCCATGATCTCTGCCGGCGATGTTTGTGCATAACAGCCTGTAACACAGATCACCGCATCTGGGTTCTTTCTAACCGCACGACGGATGACTTGGCGGCTTTTTTTATCTCCTGTATTCGTAACCGTACAGGTATTTATCACATAAACATCTGATATGGATTCAAAATCCACGCGCTCATAGCCTTCTTGCTTAAATAATTGCCAAATGGCTTCTGTTTCATAGTGGTTGACTTTACAACCCAATGTATGAAAAGCAACTGTTGCCATTGTATGTTCACCTCAGTAATTCAAAATGATAGGAAATGGCCGCAAGGGAATACAATGGGGCCGTTTCCGTCCTTAATATGCGCGGACCGAGTCCGCAAAGATCAAAACCATTATGCGTTAACTGCTGTACCTCTTCTTCTGAAAGGCCCCCTTCGGGTCCAAAGACAAGAAGGAGAGATTCACCAGGTTTTAATTGTTTCAGGACAGCAGAAAAAACGGATGTTTCTCCGTTTCTACTTTCCTCCTCATACGCAGCTAATTTATAATCAAATTCTTTACTTTTAGCAAGCAATTCTTTAAAACTCATCGCTCTTTCCACTTTTGGCAGCATGGCACGATGTGATTGCTCGGCTGCCTCTTTGGCAATTTTTTGCCATCTCTCTATTTTTTTCACAGCCTTTTTCTCATCCCATTTAACAACCGAGCGTGCGGCCGAGAAAGGGATAAATTGATGAGCTCCTAATTCCGTTCCTTTTTGGATAATCCACTCAAGCTTGTCCCCTTTGGGCAGCCCGCTTGCAATAGTAACTGAAATCGGCAGCTCAGAAACCTCTTCTTTCCATTGTACAACGTCTGCAGCAACTCTTTCATCGGTAATTTCTGCAAGCCGGCAGATGGCCTGCTTTCCATCAGGATCGACACAGATGATTTGATCGCCAAGTTCCATGCGCATCACCTTGACTATATGGTGGCGATCTTCTTCGTCTATGAAAAAACGATCTTCACTTGCTCGGTTTTTAACAAAGTAGCGCTGCACAACTTTGCACCCTCTCTAAAACAGAATACGTCTTATTTTACTAAAATTTAAAGGAATAATAAAGAATGAAATACAAAAAGGGGAATGAATATCCCCCCCCTCGCTTCTTCATTATACCCTTTTAGAAATAATGGCAACCCAATCCTCCATTAAAATGGTTTCTGTAATTTCAAAACCGGATGATACAAGTGCCTCTTTTACTTGATCTTTTTTCTGCTGAATAATACCTGAAGTAATGAAATAACCTCCCGGCTTTACAATCCGGGCCGCATCATCGGTAAATCGCAAAATGACTTCCGCTAAAATATTGGCCACAATGACATCAGCTGATCCTTCTTCAACGCCATCAAGCAGGTTATTCTGAGAAACATTCACCTTATTGTGAACTTTATTTAACTTAATATTTAATTTTGCCTGTGTAACCGCCACTTCATCAAGGTCAAAAGCCCTGACATCCTCTGCTCTCAGCATGGCAGCAGCAATACTTAGAACACCCGAACCTGTTCCAACATCAATGACTCGATCACCAGGGCGGACCGTTCTTTCAAGGGCTTGAATACACATCACCGTCGTCGGATGTGTCCCCGTACCAAACGCCATGCCTGGATCCAATTCAATGATTAATTCATCGCTGCTGACGGGGTTATATATCTCCCAAGTAGGTACAATCGTGAACTTTTCAGAGATCTTAACAGGGTTATAATACTTCTTCCAAGCAGTCGCCCATTCTTCCTCGTTTACCTCACTGATTGTAACCTTATTTAAGCCTATATCAATATTGAATAGGATAAGATTATTAATAGAATCTTTAATCGCTTCGACTGTTTCGCCCAAGAAGCTATTGACCGGCAAATAGGCCTTTACAATGACACCTTCCTCAGGGTAATCATCTGGATTAAGCTGGTAGATTTCACCGAATTGATCTTCCCTTTCCTTTGTCAATTCAAATGGATCCTCAATTACAACACCGCTCGCCCCAGCTTCGTGTAAAATATGAGAAATTGGCTCAATCGCTTCATTTGTTGTGTGGATACTAATTTCAGACCATTTCATTCTACCAGCTCCAATCCTTACTCGCCTTTAAAGGCACGTTTTACTTTTGAAAAAAAGCTTTCTTCATGTTCCCCTAGAGGAGCATTGCCGCTTGCCTCATCAAATTCGCGCAGCAATTGTTTTTGTTTATCACTTAATTTTGTTGGGGTGATAACCCGAACAAGAATATGTTGATCGCCCGTACCATAACCACGGACATTCGGAACGCCTTTTCCTCTTAATCGGAATTTGGTTCCGGTTTGTGTACCAGAAGGTACCTTCAATTTTACTTTCCCATGCAAGGTTGGCACTTCAATCTCGGCTCCGAGTGTCGCCTGAACAAACGTGATTGGCATTTCACAATAAATGTCATCGCCATCACGTTCAAAAAATTCATGCTCACGAACGTGGAAAACAACATAAAGATCTCCTGCCGGCCCGCCGTTAATACCACCTTCGCCTTGTCCAGAGAGACGCATCTGCTGGCCATCGTCGATACCCGCAGGAATTTTCACATGAATCTTTTTCCGCTTCTTTACTTTACCAGTGCCGCCGCATGTGGCACATTTATTTTTAATTTCTTTACCAGTTCCGTTACAGTAGTGGCAGGTACGTCTGTTCACAATTCTGCCGAATGGAGTATTCTGCTCCACACTTACTTGTCCTGAACCCTGACAATGTTTACAGGTCTCTGGCTTCGTTCCAGGCTTTGCTCCTGTACCACTACATGTTTCACATGTTTCTTCACGAGGAATTTCAATATCCGTTTCTTTACCGAATGCCGCTTCCTCAAAAGAAATGGTCATTGTATATTGCAGGTCTGCACCCTGTCTTGGCGCATTCGGGTCTCTCCGACGAGAACCGCCTCCGCCAAAAAAGGTATTAAAGATATCTTCAAAGCCGCCAAAACCGCCGCCGAAATCAGAACCGCCGCCAAATCCTCCGAAGCCTTGATTCGGGTCTGTATGTCCGAATTGGTCATAGTGTGCCCGTTTTTGGTCATCACTCAACACTTCATAGGCTTCTGCAATTTCCTTAAATTTATCCGCTGCATCCGGTTCTTTATTGATATCCGGGTGATATTGTTTAGACAGTTTGCGATAAGCCTTTTTTATTTCATCCTTAGAGGCACCTTTGCTTAAACCAAGCACCTCATAGTAATCCCGTTTACTCATTGATTACCATCACTCCCGAATCTTTTCACATAAAGATTATTCTAACACCCTAGGAAAGGTATAGCAATAAATAAAAACTCGCCGACTGGCGAGTCCATTAGGACAAAGACAGAGGCGTAGTTATATTTATGCGTTCAGAATTTATGAAATAAATTCTGATTAGCTAAAAAAGCCAAAGCCTTTAGTCTGACTTTGACTTTTTTATCAGTAATACAAGTAACCGTCTAATACAACGATTACTGTCTAGCTCCAGCGCCTAGGGGCTCTGGGTCATAAGCCAATCCGTCCTGAAGGTTAATAAGCAACCTTCATGCCGGCTCGTCTTATGCCTATCGCCCCTGGTCAAGGCGCTTCCGCTTTTCTATTTATCGTCTTTAACTTCTTCAAACTCTGCATCAACTACATTGTCGTCTTTTTTGCCAGAGGCACCTGCATCAGCGCCGCCTGCCTGCGCTTGCTGTGCAGCAGCAGCCTGTTCATATAGCTTTACAGTCAAAGCCTGAACGATTTCTTGAAGAGCATCTTTTTTCGCACGCATTTCTGCTAAATCGTTTTTCTCGATAGCTTGCTTTAGAGCATCCTTCGCATCATTTGCTTTTGCTACTTCAGCAGCGTCAACCTTACCTTCCAGATCCTTTAAGGTTTTTTCTGTCGTAAAGACTAGCTGATCTGCTTCATTGCGAAGATCTGCTTCTTCTTTGCGTTGTTTATCCGCCTCCGCGTTTTCTTCTGCTTCACGGACCATTTTTTGGATTTCATCATCAGAAAGTCCTGTAGATGATTTGATGGTAATTTGCTGCTCTTTATTTGTACCAAGATCCTTGGCACGAACATTTACGATACCGTTTTTATCAATATCGAAAGTTACTTCGATTTGCGGAATTCCGCGTGGTGCCGGTGGAATGTCAGATAACTGGAAGCGACCTAATGTTTTATTGTCCGCTGCCATTGGACGCTCCCCTTGAAGAACGTGGATATCCACGGCTGTTTGGTTGTCAGCAGCAGTTGAGAACACCTGTGACTTGGAAGTTGGAATGGTTGTATTACGGTCGATTAATTTTGTAAATACACTGCCCATTGTTTCAATACCAAGGGATAATGGCGTTACATCTAGAAGTACAACGTCTTTTACGTCACCAGTGATAACGCCGCCCTGAATTGCTGCACCCATCGCTACAACTTCATCAGGGTTTACACCGCGATGCGGCTCTTTGCCAGTTGCCTTTTTAATAGCTTCTTGAACAGCCGGGATACGAGTAGAACCACCGACAAGAATAACTTTGTCAAGTTCTGATGGAGACATACTTGCATCGCTCAATGCCTGGCGGACAGGTCCCATCGTACGTTCAACAAGATGTGCTGTTAATTCATCAAATTTAGCCCTTGATAAAGTTACTTCCAAATGAAGCGGACCTGCAGGGCCTGCAGTGATAAATGGCAGGGATACCTGCGTGGAAGTCACGCCGGAAAGATCCTTTTTCGCTTTTTCAGCAGCATCCTTCAAACGTTGCAAGGCCATTTTATCTTGAGAAAGGTCAATGCCATTTTCCTTTTTGAATTGATCTACTAAATAATCAATAATCACTTGGTCAAAATCATCACCGCCAAGACGGTTGTCGCCAGCAGTTGATTTTACCTCAAAAACACCGTCTCCAAGTTCAAGAATGGAAACGTCAAATGTACCACCGCCAAGGTCATAAACAAGAATCGTTTGATCTTGGTCTGTTTTATCCAAACCGTATGCTAAAGCAGCAGCAGTCGGTTCGTTAATGATCCGTTCTACTTCAAGACCGGCAATTTTACCTGCATCCTTCGTAGCCTGGCGCTCAGCATCGTTAAAGTAAGCAGGAACTGTAATGACTGCCTTTGTTACTGGCTCACCAAGATAATCCTCTGCATAGGATTTTAAATACTGAAGAATGATAGCCGAAATTTCCTGCGGTGTATATTGCTTTCCTTCAATTTCTTCCTTATGGGCAGTCCCCATATGACGTTTAATGGAAATAATCGTATTTGGGTTTGTGATCGCCTGGCGCTTTGCCACTTCCCCTACTTGACGTTCCCCATTTTTGAAGGCTACAACAGATGGAGTTGTACGGTTGCCTTCTGGATTGGGAATTACCTTTGGTTCCCCGCCTTCAAGTACAGCAACACAGGAGTTGGTTGTACCAAGGTCAATACCGATAATTTTGCTCATTGCCTTTATCCTCCTTATAAAATAATATGTAGGCTTATTGATTCACTTTTACCATTGATGGCCGAATCACCCGGTCTTTTAGTAAATAGCCCTTCTGGAATTCCTCAATCACTATGTTTGAGCCATAAGCAGCATCGTCTCCCTGCATTACAGCATGATGCTGATGGGGATCAAATTCCTTCCCCACTGCTTCAATTGGCTCGACACCTTCTTTTTTCAAAGCATCGATTAAGCTGCGGTAGACCATATCCATTCCCTGCAGCACTGACTTTGTTTGTTCGTTGTCTGCCTCAATCTCCAAAGCTCTTCCAAAGTTATCAAGTACCGGAAGTAAATCGGTCACTAGTTTTTGCGCTCTATATTTTTCGCCCGCCTCTTGATCCAAGCGGGTACGGCGTTTGAAATTATCAAAGTCTGCTTGCAGGCGAAGGTAGCGGTTCTCTGCCGCCTCCAGTTTTTCCTTTAACATTTGAATTTCCTGCAATTGCACTTCAGCTTCAGCACGAACAGGCTGTTCAGAAGTTTCTGCCTCCATTTCAATTGTTTGTTCAATTGATTGTCCGGCACGAGCAGCTTCATTATCAGTAAATTCAACGCTTTCGCTGCCTCTTAAATCTTCCATTTCTTCATTCAAGGTATTGTTTTTTTCGTTTGACAACATACTCACCTCCCTTAAAGAATCAAATCTCAATTATTTAATGGCTGATAACCATGGTAAGAGGGTGAAATGGTTGATTTCACCCTTACTCAATATTACCAGTGTTATTTGTATTGATACAGCTTTGTTAATACCGCCGATAAATCATGGCTTAATAACTGCAATAAGCTGATAACACGTGAATATTCCATCCTTGTCGGGCCAAGAATCGCAATCGTCCCCAATTTTTCTGTGCCGGCAGAATAAGTAGCCGTGATCAGACTGCAATCTTCCATGATACTATTTTGATTCTCACTGCCTATCTTCACGCTAATACCCTTTTGATTGCTTCTGATTAAATTTGTAATCCAATCTTCTCGATCTATCATGGTTAATAGATTACGTATTTTGGCAATATCATGAAATTCTGGCTGACTTAACATGTTCGTTTTCCCTGCGAAAAATAACTTCTCAGTTGCTGGCATTTTAAAGGTTTCCGCAATGGTATGAAGAAAAAGATCATAACGGCGGATATGCTGTTTTAAAAGCATTGCCACCTCTTTAAAAATCTTATCATGTAAATCTTCAAGCGGGACGCCGGATAATTTTTCGTTTAGGATGTTGACGATTTTCTCCAATTCGCTCATATCAAGTACAGCCGGCAGTGAAAAGGTCCTATTTTCCACATGGCCAGTATCTGTCACTAAGATTGCAACAGCTGTTTCTTTGTTTAAAGGGATGATTTGAATTCTTTTTAGCTTATTGATGCCGACATCCTGCCCTAGAACAATAGAAGTATAATTCGTCATTTCTGACAAAATTTTTGCAGACCTTTGGATAATTTTTTCAAATTCAAAAATCCTCTCCGCAAAGATGGATTGAATGATTGAAATATCCTGAGGATTCAAAGTCTGCGGTGAAAGCAAATGGTCAACGTAGTAACGATAACCTTTTTCCGAAGGGACACGCCCCGATGAGGTATGGGTTTTTTCGATAAACCCCATTTCCTCAAGATCGGCCATTTCATTTCGAATCGTTGCCGAACTAAAGGAAATTTCCTCTTTTTTCGACAAACTTCTAGAGCCGACTGGTTGTGCAGATCGAATAAAGTCATCAACAATAACCTGAAGAATCAACAATTGACGATCTGTTAACAACATTCATCACCTCTGTTAGCACTCCGCATTAACGAGTGCTAATTATACTAATAAATTATCAAAAAGGAATTATGGTGTCAATTACATACTCCTAAAAACGACTGAAAAACTTCATTTCCTAGCAAACGGCCCTTTTTAGTTAAATATATTCTGCCATCCTGTACATTTAACAATTGTCTTGACGTTAAATCAGCTAATTCCTGCTTAAATAATTGCTCGGGATCACGGTCAAATTTCATTTTAAAACGTGAGATTGAAACACCTTCCGTTTTTCGCAGGCCTAAAAACATTTCTTCCTCCATTTGTTCCGCTAATGTTACTGGATGTTCCTCAATGAAAGGAAGTTTTCCACTGTTAATCTGGTCCATATATTTTTTCAAAGGCCCATAATTTGAACGGCGAAAGCCGTCTACGTAGCTATGCGCTCCAGCCCCAAAACCAAAGTAGTTTTCGTTGTCCCAATAGGTTAAATTATGCTTGCTTTCAAAGCCGGGCTTGGCAAAGTTGCTGATTTCATACTGTTTGAATCCGTGTTTTTCCATTGCCTCCATTACCATTTCGTACATTTGTGCCTCTATATCCTCACCAGGGACTGGAAGGCGGCCTTTTTTCATTAAATTATAAAAAACGGTCTTAGGCTCGATAATTAACGAGTAGGCCGAGTAATGCGGAATGTCCAATGAAAACGCCGTATGAATAGAAGCTTGAAAGTCTTCAAGTGTTTGCTCGGGCAAACTGTAAATCAGGTCGATACTAATATTCTGAAATCCTGTCTTCTTCACATTGTCAATGGTTCGATAGACATCTTCAGCCCGATGAACACGGCCGATTTTTTTCAACAATTCATCATTAAAGGTTTGGACGCCAAGACTTATCCGGTTGACCCCTGCATCCTTTAATATTTGTAATTTTTCCTTCGATAAATCACCGGGATTTGCCTCGAAAGTAAATTCTACATCTGAACTTTTCAATAAATGTCGGTTAATGCTTTCACAGAATCGTTCAAGCTGTTTTTCATTTAAAGAGGTGGGCGTTCCTCCCCCAACAAAAATAGTATCAAGTTCTTTCACTGGATACTGCGCCAGAGTCATTTGCATTTCCCGATCCAGAGCTAGTAAGTATTCATCAACAGGCTGCCCCTTAAGAAACACTTTGTTAAAATCACAATAATGGCAAATATGTTCACAAAAAGGAATGTGCAGATAGGCAGCTTTAATCATTTATGTTTCAACTCCTAATTAATAAATGAAAACTCGCCGATTGGCGAGTCCGTTAGGACGATGACAGAGGCGTAGTTGAATTTATGCGTTAAGGGATTATAAAATTTGGAAAAATTTTATAATCCCTTATTAGCTAACAAAAAGAGGCAGGCTTCACCTTTATGGGCTTGTCCTGACCTCGTGTTGAAGTTATTTTTTTGTATTATTGTCGTCCATCTTTAGCACGGCCATGAACGCTTCTTGCGGCACTTCAACGGAACCAACCTGTTTCATCCGCTTTTTACCTTCTTTTTGCTTTTCGAGCAATTTACGTTTACGGGAGATGTCACCACCGTAACATTTCGCTAAAACGTTTTTACGCATCGCCTTTATGGTTGAACGGGCGACAATTTTCTGCCCGACGGCAGCCTGAATAGGAACTTCGAATTGCTGCCTTGGAATTAGTTCCTTCAGCTTTTCGACAATTACTTTTCCCCGTTCATAGGCGAAGTCTTTATGGACAATAAAGCTAAGAGCGTCAACTTTTTCGGCGTTTAACATGATATCCATTTTAACCAGCTTGGACGGTTTATAACCGATCAGTTCATAATCAAATGAAGCATAGCCTCTCGTATTTGACTTCAATTGATCAAAGAAATCATAAACAATCTCTGCAAGCGGAATTTCGTAAATAATGCTGACCCGGTTTTCATCCAAGTATTGCATATCGATAAAATTGCCGCGTTTTTGCTGGCAAAGCTCCATAATTGCGCCAACATAATCATTTGGCGACATCATGGTTGCTTTCACATATGGCTCCTCTACCCGGTCGATTTTTTGCGGGTCAGGCATGTTGGATGGGTTGTCCACGTTGATCTGTTCTCCGTCTGTCATATGGACATGATAGATAACACTTGGAGCAGTCGCAATTAAATCGATTTTAAATTCCCGCTCAATCCGCTCTTGGATGATTTCCATATGAAGCAGTCCCAGGAATCCGCAGCGGAAGCCAAACCCCAGCGCCTGTGAGGTTTCCGGTTCAAATTGCAGGGCGGAATCATTCAGCTGCAGCTTTTCCAACGCTTCACGGAGATCATTAAATTTAGCCGTATCAATTGGGTACATTCCGCAATAAACCATTGGATTTAATTTACGATAGCCAGGCAGCGCTTCTTTAGCTCCGTTTTTGGCATTAGTGATCGTATCCCCGACACGGGTATCGCCGACATTTTTAATAGATGCCGCCAGATAGCCCACATCACCGACAGTTAATTCATTTCGTTGCACTTCTCTTGGATTATGAACGCCGACTTCAGTCACTTCAAATTCCGCACCGGTGGCCATCATTTTAATTTTATCGCCGACCTTTACAGTCCCATCGACGATACGAATATAGGCGATTACACCGCGATAGGCATCATATAGCGAATCGAAAATCAGTGCTTTTAATGGCGCCCCAGGATCTCCCACAGGGGCAGGGACCTTCTCAACAATCTGCTCAAGTATATCTTCAATTCCGATTCCAGCTTTTGCAGAGGCTAAAACTGCCTCGGAAGCATCAAGCCCTATGACTTCTTCAATTTCATCGCGCACCCTTTCTGGGTCTGCACTCGGGAGGTCGATTTTATTAATTACAGGTAAGATTTCAAGATTGTTATCCAATGCTAGATAAACGTTTGCCAATGTTTGCGCTTCAATTCCCTGTGCTGCGTCGACAACTAGAATAGCCCCCTCACAAGCAGCCAGGCTGCGCGACACCTCATAGGTGAAATCGACATGTCCCGGGGTGTCAATTAAATGGAAAATATATTCTTCGCCATCTTTGGCTTTGTATTGTAACTGGACCGCGTTTAATTTTATCGTTATCCCGCGCTCTCTCTCCAAGTCCATCGAGTCCAAAAGCTGGGCTTTCATTTCTCGGGAGGAGAGGGCATTGGTTTTTTCTAAAATTCGATCGGCCAAGGTCGATTTACCATGATCGATATGGGCAATAATTGAAAAGTTTCTGATTTTTTCTTGTCGTTTCAGTCGTTCATCTCTATTCATGTGGTTCACTCCTACTAAATTGGCGCAGATACACTATTTTTCATTATAACAAGAGGATTATCAAGATTCAATGAAAACTAAAACAGCAGCACCTTCACTGGTGCCGCCGTTTATTTCACTACCAAATCAATCAGACTCTCAGAAGCTTTGGTTAAGCCATCTGACATTTTTCTACCCATTGAGGAGAAAAAATTATAGGCATTGATCTCTTCAAGTTTCTTCTTTTTTGCTTCAATATCATGATTGGAAATATTTTTGCCAAGAAAGGTCGCCTTTAGATCAGTCCCTGTTTCATTTATAGAGACCGCGTTTTGAAAATTGGGATCCTGATACCCTTTCATTTTTTGGATTCCATTGTTCGCCAGTTCCATTCCCGTTAAAACTGAAATAAACATTAGCGCTGCGATAATGAAACTTTTTACCATGAACATTTTCATATGAAACGCTCCTATCATCTATTGTTTATTAGTAGATTGCTCCGTATCCTTGTTCACCTTTTCTGCCTGCCAGAAATAATCGCTGAACACATCTGCGAGTGCATCTGCCGACCTGTTCAGTTCTTCAAATGTATTATCGACACCGCCAAATTCAATTAACATCGCATTTTCAGAAAGGTTTTGATTATAGATATTGTTGCTTCCAGGTTCATTTTTTACGAATGCCCCTCTACTTAAACCTTTATATTTTTTTTCCAAAAGTTGGTGTAATTCATTTGCAAGTTTTGCGTTTTTTTCATAATTTGGAT
Source organism: Neobacillus sp. GCM10023253 (assembly GCF_042653105.1). Classification (NCBI taxonomy): domain Bacteria; kingdom Bacillati; phylum Bacillota; class Bacilli; order Caryophanales; family Bacillaceae; genus Neobacillus; species Neobacillus sp. GCM10023253. Next base: position 382,909 of record NZ_JBHSHV010000012.1, read on the forward strand.
TTTTACCACCGACGATAAAAGCAATTTTGGCATAAGATTTCCCGTTAATAGTAACGGTCGTATCCTTCTTCCGCTTTGAATCGCGGTGGATATCAATTAAATATTGCAAATCCCGGTTGGAGGCCATGGCTGTTTGTACCACGGAACGGGATTCCGTATAAGAATCCCAATATTTTAAACCCTTTTTATTTAGATTCGCTTGAACATCCGTTTTATCAATAAAGGTTCCGATTCCTCTTTCTTCAAGGCTTTCTTTTAATTGGTCGCCGATTTTTGTGACATTGATTTGCGAATGGAAAGCTAAATTAGGATTGGTGACCCCTTTAAGGTACGGTAAATAGGATTCCCGATTATGAGTAAAGTAAACGTAGACAACCTTCCGATCTCCAGTCGTTTGGCCGGGTGCAGGTGACGGATTATTATCCGAAGGTTTGTCCAAGCCTTCTATATTCTGAAGGGATGCCTCTTGTTCCGCTTTCATAATTTCAATCGGCGGCGAGGATTCCAATGGCATATTTGTATAATTTGTCCCTTCCCCTGCAACTAATATCTGCCCATCAAACTGAAAAAATCCTGGCAGTTCTCGGCCAAGCATACTTCTTGGGTCATCCAAATTAATGTTGCTTGACAGTTTAAAAACCAAATTCGTTAATGTTGGCATCGTAAAGTCAGGCTTCACTTTTAAGAAGTGGTGGTTTTCCCAGCCCATTAGTTGAAAAAGAAGTTCACCGTTCACTTTCGTTGCCGCCTGGTTGACAGAGGATGAAGATAGTCTATATTGGGGCTTTAAGGATGTTAAGAGCCCGCTGATAGAAAAAATAAACAATAAAAATATAAACAGTGCTGCCATAAACTTAAGGACACTTGTCCCTTGCACCATAATAAAAGTTCCTGAAGCTTTGGTTTTCATGGTTCCACCTCTCACAAAAAGGATTCTAGTAAATCCTATGACATTAATAGAGTTGGTAGAACCATTTTTTAGAGGCAAGTCCAAATCAGACTGCCTCTAACATTTTTATCGTGTATAGAACCCTGCGTTACCTTGATCAACGGTGCTGTGGAGGGCGGCGTTTAGTCCATTGGCGAGAAGGTTTGCCATATCTTCAATAAACACATCAACCTCTTTTGGCGTAACCATTAAATTATGGCCAAGCGGTGAAAGGACTTCTTGAATCAGTTTGCGTTTCTCATCATCCGGAAGTGTACCGACAATGCCAAGAAAGGTTTTACGATGCTTTTCTTCCGGCAAATCTTCTTCGGTCAGTTTGCGTCGTTCTCCAAAGGTCATCCCGGCCGGAGCAAGTGCTCTTGAAGGTCTGTTCCCTTCTTTCATTTCTTTGCCAAAATGCTTTAAAATGAAGTCAATCGTATCACTTGTAATCGAAACGGCATCAACCACTGTAGGAACTCCTACAGCAATAACAGGAACACCCAATGTTTCTTTACTTAATTCCTTTCGTTTGTTCCCCACCCCAGAACCGGGATGGATGCCAGTATCAGAGATTTGGATGGTAGAATTTACCCTTTCAATAGACCGTGATGCCAAGGCATCAATAGCGATTACAAAATCCGGCTTGATCTTTTCTACAACTCCGAAAATAATGTCGCTGGTCTCAATGCCTGTCAGCCCCATAACTCCCGGTGACAATGCACTGACAGATCGGTAGCCTTCCTCCACATTTTCCGGCTGTAACTGGAAAAGATGGCGTGTCACAAGCAGGTTTTCACAAACCATCGGACCAACCGCATCCGGCGTTACATTCCAGTTCCCTAATCCAACCACAAGACAGGAATCGGTTTTCTTAACCCCTGACCCCTCTAGAAAATGGGCAAACTCGCTAGCAAATATTTTCTGCACTTTTTGCTGCACTTCCGTATTTTGCTGACGGATCCCCTGTACCTCCAAGGTTAAATATCGTCCGGCTTTTTTTCCAAGCTGCGCCTCTCCTTGTTTCGTCACTTCTACTAAGGAGATTTTTATATCGTCAACATCTTTTTCTTTAATAATGACCCCTTCAATTTGAGACAAGTTTTCCTCTTGTTCAACAGATTGGGCCAGTACCATTTCCCTGGCTTCAATCGCTAAATCAGTGCGGACCGAATATTGACTTAAGTCGATAGATTCCTTCATGTTCAATCCTCCATTAGAAAAAAAAGATTTCCTGCAAATAGAAACTATTTCCTATTTTTGCCCCTTTTCAAAGAAAACATGCAATTTATTCTAGCCGAGCTAATGAATTCTATATTGCAATCTAGTTGACCATTTGATAAAATATCTCTTGTTGCGAATAATTGTTTATGAATGTTTAGTCGAGTTCATATAGTCTCGATTCTTTACAGGAGGTGAAATTGATGCCTAACATTAAATCTGCTATTAAGCGTGTAAAAACTAGCGAATCTCGTAATGCTCAAAATACAATGGCGAAATCTGCAATGCGTACTTCAGTAAAGAAAGTAGAAGCTGCTGTTACTCTTAACGACGCTGCTACTGCGAAGGAAGCTTTAGTAAATGCTGCTAGCCAATTAGATAAAGCAGCTGCAAAAGGTCTTATCCACAAAAACGCTGCAGCTCGTAAAAAAGCTCGCCTAATGAAGAAAATCAACGCACTATAATAAAAAAGCGATTCCTTTTTCAGGAATCGTTTTTTTATTTCTTTAATTTGAACAGTAACATTTCTATCAGTAATGACTTATTCATCCCGCCGGTTTTCATTTGATAGTCGGCTTCGGCAAGGAGGCTCATGAGATTTGCAAGCTCCTCGTCCGTAAATTGCGCTGCCTTTCCGAGAGCTAGCTTCACTCGAAATGGATGGGTCTTCAAGAAACCGGCAATCTGCTGCTGGCCATATCCGCGTCGTGACAGCTCCTTCACTTGATAAATTAGGCGAAATTGATTAGAAAGCAGAGCCAATATTTTGATTGGTTCCTCATTTTGCTTTAACAAATCAAAATAAATCCTTAATGCTTCCTCCAATTTCCGCTGCACCACTTTTTCGATTAGCGTGAAAATATTTTGCTCCAATGAACGAGCAACCAATTTTTCCACAAGCGCCGTATCAATTCTTTTCTCATTTGCAGCATATAAAGCAAGCTTTTCTAATTCACTCGACAGCATGAACAAGTTGGTGCCCGAAAGCGCGAGGAGCTGCTCCACAGCATCAGTCTCGATTTCGATTCCTGCTATCTTCGCCCGGTCCCTCACCCAATTTTTTAGTTCATGTTCATTTAATTTTTTGGCCTCGACGACCTCTGCAGTTCGTTTAAGTTCTTTTGTAATTTTCTTTCGTTCATCTAATTTCTCATAAGGTGCCGAAATGACCAAGACAGTATACGGTGCAGGCTCCTGTATATAGGCTTCAAGCTTTGCTATATTATGCTCGACTTTTTCTTTCGATTTTTCAGCTGTTAAAAAAATCGGATTATGTAAAAAAATAACCTTTCTCTCGCCTAAAAACGGAAAGGTTTCCGCATCCTCTACTGCAATTTCAAGCGGAGTCTCCTCCAAATCATAGGCTGCAAAATTAAAGTCCATTTCCTCTTCATTTAATATATGGTTTAGCAGCAATTGCTTGGTCTCATTGATTAAAAAGCTTTCTGTTCCATATAATAAATAAATAGGAGCAATATGATTTTGTTTAATTTTTCGCCATACATCTGTTACCATTTTGTCCAGCGCTCCCCTTTATTTCACTCTTTATTATCGTAATGAAGCTTGGACAATTTGACAAGTACAAAACGCCAGGTTCGAAATAGTTATTTCCGAATAATTAAAAGGGAATTGACAGCATTCTCCATAGTGCCAATTCCCGATCTATAATGAACGCCTGCTTTTATCAGCCCTAGGTACCGATATGTCAGGCGGAGTTCCTTTGGTAAGCTTATTGTAGCCCTTTGTTAGTCAAACTATTTTGACAACACTTGTCAGTACAGGAAAAGCATTTAGGGGAGGCTGGATTTTTTTAAGGAAATCGCTTATACTATATTGTGAAATAGGAGGGGTAGACTGTGAACCAATTTGAAAAAAATCCGCAAAGCAAGCGTAACGATGCAATTGATTCAGGGGTTGGATTTGGTGTGTCTTTTGGCTTTTTTGCTGTAATGTTTATCATTGCTACAGTCATTAAGCTGATCGGTTCTTAATTAATGCTACATAAGAGTTTCAGGAGGCTGTATTACCCGCAGCCTCTTTTTCATTAAGTGATGTATCTTATGGCAAAAACGTAGAAAAGGTTCCTGTATTTTTATAAAAACTGTAAGTAATCGCTCCCTGCAGGTCAGTTCGATAAATTACCGCATTTACTTCTTTTAAAAGCTTAATCACCTCCTGATGGGGGTGTCCAAATCGATTATCTTCCCCAACAGAAATAATGGCCGCTTTAGGCTTAACCTGCCGAATAAAGGCTTCAGAGCTTGATGTTTTACTCCCATGATGTCCAGCTTTAAGGACATCCACCGTTAATTCTGGATATCTCTGGATAATTCTTTCCTCACCCGGCTTATCCAAATCTCCGCCAAAAAACCAATTCAACCCTCCGAAACGGGCAAAAATGGCAAGCGACCCGCTGTTTCGTTCTCCTTTAAAGTTCTCATCCGGACTAAGTATATAAAATTGATGATCCGCGTTTCCCCATCGATATCCAGAAGAAACGTGAACGAGATTTATTCCCTTTTTTTCAGCCTTCGCCTTGATTTCTTCCTCCATGGCAGATGGTTCGGCGACTGAGGGCAGAAGAATTTCTTCTACTTTAAGTTCTTTTATTATAGATTTGGCACCCCCGATATGATCCATATCCCCGTGTGTTAAGATTAATTTATCAATTTTTGTGATCCCTTTTCCCTTTAAAAATGGAACAACAACATCTCTTCCCACCTCGTACGGTTTCGCCCGCTTCTGCCAATTTTCATCCATAAAATTCATCGTTCCACCCGTGTCAATCAAATAATTCCCGCCACCACGGGGAAAATGGATGAAGATACTATCTCCTTGTCCCACATCGATCATCGTTACCTCACCAAAGGGGTCGGCCCAGTTCCAGCCTGATTGAAATGTCAATAGAGCGGCAGATAAACCGACAAGATGCCATTTTCTATTTGGATACCCCCTCTTTTCCCAAATGTAAAAAATACAAACAATCACCACAATATCAAATAGTAAAAAGAAAAGATTTGGTCTTCCGGGCACTAATGCAGCAAAGTTTAAATCAGCAAGTAAAGCAATTAAAGTGTTAAAAAGGGTAATTATAGACATGAAGAATTTTATGAGGATTCCCGGAGTCCACCCTAATACAAGTTGAATAAAAAATAAACCATACAATCCAGGAAGATAAACATATGAAAATAACGGGATATAGATTAAGTTAGCCACTATTCCTATGAAGGACAATCCAAAGAAGTGATACAGCAGAAAAGGGAGTGCGGTTAATTGAGAGGCTGCGGAAATGACAATCATTTGGATAATAGTAATCGAGTATTTCCCCAAAATATACTTTGCAGACAAGATGATGGCGGCACTTACTGTAAACGATAATTGAAAGCCGACGTCAAACAGCACCAACGGATTAAAGGTCAGATATATGATACAGGCAAGGCTTATGGCATCAAGGGGCAGCAATTTAAGCTGGTTCTTCCACTTTATTACTGCCAGAACAAGAAAAATCATAAGCCCTGCACGAATTACTGACGAAGACGCGCCAGTTAAGATGACATATACAGGCAATACCATCAAAAGAAAATTCGTCATCGTCTGTCTAGTCAAACCCAATCTTATCCCCATATAAAAAACCATCCCGATCAGGAGGGAAACATGGAGTCCTGAGATCGCCAATAAATGAACGAGTCCTGTCTTTTGATAATCCTCCTGTAAATCCAGGCTAAGCATTCCCCTCTCGCCAAAAATTAAAGCGGAAGATAATGATGCAATTTCGGTTGGAAACTGTTTTTCGAGGTAATGTATTCCCATAAAGCGGAGATCTTGAATGAGAGTGAACGGGGAACTTCTCTTTACAGGAGTACAGTTACTCAGAGGATTTTCCTTACTTTCAACAATCCAGTAAATTTCTTTTGTTTTAAGGTAATTACGATAGTCAAAGCCATTCGGATTTTTAGCTATCTTTGGTTTCTTCAAATCACCAGACAGCTTGCATACATAACCATAAAAAGACTTATCTTTAAGGTCTTCTTTTTCTTGTTGTGAATTCATTTTGTAGCGGATAAGGAGTTTTTCTTTATAAACATGCTCTTTTGCCTGGATTTGTAATAAATCACCATCTATTTTGGGGTCTTGAATATATTCAAGGGAAAATAAAGAGACAGTCTCAGGAATTTTCGTATGATTGTGGTTGGCTGCCTGAAAGCCAAAGAGGAAAAATACAAGCCATACTGCGGTTATTACAGATAATAGGTATGGTTGAAACTTTTTATAATGGTGCAAAACAAACAGATAAAGGATGGACAACATAAAATAGGGCAGAAAATGGTTCAGTGCCGCCAATACTCCTAAAAGAGCTGCAACTGCAAAATAAATATATTTTCCGGTCATCGTGCCTTCTCCAGTCTTTGAATAATATTGACGCCGGATTCAAGTCCGGCGCCAAACAAAGGTTATGAATTAACCTTTCGAAAATCTATCACTGATTCGGTTAATTCTACCTTTTCCACTTTTACATTCGCTTGTTTAAACAGTTCAATTGCATAAGGATGATTCTTATAATCTTCAGCATAATAAACAGTTTTAATGCCAGCCTGGATAATCGCTTTACAGCATTGCAAACAAGGAAAATGGGTCACATAAATTTCCGCTTCTGCTGTCGGAACGCCAAATTTTGCACATTGCAAAAGGGCATTCATTTCAGCATGAATAGTACGAATACAATGATTATCTACGACATAACAACCTTTATCGATACAATGGTCTCCGCCGGCAATGGAACCGTTATAGCCCCCGGCGATAATCCGCTTATCCCTAACAATGGTCGCCCCAACTGTGAGCCGGGTGCAAGTGCTCCTCAGTGCAAGCAAATGACTTTGCGCCATAAAATATTGATCCCATGAAATACGATTCACCTTAGCCACTCCCTTGATGATGTTTTCTTTGTTTAAGTTTAATAGTGCTTGTCCATGAACGTCAATGATAGAATTATGGCGCCGTAACCAAATCCTTTAATTTTTCATACGTTTTTTCACCGATTCCGCTGACATTCTTTAAATCTTCTGCTCGTTTAAAGGGTCCGCTTGTTTCCCGGTAATCGATGATCGCCGCTGCCTTTGCCGGCCCTATACCAGGCAGGTTTTGCAGTTCATTGACCTCCGCTTTATTGAGATTAATTTTCCCTTCATTCTGACCTGTCCCCCCTGAGACCATTACTCCATTTCCCGATGCCTCCGGGAGAACCACCGCCCCTTCACCCTTTGCCGGAATATAAATGACCATTTCATCCTTTACCCGTTCAGCAAAATTCACTTGGCCTTGCTCGGCCTGTTCGGTTACACCTCCCGCACGGCTAACCACATCAATAACCCGCTCCCCCTCTGAGGCTTTATAAACACCTGGCTGTTTCACCTGTCCCTTTACATCTACCATGATCACTGGAGCTGTTTGACTCTGTTTCTTCCCCATAATTTCATCGGATTTTTCTTGAATACTGCCTGCCTCTGATACTTGATCAGTCGCTAAGGGCTGCGGTTGGATAGCCTCACTAGCACCGTTTTGGTAAAAATAAAAAATCAAGACCACGACAAGCAATGCAACAGCAACAGCATAACTCTTATGTTCCATCAACCAGTCTTTCACTTGGATCCATCCTTTCTAAAGGTATATTTTACAAACATTCCTCATAAGGTTATAAAAGAAACTCTGAGGTGAAGGAGGGTCGAAACAATGAATATTGGCATTATCGGCACCGGTAATATGGGGAGGATTTTGGTGGAAGCGTTAATTGACGGAGAAGCCGTATCTCCTTCTTCGATGCTGATTACGAACAGAACGATCGCTAAAGCCATGCTGCTTAAAGATAAATACAAGGAAATTAGGGTTGGGGCAAATGAAGTAGAAGTTGCGGCACAATCCGATTTAATATTTGTTTGTGTAAAGCCATTAGATGTTTTTAAGGTGATAGATAAGATCAATCCCCATTTGACGGAAAATAAATGTCTTGTTTCGATAACAAGCCCTATCAGTACAGCACAAATTGAGAGTAAGGTTTCTTGTTCTGTGGTAAGAGTCATCCCAAGCATCACGAATCGGGCTCTTTCGGGAGTTTCCTTAATGACCTATGGGGAAAGCTGTCGGGATAATTGGAGATTGGAAATGGACAATTTAATGACGAAGATTTCAGTCCCAGTTGATATTGATGAAAAGGTAACAAGAGTAGCATCGGATATTGTCAGCTGCGGACCTGCATTTTTCAGTTATTTGCTGCAGGCATTTATTAATGCAGCCGTAAAGGAAACGGAAATCGATGAAAAAGTAGCCACAGTTTTGGCCAGTGAGATGATTGTAGGTCTTGGTGAATTGCTTAAGCAAGGCCATTATACCTTACCATCGCTCCAGGAAAAAGTTTGTGTGAAAGGCGGAATTACCGGAGAAGGAATTAAGGTGCTCGACAATGAGCTTGGGGAAATGTTTGAACATGTATTTCAAGCCACCCACGCAAAATTCAAGGAAGATCTTGATAAAGTAGAATTGCATATCTCAAAACATTAATTCGCCAAATTTCCGCAAATTCCTGCAAGAATAAATAAAAAAAAGCCATCTTTTTTATGATGGCTTTATTTTTTTTGTGCAATAAAAAAAATTCGTTCTGAATGGGTTTGTGGTTTAGCATGCTCAAAATCAGCATTTATCTCTAATAATTGAAAACCTGCCTCAGCCAGCCAATCAGAATATTGCTGAACACTAAAGGTTCGCTGATAATGAAGCTCATCATAACGATCATATCTTCCTGACTTTTCATCCAAGACAAAAAAGCTTAGCTCATGCTCCACGCTATTTGGCTCCTCCCCTGGGAAGCTATTCCAAATATAAGCGATATGGTCTTCATTTAAAGCAAAGGTTTGGTTCATAAAGACTTGAGTGATTTTATAAATAGAATGAACATCAAAAATAAAAAGTCCGCCCTGCTGTAAATGTTGAAAAACATGCAAAAAGGTTTCTTTAACCTCTTGTTCCGTTTCCAAATAATTCAAGGAGTCGCAAAAGATGCCGATGACATCAAACTGTTCCAGGTTTTCGAATTCAGCCATATTCTGTTCAAAGAATGGAATCACAAGCCCCTCTGCTTCTGCTTTTGCTTGGGCAACAGCCAGCATGTCAGCCGATAAATCAGATCCGGTCACTTGGAAGCCCTGCTTGGCAAAACGAACAGAAAGCTGCCCTGTTCCACAGGCTAGGTCAAGCAGCTTTCTGCCTTTAATATCGTATTTGGCAAGCTTCTCTTCCACAAATCGAATCCATTCATCATATGGTGCGTCCTTCATGAGTTCGTCATAAAGATAGGCGAAATGCTGGTAGCTTGTCATGAATTTAATTCACTCAAGACGTCAACCCGCGGGGCATCTCCCCACAAGCGCTCCAAATTATAATAGCTTCTTTCGTCACGATGGAAGACATGGGCAACAACGTCCCCCAAATCGATTAACACCCACCGCGCTTCATCAAAACCTTCCATTCTCTTCACATCAAGCCCGTTTTCATTGGCTTTTTCCCTAATTTCTCTTGCGATTGCCTGAACCTGCTTATCGGAATTTCCATGACAAATCATAAAGTAATCGGCAATTAGCGAAATTCCCTTCATGTTTAGTGCAAGAATGTTTTCAGCCCTTTTATCATCCGCTGCTTTAACTGTCAATTGAAGTAGTTCTTGATTGTCCATTTACTCATCCCTTCCATTTTGGATTAAATCATTATACGTATGAAACGTTTCTGGATAGACAGTCTGATTTTTTTTCATTAAAAATAATATCGTATTTTTGACTGATTGGATCAATGCTTTATCTAAATTCTCGTTTGCCATTTCCCGTACTTCCTCAACACCCGGAAAGTGTCTGCCTGGTTCAATATAATCCGCTAAATAGATAATTTTTTCAAGCAGGCTCATCCCCGGCCTTCCTGATGTATGGTAACGGATAGCATCGAGAATTTCTCTGTCTTTAATCCCTGCTTCCTTCCCAACAAGATAGGTGCCGGCAGGAGCATGCCAAAGTTCAGCATTAAACCTGAGCAGATCCTGAGAAAAACCCTGGGTCCTAATAATTTCCTTCATTTCCTCTTTTGGGCGGAATTTGGCATAATCATGAAAAATAGCAGCCGTTTCGGCCTTTTTTTCATCTGCCCCATACCTTCTAGCTAACGCAATGGCTGTTTCCATTACGCCTAAGGTATGCTGGTAGCGATGCTCCGTTAATTGTTCCTTTACAAGCTTTAATGCTACATCACGTTCCATATAAATGGTTCTCCTCAATATAGTGGATGATGGAATCAGGCATTAAATAACGCGCAGTTTTTCCGTTTTTAAATCTTTCTCTAATCATACTTGAAGATACCTCCATCGCCGGTACATCAACGTACAGAATAGGATACTCTGTAAGATGGCTGTAGGAAGGTCTTTGTACGCCGACAAATTGGACAAGCTTAACCAGTTCATCAATTTTATGCCATTTAGGCAAATATTCAATCATGTCCGCACCAATTATGAAATGAAATTGATGCCCGGGATAGGTTTCATTAAGGACCTTCATCGTATCAAGGGTATAAGATGGCCCCTCCCTGTCAAGTTCGATTGGCTGAATTTTGAATGCCTGATTCCCTTCAATGGCCAAATCCAGCATCTGAAGCCTGTCATTGTTCGAAATCGATTCCGATTTTTTCTTATGCGGAGGCTCTCGATTCGGCATGAGCCAAATTTCATCAAGCGAAAGAGCGGCTAAAACCTCATTAGCAATCAAAAGATGTCCGAAATGTGGTGGATCAAACGTTCCGCCCAAAATTCCAACCTTCACAATACAACCCCACCTTTACTTTAGGGAAGAGTAATTTGTTTATTTTCAACCGATTCCTTATAAAGGACGATCGTATTTCCGATAATCTGTACTAATTCTGCCCCTGCCCCATCAGCAAGCTGCTGGGCAACCACATTTTTATCTTCGTCGCAGTTTTGTAGGACACTTACTTTAAAGAGTTCCCTTGCCTCAAGAGCATCAGCAATTTGCTTCACCATGTTCTCATTTACGCCGCCCTTTCCAACTTGAAAAATCGGATCTAAATGATGGGCCTTTGAACGTAAAAATCGTTTCTGTTTTCCTGTTAACATGTATTAACCTCCGAGTTGTTTGAGCACAATTGCTCTCATTCGTTCTGCATCCGGGAAAGTCCCTGTCCATTTTTCAAAAGCAAGAGCCCCTTGAAAAACAAACATATCAATCCCATTTTGAATTTGTGCACCTTTTTGTTCCGCATCTTGTAAAAATTTTGTTTTCAGCGGATTGTAAACAATATCACAAACAATTGCCTGTTTCTTTAAGTTGTCGAGTTTAATCGGCTGTTCAGAAACTTTCGGCGCCATCCCAATCATGGTTGTCTGGATAATTAAGTCGTAATCTTCCAGTACCTGTTCCGCTTCCTCCAAAGAAAAGGCAGCTGATGAATTGGGATACGGACAATCATTAATGAGACTCCAAGCTTTCTCCACGGTCCGGTTGGCAATGTCAATCTTAGCGGGTTTTTCCTTTGCCAAAGTAAAATAAATACCTCTGGTCGCACCGCCCGCTCCAATCACAAGAATTTTTTTTCCTTCAATAGAAGCAAATTGGTTTTCCAATCCCGTTAGAAATCCAGATCCGTCTGTATTATAACCAATAAAACGGCCGTCTTCGTTAACGACGGTATTTACCGCACCAATTGCATTCGCCAGTTCGTCTACCCCATCAAGATAAGGGATGATTCTGCTTTTATGAGGAATAGTTACATTAAATCCACCAACTCCAATTGCTTTTAAGCCTTTCACAGCATCCTCGAGGTTCTCCGGCGCCACTTGAAAAGGGAGATAATGGCCATCGATTTGATAAAAAGAAAATAAATCATTGTGCATCACCGGGGACATGGAGTGCCCGATTGGATATCCAATAACCGCATATAGCTTTTTCACGTATTTCTCCCCACCCAGTTTCACTTTTTATATTAATGATTTTCGTAATAATGCTTGAACACCTTTGGGAACATAGGCGATTACCTTAGCTCCTGGTTCATTGACAGTCACCCAGCCAAGACCTGAAAAAACAATATCTGTCTTGGCTTCCTTAATGAAAAACTCTTGTTTGACAAGCTCCGGAAATGTTTCCAGATGCTCTTGCCGAGGAGGGGTCAGCATTTCCCCAACATGTTTTTCATAAAGCTCATCGGCATTTTCGATTTTTGTCCGATGGATGTTTAAATCGTTGGAAAGATAACAAACAAAAGATCTTCTGCCTCCGCTTACGTAATCAAACCGGGCCAGCCCGCCAAAGAATAATGTCTGCCCCTCATTCAATTGAAAAACCATCGGCTTGATTTCTCTTTTAGGCGTAATCACTTTTAAATCCCTTTTATCAACAAAATGCGCCATTTGATGGTGATTGATAATTCCCGGTGTATCCACTAGTGATTTTCCGTCATCAAGCGGAATTTGGATAATATCTAACGTCGTGCCAGGAAAGTGAGAGGTCGTAATGATATCCCCTTCGCCGGTCACCTCTTTTATAATCCGATTGATAAAGGTAGATTTTCCAACATTCGTACAGCCGACTACATAGACGTCCTTTCCATCGCGGTATTCATCTATGGCAGCGGCTGTTTCTTTCATCGTCCAGCCCTTTGCCGCACTGACCAAAAATACCTCCTCAGGACGCAACCCTAGCTCCCGTGCTTCCTGCTTCATCCAATGAATCAACTTATTATGTTTAACTGATTTCGGCAGCAGATCGACCTTGTTGCCAACGAGGATCACTTTATTGCCCCCGACAAACCGGTGGAGCCCAGGAAGCCAACTGCCGTTAAAGTCGAAAATATCGACTATCATGACAACCAACGCATCGGTTTTGCCGATTCCATTTAGTATTTTTAAAAAATCGTCATCTGTTAAGCTGACATCCTGTACTTCATTATAATGCTTGAGACGAAAGCATCTTTGACAAATAATTGTTTCTTTTTCCAATGCGGAAGCGGGAGCATAACCAATTTTCTCAGGGTCTTCTGTCTGAACCTTTACTCCGCAGCCTATGCATATATGTTGTAGGTCACTCACTAATTAATCCTCCCATGAAACCATTCCTTTTTTTCGAAACCAATTTAAAATCCGCCGTTCTGCAAAACGGTTAAATTTTGTGAAAAAGCCGTCTGTCTGGGCAACAGGCACCACCAAAATGGTATGAAAGCCGCTGCGGTTTCCGCCAAGCACATCGGTTAACAGCTGATCGCCAATCACGACAGCCTCTTCCTTTTTTATGCCCATTTGTGTAATTGCTTTCTTAAAAGCCTTTGCAAGCGGCTTTCGGGCTTGAAAAATAAACGGAATATCGAGAGGATCTGCAAAGGCTCCTACCCGTTCTTTGTTATTGTTTGAAACAATTGTAACTAGAATATTTTGCTTTTTTAATTCCTCAAACCATTTAATTAAAGCGGGAGTTGCGTTTGGACGGTCCCATTCCACCAATGTGTTATCCAAATCAGTAATAATTCCCTTTATGCCTCTTGATTTTAATTGTTCCGGAGATATCTCAAGAATGCTCTTCACGTGTTCATCAGGTAAAAATTGTTTTAGCACTAAGCGTACACCTCATTAAATTACTAATCTTTGGTGATGAAGCCAAGGATTTCCCTATTCTTGTACCATCATAACTAATTTTAACTTTGGTTTCAAAAGAAAAAGCAAAACCATTTTATTCTTAATCTTATTGTTCTTCAAATCCCGACAATACATGATATGTATGTATGCAAAATAGGCAGAATCATATCAGATTTATGAAGAAAAAGGCAGTTTCATAAAAAAATAAAAATATTTTTCGACAAACATCTACTTTCCCTACACCTGTGGATAACGTTATTAACATTATACCCATTGAATCATACACTTTTCATCGCTTTATAAACAAGCTAATCACAAGTTATCCACCTTATCCTGTGGATAATTAGAACGATTGTTCTACAGGAATAAATTTGGTAGATTTAGGGTACACCATCTGAACTTACTATATTATGTTCCCTTTTACTAAAATAGAACCATCAATTTATAAACCGGAGGTGGAATCAGACATGCGTAAACTTTCCGATGAATTACTGATTGAATCTTACTTTAAAGCAAGAGAATTAAACCTAAGCAGCGAATTTATTAACCTTATTGAGTCCGAAATTCGCCGTCGGTCCCTTTCTTATAAAATAAAAAAATCATCATAATTAACTGCCCAAATGGGCTTTTCTTTTTGCCCAAAAGCAGGCGCTATTTTTGCGCGCCTCATTTTTATTTTAATAGGATACCAATTTTTTCGCCGACTTTAATTTCTTTAGGAGTTTCTAGATCCGCAGCAGGCTCGAAGATGTTATGTTCAAACAGCAACACCACTGTTGACCCAAAGGTAAAATAAGCCATCTCACCGCCTTTTGTTAAATCTGAACCCTCATGAATGGTTTCAATAGAGTTGACAAACATAGCCCCAACCTTCACGATCGCCACATGCCCAAACTCTGTTTGAACTTCTGTAATGATACGGTAGTTTTTGGCAAGTGTACGAACTCCGTATTTTAGCCCGAGCTTATTAACAGGATAGGATTTTGAACCAAGCTTCCATTGCTTAGTAACCGTACCGCTTACTGGGCTGTGAATCCGGTGGTAGTGACTTGGGCTTAAGTATAGAATCATATATGTACCATTTAAATATTTTGGCAAAGCTCCTGCGTCCCCCAGCATTTCTTCGATAGAATACGTTTTTCCTTTTACAAGAATCTCACTATTCTGATTGATTTTCCCAACATCTTCAATGACTGCATCAACCGGACTCACCACAGAATCGGTTGCTTCATCAATTTTCCGTGCATCCTTCTTCAGTCTTCTGACAAATAAATCATGCAGGGTAGGGAACTCGTGCAGTTCCTTCTCCATCTCTCCTAAATTGAGATGATAAACTCTTGCAAAGGAAGGGACAATGACGCGGCTCGCACGGGACCTCGCAAATCTTTTTAAGAAGCTCGATGTCCACCTTCCATTCGTTAATTCAATAAATAATCGGTAAAAGGACTGTATCACTGGTATTACCCCCAAATAGTGTAAAAATACTCTTTACGAATAGACATAAAACCCTTAAAATTAAATATTATAAAGTAAACTGTGGAAATTATAAATTCCTTCGGCTTGAAGAAAGGAGTGGTAGGTAAAAAATGTTTTTATTGGATGTTATAGATCAAACCATCAAGAAATTAAAATCGCAAACTGCAAATGTCATCACTTTAGCCAATTTATCATTAGGTGGATTTGCCATCGTGTTTGGTCTGCACGGGAATTTGCGATTAAGCTTACTGCTCATTTTTATTGCGGCGCTGGCAGATCGATTTGATGGAATGATCGCCCGAAAATTTAATATTGAGTCGGAATTAGGTAAACAATTAGATTCCATGAGTGATATTATATCATTTGGAGTTGCCCCTGCACTATTACTATACCAAGGAATTTTAAATGAATTCGGCGGCCCCGGTTCATTTTTCACTGTATTTTATATTGGCTGCGGTGCCTTTCGTTTAGCTAGGTTTAATATTACCGAAAGCAACGGCTACTTTACTGGTCTGCCGATTACTGCTGCTGGCTGTTTGGCAACTCTAAGCTTTTTGGCGATACCATACCTGCCGTCACAAACGTTCTTATTTATTATTATCATTCTTTCATTCCTTATGGTTAGCACCTTTAAGCTTAGAAAAGTTTAAAAATTCAGAATTTAATAAATTTGACTTACTTGGTTTTAGTACTAAGTAGGTCTTTTTTTTTATATTTCCTACCGCACTCAAATAAAATTAACTGGACAGACACAATTTCCCGTTTTCTTCATAGGAATTAATAATAGGCTAAAGTCCAATAAAGATACGGGGTGGAAGTGAATGTCTGGAATCTTAACGGCTCTTGGCTATTTGGTTAAGGAATTTTTATTTCTTGTATCTTACGTAAAGAACAACGCCTTTCCTCAACCCCTATCCGCTGCAGATGAAAGAAAGTACCTGCGCTTGATGGCCGAAGGGGATTCCCATGCGCGAAATATGTTGATTGAACACAATTTGCGGCTGGTTGCCCATATCGTAAAAAAATTTGAAAATACCGGTGAGGATTCTGAGGATTTAATCTCGATTGGAACGATTGGGTTAATCAAAGCCATCGAGAGTTATTCAGAGGGTAAAGGAACAAAGCTGGCCACGTATGCCGCCCGTTGTATTGAAAACGAAATTCTTATGCATTTAAGAGCTTTAAAGAAGACAAAAAAAGATGTTTCCCTGCACGACCCGATTGGCCAGGATAAAGAAGGGAATGAAATTTCCTTAATCGATGTCTTGAAATCAGAATCGGAAGATGTTATTGATACGATCCAGCTGAATATGGAACTTGAAAAAATCAAGAAATATATCGAGGTTTTAGACAGCCGGGAAAAAGAAGTGATTATCGGCCGCTTTGGCCTTGATCTGCAAAAAGAAAAAACCCAGCGCGAAATTGCCAAAGAGCTTGGCATCTCAAGAAGCTATGTATCTAGGATTGAAAAGCGGGCTCTGATGAAAATGTTCCATGAATTTTACCGGGCCGAGAAGGAAAAAAAGAAAAAAAACTCATAAGAACAAAAGCGCAAGCGCCCTGTTCAGCGGCGTATGGCCTGGAGCTCTCCAACTGAGATAAAGGAAACACGAAGAGCGTAAGCGATTCGATGTTGACTTATCGTAGGGCGGAGAGCGAAGGACACTAGCCGCTAGGGCGCTGGAGCTGGACGTGTCTATCCTAGTAACAAATTATCCACTATGCTTAATCTATAATTTCCTAGACCGTAAAAAAGAGCAGGCTACTCCTGCTCTTTTTCCCCTTTTAAAAATAAATTATTCCACGTTTTCCCGCCATCTGGGCTTTCATAAAGGTCATTTTTGTAGGTAGTGAAGGCCATCTGATTTGGATTCTTTGGATTTACTGCCAAATAGGTAATCGGATTATCGTAGTCCAAGAATGGAATGGCAATATTCGTTTGCTCGGCCGTTGCAGGATCTAAAGTTTTTAAAAGTATTTTGTCGTTTTCAACACTACAAAATAAAAGAGAATCTCCAGCAAAAGTAAGAGCAGTAACCATAAATGGCTCCGTCACAAGCTTCATCGTGTTTCCATTATCGGTGGAATAATAAATGCCTGACCGTGTAGACATGGCCATAATGTCTCCATTGACCGGGTGGACAGCCATCATTCCAAGCGAATCTGCTTGAAAATCTTTGAATTTACTAGGTTGCCAGGTCTGCCCGTTATCTTTAGAATAATTCACACCAGTATTTAATTGGTCCGTCTCTTGATCACTGATCACATAAAGACCTTTACCTGAATAGCTTGAGGCCATGAAAACATAGTTACCTTTTCCATAAAAGGCAAGCTTTTTTAAGGTCTCCCCTTTATTATCGCTTTTAACAAGCCCAAGCGGATTTTTTAAACCTGTCCCTTTTTGCGGATGTCCACTTGAGATAAAGCCATCTTCCACGGCCTGAAACCCCATATATTGATGACGGTTCGTTGTCGTTTCGAACCAATTTGCTTCCTTATATATCTTTAGACCATTACCCGCTGCTACATAGAGAGCGTTGTCATTACCAGGATAACCAATCCCATAGATCCGGTTAACCTTTATCGATTTTGCTGCTGTAACATCAAACTTCGGCAGTACAGCGGTTTTTTGATCCTGTTCAGTCTTTTTAGATTCCTTCGTATTATTTGTGCAGCCAGCAGCAGCCAAAATAAACACGATTAAAATCGTAAAGTAAATTAACTTATGACCCTTCACTTCTATTCCTCCAAGCGAGAATATTAATTCTTATCACTTATAACTCAGCCTTAGTATCATTGTCAAATAATCAGTTTATAGACATTCTTTCAGCAGGTGCCTATTCATGAAGGCATACAACCACATAGACTATTAAAAACAGGAAAAGGGGGTGTGTTAGATGGCTTTTGGTTACCCATACGCCCCCGCCGGCTTCGGGGCTCCCTATGCTGCATATTCAGCCCCTTGCGCACGGCGCGGCTGGATTTGGTTTGCAGTTGTGATTATCCTTTTTATACTGCTGTTAATCTTCTTCGCCTGGTGGTGGTTTAGCTGTTTTTATTATTAAACTTTTTGTAGCTTATGCGTTTTGGCATAAGCTTTTTCTATTATCGTCTTGCCATTTTGATGGAATTTTTTGAAAAATAACAATATAATTAAGAACGTACATATAAAAAAGGAGGTCCCATTATGGCAACGGTTACATATTCAGATATTTGGAATCTTGATGTGTTTTTTAAAGGAGGGAGCGATTCCCCGGAATTGCAGAATCACCTGAAGCAAACCGAAGAATTGATTAACCTTTTCCATACAAAAATAAATAACTGGACACCAAGCAACTCTGCCCAGGACAGTGCATTCCTGCAAGAGGTGCTTCATGATTTTGAGAAAACTGGAAAAAAACTCCGTCAGGCAGGTGCATTTATCGGATGCCTGCTGGCACAAAATACCGAGGATAAAAAGGCGTACGCACTTGATGCAAAGGTTACCGGATTAAGTGCAGCCTTCCAAACAGCGCTTGGAGCTTTTCACAATCTGCTGACATCAATAGACGATAAAGCATGGGATAACATTATATCTTTAGCTTCTTTAAAGGAACTTGGCTTTATTTTATCGGAATGGCGTGATCGGGCTAAAGAGAAGCTTTCAAAAGAAGAGGAAGCACTCATTAACGCTCTTGGTGTCGACGGCTATCACAGCTGGGGGCAATTATATGACTTAATCGTCAGCAAAATCAAAGTTCAATATACCGACGAAAATGGTGAGGAAAAACAGCTATCTGTCGGTCAGGCTTTCAATAAATTCTCCAACCCAGACAGAGAAATCCGACAAGCTGTTTTTGAAAACTGGGAGAAGGCATGGGGCGATCAGGCAGACTTCTTGGCAAAAACCTTAAATCATCTCTCCGGATTCCGTTTAAATGTATACAAAAAACGGGGCTGGGATGAGGTGTTAAAAGAACCCCTTAGCATCAACCGAATGAAAAAAGAGACGCTTGACACCATGTGGGCGGTCATCACAGAAAACAAGGAAAAACTCGTGAAATATTTAGAGCGGAAGGCACAGCTCCTTGGCCTTGAAAAGTTAAGCTGGTATGACCTTGATGCCCCATACGGCACAACAGAATCCAAACTTTCTTATCAGGAAGGCGCCCAATTTATTGAAGAAAACTTTGCAAAATTCGGCGAAAAGCTTTCAGCATTTGCCAAAATGGCGTTTGAGGAGCAGTGGATTGAAGCAGCAGACCGGCCAGGCAAAGCACCGGGCGGATTCTGTACCTATCTGCCAGAGAGCGAACAATCCCGCATTTTCATGACATACTCGGGTACGCCGTCAAATGTCTCCACATTAGCCCATGAGCTAGGACACGGCTTCCATACGTACGCAATGAGAGGCGTCCCGCATATCAACCGCTTATATGCGATGAACGTGGCCGAAACTGCCTCCACGTTTGCTGAGATGATTGTGGCCGACGCTTCTGTTAAGAGTGCGAAAAATGAGGATGAAAAGCTGGTTCTCCTTGATGATAAGATTCAAAGAACCGTTGCCCTGTTGATGAATATTCATGCCCGCTTCCTGTTTGAAACCCGTTTTTACGAAGAAAGAAAGCAGGGACCTATTTCTGTTGAACGGTTAAATGAGGTAATGTTAGAAGCACAAAGGGAAGCGTACTGTGACGCCCTTGAGGAGTATCATCCATTATTCTGGGCATCAAAGCTGCATTTCTTTATTACAGGTGTTCCGTTCTATAACTTCCCTTATACATTTGGGTATCTTTTCTCATTGGGGATCTACGCACAGGCACTAGCGGAAGGGAAAGGCTACGAAGAAAAATACATTTCCTTGCTGCGTGATACAGCATCCATGACAGTTGAAGACCTTGCAGCGAAACATCTTCAGGTAAACCTGACAGAAAAGGATTTCTGGGAAAAAGCTGTAGGTATCTGTTTGGATGACATCGATGAATTCTTGGAGCTGACTGAAGGAAAATAATTAGCATAATAAAAGCATCGGCCAATTGGCCGATGCTTCTTTGTTATTCAACAACACTGATCTCAGCAGAGATTACACAGCCAATTGCACCTGTTAAACATAAGGCCAATGCCACCATGAACATCTTCCCCACCCCTTAATGGATACTGCTTTCTTACCTTCAATTTATCATATTTTCACAGTATCTAACTTTGGGAAATGTGAACATTATGTTAACAAACTTCAATCCTCAAAATGAAATTATGATTCCTTTTTATTAGACTTAAAAAAAAGCGACAAAAGCAAAATATGCAGTGGCATACCGACTACCTCCCTATCCGAAATTCCCTTGGCTAAGTGGTATCTTTCAAAACCCAGAAATAAGCTCCTCTTCCCTGCATTAAATAAATCATTATAAAAACCACCTTTCATTATTTAAATTTTGTTCCACTTACATAACACGGTACATTGATATTTGCCGGTCTTTGTTTTCTTCGTAAAGCTTGTTAATCCTTTCTTGATTAAGAGCTTCATCAAGGCTTTCTTTTCTTTTTGAAATCGTAATCGTTAAAAACAATATATTCAGGGTCATGATTATCACTTCCTTTAGTTTAAACCCTTTAAATTTCCCTTACATTAGCTGGTGCATAGAAATCTGACGGTCCTTGTTCTGCTCATATAACCGTTCAACCATCTCCTGCTGGACAGCCTCTTCTAGACTAATTTCTCTTTTTTTGAATGTAACAGTTACAAAGAATAGATTTAAAGTCATTCTCATTCACCTTCCTTTCTGCAGCCAAATTCTTGATTACATGAAATTATGCATAGAAATCTGGCGATCCCTATTTTGTTCGTAAAGCTTTTCAACCATTTCCTGCTGAGCGGCTTCCTGCAATGTTACTTTTCTTTTTCGAATTGTGATGGTGAAGAATAAAATATTCAGTGTCATGTTTGATCACCTCCTTATAAAGTTATTTCTGTTAGTCCAACAACATTTTCAGATTATGCAGAACATATCCAAAGTGCTAGTGAAAAGGGCACAAAAAGGCCGCAAGAAGATAGTTCCTTGCGGCCTTTCCCCGAAAAATGGGCACAAAAATACCGCAAGGCGTCATTCTCCCTGCGGCATGGATATGTAGATGCAAATTAACACACTAAGCAATCCATTCCAATCTGGTCGAATGCATGATATTCAAATATTCAGTTTCAGCCATTGCATTTGGAACACAACTCGTTACATTAATTGCTAATAACATTACCTTCGACCTCCTTTTTGGAATTTTTTACTTGCTACGGTAATTATATCCACATACAAGTGGTTTGTAAACCACTTTTTAGAAATTTATTTCAAAAATAGTCAAATACCCCAGGATATTAAGTGTTAGGCATCTTTTCAAGAATTTACTAACTGTTTATCGGAAATTTGTATGGTAAAGTGGTTTAGTAGATTTTTAAAAGAAGGGGTGAATCAGCTGTGAAGCAGAAAACGCGGAGTCTTTATGAGAAGGTGGTTGATTTTAAGCGGTACGGAACTGTTTTATTGGCTGTGGGGATCTTTTTCTTTATTGGCGTCATTATTCCGTCCGATACAAAAACGGATATGGATTTAAATATATGCATTCTATCCTCTATGTCCTTCTTGGCCGCATCGATACTATTCTTTACTTTTTCCAAGCAATGCGAAATGAAATTGCTAGAGATAGAGGATGGACAGGATTATTACTCGAAGAAATAAGCGCCTCTGCTGTGAAGGAGGCGCTTTTTTTATTAATCATGGACTGGACCTTATAAATCCTTAACCATTTTCATAACTAAGGTTGCTGAATTTGTGGCTGCTTTATCAATAAACTGATCAAAGGAAATTTCTGACTCTTTTCCGGCAATATCCGAAAGGGAACGAATAATTACAAATGGAACACCAAACCGAAAGGCGACCTGCGCAATCGCTGCTGCTTCCATTTCCACTGCCTGTAGATTTTTAAATTTCCCGCGGATAAATTCCACTTTTTTAGGGTCCTCCATAAAGGAATCGCCTGTTGCAATTAAACCTCTGACAATCTGGAAATTTTCCAACTCCTCTGCTGCTGCTTCGGCAATCGACATTAACTTTTCATCAGCCACGAAAGCTGCCGGCAGCTGGGGTACCTGGCCATATTCATAATCAAAAGCCGTTACATCAACGTCGTGGTGGCGCACTTCTGTTGAAATGACTGCATCTCCCACATTAAGGTCTGGATTTAAACCGCCAGCAGAACCAGTGTTGATGATGCAATCTGGCTTATATTTATCCAATAGAATGGTTGTAGACATGGCAGCATTTACCTTACCAATGCCTGAACGTAACAGGATGACATCCTTGCCGTGCATTTTCCCAAAGGTAAATTCACAGCCAGCTACTTCTTCTTTTGTTTGTCCTTCAATATGGTCTCTAAGTAAGGTTACTTCCTCTTCCATTGCACCAATGATAGCAATTTTCATATGTATAAACCTCTCTCCTAAAAGCTTTTGTTTTATTTTTCGCTTAAACGATTGTTTTATTATTTTTCTTCAAATTGATACATCGTATCCGCAAACATCATTGTACCTTTTTTGCTGACAGCTTTCTATTAAATCATTGATTTAGAATAAATATTTCATTAGAATTATGCATGGAAGGAGGTTGTATAGATGAATTTTCAACTTGATTTTATTGAAGATAAAGTGGAGTTTTTTGAAGCCGGAGATTTAAAAACGCTGGAAAAGAAAATCGCGAACCAAATCGAGGTCAACAAAGGAATCCTGCTGGGGGTCCACTCCGTTTCCCATCAAGTCCATGTGAATGAAAAAGGACAAACCTACTTTTCGGCAGTGGTCCATTTTAAAAAGAAATAGGATGGAACCGGTTAAGGCCCATCCTGCTCACTATTGCTGGATTTCCGCTAATTCCTCGACCCTTGTCGGCATCCAGCCTTCGCCATCAACCCACTTGATATATACATTATATTTCTGCTGTTTATCCTTGGATGCAACTGTAGCAAAGGATGCATTAGCCGTGGTTTTATCCCGGCCGAGCCAGTAAACAGTCATATTGCCAGAATCCAGCCCAGTTGCATAGGAGACGGCCTTCAGCATTTCCTGCCAATCAACTGAAGATTGATCGTAGACAGCTGTATGTTCTCCTGTTTGCGTTGTACCTACTGGCTTCCAAGCTGGATTTTCAATGGTTTTTACCACATTAGGCGAAGTCCCTCCATCAGTAATAACAGCCTGTGAATCATCAGCATTTTCTGGTGCTGTGGCTTCCTCGCTTTGTTTTTCATCTTCCTCTTTGGCTGCTTTATCTTCTGAAGGCTTTTCCTTTTTCTTGGTCTCTTCAGCTTTTTTCTCTTTAGGTGCCGCCTGTTTTTGTTCTTGTTTCGGCGTTTCCTGTTTAGTCACAGCTTTCTCGTCACTTCCAGATGCAAAAATATTATAAGCTACCAAAATTATTAAGGCCAGGACAATGATAATTAAACTATTTAAGACAATATTCGTTTTTTTTCTTTTGGCACGGTAAGTAGACCGTGAATTTTGCTTGAAATCATTATTCAAAAATAATCCCTCCTAAAAAGCTAGGCTGTGAATATTTTAACATGATTTCAAAACAACTTGAAGGAATTTCCTCGATTTAGAAGTGAATTAAACCCATTATTCCTGCTCGGACAGCATTTTCACCATATCGGCAAATAATAAATTTACCCCTCCTTCATTTTCTGTCACATCCAAATTAACGGTTACTAGTGCATATTTTGGATTCTGATAGGGAAAATAGCCTGCAAACCACTTATTATGCAGCTGCTTGCCATCCTCATATTTACCAGTTTCAGCTGTACCGGATTTTCCCGCCACCTCATATGGGAGTTCCTTAAACCAGCGGCCCGTCCCATTTGGGTTCAATACGACCTCACTCAGTAATTTTTGTAGTTTCATCGCCGTATATGGGGAAATGGAATCTCCTTTAAGCGGCTGTTCAGGGAAATTAACCATCGTAGTTCCGTTTTTATACTCTATTTTTGAAACGGCGCGGACCGATTCTTTCTTGCCGCCCCTAGCGATGCTCGCCATCATATTGGCAACAGCCAGTGGAGTTGCCCTGACCTCATTCTGGCCAATTCCGGACATTGCGGCAAAGTTCGGATCCTTTCTAGCCTCATCGGACAGAAAGACCCTGCCCTTGTCTTCATTATCAAACTGTTTGAAAGCACTTGTATGATAAACGTCTCCCTGCCAACCGACAGAACCCGTTAAAGACAATTTCTCTGCATACACTTCCAAAAGATTTGGGTCGATCTTTTGCAGCTCCTTCGCCAGTTCACCAAAGGTGCGATTACAGCTTCTGGCAAAACTATCCGTAAAATTTAACATGCCGTAATCATATTTTAATTCCGGTTTGCCATTGATTTTTTTACTGCAGTCAAACAGTCTGTTTGGATCATCAAGATTATGGTCAATTGCGGCCGCCGCAACAACTGTTTTAAAAACAGAACCCATGATTTGCTGCTTCAGCATTCTATTAGTAATGCCTGTCCCGCTGTAAGGATCCTTTTTATTGACGTCAGGCCTTGAAACCATAGCCAGTACACTGTTATCCTCGATGTTCAGCAGAACCAGTCCACCTTTTTTAATTTGATACTTATCAACCAGCTCCTCGGCTTTTTGCTGAATTGTTTTATCAATGGTTGTCCGAACATTGACAGGATAAAATGGATTAGCCGGGTCAACATATTTTACGTTTATGCCAAATAAAGGCGCCCCTCCCCCGTCTACGTGGTAGACAAGCTTCGATTTCCCTTCAGGAAGCAGGAATTCATCAAAGCTTTCCTCAAGCCCAGAAACACCTATTAAGGTTTTCTCGGACAGCTCTTTATTAGGATAGCGCTTTTGCAATTCGGCTGCATTTTCTCCTGTCAGTCCAAGCAATTGTTCTGCCGGCACATTGGCCCGTTCAAATTTCTTCTCTATCGCAAATACGCCAGGTATGTTTAACGCATTGATTCTTTCCATCTGTGAAGGTGTCAATTCAATTGGGGCCGGGTCACCATAGGCAAATGGCTTTTTCGCTGAATCCACCGCATTTTTCAGAGCAACTTCCGATATGCCTGAGATGTCGGACACCTTTTTACTATCCCAGTCCAACTTTTTTAGGAATGGGAATAAGACAAGTACACTGACTTTTTTATGTGTCAGCATGGTGCCGTTTCGGTCCAGAAAGTTCCCCCTCCCATTATCAATCACCAGTTCCTGTGTCCTCTGCTGGACGCTGTCTTCAAGCAAATTCACATTATGCTTGGAAAAGGTCTCCGTCTCAAACAATTGAATTTGCATAAGACGCCCCATTAAAAGCATAAAGCAAACGATACAAATTATAAGCCAGCCTTTTGCTCTTCTTCTCCACATAAAAAACACCTCGTCAAAAGTTTTGACGAGGTTTAGCGTTTTCAAACTATTCAGGCTGATTTTTCCTTATTTTATACTAACAATGCGGACACTCATCTCGCCGCCAGGGGTTTGGACAGATACTTGGTCCCCTACCTTTTTGCCCATTAAGCTCCTGGCAATTGGAGAGTCGTTGGAAATTTTCCCTTCGAACGGATCTGCCTCTGCACTACCGACAATCGTATAGGTTTCTTCATCGCCGTCCGGAAGCTCAACAAATGTTACTGAGCTGCCTAGAGACACAGTATCCCCTGCCAATTCACCTTCACTGATAATCTTGGCATTGCGGATCATATTTTCTAACGTAGTGATTCTGCCTTCAACAAAAGCTTGCTCTTCTTTAGCAGAATCGTACTCGGAGTTTTCAGATAAATCCCCAAAACTTCTGGCGATTTTAATTCTTTCTACTACCTCTTTACGCTTAACCGTTTTTAAATATTCAAGTTCCTGTTCTAATTTTTCTTTTCCTGCCTGAGTCATTGGAAAAACTTTTTCTGCAGCCAAAACCCTCACTCCTTCTGGTCTCACAACCCCATAGATTGTGTATGTATGATATGTAAGCATTATGCCAATTGGCAAAAAATTGATAGCAGCGCGTCCTATTATAGGGCGCGCAGCTAATATTCATCCATTTTGTGGACATTTTTAGGATTATCACTTGCTATTGTTTCATAAAAATGACTTTTGTTCAAGAATTGTTTGAATTTTTGTGACCATTAAATCAATCGCCACATGATTATGCCCGCCCTCAGGAATAATGATATCTGCATAGCGCTTGGTCGGCTCAATAAATTGGTTATGCATCGGGCGGACAACATTGACATATTGGTCTATAACCGAATCAAGTGTACGCCCGCGTTCCTGAATATCGCGCTGGAGGCGGCGGATAATACGAATATCCGCATCGGTATCGACGAATAATTTAATATCCATTAAATCACGGAGCCGCTCGTCCTCAAGAACCAAAATTCCCTCTAAGATGATAACATCCTTCGGCTCTACATCAATCACCTGGTCAGAGCGTGTATGAATGGAATAATCATATACCGGCTTTTCAATCGGCTCATACCTCAAGAGCTGTTCGATATGCTCGATAAGTAAATCCGTATCAAAGGCAAGCGGATGATCATAATTCGTTTTTAACCGCTCCTCAAACGGCAGATGGCTTTGGTCTTTATAATAATAATCCTGTTCAAGCATTAAAATCGAGTGACCCTTAAAGCTTTCATATATCGCTTTTGACACACTCGTTTTACCGGAGCCTGACCCTCCGGCAACACCGATCACAACCGGCCTATGCATCATGCTAGTTCTCCTTTCGCATCATGTTGTTAAGATAAACCGGTTTGTCCATTTTAAATCGTACAATTTGAAGCGGATGTCTTGCCGCATCCAATTCATTTCCTTTTTCATCCCAAACCTTATCGATTACATGGGTAAAGTTCTCAATTTCTGGTCCAAAGAATTCAACTTCATCACCAGGTTTGAAGTGATTACGCTGCTGCAGGGTAACCATTTGCGTTTCATTGTCATAATCCAAGACAAGACCGACAAATTCAAAACTAGTCTTTTTGCTATGATTACCAAACATTTGCTCTTTATACCCGGGAACACCCTCGAAAAAGGCCGTAGCCGTTTCACGGTTGGCACATTTATCAAGCTCTTCAAGCCATTCCTTCTTAATCACAAAATTATCAGGATCCGCACAGTACGCATCAATCACTTTTCGGTAGACACTTACGACAGTGGCAATATAGTGAATGGACTTCATCCGTCCTTCAATTTTCAAGCTGTCGATGCCCAGCTCAATCATTTTCGGAATGGACTGAATAAGGTTTAAATCCTTCGGACTCATCGCGAATGGAGAATCACCCTCAACAAATAAGGCATTTTCATCCATGCCCTCTAACTGATACAAGTCATAATCCCAGCGGCATGATTGACAGCAGCCGCCGCGGTTAGAATCGCGGGCTGTCATGTGATTAGAGAGAGTACAACGGCCGGAATAAGCGATACACATCGCTCCATGGATGAAGGTCTCAATTTCAATATCCACCTTCTCCTTCATTTCACGGATTTCTTCCGCACTTGTTTCCCGGGCCAACACGACACGCTCAAGCCCCTCTTCCTGCCAGAATTGAATGGCTTTCCAGTTAGAAAGAGATTGCTGTGTGCTTAAATGAACTTCAATTTCAGGTGCAAGCCTGCGGCAGGTTTCAATAATCAGCGGGTCTGCCACGATAATTCCCGCAATTCCCGCGTCTTTTAGTCCTAGAATATATTCTTCCAGACCGGGAATATTTTCATTATGAGCATAAATATTAGTGGTTACATAAATTTTAGCCCCGTACTTTTTCGCAAACTCTACGCCTTCTTTGATTTCTTCTTGAGAGAAATTGTCGGCATTGGAGCGCAGTCCGTATTCCTGTCCGCCGATAAATACGGCATCAGCACCATAATGAACAGCAATTTTTAATTTTTCAAGATTGCCTGCAGGAGCTAGGAGTTCCGGCTTTTTGACAATGACGCGTTTTCCATCAATAATCTCTGAAATCTTATCTTTTACAGTACTCATGATTTGAACTCCTCCCTTTCTGAATTAGTAAACTGTCTCTTTAAAATAGAATCCTGTATCTAATGGGCGGTTAGCCGGCTGGATTTGTTCAATCGCCTCTAACAGCTCGTCCTTTTTGTCCTCATAATTGTCCGAGTCTTCAAAATAAAGGTCAATGGCTTCGCGGTATAATTTTGTAACAGCTAAAATATATTCCGGACTCTTTAAGATTCCATCAATTTTAAACGAATCAACTCCGGCCTCAAGCATATCCTGCAGCTCATCGATAATGCAGATATCATTTGGGCTCATAATATGAGTTCCATTTTCATCTTCAAAAATCGGGTATTTGTTCTCGCGTTCATTATCGTGGAGGAACATATTCTTTTGCTGTTTGCGGTTTTCGATTTCCATGACTTTGCCTTGGTACTCAAAATAGTTGCCTAAGAGCGAACGCTTCGATTGAAACATGCAGCTCATTCCATGAACGAGAACTTCAATTTCAACCTCTGCTTGTTCCTTTATTTCCACGATTGAATCCATGTTAATTTCGCGGGCAAGGACTGCTCTTTTCGCTCCTTTTCTGCCCCAATAGTTACAGGTATACCAGTTGGTACCAGTTGTCTCGGTGCTCCAATGCAGCTTCATTTCCGGAGCTGTTTCTTTTGCAGCCATTAATACAGCCGGATCGCCAAATATAATAGCATCAGCCTTTGCATCAGATACAAAGCGAATATAATCGTTCAGCTCTGGAAGTTTATCATTATGAAAAATGGCATTCATAGCCACATATACTTTTTTTCCTTTTGAGTGAGCCAGTTCAATAGCTTTTTGCACGTCACTTCGAGTAAATTCCCCTGCAAGTCTCAAGCCGTACCGCTGCTCCCCAACAACAAAGGCATCAGCCCCTGCCTCTGCCAATGGCAAAATGTCATCAACAGAAATGGGAGTTACCAATAGTTCTGTCTTTTTCATTTTCATTCACCTCTTCGTTTACTGATTGCGACCCCATCACCGACTGGGAGAATAACCGTATCAAAATCCTTATGATTCATTAACCAGCGGTTAAATTCGTCTATTTTTTTGACAAGGTTCCGCGTCCTTTTAGATTCTATTTCCGATTCTGCAACAAGTCCTTTAAACAAGACATTATCCGTAATAATCAAACCGTCTGCTTTTAAATATTTTGAGTAAATTTCAAAGAATTTTTGATATTGCCCCTTAGCCGCATCAATAAAAATAGCATCGTAGGGAGCATGGCCTCTTACACGCTCTTCAACATCCAGCGCATCTCCTTCGATGAGAAATATATTTTCATGGTAATCGGACCTAGCAATAAATTCTTTTGCTAATTGAATGCGTTCTTCATCCCGCTCAATCGTGATAATATTCGAATCCGGAAGTGCAAAAGCCATTCTCAATGCAGAGTAGCCAATGGCGGTGCCCACTTCAAGGATATTTTTGGCACCATGGATTCTTAGCATTTGAATCATCGCTTCCATTCCGGCCAGCTCCATGATTGGAACATGATGCTCGTTGGCATAACTCTCCATTTCCATTAACAAAGAATGACGCTCCGGAATTAGACCTTCTATATAAGAATGCAGCTTTTCATTTAACAAGCTGCTTCACCTCAATCCTTTTAAACTGCATTGTTGCCAAAATATAGCTCTTTAGACATAAAAAATAGCGTTCACAGAAAAACAACGAACCGAGCGATATTCATTCGGACCATTGACACTGGCAGTAAACCGCCAAAATAACCTGTGAGTGACGCTATAGATACCTTATGAAACACTTTAGTATTCTACCATAAAAAAAGAGGGAATGCGAATAATTCCCTCGGGTGACGTACTATTTTTTACTGGAAATATGCTTGGCTTTTTCCTGATTGTGTTCTTCTAGCGTTTTAGTGAAAATAACCGTGCCGTCCGCGGTTGCCAGGAAATAATAATAATCCGTTTGTTCCGGTTCTAACGCAGCTTCGATGGAAGATTTTCCTGCATTAGCAATCGGGCCTGGTGGAAGTCCGGGATTTTTATACGTATTGTAAGGAGAATTGACTTCCAAATCCTTATAGACCACTCTTTCCTTATGCTTACCTTGGGCATATAGAACGGTTGGATCCGTCTGCAGCGGCATCCCCTTTTCCATCCGATTATAAAAGACGCTGGAAATCTTTTTTCGGTCAGCTTTCTCCGTGGCCTCTTCCTCGACCAAGGATGCCATTGTAAGGAGCTGATGAACGGACAGCTTTTTATCTTTCGCCTCATCTGTGTAGTCAGCTAGAACTTCTCTCGTTTTATCAAGCATGGCTGTAACCATTTCCTCAACAGATGGATTCGGTTTAAAGAATGGATAGGTGGCTGGATATAAATACCCCTCTAGCGGGTACATGATTGAAGGGTTCAAGATTTCATTCGTTAGAATATCAGGGTATTTTGCCATTAATGTTTTTATAAATTCTTTATCATTCAATTTGGCAAGTACCTGGGCTTCATCCTGATTTGTTGCCTTCGCCATAATGGCGGCAATTTCCTTCAGCTGTTTTCCTTCTGGTATTGCAATTTTAAACGATGCCTTGGCAAGGACCTTGCCTGTTTTCAAGCGGCTGACAATTTCAGGAACATCCATGGAAGGACTTAATTGATAGTCCCCCGCCATAAAGCCGCCTTCATTTTTGAGCTTTACATAATATTTGAATACCTTGGCATCCTTAATGATCCCGTTTTGCTCAAGCCTTTCACCTATCCCAGTTACTGAGGAGCCAATCGGAATTTCCACATTTTTCTGCACTTTGCTGCTAGAATCTACGGGTTTAAGTGCTGATTGTATATAGAGGTATCCCCCGCCGCCAATGAGGACGATGGTGACCGCCAATATAATCGTAATAATTAACACAATTCTTCTGACGATTCGTGCTTCACTCTGATGTTCGAGCATTTTTTGCTGAATTACATGTTTCTTGTCTTCTGTCATCTAATTTCCCCCCTCCCTGTTAGCTCGGGTGCTTTATTTATTCTTTAATAAACTTGAACCATGTCGTAATAATTTCAGCATAAGGTAGGAAAAATGTCAATTTTACATTTAATTTGTCGACGGAAATTTGACGATAAAAAAATAAAGGAACCAGCTTTGTCAGCTGATTCCTCCTGAGTGTTATTCCTCTTCTTCTTCATCTTGGATGAAGGTATTGTATACTTCTTCAATGATGTCCCATTCTTCATCGGTTGTGACAGGTGATAATTCTCCAATTTCGCCTTCTTCAGTAGGGATGTAGGAATAGGCGTGGACAACGACTTCCTCATCATCCTCTGCCTCACCAACCGGATAACATAAAACGTATGACTTTTCGAATTCATCAGATTCAAAGGTAAACAGAATTTCAAATAACTCCTCGTCACCGTTTTCATTGATCAGGGTAATATATTGTTCATCATCATAATGGTGTTCGTGCGCCATTTTTTCACCTCATTATTTTTTACTATCCAAATAGCCTTGAAGAATCATGGCGGCCGCCATTTTATCTATGACTTTCTTCCGCTTTTTCCTGCTGACATCTGCTTCAAGCAGGATTCGTTCTGCTGCCATAGTGGTCAGCCGCTCGTCCCATAAAACGGTTTGAACGGCAAACCGGCGTTCCAGTTCTTCCGCATAATACTGACTTGCCTCTCCTCGCGGTCCGATTGTACCGTTCATATTCTTTGGCAAGCCTACTACTACAGTATTAATTTGATTTTCGTTGATTAATTGGCCAATTTCCTCAAAACCGAACTGTTTTTTTTCTTCATCAATTTTGAGTGTTTTCAGGCCTTGCGCTGTCCACCCAAGTTCATCACTTAAGGCGATTCCAACTGTCTTTGAACCTACATCTAAACCCATTAAACGCATTGATTAACCCTCTCGCTGCTGTTTTAAATACGATTTTACCAGTTCTTCAATGATTTCATCCCGTTCCAGCTTACGGATGATATTGCGGGCATCGCGATGACGCGGAATGTAGGCTGGGTCTCCAGATAATAGGTAACCGACAATTTGATTAATAGGGTTATACCCTTTTTCCTTTAATGCCTCATACACTTGAAAAAGAACATCATTGACATCATGTTCAAAAGGCTCTTCAGGAAAATTAAATCTCATTGTTTTATCAAATGAGCTCATGAACGTGCACCTCGAATTGGAATTGTTACCTACATTTTACACTACTTTGTCCTTATTACAAAACAGATTTTACCCATTCTTCGACAAAGGATAGCGCTGAATCCAGTTTTTCAGGGTCCTTGCCGCCTGCCTGAGCCATATCCGGGCGGCCGCCGCCGCCGCCGCCGCACTTGGCAGACACTTCTTTAATTAACTTGCCGGCATGGTAACCTTGTTCAATTAAATCCTTTGTAACGGCTGCAATTAAATTCACCTTGCCATCTTGGGCGCTTCCCAATACAATCACTGCAGAACCGAGCTTTTGTTTCAAATCGTCAGCCATGTTTCGCAAGTTGTTCATATCCTGCGCTTGAACTTTTGCGGCTAAGACAGTAACTCCATTGATTTCTTTTGCTTTGTTGACCAGATTTCCTGCCTCAATATTGCCAAGCTTAGCAGAGAGCGATTCATTTTCTCTTTGAAGGTGTTTGATTTCAGCCAGTAAACCATCAATTCGATGCCCCACTTCTTTTGGAATAACCTTCAATTTCTCCGCAGCATCCTTTAACATGCCAACCTGCTCATTTAAAGCTTTGTAAGCTGATTCGCCGGTAACAGCCTCAATGCGCCTTGTGCCGGCACCAATTCCACCCTCAGAGACGATTTTAAACACGCCGATAACAGATGTGTTTGGAACGTGGCAGCCACCGCACAGCTCCAGACTGTAGTCGCCAACCTTGACGACGCGAACGATGTCGCCGTATTTTTCACCGAACAGGGCCATTGCTCCCATTGCTTTTGCTTCAGCAATTGGCTTCTGGCTAATATCCACTTCGATGCTGCTCCAGATTTTTTCGTTGACAATCTTTTCGATTTGCTCCAGTTCTTCTGGTTTAATTTGACCAAAATGCGAGAAGTCAAAGCGTAGACGATCCGGTTCGACAAGTGACCCTGCCTGATTCACATGCTCCCCTAATACATCCTTTAACGCACGATGCAATAAGTGGGTAGCTGTATGGTTCTTAATGATTTTCACACGGTTTTCCGGATCCACCTGGGCAGTTAACTGCTGGTTTGACTTTATTGTTCCGCTTTGCACTGTAACTTTATGAAGGTTCTGGCCGTTTGGCGCTTTTTGAACGTCTTTAACTGAAACTATTGTCCCATCGCCTTGAATGACACCGCGGTCAGCAATCTGTCCACCGCTTTCCGCATAGAACGGAGTAACATCAAGAATAAGCTGAACTTCTTCACCGCTTGAAGCCTCATCCACCAGTTCGCCATTTTTAATAATCGCTAAAACTGTGGAGTTTGTGGTCAGTTCATTATACCCAACAAACTTACTTTCAACGGTAATATCTCTTAATACGCCGCCTTGAACCTGCATCGAATTTTCATCGTGACGGGCCGCACGGGCACGTTCCCGCTGGACTTCCATTTCTGCCTCAAAGCCATCGTGGTCAACCTTCATGCCTTCTTCTTCGGCATATTCTTCAGTCAATTCAACTGGGAAACCATACGTATCATAAAGACGGAAAACATCTTCACCAGAGATGATGTCGCTGCCTTTTTCCTTTTCCTTCTTAATAACGCTTGCTAAAATCGCTAAGCCTTCATGAAGGGTTTCATGGAAGCGTTCTTCTTCCGTTTTGATGACTTTCTGAATGAATTCAGCCTTATCCTTTACTTCCGGATAGAAATCATGCATGATTTCACCTACAACCGAAACAAGCTCATACATAAATGGACGATTGATGTTGATTTGCTTAGCGTACCGGACAGCACGGCGGAGCAAGCGTCTTAGCACATAGCCGCGGCCTTCATTTGATGGCAGCGCTCCGTCACCAATCGCAAAGGCTACGGTTCGGATATGGTCAGCAATCACTTTGAAAGCTTCATCCTGCCCCTTCTCGACACCATATTTTACGCCGGAGATTTCTTCAGTCGCCCGAATAATCGGCATAAACAGGTCTGTGTCAAAGTTAGTCGGAACATTTTGCACGACTGATGCCATCCGCTCTAGTCCCATACCGGTATCAATGTTTTTCTTTGGCAGCGGTGTATATGTACCGTCAGGATTATGGTTAAATTGAGAGAACACAAGGTTCCAAACCTCTAAGTAGCGTTCGTTTTCCCCGCCAGGATACAATTCTGGATCGTTAATGTCATTGCCATACTCAGGTCCGCGGTCATAGAAAATTTCCGTATTTGGACCACTTGGGCCTTCGCCGATATCCCAGAAGTTCCCTTCAAGACGGATAATCCGCTCCTCTGGAATGCCGATCTTGTTATGCCAAATTTCATAGGCTTCATGATCTTCAGGATGAATCGTCACAGAAAGAAGTTCTTTTTCAAAACCAATCCATTTTTCGTCCGTTAAAAACTCCCAAGCCCACTCAATGGCTTCCTCCTTGAAATACTCACCGATAGAGAAGTTCCCAAGCATTTCAAAGAAAGTATGGTGACGGGCGGTTTTGCCGACGTTTTCAATATCATTAGTCCGAATCGATTTTTGAGCATTTGTGATTCTTGGATTTTCAGGCACGACACGGCCATCAAAATATTTTTTTAAGGTTGCGACACCGCTGTTAATCCACAACAATGACGGATCATCATGGGGAACTAGAGATGCGCTTGGCTCAACATGGTGACCTTTTTCCTCATTAAAAAATTGTAAAAACATCGAGCGAATTTGCGATCCAGTTAAATTTTTCATATTTTATACCTCCTTTATTTTAAAAAAGCACACAAAAAAGCCCTCATCCCAAAACAGGGACGAGAGCATATCTCGCGGTACCACCCTGATTATGGATACAAAAACTGCACCCATCTCTCAAAAGCCTTTAACGCAGGTCTTACGGCAGTGGTTAGCTGCACTCCGGATTAGCGTTCTGTTATCCTTCATCCAGAACCCCTTTCAGCCAAGGGGGCCCCTCTCTTCAGCGCATGATGCGTTACAGATGGTCTATAACATACTTGTTCCTTCTTCATTTTAACCAATATTATCTATGACGAATTATAGCTAGTACTGACTTAGTTTGTCAAATACCTATGGAGATGTTTCATTACTTCGGGCAGCGATAAAGTGATTTTTTGCATGAATGATGCCAACCTTTAGAATCGCTACCACCGGAACCGCTAAAATCAACCCTAAGATCCCGCCAATCTCACCGCCTGCTGTCAGTGCCGCCATGATGACTAAGGGATGCATATGTAGGCTTTTACCCACAATATAGGGCGATAGGATATTACCTTCGAGAAACTGCAATCCAAATACAATAATCAGCGTGATAATAACCAATTTCACCGAGATCGTTGCTGCCACAATTACCGCTGGAACAGCACCGATGATGGGGCCAAAATAGGGGATGACATTTGTCGCTCCTACAATCATTCCTAACAATAAGGGATACTTTAAATCAAACACCCAGAAAAGAAGAGACGAGACTGTTCCGATAATGACACAAACAAGCAGCTGGCCCCTAATGTATCTGCCAAGTGAATCGTCAACATCCTTTAGAAACAGGGTTCCTCTTTTCCGCCATTTTTTAGGTGTCATATACCAAACACTTCGTTTAATTAGGGCAAAATCCTTCAGCATATAGAAGGTGATAAAAGGGATAATCAGCAAAAGTGCTGCTGAATTTAACAATTGACCTAAATAGCCAACAATAATAGATAAAAGAGAATCAAGTCTTTTCTCAAAGGCATCAATGCCGTCATTGATTCTCGTTTGCAGTCCGTCAGGCCATTCTCTTGTATGGGATTGGAGAGTACGAATCCAATCTCGATACTGCTCAGCGTAAACAGGTGCACTTTCCGAAAGGTCTTTTATTTGATCTATGACTGCTGGAATCCCCTTATAAAGGGTAAACCCAAGTCCACCAAAAAATATGACATAAATGAGCAGAATGGCAATGCCACGATGAAGTCCTTTTTCATGCAGTTTTTCAACTATCGGATGCAGCAAATAGGTGATAAATCCAGAAATGACAAACGGAAGTGCAATAATGATGGCCACTTTTACAACCGGCAACCAGACAAAACGTATTTTAAGAAATACGTAAATGACAATTAATAAAAGGAGAGAAAAACCGATTCGGTAATACCATTTCATACGAATATCCAACGCCCGTGCCCTCCTTTAGTGGTTATTTTTGGAGACTCGGTAAATAAATATTCATTAAAAATCCCCCTCTTCATGTGAGGGGGACCTAACCATTTAAAATATCGCTCGTTTTACTTTTCTCTGCATTCTTTTCATTTGCCGGCCTGACATCAAATTATTTCTTTGCGCCAAATTATAAGCAGCCATCCCGGCACCAAAAGCAACCATGGTCGTCATCATTTTGTTCATACGTTTCACCTCTTATTTGGATTTAGAGTGTGTAACGACGTAATTCTTCTTCAAACAAATCGTCTAATGAACTTAAGGTTCCGTCTTCCTCGACTTGATGGGTATTGATAATTCCTTTAGCAACAGACAATTCAATAAAACAGTTCCAGCAATAGTATTGATTGATACCGATTTTTCCGATATCCTTGCTCGCACAATTGGGACACTTAAGCATGGAAAAGACACCTCACGTTTGATTAACGTCAACGATAATGGCATCTTTTCCAACCGTTAAGGGTTTCTCGGACTGAATTACCTGTTTCCCATCAGTGATATCTGAAAAGAAGCCATCCGTGATTTCGTACCCTACGATTGTTCCCACTTCTTCCTGAAAGTATACATCTTTTAACAATCCGAGCGACTGGCCGCTATTGGAAAGCATCATCATCCCTTCAAGTGAATGCTGATGGTTCAATGTAAACTCAGGAGTTTCTTTCAGCTTTTCTAAGCTGCCAGCATCCTCAATCATGACCCCATCCCAGCCAAAGGAAGAAACCTTCTGAATGTCCAAGAAACAGGATTGTTTGAAGAAAACGCCTTTTTTAATCAATAGGCCTTTGACGGTTCCGTTTTTTGAAATGCAAAGATCGCAAACCTCGCCGATTTTCGTTCCTCTTTTCGTTTCAAAAACCGGCTGCCCCTTCAATAAGGAAAATGTTCGCAAAGAGTATCCCACCTCCTTCGAACAATCTTAGTTTCCGTTATCTTTCATCAATTCATAAGGTGAAACGTTTTCCATAAAGAGCTGTTTGGAATAAGAAAGGTTGTTTAACAAACAATGTAGAAAAGAGGTTAAAGCAGAGGTCGAAGAAATGAAAAAAAATCTAATCTTTTTTAGTTTCATTTTTATCATGATGATTACTATTTTCCCTTCCCGTGCGCTTGGGGCGGCTACACATGGACAATATATTTTGATGACTAGAGAGGAATTTAAGGATTGGTTATTTCAAAATAAATTTACCAGAAATATAAACCTCATCCAGCAGCATCATACCTGGCTTCCGTCCTACAAGCAGTTTTATGGGAATAATCATTTTAAAATGCTCGAGAGCATGGAAAATTTCCATGTGAAGCAAAGAGGCTGGAAGAATATCGCGCAAAACTTAACAACGTTTCCTGATGGAAAGGTTGCAGTGTCCAGACCGTTTGACGTTGCCCCGGAAGGCTCGATTGGCCCGATCGCTAACACAACCGGAATCATGATTGAAAATGTCGGAAACTTCGATATCGGCCATGATGTGATGACAGCTGAGCAAAAAGAAACGATTGTTTACATCACGGCTGCACTTTCCTTAAGATTCGGACTGACTCCCTCCATTGACAGTATTACCTATCATCATTGGTGGAATGTAAAAACGGGTGAGCGAGTTCTAGACAGAGGTCCGGATTACAATGTAAAAACCTGCCCGGGAACAGGTTTTTTCGGGGGTAACTCGACTACCGACGCCATCAATAATTTTTACCCGCTTGTGTCTCGAAAAATACAGGAAATATCAAGTAAATGAATGAAAAAAGGACCCATCGGGGGTCCTTTTTCATTTAGCTGCCAGTTTTCTCCATGAAATCATATGGCGTTATATTTTCCATCCCAATCATCGGATTGACGGCCATTAATTCTTCCTCAAGAGACAATTTGCTCTGTTCTTGGTCCTTTTGAGGCTCGGCTGTTATATCGCCAATGGCAATGGTTTCCTGAAGTTTTTCACAAAGTGTGGTCAGTCTTGACATTTCATCCGCCCGCGCAACCCCCATTTGCAGTGCATCGACCTCTCCGCATAATATCAAGGATTGTTTACTTCTTGTTATCGCCGTATAAATTAAATTCCTTTGCAGCATTCTGTAATAACTTCTAGTTACAGGAAGAATGACAATCGGAAATTCACTTCCCTGTGATTTATGGACCGAGCAGCAATAGGCATGGGTAATTTGCGTCAAATCCTGCTTTGTATACTCCACTTCATTGCCTTCAAAGGAAATATAAATCATATCCTGTTTTTCGGTATTTTCCTTTGCATAGATGATGGAGATGATTTCCCCGATATCGCCATTAAACACATTATTCTCAGGCTGGTTGACTAGCTGAAGAACTTTGTCGCCAATCCGGTACTTAACATCGCCAAATTGGATTTCCTTTCTTTTGCCATCCGGGTTTGGGTTAAAGATTTCCTGCAGGAGCAAATTTAATCGGTCAATCCCGGCTGGACCCCGGTACATTGGGGCTAGGACCTGAATATCCTTTGCCGTATAACCCTTATTTTTCGCATTTAATGCGACCTTTTCGATTACTTCTGCAATTTGTGCGGTAGTACATCTGATAAAGGAACGATCGGCTTGTTTTTGGGTTATGTCAGCCGGCAAATGTCCCTTTTTGATTTCATGCGCCAGTTCAATAATAGAGGAGCCTTCCGCCTGGCGGTAGATATCCGTTAACCGTACTGTCGGGATTCGCTCCGATCTTAGTAAATCCTTTAAAACCTGACCAGGGCCGACAGACGGCAGCTGGTCTTCGTCACCAACCATAATGACTTGAATGTTTTCCGGCAACGCTTTGAAGAGTTGATTCGCGAGCCAAATATCGAGCATCGAGGTTTCATCAACAATGAGAATTTTCCCTTCAAGCGGGCTCCCGTCATCACGATCAAAGCCTTCCGTCCCGTTAAAGCCGAGCAGACGGTGTATGGTGACAGCAGGCAATCCAGTCGATTCACTCATCCGTTTGGCTGCTCTCCCGGTAGGTGCCGCAAGCAGAAACGGAAATGGTTCGTCCTTTTTTTGATAATCCTTTATTTCCAAGGAGCAGCCATGGAGCTCTCCATAAAGCTCGACAATCCCCTTGATAACGGTCGTTTTCCCTGTTCCGGGACCCCCAGTTAAGATCAGCATCGGTGACATTAACGCTGTTTGGATGGCTTCCCTTTGGGTTGGCGCATACTGGACCCCAAGCCGTTCTTCCAAATCACCTAATGCCAGCAAAAATTCCGATTCCGGGAATTGATCCTGATATTCTGTTTGCTGGAGGATTCGTTTAATGCTGGTAACGAGTCCTTTTTCCGCAAAGTATAAGGAAGGCAGGTAAACTCGTTTCTCTTCGCCAATAATTTTACCTTCCTTTTCAAGGCCGATAATTTCGTTTGAGATAGCAAGAAAATCAATGACGTCACGCTGGTTCTCTTCTAGGAGGGCTTTTACCTGCTCAAGCAGTGCTTCGGCTTGCATGTAGACATGCCCTGTCTGCATACATTCATTTTCTAATGTATAGAGGCAGCCTGCCTTAATTCGGTCAGGATGGCTGCCTGATATGCCAAGCTGGTAACCTAGCTCATCCGCCCGGCCAAAACCAATTCCCTCGACATCCTCAACCAGCTGATAAGGTTTTTTTTGGATAATCTCAAGTGTCTTTTCTTTATAAGTTTGATAAATCCGCATCGACAGCTGCGGGCCGAAACCATACTGGTTTAACGCGACCATCACCTGTTCGAGACCTTGATGTTCCATTAACGTGTCATAAAGCTGCTTTGCTTTATCAGGAGGGAGTTTCGGTATGGTATCAAGGAGGGAGGGCTGATTGAGAATTTTTGAAATCGCATCCTCACCCAAGGTTTCCACAATATTTTCCGCCGTTTTTTTACCGATTCCTTTGAACATTTCGCCGGATAAGTAAGCAATAACCCCTTGCTTCGATTGGGGCATGTCCTTGCGAAAATGGTTGACATGAAATTGTGTACCAAAGCGTGGATGCTCTTTAAATTCCCCGTAAAAAATATACGTTTCCTGCTCATGTACTCTAGGAAAATAGCCAGTAACGACGGCTTCTTTGTCATCATACTGATGATTGGTCTCATCTACCCGGATTCGAATTACGGTATAGAGGTTTTGTTCATTGTGAAAAATCGTCACAATTGGCCGGCCTTTAATAAATTTGCCCTGCTCACTGAACAAATCAAGCGATTCCTGCTTTTCAACCATAGCTGCTCCCTCCTTCCTTGTGAAAAATCAATTGGACTACTGGTTCATTTCTAATATTTTCTTGGCATTCCCGGCCAACAGATGGTCCGGCTGGATTTCTATCGCTTTGTCGAACATCTCCAGCGCTTGCTGGCCTTGCTCTTGGAATGCGTAGGAAACGCCCAGGTTATAGTAAGCATCTGAATGGTTTGGATCGAGTTCAACGCATTTCTTAAATTGGCTGATGGCTTCGCTAATCAGTTCCAGATTTGCCAAGCATAATCCGTATTGGAAGTGTGCCTCGGCATCATTTTCATTCAGTTCGACACTTCTTTGGAAGTAGGGCAGGGCAAATTTGCTCTGGTCAAGATTGACTAATGAAAGCCCCAGCATAAAATAGTTGTCGCTAGTTTCCAGTCCTTTTCTCATCGCCATTTCAAACATGTTCTTGGCTTCTTGGAAACGGTCATTGCTGAAATATAGATTACCTGCGCTGTAATAGGCTGCACCTGCA
Source organism: Neobacillus sp. GCM10023253 (assembly GCF_042653105.1). NCBI lineage: Bacteria > Bacillati > Bacillota > Bacilli > Caryophanales > Bacillaceae > Neobacillus > Neobacillus sp. GCM10023253. Next base: position 424,171 of record NZ_JBHSHV010000012.1, read on the forward strand.
TTATCGTCAAGTTCAATCGCCTTTTGGAAAAATTTTAGCGCTTTTTCAGCCTCACCGACAACGCTGAGGACGTTACCAAAATTAATATAGCCGACTGGGTCAGCAGGATTTTCCTGGATAGCCTCATTGAAAACCTTCACAGCCATTTCCCAGTTGCCTTCTTGCATATATTGAACACCTAATTGGTTTTTGTCCATGTTTTTCAACTCCGTTCTACATGGAAGTATACCATATTTTCATTAAAAGTTGAGGTTGTAAAAGGGGGTTAGGCAAGTGATTGGAGATATCCGCCCAATTTAGCTAGGTATCCGCCAATTTGAAGAGATTATCCGCCAAAACTGGCCGGTTATCCGCCACCCCTGTAGGATTATCCGCCGAATTCCAGCAGTTATCCGCCAAATCTATTTTCCTGCACCAAAAAACCCCGACTCCAAAACTGGAATCAGGGTCCTTAAACTTAGCCAACATATGTCAAACGTTCACCATTTTTATAAACTTCATCAATCGTTCCACCGCCAAGACACTCGTCACCGTCATAAAAAACAGCGGCTTGTCCAGGTGTGACAGCACGAATCGGTTCTGCAAAAATAACTTCAACCTTACCGCCATCTAATAGACGAACTTTAACCTTGTGGTCTTCCTGGCGGTAACGGAATTTCGCAGTACAACTAAATTCCACAGGCTTTTCCCGGTCAGAAACCCAGCTAACATCCGTCGCAATAATCGAATCGGAATAGAGCTTTTCATTATGGAAACCTTGGCCAACATATAAAACATTTCGTTTTAAGTCCTTGCCAATGGCAAACCAAGGTTCACCCGATCCGCCAATGCCGAGCCCATGACGCTGACCAATGGTATGATACATCAGGCCTTCATGTTTGCCTTTGACTTCGCCGTCAAACGTTTCCATGTTGCCGGGCTGAGCAGGCAGGTATTGACCTAAAAACTCCTTAAAATTCCGTTCTCCGATAAAACAAATTCCGGTCGAGTCCTTTTTCGCCGCCGTAGCAAGGCCCGCTTCCTTCGCAATTTCCCGCACCTTCGCTTTTTCAAGATTTCCGATTGGGAACATGACTTTGCTGATTTGTTCTTGCGACAATTGATTAAGAAAATAGGTTTGATCCTTATTTTCATCAAGGCCTCGCAGCATCTTATATTCACCGTCGCGATATTCAACGCGGGCATAGTGACCTGTCGCGAGATAGTCGGCACCTAAATTCATCGCATGCTCCAAAAAGGCTTTAAACTTAATTTCCTTATTGCACATGACATCGGGATTCGGTGTCCGGCCGGCCCGATATTCAGCAAGGAAATAGGTGAATACCTTGTCCCAATATTGCTTTTCAAAATTAACCGCATAATAAGGGATGCCAATTTGGTTGCAGACACGAATCACATCATTATAATCCTCCGTTGCTGTACAAACACCGTTTTCGTCGGTGTCATCCCAGTTTTTCATAAAAATGCCGATCACATCGTAGCCCTGCTTCTTTAACAACAGTGCCGCAACAGATGAATCAACACCTCCGGACATCCCGACAACAACTCGGGTATCTTTTGGGTCTTTTCTTTCCATCTAAAAATTCACCTCTCTTTACACACAAAATAATCTTGCTTTTATTTTCTAAGCCGCGAAACAACCTTTGCTGTTTCCTCCGCCGCTTGTAGGATTTCTTCGGTTGTCGTGGTAAAGCCAAAACTAAAACGGATTGCATTCGACAATCGCTCTGAGCCTTTTCCGAACATCGCCACAAGGACATGCGATGGTTCAATTGATCCGGCCGTACAGGCAGAACCGCTCGAAACCGCAATCCCCGCCAAGTCAAGATTGACCAGCATGGCTTCCACGTTAGTTCCGGGAAAGCTTAAGTTTAATACATGCGGCAAGGAATTTTCAAGCAATCCGTTTACAGTGAACTCAATCCCTGATTCTTGAAGCTTGTTCATCAAAAGCTGCTTATACTCAGCAAACAATTCTCTCTTTGCAGAACGTTCTTCCATCGCAATCAGAACCGCTTCATGGAACCCGGCAATAGATGCGACATTTTCTGTTCCAGCGCGCCGTTTTCTCTCCTGCTCGCCGCCAAATAAACGTGGTGAAATTTTAACATTTGACTTTACATAAAGAAAACCGATCCCTTTTGGTCCATTTATTTTATGAGCAGAAACCGATAGCAAATCAATATAGCTTTCATCGACATTTATTTTTTCCATCCCATAGGCCTGGACAGCATCTGTATGAAATTTTGCCTGATGATCCTTCACAAGCCGGCCAATTTCTGCAATCGGCTGGATGGTGCCAACCTCGTTGTTTCCATACATGACGGAAACTAATATGGTATCGTCCCTTAAAGCCTCCTGAAGGTCAGTAACGGAAATCCTGCCTGTTTCATCAACTGGCAAATAGGTGACCTCAAAGCCCATTTTTTCAAGCTTCTGGCAAGCATGAAGAACAGCATGATGTTCTACCTGGGTAGTGATAATATGCTTTCCTAAATGCTGATAGCTTTCCGCGACGCCAAATAAGGCCATATTGTCCGCTTCGGTACCGCCGCTTGTAAAAATAATCTCGTTTTCCTTTGCCCCAATGCTCCCCGCGAGTGTTGCCCGCGCCACATCAATATAATGTCGCGCTTCCCTGCCAAAAGCATGGATGCTTGATGGATTTCCGAAAACGGATTTCATCGTCTCATGCATTTTTTCAATCACTTTTGGATGCATCGGAGAGGTTGCGGCATGGTCGAGATAAATTCGTTCCATTATGACACCTCAAATCAACATAATTCTCTATTATTAGCTTCGTCATTAAATATAAAACATATAACCTTCCATTTCGCCATCTTCACTGTGGCTTGCTAAGTCCTCAAGAGTCGTGTTGTCTAATACACCCTTAATTGCATCGCGAATGCGAATCCACAACTCCCGTTTAGCCGGTTCTTCATCTTCAATTCCTTCAACCGGTGTAATCGGGCCCTCAAGCACACGAATTACATCGCCAGCGGTAATTTTGGCAGGTACATCAGTTAATATATAACCCCCGTATGCGCCTCTGATACTTTTCACCAATCCAGCATTTCGTAACGGTGCAATCAATTGCTCCAAATAATGCTCAGATAGGTCATTCGCTTGGGCTATTGTTTTTAAAGAAGTTGGCCCTTCTCCGTAATTTTTTGCTAATTCAATCATAATTGTCAGGCCGTAACGGCCCTTTGTAGATATTTTCATAAAATAACACCTCTATTTTTTAAAAAATCTATATTCAAAAAAATCCGTAGTATTTTGGTAGGCATTAGAATTATAACATATTCTTCTTTAATATGCTTTTCCACGAGGAAATGGTATTGTTAAGATATAGCAAAATATTTATTGGAGAGATTACTATGCAGCAAAAACCGTTGGCATTTCGAATGCGGCCGCGAACAATTGAAGAAGTTGCCGGCCAGCAGCATCTTGTCGGTGAGGGCAAGATCATTGCTAGAATGGTAAAAGCCAAGCAGCTGACTTCAATGATTCTGTATGGTCCTCCCGGGATAGGAAAAACCTCGATAGCGAGCGCCATTGCCGGCAGTACCAAATATGCCTTTCGAACGTTAAACGCCGTTACAAATAATAAAAAAGATATGGAAATTGTCGCTGCCGAGGCGAAAATGTCCGGAAAAGTAATCCTGCTGTTGGACGAGGTCCACCGGTTAGATAAGGCCAAACAGGATTTCCTATTGCCCTATTTGGAAAACGGAATGATTGTATTGATCGGGGCAACAACCAGCAACCCTTATCATGCCATTAATCCAGCCATTCGCAGCCGCTGTCAAATTTTTGAACTTAAACCATTAACACCTAATGAAGTTACGCAAACCTTAGTTCGGGCATTAGAAGATGAGGAACGGGGTTACGGCAGATTAAAAGTTGATATAACTGAGGATGCGCTTCAGCATTTTGCCCAAGGCTCAGGAGGAGATGTCCGCAGCTCTTTAAATGCCTTGGAATTAGCCATTCTTTCATCAGATCCAGATGAAAATAACGTTATCCATGTCGATGTTCAAACAGCTGAAGAATGCCTGCAGAAGAAAAGCATTGCCGCGGATAAAGACGGGGACGCTCATTACGATGTATTGTCAGGCTTCCAAAAATCAATACGCGGCAGTGACGTAAACGCCGCCCTTCATTATCTTGGCAGATTAATTGAAGCCGGGGACTTAGTAAGCATTAGCCGCCGGTTAATTGTAATTGCCTATGAGGATATCGGACTTGCCAACCCGCAGGCGGGAGCACGGACATTGGCAGCCATTGAAACGGCAGAAAGGCTAGGCTTTCCCGAAGCACGTATTCCACTTGCCAATGCGGTGATTGAATTATGCCTGTCGCCCAAATCCAATTCTGCTATTTTGGCGATTGATGCGGCCCTATCCGATATTCAAAGAGGAATAACCGGCGATGTCCCGGACCATTTAAAAGACGCCCATTACAAAGGGGCGAAAGAGCTTGGCAGAGGCATTGGCTACAAGTATCCGCATGACTATGAGAACGGGTGGGTACCGCAGCAATATCTGCCGGACCGGATCAAGAACAAACAATACTATCTGCCGAAAAAGACAGGGAAATTCGAACAGGCACTTGCATCTGTCTATGAAAAGCTTACACGAAAAAATTAAACATGTATTAAAAAATGACGTGTACCATTCACACGTCATTTTTTTATATAAATAAGATTAGCTGTTTTTAACTGAAAACTCTTCGCCAATCTGCTGTAATCTCAATTCAACGTCTTCTTCCGTTAACCCATGTTCCTTCACATACAAGTTCCTTGGGTGCACTCGGCATTCATGTGTGCAGCCCCTAAGGTATTTGTGCTCACTTTCCTCTGAGCAAATAATTTGTTTATTGCATTCCGGGTTTGCACAATTTACATATCGTTCACAAGGTTCACCCGTGAAATAATCTTTTCCGACGATAACATGTTCAACCTGATTAACCGGCACACTGATCCTTCCGTCAAATACATAGCATTGTCCGTCCCACAGCTGTCCTTGCACTTCAGGGTCCTTCCCGTAGGTCACGATACCGCCATGTAGTTGTCCAACATCTTGAAAGCCTTCTTTTACAAGCCAGCCTGAAAACTTCTCGCAGCGAATTCCGCCAGTACAATAGGTCAAGATTTTTTTCCCTTCAAACTGCTGTTTATTTTCCCGAATCCAGTCCGGAAGCTCGCGAAAGGCTGTTATGTCTGGCCGAACAGCTCCTCTAAAGTGACCTAAATCAAATTCATAGTCATTTCGGGCATCAATGACAACGGTCTTTGGATCCTGCATTGCCTCATAGAATTCTTTCGGACTCAAATGTTTACCGGTCGTTTCATTAGGATTGATATCGTCTTCTAAGCGAAGGGTGACAAGCTCCGACCGATGGCGGACATGCATCTTTTTAAAGGCATGTTCATCCTCTTCATCAATTTTAAAAACCATATCAGCAAAACGTTCGTCTTGATGCATGCTTTCCATATACTTTTCAGTCTGCTCGACCGTTCCCGATACCGTACCATTAATCCCTTCGGCAGCCACTAAAATTCGTCCTTTAAGTCCTAGTTCCTTACAGAACTGCAAATGCAGAGCGGCAAATTCCTCCGGATTCTCGATTGGTACATACATATAATATAGTAATACTCTATATGGTTTATTTTCTGTCATTTGTTACTGCCCCTATCTTTGTTAGTAAATTCTCCCTTGCCTGATCCACTTGGTGGCAACCCATTTTTCACCTTCGGATACCGGCACACTGGTGTGTAAGGAAAGTCGATCGACTTGTCCCTTACTATTCCCATAATGAAAGTAAACAGCTGTTCCTTTCTTCGGAACAATCGATACTCCTAACTTTGGGAATACGGTTTCTCCTCCTGAAGCGACATCATTTAAATAGATTAAAAAGGTGCCGATCCGCTGTCCCCCTTTATCTTCTTTAACCTGGTTTGCCGGGAAATAATCGAAGTGGGGTTTATATTCCTCGCCTATTTTATAGTTCAAGACCTGCAGCCCTTCACCATTTTCAATCGGATAGCCAGTTAATTCAGCAATTCTTTTCTCAATTGTGGAGACGTGTCCATTTTCATTGATTGTAAAATACATTCCTTTGCTCGTTCTGCCAGAAGCTGCACGGTTCTCCCCAGTGTTTTTATCAATAATATGAGAAGGCTGTAATCTGTCGCTTGAAAGGCTGATCAGTTTGTCACATTCTTCGTCGCTTAACACATTATCTAAATGCAGAATAAATGGATGCTCCACTCTAGAAAGCACCTTAATTTCCCGGTCCCCTGCATATAGTTTATTGCCCTTATGGCCAATTTCAGGAATTTCATAATAATAAGGGCTTTGCTTATTAGCTGTTACAATCGATTGGTTTCCACCAATACGCAATAAAGTCCTTAATGCAAATGTTTCATCGAATCCCTTACTAATCATCGCATCGACGATTTTCTCCGGGCTTGCACCGCTATTTAATGTCTGTATGATCCAATCTTTAAATTCGCTGGAGATATGCTTGATTTTTTCCACTCTATATTTCTCCTTTTAGAACGAGTACCAAACAATTATCTCTTAACGACAAAAAAAATACCAGCGATGGATATCCTTGTTCCTGCCCGAATTATCCTATTAGGTTATAAATAGCCCGTAAAACCAAGCGGGCTTGCCCCGTGGAGTGAGTCAGGGTTTAACATACTCATATCTCAATTCATCTTCTTTTGCATCATAATCAACATGTAAATCATGCCCGTCGAAATACCAGACATCACCGTCTTCAACAAAGAAAAGGATCCCATCCAGATCAGTACTGGCTGCTATTTTTAAGGGCTCCTCTTGAGTAAACGCCAAAGAGTACCCCTTCTGAATTGGACTATTTCCATAAACTTGCGTATAAAATCGCAGTTTATCACCCTTCTTAAGGCCAATATCTTCTTTAAACCATTTTAATGCCTGATTGCTGATTTTAATTTCCATAAAAAAGTCCTCCAGATAATTTTTCTACAAAATAGTTTACCCATATCATTTCACTATAATTGGAAAAAAGAAGGCTGTCTCAACAGCTAAGATGAGACAGCCCCATTTCATCTGATTATGCAGCAACATCACGTTTTTTGAACACAAAGAATGCCAAGAATTGAAAAATAACAAAGTAAATAACTAGAATAAAGATTGAAAAATTCATCGTCATCCCCTCGACCATCGGGGTTCCTTCAAAGTACTGCATTAAATTTGTATTGGCAAATAGAATATATTTTGCCCAGGAAAACTTAAGAGACAGCAGCGCGGTAAATTGTGCTCCAGTAAATAATAAGAAAATAGATAATCCGATGGCAAGTGAACTGTTTCGGAAGACAGAAGAAATCATGAACGCCATCGTCGCAAGCATAATCATATCAATGGAGCTTAAACCATAATAGATTAATAAATGGACCACGATATTTTGCTCAGTAACCGTACCGTTATGGTAGTTTAAATATGGTGCGGCATGCTCGGGCATTCCGAATAACAGTGCGCCAAGGACCGTCGAAAACACAAATAAAATTCCCAGCAAGGTCAGTGCAAACAATAAAACAGTCAGATATTTTGATATTAATATTTTGCTTCGATTGATTGGCCGAATCAACAGCAGTTTAATGGTCCCCCAATTAAATTCACTCGCTACAATTCCGGCGGAAATGATAATCGTAAACAAGCCAGCCAGCGTGATGAGTTCGGATGCTTCTTTGACAAACGACCAAACATTAAATTTTTCCTTTTCCGGAAGATTATGTTTAATTCGATAGTCATTGATGGCGATTTCCTCTTTGAAAAAATCCTTTTCTATTTTGGCCCTGCTCTGTTCCATCTGCTTTTTTAAGGCATCGTTTTCTTCCTGCAACGTTTGCTGCCAATTCTTATCCGGACCAGCATTAGAGCCAGTTTCTTGATATTTAAAAAAGGCACCAACGATGCAGGTTATAACAATCAGCAGCGCAATCATGAAATAGGTGCCGGGACGCCGAAAGATTTTCATCCATTCATTTTTAATTAAATTAAGCATGGGCTTCCTCCGCCTCCTTTTTCGTCACTTCAAGGAAGCGGTCCTCTAAAGTTTTCGCTGTTTCCTTAATGGCAAAAATTTTGATTTCTTCTTGGACGAGGATTTTAACCAGATGAGGGATTTCTTTTTTTGAAAGACTGACAGATATTCCGTTTCGTGACAGATTTGCCTCTGCATCCGGGAAGTAAGCGTGTACGATTGATAGTGCAGTTTCGCTCGGAATTACTTCTAATTCATGGACCGTTTCATTGCCTTGAATGAATTCCTTCACCTGCTGGACATCAATCAATTGCCCATTTTGTATAATGCCGATTCGGTCACACATCATTTCCATTTCGGACAAGAGGTGACTGGAAACAATAACAGCCATATTTTTTTCACGGGCAAGCAGGCGGACATAGTCGCGGATTTCCCTAATGCCAGCAGGGTCAAGACCGTTTGTCGGTTCATCAAGAATCAATACCTCGGGGTCATGTAGTAGACATTGTGCAAGCCCTAATCTCTGCCGCATCCCAAGTGAATAGGTTTTTACTTTATCGTGAATTCTGTCAGACAGCCCTACCAGTTCGACTACTTCAGCAATTTTTTCCTTCGTTATTCCCTTGGCCATTCTCGCATAATGTATCAGGTTTTGATAACCTGTTAAAAACTTGTACATTTCCGGATTTTCCACAATGGCCCCAACATGACGAACGGCGTCTTCAAATTGTGTTTTAATGCTTGAACCGCCAATAATGATGTCCCCTGAAGTAATTCCCATTAAGCCGACAATCATCCTAATAGTCGTCGTTTTCCCAGCACCATTCGGACCCAAAAAACCAAAAACCTCGCCTTTATATACCTGAAAGCTGATATCGTCAATAATCGTTCTGCCTTTAATCACTTTCGTTACATTTTTTAATTCTACGATTGATTCCAAAAATTTTCTCCCCTCTCTTCGAGTGCCCCTACATTTTAACCCATCAGTTAAAATTTTCCTACTAATTCACTAATGATCTTAACTTAATTTTAGGAGGGAATTAAGCGGCTGAAGATGGAAAGAAACTAGGGCTGGAGACTGAGAATGATTAAAAGATCGAAAAAAACGGAAGGACAACAATAGCTAGACAAAGGAAAAAAACGGCTATCGCCCCCAATCTTTGTTTATCCTTCCACAAGGTGATGCCAAAGCCAAGGGAATAAAAGATAATAACAAACAACACAACGATTGATAGGATTCTCACGTTATTTCTCCACCTTTAAGTTTTTCTTTTGCCTTTTACCGAAATCTATTATTTCAACTTCGGGGTATACGGATATTTCTGCTTTTAAATATGATTTCGTCCAATTGAATTTTTCAAATTCCTGATTTGTTCCAAAATATTTCCGAGCGTAAAAGGACAACGGATATGGGGCACCTTTTAATTCCTTTTGTGTTTTTTTCAAAAACTTCTCAAATTCCGTTTTAAAATGGCTGGCGATTTGCTTTTTTAAGACTTCTTGATTTTTCCTTTTAGCAAAGTCAATCCTCGAGGGATTTGACATGATTTCAAATTTTAAGGGTATGGTGATAAAAATCTTTGGACGAGACCCCTTTAGGTCCATTTTGATTTTATTGTTTTCTTTTTTTATCACTCTAACGGCAAATGATTTTCGTTTGCCTGGAAAGGGATTAGGTATATCAAGAAAAAAATCACTCATGTTTGTTGTATCATCAAGAATATTGACCATACTTGTTTCCTGACCAGTTAACTTTCCAATCATTACTCCGTTTCTAAACACTGCCGAACCGATAAATTGAGTATCATCGAACTCCCCGGATGCATTCAGCTGCCCGGCAAAATATTCATCTTCCCCTTTAAATTTAGGATGCTTTTCCCTAACAGCTGATGTGTTCATCGCTAAAAAAAGGTCGGTTCCTCTATCTGTTGTCTTAAAAAAGCGAAAAAGATTAGAATCAGGAATCAGACCGTTTTCTATACCATGGTCAATCATGTATTGAAAGTACTTATGCGGCCTGGTCTCCATTTTTGGTTTATTTTTCAAAAAATACTTAGCGGCCTTTTCTTTTGAAACTGCCAAATAGGCGTTCATGCGAATTTCTTTATCAAAGACTACGTCATTAAGGATATTATAAAATTTTGGATCCTTCGCAAATTCCTCGGAAACCACAATAATCTTTAATAAATCATAACTTATAATTCGCGAGACAACCGAATTTGCCGTCACTTTTGCGGCAATGATATCGTTGGCATCAAAGGAAACAATCTCTCTGGGCTTTTCCGTTGAACCGCCGCCGCCTTGCTGACTCCCTACTTCCGGGTTAGCAAGCAGCATGGTCACTTTGATTTTCCCTTTATGGTGAGAACGGTCAATGCCAAGTCCAATCACATAGGATTTATCCTCCATTTCCTCACGATCCCAGCAGCCTGTTAAGGAAAAAACAATCACGGCTATCAACAAAAATTTACATACTTTTTTTGTTTTTTGCATGTTTAAATTCTCCTTTTAACAAGGCAGTCAGCCATAATAGCAGGGCAATGGCAGAAAACACGGGACCGGATATCACCCCAATCAACGGTTTTATTTCCAGCGCCACCTCAATTGGATTGTTTGGCATATTACCAATCAATAAATAAAGGGTTGCAAGCAGTGGAATCAAGTATTCAAAGTCCTTGATTTTGAAAATATGACCGAACATCAGGGCAATTATATACAAAAAAGCAGCGAAGCGGATAAAGACTCCCATAATCCAGATGACAAAAAAGAAGATTTCGATATTGGGAATATAACTTCCCAGTGAAATATAGCGAATCGTCGTATGAAATGGATAACCCATTTCCCCTAAAGATTGATCCATTAAACAAATGAAAAATAGTGTTGAAACACTTGTTTGAATACTGACACTAAAATAAGCAATCCAAGTGCCTTTTCGAAATTCATTATTTGTCTTTAAGTAAGGAACGAGCATGGTAAGCATAAAAAATTCAGCAAACATCGAAATTCTTTGCGAGCTATGCTCTAAAATAGCGAGTTTTCCCGCCCCCCAAATTGGCAGCATGGCTTGAATATTACTATCTTGAGTACTTAATAATAACGCAACAATGAAAGAGAGAATAACATAAAAAATAATCAAATAAGAAACCGAACCGATATGCTGAATTCCTTTCTTCGCTCCGTAAGCACAAATCGTTATTAAAATGGCATAAAGGACCAACACGGGTGTCGTATTAAAATAAAATGCCCGTATGATATTGGTATAATCTCGAGAATCAAATGAAATGGCAAATGAACTGAGGACAAAAACAACAAGGCAAACAAAAAAACCGAAATAGCGGCCAAGTAATTTTTGAATCACGTAAAACAAGTTTTCCCCCTGAAATAAAGACATTGTTTTAATCAACAAAAAGAGCGGGATGAAGAAGAATACAGCCGATAAAAGTGGAATCATCCACGCTGCATTTTGGACCATATGATATAAACCGGCTGGTGTTTCTTCAGTCGCTTTTAAACCGACCATCAGTATCGCAATTGATACATATTCTCGAATACCAAGTTTTCCTGGCTTCTGATTCATTTTAATCTTAATCCTTTCCTTGTTTAACCATATCTTTCGGCTTTAGATAACCCGGGCGTAACCTATGCCTCATAGGTACTGGCCGGATAATCAAATCTTTTCCCGAGGAGAAATGCGGGGTCATCGGTGCAAAGTAAGGAACACCGAATGACTTTATTGAAACTAAATAAAAGAGACCCAAAACCATTAATGCCCCCATACCATAAATCCCCATAAAACCTGCAGCAAAAATAAACAAAAAGCGGCTTAAACGAATCGCAAAATTCATACTGGTATCGCTGATAATAAAGGAACTTAACCCGCTTAAGGCGATAACGATGATGACAATTGGACTGATGATGTTGGCTTGAACGGCTGCCTGGCCCAAAATCAAAGCACCGACAATCCCAATCGTTGGCCCAATCGGAGAGGGCACGCGCAGCCCCGCTTCCCGAATCAGTTCAAAGGCCAGTTCCATCATAAGAATTTCAATGATGGAAGGGAAAGGGACTCGTTCTCTTGTACCCGCCATGGCCATCAACAAATCGGGCGGAATCATCCCGACATGATAGTTTGTTATCGCAATATAAAAGGCCGAGGAAAAAATTGAGATAAAAAATGCCATAAATCGCAAAAGCCGAATGAAATTACCATACGGTGTCCGCAGGTAATGGTCTTCCGGTGAATGGAACAGGGCCCAAAAAGTTGCGGGAAGAACAAGGCAGTTAGGCGAGTTGGACATTAACAAAACAATGTGTCCTTCTTCTATAAAAGATACTGCCCGGTCTGGGCGTTCCGTGTTTAAAATGGTCGGAAACAACGATCTTGGCCGTTCCTCAAGGTACTGCTCCAATATGCTTAAATCGATAATACTGTCAGTATTCAAAGATTCAAGCTTATCCTTTATCGTCTTCAGCAATTCATCATTCACTAGGTCTTGTTCATAAACAATCAAAACGTCATTTCTGGAGCGCTTTGAAACAACAAGCGCCTCAAAAATAAGGTTTTCGTTTTTAACTTTTTTCCGGATTAACGCAATATTATCGACCAACTTTTCATTAAAGGCCTCTTTTGCTCCTCTGACGATGACTTCATTATCGGATTTTTCGATACTGCGCCCTTGAACTTCCGTTGTTCCAAATAAATAGCATTGATCATCACCATCGATAAATAACGCGGTAAAACCACTGGTGACGATTTCAGTAATATCCCCTATTTGGGTGCTTATCCGCTCAATTGGGGCGGTAACAATATCTTGAATCTCTCTTATCGGCTGATTGCTTTCAATTAGAGGTCCGAAAATATTCTTTCGAATTTGTTCTAAGTCGACCATGGTACAGATATACAGAACAAATGCACGGCGATTAAGAGCACGGATGTTGAACTCGTGAATCTTGACATCGAAGTTTCTTGGTATGGAAAAAATGGACTTAAAAGTTTCTAAATTTTGTTCATAATGACTGCTTATACCCTGTTCTTTTAAATGAATTCTTTGTTGGTTTGATTGTTCGTAAAATTGAGGTTCCGTTTTAAACAAATTGCGAAGCGGCTTTAAAAAGCTTTTTTTCATCATAAACCACCCCACCCAATTTTTTTATAGCTTTCCAATTTTAGGGGTATTTATGATTTTTCAGCAAAAAAAAGCCCTAAGCATTTTTTGCTTAGAGCCTGGTAAACTATTTCTCATCTGCTACGCGCATAATTTTGATATCTTTTAGTAATTGGCTAACCACATAGCTTGCCATAATTAACCCGCATGCAGATGGCACGAATGCATTAGAAGATGGCGGCATTTTCGCCTTCCGAATCTCGGCTTTTTCGTTTCCAACAACTTTTCTAACATCTTCACGAATAACAATCGGGCTTTCATCGGAGAAGACAACCGGAATGCCTTTGTGAATTCGTTCTTTACGCAATTTTGTTCTAATTACCTTAGCAATTGGGTCTGTATGCGTCTTTGAAATATCCGCAATTTTGAAGCGGGTGGGATCCATTTTGTTAGCGGCACCCATACTTGATATAATTGGGATATTTCGCTTTAAACATTCCTTCATCAGATGGATTTTATACATGATCGTATCTGAAGCATCAACAACAAAATCTAACTTGTGGCTGAAGATTTCTTCATATGTTTCCTCTGTATAAAACATCTTTAGGGAAATAACTTCACAATCGGGATTAATATCCTTAATCCGCTCCTCCATAATTTCAACCTTTGGTCTGCCTACAGTAGATAGCAATGCAATTAATTGGCGATTAACGTTAGTAATGTCAACATCGTCTTTATCTATCAACACTAGCCGGCCGACTCCAGAACGGGCAAGCGCCTCCGCGGCAAAAGAACCGACACCGCCAATCCCTAACACGGCAACCGTGCTGTTTTTCATTATATCAAGGCCTTCTTTACCAATTGCAAGCTCATTACGAGAAAATTGATGCAGCATAGTGTTCACTCCAGAAATTAAATTCGATTTATTTTATTATGTTTTCACCTTAAAAAATATATCATACTTTCCTAAAAACAGAAGCACCTAGAAGGATTTTTTTATCTTTTGGATAATATCTTGATAATCCTCATAGGTGTCGGCATCTAAAATGGTCCCTTCATCGGCTATGGGAATTTGGAAATGTTGATCGGCAAACTTAAATATCGCTTTTGCCCCCTGATCTCCGGTTATTTCACCAACATATGGAAACAGCTGTGAAGATATATAAACCGGATGTCCTGGAACACTGTTGTAGGTTGGCTGAAGAATGTACTTTGATTGATTTACGTTCGTTTTCAGGATTGTCTGGATTATTTGTTGTATTGTTGACTTCTTAAGTAAAGGCTGATCGCCCAAAAAGACAATTAGACCGCAGGTTTCAACATTGCATCGCTGAACAGCAGTTTTTATTGAACTGCTTAAACCTTGATTAAAATGGATGTTGCTTACCCATTTAAAGCGCTGATCAGAAATATGTATGGCATCTTTAATTTTATTTTCATTATGGCCGATTATTGCCATCACATTTTCAAATGGAAAGGATAAAACATTCCTTAGCACCAACTCAAGCATAGGAATCCCTTGGATAGGCAGCAAAGGTTTAAAATCTCCCATCCTTGAGGAGTTGCCTGCCGCTAACACTACTGCTGTAATGGGAATCAAAGGGACCATATTTAATCCCCCATCTGCTCATTCATTGCTAATTTCATGGCATATTGGTAAACCGTTTGAAACGGTACCTTGTGCTCCCTTGCTGCTCTTGCAACATCCTCATATTCCGGAGCTTGGTGGAGGATTTTATTCCTCCTGCAGGCCTGCTTTACCTTAATATGCCCATAGGGAGTTTCAACCTCAATAAATCTTCTGTCAAGAATATTGCGGCTCCACATGCTTCTTCGGACCCCCAGGGTAGTAGTCTCTTCCAATAAAATTTGTTCACAGCGGTCTGCCAGGTTTAAGGAAACCAAAACGGTTACAAGGGTGCCTGGCCGATTTTTCTTCATGTAAACAGGGGTATAAAAAACATCAAGAGCTCCTTCAGCCAGCAGACGTTCCATCGCAAACCCAAGACCCTCACCAGTCATATCATCAAGCTGGGCTTCCAATATATAGATTGATTCCCGTTCTTGATTTGGGTCTTGCTTAATAGGGGAGATGAATAATGCCCTTAGAACATTCGGGTGGTCAAAATCCGTTTCACCTGCCCCATACCCAATCTTGTCCACCACGTGTCCGCCAATAGGTATGAATTTTTTCACGAGTGACCGTAATATCGCTGCCCCAGTTGGTGTGGTCAATTCCCTTTGGACGTTTAGTTCTGCAAGCGGAATCCCTTTTAGCAGCTCAAGCGTGACTGGAGACGGTATTGGATAAAGCCCGTGAGCTGTCATTTTGTGGCCAAAACCTGCTGGAACGGGTGATGCGAATATTTCTTCGATTTTGAGGCTTTCAAGCGCTAGGCAGAAGCCAATGATTTCGATTATAGAAGCTATTTCAAAATAAACCTCATTGGAGTCGATACCATTTAGCTTTCCTTTGGCATTTGCGAATTCATGAAATATTGCCAAACTGCGTTCCTTAGTTTTAACTGGGAGCTCATTTTCTGCAATTATTTTAGATATCTCATGCGTACTCTGATGTTGATTTTTTTCCGATTGGTAAAAGATGCTTATTTTCTTTGCAGCAATGCCCTGATTCGTAATGTTATGTACTTCGATTCCAAACGGCTCTATTGGTAACTTTCTCAATTGATCAACTATGTAAGAGATGTCGGCTCCTAAATCGATTAGTGCGGCCAAAGCCATGTCCCCGACAATGCCAAAAGTGCAATCAAGATAGAGCGTCTTCATGGCTGATCCCTCCTATCTTATTTTTCCATGTGGTCGAGTTCATAAAATCCCTCTATGCTACCCGCTGCGCGTTTTCCATATGTTCGGGCTCATATAAGCCCTTTTTGCGACCGGGTAGTCGAAATTCCCATTGGATTGGTCGATTACATATAGCAATATACCATTTTTTAAAATAAAAACCTTCTGCCATCACTGACAGAAGGTGTGTTTGCGAAAAAAACGAAGAGTCCCAATAGTGCCGTCGCTTTTGATCCTTCGTTTTGATCCCGCACTCAGCAGGGGGGTGTCCTATTCCTGTTATTGTAAGTCCCCTTACTCGCAATGGAGTGGGGCATTTACGCATTCAGAAAACTCCGGACTCCCAAATAAACAATGTTCGGTCAAAACTTCAGGTAACACAACGTACATTTCAGGACTCTTCTTGATTGACTTAATCATAGCATATTTTCAAAGCACCTTCAAGGTGACCATGTGAGCTAATGCCTGCTATTTATTAATTTTTAGTGACAAATTTAGTTCCTGTAATTGGGCCTCGGAAACCTCGCTTGGTGCTGCCATTAACAAGTCGCTTGCGCTCGCTGTCTTAGGGAAGGCAATCGTATCGCGAAGGTTGGTGCTGCCAGCTAACAGCATAACCAATCTGTCGAGCCCAAGAGCGATTCCCCCATGCGGTGGTGTACCGTATTCAAAAGCATTTAGCAGGAAGCCAAATTGTTCTTTGGCCTGTTCAGGCGTAAAACCAAGAACACTGAACATTTTCTCCTGAATATCCCGTTCAAATATTCTTAACGATCCGCCGCCTAGCTCATAGCCGTTTAATACAAGGTCATAGGCTTGGGCGCGAACCTTGGAAGGATCAGTATCTAAGTACTCCAGATCTTCTCTGACAGGCATCGTGAACGGATGATGGGCAGCATAATAACGGCCATCTTCTTCTGAGAATTCAAGCAGCGGCCAGTCTGTCACCCATAAGAAATTGAAACGGCTTTGGTCGATTAGCTCTAATTCCTTGCCAAGCTTTAACCGTAAAGCTCCCAGCGCGTCAGCTACTACACTCTTTTTATCAGCAACAAACAGCAGCAGGTCGCCTTCAGAAGCCTCCAGTGTAGCTTTCAGGGCTGCAGCATCTTCTTCAGAGAAGAACTTTGCAATCGGCCCTTTTAGTCCATCTGCTTCTGCTTTTAGCCAAGCCAGACCTTTCGCACCATAAACAGCCACAAATTCGGTCAGCGCATCGATATCTTTTCGGGAGTATTGAGCCGCTGCGCCTTTTACATTAATCGCCTTCACTTGTCCGCCGCTCGAAACGGCAGAAGCAAATACCTTAAAGCCAGACTCCTTTACAATTTCAGAAACATCGACTAGCTCCAATCCAAAGCGGGTATCAGGCTTATCTGAACCGTAACGGCTCATCGCTTCGTCATAGCCCATACGCGGGAATGGCGCTGCCACCTCTACACCTTTTACTTCCTTCATCAGTTTGGACATCATTTTTTCCATCAAGGCCATTATGTCCTCTTGACTTAAAAAGCTTGTTTCAATATCGATCTGAGTGAATTCCGGCTGGCGGTCTGCACGCAAGTCTTCGTCGCGGAAGCAGCGGGCAATTTGATAGTAGCGTTCTACGCCGCCTACCATCAATAATTGCTTAAACAGCTGCGGTGATTGCGGCAGTGCGTAGAATTCACCAGGATGCACGCGGCTTGGAACTAAATAATCACGGGCTCCTTCTGGTGTACTTTTGGTCAAAATCGGTGTTTCAATATCCAAAAAACCTTCCGCATCAAGGAAGTTCCTGATTTCTTTTGTCACTTGGTGACGCATCTTTAATGTTTCAAAAATGACCGGACGGCGGAAGTCCAAATAACGGTATTTCAGGCGGACATCCTCAGAAGCGTCAGTCCTGTCAGAAATGGTAAATGGAGGTGTTTTTGCCTCGTTAATGATCGTTACCTGTTCTGCTTGAACTTCAATTTTACCTGTTTTAAGATTCTCATTAATGGTTCCAGGTTCGCGGGCAATGACTGTGCCGACTATATCAAGAACATATTCATTACGGATTTTTTCCGCTGTCTCTAAAGCTTCTTTTGAAACATCCGGATTGAAAACAATCTGAACAATGCCGGATCTGTCGCGTAAATCGATAAAAATTAATCCGCCAAGGTCGCGTCTTCTTTGAACCCAGCCCTTTAACGTTACTTTTTCCCCAACTGCGGTCTCTGGAACTTCACCGCAAAAATACGATCTCCCAAACATACTAAAAATCCTCCTTTATCCTTTTAAACCTTGAAAATAGTTGACGAGGGAATCCAGTTCAACCTCTACCTGTTCACCTGTCTCCATATTTTTTATATTAATTTTATTGTTTTGTAATTCATCATCTCCAAGTACTGCTACATAACGAGCTTGTAAACGGTCAGCAGCCTTGAATTGGGCTTTAATTTTTCGATTTAAATAATCCCGCTCTGCGGAAAAACCAGCCAAACGAAGCTGCTGCAGGAGACCGACTGTATAATCCTTTGCTTCCTCTCCAAGTGCGGCAAGGTAGCAGTCAATCCCTTGATTGATTTCCATTTCAATGCCTT
The DNA here is from genome assembly GCF_042653105.1 of Neobacillus sp. GCM10023253. Classification (NCBI taxonomy): domain Bacteria; kingdom Bacillati; phylum Bacillota; class Bacilli; order Caryophanales; family Bacillaceae; genus Neobacillus; species Neobacillus sp. GCM10023253. The sequence continues at coordinate 442,682 of NZ_JBHSHV010000012.1, forward strand.
CGGCTTTAAGAGCGGCAATAAAACGCTCAATACTTAAAGCAAAACCGATGCCCGGCGTTTCCGGACCGCCGATTTCCTCGACCAACCCGTTATAGCGGCCGCCCCCGCAGAGTGTCGTAATGGCACCAAAGCCCTCGGCATTACTCATAATTTCAAAGGCGGTGTGGTTGTAATAATCCAGACCACGGACAAGGTTTGGATCTACCTCAAATTCAATATCAAGTTGGGTTAAATACTGCTGGACTTTTCCAAAATAAGCTTTGGATTCTTCATTAAGATAATCAATGATGGACGGAGCCGTCTTCATTAGCTCATGGTCGCGGTCCTGCTTGCAATCCAAAATTCGAAGCGGATTTTTTTCCAAACGGTTTTGACAGTCCGAACAAAACTCACCGATTCTTGGTTTGAAATGATTGATTAACGCCTCACGGTGCGTATTTCGGCTCTCCTTGTCACCAAGGCTGTTAATAATCAGCTTCAGCTTTGATAAGCCCATTTCTTTATATAGATTCATCGCAAGTGAAATAACTTCTGCATCAATCGCCGGATCGTTGCTGCCTAATGCTTCAACCCCAAATTGGACAAATTGGCGGAAACGGCCAGATTGGGGACGTTCATAGCGGAACATTGGCCCCATATAATAAAGCTTGACTGGCTGGCCGGGAAGACCGAACATTTTTTTCTCCACAAATGCCCGCACCGTAGATGCCGTTCCTTCCGGTCTTAGGGTAATGCTGCGGCCGCCACGATCTTCAAAAGTATACATCTCCTTTTGAACGATATCGGTCGTGTCACCGACACCTCTGGAAAAAAGATCCGTATGTTCAAAAATAGGGGTTCGGATTTCCTGGTATTGATACTTTTCACAAAGTTCTCTAGCCTTTTTCTCAATCCTTTGCCACAGCTCCACTTCGCCAGGCAATATATCTTGCGTTCCTCTTGGTATATTAATCGACATAGTCGAAGACCTCCTTTGTAATGATTTTTTATGTATGGATGTTTTTAGACAAAATAAAAAACTCCCATCCCTTGTATAAAAACAAGGGACGGAAGTTTATTCCGCGGTGCCACCCTAGTTGAAGCGCGCTGAAGTTTAGCGGCTTCCTCTCAAACAGTTAACGCCTGTCACGTTCTTCTCCTAATAGAGGAATACCCTTTTTCAGAGAGAAACCTCCGGAGTGTTCATTCGTTAAGATTCATGCAAAAATGCTTTCAGCCCAGGGCATTTTCTCTCTTTTCATGGATTGTCCTAACTACTATGCTCCATCATTGGTTTTATGCAAATAATATTTAGATTATTTAATAATAATACGGAGCAACAGCAACTTTTGTCAAGCAAGTTTTAAGATCGCTCCAAACGTTTTTTTAGCTTTCTAACATCCCTCATTGTTAATCCAAATTCAGATGCAAGCTCATAGGAACCAGAATGCTGTTCTTTTTCAATAAAATCATGGAAATCCATACCGAACAGCCGGCCATTCATCGATTGAATGTTCATTCCCTTGTCACTTGACCGCATCGCAAATCCCCCCTGTTAAACTTCCTTTTGTGTTTATTCTTTCCATCTCGGGAGAAAAAATTTCATCACTTTTTATTTTTTAATAAAGCTTGTCCAAAAATGACCATTTAAGGAATGATTTTCAGTATATTTTACGTTAAAATAAAATGGTAAAGGAGGAAGATATGCACAAAAAGTTTAGTCTGCTATTATTATCTATTATTCTTTTTTTGGGGGCCTTCCTGCCTGAAGGAAAAAGCAGCGCCGCAAGCGGCAGCGTATCGATTGCCGTGGATTCGCTTAATGTTCGCACCGGACCCGGTTTAAGCTATCCATTATTGAAGCAAGTGAACCGCGGCGAAACATTTCCAATCGTAAAAGAACAAGGAGAATGGATACAAATTCAAGTTTCCTTTGCCAAAACAGGCTGGGTAGTCAATTGGCTCGTAACAAAGGATAATGAACAAACAGCCAAGGCCGTCTCCTCTTCCGGTCAATCTGCTGCAACTGCCAATTCCAGTCAATTAAGAATCCGAACCGGCCCAGGGACAAGCTTCCGCGTCATTGGTTCTTTAACTGAAGGTCAAGCAGTTAAGGTAATTGACCAAAATGAAAATTGGTACAAAATCTCCTCAATGTTCGGGGAGGGCTGGGTTGCGAAGGAATTTATTGATTTAAAAACAGCGGGTCAGCAGGAAAATAGTTCAACTACTAATGCTGGTAATAAAACAAGTACACGTGCCGGTGCCGATACGGGCAGTGTAATTGGTGACACGTTGAATGTAAGGCAGTCACCAGATGCAGCAAGTCCGGTAATCGGGAAACTGACAAAAGGGACAAGTGTGACGATTTTATCCCAGCAAAATAAATGGGTACAGGTTAGCTATTTAAATGTGAAGGGCTGGGTCAGTGCTGAATTTATTAACCTTGATTCGGAGGTCTCAAAAGATACAGCGAAAATAAAGCAAACAACCAGTATGTCCGGTTTTGTTACCGCCGATAGTTTAAGAGTTCGCTCCGGGGCTACTTTAAATTCCTCAGTGATTGGAACTGTAACAAGAGGACAGCGCTTTACCATCGTTGAAGAGAACAATAACTGGGCAAAAATAGAGTTAAAATCCGGCAGCTTCGGCTGGGTATCCGGGTTTTATCTGGATAAGAGCGGTACAAAGACCTCTTCGGATGCTGGACAAACTGTAAAGGAAAGTGCCATCACCATTCTGCAAAATGGAACTAACATCCGTAAATCGCCTAACTTACAATCAGATGTAGTGGTACGGGCAAATGAAGGTGAAGCTTATTCTGTCAACAGCGTGCAGAATGATTGGTATGAAATTAAACTGAAAGATGGAAGTACTGCTTATGTAGCCGGCTGGGTCGTCTCGGCTAACGGCTCTGCACCGCAGATTGAGAAAGCTGGAGCAGAAGGCTATTTGAAAAATAAAACGATTGTCCTTGACCCAGGTCACGGCGGCGGCGACAATGGAACAACGGGAGCGAACGGGACATTAGAAAAGGATTTGACACTTCGGACTGCCCGTCTTTTATATGATAAATTGAAGGCAGCCGGAGCAAATGTCTATCTTACAAGAAACAATGATTCCTTTATTTCCCTGCAGTCACGGGTTGGAATGGCCCATTCCTATAATGCCGATGCCTTCGTCAGTCTCCATTATGACAGTGACTTAGATCGAAGTGTGCGCGGAATGACAGGCTATTATTATCACGTCTATCAAAGAAATCTGGCTGACACCCTATACAACGCTGCGGTAGGACAAGCTAAACTGAGAAATCGCGGAGTTCGCATTGGCGATTATCATGTCATTCGGGAAAATAATCAAAAAGCTGTACTTATGGAGTTAGGTTATTTAAGCAACCCGGAAGAAGAAATGACTTTGAACTCCAGCACTTACCAAGAAAATGCCGCATCAGGCTTATACGAGGGACTTGCAAGATATTTCAAGGCAAATTAAAAGAGACTGACCAGGTCAGTCTCTTTTTAACGCATTAAAGCAGTTATTTACTTTCGACAATTAATGTTACCGGGCCATCGTTAGTTAACTGCACATCCATCATAGCCCCGAATTGACCGGTTTCGACATGGACTCCTTTTTCACGTAATAAGCGATTGAAGGTTTCATAAATTTCCACCGCATATTCGGGTCTCGCCGCTTTGATGAAGCTTGGCCGTCTTCCGTTGCTGCAATCCCCGTAAAGGGTAAATTGCGAAACGGACAAAATCTCCCCGCCAACATCCAGCAAGGACATGTTCATTTTTTCGTTCGCATCCTCAAAAATTCTTAAATTGACGATTTTATCTGCAAGATAAGCAGCATCCTCTATCTTATCGTCATGGGTGACTCCAACCAGCAGGACAAGACCTTTCTCAATCTGCCCAATCACCTCGCCACCCACCGTTACTTTGGCCGCCTTGCTACGTTGAACTACTATTCGCATCACAAAAACTCCTTTAATTCATCATCCGGCGAACCGAGTAAATATCGGAAATCTGTTTAATTCGCTCAACGACCTTTTGTAAATGAGCAACATTATGAATTGCAATGGACATGTTAATCATCGCCATCTTATTGCGGTCCGTTTTACCGGATACGGCGGAGATATTTGTTTTCGTCTCGTTCACAGCCTGCAGAACCTCATTTAACAGCCCTCTCCGGTCATAGCCGCTGATTTCGATATCAACATTGTATTCTTTCCGGTCATTTAAGGCCGATTCCCATTCTACCTGAATAAGTCTCGACTGGGCATCACCGGTGTCAATATTCGTACAATCCGAACGGTGAACGGAAACGCCGCGCCCTTTCGTAATATAGCCGACAATTTCGTCCCCTGGAACAGGATTACAGCACCTGGACAGGCGGATTAGCAGATTATCAATACCTTGGACACGGACTCCGGATTCGCGCTTTTTAGACTGCGGGAACGCCTTTAAATCAGTAATCGCATTGGCAAGGCTTGCTGACTGCTCCTGATCTCGTTTTTTGCGCCATTTTTCCGTTAAGCGGTTGGCCACCTGAAGGGCAGTTACCCCATTATAGCCGACAGCCGCATACATATCCTCTTCATTGGTAAAATTAAATTTTTCGGCTACTTTTTTAAGATTGTCTGGTGTTAAAATTTCTTTAATATCAAACTCCAAATTCCGGATTTCCTTTTCAACCAGCTCTTTACCCTTGACGACATTTTCATCGCGGCGCTGCTTCTTAAAGAAAGCGCGAATCTTATTTTTCGCCTGAGATGTTTGCGCCAGCTTTAACCAGTCCTGACTCGGTCCATAGGAATGCTTGGAGGTTAGAATTTCAATGATGTCGCCCGTTTTCAGCCTGTAATCAAGCGTAACCATTTTGCCGTTCACTTTGGCTCCAATCGTCTTATTGCCGATTTCTGAGTGGATCCGGTAAGCGAAGTCAATCGGAACAGAACCGGACGGCAATTCAATTACATCGCCCTTCGGTGTAAAAACGAACACCATATCCGAGAAGAGATCAATTTTTAATGATTCCATAAACTCTTCAGCATTAGCTGTATCGTTCTGGAACTCAAGAATTTCTCTAAACCAGGTTAGCTTTTGTTCAAAGGAAGAACTATCGCTGAGGGATTTTCCCTCTTTATAGGCCCAGTGGGCGGCAACCCCGAACTCGGCGATGCGGTGCATTTCAGACGTACGAATCTGCACCTCAAGTGGATCTCCTTTTGGACCGATAACCGTGGTATGAAGGGACTGATACATATTCGGCTTGGGCATCGCAATATAATCCTTGAAACGCCCCGGCATCGGCTTCCAGCATGTATGAATAATCCCTAAAACGGCGTAGCAATCCTTTATGCTATTGACGACAATACGAACAGCGAGCAAATCATAAATTTCACTGAATTGCTTATTCTGCAAGGCCATTTTCCGATAAATACTGTAAATATGCTTGGGACGTCCAGAAAGATCCGCTTTAATGGAGACATCAGAAAGGCGCGCCTTCACTTCGTCAATAACATCGTCAAGATATTGCTCCCGCTCCGCCCGCTTCTTCTTCATTAAGTTAACGATCCGGTAATATTGCTGCGGATTTAAATATCGTAATGCAGTATCCTCAAGCTCCCACTTAATTGTTGAAATACCAAGACGATGGGCTAAAGGGGCAAATATTTCAAGTGTCTCATTGGCAATCCGACGCTGCTTTTCCAACGGAAGATGCTTTAACGTCCGCATATTATGCAAACGGTCGGCAAGCTTAATAAGGATAACCCTGATGTCCTGTGCCATGGCCACGAACATTTTCCGATGGTTCTCCGCCTGCTGTTCCTCATGAGATTTATATTTAATTTTCCCCAGTTTCGTAACCCCATCGACAAGCATAGCCACTTCGGCATTAAAAGTATATTCAATATCCTTCAAGGAAACATTCGTATCCTCAACGACGTCGTGAAGAAAACCTGCCGCCACCGTTGATGGATCCATTTCCAAATCAGCCAAAATGCCGGCGACCTGAATTGGATGGATAATATATGGCTCACCTGATTTACGATATTGATCACGATGAGCATGCTTAGCAAAATCATATGCCTTCTTGACTAATTCCACATGCTCTTCGTTTAAATATTTTCTTGTCTTGTCGATGACTTGGTCGGATGTTAACACTTGATCATTCGCCATGAAATCACCTTTTTTATTTTCCATCTCGTTTTATGAGCCAATCAGCATTCTTTTTATAAATCTGACGAGCTTGTTGTTTCTCTATATGCCAAAAAACGGAATTTGTATTTTTATATAAATTCAATCTAGGAAAAATTGTTCCTAAATTAGAATGATTGTTACTATTATCGAAAAAAATAACTAAGATGTAAAGAGTTTAATCTTTTTTTATTATATAAAGAGAGCACTCATGCTTTCGAGTGCCCTCATGAAACGTTAATACTGCATTAATGTTAGTATATCATAATCATCAAGCTTGCTTCTGCCGTTTAGGTAAGTCAACTCGATGATAAAGGCGATTCCAGCCACTACACCGCCAAGCTGCTCAACCAGCTTAATCGTTGCATCAATCGTTCCGCCGGTTGCCAGCAAATCGTCCGTAATCAAGACACGCTGACCAGGTTTTATCGCATCTTTATGAATGGTTAAGACATCTGTCCCATATTCCAGTCCATAACTGACTTTAACTGTTTCGCGAGGAAGCTTTCCTTCTTTACGAACTGGAGCAAAGCCCACTCCAAGAGAATACGCAACCGGGCAGCCAATGATGAAGCCGCGCGCTTCAGGTCCAACTATAATATCGATGTCCTTATCCTTGGCATAGGCGACGATTTGGTCTGTCGCATATCTATAGGCTTCTCCATCACCCATTAAAGGAGTAATATCTTTAAAAACAATACCTTGTTTTGGGTAATCCGGTACAATTGCCACAAACTTTGTTAAATCCATTCCTTTACTGCCTCCTCAATTACAACTGACTCACCAATAATCCCATCAAACCAGCCTTTTAATTCTTGATAGGATGAAAACAATAATTCCCTTTCAAGATCATATTGGTTCTTTTTCAATTGATAGGTTGGCGAATAAGTTAAATCGCGCTTTTGCGCTGACCGATTTAAAGTAATAAAACCATTATTTATTGTAACAAAATCCAATTCATAAAACACCTTTGACATAAAATTAATCGTTTCCTTTGACCAGCCGCGGCGCTTGGCGATATCGTCGCCATACCTTTTCAAATCAATAGGTCCATTTTTCAAAAGAAAAGCATAATACCATTTAAAATGTTCTCTTGTCGGTAAAGTGCTGAAAAAATCGCTGGATTCTTTATAAAAATAAGCGTAAATCCTTCCCGGCTTATTTCCTTTTAATAATTCCGTTAAAAGCTCTTTTGAAGATGGAAAATCTGCTAGTATAATGTTACCTTCATAGCCATTAAATGCACTCGCTTCCATTGTGTCCCGGATTATAATGCTTTCCTGATGAAGGTTTGGAGCCAGTTTTTCAAGATGGGATTGATTAAAAAAGATAATCTTCCTATTTTCTGCCGGCACCGTAGCAGCAATGCTATTCAGCCGCTTTTGGCCGCGAAAATCAAACAGCTGCCACGACTCTACAGCAATGTCCTGTACCATGATTTGCGGTTTACGTATATTGTTCCATTCGTTAATCGATAATTCACCAATTAACGAAATTTTAGCCGATGGAGAAATCTCATCAACAATGGAACCCAAACCAAAGCCTACTCCATCAAGACTGGCGTCATTTTCGCTAAGCGATAGTTTCAGATGATTTTGCTCGCTGCCGATTTTTCTAATACTGGCAACATCCACCTGATTGATTAACACCTTTGGTTTGGAGTTATCCATTCCGAATGGTGACAGCAGGTTCATTTCTTCCAAGGAGGTTAAATGAATATCCTCTAGATGAACCTCTTCATCAAGAAAGGTTACCGGAATAAAATCCTCATCCGTTAGGAGGTCATCAGCTAACTCATTTAAGCGAGCCCTTAGGATTGGTACGTCATCAATTTTCAGTGTCATTCCTGCAGCCATGGGATGTCCGCCAAAATGAGGCAGGATTTCCCTGCAAGTTGATAAATTATGAAAAAGATCAAAACCGGGAATACTGCGTGCAGAGCCCTTTGCCAGTCCTTTTTCATGGTCAAAACTTAGCACGATCGTCGGGCGGTAATACTTTTCAACCAGTCTCGAAGCGACGATCCCAATGACACCGGCATTCCAGCCTTCCTTCCCAATCACCAGAACCTTACCGGCCTCAATCGGGAAATTCTTTTCAACTTCCGCAATTGCCTCTTCCGTTATTGTGTTAACGATAGATTGCCGCGTTTTATTGAGGGCATCCATCTCAGCGGCTAATTCCTCTGCCTCCAAAGGGTCATCGGTAAGGAGGAGACGGACTGCCAAATCGGCATCCTCTAGCCTGCCTACGGCATTGATACGAGGTGCTAGTGTAAAACCAATGGTTTCTTCATTTATTGATTGCAAATCAACACCAGCAATTTTAAAAATGGCCTTCAAACCAATGTTCTCAGTGACCTTCAATTTTTCAAGGCCCTTTTTGGCAATCAGCCGGTTTTCGTCTTTTAAAGAGACTAAATCGGCGATTGTACCAATCACCGCAATTTCAAACAAATGCTCAGGCACTTTTCCATATAAAGCGTGGGCTAATTTAAAGGCAACCCCCACACCAGCAAGTTCGCGAAACGGGTAAATGCTGTCAGGCAGCTTTGGATGAATAATCGCCAAAGCTTCCGGCAAAACAGGCCCTGGTTCATGGTGGTCCGTAATGATTAAATCCACACCCAATTCCTTTGCCACCGCCGCTTCATGAATAGCGGCAATTCCGGTATCTACGGTAATAATCAATTTTATTCCCGCTTCCGCCGCATGGCGAAATGCAGGCTCATTAGGGCCATAGCCTTCTGTAAAACGGTTTGGAATATAGAATTGGACGTCTGCCCCTAAATCTCTGAGTGTAATCATTAACACGGATGTACTACTGACACCATCCGCATCATAATCGCCAAATATAAGAATCGGTTCCTTCCGTTTGATTGCTTCACGAATTCTTTTAACGGCAATATCCATCCCTTTTAACAAATAGGGGTCGTGGAAGTCACCTTTTCCAAATAAAAAATACCGTGCAGAATCAACGGTATCTAATCCACGGTTGACAAGCAGCGAAGCCACTAGAGGTGTAATTTTCAACTCGTTTTCCAGTTTTTTCACTAGGGACGGATCTGATTCACGAACAATCCATCTCGTTTTAGACTTTAACATGTAGAAGTTCACCCCTTTAGACCTTCTTATTATACAGGAGCATGAGGTCCCTTTCAATGATGGATATATTAGCCAAAATAAAACCGCAGCCTGGGCTGCGGTTTTACTTTTTATTAAACTTGCGGCTGATCTGAGTATTTTCTCTTTTCTTTAACGGTTTTAATGACGCCCTTCTTTTTAAGCTCACGTGTCTTAAATACGTACCATAATGGACCGGCGATACAAATGGATGAATATACACCAGTGAGTAAGCCGACAAACAAGGCGATCGAGAAGTTCTGGATTGACGGACTGCCGAAGATAATCATCGCAACAACCGTTACCAATACGGTAAAGACTGTATTAACAGAGCGCGTCAATGTCTGTCTGATACTTACATTCAATACTTCAGCAATATCTGCATTCGTTTTAAGACGCTTCTTCTTTTGCATGTTTTCACGCATCCGGTCGAACGTAACGATTGTATCGTTAATGGAATATCCGACAATCGTTAACACGGCGGCGATGAACGTTAAGTCAACCTCCAGCCTTGTAATACTGAAGAAGGCAACCATGAAGAAGGCATCATGCAATAAGGAAACAATGGCGGAGATTGCCATCGCCCATTCAAAGCGAATCGTAACGTAAAGAATAATCCCAATCGATGCGATAATCAAGGAAATAAACGCATTTTTCGCCAGTTCTTTACCAACAGTCGGCGAAACGGTGCTGACGTTTGGCTCTGACCCGAATTCCTGCTTAAAGTCTGATTTTAACTTTGCAATTTCATCTTTGGATAAAACATCCTTCGTACGAGCGGAGGCTATTTCCTTTTTATCACCGGAAATCACAATATCATCCGGTGTAATATGATGCTTATTTAATGCCGTTTCAACTGTTTGGGTTGTTAAAGGGTTATTAGATAAGACTTCAATCCTGGTTCCCTTTGAAAAATCAATGGACAAATTCAAACGGAACACTAGCAGCAGCACTAAACCGGCGGCTAGCAAGACTCCGGAAATAATGAAGAACACCCTTCTGCCTTTAACAAAATCCAGCTTATCAAATCGTGTTGGCAAATCTAATGTATCAAAGTTTTCGGCAATATCCTTAATCGCAGATTTCTTAACAGCAAACCAGCCCGGCTTTTTATTCAAGAAACCGCTGTTTACCCAGAATCCTAAGAATAAACGGGACGCGAAAACGGCTGTCACAAAGCTTAGCAGGATACTCACCAATAACATCGTAGCAAAGCCTTTAACCGAGCTTGTACCATAGAAGAACAGCACGCCGGCGGCCAAAATCGTTGTCAGGTTGGCATCAAGAATCGATGAAAAGGAATTCTTACTTCCTGCTTGGAACGCGGATTTAATGGATTTACCAACCTTAATTTCTTCCCGTATCCTCTCATAGGTAATGATGTTGGCGTCAACAGCCATCCCCACCCCGAGGATTAAGGCGGCAATACCCGGCAGCGTCAACACTCCGTTCATCCAGTCAAATATGAGTAAAACGAGATAAATATATAGAGATAATGTAATTGTTGCAATGAATCCAGGGAAGCGATAATACACAAGCATGAAAAGATAAATAATGGCGATACCGATAATACCGGCCAGAATTGTTTCATTTAATGCCTGCTCACCAAAACTAGCTCCGACAGATGTAGAATAAACTTCCTTCAGTTTAACAGGTAGAGCACCAGCATTTAGAAGTGAGGCTAATGTTTGTGCTTCCTCAGCAGTAAAGCTACCGACGATAGAAACAGTATTCTGGTTAAAGACTTGGTTTACTGTTGGAGCAGATAAATATTTAGGGTCTTGCTTTGCTGCTTCTGCTTTAAATGAATCTTTTCCTTCGTTAAAATCAAGCCAAATGACTAAAACATTTGGAGACGAGTTGACAATTTCCTGCGTCACTGTTTTGAACTTATCAGCGCTTTTTAACGTTAACGAAACACTTGGTTTACCATTTTCGTCAAAAGTTTGCTTCGCTCCGCCTTCTTTTAAATCAGTACCGTCCATCATTAGGCGGTCATTGGCATCACGGAAGGAAAGATTTGCTTGGGTAGACAAAATTTCCCGCGCTTGATTTTGATCTTCGACACCGGCAAGCTGAACGCGGATTCGATTTGTCCCTTCAATTTGAATGTTTGGTTCGCTGACCCCGAGGACGTTAATCCGCTTATCGAGCGCTTTAGCCGTACTGGCCAGGATATCTTTGTCAATTTTCTGGCCTTTTTTCGCCGGCTGCACTTCATATAGAACCTCAAAACCACCTTGCAGGTCCAAGCCAAGCTTAATGTTGTTCAAAATTCCTTTTGCTGTTACTCCCATCGTACTTCCTAATAACACAACTATTAGAAGGAAGGCCAAAATTCGACTGCGTTTCACCATTATGTATTGTTCCTCCTTAAATAAAACAAAAGCACCGTTTGCTTTTTCTTAGTCCAATACTGCCCAAAATCACTTCCTTCATTATGGAATATGTCAACAGCACTGTCAATTTAGAAAAAGATAGTTAAGACTATTTTAAAAGCTCTTTCCATTCCTCTTCATCTTCAAGAGAGAATTCGGCAGTTTTATATGTTTCAATCGTTGCAAAGCTGATGAAATCACTTACCTTAATGGAGAGAATATCCTGGATGATTTCGTAAAGCTTCTTTTCGTCCGTTACCTTTCTCCACTTTTTCTTGGTCAGGTATTCCCAAAGCTCTTTTTCGCTGACTGAATCATAACCCAGCAAACGAAATTCTTCCAGCTTGCTCACCATAGCAGGTTTTACTTGAGTACGAAATTGACCATAATCCATCTTCATTGCCCCCCGAAAGAAGTATTCATAAATTAAACTGCCGTATAAATGCTTGTCATGCTTTGTCCACCATATCGCATATAGATAATTGTATATGATATCGCCTATTTTGAGAAGGTGGGAAGAGTATGTCAAAGTTTTTAAAGGGGACTTTTATCCTATTAGTTGCTGGATTGATTACAAGAGTCCTTGGTTTCATTTATCGGATTGTCCTGGCGCGCAGCATTGGTGAAGAAGGCGTCGGCTTATATATGATGGCATATCCTACATTTATCCTTGTGGTGACAATTGTGCAGCTTGGGCTGCCGGTGGCGATTTCGAAAAATATTGCTGAGGCGGAGGCAAAAGGTGATCATGCCGGGATTAAAAAAATTCTTGTCGTTTCCCTTGCCACAACGATTTCGCTATCTATCATTATAACACCTGCATTATTATTGCTGGCACCTGTTTTGTCAACAACACTTTTTACCGACCCAAGAACCTATTATCCTTTGATGGCGATTGCACCGGCGGTTCCCATTATCGCTATTTCTTCCGTGTTAAGAGGATACTTCCAAGGAAGACAGAACATGCGGCCATCAGCCGTATCGCAAATTTTAGAACAGCTTGTACGGATTACCTTAATTGCCGTTATGACCAAAGCTTTTCTCCCTTACGGAGTCGAATACGCGGCTGCGGCGGCGATGGCGGCTTCCGTTTTAGGTGAGGTAGTTTCTCTTATTTACTTAATGACAACCTTTAAATTTAAAAAACGCTTTAGGCTGCGCAAGAATTTTTTCCAGTTTGTCCATAAGGGGAAACAAACCTTTAAAGATTTGATGGAGATCGCGATTCCGACAATGGGAAGCCGAATGATTGGGTCGGTTTCGTGGTTCTTTGAGCCAATTGTGGTCGTTCACAGCTTGGCAATTGCGGGTGTGATGGCGGTTGATGCGACAAAACAATACGGCGCCCTGACAGGTTATGCAATGCCGCTGTTGATGCTTCCTTCTTTTGTGACTTTCTCGCTGGCTACCTCCCTTGTGCCAGCCATCAGCGAAGCAAATTCGCAGAAAAACTATAAATTAATAGAGTACAGGCTCCAGCAGGCATTAAGATTGACTTTTTTGACAGGCGGACTTGCTGTCATCGTGCTTTATGTGTTAGCAGATCCTCTGATGCAATTGATGTATGGTTCCACAAAGGGGGCTTATTTTATCCGGCTGATGGCGCCATTCTTTTTGTTTTATTATTATCAAGGCCCGCTTCAGGCCGTCCTTCAAGCATTGAACTTAGCAAGAGCGGCAATGATTAATAGTTTAATCGGGGCGATTGTGAAAACGGCCGTCATCTTTATCCTTGCTGCCCAGCCTGCCTTCGGAATTACCGGTGCTGCGCTAGGGATTATCGTAGGCTTTGTCGCTGTTACCCTCCTTCACTTTGCGACGGTCTTAAAAAGGATTTCCTTTCCCTTTTATATCCGCGACTACTTAAAAGGATTTTTGGTAATGGGGGCATCAGGCTGGATGGGGTTCTGGCTATTTGATAACATGCTTTTATCAGAACCTTTAGCTGTGAGAGTTCTGGCCGCTTTATTCGCGATGAGTATATCCTATTGTTTGATGCTTTTATTATTAGGTCTAATTAAAAAAGATGAACTGCAAAGAATCCCATGGATTAAAAAATTTTTTATAGCAAAATAAATGAAACCTCGCCGATTGGCGGGTCCAATAGGGCGGTTCATGAGGCGTAGTTGAATTTACGCGTTAAGAAGACACGCACATTTCTTGGCGTGTCTTTTATTCTTCGTCTAATAAATCGATAAAAAACTTTCCGTTTTCATAACTGCAGAAGGAGATTTTTTTAATGTCACGATATCCCTTTTTCTTTAATTCCTGACGAAGCCAGAGATTTGTTTTGTTTATTTTTTTTAGGTTCTCCTCATCAATCGTCCCATCCATAATTAATGGAATGGTGATATCGCCATTTTTCGGCTCGTTCTGACTTCCCTTCTGTCTTTCAATTACAGACAGGCTTCCAGATGACTCTAAAATAGCAAACTCAACATCTGCAATGCTGCGAATGTCCTTCTCTCTTAATTGGGTCAATAAATCATCAAAATTATAGCGCTGCTTCCGCATTGCATCCTCGTCTACCTTCCCTCTGTTAATGATAACAGTCGGCTTTCCATCGACCATATCGCGGAACCTTTTACTTTTTAAGGAAAGAAGCGCCATTACAATTTGGATAATCATGAGCAAGAACATCGGCAAAACAGCATGAAATAATTTAACGTTTGGTCTTTCGATTGCGACAACGGCCAATTCACCAATCATGATAAAGACAACAAGATCAAGAATACTAAGTTCCCCAATTTCCCGTTTTCCCATAGAGCGAAAAATGACAAGAATAACAGCATATAAAAAAAGAGTCCTAAAAAGTATCGTTAGAAAATCTTCCACCCTATTGTCGCTCCTTTAATTGCATTCCATTATATTGTTTGCTCCTAAAGAAAAAATCATGAAAGGTATAATATCCCAGATGTGATTTTAGGAATAAACGAAAATTTAATTCTACTTTGCCGCCCTTCTGAATACGCTTGTACTAGGAAGAAAACTGTATTCCGGGCCTTCGTGAATAAAATATCCAAAATAGATTAAATTTAGCCCGGCAGGAACAAAAGGGGGAGAGAGTCATCGAATCAAAGAGCTTTGGTACAGCCATACTGTACGGATTAATTTTTATTTTCGCTTTTGCAAGCATTGCCAGCCTTATTTTTTCCTTTGTGTTAAGATTCACGTCCGCCCAGGAGTCAACACTTCAATATGTGGTAACGGCCCTATCATTTATTGGCTTGTTTGGGGGAGGGTTTCTGTCCGGGGGCAAGCGGAAAGAAAAGGGCTGGCTGATCGGCGGCGTTACTGGTCTGATTTACTCACTAATCGTCTTTTTATTTCAATACCTCGGCTATGACCGGCTGTTTTCTGCTGAGCAAGTAATCTATCATACCTGCTATACATTAATTTCAATGATGGGCGGAATTTTAGGAGTTAATATTGCAACTAATAATTCAAGAACTGCGTAAAAGAGCAAAAAAAGGAAGCTGTTATCGAAACAGCTTCCTTTCCTGTCTTATACTTGTGCTTCCTTACTTGACTCAGTCACTTCACGAATGGCAGAGCGGTCATATGTAAGACGGCTTCCATCGCCACATTTGATGACAACCTTATTTTCATCGATTGAATCGACAAAACCATGTAAGCCGCCAATCGTGACAATCTTGTCACCCTTTTTCAATTCACTTTGCATGTTCTGAACCGCCTTTTGGCGCTTCTGCTGCGGGCGAATTAACAGGAAATAAAACAAGACAAACATTAAAATTAATGGAATAATGGATCCCAGATTTCCCATACTGTTTCCCTCCTTTCAAAAAATATCTATCAGAAATTCTTCGCGTTTGGCTGATTAAACCCGTAACGCTCAAAAAATTCTTCGCGGAAATCACCAAGCCGGTCTTCCATGATGGCTTGTCTGACCTTCTCCATTAATCTTAACAGAAAATATAGATTATGGTAAGACGTTAGACGAATTCCAAACGTTTCATTACAGCGAATTAAGTGGCGGATATACGCCCTGCTGTAATTTCGGCATGTATAGCAATCACACTCAGGGTCAAGCGGGCCAAAATCTCTTGCATATTGGGCATTTTTTACAACAAGCCGGCCAGAGCTTGTCATCAGAGTCCCGTTCCGGGCAATTCTAGTCGGCAGGACGCAGTCAAACATGTCAATCCCGCGAATAGCCCCGTCGATAAGTGAGTCTGGTGAACCAACCCCCATTAAATAGCGAGGTTTATTGGCTGGCAGCAGCGGCGTGGTAAATTCAAGCACACGATTCATAACATCCTTAGGTTCGCCGACAGACAAACCGCCAACAGCATACCCTGGGAAATCCAGCGACACGAGATCCTGGGCACTCATCTTGCGCAGTTCCTCATATTCCCCGCCTTGAACAATTCCAAATAATCCTTGATCCTCAGGGCGCTGGTGGGCATTTAAGCAGCGTTCGGCCCATCTTGAAGTCCGCTCCACCGATTTTTTCATATATTCAAAGGTTGCCGGGAAGGGCGGGCATTCGTCAAAAGCCATCATGATATCCGAACCAAGGGCATTTTGAATTTCCATCGCTTTTTCCGGCGATAAAAATAATTTCTCGCCGCTAAGATGGTTGCGGAAATGAACTCCTTCTTCTTCAATTTTTCGGAATTCACTTAAACTGAACACCTGGAAGCCGCCCGAATCGGTCAAAATCGCCCGGTCCCAGTTCATAAATTTATGCAGTCCACCCGCCTCTTTAATGATTTCATGGCCGGGACGGAGCCATAGATGATAAGTATTACTTAAAATAATGCCGGCACCCATTTCTTTAAGGTCTTCCGGTGACATTGTTTTAACGGTTGCAAGCGTTCCTACCGGCATAAAGGCCGGGGTGTCGAAAGAACCATGCGGGGTGTGAACCCGGCCAAGGCGGGCCCCCGTCTGCTTACACGTTTTGATTAATTCATAGCGAATTGCAGTCAAATTGTTTTCTCCTTCCAAAAGGCGGTGTGATTAGTGCTAAGCAAAAACTTATTTAAGTGAAGAATGTATTTTTTATACCAAGCTTTGCTAAAGTAATTCATTTATGCGTCGCTCCGCCCCTTTTCCACTAAATGATAAACATCGCATCGCCAAAGCTGAAGAAGCGGTAACGTTCCTCAACGGCTGTATGATAAGCTCGCAAAATATTTTCCCGGCCAGCCAAGGCACTGACCAGCATAATTAGTGTGGATTTTGGTAAATGAAAGTTTGTAATCATGCCATCGATGGCTTTAAATTCGTAACCTGGGTAAATGAAAATACTTGTCCAGCCGCTGCCTGCCTTGAAATTGCCATCGTTTGCGGAAGCAATTGTTTCCAACGTCCGTGTTGAAGTGGTTCCGACCGTAATGATCCTGCCGCCGTTCCTTCTTACCTCATTAAGAAGCTCAGCCGTTCCTTCGGTCATTATATAAAACTCAGAATGCATGTCATGCCCTTCAACATCATCCACACTTACCGGCCTGAAGGTACCGAGACCAACATGTAAGGTGATAAAGGTAACATGGACCCCTTTTGCTTTAATCTTTTCCAGCAGTTCTTCCGTGAAATGGAGGCCGGCCGTCGGCGCCGCTGCCGACCCCGGTTCGCGGGCATAGACTGTCTGATAGCGATCGCGGTCTTCCAACTGCTCTTTTATGTATGGCGGAAGCGGCATTTCGCCGAGCTGGTCGAGCACCTCGTAAAAAATTCCCTCGTAGCTAAATTCCAAAATACGTCCGCCATGGTCCGAAGTTCCAGTGCAAACAGCTTTTAAAAGACCATCGCCGAACTCGATTTCGGTCCCTTCCTTCACACGTTTTGCAGGCTTTACTAAGGTCTCCCATCGGTCACCTTCGGTCTGCTTTAGGAGAAGCACTTCAATTTTGGCGCCAGTATCATTTTTGACACCAAAAAGGCGTGCAGGAAGTACCTTGGTATCATTAAGGACAAGGCAGTCTCCCTCACGCAAGTATTCGGTAATATTTTTAAACACTTCATGCTTTATGTCGCCTGTTTCTTTATTTAGGACCATTAATCGGCTATCCGTCCTGTTTTTAAGCGGTACCTGCGCGATTAATTCCTCAGGCAAATGGAAATCAAAAATATCAACTTTCATATTTAAACATCCCTACTCTTAACGAAATCTTCCCATGATGTAAAAAATCAGGGATAACACAATACTAACCAAAATGGAGGTAACCACAGGGAAATAAAAGGTAGTATTCCCCTTTTTAAAAACAATATCCCCCGGAAGCTTTCCGAGATGCAAAAACTGCATTAAAAA
Source organism: Neobacillus sp. GCM10023253 (assembly GCF_042653105.1). Classification (NCBI taxonomy): domain Bacteria; kingdom Bacillati; phylum Bacillota; class Bacilli; order Caryophanales; family Bacillaceae; genus Neobacillus; species Neobacillus sp. GCM10023253. Next base: position 460,641 of record NZ_JBHSHV010000012.1, read on the forward strand.
ACCGATTAGAAAAAGGACTCCGCCTATGATCATAATTGTTTTCGATAGCCCCATCACGGTGAAGGTACCTCCATGCCGAAATGATGATAAACTTTAGGGGTGACCATCCGGCCCCTTGGAGTTCTCTGAAGAAAACCAATTTGCAGCAAATAAGGCTCATATACATCTTCAATTGTTTCTGCCTCTTCTCCGATGGAAGCAGCAATTGTGTCCAGTCCGACAGGGCCGCCGCGAAATTTTTCGATAATTCCCTTTAAGAGTTTATGGTCAATATGGTCAAGGCCAAGCCGGTCGACCTGCAAAAGTTCCAATGCTTCCTTGGCCAGGTCAAGATTGATGGAACCGTCCCCTTTTACCTGGGCAAAATCACGGACGCGTCTAAGAAGGCGGTTGGCAATCCTTGGGGTTCCACGAGCACGTCTGGCAATTTCTCCGGCCGATTGGTCATCGATTTCCGTATCGAACAATTCAGCCGTTCGTTTAACGATATTTTTAAGCTCATCCTCTTTATAATACTCGAGCCTGCCCAAAACTCCAAATCGGTCACGAAGCGGGGCGGAAAGTGCCCCAGCCCTTGTAGTGGCACCGACGAGGGTAAACGGCGGAAGGTCGAGGCGCACCGATCGAGCGGTCGGCCCCTTCCCGATGACGATATCCAGACAAAAATCCTCCATCGCCGGATATAAAACTTCTTCAATGGACCTTGGGAGCCGATGTATTTCATCAATAAACAATACATCTCCCGGTTCAAGAGCAGTCAAAATCGCAGCTAGATCACCCGGACGTTCAATTGCCGGCCCGGACGTGGTCCTGATATTGACGCCCATTTCATTCGCGATGATGACAGCAAGCGTCGTCTTACCTAGTCCGGGCGGTCCGTAAAGGAGGACATGATCCAAGGTTTCTCTCCGCAGCTTTGCAGCCTTGATAAAAACCTCCAGATTCCCCTTCACCTGATTCTGCCCGATGTATTGCTTTAATGTCTGCGGCCTAAGACTTTGTTCCAAGCTTATTTCCTGCTCGTTTACTTCACCGGAAATAATCCGTTCTTCCATAAACCATCACCTATTTCAAAAGCCGTTGAAGGGCCTTTTTGATATATTGGTCAGTTGTCAGCTGTTCCTTTCTTAATTCAGGGGAAATCTTTTTAATTTCTTTATCAGAGTAGCCCAAAGCTTTTAAAGCAAGCACTGCTTCCTCAAATGCCTCGCCGCCGTCCTGTGTATGTACTGGAAGTGTATCCGCATTGAAAAGATTCGGAAAATAATCCGGAACGATATCCTGTAATTTCCCTTTTAAATCAAGGATCATTTGCCGCGCAGTTTTTTTGCCGACCCCAGGGAATTTAATTAAAAAGCCTTCGTCCTCATTTTCAATCGCGTTGACCACCTGCTGGACCTCGCCTGATGCCAGGATCGCCAGAGCCCCTTTCGGCCCGATACCTGATACATTTAACAGCTTTGTAAAAAGCCTTTTTTCCTCACGAGATTCAAAACCGTATAACGCCATGACATCTTCCCGTACATAGTGATACGTATAGACCGTCACTTTGGTTTCGATTTTTCGCGAATAAACGAACGGATTTGGCGTGGCAATCTGGTAGCCGATGTCATTGTTTTCGATAACGATATATTCTGGACCGACAAACTCAACGGTACCTTTTATAAATTCAAACAATCTGGTTCTCTCCCCTAGTTTCCTGCTGTGCTTACACACTGTATTCCATTCTATCATACAATTTTGGGTGAGTTGAAGAAAATCGGTGCCGGAAAAATAAAATTCAAGTCGTGATTGCGATTCGCCGATAGAATGGCAAAATTCGCCGATAGATCCCTTAGATTCGCCGATAAAGTGACTTAATTCGCTGATAGAAACTTAAAATTCGCCGATAGAAGTTTACTCTTTTAAAAAACAGGTAAATATTTCAGAGTTAACGAAAAAAAATCAGGCTGATAACTTAATTTCAGACTGATTTGATTCCTTTTTATTCTTTTTTTATCGAATAAGGCTTAAATGTCTCCAAAACCTCGACATATCGATCTTTGTTTTTAATAGGAATTCCTTGAAGCAGTTCTTTTTGCGCCTTACTTTCGAGCTTTTTGATGTCTATTTGAAAAAACGATTGAATAATTCGCGAGCGGTCAGGTCTTCCATTAAAAATAGTTAAGACGCCGTCATCAGTAATTCCAAAATAGCCGTTTCCCTTTAATAACGGGGAAATATCATCGACCTGCTGTTTAAATACTACAGTAGATTCATCAATACTCAAAACCTGCCATTGGTCATACTTTGCCCAAAAGTTTTCCATGGACCAGACTGTTTCCTGGAATGTTTCTTGACTGATTTCACCATCAAGGTAGACTCGTTCTAAAGTCACTGTCATTTGCAGAGGTTCGGTATTTCTTTGGTCATTGAGCTGGGCTGCTGTGACAGTGCTTGTTCCACCAAAGACTTCTCCTCCTATTAAGAGAATAGCAAACCATGACCACGACAGCATTTGTTGTTTGAACCTCATGCTAATCACCTCTTAAATGTTAAGAATTGAACATGTTTACAATTCTAGTTTAGCCTTTTTTTCCTTTTTTATCCGAACTCAAACAATACAAAAGGGCAAAGCATATTTTTGCTTTGCCCCTCAGTTCTATCGGCCATCAGGCTCTGGCTGTGGAAGTTCGTTGTTATGATTGCGGTCCCGTCCTAGAGAACCTTCATCGGTGATAACGTTAATGCTTCTTCCTTCAGCATATTTCTTTACCGCATTCTTGATTGCCCGCTTAGTTTCAGCAGCACGGTCTTGGTTGTTTAGTTTTACCGAGACAATCACCTGATCACCGAAAGAAACCGACCTTATGCTGCGAACATTATCGATATCGGCTACCCTGTCTCTAATTTGATCTGTCACTTGCTCTTGAAACCCTGGATCAGTCACTGTTCCAGACCCTATAGGTTTATTCAAGTGGCCGTGATAATTCATATCCGCCGTACTGAAACGGTTATCTCGCTGGAAAAAATTCCGGTCAGTTTTGGCTAAAGGTGTTGTAGGATTTTTCGGATTCCCATTTTCATCTTTTGTTTGCAGCGCATTACGTCTGTTTTCATTAATTACGTTGTCCTCGTCGCCAATTGTGTGATCCAATACTTCCGGCAAGGCACCGTCATTATCCCTTAAGTACCCATAATTATTATCGGAATGGTTTTCATTGGAATAATAACCAACCGGCCGCATCAGATTATTATTTTGGTCGGAGCTTTTGTTGTTGTTTGCACAGCCAGCTGCACCCATTAGCATTAGGGCAGAAAAAGGAATCATCCACTGTTTCTTGTTCAAGCGAAAAACCCCCTTCTAAACATCCTGAGCATATGAAGCATGCTCTTTATTAGGGTGTTAATTTTAAGGGAGTTTCATTCTCGTAGAACAGCTACATGATTATTCCAAAAGGTCCTTTAATTGCTCCACAAAGTTTTTTCTGTCAGTAAACTGGCCGACGGATAAATCAATAACCTGCCTTAATTTCGTCTCATCAGAATAAGATTTTTCCCTGATAATCCGATTCCATTCCCGAAAAATATCTGCAGGATATGCTAAAGCATATAAAAAAGCTGGCTCTCTTTTGTATTTCTTCATTTGAGTATAGGTTAGCAAATTGTCGTAGGACCAATCGATAAAAGGAAGAATTCGATTTGCATATTGTAAATAATCAAAAACCGGCGGTCCAATATTAATCAAATCAAAATCAATTAAATGCAGTTTACCTGTTTTGTCCCGTAAAAAATTATGATGGGCAACATCACCATGCAATATCACATCGGCTTCGTTATGAAAAAAAGTTTGTTGCTGTTCCATTCCTGTTAAAGACCAATACGCCCACGACACCATTTCCGAGACAAAAGGCTCCTTTATAAAATGGCGAAGGAAGGGAAGATTATTTAAAAATAAATGATACCTTTCCGTCCATTTTGCCAGAATATCTCCATTCGGCATCAATGTGCGATACCTTTTTTCAAAAGACTTAGTCGTATCGTGAAATTGTTCAATTAGGTCCAATCCTTCTTGGCGGTTACTGCGGGTATGAAAAGAAAAGGCGGATTTATTTGCGGAAAGATATTCGAGACAGCCATAATGGGTTCCTTCAAAATATAACTGTTCCTTTGAGGGAGGTTCTAAAAAACGATAGGTTTTCTTGAATCCCTCTTTTCTCAGCGTTGCAGTAAAAGCCTCCTGCAATTTCAGCTTTCGATGGTTCGAATACCCTTTAAGGATATAGCTTTGTTTTTTCGTCTTGATTAAAAAAACATTCCCACGAATTGGAACAAATTTGCTTATTTCACCCTGAAACTGTGACTGAAAATAAGAGAAGAGACGATCAAAATATGCATCGTCTCCGTTTCCACTTCTTATATTAACTGCTCTCATCAGGAAAACCCGTCATGCCATAGCCTGCCGGCCCCATTCCATAAGGGTTCATAAATGGCGGCTGGGCAACATTTAATGGTGCTGTATATGGCGCACTGTAAATTGGCGGGGTCGGTGGAACAAAAGCTTGTGGTGCTGGTGCTTGAGCGGGCGCTCCGCAGCCGCAGTCAACCATTGCTCCTGTTCCTACTGGCAGACCCTGTGCAGGATTTTGCATGAATGGTGCTGCAGCTCCTTGCACCATATCGTCTGACGATGGGAAATCCATTGCCCCCATTACCTGAGGGGCCGGCCCAGACATTTGCGGATAACCGTAGGGCAATTGTCCATATGGTGCTCCCGCTCCGTAAGGAACGCCCTGTGCCTGGCCGCCAAATGATGCTTCAGGCCCAGCTGGCATGGATGGACCAAATTCCATTCCTGCCGGATAACCTCCTTGTTGAGGAACTCCTGCTGGAGTAGGGCCATATCCGACTGGCATCTGCCCATATCCTGCCGGCATTTGGCCGTATTCCATTGGCATTTGACCATACCCTCCAGGCACGTGGCCATATTCCATTGGCATTTGGCCATAACCAACTGGCGCCTGACTGTATCCTGCCGGGACTTGACCGTATCCAACCGGGGCCTGGCTGTATCCTGCCGGGACTTGACCGTATCCAACCGGAGCCTGGCTGTATCCCGCAGGCATCTGCCCAAAGGCTGCCGGGTCCATGTAAGTTGTTTGCATAGCCGGATTGAATCCTGGGTTTTGAGCGCCCATAACAGCACCTGGGTTATAACCCGGATTTACAGCCGGCATATGCGGCATGAAAGCTGACGATTCATCATCATAATGATATGGCATATAGCCCGGGCCTGCAGCTGCAGGATATCCGGCTGGGCCCACCGCACCCGGTACGCCGGCCATTCCTGGAACACCAGCCATTCCTGGTGCCATTGGCATTCCAGCGCCACCTACCATACCCGGATCCATCGGCATTCCAGGACCACCTGCCATACCCGGGGCCATCGGCATTCCAGGACCACCTGCGTACGGCATATACGGCCCTGCAGGGAAACCATCGTATGGCGGACAGAATCCCGGTCCAGGCATGACTGGAGTCATCGGTACACAATAATCCTGCGGCATTTCTTGTACAGGAGCAACAGGTGCTGGAAAAGGAATTTCTTTCTTTGGAACTTCTTTTACTTCTGGAAGAATATTTACTGGTTTTGGCGGGAGATTCGGTTGTTCTTTAACCGTCATTTTTTGCATGTTCACTTGGTAGTAGTTATTGATGTCAATTTCAGGGACGACTTGTAGAGGCATTTTTGGAGTATATGGTACCTTTGGTACTTCTTTAACGATAGGCTGCTCTTTAATCGGCACTTCCTTTACTGGCATTTCTTTTACTGGCATTTCTTTAATGGGTATTGGTTTCTCCTTGGCAAATGGGTGTTCTTTCAGCGGAACCTCTTTTTTCGCTCCTAAATTGATTGCGCCTTCTTTTTTTATGGATCCGCCAGCTGTCGGAACCTTTATTTTCATACCGGGCATAATCATATCAGGGTTGCTGAGCTGCGAATTCAACTTCTTCAGCTCTTCAAAATTCACGCCGTACTTCTTGGCGATCTTCCAAAGAGTATCCCCTTTCTGTACGATATGGATCTTCACTCTGATTTCCCTCCTATGGCATAAGTCCATATAGTGTATGTGGAAATAGGCAAAATGCTAATATTCTTCACAAAAACTTATGCTATTTATTGAAAAATTATGAATAGGACCATTGCAGGGCAAAAAAAATAGATGCAGTCACAGCATCTATGTCATGAATGGTTTAGCATTCTCTTTAAAGCTAATTTTGCGTTTTTCGCGATCTCTGAGCTTACTTTAATGATATTATTGTTATTTTCGTCCTCAATGGTATCGAGGCTCCACACAAGATGCGGAAGGTCAATCCGGTTCATCGTCAGGCATGGGCACATATGAGGGTTTAGAGAAATAATCTGCTTATCCGGATGATTCTGGATTAAGCGGTTAACAAGATTCATTTCTGTACCAATGGCCCATGAAGAGCCTGGTTCCGCCTTTTCAATCGTATTAATGATAAAGCTTGTTGACCCGGCCAAGTCGGAAATTTCCACTACCTCGCGACGGCATTCCGGATGGACGATGATTTTCATGTCTGGATATTGTTCTCGTGTGTCAATCACATTTTGCACCGTAAAGTTTTCATGGACCGAGCAATGCCCCTTCCATAGGATGACTTTAATTTTTGAAAAATCACCCTCGTATTCGAGGCTGTCACTAATAGGATTCCAAATCGCCATTTCATCCAAGCCAACCCCTAGCTCGACAGCTGTGTTCCGCCCGAGATGCTGATCGGGCAGGAAGAGAATCCGCTCCTTTTGTTCAAATGCCCATTTGACCATTGTTTCAGCATTGGAAGAAGTAACGGTTGCACCTCCGTTTGCACCGACAAAGGCTTTAATGGCTGCAGTAGAATTGACATAGGTTAATGGCAGAATGGTGTCTCCAAATAAACTTTGGAGTTTATCCCACGCTCTTTCAGTTTGGTTTAGGTCGGCCATATCAGCCATTGAGCAGCCGGCCCTCATGTCAGGCAAAAATACCTTTTGACTTTTGCTGGTTAAAATATCTGCTGTTTCCGCCATAAAATGGACTCCGCAGAAGATAATGAATTCTGCTTCTGTATTTTCAGCCGATAACTGCGCTAATTTCAGGGAATCCCCAGTTGCATCGGCAAATTGAATAACTTCATCCTTTTGATAATGGTGTCCCGGTATAAACAGACGGGATCCGTATTTTTCTTTTACTTCCTTAACTCGCGCTTCGAGCTCCTCGCGGGACATCTGCTTGTATTTTTCAGGAATCATTTTATTTGCCTGGAAGGCTGCCAAAATGCTCATCTTATTCCTCTCCTTTGCTCCATAGCACTTTTACACTAATATCTAACGCTTTATAGGAATGAGTCAAAAATCCCAAGGAAATGTAATGAACACCTGTGTCTCCATAGGAAGCAAGATTGCTCAATTGAATCCCGCCTGAAGCTTCAGTGATAATTCCCGACGGCACCAATTTAATCAGCTCTTTTATTTCATCAGGTGTCCGGTTGTCAAACATGATGACATCCACACCGGATTGGACGGCTTCTCTTACCTGCTCCTCGGTTTCAACCTCTACTTCCACCTTCACCATATGACCGGCTTGTTTTCTTACTGCCTCCACTGCCCTGCTGATGGAGCCCGCAAACGAAATATGGTTATCTTTAATCATCACGGCATCATACAACCCAAAGCGGTGATTATAGCCGCCTCCAGAGCGGACTGCATATTTCTCCAGCATACGGAGCCCCGGCGTCGTTTTCCTTGTGTCGCAAATCCTTGTAAAATCGCTATTAAGAGTTGTCACGGCTTTGTTGGTAAGCGTTGCAATCCCGCTCATCCGCTGCACCAAGTTCAACACAACCCGTTCCCCTTTTAACAAGTCGGAAATTTTCCCGGTAACGGTTGCCAGCTGCTGTCCCTTTTCGAATGGTTCCCCATCCTTTACAAGAACCCGGGTTAAAAGATCCTGATTTAATAATTCGAATCCCGTTTTGATAATTTCTTCCCCACAAAAAATTCCTTCATCCTTGGCAAGAAAAACGATTTCGCCTTGCGTATCATCCGAAAAAATTAAATCTGTTGTGATATCCTGTTCGCCGATATCCTCGATAAAAAAGCTTTCAAGTAGTGAGCGCAGTTTTAATTTGTTCATGATTCCTCTCCACTTCTTTTTTTGTATGAATGATGGATTTCTGAAGCCAATTTTCATCATCCTCGGCTGGGTAATCGCTTCGGAAGTGCCCGCCGCGGCTTTCTGCCCGTTTTAGGGCTGATTCTGTTATCAATTTGGCGGTAATCAGCATAAAGATTTTTGTTAATTCTTGTTTTGAAAAAGAATCAATCGTTTGCAATTTATCGATTTTAAATTGCTCAAGCCACTTTTTTTGATTTGTTAAGGCAAGTTCATTGCGGACGATTCCTACTTGGTCCATCATCGAATCTTTTATTTGCTGGATGGATGGCAGCTTTAGTTTTTTATGGGTGTGCCTGCTTTTGTTTGTGACTGAGATTGCTGAAATGATTTCTGTCGGAGTTTTATTAATCCATTCCGCCAGTTTCTTTCCTTGATACAGTCCTTCCAGCAAGGAGTTGCTGGCCAGCCGGTTGGCTCCGTGCAGTCCTGTACAAGCCGATTCCCCAATGGCATACAATCCTTGGACGGATGTGCGGCCGATAAGGTCCGTTTTTATTCCCCCCATTAAGAAATGGCTTCCGGGAACAACTGGAATTTTCCCTTCAGTTAAGTTAATCCCATTGTTTTCACAAAGCTCAGTGATGGTAGGGAATCTTGTCTCAAAATCTCTTACATTCGTTATATCTAAAAATACTTTATGGCCATTTTTCAAATAGTCATAGATGGTTTGCGAGACAATATGTCTTGGGGCAAGGTCCTTGAAGGGATGAACTCCTTCCATCATCGGAGTGCCTTCCTCTGTTATTAGCTTTGCCCCTTCTCCTCTCACCGCCTCAGAAATAAGGCCTTTGGTTTCACCATTGACATATAAAAGCGTCGGATGAAACTGAATAAATTCCATATCGATAAGGTCAGCACCCGCCCGGTAAGCAAGGGCAATCCCATCACCATTGACTGTTTGGGCATTGGAGGTATAGCGATACAATTGCCCGCAGCCGCCAGATGCAAGAATGATGTGGCTGGCAAAATGCTCTTTGAGGTTACCTTTTGAGTCTTTAACTTTTACGCCAATACAGCGGTTGTTTTCAGGGTTGATGACCAACTCATATGCAAAGGCGTCCTCTTCAACCGTGATATGTGCTTTAAGTGTGCTAATAAGGTGCTCCACGACGTTCTTACCCGTCGCATCACCGCCGGCATGGACAATTCGGTGTTCACTATGGGCACCCTCCATTCCAAGCAGCAATTTCCCTTCCGAATCACGGTCAAATACCTTGGAAATATCTTGTATTAGGTTAGGTGCTTCATAAATGATTTCTCGAACAGCTTCCGGGTCATTATGAAACGCCCCCGCCTCCAAGGTGTCCTCTACATGTTTTTCCGGATGGTCTGCTGGTCCGATGGCTGCGGCTATTCCGCCTTGGGCAAGGTAAGAGTTTGCTGTTCGTAATTTCGACTTTGTGAGAACTCTCACATTTTTATGTTCACTTAAGTGGGCAGCTAGCTGTAAAGCCGCTATCCCGCTTCCAATAATTACAACATCTGATTTTGTCATTGTTTGACCCTCCTGGATTAACAGGTGTCTTGACATATATATTTACACAGAATTACACTAAACACAAGATATTTTTCTATTAAACTATAGGGAGAGCGGATATGAAATATTTTGATTATGCTGCCACCACCCCGTTGGATCCGGAAGCTGCAGAGATTTTTGTAAAGGCGTCGACCGAGTTCTTTGGTAATTCCAGCAGCCTCCATGATATCGGGGGACAATCTGCCGCATTGCTTGAGCATTGCCGGGAAGAAATGGCCCACCTTTTGGGCGTGGATAAACAGGGGTTGTTTTTTACAAGCGGGGGTTCTGAAGGAAATTTCTTGGCTATTGAGGCGTTATTATCCGCTCCAAAAAAAACCGGCAAACATATCATTGCCGGAATGGCGGAGCACTCGTCCGTCCATGGAATCTTGAAACGGCTTGAAAAAGATGGGTATTCTATTACCTATTTACCGTTCAATTCATCCGGGGTGATTGATCCTGAAAATCTATTAAAGACAATAAAGCCTGAGACCATTCTTGTTACCATTCAGCATGTTAATTCTGAAATAGGCACCATCCAGCCTATTGAGCAGCTTGCTAAAATATGCACTGGACACGATATCCATTTTCATACCGATATAGTCCAGTCGTTTGGAAAAATCGATGTACGAAACGTTACATCTTTGGTAAGCAGCTTTTCTTTTTCCGGACATAAAATTTACGGTCCAAAAGGAATTGGAGGAGCGTATGTTAATCCAAAAATTGCATGTAGTCCATTTTTTCCGGGGACTTCTCATGAAAAAGGATTTAGGCCCGGTACGGTGAATGTGCCTGCAATTGCCGCGATGACCACCGCAGCCCAGAAAATTACGGGCAAAGTTCAGGAGAATGCGCGAAGATTTGTTGAACTTCGGCACACATTTCTTAACGCCCTTCAACCTATTAGTGAGCGTGTCCACGTGTACCAGTCCTTGGTTGATTCACAGCTGCCGAATATCATCGGCATGCGGATTTCCGGCATCGAGGGACAATGGATGATGCTCGAATGCAACCGGTTGGGCTTTGCAATATCAACCGGAAGCGCCTGTCAGATTGGCATGCAGACGCCTGCAAAGGTTACCCAGGCATTGGGGCTGACAATTGATGAATCCAAGGAATTTATCCGGATCTCATTCGGCCATCCCACAACGATGAATGAAGTCGAAGCTTTGGGCGCAGGGATATTGAAGATTGCCAATGAATTTGCGGTCTCATCTGTTATTTAATTAGTCGATATTATGTTAGAATAGGTTCACAGATATCAAATGGGAGGGTTTTTATGACGGAGCAAAAGAAAATCTTAGGGGAGGAAAGGAGGACTCTGATATTAAAACTGCTAAAGGAAAGTGCTTCGCCACTAACTGGAAGCGACCTTGCTGCCAGAACTAATGTAAGCAGGCAGGTCATCGTAGGCGATATCACTCTCCTTAAAGCGAAAAATGAACCGATAATTGCGACAAGTCAGGGGTACTTGTATTTTAGCCAAACTCCCGGCGCCCATGTTTACGAAAAAACAATTGCCTGCCGCCATAACCCAGAGGACACGGAAAAAGAGCTGTATATTTTTGTTGATCATGGCGTGACCGTAAAGGATGTTAGAATTGAGCATGCTGTTTACGGGGACTTAACAGCTTCGATTATGGTTTCGAACCGGCAGGAAGTGAAGCAGTTTATCGAAAGAATTCGCAGCAATAAGGCAGCTTTTTTATCAGAGCTGACAGATGGCATCCATCTGCATACAATTACTGCCTCTAGTGAGGAAGCAATAACGCGTACGGAAGCAGCCATGAAGGAAGCAGGATTTTTGATGGAATATTAAAAGGACTCGTCGGTTGACGGGTCCTGATTTTCCCTTATAGTACTAATTCATCTCAACCATAACCGAGGGATAACTCCCCAACAGCTTCACGCCGCAGCCTAATGCTTCCAACTCAGCCATGGCCCCTGGAATTAACACTTCATCAAGCTTCATTTCTAAATCAATAATGAAAAAGTAATTGCCGATACCGGTTTTCATTGGTCTAGACTCTATTTTCGAGAGGTTAATCCGTCTCCACGCAAATGCAGACAGCACCTGATGCAGCGCACCCGCCTGGTCTGATGGAAGAGTAACCATTAAGGTCGTTTTATGGTGGCCTGATCCGCTTAATCCCTTTAATTCGGTTTGTTCTTTTGCCAAAACAACAAATCGAGTATGGTTATAATCAAAATCATGGATATTTCTACGGACAATTGAAAGGCCGTATTCCTCCGCCGCAAGCTCATTAGCGATGGCCGCAATATTAGCCTCAGGTGCTTCCATCACCATTTTTGCAGCCGCCGCTGTGGATGACACACTTTCAAACGGAACACCTTTTAATTGCGTATGTAAAAATTTATGGCACTGGGCAATCGCATGCGAATGGCTGTAGACTTTTGAAACCTGCTGCCAGTCCGAAGCATTTGCAGGATGAACCATTAAATGCTGCTTAATAGGAAGCGTAATTTCGCCAATAATCGGAAGATCGACTTCCTGGGTTAAATAATCAAGGGTAATATTGACGGATCCTTCGAGGGCATTCTCAAGCGGAACAACAGCGAAATCCACTTCCTGTTCAACAACAGCATCCATGCATCCCGGAATCGTCTGAAACGGTATATGTTCAAATCCCGAAAAAACTCTTCTAACGGCTATCTCTGTGAATGTCGCCTTTGGTCCTAAGTATCCTACCTTCACTTTTCTCTACTCCCTTTCTAAAAAGAAAGCTGAGAGCCGGGCCAGTGAACTTTTGTTCACTATGCACCTGTTCCCAGCACTTCAACCTTTTCTACAAATTCAAGCTTTCTTAGTTCGGCCAGCAAAGAATCTATATCATGTAACATACCGGCAGTGTTTAATGAAAGTGTAACATTAGCTCGCCCCATAAGCGGAATCGTTTGGTGAATCGTTAGAACATTACAGCCTGAACCCGCAACAACACTTAACAGTTTTGATAGGGTTCCGGAACGGTCCTCTAAATGGAAAAATAACGAAATGATTCTGTCCTTTGAAACCGAAGAAAAAGGAAAGACAGTATCTCTATATTTATAAAAAGCACTTCTGCTTAAATCCACCTTTTGAACTGCATCCCAAATGGATTCTGCCTTCCCTCTTTCCAGCATGTCCTTCGCTTCGATGGTTTTCTTCATCGCATCCGACAGAACATCCTCACGGACCAAATAAAATTTTTTATCAAAGTTAGCCATGCTCATCTCTCCCTCTTAGGGACCTCAACTTATTCTAAAAACTCAAATTCAAATTCCAGCAGCCTCACGATATCCCCATCTTTGGCTCCTCTTTTTCTTAAGGCATCGTCAACCCCAAGGCCGCGGAGCTGGCGTGAAAAACGGCGCACAGATTCATCCCTTGAAAAATCAGTCATCTTAAACAGTCTTTCAATTTTATCACCAGAAAGGACAAATGCTCCATCCGGATCTCTTGTAATGTTAAACGCATCAGCATCGGCTTCGTGTTTATAGACAACGCGGTGAACGCCTGTTTCCTCTTCTTCTTCATGCTGAAGCGGGAATTCCGGTGTTTCCTCAATCTTATCAGCAACTGCAAACAACAGCTCACGAAGACCTTTTCGTGATATCGCAGAAATTGGAAAAATCGGATAATTCTCCTGCAGCTTCTCTTTAAATATTTGCAAATTCTCTTCCGCATCAGGCATATCCATTTTGTTCGCGACAATAATCTGCGGCCGCTCGGTCAAACGGAGATTGTATTCTTGCAATTCCCTGTTAATCGTTAGATAGTCCTCATATGGATCTCTTCCCTCAGCCGCCGCCATATCAATAACATGGACGATGACCCTTGTCCGTTCAATATGTCGTAAAAATTGGTGCCCTAACCCAACACCGGCATGTGCGCCTTCAATAAGCCCAGGAAGGTCGGCCATGACAAAGCTTCGGCCATCTTCGGTTTCAACCATTCCGAGATTGGGAACGATGGTCGTAAAATGATATTCCGCAATTTTCGGCTTGGCTGAAGAAACAACTGATAATAATGTTGATTTTCCGACACTTGGAAACCCAACAAGGCCTACATCGGCAAGAAGCTTCAATTCTAGAATGACGTCGCGCTCTTGGCCCGGTTCGCCGTTTTCAGCAATCTCAGGAGCTGGGTTTGCCGGTGTCGCAAATCTGGTATTCCCACGGCCTCCGCGGCCTCCTTTGGCAATAACCGCGCGCTGACCGTGCTCAACTAAATCGGCAATGACCTCATTTGTAGCCGCATCCATCACAACCGTTCCCGGCGGCACTTTAACAATCATATCCTTGGCGCCTCTTCCATGCTGCCCCTTGGACATGCCGTGCTCACCCCGCTGTGCCTTAAAATGACGCTGATAACGGAAATCCATCAGCGTCCGCAAGCCTTCTTCCACTTCAAAAACTACATTTGCACCTTTGCCGCCATCACCACCAGCTGGACCTCCATTAGGTACATATTTCTCACGGCGAAACGCAACCATTCCGTTACCGCCATCGCCGCCTTTTACATAAATTTTTACTTGATCGACAAACATGTTGATCCTCCCGTCGTACTTTGAAATAACTGATGAATGCGACGAGATCGCGGGCGTATGCACTCAGAATTAAACTGCAGGCATAAACACCTCTAACGCGAATTCGCCTTCGGTAAATTCCTTAATGGTCACCTCTTGTGAACCAGCCAGGAATTGTTCAATCAGTTCCTTGTTATTTATTATCCCGCGAAAATCAAAAAAGAAACGAATTCCATCTGACTGCGGTTCAATTGTTATGGATAAATGGTTTTCTTGAAATGCTTCAATCGTCTGATTTAAACGGGCAAAAAGGGATTTTGTCCATTCAGTTAATTGGAAGTCATTAATCTTTATGTACTCAGAATCCTCAAAAACCTCATATTCTAGCTGAAAGGCATGACTTTCCCAATTAGCTGTAAATAATAATGAGGCAAATTGCGGAAGTCCCAGATTAGACAGTTTTGTCTCATGCTGTGTCTCCACTACAATTTCCGTAATGACCTCTTTAACCCGGTCAATTCGATTTAAGTCGAGGTTACCTTTAATGAGTTGCAGCTTATTTAACCAATCATGTCGTGAATGCCGCAGCACTTCGATAATATCCCATTCTTTCTCCATGCGTACTCTCCCAATCCTTTATCGGAAACTATTTTCTGTTAGTATATCAAAAAAACAACCATGAGTAAGCAATTTTTATGTTGAATGATACGATTTGGAGAGGCAAAAGTGCAATGATGATGAATAAACAGGTGAGGGTGTTAAGGTAAAAAGAAAACTCTAACCGTTATGGTTAGAGTTTTCTAGTAACTTTAAGCTTCTTGAGCTACTGGATATACGCTCACTTTTTTGCGGTCACGACCAAAGCGCTCGAATTTTACAACGCCGTCGATTTTCGCAAATAGAGTGTCGTCTCCACCGCGGCCAACGTTTTCACCTGGGTAAATCTTAGTACCGCGTTGACGGTACAGGATAGAACCGCCAGTTACAAATTGACCGTCCGCACGCTTAGCACCAAGGCGCTTTGCGATAGAGTCACGTCCGTTCTTTGTTGAACCTACTCCCTTTTTAGAAGCGAAAAACTGAAGATCTAATCTTAACATTTGTTCCACCTCCTACTGTTTGAAGGTTAATTTTATGTGCTTTCCGTACTCCTTTTCAATCCCTTCAAGTGAGACAATCATCGCCTCAAGCAACAACTGAACTTTCTCTTGTGTTTCGTTTGAAATATTCTCTGGAAACGTACATTGGAGAAAGCCGCCATTCCCTTGTTTAACCTGTGCTTTGACTCCCGTAAGAGCCTCGATGGCATTCACTGTTCCAAATGAAACAGCCGATGCACCAGCACAAACAATATCTCGGCCGCGTTTTGCAAAGTCAGCATGTCCGCTCATCGTAAAGGAATGAACGAGTCCGGATTCAGTACGATTAATCGTAATGTGAATCATCTATTACTCAACACCTTACGCGTTGATTTTTTCGATGACTACTTTAGTATAAGGTTGACGATGACCTTGCTTCTTACGGTTGTTTTTCTTCGCCTTGTACTTGAAAACAATGATTTTCTTTTGACGGCCTTGTTTTTCAACTTTAGCTGTAACAGTAGCGCCTGCAACAACAGGGCTTCCTACTTTTACATTTTCACCGCCAACAAAAAGAACCTTGTCAAAAGTAACTGTTTCGCCAGCTTCTGCATTTAGTTTTTCAATGTAGATAGCTTGACCTTCTTCAACTTTCACTTGCTTTCCGCCAGTTTCGATAATTGCGTACATGAACTGCACCTCCTTATAAACTCAGACTCGCCAAAAACAGGCGCTTATGCTAAAGCGTAAGACTTACTACCTGTCATGTGCGGTTGTAGCACGGGTGCGCTACAAACATAACATTAAAATCATACATAATTTAGACGGAAGTGTCAACAGCTTTTTGGGATATCTCATCCACTGGCCCGAATTGCTTCAATAAATAATAATGTGCTGGGGCTATGGTGGTTGTAAAAAACATTTTAAAATGAAGCATTTCTTCCAAGATTTCTAAATGGGGAAGAAACTGCTCTTTAACCTCTTTTGTCGTTTCTACCAGGACTGCTTCAAATTCAGAATAGCGATGCTCCAATAGCTCCCTTTCTAGTCGGAACGCAATCGTCTCTGCACTTAAGATTTTTCCTGTCCCCTCACATACCGGACATTTTTCCTGCAACGCTTCCGACAAAGTAACCTTCGTTTTTTTTCTAGTCAGCTGCAGAATCCCTAGCGGCGTAAAGCCAATCACTTTCGTTCTTTTTTCATCCTTTGACAGCTCTTTTTCAAAAAGATTTAGAATCGATTGCTTGTCCGATTCACGATTCATATCAATAAAATCAATGAGCACAATCCCGCCAATATCACGAAGCCGCAGCTGTCTGACGATTTCTTTCGCTGCCAGCTGATTGGTTTTAAGTACGGTATCCTGGTAATCTTGCTTGCCGGAAAATTTCCCGGTATTTACGTCGATAATGGTGAGGGCCTCTGTTTCATCAAAGATGAGATAGGCACCATGGTCAAGCCAAACAACCCGCTTAAGAGCTTTATCAATTTCATGCTCAATTTGGTGGGCGGAAAAGATATTTTCTTTTCCATTATAATAGGTGCAGGCATGCTTTTCTCCGAGTAGTTTTTTTAGTTCTAGGTCATCTACGATGATTTCACCCGATGACATTTTTTCAGCTTGATGTTGAATCATTTCCAAAAAGGTATCTTTTTGAAAAATTAGTCCCGGCTTTTTTAAGGTAGCGGCTTTTTTGGTAAATTCCTGATATTGTTCACGCAGGCTGCTTATTTCTTCGCGGAGCTCATCTTCGGTTGCGATAATGCTTGATGTCCGAAAAATCAGGCCTTCTTCTTCGGTTTTCACGTGGTTACCTTTTTGTCGAAGCTGTGCTTTTTGTTTTTCGTCCGCGATTTTTTTGGATACTGCAACATATCGCCCTTTTGGCATGTAAATCATGCTTGTGCCTTGTATTTCGATAATACCTGAAACTTTCGGACCTTTGGTACCTGTTGCATCCTTGTCAACCTGTACAAGCAGCTTTTCCCCTTGATGGACGTAGGACGAGACATTTCCTTGTTTTTCTGATGCTAACACATATGCTGGAAGCTGATCACGATGTAAATAAGCATTTTTCTCTTCCCCGATATCGATAAAAACTGCATTCATCCCGGGTAAAACCTTTGTCACGGTCCCATAATAAATATTACCAACCAGCGATCCTTGTTCTGGCCGGTCAAAAATAATCTTTTCTATACGATTTCCACGAAGATAAGCGAAGCGCTTTTCCCGTCCTATGTAATTTATAATTAATGTTTCCAAACCTTGTTTCCTCACCTTTTTATAATAGCTTATTGGGTGTACTTGACACATATAAAAGACAAAATAGCGTCGAGTTACTTTCGAAATGTCCTTTAGACGCCTTCTATTGGACAAAATAGAGCCGCATTGCTTTCGAAGTGTCCTTTAGACGGCTCCTATTGGACAAAATAGGGCCGCATAGCTTTCAAAGTGTCCTTTAGACGGCTTCTATTGGACAAAAACAAGTCGCGTTGCACTCGAAGTGTCCTTTAGGCGGCTTCTATTGGACAAAAATAGGTCACGTTACTTTCAAAATGTCCTTTAGATTCCTTCAATTGGATAATACCGGGTCGCGTTTCCCAAAAATGTCCTTCATCGACCTCAAAAGGACAAAATTAACGAGTCTAACACCGAGAATGTCCTTCATCCATATTATTTTACCCAAAGTTACATGAAAAAGCGCTCGTACCCAGACGAGCGCTCTCTGCTTTCTATCTATTATACCTTACTAATACAAAAAGAGAAGGTCGCTAATTTTGTCGTTTAAACGTTTTTCTGTGAAATAGGCATGCAGCAATTCGTTTTCATCGAGAGTGCCTTTTTCCCTGCCGTCGACCTCGACTATTATAGGGTGCTTGCAGCCGCGCTGGAATTTTTCCAAAACGTTAATCAAAAGATCCTGCTCGTCTGCCTGGATAGGTTTCAAGGAGTCTGGACTTGATGATTTTTTCCCGTAATAACGTTCAAGTAAAAAGCGCATGAAAATAAAGCGCCGCTGCTTCCATTCGTAATAAAGCGAGAAGAATAAGAAGCCGATTACTACCCAAACATTGATGTGGGCTGGTGCTGTAGCTAATATTACAAATGAAAAAATGCATAAACTGACGAAGGAAATCATCAGCGTGGTGCGATGGGCGCTTGCAAAAGAATTTTTCAATGATAACAGTAAAAATACCAGTTTCCCACCATCCAGCGGCCAAACTGGAAAAAGGTTAAAAATTAAAATCATCAGATTATATTCAATAAATAATGGAAATAAATCCTCGGGAAACAGATTGAAATGAAGGAGAGCAAATGCCGCTCCCACCATCCATACATGCTGGAGCGGACCTGCCAAGACAACAATGGCCTCTTCCTTTAACGGACGATTCCCGTGCTCATCCATCTCCGCGACCCCGCCAAATGGCAGGAGGGTGATCCTTTTGATTCTCCAGGAAAAAAAAGAAGCCGCCGCCGCATGCCCCATTTCATGAACAAAAATGATGCCCAGGAGTAAACTGACTTCCATAAAATGGGCCGTGGCGATTGAGAGTGCAACGATTAACCATAACAGCGGGTGGATATGAACATGCCGGAGTAACTCAATCGCTTTATTCAAGACGAATCACCTGAATCGGGTCGATGAACTCATCGCCTTTTTTAACAGCAAAATAATACTGGCCTTTTGCTTTGTCTTCTCCCGCTGAATCAGAAACTGTCCCCACCACTGCTCTCTTATCGATATATTCATAGAGCTTGACCTTGATATCTTTTAAATTCCCATACCATGTTTCTGTTCCATCGGAATGCTGGATAACGACGGTTTTCCCGATCCCTTCCTTTTCTCCAGCATCCATGACAAACCCGTCACTGATCGCTTGGACAGCCGCTCCTTTGCCAGTCTCAATCATGATTCCCTGGCCGTTCTTCTCAAAGTTCTCAAGAATTTTTCCTGTTACAGGAACAGCCCCTTTTTGGACCTGCTCTTTCGCATCTGATTTGTCTTTTTCAGAAAAAGGCAACAAAGCAAGCGGCTTGCCAAACTTATCTTCATACCACTTGGAAACAACGGCAAACTTGAAATCTTGATCCATTGTTTTTAAGACGACGTCCCTCGCCGGCTGAAAAGTGGCAGTTTGATTGCGGAACATAATCGCAACTACTAAGAACAAGAGGACCGACGCTAGAATTTTGAAAAAGAATACTTCCTTTTTAAATAAGGGGTGTCCATCATCACCATCACCGCCTGCAGACGGGGGTATATAATTAAATTCATATTTTTCCTCATCCCCTGGCCATAACAAATTCCGATCTGGCGCATTTGCCTTGCTGCCGCCCATTTCTTTTTTTCTCTTTGCGATTCGCCGCCGTATTTCATCCGGAGTAGACCGCGCCATACCCATCAACCCTTTTCACACAGTTTGTACAAGTTTATGTTGAGTTTTTATAGAGTATGACAAGCATATAAAAAAGCCTGTCCAGATGTTGTGAACAGGCTTTGAATTTTATCGAACTCCAAAGAATTTCTTCAGTTTTGAAAATACACCTTTATTTTGATCTTCGAGTGATTGAAGTGGGATGGACTCTCCGAGAATTCTTCTGGCGATATTTCGGTAGGCAATCGATGCCTTGCTGTTTGGGTTTAGTGCAATAGGCTCACCATGATTCGATGCTTTGATAACCTCTTCATCGTCAGCGACAATGCCAATCAGTTCGATTGATAAATGTTGGGTAATTTCATCAATATCAAGCATATCACCGGTCTTCATCATATGGTTGCGAATCCGGTTGACGATTAGTCTTGGCGGTTCCATGTCTTTTTCTTTTTCTAAAAGGCCGATGATCCTGTCGGCATCGCGGACAGCAGAAACCTCCGGCGTTGTAACTACAATGGCTTTATCCGCACCGGCCACGGCATTCTTATAGCCCTGCTCGATTCCGGCAGGACAATCGATAATTATGTAGTCATAATCCTGCTTTAACTCTGTAATTAACTCTTGCATCTGCTCGGGTGTAACAGCTGACTTATCAACAGTCTGGGCTGCCGGAAGCAAATACAAAAGGCCGTCAAAGCGCTTATCCTTAACGAGCGCCTGATGGGTTTTGCATCTTTTTTCAACCACATCGACTAAATCATAGATAATTCTATTTTCTAACCCCATTACGACATCTAAGTTTCGAAGACCGATGTCCGTATCTATTAAGCATACTTTCTTTCCCTGAAGAGCCAGCGAAGTGCCGATATTAGCAGAGGTTGTTGTTTTGCCGACGCCGCCCTTACCAGATGTAATTACGATTGCTTCTCCCACTTTAATGTCCCCCTTCTAATCTCGTTAAATTAGGCCTTAAATGATTTAAAGCTTGTAATCTATCGATAATAATATAATGGTTCTCATTTATGTAAGCACATTCCATTTCTCTGTGCTCATTGGCAGGATTCGAATCTGGGGATCTATTTATATATTCGCCGATTCTTAGCTGCGATGGCTTCATGCTCGAAGCGGCAATGACTGCTTGTTCATTGCCAAAACACCCTGCATGAGCAACTCCTTTGAGGACACCCATTATAAAAATATTCCCGCCTGCAATCACGGTTCCGCCTGGATTCACATCGCCAATTAACAGCAAATCCCCTGGTACTCTTAATACCTGCCCGGAACGGACGATTCTTGAAACCGTTACGACCTCGTTTTCTTCCTTTAGTCGATTGGCTTCTTCCTTCGTAATCACATTCGATTCAATATCATCCACCATTAAGTTTTTCTTTTGGCGGATTAATTCTTTTAGTTCTTCCTTTTGATCGTCCGTTAAATAGCGATTGCCAATATCCACTTTCACAGAAATTAAGTGGCGTTCCTCCTGCGTTCTGGAGTTGGCGGAGAGCTTTTGGTCGAGTTCTTGCTTTAATTCCTCATAGGAACAGGTATCATCAAGATGAAGAACAAGTCCGTCCTTTGTTCCTTTTATTGTAACATTTTGCCGATTTTTCATGGAGAATTTTCACCTCAAAATACAAAAGCAATTTCGGATTTAAGCTATTATTTCCCAAATCCAAATCATAAACATCCATCTTTAAAGAGTTCGACACGAACTGTCCATTCTCCTTTTTTTAAAAAACATTCCCCAAACTTTGTTATTCATGAAAAAACTGTGTATGAGGAAGCGGCCATACCTACCTCATTCCCCGATTCATAAATCCTCCCGCAGTGCCTCGGCATGTTTTTCAAAGCTGCGTTTTAAAGGATAGGATGCTAACACGAGAAAAACTCCATTTAATATAAGAGTGGGATAGAAACGCAAATTGACAAAGCTCATAAAATCAAGATTTGTCACATGGATTAAATAATTAATTTCATACACGCCCACTTCTAACAGCGCAACTCCCAAAAGGGAAACGAAGAAAGCAACAACGATATTGGACTGAATCACCTGCATCACTTTTGCTGCTAGGTAGCAGATAAATGGAAACAAGAAAAAATAAATGCCGATAATTTCGACATATACGATATCAAATAGAAGTCCAAAAATGGCCGCATAAATAATCCCCTGGTTTTTCCCAACATATATCGTCAAAAAAAGCAGAGTGGCAAACAAGAACCGCGGAACTAGTATACGGTTTCCAAAGGAATCAGCGGGCAAAAATTGAACAAAAAGACTTTCAAAAATAAAAAGAAGCAAAAACAAAAGAGGGAGAAAGAATTTTCTCACAAGTCTTCCTCCTTCCCGGATTTCATCGCACTTTCCTCAGGGCTCGTCATTAACCTTTTAATGACCATGACATTTTCAATATCGTAAAAGTCCGCTCCCGGCTTCACTAGTGCAGTTTGATTTAAGCCATATTGATCCGGTTTCACCTCTTCTACCTTGCCAATCATCAGCCCCTTAGGAAAGACACCGCCCATTCCTGAGGTGATGACCGTCTGCCCTTTTTCCACCTTAGCTCCTGATGGAATAGCTTTAACGAGAAGCATTTTTTGTTTATCATCAAAGCCCTGAACGAATCCGTAAACCTCGGTTTCCCCCTGTATCACAGCGGAGATCCGGTTTTTCGGGTCCATCGCACTCAATAGCTGCACTGTTGAGCTAAATTGGGTGACGTTTTTCACCTTTCCAATCAATCCTGTTGCTGTTACAACAGCCATATTTTTTTTAATTCCATCTAACTTGCCTTTATTGATAATAATCATTTCATGCCAACGATCAGGATTTCTGCCAATAACTGTTGCCGGCATTGGTTCCAAATCTCTCAGGGTCTTTTTTTCATCGAGAACGTCACGTAATTCTTTGTTGTCTTTTTTCAGTTCTTGAACTTCTGCTTCAAGGCTGGCAATTTTCTCAACGCGTGATTTTAATTCCTTATTCTCATCATATGTATCCTGCAAATCCTGAAGATTCTCAAAAAAGCCTGCAACATACTGGGCAGGCCTTGAAACCAGGGATTGAACCCAGCCGGTTGAGTCCTTGACGAACTGCTCCGGCCAGGTAAGTTTACTCCTCTCCCTTAAAGAAAACCCAATCAATGCCACGAGAACAATGATGCTGACGAGCAAAATGATCAAACGCTTATTCAAAAAGAACTGTGGCATGATATTACACCTCTATTTTTCATTGTCCAGCTCCAGCGCCTAGGGGCTCGGGGTCATAAGCCAATTCGTCAAGAAGGCTAAAAAAACAGCCTTCTCGCCGACTCGTCTTATGCCTGTCGCCCCTGAACAAGGCGCTTCCGCTTTTCTATCTATCTTGAATCTTTAGCTTTGTTTTTGAACAAATGGATATGGTCTAAAG
The DNA here is from genome assembly GCF_042653105.1 of Neobacillus sp. GCM10023253. Classification (NCBI taxonomy): domain Bacteria; kingdom Bacillati; phylum Bacillota; class Bacilli; order Caryophanales; family Bacillaceae; genus Neobacillus; species Neobacillus sp. GCM10023253. Next base: position 483,773 of record NZ_JBHSHV010000012.1, read on the forward strand.
CTTTTCCTGTGCCGATTGCCACGCAATCGAGCGGGTTTTCTGCAATCAGGACAGGCATTTTTGTTTCCTCACTAATGACACGGTCAATATTGCGCAGCAGCGCCCCGCCACCGGTGAGGACGATGCCACGGTCCATAATATCGGCAGCCAATTCCGGTGGTGTTTTTTCAAGCGTATTCTTCACTGCTTCAACAATGGCATAAACAGTATCACTTAAAGCGGAGGCAATTTCCTTGGCGGAAATTTCAATTGTTTTTGGCAGACCAGTCAGAAGGTCACGGCCGCGAATCTCCATGTTATCGATACCTTCTGGCGTGCCTGCAGAACCGATTTCCATTTTGATTGTTTCAGCTGTTCGGTCACCAATCATCAAATTATATGTTTTTCTAATATAGGAAATAATCGCCTCATCCATCTCATCACCGGCAACACGGATTGATTGGCAAGTAACAATTCCCCCTAAAGAAATAATCGCTACTTCCGTTGTTCCGCCGCCGATGTCAACAACCATGCTTCCCGTCGGTTCCCAGACTGGAAGGTTGGCACCAATAGCGGCAGCAAACGGCTCTTCAATCGTGTAGGCATCTTTTGCTCCCGCTTGTCTTGTTGCATCAATAACCGCTCTCTCTTCAACCGCTGTAATCCCTGATGGTACACAGACCATTACATACGGCTTACCGGCGAAAAAGCCTTTATTCTTTTGGGCCTCGCGGAATAAATGCTTCATCATGACAGCTGTTATTTCAAAATCAGCAATGACGCCATCCTTCATCGGACGAACGGCAACCACATTTCCCGGAGTCCGGCCAATCATGTTTTTCGCGTCATTTCCGACCGCAACAATGTGTTTTGAATCCGTCTGCATCGCCACCACAGATGGCTCCCTTGTGACAATCCCTTTCCCCTTTACATACACAAGGGTGTTGGCAGTCCCTAAATCTATCCCAAGATCCTTTGTTCCAATTCCAAACATAACGTTGTATCTCCCTTTCTGATACTAAATGCTCTGTCCTAAGGCAGGTGTTTATCATAAAATTTTCCAATAATTGTAACGTAATTGAATAGGCAGTCCTAAAAAATCATAACCAATATTATATCCTAACGTCAAATAAAATCATAGCATTACAAATATCCTTTTTCCTTCAAGCTGACAAACTTATTTTCTCCGATGATGATATGATCAAGGAGATCGATGCCAATGATTTTCCCGCATTCCACCAGCCGCTTTGTCACCTCAATGTCCTCCCTGCTTGGAGCGGGGTCACCGGACGGGTGATTGTGAAGAGCAATGATGGATGCTGCAGACCTCTTTAATGCCTCCCGATATACCTCACGCGGGTGAACGATGGAAGCGTTCAAGCTGCCAATAAATACCGTTTGTTTATGCATGACTTGATTCTTGGTATTTAAATATAAGCAGACAAAATGCTCCTGTGAAAGAAAGCGCATATCGTTCATGACATACTTGGCTCCGTCTTCCGGCGAGCGGATTACATAGCGGTCATTATATTCCAAATTGGCAATTCTCCTGCCAATTTCGACAGCCGCTAGAAGCTGTATCGCTTTCGCCGAGCCAATCCCTTTTATTTCGGTAATTTCCTCTAAAGTGGCCGCTTTTAAAAGCCTTAAACCCTCAAAATGAGTTAAAAGGCGATTCGATAATTGCAGCACTGATTCATCCTTCGTTCCGGTCCGAAGCAATATTGCAACTAACTCGTGATTGGATAAACTTTGCGGGCCATGCTGGATAAACCGTTCTCTTGGCCGTTCATCTTGCGGGAAATCACGAATCATTAATGTGTTGGTTGACATAACTTTTCCCTCCCTTAGTGTCGGGAGTTAATGTCAGAAAAAATTAGTACGGCAAATGATAGCCTAACCGTTTCAATTCCCTTCTGGTTCTTGCAACCGGCAGGCCGACAACCGCAAAATAGTCCCCATGGATTTTTTTGACAAGCATGCTTCCAAGCTGCTGAATGCCATATGCCCCTGCTTTATCAAGCGGTTCACCGCTTTTTACATATGACCGTATTTCATCATCCGTTAACTCCCAAAACCAAACTTCTGTTTTTTCATAAAACCTAGTCGAGCTAGTAGGAGATAGTATTGTTACACCTGTAAATACATCATGCTGACTGCCTGAAAGGGTCTTTAACATTTGTACGGCTTCTGCCTCATCAGCTGGCTTTCCCAAAATTTGATTGTTCGCAACCACAATCGTGTCGGAACCAATCACAAAGGCATCCCTGTTTTTTTTAAAAACAGCCTGCGCCTTGCGTTCGGCCAATTCCATTACGACTTCTTCCGGAGAAAGCTTGGGGTCAAAGCTTTCATCCACATCACTGCTTGAAATTGTGAATGTTAGTTGGAGATTTTCTAGAAGTTCTTTTCGCCGTGGAGAAGAAGAGGCTAAAATGAGGTTCTGCATTTCATCACCTTACCTTTTTTTGCATCGCATTAGGGAGATACAAGTTAATCGTATCAAAAAAGAGCGGTGCAAACAATTTTTATATTATTAAATTTTGAAGAAATTTGTCAGATTATACAACCTATATCAATATTTGCCGAATGTGTGCTATAAAAAGCCCGCCGTCGATTCGGCAGGCTTTATTTTGCAATAATTTCCCGGAAAATATCGAGCCGTGGTTTAGTTTGTCAAAAGATGCTACAACGAATTATAAATGGACAGGAAGTTTAGTAAATGCTGCTCAGCATCAAGCAAGCTTTTTGTATCCTTAGATTTTTGAAAAGCTTTTACCTTTTCATCAGCACCCACTAACTCTAATTTCATTTTATTGATATTTTCGTTTTTTATATTGTTTATTTTTAGTTTTTCACTTATACCGGCATCTGCAGAAACTCTGCTAGAAACAAGCGCTCCAGATACCTGGGTTGAAAGAGATTGATAGATACTAGGAAGCGATTCGATAAAACTCTTTTCATTATCTGTAAGTTTTGAAAGCTGCTTTTCATCTAGCATCAACGGTTTGGCGAAGGCCCCCTCTGCACCTTTATCTTTGTATTTAGTACTTATTGATTTGGCCGTTTCAAGCGAATCCGCCACGCTCAAAAATAAATAAAACTTTCCGCCGATTTCTACCTGTTCAGAAGGAATACCTTTAGACTTTAATTGTTTAGCAGTATCCTCTGCTCCTGCTTTCGAGGTAAAAACACCGCCTTGAACTACATAAGTAGAAAGCTGTTCGGTCGAAGTTGCCGCTGTTTTATCTGTTGTTTCCGTTTGTTCTTTTTCATTTCCTGTTTCTCCAACCACATTTGGTTCGGTGACAGGCTTTTCACCGGATTCTGTTATGACTAGCTTAAGCATAAAAAAGCCAATCGTTAAGCCAATGAGAATCGCACAAACGGCGGTAATGACAATAGATCCAATTGGCCGGCGATTGTTTTTGTTCGAAAAACTAGTTAATGAAATCGAAGATTTTTTTGGTTTGCTGTTTTTAGTGTTCGGGGAATTAACTATTGTAAATTCCTCTACATCTTTTTCAGAGGATTCAGGAATAATCCAATCAAAGCTTTCTTCGATCGATTCCTGAGCCGCTGCTGCTTCATTGACTCCTTCTGATTCGTGTAATTCTGAATCTATTTTTATTTCGCTTGGAATAGGTTCTGGTGTAGGTTCCGGCACATTTTTACGGGGTTCTTCACGAAAGGATTTGGGTTCTCCATTTAATTTAATCGTGATGGTATGGCCCTTTTTAGGCTTGTCCACTTTACGTTCTCCTTTCTGTTCGACAGTAATATGTTCCATCCTAACATACCGGCAAAAAAAAATAACAAGACTTTTGTCGTCTTGTTATCTTAGAGTTTCGTCAAATTATTTATAAGTTCGGCATGGTTTTAATTATGGTTGAGTTGTTGCCGTTTCAGCAAATTGGCTTAACGGATTATCCTTACCTGCAGGGGCAGGTGCCTCAATTTTTGGCAGTTGTCCCGCAAGGTCAGTTAAACCGGGCATATAGAATGCAGAAACGGTGAGCGAATAGCTTAACGGTTTCTTCTCTTGATCGAGGGTAGTGACCTCTTCTCCGCCTGAATAATTAATCGCCTCAACTACAACAATTCGAGGTAAGGACTCCAATGTTTCAATAAATTTTTCTAAATCCCCATAGGTTTGAGATTCCACCTGGAGCTGAACAGTGATCTTTTTTAATCCGTTTGGAGCAGTACCTGTAGCTGGTTGCTGAGCAGCGGCTTGATTATTAGTACCCTGATTGGTTGTATTTAGAGTTTGCGAAGTTGATTGATTTTGAGCATTCGCTTGATTTGTTGTGCCTTGATTTTGTGCTGCCCCTTGATTCGAACCAGTATTCGCTGCAGTAGTTTCATTAGCCAGTGGTGTCACATCGGCATCTTTTGTGAAACTCATAGATTTGATTTGACTGTTGGATACTGTTTCAGCTTTTTCTAAATCCAAAATAAACTGTTCCTGCAGCGGCATCACTGGCAGCTGCTTTTGCAGTTCGCTTGTATTTTCAGGTTCTGTCTTTTGGGAATCAGTCTGTTTCTTAGTCATTATATCTAGCAGTTTTTGTTCAGTCTTTTGTTCTTGCTGCTTAGATGCTAAATCTGATTTCAAAGGTGTAAGCGATAGGAACTGGGCATAGACAAATACCAGAATTATTATTAGTAATCCAGCGCCAACGATGATTTTATCTAATTTTGAAAGGCGAGACTTCATGATCCAGTCCCCCCTTCATCCTTCTTCTTGCTCAAATCAGTTTTGATTACATCTTTATTAAACTTAATTTCAAATTGCCCAAGGTACCTAGGAAGAATATTTTTATCAGGTTCTGTAGTTGTGTCATTGGCTGCAACACCTGAATTATTTGCGGTATTTACTACAGGACTTGCTGTAGTAGTTTGACCTGCTGGATCACTAGTGTTTGCAGTATTTGTACCAGCCGTATTTTGATTTTCCACCGTTGTAGTTGTACCTGTGTTTTGGCTGCTTGTATTAGTTGTGGTATTTTGTGCTGTAGTCTGAGTGGTTTCCTTAGACTCGACAGCAGTTAAAGAACTAAGACTGGCATCTGCAATCCACTTTGACTCCTTTAAGTTGTCTAGAAAGTATGCTGCCTCCCTAGCGCTGTCAAATTGAACACTAAGTGTAACAGTTCCCGCCTCTGTATAAGCAAAGGATTGAATAAACCCGCGTTCCGGCAATAACGAAGTCAGGTGTCTCATAACCGGTACCGTTTGAATAGGATAGTTTTTCGCCCATTCAACGGCTGATTTTAATGTTCCAGCAGAAGATGCTACTTGTGCTTGATTTGCATTTTGCTGTTGTTTATCAGCAAGCTTTTTTGTCACCGCAATTTGACTATCAACAGCTTCCAAATCACTTTTAACAGACTGAATTTGCCAAAAGTAGATACCGCCTATGAGCACTAACACAGCAACTATAGATGTTAAATAAATTATGTTGAATTTTTTGGGCTCTTTTTGAGGAAGCAGGTTAATTTCTACTAACATCATTGCACCTCTTTTAAAGCAAGACCTATAGGCAGTATTAAATTAGCCGGTACACTAAACGGTTTACTATTTACTTCCTTTTCGATATTGATTAATTCAACAGAAATTTCAAATCTTTCTTTCATTTCTTCAAAAATAGCCATAAGCATTGGATGGTCACCATTTAATAAAAACTTTGTGACATCATGCTTTTCACTATTAAGGGAATACCTATAAAAATCCAATAATTTATTAATTTCTTTAAAAATATCTTCAAACTGAAGAACCAAATCTTCCGGTTCACCCGTATATTTGCAAACCATTAAACCAAGTACATCTTTAGAAATTTCCCATTTGTCATAATCAAATGGTAAAGCGAAATGACGCATAACTAACGGTACCGTTTCATCAAAGATACATAAATTAACGCTCGTTAAATCAAATTGGACCGTAAATAGTACTTCATTCTCGCTAGCCTGTTCTAAATGATGATAAAGTCGATAGAGAGAGAGTGGCGAGATATCTGCAGCAACGGGATTTAACTTAAGGCTGGTGAGTAAATCGACATACTCCATCACGTTCTGTTCCGGTGCTGCAAATAACAGCAAATCCTTTGTCTTTCCGCGATCCGGAAGCGAGTAATAATCAAATACTGGTTCCTCGAACGGTAAATGTATACTAGAACCTAGTTCTAAATAAAGGTATCCCTTAATTTCATCCTCTTGTACATCGGCAGGAATCGATACTTTCCGAATAATGACAAGCGGATCTGGAACAATAAAACGAATTGATCGTCTACGAATTTTCCATTCATCAATGCATTCCTCAAGAATGGTTGAAAGTGAATCCATATCGACAATTTTTCCATCCGTAATAATGCCAGGCGGCAAGAAGCGTTCATTCCACCTTTGCGGCGCAGGGGGATTCGCTTGTTTCAATTCTAAAAAGCGAATCGAGTGGTCATTTATTACTAGGTTGATTATTCGGTTTTTAGTTGAAAAGAGGGAAAATGCCATATCATGAACCCCTTATAAAAATCCTTATAAAAGAATTTGAAAATATAAATCAATCAGATCCCGACCAAAAAAATAGGCTGTCAATGTTCCTGCTGCAATAAAGGGACCGAATGGAATCGGTTCTCGTTTTTTTATTATTCTAAACAATTGAGCTAAACCGCCTATCACAGCACCATACAATGTTGAAAGGAAAAATGATAATAATACCAATTTAAATCCTAAGACAAGACCAAGCAGGGCATATAGTTTGACATCACCAAAGCCCATGCCACCTTTGCTGACGATCATAATAATAAACAGCAGTAAAAACCCAGTGACAGCACCAAGTGCGCTGTCCCACCATGGGTCTAACGGCATAAAAATTCGTTCCAATAAAAAAATCCCTGCAAACCAAATTAAAATTTTATCAGGGATGATCATATAATGAATATCGGAAACGGTGATAATCATAAACAATGAAATTAACGTTAAAGCAACGATTAATTCTCCAGACCATCCAACCAAGTATGGTGCAGCTGCAAACAAAATTCCTGTAAGTAATTCAAAAAATGGATAGATAGGAGAAATCCGCGACTGACAGCCGCGGCATTTCCCCTTTTGAAACATATAAGATAAAACCGGAATTAGTTCTAATGGTGTCAACTGATGTCCGCAAGTTGGACATGATGATCTTGGTTTTACGATTGATTTCTTTAATGGGACTCTTAGGCCGACTACGTTGAAGAAGGAGCCAAGAAGTAAACCATAAATTAAAAGTAAACTATAATTCATTATTTTGCATGTGAAATTAGTGCTGGTTCATCTAATGACGCAGCATTAAATACATCATTTGCCTTATGGCCAGATAAGGTAAAAGTAAATTTTGCACCTGTTGTTGCTTTACCTACAGTTACCTTATAGGTAGAATCATCTACATGATCTAGATATGATCCGAGTTCTGTATTAGTTAATTCAGTTCCATTAGTGACTGTAGGATTTTCAGCTACATACATCTTTGCTGCGTTTACAATTGATAGGCCTTCTTGAGCTGCCGCCTTATTGTCTGATTTGTTAATAACACCAGTAATTGCCGGAATCGCAATCGCAGCAATAATCCCCAAAATAACAATAACTGCAAGCAATTCAATTAGGGTAAAACCTTTTTGTTCTTTCATTTTTAATTTTAACGCTTGTACCATTTTTCCGCTCCTTCTGGTTCTATGAACCTAGTAATATTTCTCTATGAGTATACAATATATGACAGCAATAAAAAAGAGATTTTTTATCAATTTTTGTCTCAAAATATGGAATTTTGTAATATTTAACAGAAAATTTACATTTCTTAGCTCATTTGGTCGAACATTGAGAACATCGGCATCATGATGGATAGAACAATTACCCCAACAATACCCGCAAGAAAGACAATCATGATTGGTTCAATTAATGACTTTAGCCGATCTGTTCCGGCTTCCACTTCTTGTTCGTAGAAATCAGCAATTTTTGACAGCATTACGTCTAAAGCCCCGGTTCCCTCACCGATCGAAATCATTTGTGTAACAAGTGGAGGAAAGGCCCAGTGATCATTCATTGGCTCTGTCATGGATCGACCCTTCTCCAGAGAGTTTCTAGATTCACGAATAACCTTGGAGATCACTTCATTTTCAACTACTTTTTCTACAATTGCCATTGATTGTAGAATAGGAACAGAGCTAGAAAATAGAGTGCTAAGTGTCCGCATCATTCTCGCTAATTGTGCCTTCTGCATCATTTTGCCGAAAACCGGCATTCTTAAAAGAGCATAATCTAAATAGTATTTAGTCTGCTTATTTTTTCTCATAAACGTAAAGAATAGGTATATAGCAATAAATAAAAGTAAAACAATCCACCAATATGATTTCATAAATTCGCTTGACGCTAAAACGAACTTCGTTATTCCGGGAAGCTCTGCATGCATGTCTGCAAACATGGTTACAAATTTAGGGACAACTCCTACTAGCAAGAAGATAACTGCAAAGATAGCTATAATACCGATTACAAGCGGATAAGTAAGTGCTGAAACAACCTTTTGCCTTGTGTGATGTTGTTTTTCAAAATCCTCTGCAAGTCGCTCGAGAGTCTCATCTATATTACCACTAACTTCTCCTGCCTTTACCATATTAACAAACATCGAATTAAATACCTTTTTGTGCTTAGAAACAGCCTCCGAAAACGGGTTCCCTTCACGAAGTTCCTGCTCTACATCCAGTAATATTCGCTTTAACGCTTTACTTTCTGTTTGGGCAGCAAGTACCGATGTAGCCTCAACAATGGTAACCCCGGCCTTTAATAAGGTTGCAAATTGTCGAATATAAATAACAAAATCCTGAAGTTTAACCGGATTTCCAATCGTTAGTTCCATTGTCATAAGGGTTTCAGGCACTTCCTTCATTTCGACAACCCTTACGCCATCATCTTTAAGCTTAACCATTGCCTCCCGTCTAGAAGCGGCGGTAATAGTGCCCTGCTTTTTGCCACGCTTATCACGGCCTGAATACTTAAACCTAGGCATCCTGCATCATCTTTTCATGGAGGTATTTTGTTGCAGCTTCTTTTTCAATCAAATTACGGTCAAGCATGTCTCGAATGCTCATTTCAAGTGTATGCATTCCCTGGGCACGAGACGTTTGCATTGTACTTGAAATTTGGTGGATTTTTTCAGCCCGAATGAGGTTGGCAATTGCCGGATTATTTACTAAAATCTCCGTTGCAGCTTTCCGTCCCTTTTTACCAACCGTCGGAAATAAGCGCTGCGAAATAACGCCTACTAAAACGGATGCAAGCTGTACTCTTATTTGCGGTTGCTGTGCCGGAGGAAAAACGTCAATAATCCGGTTAATGGTTGCCGGAGCACTTGAGGTATGAAGGGTCCCTAGGACTAAGTGCCCAGTCTCTGCTGCCGTGATGGCAATACCGATCGTTTCTAAGTCACGCATTTCCCCAACTAAAATAACATCCGGGTCCTGACGGAGTGCTCCTTTTAAACCGTTGGCATAGGATTTCGTATCAAACCCCACCTCACGCTGGTCAATAATGGAATTGCCGTGTTTATGAAGATACTCGATTGGATCTTCAAGGGTTATGATATGCTTTCGCATTGTTCGGTTCATATAATCAATCATCGATGCTAGTGTCGTTGATTTACCACTTCCAGTAGGTCCTGTTACGAGAATTAATCCTTGAGGCTTTTCCATTAGCTTAGGAACAATCTCTGGCAAATCCAACTCTTCAATCGTTGGCGTTTTTGATGCGACGACACGAAGCGCAAGGGCAACACTCTTCCGTTGATGGTAGGCATTGACACGGAAACGTGATACACCAGGAATCCCATATGAGAAATCCAGTTCTCCTTTTTCCTTAAATAAGTCATACATGTTTTCTGGGACAATTGCTTTGGCAATCGCTTCTGTATCCGCAGGTAACAACATGTCCTTCCCATAGCGCTTAATATCTCCATTAATACGGAAAACAGGAGGAACTCCTACGGTTAAATGGATATCGGATGCTTTAAATTCAAGTGCGGCTCGTAATATATTGTCGATTCTTTCTTTCATATGTTCGAACTCCTACTCCAGAATGGCTACACGTAATACTTCTTCTGTTGTTGTTAAGCCTTGTTTTACTTTTAATAAGCCATCATCGATCAAGAAGATGGTTTTATTTTTAATCGCATGTTCCTTAAGCTTTTGAAAGGAATTTTCATTCATAATGACTCTTCGCATATCGTCATTAAGCACCAATACTTCATGAAGGGCTATCCTTCCTTTGTAACCTGTCATATTGCAAGAAGGGCATCCCTTTCCTCGCTTTACCTTATCTATTTTCAAGCCGCGTTTTGCAAAAATATCCTTTTCCCGCAATGAAGGCTCCTGAACTTCAGCACAATCCTTGCAGACTTTTCGGACTAAGCGCTGAGCAACAATTCCGGTAAGTGAAGAGGCAAGTAAAAACGGTTCGACTCCCATATCTATTAAGCGTGTTACGGTGCCCAATGAATCATTCGTGTGGAGTGTGCTTAGAACTAAATGCCCGGTCAATGATGCACGGATGGCAACCTCTGCTGTTTCTTTATCACGAATTTCTCCAACCATGATAATATTAGGATCTTGACGGAGTATTGAACGAAGTCCAGCAGCAAACGTCATCCCGACATTGGTGTTAACCTGAATTTGATTAATCCCTTCCAATTGGTACTCAACAGGATCCTCAATGGTAATAATATTAACCTCTTCACTATTTAGCTTGTTAAGAGCAGCATATAATGTCGAAGACTTCCCTGATCCAGTCGGTCCGGTAATTAGAACTATTCCGGTTGGCTGTTCAATCATGTCATTGAACCTCTTAAAATTCAGCGCATTAAAACCAATCTTATTTAAGTCATTGAGGGCTGCCCCCATATCCAAAAGACGCATAACGATTTTCTCACCGTATACGGTTGGCAGTGTTGAGACACGAAGATCAATCGGATGGAAATCAAGGTGCAGCTTAATCCTGCCATCTTGGGGGATCCTGTGTTCAGTAATATCAAGATTCGACATTATTTTAATTCTTGCTGTTAACACACTTAACATTTGACGTGGCAAAACACGGTCAACCCTTAATACTCCGTCGACCCTATAACGGACAACAATCTTTGTTTCTTGCGGGTCAATATGAATATCACTAGCCTTTTGGATAACGGCATTTGTAAGAATTTGATTGACCAACCGAACAACCGGAGAGTCCTGGTTTGTGACATCCTCATCCCGGCCACGCTCACTTGGCAACAAATCATCGAAAAGCTCTTCCAAGGCATCGTCATCATCATAATATTTATTAATAGTGCGTAAAATATCATCTTTTGTTGAAATTGCAGGTTCGATTTGGAATCCAGTTGATAAACGCAAATCATCAATAATGATAAAATCCATCGGATTAACCATGGCAACATATAGCTTGTTGCCCTCTTTTTTGAGAGGCACAATTAAATTCCGTCTTGCCGTATCCTTGGAAATGATTGAAAAGAGATTGGCATCAAAAGGATACTGAAAAAGATTTACATGCGGAATGCCAAGCTGGCGCTGAAGCACCTCAGCCAGCTGCTGATCCGTAATGTATCCTCTTTGCAGCAAGGCTTCGCCAATTTTTTGGTTTGCCCCTTTTTCATCTAGGACAGTTTCCAACTGTTCGACAGTGATGAGTCCTTCTTCAATTAACAAATCACCAAGACGTGTTCTGCCTTGCTTCTTTTTATTTATTTCAGCACTATTTCGGCTGTTCATTTGGCTTCCCCCAAAGGTCATCAACATCAGAATCTTGTTGTGTGGTAATAGATGTTGAAGTAGTTTGACTTCCATCAGGATTAGTTTGAGTTGAAGAATTCAAAGTAGTGTTAGTTTGGCTTCCAGTTGTTGGAACCGGGGTACCTTGTTGTGTTCCAGTTAAAGAATGAACCTCTACCCGATAAACAGGTGGATAGTAATCTTTAGCTATCAGTGCACTTTTCAAGTACTGCTCTCCTTGGTAAATATCTCGATATACCTGTACAAAGATGCCATCTGCTCCCTCGGTTTTAACCATCGTTTGCCCTGCTTTAAGCAGTGGACTGTATTGTACAATTGTTTTCGGTTTTAATTGCTGCTGGTCCTTTATAGTAATCTTATAATTATATAGCAGTTTTTCACCGAGGAGGCTCACTCTAAGCTGATTGTTATTTAATTCCAGATGAATCGTATAGCTGGATTTATTTGGATTAGTAAACTCAAAATCTGTATTTTGTGAAGGGCTGACCATCGCTTCAAATCCTAACACGGCATAATCAGGTAGTGAACTGCTAATATTCCGATCAACAATTGAAAAATTGGTTGGCAAGACTGTCTGATAAATTCCGGTAGCAATTACACTAAGCACAGTTGATTTTTCTATCTTTTGATTCTTGGCAAATTCAAGCATAGAAAAAGTAGCGCCATCAGCAATTTTAATTTCAGGATTTTTCTCCACAAACGTTTGAAGGTCTGCAGGAATGTCCTTTAAATTAAGCAGTGATTCACTTACGATAACATCTTTTTTACCCCCAAGTAGATAATCATTAGCTAGATTGAATGTAAATGTTCCTGCCGTAAATTTTGCCGCAGTCGTTTCAATATTGGTATTTAGTTTATTTAGATCTATTTCTTTACTATTTATCTGAGGCAAAAGGATTTTTAACTGATCTTCAGCATCCATTTGATTAATGCGAATATAAACTGGGTTTTGTTGACCGTCCTTGATTGAATTAATTGTAGTTTCTTTATCTAGTTGTAAGTTATTCAGGTCAAAAGGCACACTTAACTCACTATATTGAAGGTCAAACTTTGTGTTTTTCAGCCAATCGACATATTTTTGTTCTAGCATACTAGCCGCTTCACTGTCTGTTTTTCCGGAAATATCTAAACTTCCGATTGCCGTTCCATCTGAATATTTCCCATCTGCATTTCCTAACACTCCGAATGCCCTTGCCCCAAAATGAGAAAAACTAAAAATAAAGGCGGTGCCGAAAAAAAGGACGACAAAGAGATTAATAAACTGTTGATTCTTTCTCATTCTTATTCCTCCTTTCCTTTACATTATTTTTGCAAGTCCACCGGTTTTTTTATATTTCTTTCTTCACCTGTATCTTCTTCATTACTTGCAGCAGCTTCTTTTATCGCAAAAAACAACTCTTCCAAGTCAGTTTCATCATCATAATCTACTTTTTCTTCTTGAAGCTTAACATCTTTTTTATCAACTATTTCCTCAAGTAAGTAGTCGTCTTCTGGAGTTGTCGATTCAACTGAATCATTAAAGATTAAACTTTCAATATCAGCTAAATAACCAGATTCCGTTTCGGGTTCATCATTGATTTCAACAGGGTCCGTTTCAGTTCTGTCATGTAGAAATGAAATGTCTTCATCAACAGCCTGTTCAATAAAATCATCATTTTCTTTGGACAATTGTGGTTCTAAAGAAAGATCATCCTGATTATCGTTAGCATTTATGGACGGTTCTGTTATGTCAATTTCTCCCAAATCAAAAAAGTCTAAGTCTGCAGTTTTTTCTGATTGATTGGCAAAGTCCAATGATACTGGACCTTCGTCATTCTCATCTTCAACTGAGTCTATTTGCTGATTAAAGATCATCTTCGCAAGACGACTGTTCATCATGTATGCCGTAACTAAGCTTAGTAAAAAAATAATTAATGCCGTTTGCCAAAGCGGGAAAGTTGTAACAGCTGCAAGTCCTCCAAGGGCCAGCACGAAACTAGTTATGACAACGAGAGTTTTTCCTCTTAACGTTATGCCAATAGGTATAAAGGCTACTATTAACATCAAAATCAACATAGCCCCAAAAGCCCAAATGATTGTTTGCATTCAATTACTTCCTCTCTCTTTTACTGAACTTTTATCCTATTAATCTACAATTTTTTTCAAATTAACTTAGATTTATTTATTTTATCCAAAAAATAGACAAATTTCGCCTACTAAATATTGTATAATATTTTAAATGAGTTTAAAAGAAGATGGAAAACTTTTATAGGTAATAACTACTGACTTTCGGAAATCAATTTCACTAAAATTTGATAAAATGTATCTATTAAATTATTTATAGTCCCAAGAAGGGAATTGATTAGCATGGAATTGTTAAAAAATGAAAAAGGTCTAACTCTATTAGAGGTTCTTATATCAATTGTCCTATTATCTATGGTTCTTTTGACAACTATGAGTTTTTTTCCACAAATGGGACTAGTGAATAAGCAAAACGAAGAAAAAACTCAGGCAATTAATTCGGCTAAAGAAGTTCTAATTAATTGGCAAGAATCTACTGTAGTGAAAACATATTTAGCAAGTGATAACCAAACAGCTGGATTTACCCCCGCGTATGTGGACGAAAAAGTAAATTATACTTTTTTTTCTTCAACAAAATACACTGGCTATTATTATTTTGAAACAACAAAAAATAATTATAATGCTCAGATAAAAATCAAGAAATCACCAAACAAAAGTTCAAGTATTTCCTACGTTCATCAAATAATCGTTCAGCTGATCAATAAAAGAGGGAATGTTGTGGCTGAAACTTTCGGATATGTTACTAGATAGGAGATAGGAGAGGATGATTTTGAATCGGGATGAGAGCGGTTTAACATTAGTCGAAGTTTTAGCCACTTTAACAATCTTTGCAATTGTAAGTGTCATTATATGGAGTGTCTTTTTCCAAGGCTATAACTTTTCACAAAAAGCAATTTCAAAAAACCAGATGCAACAAGAAACAAACCTTTTAATTACCAATTTGCTAAAGATTCATCAATCAGCTAAACAATATACCATCCTAAACACTAGCTCCAGTTGTGAAATAACCGTTACTATAACGAATAAAGATAACTCTACAAGAACAGAAATATTTAATCATCCTAATATGTGCTTTAAGTTTGAAATTAAAAATGCTATTACCAATCCTGTTATACCTAATCGAACTGGAAATGATGTTCAATTAAAGTTGACTACCAGTGACAAAAAAGATCCCAATAATAAAATAGCAATAGATACATTTCTCTATCGAGTAAAGGGAGTTAAATATCAATGAAAAATAATAAAAATGAACAAGGTTATGCTCTTGTAATCGTACTGGTCATTATAACAGTTTTTATGATTTTATCCCTTTCCTTTATGGGACAAGCTCTTTCAACAACTAAACAAAATCAAGTAGTTGAAAAAAGCACGCGTTCAGTTTCGGCAGCCGAAATGGGAATCTCCTATTATCAAGTGGCAATCCAACAAATGTACGAATCAAAAAGAGATGCAGTCAATTCATATGTCAGTTCCATCATGAGTCAACCTAACGCTTCAACGACAAAAGATTTTAAACGGGAAGCAACTTTAAAAATGGCAACTGAGCTGCAGGGATTGATTCCTAGCGGGACTTCCCTGGCCCCAATAAAAGTTGATGAGCATCCAAATGCTTCATTTTACTTAAAAAATTTTGTTGCAGCTGCTGACCCCGCTTCCAACTCATATAAAGTTAATATCAGCTTTTATATTGTTGGAAATGAAGATGGCAAAGAGACAACACTATTAGCGGAAATGTATCTAAACTTAGACACCATCATTAATTTACCTACATCAGATGATCCAAACAATTACCAACTGCCAAATTACACAAATATCATGAAACCACCAACGGTATGTGGTACGTTGGAAACCTGTAACCCCGTTTATGTTGAGGGGGATAAAGCGTATGATGGAAATAATTTACTAGCTAGTGACAAAACGATCTATACAACTGGTACATTAACTCTTACAGGGCAGGGTAACGAAAGCAATACTACGAATCTAAAAATTCATGCTGATGGAGATATTATCATTGGGAAAAATATGAATAGCCAAACCAATATGCTAATTGAAACAAATGGGAATGCAACCTTTCAACAAAACTTAAAAGTTGATACCACATCAAAATTATTAGTTAAAAAAAGTTTATCTGTTGCTCAACAATTTGATATATCTAATAATTCATTTGTGTACGTAGGGGAAAATGCAACTGTACTAAAACTGACCATTTCCTCCTCAAAAATGTGTGTATATGGGAATTTGTATGTAAATGATAGCAAAACAGTAGATAATCCAAGCAATCTTTTAGTATTAGGAAAAGTTTATCAAGGGGTGAAAACTCCTAATAACACCTATAATTATAATGAAGTTACAGGACAAGGAAATATGAATTTTGACTCATTCAAAAAACAATGTGGAACCTATGTCCCTCCTGCTTTCCAAATAAACTGGGGCAATGATGTTAGTCCAATTATTAGTAATGTTGACTATTAAGAATATCATAAAAAAGGTGTGACAACAGGTCACACCTTTTTTAACATGATGAATATTCAGCCACCCGATTCCGCCCAGCCCGTTTCGCACCAACATACAACGCCCGGTCCGCATGCCGAATCAGGGCAAGGGCATCCTCTGCATCCTCTGGTGCGGTCGCCACTCCAATTGAGGCTGTTATTTTTACCTGCTGTTTCTTTTTATCCTGATCAATTGTTTCAAAGAGGGTAAATGGCCAATTGGCGATGGACTCCCTGATTAATTCAGCCGTTTGATAAGCTTCCTCTTTCGAAACATCAGGTAAGAGAACAACGAATTCCTCACCGCCATAACGGGCAACAGTGCCCTGGCTCCCTACTAATTTACTGATTCTTCCTGCAATATCTATCAGAATTTCGTTTCCGCTTTGATGACCGTATGTATCATTAATCGTTTTAAAATGATCTATATCAAGAATAATTAAAGAAATTACATTTCGCTCATAGCGTTTAAGCTGCTCAAACTCCTTTATTAATGCGTTTTCAAAGTAGCGGTAATTATATAATTTAGTGAGTGAACAGCGTTCGCTTTGCATTTTCGTGCGTTCGTAATGCTTGGCATTTTCCATGGCAACGGCAAAATACGAGCAGAGAATATCGACAATCGTCAGCTGATATTTTTCATAGGCTCTTTCCTGCTTTGAAGCAAGCAACAGTACGCCAATAACCATTTTATTACGCATGATGGGAACGCTTAAAATACTTTTAGCATCCTGTGGAAGATATCCTCCGCTTGTGTGATGCTGCCATTCCTTTTTCCGTGAATAAAAACAAGCCTTTTGCTTGTCCCAAACCATCCCGGAAATTCCTTCATTTTTTTTCAAAGGCGGCCTATTATATGGATCTACCCTTCCTTCTTCAACATAGCGGGTCAATTTCAGTTCATCACCGGAAACTTCAAAGACATATGCATAATCTACTGGGAGCATTCCCCCCAGTTTTTGGATAAATAAGGTAACGACATCATCAACTTGAAGGCGTTCCGCCATTTGATGCCCGATTTCAGCCGCTTTTTGCAGATACTGATTAATTTTTTCACTAGAGTAATAGAGATTAAAAATAACCGATAAGCTGACGAACGGAATCCCTACAAAAAGAAGCGACAATAACCTTAATTCATTATAAAGAATATATAACACAACACCGACTGGAATGGTAATAATTGTCGTTAAAGTCTCTACCAATAAATCTTTTCCAAAGTAAGCGTTCTTACGCTTATAGATAAAAAATAGATTGAAAGAAACAATGACTTGATTAATAAAATAATTTAACACCGTATACAAAATAGCCAGCAAAAAAGCTTCGCTATCCTTCGTAAGGAGCGGAGCCGTTTGACCACCGAGCAGAAAATAAACAGTACCGCTCAAGAACGAAACAATAAAGAACATGATCATATTAAGCGGCAAGCGAAATAGTTGCTCTTTTTGAATTCTTAGTTTTAGTAATAAAACAAGTACGGCAATCTGAGTAAATACCATTTCCACAAACAATCCGAAAATTAAAAAAACGGTAAAAGACACCCATTGAATGAGAAAAATCGGCACATTATTGATCATAATTGGCATACTTGCCACAATGGCCATAAGCGCTAAAAAGGCAATAAGTTCATGCCAATTTCCCGACAGGTGCGGGGGAAAAGTTTGATAGGTGAACCACATTCCAGCTGGTACTAACATAATCCAGATCAGATAAATTGCTGTTTGGACATGCGGTTTAACCCCCATCTTCCTTCCCCTCCTCACCTAATTATTATTAATTCAAGATAATTTTATTTTACCAAAAAATAGCCAATCTGTCACAGAGAAATCGTCATATTTTTCAAATATTGACAAATAATTGGCTTTGCTTCTGAGATAAAATAAAGAGAGCCCGTGATGACAAGCATGTCATTGTCATTGGGAGGCAGGTGAGAAATTTCTTCTTTTATAAAAGGCTGCCAATCTTCGACTGCGAATTTATTTGCAGATTGGCTGATTTTCAGCAAGTCTTCAGCATTAGCCGCCCTTGGAAAATCAAAGCTGACAAAAGAAATTTGCCCAGCAATTCCGTCAAGCTTGGCTATCATTTTGTCTAGCTTCTTATCTTTTAACGCCGCAAATATTATATGGATGTTGCGACTAGGATAACGGGTTGACAGCTCATGAACCAATGCCGTAATTCCCTCATCATTATGCGCGCCATCGATGATGACTAGAGGGTTTTCCGATAAAACCTCAAAGCGGCCCGGCCAATAGGCCTTTTTTAATCCATTCCTGATGGCCTGTTCAGGAACTGAAATAATAGCATGTTGATTTAAATATAGAACTGTACTGACGGCAAGTGCGGCATTTTCGGTTTGGTGCTGACCAATCATACTGATTACAAGTTTATCTAAGGTGTCACCATTTGTTAGTAGAGTAAATATTTCACCCTTTTGTATGGATTCATGAGCACTTATCGAAAACTCCTGATTTAATCGATAAATTGGTGCCTCTTTTTTCTCCGCCTGTTCCTCGATTACCTTAAGTGCTCCAGGGTGTTTGACCGCTGTAAAAATCGGCGTCCTTTCCTTGATGATTCCCGCCTTCTCAAATGCAATTTCTTCATGGGTGTTACCAAGTATGTTGGTATGATCGAGACCAATATTTGTGATAATCGATGCCAATGGCTGCACTATATTCGTGGAATCAAATCGTCCGCCAAGCCCAACCTCGTAAAGGACGATATCGATTTCAGGGTGATTGGCAAAATAATAGAACGACATGGCTGTGATAACTTCAAATTCTGTCGGTCCGCCAAGGTCTGTTTCCTCTAACTCATTTGCCAAAGGAAGAATGACATTTGTTAATTCAAGTATTTCTTGATCTGTGACAGGCTTGCCGTTAACACTAATTCGCTCGTTGAATTGTTCGATATAAGGAGATGTAAACGTACCGACTGTATAACCTGCTTCCTGCAGAACGGAACGCAAATAGGTAACGGTTGAGCCTTTTCCATTTGTCCCGCCTATATGGACAGTTTTGATTTTTGTTTCCGGGTGGCCGAGTCTGTCCATCATCCACTCCATCCGTTTTAACCCCGGTTTAATGCCGAGCCTGAGCCTTGCATGAATCCAATCGAGGGCTTCTTTATAAGTAGTAAACATGTCTTACACCCCTTTTGTTAAAAAAATAAGCCAAGACGAATCCAAAGTGGATTCGCCTTCAGCTTCATTAACCTCTTAACTCTTTAATACGAGCTTCTACAATATTTCGTTTTTCTAGGTAGTCTTGTTCTTTGGCACGTTCTTCGGCTACAACACTTTCAGGTGCTTTTTTCATAAAGCCTTCATTGCTTAATTTCTTTTGAACACGCTCTACCTCTTTATTTAATTTATCCAATTCCTTCTCAAGGCGGGCAATTTCTTCATCAATATTGATCAGGCCTTGGAGCGGAAGGATAATTTCGACACCCGTAATAACCGCGGTCATTGCTTTTTCAGGGGTTTCGATGTTCTGCCCCATTTGCAGTTCTTCTGGGTTACAGAACTTTTCGATGTAGCTGCGGTTCTTCTCAAGAGCCGTTAATATTTTTTCATCCTTAGCTTTCACCAACATGTTGATTTTCTTGCTCATAGGTGTGTTAACTTCAGCACGAATATTACGTACAGAGCGGATCATTTCCATCAGAAGCTTCATTTCCTGTGCAGCTTCTTCATCTGTATACTCAGGTTTAACCTCCGGCCATTTGGCTTCCGTAATCGATTCACCGGAATGAGGCAGGTTCTGCCAAATTTCCTCGGTGATAAATGGCATGAACGGATGCAATAATCTCATTGTTTGGTCTAAAACATAGGCAAGAATGGAACGGGTTGTTTTCTTAGCCGCCTCATCTTCACCGTATAAAGGAAGCTTCGCCATTTCAATATACCAATCACAGAAGTCATCCCAGATAAAGTTATAAAGGGCACGGCCAACTTCACCGAATTCATACCGCTCTGACAGCTTTGTCACATGTTCGATTGTTTCATTTAAGCGTGTTAGAATCCATTTGTCGGCAACAGATTTTTCCCCGCTGAAATCAATTTCATCATAGCTGAGACCGTTCATATTCATTAAAGCAAAACGGGAAGCATTCCAAATTTTATTGGCAAAGTTCCAGGTTGCTTCAACTTTTTCCGTGCTATAACGTAAATCTTGACCTGGTGATGAACCAGTGGATAGGAAGTATCTGAGGGCGTCTGCACCGTATTTGTCGATAACCTCCATTGGGTCAACACCGTTTCCTAGAGATTTACTCATTTTACGGCCTTGCTCGTCACGAACAAGTCCATGGATGAGAACATCTTTAAATGGACGCTCACCTGTGAACTCTAAGCTTTGGAAAATCATTCTGGATACCCAGAAGAAGATGATATCGTAGCCTGTTACAAGAACATCCGTTGAGAAGTACCGCTTGAAATCAGCCGCTTCTATGTCTGGCCAGCCCATAGTCGAGAATGGCCATAACGCTGAACTGAACCAAGTATCTAATACGTCTTTGTCCTGTTCCCAGTTTTCACTGTCTGCAGGTGCTTCATGGCCGACATATACCTCACCGTTTTCTTTATGGTACCAAGCCGGGATGCGGTGTCCCCACCAAAGCTGTCGAGAAATACACCAGTCGCGAATGTTTTCCATCCAGTGCAGGTATGTTTTTTCAAAGCGATCTGGAACAAAGTGTACTTTTTCTTCCTTGCTTTGAAGCGCAATGGCTTGATCTGCCAATGGCTGCATTTTAACAAACCATTGTGTAGAAAGATAAGGCTCTACAACTGCTCCGCTGCGCTCAGAGTGGCCAACGGAATGAAGGTGATCTTCAATTTTAAACAGAACGCCTTGTTCTTGAAGGTCTTTGACAATTTGCTTGCGGCATTCAAAGCGGTCAAGACCTTTGTATTTGCCGGCCTTTTCGTTCATAGACCCATCTTCGTTCATGACTAATATACGCTCAAGATTGTGTCGGTTTCCTAGTTCAAAGTCGTTCGGGTCATGGGCAGGAGTAATTTTAACAGCCCCAGAACCGAATTCCATATCAACATAATCATCGCCAACAATCGGGATTTCCCGGCCAACGATTGGCAGAATAACCGTTTTGCCGATTAGGTGCTTGTAACGATCATCTTCCGGGTGAACCGCAACCGCAGAATCCCCAAGCATCGTTTCCGGACGAGTTGTTGCTACTTCAATGTAGCCGGAACCGTCTGCTAACGGATACTTCATATGATAAAAGGCACCTTGAATATCCTTATAAATAACCTCAATATCAGAAAGGGCCGTTTTTGTGGATGGGTCCCAGTTAATGATATATTCGCCGCGGTAGATTAAGCCTTTGTTGTAAAGGGTAACGAATACTTCGCGAACCGCTTTTGAAAGTCCCTCATCGAGAGTGAAACGCTCTCGGGAATAGTCAAGTCCTAAACCTAACTTTGCCCATTGCTCACGGATATGGGAAGCATACTCTTCCTTCCACTTCCATGTTTCCTCAACGAATTTTTCCCTGCCAAGGTCATAACGGCTTTTGCCTTCGCTTTTAAGCTTTTGTTCAACCTTTGCCTGGGTCGCGATTCCAGCATGGTCCATACCCGGAAGCCAAAGAACATCATAGCCCTGCATCCGCTTCATGCGTGTGATGATATCTTGAAGAGTTGTATCCCATGCATGCCCTAAATGGAGTTTTCCAGTAACGTTAGGCGGTGGGATAACGACTGTATATGGCTGTTTTCCCTCATCATCTTTTGCTTCGAAAAATTTCCCCTGCAGCCACCACTCATAACGACCTTTTTCGATGGTTTGCGGGTCGTATTTGGTCGGCATCGTAATTTCTTTTGTTTCCATCTGAATTTTCCTCCTTTGTCTTTCTAGAAACAACAAAAAACCCCATTCGTCATAAAAGGACGAATGGAGTTGCTTCGCGGTACCACCTTTTTTCCAATCATAGTGATGATTGGCACTTCATCGGATAACGGATTTCATCCGTCTTCTACTACTGGAGTCTTTTGACCTGTTCACAGAAGAAGCTCTTGGGCGACTTTCCGATGATCCGCTTAGGAAACCTTTCAGCTAATGGTTCCCCTCTCTAAAAGCTGGCTTTCACCGTACTCTTCCCTGTCAAAGCTTTCATTTTTAATTATATAGTTATACTACCCAAAAAACGGGGTTCACGTCAATCAGGTTAACCTTATTTTTTATAATTTATACTATATGCAAAAAGGATGCTGCTTGCTTACAGGTTATTAAGCTGACTTATATTTTTCCATAGTTTCTCCTGATGAGTTAAGACCTAATGTATTTTTTAGAATGGATTCAGCTTTCGCAAGGGTAATTCCAAGAATCCCCCAAAATATCGGAGCAACTGGTACAGTACTAATATTAAAAAAAGCCTGAACTAAATATCCGAAAACGGTTGACAGTAATCCATAAAGAATGATTTTATCTTTCCCTTCAGCCATTTGAACTGCTCGAATTGCCTTTCGGATAACAAATATTAAAAATAGTAAATAGGTTACTAATGCCGGAATCCCTAGAGTAATTGCGATTTGTAAATACTCATTGTGTGCCTTATCAACTACCGTATTTTGGTTACCTAAAAATTCCTTTCTTTCCTTAGGGGTAGCCTTGAAAATAAACTCAAAAGTATCGGGACCTGACCCAATCCAGAAGTATTCCTTAACAAGCGGAAGCGATTTTTTCCATATAAAAAATCGGGAAGACCCTTCATGTCCATTACTTTGATTTGTTACCACTTTATATGAATCTGAAATGATTGAATATGCCCGAAATGAATAATGGCTCTTCTCCAATGTATTAATTCCCGTGGCTAACAGTATTAAAGTTATTACTAGGACCGCCCATTTCCTCCAAAGATTTTTCCTTTTAAAGATTACAAATATAGTAAGAAACACCATTCCTAAAAAAACACCTAAATATGCACTTCTGGTATTTGAAAAAAGCATTGAGATAAATGATACCGAGATAGAAATAAAAAATAACTTGGTTAGATTTTTATCTCGAGCAGTAATATATAGGGTCATGCTTAAAAGCAAAACTAAAACAAGATAAGACCCAAAAAAGTTAGGATTATCGAAAAAGGTATATGTACCAGAATAATGACGCATAGCACTGTTTCTAGGCAAAAAATCCAAGGAATAATGCTGCAATATTCCATAAAGAGAAACTATTAACGAAACTATTGCCATTCCCGAAAGAAGTTTCGTTATTTTCCGAGTGTCTAAGAGCCTATAGCAAAATAGAAATACACTAATATAACAAAAGAAAGTAATCAAACCTTCGCAGCGGTCAATTGTACCATACACCGCTGTGTAACTATATTTTGAAAAAGCTGTCGATATCTCTATTAAACTTAAAAATAGAATTATAATATATAAAATAGTGCGGTTATTTTTTTCAGGGATTAAACTATAATATTTTCGTTTAAGAATAATATAAACCCATGTGCAGATCACAAATAGATACAAATAATCTGTCTTTATGGTTGTATAGTATGGGTCATACCCCCAAGGATAAATCATCAGCGGAAAAAACAATAGAAACCAATACATTCAAATAACTCCTTATGTCGCAAGTCCTGTGTAAAAACACCTAGTATTTCAATTACTTCTAATTATTCCATTTCTTTTCAATTTATTCAATCTGAATTTAAAGCGGTAAGTTTTGGATGAATTTTGGGGCATTCACACAAATTTTCGAATATACATATGATAAGGGTAAATTGGGAAAGGGGGGGTTTGGGGTGAAGAATTTCCACAAATATAAACACCGTCCCTGGTTTAGAACGTTTCGGAGATTGTCCGGACAGCTGGTGGTCCCATTTATTATCTTTCAGTTTATACGAACCATTTTTCTGCCAACTATTTTTGATGTTCTGTTATTATCCCTTTTTATCGTCATTGCCATTTCCATTTATTTTGAAATTATTTAAGGAGCCCTATGTGCAGATGAATCCTGCTATTGGGCTCCTTCTTTTGCCTGCTGTGCTGCCTCTTGGGCTGCTTTTTGCTGATTCTCAATTTCCGTCATCCGCATCACAATATATTCGGTATTTTTTAAATGCCAATAGCGATGCTGCAGCTGGCGGACATATTTTAACTCATTTTTCGGACGAGGCTTCCGATAATACTTCTCTGCCATTTGGATGATGGGTATTGGGTAGGCCAAGTAGCTGTTGAATAATAATTTTTCCTCCGGCTTAAACGGAAAATATTTAAAATAATGATAAACCAAACCAATCACATCATCATTTCGCTTTGGACTTGTGTTTAAAGTCCTTGATACATATGGGAGCAGGTCATGGATTGGTGAGCCGTAACGGGCATTTTCAAAATTAATAAAAAAGCCGTATCCCCGTTCATCATAAAGAAAATGATCGGATGAAAGCTTCCCATGGACAACCACCATTCGGGCTTTCTCATTTTCCTTTGTGCTCTCATACCATTCTTCAAATTTTGATTTTGAAAACCGGAGCGCCTGGCTGATTTCATTGTAGTATAGGCAAAACAGCAGTTCGAATGGTGACATATAGGTTTTCTTTTCGCAAACATCAATGTATCCATCAAGAAATTCTTGATTTTTATCAAGCAGCTGCAAGGTTTTTTCGTAATGCTCGGCCCGCTCCTCCTTGTTTACTTCGATTTCCTTTGCGGAAAGGGTATGAAGCCGGGCCAATTCACGAAAAAGCTGCTGGCTTTTGTACTGGTGGTCTTCTCTTTGGTCATTCGCCATCCAAGGCATGAGATAGTAAAGATTATTATCATGCAATACCGCATATCTGCCGTCCATTGTGGGATAAATGGGGACAATCCGGTTAAAGCCTTTTTGATAGAGATAATGGACATGCCGAATAAAATCTGTCCCTAAGGCTGGGGGAATTTTTTTCAGGGCAAAGGTACCTTTGTTAGAATAAATTTTTTGAATGCCGCCAAAATCCTCTACAAAATACGGCTCTACCTGGTAGTTCTCCAAAATCGGCGTAAGGGTCTCCAGCCTATTCGAGTCATTCATGAGAATTCACTCTCTTTCATTTAGAAAAGCAAAAGGGCATAAAAAGAAAGCAGAGCAGGCCCCGTTCGAACCCGCTCACCTTCTAAGGTCTGATTATTTTTTGGCAAAGGCTGCCGGAACATATAATACTTGACCTTCATAAACATCCTGGTTCAATTCAAGATTGTTAACACGAAGGAGATTTTGAACTGAAACATCATATCGTTTAGACAAACTTTCTACCGTATCCCCTCTTTGAACAATACAAACCTTTAACCTTGTTTGCGAAGAACCTTCGTCCTTTCGGGCAAAGAATTCTGTCAGGGTCATCGATTTCTTCTTGGCACCAAACAGCTTCTTCTTATGCTTTGGCTCCTCTTCAGATGACGATGAAGATGACGAGCTTTCCTCTTCATATTCCACGACTACTGCTGGGGATTCCTCCACAATGATTTCTTCCTCAAACTGAACTTCAACCTCTACAGGCTGTTTTTCTTCTTTTCTCTCCTGATAACGCCATGCAGGTTCGTTTGCTTCGGCATTATACTCCTGGTACTGCCAAGGCGGCCGATATTCCTGCTGCTCCTGAGTTTGTTCCTGAGGTTGATAATTAAAGTTTGGGAACTTTGAAAATGCATCTGTGCTCTGTTCTTCCTCCTGCGGTTTACGTGCTTCCGTCTGGAATAAGAAATTGTTTTGATACGGGCTTTGTGCTGTTGGTTGAGGGAATTCGTATTCTTCCTCCTCTTCCTCGGCTCCGGCTCGGTACAGGAGTTCAAGTTCAGGCTCTTCCTCCTGCTGCTGTTGCTGTTGCTGCTCATTTCCATAGAGGCCGCTGATGGTCAACTCTGCTGACAGCTTTAAGCAGCTGCGCTCAGGCATGGAATAATCAAACGTTTCCACAAGGACATCGATATCATACACACTTTGAATTCGATTGTTAGGAATCGTGATATCAACCGGGAATCGATGTGAAAATTCAGCTACTCCCTCCTCACGCTCAGCCACCCGTTCTACAAACTTCTGTGAGACAGCACCCTCTTCATTTCCTTCCTCTTGGTCCTTGTAGCATTTATATTCGCCGGAAAGCTCCAGCGAACCGCGTATGGTGACGTACTGATCGTTTTCCTGGATGGTAATATCCGGGTCTAAGGAAATGGAAATAAGCTCTTCGACTTCCTGTCCTTTTCTAAACCACAGGGACTCCTCCACAGAAAATCTTAGGTACGATTGATTCTCCTGAGACAAAGCGACTCCTCCTTTCGTTTCCTAATGCAAAATCACTATGTCACTTACACTTTATGAGGGGAAATTTTTATTTATGAATAAAAAAGCTGGATTGTGCAGAAAAGAGGCAAAAAAATAAACTCCCCTAATTGGAGAGCTGGATTGTTCTAATGGTTTATCAAAGATTTATAATCTTCGATTGTTTTAATGGCTGATTTCATTGAGTCATTAGATAACTTGTTTTTCATTGTGTTTTTTAAAATAGTTTCTAATTGGGGGCACAATTTGATTTGCTTTGTGTGTGCATCGGTCTGTTTTAGGGCATCTGACAGGGCAATTATTGGCCGTTTATTTTCCGCGACAACATCTTTATTGTTCTTTACTATGACCCACTTGGTATTCTCTTTAACCGCTTTAAATTCTACCTTAATCGGGACGGGTTCTTCCTTAATATAAGTCCGGCTTAATGAGTGGGCCTCCTGTAAATATTTTTTATCTACTGCTTGGTCTTTAAAAAATATTTTAATAAGGGGCCGGGGCGCTTTTGTTTTGTCGCAGTAATATAAAGGATACTGGGCGTTTCTCGATATCAATGCTATGTACAGGCTTCTTAAATGTTGGAGGTAGCTATTAGACTCTTGTTTGACAAAAAAATCACCTCTAGTAAACTCGTTGTTTTCGTTGTACATGAGTGTTTGAAATATTTTTAGACTATCGGTGTAGATGTTGATGATTTCATGTTTATGGATGTCGTTTTCTTTTATTAATTCAATTGTTTTTTCTAATGCATAGCCTTCTGCTATATTTGAGGTAGGGTTGATATGCTCAGTTTTAAAATGGTGTTTTTCTATGAAGCCAAATTCGTTTACCCTTACGATTCCTACTCCGATGGTGTGTTCCTTGGTTGAGCCGTCAATATAGTATTCTATCATTTTTTGCACCCGCTTCTCATACGACTTTTTCTACGACGATTTGATTAAAGACCTTTTGTAAGACCAATAAAATCCCTTTCAAAAGAATAATATATTGTTACATATTTTACCACAAAAAAGGCAGTGGACTAATTTTAAAATTTAATCCACTGCCTTCTTATAAAAACAAATTCTATTTAAGCTTCGAAAAAGCAACCTCAACAGCCTTAACCGTCTTTTCAATATCCTCATCCGAATGCTCAGTTGATAGGAATAATCCCTCAAACTGAGATGGCGGCAGGAATACGCCTTGATCGGCCATCTGGCGGTAGTATTCGGCAAAGAATTCCAAATTGGATGATTTGGCTGTTTCATAATTGATGACCTCTTCATTCGTGAAGAAGAAACCAATCATCGAGCCAGCACGGTTAAAGGTAACTGGAACTCCATATTTTTCCCCAGCAGCCTTAATACCTTTTTCTAGGATATCTCCCTTGCGGATAAACTCATTGTAGTGCTCTGGTATCAACTGGCTTAAGGTTTCATAGCCTGCTGTCATCGCAAGCGGATTTCCGGATAACGTACCTGCCTGGTAAATCGGGCCGCTTGGTGCAATGCGTTCCATAATATCCGCACGGCCACCGTAGGCGCCGACAGGAAGCCCGCCGCCGATTACTTTTCCTAAACAGGTCAAGTCCGGAGTGATACCGAAGTAACCTTGAGCACAATT
This sequence comes from Neobacillus sp. GCM10023253, assembly GCF_042653105.1. Classification (NCBI taxonomy): domain Bacteria; kingdom Bacillati; phylum Bacillota; class Bacilli; order Caryophanales; family Bacillaceae; genus Neobacillus; species Neobacillus sp. GCM10023253. Next base: position 511,993 of record NZ_JBHSHV010000012.1, read on the forward strand.
GTAGCCGACTCTGAAGCCGGTCATGACTTCGTCAAAAATTAGAAGAGCTCCGTATTGGGTGGTAATATCACGTAGTCCTTGCAAGAACCCTGGTAGTGGTGGAACAAGTCCCATGTTGCCCGCAACTGGTTCAACAATGATACAAGCAATATCATCGCCAAATTGTTCAAAAGCGTATTTTACGCCTTCAAGGTCATTGTATTGTACTGTGATTGTATTGGAAGCAACACCTTCAGGTACACCTGGGCTATCAGGCAAACCAAGTGTAGCAACTCCGGATCCAGCTTTAATTAATAATGAATCACCATGGCCATGGTAACAGCCCTCGAATTTTAAAATCTTATTGCGGCCTGTAAATCCTCGAGCTAACCTTAAGGCACTCATCGTAGCTTCCGTACCCGAGTTGACCATTCTGATAATTTCAATTGATGGTACGCGGTCTTGCACAAGCTTGGCCAGTTTGTTTTCCAATAGCGTCGGAGCTCCGAAGCTTGTTCCTGACTCGGCAGTTTTTTTCAACGCTTCAACTACTTGGTCATTGGAATGACCTAGGATAAGCGGTCCCCATGAAAGAACGTAATCAATATATTCATTACCGTCGATATCATAGATTTTCGAACCTTTGCCGCGTTCCATGAAAATCGGGTCCATGTTTACGGATTTAAAGGCGCGAACCGGGCTGTTTACACCGCCTGGCATCAATTTTTGGGCTTCTTTAAATGCTTCAATCGATTTGGTATACGAACGCATCCTTTTCCCTCTTTTCAAAAAATATTATTCTTCTTCCTTCAGCCAACGGATTGCATCTTTGGCATGGTAGGTAATGATTAAATCCGCACCTGCGCGCTTCATGCCCATTAACATTTCAAGAACAGTCTTTTTCTCGTCAACCCAGCCATTTTGCGCAGCCGCTTTGATCATCGCATATTCACCGCTGACGTTGTAAACAACGACCGGCAAATTAAAGTTGTTTTTAATATCACGAACAATATCAAGGTATGGCATGCCTGGCTTCACTATTAAGAAGTCTGCCCCTTCCGCCACATCTGATTCTGCTTCTCTGAATGCTTCCATGCGGTTAGCAGGGTCCATTTGATAGGTCTTGCGGTCACCGAATTGCGGTGCACCTTCAGCCGCTTCACGGAACGGTCCGTAGAATGCAGATGCATATTTAACAGCGTATGACATGATTGGAATTTCTGTATAGCCAGCCTCATCTAAACCTGCACGAATCGCAGCCACGAAACCATCCATCATGTTGGATGGCGCAATGATATCTGCGCCTGCTTTAGCCTGAGCGATGGCTGTTTTTACAAGCAGGTCTAATGATTGGTCATTAAGGATTTTTTCGCCTTCAACAACACCGCAGTGACCGTGGCTTGTGTATTCGCATAAGCAGGTATCTGCAACAACTAACACTTCCGGGAAGTGTTCTTTGATATAGCGGGTGGCTACTTGGACAATACCGTGGTCATGGTACGCTCCGCCGCCGCACTCATCCTTAGTCTCCGGAATACCGAATAATAAAACGCCCTTGATGCCGTGTTTGACGATGTCTTCCATTTCTGCATGGAGGTGATCCATCGATACTTGATATACTCCAGGCATGGAAGATACCTCATTACGGATATTTTCCCCTTCATAAATAAACAGCGGATAAATGAAATCGTCCGCCTTTAAATGATTTTCCCTAACAAGCGCACGCATGCTGGCGCTTGAACGTAAACGGCGATGACGTGAAAATTGAAGTTCCATTGTGTATACCTCCATTAAATTTAGCTATTTTAATATGTAACTTGCGGATGGCTTGCTCCCACTTGCGGATAGCCCTTCCCAACTTGCGGATCAGCCATCAATCTTTTCCAAAAAAACCGATCACGCTCTTAACCATCTCATCCACCGTATACTCCTCAGGAGCGGCATGAATCGGCAGCCCGTATTCAAGCAGCCTCTTCTCGGTAACTGGTCCGATGCAGGCGATGATACACCCATTCAGATGGTCGGCCAGCCCATACTCCCCAACCACGTCCATCAGGTGGTCCACCGTCGATGGGCTCGTAAAGGTTAAGATGTCCAACTCCCGCTCGGAAAGCATCTTCGCAAGTTTCTCTCGGCTTTCCTCAGGCATGTAGTTTTCGTAAATAATCAGCTCGTCCACCACAGCTCCGGCCTTTCGTAAACCAGTTGCGATGTATTCACGGGCAAGGTTTCCCTTTGGCAGCAAAACCCGGCAGCCACGCTCAACATGAGGCAAAAATTCCTCAACAAACTCTTCAGCCACGTAGACAGAGGGAACAAAATCTACCCGGATGCCTCTTTCCTTAAGTACTTTTTCAGTTTTTTTGCCGATAACCGCAACCCTTGGGAATTCCGCCCCAACACGATCAACAAACGAAAAAAACGTCTCCACCGTGACACTGCTCGTAAATATAATCCAGTCATATGTATCTAGCACCTTTAGGCTTTCCTGAAGGCGCTGGTTTTTTTCAATCGGGCGGAAGGCAATCAGCGGAATTTCAATCGGAATCCCGCCGTATCTCTCAACAAGCTCAGAAAATGACTTCGCCTGGCCTTCCCCGCGCGGAACAAGTACCCTTTTATTCAATAAAGGCAGGGAGGGACTCATTGACCCTCCAACTCCCGCTTTACCCTGTCAATCAGATCCTTCGCTCCTTTTTCAATCAAAAGGTCTGCCGCCTTAATCCCAAGTTCTTCCGGATTTTGCCCGCGTACTTCTTCTTTAAAAATTTCCTGGCCTTCTGGAGAACCTACAAGCACATTTAGGACAATTTCATCGTTATCCTCGACACGCGCAAAGCCGGCAATCGGCACCTGACAGCCGCCCTCCATTTTTTGCAGGAAGGCACGCTCTGCCCGAACTGCTCTTTCAGTTTTCTTACAAGTGAATTTTTCAAACAGTTCATGAAGTTCACGGTCATCTTCACGGCACTCGATAGATAGAGCTCCCTGACCAACCGCAGGAATGCAGATATCAGCATCCAAGAACTCAGTGACGACATCAGACGCCCAGCCAAGGCGGGATAGGCCTGCTGCCGCCAAAATGATGGCGTCGTACTCTTCTTCCTTCAATTTTGCCAATCTAGTATCAACATTGCCGCGGATCCATTTAATCTCTAAATCAGGGCGTTTCGCCAAAAGCTGGGCACTGCGGCGCAGACTGCTTGTTCCGATAATCGCACCTGGTTTTAAATCAGCTAATTTCACATGGTCCCTGGAAATCAGCGCATCGCGATGGTCTTCACGGAACGGAATACAGCCGATAGTTAGCCCTTCAGGCAATACAGCCGGCATATCCTTCATGCTATGGACGGCCATATCAATCTCTTTATCAAGCATCGCCTGCTCAATTTCTTTTACAAAAAGACCTTTACCGCCGACCTTGGAAAGGGTAACGTCTAGAATTTTATCACCTTTGGTGACGATTTCCTTGACCTCGAATTCAAAGCGGGGGTCAATTTTTTTCAGTTGGTCAATCACCCAATTGGTTTGTGTTAAAGCTAACTTGCTGCGTCTGGATCCTACGATAATTTTTCTCATGACTGCCTCCTAATTTACGAGTACCATAGATGGAATGATGATAGTTGCCCAAATAAGAAAAAGTTAATTAATACAATTAGAAAAGAACCGGCATTCCAAATCGCCAATTTCTTTCCTGAAAGATTTTTCACTGTCCGCAAATATAAATAAATGCTATACGCTGTGAGTAAAATAAAGGAACCGACAATTTTAATGTCATACCAAGGCATTCCCGGAAGCTTCAGAAACGCCCATTGCAAGCCCAAGATTAAGCTTAACAGAAGCATTGGAACTCCGATTATTGCTAATATGTAAGATGATTTTTCAAGTTTGTCTAAATCGGCAAGACGGATTAGTCTTGTACCCCATTTCTTCCTTTTTAATAAATCATATTGAAGTAGGTACAACACTGAAAAAACAAATGATAATGAAAAGGCCCCATATGACAGTATTGCCATTGTAATATGAATTAATAGCAGCTCAGATATCAGCTGTTTAGCCATGACATGGGAATGGTATTGCATAGGTGCAAACGTATGAATCGTCATGACCGTAAAGCCAAGGATATTAGTAAAAAACACAATAAAGTCAACTCGTAATAAATGATTTATAACAATTGACAATGTTATTAATACCCAGGCGTAAAAATAAAGCCCCTCAAAAATGGTTAAGACAGGGAACCTTCCTGTTTTCATCATATAGAAAAAAAGAAATACAGTTTGCGAAACCCATACAAATGCAAGTAACCAGAAGGCAATCCGATTTGCCTTCCGGTTATGATGAATAAAGTCGAAAAAATATAAAAGAACACTGAAGGCATAAAGAACAACCGTAAATTCGTGCAGCCTCGTCATCAAGACATCATACATAGCCGAGGCCCCCATTTAAAAAGAAGCCTGTGCTTCTGCAACCGTTAATTTATTCGTTTCGGCTGTTTTTGAATGATGTTCCTTTGCCAGCTCTTCGATATTAAAGATTTTCATGAATAAGTCCATTGCCTGTTCGGCATCCGGTCTTGCCGCCAATTCCTTCGCCTGTAAAATTGGATCTTTTAAAAGCTGGTTAATGATGCTCTTTGTATGCTTGTTTAAGACCTTTTTATCGCGGTCAGATAAATTTGGAAGCTTCCGTTCAATACTTTCCATTGTTTCAGCTTGAATGGCGAGCGCTTTTTCCCGGAGAGCGGAAATAACCGGAATGACACCAAGCATGCCAAGCCATTGTTTGAAATCGACCGCTTCCTTTTCAATCATCAGCATGATTTTTTCAGCTGCTTTCTTCCGCTCTTGAAGATTGGCCTCAACAATTCCCTCTAGATCGTCAATATCATATAAAAAGACGTTTTCAAGTTCTGCTATTTGCGGATCCAAGTCACGCGGCACGGCAATATCGACCATAAACAGTGGCTTGCCTTTACGCTTTTTCTCAACCGCCGCCATCAACTCTTTTGTAATGACAAAATCCTTCGCACCTGTTGAGCTGATTAAAATATCGGCCTCGACAAGCAATTTCTGCAATTCATCGATGGTTCTTGCTTCACCGTCGAAACGGCCGGCAAGATCCTTCGCTTTTTCATAAGTCCGGTTAATAACCGTAACTTTTCTTACACCATTGCCATGCAGGTTTTGAACAGCTAATTCGCCCATTTTTCCGGCACCAAAAATCAACACATGCTTATTGGCAAGCGAACCAAAAATTTTCTTGGCCAGTTCAACCGCCGCATAGCTGACAGATACAGCGTTAGCACCGATTTCTGTCTCAGAATGCGCACGCTTTGCCAAAGTAATGGCTTGCTTAAACAAATGGTTAAAGACCGAACCTGTTGCCCCATGCTCTTGGGCATTCATAAAGCTTGTTCGAACCTGTCCAAGGATTTGTGTTTCTCCTAAAACCATGGAATTCAATCCACAGGTTACATTAAATAGATGCTCGACCGCACCATCATCTTCATAAACAAAAAGAAATGAAGAGAACTCCGCCTGTTCCATTCCGAACCAATCAGCGAGAAACTCCTTAATATAGTAACGGCCTGTATGCAATTGATCAACGACCGCGTAGATTTCCGTCCGATTACATGTTGATAAAATAACATTTTCCAGGATGCTTTTCTTTGTGCTTAATTTTTTGACGGCATCCATAACATCAGTTTCATTAAAAGTTAACCGCTCGCGGATTTCAACAGGGGCAGTTTTATAATTTAGACCGATCGCTAGAATATGCATTTGTTTTGGACACCCCCAATATGTTTACAGTAATAACTAGACTGATTATATCATGAACATTTTCCGTCAGAACACGAAAAATGTGAACATAAAACGACACTATATGTTAATATAGAAAAATGAATAAGTTGGTTAAATAGGAATACTTCCTTATGTACAGTATCAAAAAAACAGACTAGTTTCAAGTGAACCTTACTGGAAGTGGTGTTTTTTAATGAAAAGTCAAAGAATTTTTCCTGGAATCATTTTAATCGGTTTTGGTGCTTACTTTTTATTACAGCAAATCGGAATGACTTTGTTCCCTGCATTTTTTACCTGGCCTACGCTTATGTTCATTGTTGGGATTGCCTTTTTAGGCCAAGGCTATTCTGGCAATGAGTCCGAAGCAGTTCTTCCGGGAGTCATTATGACCGGGTTCGGCCTTCACTTTCATCTGGTTGGCCACGTTTCCTTCTGGCCGCAAAATACGATTGGCATGTTAATCCTGATCATTTCAATTGGTTTTTTCTTGCGTTTTCAAAAAACAGGATCAGGGTTATTTCAAGCCTTCCTTTTTCTTATTGTTGCTGTATTGCTGCTTTTTTATGATAAGATTGCCGGGTATTTCGGATTATTGCAGAACGGGATGAGTCTAGTTTGGAAATTTTGGCCTGTCCTTCTAATCCTCATTGGTATATACTTCCTTTTTAAAAAGAAAAAATAACGCCCTGCGGTGATAAACCCGCCGGGCGTTTTATGTTTCTACATATAACTCTCAAGTATGGACCAAGCTTTATCTTTCCCCTCACCTGTTTCAGAAGAGAAAATGACAATCTGGTCGTTTTCGTCAAGATCTAATGTTTCCCGGGTAACCTTGGCATGCTTCTGCCATTTCCCCTTTGGAATTTTATCCGCTTTTGTGGCAATGACTATGCATGGGATTTCATAATGCTTTAAAAAATCGTACATCATCACATCATCTTCGGTCGGTGGATGTCTTAGGTCGACAATCAGGACACCGGCCCTTAATTGTTCACGCGTTGTAAAATAGGTTTCAATCATTCTTCCCCATGCGGCCCGCTCTGTTTTTGAAACCTTTGCGTAGCCATAGCCGGGAACATCCACAAAATGCAGGATTTCATTTATCAGATAAAAGTTAAGTGTCTGTGTTTTTCCGGGCTTGGAGGAAATTCTTGCCAGTCCCTTACGATTTAGCATTTTATTAATAAATGAAGACTTTCCAACATTCGAGCGGCCGGCCAGAGCAAACTCTGGCAAATCTGTGTCAGGGTACTGCTCTGGCTTTACCGCACTAATGACGATATCTGAACTTGTTACTTTCATCTTGCTTCTCCTTCACGAAGGGCATGCTTCAATACTTCATCCACATGGGAAACCGGGACAAATTCCAATTCACCGCGGACGCTTTCCGGAATGTCATCAATATCCTTTTCATTATCCTTCGGTAAAATAACTTTTGTCAGCCCAGCGCGGTGAGCACTTAACGTTTTCTCTTTGAGTCCGCCAATCGGGAGGACTCTGCCTCGGAGGGTGATTTCACCTGTCATCCCCACTTCACGTCGGATTGGTCTGCCGGTCAGCGCCGATACCAATGCCGTAGCGATGGTGATTCCCGCAGATGGACCGTCTTTTGGAACAGCTCCTTCCGGTACGTGAATATGAATATCGTGTTTCTCGTGAAAGTCTTCTTCGATGCCAAGTTCCTTTGCTTTAGAGCGTACATAACTGAATGCAGCCTGTGCAGATTCCTTCATGACATCTCCAAGCTTACCAGTCAGAACAAGCTTGCCTTTACCAGGTGCAAGCGAAACTTCGATTTGCAGAGTGTCCCCGCCAACAGTTGTGTAAGCGAGTCCGGTCGCTACTCCTACCTGGTCTTCTGCTTCAGCCTGGCCGTAACGGAACCTTGGTTTTCCTAAAAATTCTTCCACATTTTTATCCGTAATGACAACTCGCTTCTTATCTCCAGAAACAATAATTTTCGCCGTTTTCCGGCAGATGGTGGCCATCTGGCGTTCCAGGCTTCTAACTCCTGCTTCGCGAGTGTAGTAACGGACGACCTTTAAAATCGCATCGTCACGAACCTGCAGGGTACTCTTGGAAAGTCCATTTTCCTTAATTTGCTTTGGCAGCAAATGGTCCCTTGTAATATGAACCTTTTCCAATTCCGTATAGCCCGCAATTGTAATGATCTCCATCCGGTCTAACAGTGGTCCTGGGATGGTGCTAAGGTTATTGGCGGTAGCAATAAACATGACCTTCGATAAATCGTAGGTTTCTTCTATATAATGATCGCTGAAATTATGGTTTTGTTCCGGATCCAATACCTCTAAAAGTGCCGCAGATGGATCGCCGCGGAAATCACTCGACATTTTATCAATTTCATCGAGCAAGAAAACCGGGTTAATCGTTCCTGCTTTTTTCATTCCCTGAATAATCCGGCCAGGCATCGCGCCAACGTACGTTCTGCGATGGCCGCGAATCTCGGATTCATCACGGACGCCCCCGAGCGAAACACGGACAAAATTCCGGTTAAGTGAGGTCGCAATCGATTTGGCAAGGCTTGTTTTCCCTACTCCCGGAGGTCCAGCTAGACAAAGAATCGGCCCTTTCAAGGAATTGGTCAATTTCTGAACAGCCAAATATTCGAGTACTCGCTCCTTTACCTTTTCAAGCCCGTAATGTTCTTCATTTAGAATCTTTTCTGCTCGACGAATGTCAATATCGTCTTCCGTCTTTTTCGACCATGGCAGGGAAATCAGCCACTCAATATAATTGCGGATGACCGCACTTTCCGCGGAGCTTGTCGGCACTTTTTCATAACGATCCAGTTCCTTCATGGCCGCATTATAAACGTGCTCCGGCATTCCCGCTTCTTCGATTTTCTTGGTGAGGTCGGCGATTTCGCCAGTCTTGCCTTCTTTATCCCCTAATTCCTTCTGGATTGCTTTCATCTGTTCGCGCAAATAGTATTCCTTTTGCGTTCTTTCCATTGACCGCTTAACCCGCTGGCCGATTTTCTTTTCAAGATTGAGGACTTCTTTTTCGTTAAAAATTCGGTCAATCACCCGGTTCATTCTTTGCTTTATCTCGATTGTCTCAAGGATTTCTTGTTTCTCCTTCAGCTTGATCGGCAAATGGGAAGCGATAATGTCCGCCATTCTTCCGGGTTCTTCAATATCGGCAACAGTAGCAAATGTCTCCGCCGAGATTTTTTTAGATAATTTTATGTATTGTTCAAAATATTCCAACATGGTTCTCATTAGAGCCTGGTCTTCAACATCTTTAGTGTCAGAATCTTCATAGGTGACAACGCTGACAGCATAATGATCGTCCTCATCGTGAAATGTTACGATTTCTGCCCTGCTTAACCCTTCCACCAAAACGCGAATCGTACCGTTTGGAAGCTTCAACATTTGCTTCACTTTTGTTAACGTTCCAAATCGGTAAAGATCCTCCTCGGCAGGCTCATCAATGGAAACATCCTTTTGGGTTGTTAAAAAAATGATATGGTCATCAACCATCGCTTTTTCGAGTGCCTGAACCGATTTATCACGGCCCACATCTAAATGAAGAACCATGGTCGGATATACGAGCAATCCCCGAAGCGGCAGGAGGGGGACGATCAATTCTTTCTTTTTCGCCAAAATACAGCACCTCCACATGCAAAAAACATGAATTTATACTGCTAATGCAGAATAAGTCTTTGTACAATTCTATCTTATTTGAATTAACGTGTCTATTTTTATAGACAGCGCTTTTTTCAATATACGTTAGTTTCTCCCTAACCAAAAAAATTACTTCAAAATAAGCTATGAAAAAGTAATTTACAGCATTCGCAAATAAAAACTTCGGTTTGCTTTTAAGGACAAACCGAAGTGGGAAATTTAGATCGATTCTTTTTTTGTTAACTCAACGGAAGCCGGCACGGCATGATTCTTCTTAAATTCGTTCACAAACGCAATCTCAAAAACTTCGTGCAGATGGGTAACGGGCACAATTCGGATTCCGTCTATTTCGTTTAATATCGTTTGAATATTTTCCTGTGGAATAATGACCGTTTTCGCCCCTGCTTTTTTCGCCGCTTTTATCTTTGGATAGACTCCTCCGATTGGCTTAACGTTTCCATGGATGCTGATTTCACCTGTCATCGCAACCGTGTTGTCAATTGGAATATTATAAATAGCGGAGTAAATCCCTGTCGCCATTGCGATACCTGCGGACGGACCATCAATCGGCACACCCCCAGGGAAATTGACATGAATATCATAATCATTCGCCGGAACACCCATCGACCGGAGAACGGTGATGACATTTTCAATTGAACCGCGCGCCATACTTTTACGGCGGATTGATTTCCCTTGTCCGCCAATGCTTTCTTCCTCGACAATTCCGGTAATGTTAATGGATCCTTTCTCCTTTGCCGGAATAACGGTCACTTCAATTTCGAGAAGTGCTCCTGAATTTGGTCCATAAACAGCCAAGCCGTTAACAAGCCCGACTTGCGCAGCATCATTAATCATCCGTTCCATGCGCGGCGTCATTTGACTGGAATGAATTACCCATTCAATATCTTCGTCCTTAATATATTGCCGATCTTCGGTTATGGCAAGGCCCGCCGCAATCTGAATCATGTTGACGGTTTCCCGGCCATTTCTGGCATATGTAGAAAGAGTATGGACACCGGTATCATTAATTTCCATATTGACTTTTTCCGCAGCCTTTCGTGCTACTTTCACAATTTCCTCTTGGTTTAAATCGCGAAAGAACACTTCCATGCAGCGCGACCGGATGGCGGGCGGAATTTCACTTGGTGTCCGCGTTGTCGCCCCGATTAAGCGGAAATCGGCGGGAAGTCCATTTTTAAAAATATCATGAATATGGGTAGGTATTTGTGTATTTTCCTCGTGATAATAAGCACTTTCCAAATATACCTTGCGATCCTCGAGGACCTTGAGCAGCTTATTCATCTGAATCGGGTGCAGTTCGCCAATTTCATCAATAAAGAGGACACCGCCATGAGCATTTGTGACTGCCCCTTGTTTTGGCTGCGGAATCCCCGCTTGCCCCATTGCTCCAGCTCCCTGATAGATTGGGTCATGAACTGATCCGATTAGTGGGTCAGCAATTCCTCTTTCGTCAAATCGGGCCGTTGTAGCATCTAATTCTATAAAAACGGAATCTTTTTTAAATGGTGACTTTGCATTCTTTTTGGCTTCTTCGAGAACGAGCCTTGCTGCCGCCGTTTTACCGACACCGGGCGGTCCGTAGATGATCACATGCTGCGGATTCGGTCCACAAAGAGCCGCTTTTAAAGATTTAATGCCATCCTCTTGGCCGACAATATCCTGAAAGCTTGTCGGACGCACTTTTTCTGAAAGCGGTTCGGTTAATGAAATAGATCTCATTTTGCGAAGCTGCTCCATCTCCTTCCGGGATTCCCGGTCAATTGACACCTTCTGCGTGCGCTGATTCTTGAGCAAATTCCAAAAATAAAGACCAATGATGATTCCAAAAAACAATTGTATAAATAAGGCGATCCCCGTCCAACTCATTTCGTTTCCCTCCAGTATCTAATTAACTCCTGTAGATATTAATAAGTATTTCCTGCAGGCTGGCGGAATAAACCATGAATTGAAAAAACTGAAGGGGGAGGAAAAAATGAAGATTTGAGTAAAATCCAGTTACGCGCGAGTAAATCGGGGGTATGCGAGAGTATTTCCTGTTATCCGAGAGCATTCGCTCTTATCCGAGAGTATTTCACACATAGCGACAGTTGGAGCCAGTTATCCGACAGTTACGAGCACCTATACGACAGTTGGAACAGTTTATACGACAGTAACTCTTAACCCCAATAAAAAGAACCCGAACTAATAAGTCCGGGTCCTCACCTATTATGCAGATTTCTCTTCTTTAACAACCGTACCATCTTCAAGGATCAGCTTTGGAACGCTGTTGTCCGCGACTGTATCCTTCGTGATGATACATTTGGTAATATCATCGCGGGATGGAAGGTCGAACATAACATCAAGCATGATGCCTTCAATGATGGAACGTAAGCCGCGGGCACCTGTTTTACGCTCAATCGCCTTTTTCGCGATTTCCTGCAGTGCTCCTTCTTCAAACTCAAGCTCGACATCATCGATTTCAAGCATTTTTTGATATTGCTTTACAAGAGCATTCTTTGGTTTCGTTAAAATTTCAATTAACGCTCCTTCGTCAAGCTGCTCTAGGCTAGCAATAACGGGCAGACGGCCGATGAATTCAGGAATCAAGCCGAAGCGTAAAAGGTCTTCAGGAAGAACCTTGGAAAGCAATTCTTTTGAACTGATTTCCTGTTGTTGTTTCGGATCAGCGCCAAAGCCGATAACCTTTTGTCCTAAACGGCGCTTGATGATTGGCTCGATGCCATCAAAGGCTCCACCGCAGATAAATAAGATGTTTGTTGTATCAATTTGAATAAATTCCTGATGCGGATGCTTTCTTCCGCCTTGTGGGGGAACGCTCGCAACCGTTCCTTCAAGAATTTTCAATAATGCCTGCTGAACGCCTTCACCGGAAACGTCACGGGTAATCGAAGGATTTTCAGATTTACGGGCAATTTTATCAATTTCATCAATATAAATAATCCCTTTTTCTGCCTTCTCTACATCGTAATCAGCAGCTTGGATTAATTTTAATAAGATGTTTTCAACGTCTTCACCAACGTAGCCGGCCTCTGTAAGCGATGTAGCATCTGCAATCGCAAACGGCACATTTAAGATGCGCGCCAATGTCTGCGCGAGCAATGTTTTACCGCTACCAGTCGGTCCAATCATACAAATATTACTTTTTGAAAGCTCGACATCATCGATTTTGCTGTTGGAATTGATCCGCTTGTAATGGTTATAAACAGCCACCGATAATGCTTTCTTTGCTTTATCCTGTCCGATTACATATTCATCAAGGATTTCGCAAATTTCCTTTGGCTTCGGAACATCTTTAAATTCTACTTCTTCCTCTGTTCCAAGCTCTTCCTCCACAATCTCTGTGCAGAGTTCAATACATTCGTCACATATATAGACTCCAGGTCCGGCAACAAGCTTGCGGACTTGATCCTGTGTTTTTCCACAGAATGAACACTTCAGTTGTCCTTTTTCATCATTAAATTTAAACAACCCTTTCACCCCTTAAGACGACTTATTTCTTTATTTAAAGCTCGCGAAAATTCCAAACAAATCCGATTTTTTCTACAATTCATTAGGTATGTATTTTGCATTGTAACACATTTAGCGGGCGGACTGGAACTAAAAAGCTTTTCTCAAAATATGTTTTTTATTTGTCTGGACTTCGCTTAAAAAATGAAATATGTACCTCAAACAGCTTAACCATAATTTTCAAAAATCAATCTTGGATTTAATTAATTCGCCGGCAAAAATTTTATTCCTGCCACCCGTTTATAAAAAAGGTTACCCTGTCCTTATTATAATATGTAATTGAAAAAATGTATAAAACAAGGCACGATAAAAATCGTGCCTTGAAACTATTTACGTATTACTTCTTGTTTTCAACAAGAAAGTCGATTGCTTTTTTGTATTTAAGTTCTTCTTTGATGCCTTCTGTTCCGCCAAGAGCTTTTTTGATGTTATCAACAGGCATGTTGTACATTCCTGCCATTTTTTCAAGCTCAGCATTTACATCTTCTTCAGATACTTCTAAGTTTTCAGCCTTAGCAATAGCTTCTAAAGTTAATCTTACACGAACATTTTTCTCAGCATCAGCCTTCATTTGTTCGCGAAGAGCTTCTTCACCTTGGCCAGAGAATTGATAGTAAAGCTGAAGGTTCATGCCTTGCATTTGCAGACGTTGTTCAAAATCTTGAAGAAGACGATTTACTTCGTTGTCAATCATCACTTCTGGAAGTTCAACTTGAGCATTTTCAGCAGCTTTTTCCACTACTGTATCTTGTAGGTTGTGTTCTGCTTCATGCTTTTTGCTGTCTTCTAAACGAGTTTTGATTTTCTCTTTTAATGCATCTAAAGTTTCAACTTCATCGTCTACGTCTTTAGCAAACTCGTCATCTAATGCAGGAAGTTCTTTACCTTTAATTTCGTGAACAGTTGTTTTGAACACAGCTGGTTTACCTGCAAGCTCTGCTGCATGGTATTCTTCAGGGAAAGTTACTTCTACATCTTTAGATTCGCCGGCAGCAACGCCCACAAGTTGTTCTTCAAAGCCAGGAATGAAAGAGCCTGAACCTAGTTCAAGAGAGTAGTTTTCACCTTTGCCGCCTTCGAATGCTTCGCCATCAACAAAGCCTTCAAAGTCGATTACAACTGTGTCGCCAAGTACAGCAGTTCCTTCTTCTTTCACAACAAGCTCAGCATGACGATTTTGAAGAGCTTCTAATTCTTTTTGCACATCTTCTTCTGAAATAGTGGTGTCAAGCTCTTCTACTTCAAGGCCTTTGTATTCGCCTAAAATTACTTCAGGTTTTACTTGAACAGTTGCCTTGAAAGTAAAGTCTTTGTCTTTACCCATTTGCTCAAGGTCAAAATCAACATTTTCAGGCTGAGCAATTGGCTCGATTCCAGTTTCATCGATAGCAGTCATGTATGCATCTGGAAAAATAAAATCTAATGCATCTTGGTATAGAGCTTCTACACCAAAGCGCTTTTCAAACATTCCACGAGGCATTTTACCTTTACGGAAGCCTGGAACATTGATTTGTTTTACTACTTTTTTGAAAGCCGCGTCTAAACCTTCGTTTACTTTATCTGCACTTACTTCAATTGTAAGGACACCGCGGTTTCCTTCTAACTTTTCCCATTTTGCAGTCATTCTTTTCCCTCCAACATCTATTACTCATTTCATTCGTAACGAATTTAAATTCGGAATATGTCTTGTCCACGAAGCCATTTTCCACTTTTTTTGCTGTAAAATAGTTTTTTACACAATGCAACCCTTACATTATAACACAGGATTTGTTTCTTTCAACAGCGAAGGTTATAGATTAGGATAAGAAATTTTCTCAATTTCTTCTATTTCCTGTATAGCAAGGGTGATTTCAACCGGTGATACGTCATAGTCTTTAGATAATTCATTTATTTCCGAGTTTATCCCCATATATGCCTGCGCCAAATATTGAAAGCCAGCAGCCCAAGCAGCCGGATTCTCTGGCTCCAGTTCGAATGGGTAGCTGATAAAGAAAATGCGCTCTACCATTTCACTGATGCTGGCAAAGAGAACGGGATTGCTGCTTTCAAGCCGATTCTCAAGCAGTTCTTTAATAGAGGTCATTTTCGGCTGATGTCTTACATCTGGTATTCCTATCGGATTTATGGTTATTTCTTCCGAAAATTTAACCATTTTTAAGTCTTTGTCGACTTCCTGCTCTTTTAAAAGAGTTAATAGGATTGTTTTTAAAAAGGGATGGCCTATTTCCGCTTTTAAGTAGTCTTCTATTTCGGGGACATAAGGCCTGATGTTTTTATCTGAAAGTCTTGAAATGGCCAGCATTTGCTCGTTCAGGCTGGTTAAGGATAATAGATTTAATGAATCCGGATCGGTATCCTCATTAGGCTCTTCACTACTCAGATCAAGGCTTTTGTTCTCTGCCATTTTTCGGCTGAATTGGAGAAGGGTTAAGAAATGCTCCATTCTTTCCGGCGGAATCTCTTTTTCCTCCAAGAGGGCCTCAATAGTTGAGACGATTTCCTGATATTCATGAAGCTGAATAAGCACTGTTACGTATAAATCCACCAATTGAAAATAGTCACCGATTCCCTTATGAAGCAATTCCTTTGCAAGGACCTTTGCCTTTTGAAAATTCCCAGCCTCAAAATAGGCAAGGACCAGGCCGATTAAAACATCATCGTTATCCTGATCCAGTTCTTTCGCCTCTTCGAGAAGCCTGATGGCTTCAGCATATTTTTTATTGTGCAGGCTTTCTAAGCCTTTGTCCGTTAATCTTTTTTCCATTCCGGGGAAAAAAATCACGTTATCTATTTTTTTCACTTTTTCCCGCTTTTTCATAAGAATCCGTCCTTGTAGGTTATCATTGGAAAATAGTGTAACATAATTAAAGCATAAAAAAAACTCACCTGATGAGGTGAGTATATATTTTGGTATGTAGTAGTGGCGTCCCAGGAGAGATTCGAACTCCCGACCGCACGCTTAGAAGGCGTGTGCTCTATCCAGCTGAGCTACTGGGACATAATCAGTAATCAAAGACAAGATTTATTATATTACCTTAGTATTTTATTGTCAACAGATTATAAATTTTTTCTGAAAAATAATCGGGGGGGGCGCTCCCCCCATTATTAATTAACCTTGAAATCACGAGCCAATCCCGGTATGTCCTTGCCGTTTAATTCATAAACAATCATCCTGACGGAATTCTCCTGCAAGTCAAGGATCACGTATGTTTTTTCAACACGCTGGCGTGGGAGGCGGATGCTGCCTGGGTTCAGGTACAGGGTACCGTCGATCACCTCTGCCCCCAGGATATGCGAATGCCCAAAACAGACAATATCAGCACCAGATTCTTGAGCTTTGTAGGTTAATTTCATCAACGAAGTTTTGACCGAATATCGATGGCCATGGGTAATGAAAATCTTTTTTCCAGAGAGGTCCGTTACCAGCTCCAGCGGGAATCCGCCAAAATCACAATTTCCGCCAACCGTAAAATACCCCATTAAGGACTTGTGGTCCGGGTCCAACTGGGAATCACCGCAATGAATCATTAAATCGACATCGGCCAAGTGCCTTTCCCTGATTACCTCAAGCTCTTTCGTCATACCGTGGCTGTCGCTTACGACCAATACCTTGCTCATTTGCCTTCAGCGCTTTCCAGCTTCGAATCTAGCACCGAATCCAATTTCCTTAACGCATTCGCCCGATGGCTGATTTTATTTTTTTCATCAGCAGATAGCTTTGCCATTGCCACTCCCTTTTCCGGAGCAAAGAAAACCGGGTCATAGCCGAAGCCGTTGGTACCCCTTGGCTCTTCCAATATCCGGCCTTCACAGGTACCTGACACCGTAAACGTCTCCTGACCAGGGATGGCAACTGCTAAAGCACAATAGAAGCGTGCTGTTCTCTGCTCCTCAGGAACACCCTCTAGCTCCGCAAGTACCTTATTCGTGTTATTCAAGTCATTTTTCGGTTCCCCAGCATAGCGGGCCGAATAGATGCCTGGACGGCCTTCAAGCGCGTCAACGATTAGTCCCGAATCATCGCCAATTACCATTTTCCCAAGTGCCTTCGAAATGGTTTCCGCCTTTAATGTGGCATTTTCCTCAAAGGTTGTCCCGGTTTCTTCTACCTCCGGAAGCTCCGGAAAGTCCAGCAACGTCCGCACTGTAATTCCTCTGCTTGCAAAAATATGATCAAACTCCCTGGCCTTTCCGGGATTTTTCGTGGCAATGATAACTTCATTCATATGAATCTCCTCTATTTCTTTCTGCGATTTTCAATTTTTTGCATGATTTCCTCGCCAAGGGCCGCCTTTTGCTGTTCAAACAACTCCATGAGGCCCTCTTGAGCAGCACCAAGCAACCCTTGGAGATCATTGTAGGAAAATGTCGATTCCTCACCCGTTCCCTGCAGCTCAACAAATTCGCCGCTTCCTGTCATGACAACATTCATATCGACCTGTGCCTTGGAATCCTCTATGTAATTTAAATCTAACACTACTTGGCCGCCCTCTAAAATTCCGACACTCGTTGCAGCTAAATAATCAGTAATCGGAAACTTTGATAATGATTTTTTCCCAGAAAACGACTGTAAGGCAAGAGACAAAGCCACAAAAGCCCCCGTTATCGAAGCTGTTCTTGTTCCGCCGTCCGCCTGAATAACATCACAGTCAATCCAAACAGTTCGCTCGCCCAGCGCTTCAAGATCCACTACCGCTCTTAAGGCACGGCCGATTAATCGCTGGATTTCCATTGTCCGGCCGGTAACCTTGCCTTTCGAGGACTCTCGGATATTCCTTGTTTCCGTTGCCCGGGGAAGCATCGCATATTCCGCGGTGATCCAGCCCTTGCCTTGCCCTCTCATAAACGGCGGGACTTTATCCTCAATGCTAGCGGTACAAATCACCTTTGTATTGCCGACTGAAATAAGGACCGAGCCTTCCGGATGCATTAAATAATTGGTTTCAATATGTACGGGTCTTAATTGCAATGGCTCTCTTCCGTCTGCACGCGCCATATCCCAAACTCCTCCTCCGTGGTCACTGTAAGGGACTCTCCCCCCTTACAAAAACACTAAATACAAAATAGAAAGAGGCGGCAGTCAGCCAACCTCTTTGATTGTCATTATATAGTATAACAAAAATTATTTTTTAAAAACTACCTGTATTGACTTTTTCTGGGCGGGTAACCGGTGCAGAAAGCTTCTTACCCTTGTCATTCTTCAATTCCGCTTTACCGTCAACTAAAACTGCTACCTTTTGTACGCCCTTCTGTTCAGTCAAGGAAAGCACCAGTGTATCCAATAGGTTCTGCGAAATCACTTTCTCTTCAAAGCTGCCGTAAATATTTTTGTTAAAGTTTAAGGTGACAGTTCCGTCCTGATATTTCGGTGTTTCATTTAGTTTAACGTCAGTCATAAATTCAGAAACAAGGTTCGATTTTTCACTTGGGCCCTTGATTAATTCATTGACTGCCGCTGTGATTGGATCCTTCTCACTTGCTTTCACCCTGCGGGTCACTGGCACATAATAGTAGGAGCCTTCTTCACCGCCAATAAAGTATACAGTAATTGGCTTCGTATTCGTGATATCCACTACATCCTTTGTATCTAAGTTGATGCCTGTTGCCCTGGAAAGCTTTTCGCTGATTGGCGTTCCTTTTACAGGCATTTCCGTTAATTCATGGCCGTTCATTTTTAGCTTAACAGAATTGACACCAGCAAACTGCGTCAGGGTCCAGGTGACTGACTGAAGAATTTTCAATTCATCCTCAGGCTGATAGTTTTTGAATTCCTTTGAAAAATCAACGACTGCAACCCCATCTTTAATATTAACCGATGGTTTTGTATCCTCAGGCAGAACGGCTCTAAAATCATTCGGCAGCATATCCGTTACAGGTCCGTTCACCACTAAGTAATCCAACGCCTGTTTAGCGACTGATTTTGTTTTTGGAAGATTTAATGTTTGTGGGACAACATAACCATTCTTGTCAATGAGATATAGCTCCGTCTTCAACACATTCTCTGCATTTTCCTTCTTTACGGCCGCTGTTTCCTTATTGATGTTCTTCTCACTCGTTGTCGTCACCGTTTTTGGCGGATCAATTTTCTTTTGTGTTTCACTGCCAAATAGGCCGCAGCCGGATAGCACAACCGTGGAAGTGAGCACAGCCAGGCCAAGAATTTTTGCTTTATTTTTGAACATATTTTTCCCCCCTAAGACTGTTTGTACTATCATGTATACGAGCCTATGAAAAAATTAGACCGCCTCGAAAAGAAAAATAGGACAAATTTATTAAATTTTTTTTTAAAAAAAATAGAGCCCACCAAGGACTCTATTTTACAATTTTATTTTTTTCACGTTTTCAATAGGGGCGCCGAGCCATTGCGACGCTATTTTTGAAAAAATCCAGGTGGAGCCAGTCGTATAGAATTCATGTTCTGGTGCCTGCTCGTCTGATTCAAGGAGTCCTTTATATTGGAGAATGGCACTAATCTCCCTGGCCGTTTCATCACCTGAGCTAATGACACTAACCTTTTCACCCATGATTTTTTTGATCAACGGTTCGAGCAGTGGATAATGGGTGCACCCCAAAATAAGCGTATCCAAGTTTTGATTCAATAAAGGCTGCAGCGCTTCATCCACAATTTTCGCAGCAATCGGCCCATCGTATTCACCGCTTTCCACCAGCGGCACAAACTTGGGGCAGGATTGACTTTTGACAAAAAGACGGCTGTTAAGTGATTTTAATGCCTTTTCGTAGGCACCGCTTTTGACAGTTCCATCTGTCCCAATAATTCCGACACGATAGTTTTTTGTCCGTTTTATTGCCGCTCTTGCTCCTGGGTTAATGACCCCTAGCACAGGAATCGATAATTCCCTGCGGATATCGTCGAGCGCAGCTGCTGTTGCCGTATTGCAGGCAATTACCAGCATTTTTATATTTTTTTCTAATAAAAAGTGGGTCAATTCCCATGTAAATCTTTTTACTTCTTTCGTCGATCTTGGGCCGTAGGGACAGCGCGCGGTATCACCCAAATAGATGATTTTCTCGTTTGGCAGCTGCCTCATGACCTCTTTAGCAACGGTCAGGCCGCCGACACCAGAATCTATAACACCAATTGCTTGCTTCAAACTTTTCGCCTCATTTTGCTGTTAGCAACTTCTTTATATTCGAACGCATCATATCAACTGCGTTCATAAACGAACCTCTGGCTCGCCAATCCGTCTACTGGACTTACTTCATTTCCTGATGCAGTTTTATTAAGTTGTTTTGCAAGAGTTGAATTTCTTCCTTATTGAAGTTTTTTAAGACTTCTTCAAGATAGACTTGACGCTTTTTAATCACTTCATCAATGATTCTCTTGCCTTCTTCGAGAAGATGGATTCTCACAACACGGCGATCGTTTGTATCTTTCACCCGCTCTACCAAAAGATTTTTCTCCATACGGTCGACCAGATCAGTGGTAGTACTGCAGGCTAAATACATTTTAGTAGAGAGCTCGCCAATTGTCATATCTCCGTCTTCAAAGAGCCATTGCAGGGCAACGAATTGAGGAGGAGTAATTTTATAATTACTCAACATCTCTCTTCCCTTTTGCTTAATTATGCCTGATATATACCGCAGTTCTTTTTCGATATTTGCGACAACGTCCCCAGTCACTTTTTGGGAATTTTCGAGTTTCATTTGTTCTACACTCCTAAAATAGGCTTCTCCTCATGACATGACCAAATAAAAAATACTTTTCAAGCTTGTACTTATTGTCTACTTTTTTCAGGAAAATTTCAAGCCGGAACTGTCTTGTCAGCTTCTCAAAAAAACTGGCAAGATGAAGGTGCTTCATCCTGCCAGTTGGATTATTCGATCTCTTCCAGCTTTCCAAAGGAGCCAAAAAATTCGTAATGGATCCGTTCTTCTGGAACTCCCCATTGTTTTAAAGCTTTATTAACCACTTTCATGAAAGGCTCCGGTCCGCAGAAATAAAAATCGGCATCCTTGGTTGGTAAACTTTGCTGCAGCCACTCCAGGCTAAAAAATCCTTCTTTATCGTAATTTTTCATTTCTTTATCATCTTCTGATGGTTTTTCATAAATAACGAAGGAGTGGACATTCTTATGTCCAGCTGCCAGGTCATTTACATGGGCTCTGAAGGCATGCAGTTGGCTGTTTATGGCTGCATGGATATAATAAATTTCCCGATTTGAGCTTTCGTTTACGGTTGTGTTTAACATGGCCATCATCGGAGTAAGACCAACCCCACCGCTAATTAATACTAGCGGAAGATTCGTATCCAAATCTAAATAAAAATCACCGGCAGGTGCGGTAATCGGAATCGTATCTCCCTCTTTTACATGAGTGTGCAAATAGGTGGAAACAATCCCAGCAGGAATGTTATCCCCTTTTGGGTCTTCCCGTTTTACACTGATTCGGTAATAATTCTGACCGGGACGATCTGATAAACTATACTGGCGTAAATGGGTGTATTGTTCACCGGGAATCTCCAGTTTTACGGTAATGTATTGACCGGGAATATAGCTGGCAATTTCCTTACCGTCTTGCGGCTTTAAGTAAAACGACGTGATGACGTCGCTTTCTTTCACCTTTTTTTCCACAACAAAATTCCGGTAGCCGGCCCAGCCGCCAGGCATTGTCTCCGCCGTTTTATACATTTTATTTTCCATTCTAATAAACACATCTGCGATGACCCCATATGCATCCGCCCATGCATCAATAATTTCTTGTGTTGCCGCATCGCCTAATACTTCTTTGATGGCTCCCAGCAAATTTTCACCAACTATCGGATAGTGCTCCGGCTTAATTTGCAGGCTTCGATGTTTTTCACCAATTCGCTCGAGAACGGGCATAATTTGGCTGAAATCTTCAATATTTGCCGCTGCCCCGTAAACAGCATCTGCGAGTGCTTTAGGCTGGTGACCTGTTATTTGATGCGTTTGATTGAAAATATTGAGAAGCTCCGGGTGCTGCTTAAACATACGCTTATAAAAATGCTTGGTTATTTGTTCACCATGATCCTTCACAATCGGAAGTGTGGCTTTTATGATTTCAAGCTTATTCGGATCAAGAGTTTTTACCGTCTTTACGACCTCTTGCCAAGAATTTTTCTCTTTAATTTGCGTATTAGACATAATGTATTTCTTACCTCCTTTATCCTTACTACTAAAGTATCTCCTGACTTGAAGATGATAAAGGAGGTAAGTATTGTTATGTTATTACAAAAAATTGTCCAAATAAATGTATGAACCGGCGTCCCATAAGGATGCCGGTCATGTTTAAAGTTCTAGCTCTCCCATACGAAGGAGTTCTACAACTGCCTGTGATCGCCCCTTCACACCAAGCTTTTGCATGGCATTCGAAATATGATTCCGAACTGTTTTTTCGCTGATAAATAATTCACTAGCGATTTCTTTTGTTGTTTTGTCCTGTACTAACAGTTCGAATACTTCTCTTTCTCGTTTGGTGAGTAATGGCTTGTGAGTATATTCATTCTCCTTCAAGTATTGTAACCCTCCTTGCCTTCGCCAGTTATGCACCGGGGGTGGGTATATATTTAGTCACCATATCTTATGTGAACTGGTCAGGGGGAGTGACTATATTTACTCGTTAGATATGAATTTTATGAAAAAACTTCCCCAAAAAAAACTTTCTAAAAAAAAGACAAGAGCCCTTCTTTTATGAGCTCTTTAGCATTGCATATATAATATATCGTTTTGGGGCGTTTCCGACGTAACGGAAGGGGTAGCATGTTGTTAGAATTAATTCTTCTTCTTTGTTTTGCAAGGTGATAATACTGGTATCGTCTGACTTCACGATTTTCGTATGGGTTATTTCGTAATTGAAGTTACCATAGGGCATTTGCATATTTAAGGAGTCGCCTACTTTCAGTTCACCTAAGTGGCGAAAAACGGTATCGCGATGTCCCGATAAAACAATTTGCCCTTTATCGCCGGGAAAATACGATCCTTTATAGTGGCCTACTCCTCTTTCTAAATCATCGGGATTTGTCCCTTCCACGATCGCCAGTTCCGCTTTTATCTTCGGTATGGCCAATAGACCGACTGTATCCCCCATATTCGGCGGTTTGCTTTCACCCTGTTTCTGTCCTGGTTGATTATTGCTTGAAACCTTTTTGGGCTGCTCACGCACTAAGTTTTTTGCTTCTTGAAGGGAGGCTTTTGTTTGCATTTTTGTGTCTGCAATCTGCCATAATCCGATACCTAAAACTATGAGCCCGGCCAATATAATAAGAATTGGAATCTTAGCTTTCACCATAAATACCTGCCTTTTCAAAAAGCTCATACTATTAGTTCAAGTATAACAAACGGGCAGAGAAACGACTATAATTTCCAGACAAGAAAAAACCTCCCTTTCATTGTAAAAAGGAGGTTTTTAACATTATTAGTCGCGGTCGGAGCCGAAGAAGTTTCTAAATGCTTGGAATGTTGTTTCACGGTTCAATGCTGCGATTGAGGTAGTCAATGGAATACCTTTTGGACAGGATTGAACACAGTTTTGTGAGTTACCGCAGCCTTCAAGACCGCCTTCACCCATGATGGTTTCAAGCCGCTCAGCCTTATTCATCGCACCTGTTGGATGAGCATTGAAAAGACGAACCTGTGATAATGGCTGCGGTCCGAAAAATTTTGATTTACTGTTAACATTCGGACATGCCTCTAGGCAGACACCACATGTCATACACTTGGAAAGCTCGTAAGCCCATTGGCGTTTATTCTCAGGCATACGAGGTCCTGGTCCTAGGTCATAGGTTCCGTCAATTGGAATCCACGCTTTCACTCTCTTTAATGCATCAAACATTCTGCTGCGATCAACCTGAAGGTCGCGCACAACAGGGAATGTCCGCATTGGAGCTAAGCGGATCGGCTGCTCCAATTGATCCACTAAGGCCGAACAGGATTGGCGCGGCTTTCCGTTGATAATCATTGAACATGCACCACAAACCTCTTCAAGACAGTTCATATCCCAAGTAATTGGGCTGGTAGCTTGTCCTTTTGCATTAACAGGGTTTCTCCGAACTTCCATTAACGCCGAGATAACATTCATCCCCGGGCGGTATGGAACTTCAAATTCTTCCTCATAAGGGGCAGAATTTTCATTGTCCTGACGTTGAATAATAAATTTTACAGTCTTAGTTTCAGCCATCTTTTCTTCTCCCCTTTCCTATTAGTGTTTTGTTGTATAGTCACGCTTCCGTGGTTGAATTAAAGACACATCAATATCTTCATAATGGAAAGCTGGTGCAGTTTTCGCATCTGTAAATTTAGCCATTGTTGTCTTCATGAATTCCTCATCATTCCGTTCAGGGAATTCAGGCTTATAATGGGCGCCACGGCTTTCATTACGGTTGTACGCACCAAGCGTAATAACGCGAGCCAATTGCAGCATGTTTTGCAGTTGTCTTGTAAAGGCTGCTCCTTGGTTGCTCCATTTAGATGTATCATTAATATTGATTTTTTGGTAACGCTCTAACAGTTCTTGGATCTTTTCGTCTGTTTTCAACAGTTTGTCATTGTAACGAACAACTGTTACATTATCAGTCATCCACTCGCCAAGCTCTTTATGAAGAATGTAGGCATTTTCATTGCCATCCAATGACATAATATTGTTCCACTTTTCTTCCTGCTCTTTAACATGACGGTCAAAGACAGTAGAAGAAACAGCATCCGAGCTTTTCTCAAGTCCTTCAATATAGCTAACCGCATTTGGTCCTGCAACCATACCGCCAAAAACGGCAGAAAGCAGTGAGTTTGCGCCAAGACGGTTCGCACCATGCTGAGAATAATCACATTCTCCAGCAGCAAATAGGCCTGGAATGCTAGTCATTTGGTCATAATTAACCCAAAGTCCGCCCATTGAATAGTGAACGGCAGGGAAAATTTTCATTGGAACTTTACGCGGGTCATCACCAACAAATTTTTCATAAATTTCAATGATACCGCCAAGTTTAACATCCAATTCATGAGGATCCTTATGAGATAGGTCAAGGAATACCATGTTTTCACCGTTAACACCCAATTTTTGATTAACACAGACATCAAAAATTTCACGTGTTGCGATATCACGTGGTACCAGGTTACCGTATGCAGGATATTTTTCCTCTAGGAAGTACCAAGGCTTTCCGTCTTTGTATGTCCAAACACGGCCGCCTTCACCACGAGCAGATTCACTCATTAAGCGAAGTTTATCGTCACCAGGGATGGCAGTTGGGTGAATCTGAATCATTTCACCGTTTGCATAATATGCACCCTGCTGATAAACAATCGATGCTGCCGAACCAGTGTTAATTACTGAGTTTGTAGATTTACCAAAAATAATACCAGGTCCGCCAGTTGCCATAATTACGGCATCTGCAACGAAAGATTTGATTTCCATTGTTTTTAAGTCTTGGGCAACGATTCCACGGCAAACGCCTTCCTCGTCAACGACTGCACCTAAAAACTCCCAGCCTTCATATTTAGTAACAAGCCCTGCTACCTCGTGGCGGCGAACCTGCTCATCCAATGCATATAAAAGCTGCTGACCAGTTGTTGCACCTGCAAATGCAGTTCTGTGGTGTTGAGTTCCCCCGAAACGGCGGAAGTCTAATAAGCCTTCTGGAGTACGGTTAAACATAACACCCATCCGGTCAAATAAATTGATAATACCAGGCGCGGCATCACACATTGCCTTAACCGGAGGCTGGTTAGCCAAGAAATCTCCGCCATAAACCGTATCATCAAAGTGAATCCATGGGGAATCCCCTTCACCTTTAGTATTTACTGCTCCATTAATACCGCCTTGGGCACAAACAGAGTGAGAGCGTTTAACAGGAACAAGAGAAAATAATTCTACAGGAGTTCCGTGTTCTGCAACTTTAATAGTCGCCATCAAGCCGGCCAATCCGCCACCGACAATGATCACCTTACCTTTACTCATCGTGACTCACTCCCTTAATCCAAATCCAATATTTTTCCAATCAAGAAATCATTAATTTATCAAACAAAAGCTAATAGAGTTTGAACGGCTACGATAGATAGAAGTACGAAAACTACCATCGTAAAATATGTAGCAATAGTTTGTGACCGTGGGGATTGCGTAATACCCCAGCTTACCATGAAAGACCATAATCCGTTCGCAAAGTGAAAAATAGCTGAAATAATACCAATTACATAAAATGCAAACATGACTGGTGAAGAAAGAATATCATGCATCATTTGGAAGTTAACCTCAGCACCAAATGCAGCGGCAATACGTGTTTCCCACACATGCCATGCGATAAAAATAAGAGTGATTACCCCTGATACACGCTGAAGCAGGAACATCCAGTTTCTAAAGAAACCAAATCTTGAAACATTGTTTTTTGCTGTAAATGCAATGTACAGACCATAGATTGCATGGAACAGCAAAGGTAAATAAATTACTACTGTTTCAAGGACAATACGGAACGGAAGTGTCCCCATGAAATTTGCTGCCTTGTTGAAGGATTCCACTCCTTCTGTTGCAAAGTGGTTGACAATCAGGTGCTGAACAATGAATACCCCGATTGGGATAACCCCAAGCAACGAGTGCAGTCTCCGATTGAAAAATTCGCGATTCCCCGCCATTGATTTACCCCCTTTTAAATTTTAAAAAATGATGTTAAGTTTTAACTTCCTTCATTAATATAACCTAGCATCACTGTGACAATTATGTGACATGTCCATTTTACTCCCAACATCATAGAGCGTCAAGGAAACGGATACATAAAAAAGCGTTGAAAACTAAAATTTTTATAATATATTGATATTATTATAGATATGAATTTCAGCATGTCATCGTTTTGTAAGCGCTTTATTTTTGTTTGTAATTACCAACATCTTACTGGATAATTTTTTTCCTATATCGGAAACGATAATTATGATAAGAAATAAGAACATATATTGTAAAATAATAAATTTCTTTGCGACTTCTTTACATTATTAGAAAACTGTACTGAAACAGAACTCGATTTGTATATAATAGAATGATAGAAAGAGGGGAAGTAAATGAAAAATAGTGCAGTAATGGACCAAGATCTACAAACGCCTGAACCAAGGACAGTCTCTATATTTGGCTATGAATTAATTAGAGAAGTTCTTCTCCCTGAGATTTTCGGCAAGGACACTCCTGAAATTCTTTACTGGGCAGGGAAACGTCTCGCTCGAAAATATCCTTTGGAAAGCTACGAAAGCCTGATAGATTTTTTTTCAAAAGCTTCATGGGGTGAGTTAGAAATTAAGAAGGAAGCAAAAAATGAGCTGGAATTCGAGTTGGCAAGTCCAATGATTGTATCGCGTGTTAAATCAAAAGCGGAAAACTTCTTTCAACTTGAAGCCGGCTTCCTAGCTCAGCAAATCGAAGTCCAAAAAGGGGCTATTGCGGAAACCTTCGAACACCCGGTCAAAAAATCGAACAAAGTTTGCTTCACCGTCAAATGGGATAAAGACTAAAAGAAAGGGGGGCAAAGCCCCCCTTTTCTTAACGCATAAATTCAACTACGCCCCATGAACCGTCCAGCCGGACTCGCCAATCGGCGAGTTTTCATTTAATTTTGCCCAAGTTCAAATGCTTCGTGCAGGGCTTCTACTGCTTTGAGCATATTTTTTTCTTCTACTACAGCTGATACTTTGATTTCTGAGGTGCTGACCATCTTTACTGGAATATTGCTGTTCGCAAGAACCTCAAACATTTTCGCAGCCACACCAGGATTAGAAATCATTCCGGAACCAACAATTGATACCTTTGCCAGTTTATTCTCAGCATCAAGCTGGTCATAGGCAAGTGTTTCTTTATTGTTTTCGAGCACATTTAAGGTTGGGATCCAATCATCGGTATGGATGGAAAAGGAGAGATTGGCTGCGCCCTCATCTGTTGTGCTTTGAATAATAATATCCACGTTAATGTGATTTTTGGCCAATGTCGTAAAAATAGTTGATAAGCTTGTTAATGAATTTCTAAGCCCTAAAACAGTAACCCGTGTAATTCCATCTTCAAACGCGACTCCGCGTACGACTAAATTTTGTTCCATCGTTGCTTCCCCCTCAATTACAGTTCCTTCAACCTTCTCCATGCTAGAGCGGACCTCAAGCCTTACATTATAATTTTTTGCAAACTCGACCGCTCTTGGATGTAGAACTCCCGCACCCAGATTGGCCAGTTCAAGCATTTCATCATACGATACTGATAATAATTTCCGAGCGTTCTTGACATAACGGGGATCCGTTGTAAATACCCCGGTTACATCGGTATAAATATCACATTTATCCGCATTTAGCGCAGCCGCCAACGCAACTGCAGTTGTATCAGAACCCCCGCGTCCGAGCGTAGTGATTTCCCCGACTTCAGTAACCCCTTGGAATCCGGCCACAATAACGACTTTTCCAGCATCAAGCTGGTTTTGAACAGCATCAGTGTTTATTTTCGAAATCCTTGCATTGCCGTGAACAGGCTCTGTCATAATTCCAGCCTGCCAGCCTGTAAAGGAAACAGCCTCCAGACCTTTTTGGTTTAAGGCCATTGAAAGCAATGCGATCGTTACTTGCTCACCTGTTGAAAGCAGCATATCCATTTCCCGCTTATTCGGCTGCTCGGATATTTCCTTTGCCATATTAACAAGCTGGTCCGTTGATTTTCCCATCGCCGAAACAACGACCACTACTTGGTTTCCACATTCCTTTTCCCCCCGCACACATTCTGCGACATTTAGAATTTTTTCAATGCTGCCAACGGAGGTTCCGCCAAATTTCTGTACTATTAAGCCCATGTCTTCCCCTTCTCTCAGTCATTCTTGTAAAAAAATAAAAAGCAATGGGAGCATATCCCATTGCTTTGAAAACACAAAATTAACATTTTCGCGTTAGTAGACAATGAAAGATAGCGCTCCAAGACAACGGTCTTGACAATCCGGCATTTTTTCAATGACGAACCAGCAAGGAAAATAATGAGTGTTTCCCAACTTCGGCGAACATTCCCTTTCAAAGCCCATCGTTGAAGCTCATCCTTCTCCGGGCCTTTACTCTTGAAGCTCGCACCTCTACCTTCACTTTACTTATAAAAGTGATAGTCTATTAAATTTTTATTCATTATAGCATAGTAATACTAGAGTGACAATTATTGTGACTGAAGTTTTTTTATTAATTCTTCTGCCACATTTTTGGGGATGCCAATCCCTCTAAATTCCTCAAGGGTTGCCTCTCTCATTTTCTTAACGGAGCCAAATTCCTTTAATAGCTGCTTCTTGCGTTTTTCGCCAATCCCAGGAATGTCGTCAAGTAAGGATTGGAATGCAGTTTTACCGCGTGTCTGCCGGTGGAAGGTAATCGCAAAGCGGTGAACTTCATCCTGGATTCGCTGGAGTAAATAAAATTCCTGGCTATTCCGGGCAAGCGCTACAATTTCTAATGGATTCCCATACATAAGCTGTGATGTGCGGTGCTTCTCATCCTTGACCAGTCCAGCAAGAGGAATGTCCAGCCCCAATTCATTTTCTAGTACATCGCGGACAGCTTCTACATGCCCCTTTCCACCGTCAATGATGATCAAATCAGGCAGCGGAAGCTCTTCCTTTAGAGCCCTCGAGTATCTTCGTCTCGTTACCTCTCTCATCGATTCATAATCATCCGGGCCTTCAACAGACTTAATTTTATATTTCCGATATTCCCGCTTGTTTGCTTTGCCGTCTGTAAAAACAATCATCGCTGACACCGGGTCTGTCCCTTGAATGTTAGAGTTATCAAAGGCCTCGATCCGGTGGGGCGTATATATGCCAAGCATTTCTCCAAGGTTTTCAACGGCTTTGATCGTTCTTTCCTCATCTTTTTCAATAAGAGAGAATTTTTCATTCAAGGCGATTTTCGCATTTTTAATTGCCATTTTGACAAGGTCCCTTTTCTGACCCCGCTGCGGCTTGATGACTTTTACTTCCAATAACTGCTCAGCCATCTGCAAATCCACATCGTCCTGGATGAGAATTTCCTTCGGTTTAAAATGGTTCGTCTTTTGATAAAATTGGCCGAGGAAGGTAAGGATTTCTTCTTCCGGCTCATTATAGATAGGGAACATCGAAACGTCTCGTTCAATCAGCTTCCCTTGGCGCACAAAAAATACTTGAACACACATCCAGCCTTTGTCAACGGCATAGCCGAATACATCACGGTCAGTAAAATCAGTCATCGTGATCTTTTGTTTTTCCATGATTGTTTCAATATGAATGATTTTGTCACGGAATTCCTTTGCTCTTTCAAAATCAAGCTCTTCCGCGGCAGCCTGCATTTTTTCAGTTAGGTCCTTTTTTATTTCATTATAACCGCCATTTAAAAAGCGGGTAATTTCATCGGTCATTTGTTTATACTGTTCTTCAGAAACCTCATTTACGCAAGGCGCCAGGCACTGCCCCAAGTGATAATAGAGGCAAACTCGGTCAGGAAGCGTAGAACATTTGCGGAGCGGGTAAATCCGGTCAAGCAGTTTCTTTGTTTCGTTGGCCGCGCCTACGTTGGGATATGGACCAAAATACTTACCTTTATCCTTTTTTACTTTTCTTGTAATAATTAGCTTTGGGTGTCTTTCTGCAGTCAGCTTAATAAATGGATAAGTCTTATCATCCCTAAGCATGACATTATATTTTGGGTCATATTTTTTTATTAAATTTAATTCAAGCAGAAGTGCTTCGATATTGGATGAGGTCACGATATACTCAAAGTCTTCAATCTCATTTACCAAGCGAAGTGTTTTCCCATCATGCGAACCGGTAAAATAAGACCGGACACGGTTCTTTAATACTTTCGCCTTACCAACGTAGATAATCGATCCTTGACGATCCTTCATCAAGTAGCAGCCGGGTTGATCCGGCAGCAGCGTTAACTTTTGTTTAATGGTTTCATTCATTCCGGCCGCTCTCCTCTCTGCCGTTTTAATCATATACTTATAAATTTTAAAACAATCTGCAGGTAAATTAAAGTGGGAGTCTCTAGAAATAAAAAAACCTTAACCGATATTCCGGTTAAGGTTTTTTTGTTTTGAAGATTATAGATGTTTTTGTAGTAATCCTGCTAAAGCTTCTTTTGGTTGGAAGCCGACAGTTTTATCAACAACTTCACCGTTTTTCAACACTAGTAAAGTTGGAATGCTCATTACTCCAAAATTAGAAGCTGTCTGCGGATTTTCATCCACGTCAAGTTTCGTGATTTTTACTTTATCTCCCATTTCAGCATCAAGCTCTTCTAAAACTGGCGCAATCATTTTGCAAGGTCCGCACCATGGTGCCCAGAAATCTACAAGAACAAGACCTGAACCTGTTTCAGCCGCAAAGTTTTGATCTGTTACGTGTGCAATAGCCATTTTTCATTGCCTCCCTAATTAATACTTAAATCTAACGAAAGTATAACATCGAATGGAAAATCACGCTAATAATCTGTTTCGAAGGTAATTTTCCCTTTTTGCCTAGTAAGTATTCTATGCAAACTCATGATAAAGGCGAGCGGAACATCCCGCTCGCCCTCATTATTTATTATGAATGAACTTTAAGCTTTTTAAACTCTTCAGTTAAAAGTGGAACAACTTCGAACAAGTCACCAACGATACCGTAGTCTGCCACTTTGAAGATGTTTGCTTCAGGATCTTTGTTAATGGCTACAATAACTTTAGAGTTGGACATACCCGCAAGATGCTGGATAGCGCCGGAAATACCGCAGGCAATGTATAGGTCAGGAGTTACAACCTTACCAGTTTGCCCGATTTGCAGTGAGTAATCGCAGTATTCAGCGTCACACGCACCGCGGGAAGCTCCTATTGCTCCGCCTAATACAGCAGCCAATTCTTTTAGAGGTGCAAAGCCTTCCGCGCTCTTCACGCCGCGTCCGCCGGAAATAACGACTTTTGCTTCGCTCAGGTCTACACCTTCAGTAGCTTTTCTAACTACCTCTTTAACGATGGCGCGAAGGTCTTTGATTTCTACAGAAAGGGAAGAAACTTCGCCGCTTCTTGACTCATCTTTTTCAAGTGGAGCAATGTTATTTGGTCGAACGGTTGCAAAGATTAAGCCGTCAGTCACAATTTTCTTTTCGAATGCTTTACCGGAATAGATTGGTCGTGTAAAGACAACGTTTCCTCCAGCCACTTCAACAGCTGTAGCATCAGAAATTAGACCTGATGAAAGCTTAGCAGCAATTCTTGGAGAAAGGTCTTTTCCAAGTGCTGTATGACCGAAAACAAGACCTTCAGGCTTTTCTTGGTCAATGACAGCTAATAGTGCTTGAGAATAGCCATCTGATGTATACTGCTTTAATTTTTCGTTTTCAACAACAACGACGCGGTCTGCACCGGATTGAATTAATTCTGCACCAAGGCTTTGTACTGCTTCTCCAAGCAATACTCCTACTACTTCTCCGCCTTCAGCAACAGTTTTAGCTGCAGCAACTGCTTCAAAAGATACATTACGTAAGGATCCGTCGCGAACTTCTCCTAAAACTAATACTTTTTTAGACATTAGTGTTTACCTCCTGCAAATCAATTTTTATGATAAACCGATTAGACTACTTTTGCTTCAGTGTGGAGCAGTTGAACAAGTTCTTTTACTTGGTCGGCTAAATCGCCAGATAAAACCTTGCCTGCTTCTTTCTTTGGCGGCAGGTAAATTTCAATTGTTTTTGTTTTAGCTTCCACATCATCTTCTTCAAGATCAAGATCATCTAATTCCAGCTCATCAAGAGGCTTTTTCTTTGCCTTCATGATCCCAGGCAATGATGGATAGCGCGGCTCGTTCAAGCCTTGCTGAGCAGTTACTAAAAGCGGAAGGCTTGTTTCAATTACTTCAGAATCCCCTTCAACGTCACGAGTAACAGTTGCCTTTGTTCCATCGATTTCAAGCTTTGTAATCGTGGTTACGTAAGGAATGTTTAGAAGTTCAGCAACACGCGGTCCAACCTGGCCAGATCCGCCGTCAATGGCAACATTTCCGCCAAGGATTAAGTCAGCATTTTTATCTTTTAAGTATTCAGCAAGAATTTTGGCAGTTGTAAATTGGTCGCCATTTTCAACGTCATCTTCAGTATTGATGAGAACAGCCTTATCTGCACCCATGGCAAGCGCAGTACGCAATTGCTTTTCAGCTTCTTCGTTGCCGACAGAAATAACGGTTACTTCGCCGCCGTTTGCATCACGGACCTGAATCGCTTCTTCAATGGCGTATTCATCATAAGGGTTAATGATGAATTCAGCACCATCTTCATTGATTTTGCCGCCGGAAATCGCAATCTTTTCCTCTGTATCAAAGGTTCTTTTCATTAATACAAAAATGTTCATGGTTACCCTCCTAAATATTCAAACATTTGTTTAGTTTGAAAGATTGAAAAAATTTTTTGTAAAAAAATATAATAAGCTTCCTAGCGAGCACTCGCTCGGAGGACTAGGAAAGTTTATTCACCTTTAAAATGAGGTTCTCTTTTTTCAATAAAAGCTTGAATGCCTTCTTTGGCATCTTTTGAAACAAATACTTCACCAAAAAGTTCTGATTCCCGCTTTACACCTTCATAAAATTCTTTTGTTTTTGAATAGTTTAATAGTTCAATAGCGGCTTTGACAGAGCCAGGGCTCTTCTTGGCAATTTTTCCTGCAAGTTTATAGGCTTGTTCTAAGACTTCATTTTCCGGATAAGCATGGTTAGCAAGCCCATATTGAACCGCTTCCAATCCAGTGATTGGCTCGGATGTTAACATCATCTCCGCCGCTCTTGCTGTTCCAACATATTTTGGCAGACGCTGGGTACCAGCAAAGCCTGGAATGATCCCAAGCTGCAATTCAGGAAGACCTAGTTTCGCGTTTTCGCTAACAAGACGGATATGGCATGACATTGCCAGTTCCAGCCCACCACCTAGAGCTGCACCATGGATTGCGGCAATAATAGGTTTTGGAAACTTCTCCATCCGGTCAAACAAATCTTGTCCAAATTTGCCGAGGTTTGAAAAACCTTCTGAAGAACTTACCGTTGTAAATTCTTTAATATCGGCACCTGCCGAGAAAAAGCGGCCTTCACCATGGATGACAACTGCTCTAATCTCG
Source organism: Neobacillus sp. GCM10023253 (assembly GCF_042653105.1). Classification (NCBI taxonomy): domain Bacteria; kingdom Bacillati; phylum Bacillota; class Bacilli; order Caryophanales; family Bacillaceae; genus Neobacillus; species Neobacillus sp. GCM10023253. The sequence goes on from NZ_JBHSHV010000012.1 coordinate 546,017, forward strand.
CGGCTTGGTTCAATTTCATCTAGTGCTGCGGTTAATTCCCGTAAAAGGCCTGATGAAAGCGCATTTGCCGGAGGACGCTGCAACGTAATGGTTGCGATGGAGTCCTCCACTGACCATTTTAAATATTCCATAGTATCCCTCCTCTAATTTGTGATCTAGCAGCCTGCAAACCCGTTGATTAAAAGACGATGGACTTTAGGTGCAAGCGCTGTTAAGTTAAACTTCTCCTCGTTCAACACCCATGAAGTAACGATTTCATCAATGGTGCCAAAGACCATTTGCCGGGCCAGTCGAACATCCAGGGTTTCTGAAAACTCACCAGTTTCTATGCCTTCAATGATAATCTTGTCGATCACCTGCAAGTAGCCTTTCAGAACATTATTGATCCGCATCCGCAATTCCTTATTGGATTGGCGTAATTCCAGCTGTGTGACGATTGCCATATGATGGTCTTCCGATAGAAGCTGAAAATGAGTTTCAACCAACACTAATAATTTCTCTGCCGCCGTCTTTTTTCCTGCAATTTCTTCATCTATTTTTTCAACGAAACTACCCATTTTTTCTTCAAAGAGTGAGATAAGGATGTCTTCTTTGTTTTTAAAATACAAATAAATCGTGCCATCAGCCACTCCTGCTTGCTTGGCAATCTTTGCAACCTGGGCTTGGTGGTAGCCGTTTTCAGCGATGACAATCACTGCGGCATCGATAATTTGCATGTATTTTGGTTTCATTTTTTTCACTTACGTTCCCCCCTTTGAAGAAAAATTTACAAACCAATCAAATTAAAAAAGAAAAAATATGAATGAATCATCATTCATATTTTTATAATAGTTTTTATATAACTTTCTGTCAAGAAAGACAAGCTATTTTCTTCATAATATTTTAAAAATTAATATTTGGCAAGTTACGCGTGCTTTTTAGCCTCGTCTTCTAATTTTTGAATTTCCTCTTCGACCAGCATTCTTCGCAGTATTTTTCCTACAGCAGTTTTCGGAAGTTCACTTCTGAATTCGTAAAGTCTTGGCACTTTATAAGCAGTAAGAAATTTTCTGGCATACTTGTTCATTTCCTCAGCAGTAACCGTTACGCCCTCTTTTAAAACAATGTACGCCTTAACCGTTTCACCCCGATAAGGGTCAGGCACACCCGCGACGACGGCTTCGACAACATCGGGATGTTCATATAAAACTTCTTCTATTTCACGCGGATAAATATTAAATCCGCCGGCGATAATCATGTCTTTCTTCCGGTCAACCACATAAAAATAACCCTTTTCATCCATGTATCCCAGATCACCTGTATACAGCCAGCCGTCTTTTATTGTTTCCGCTGTCTCCTCTGGCCGATTCCAGTAACCCTTCATTACCTGTGGACCTTTAATGATGAGTTCGCCAATTTCTCCAGCAGGCATCTCTTCTCCCGTTTCAGAAGATACAATTTTGGAATCCGTATCAGGATACGGTACGCCGATGCTGCCCTTAACTCTTACTGCCCCCCATAAGAAGTTGGAGTGAGTAACTGGTGATGCTTCTGAAAGACCATAGCCCTCGACAAGCTTACCACCTGTAATAGCCTCAAATTTTTCCTGGACTTCATGCGGAAGCGGAGCCGAGCCGCTGATACATGCCTCAATTGATGATAAATCATATTTTTTCAAATCTGGATGTTTTAACAGGCCGATAAAAATCGTTGGTGCTCCCGGAAAAAGTGTTACACGGTGTTTTTGTATCGTTTTCAACGTCTCAAGCGCATCAAATTTAGGCATTAAAATTAATTTAGCGGCCATCTTTACGGACAGAATCATAACCGTGGTTAAGCCAAAGACATGGAAGAACGGCAATATTCCCAAGATGACTTCTTTTGCTGGCTGGGCTTTAAAGACCCAGGCCTGGTTCATCGTGGTATTGGCATTAACATTTTTATGGGTTAGCATGACCCCTTTGGCCACGCCGGTCGTTCCACCGGTATATTGAAGCATGGCAATATCTTCATCAATTTTGAAGTCATATTCCATTAATTTTTTCTTCTTTTGTTTTAAAACCTCTGTCAGCAAATGGGTGCTGCCCTCATGTTTTACATTTACAACAATTCCGTATTGTTTTTTCTGGATGTAAGGGTAAACTAAGTTTTTAGGAAATGGGAGGAAATCTTTGATAGCGGTAACAAGGATGTGTTTTAAAGCAGTGTGCGGCATTACTTTTGCGACGCGCGGGTAAAGAATATCCATTGTGACAATGACCTTTGCGCCAGAATCATTCATTTGGTGTTCAAGCTCTCGTTCTGTGTATAATGGATTGGTTTCCACGACTACCCCGCCTGCGATCAGAATTCCGAAGAAGCAGATAACGTTTTGCGGGCTATTCGGAAGCATAATTGCAACACGGTCACCCTTTTGAACTCCAAGATTCGCCTGCAGATAGCCGGCAAAGCTTTGGGCATCTTCATAGAGCTGTTTAAAGGTAAGCTCCTTCCCCATAAAGTGGAGTGCCACTTTATCCGGAAACTTCTTGGCTGTTACTTCCAAGTATTTGTGTACTGGTTCTGTGGAGTATTCCAGTGTGGCAGGTACTTCTTTAGGATAATTTTTCAACCACGGTTTTAACTCCGACATAATATGCCCCCTTATGTTTATTAAATTGTGAAAATTCCAACATCTAAACCTATTATAGAACAAATTTTTACAATAAACAATTTCCATTTCCATATCTTGAAATAATTACTACCTTTTGTCTATCAACTAAATAAGCAATAGTTTATCTAGTCTATTCACGTTTCAAATTCATGATTTTTTTGTTAATCATTATGTTTATAAAATAAAAAATCACCGTGCAATAATTTCACACGGTGATTTTCCTTAATTTAAAATAAGAGATAGATAACGCCCAGCACCACGAATAGTCCGCATAATCCTATTAGTACTTTTGCTAATGTTTCCACAAACTCTCTCCCCTTATGATATTCCTGCCCCGATGACATAGGATAGCCCAATGGAAATAATCATCGAAATCAAGCCTACAGCCCGATTATCATTTTGAATTTCTTCATCAATTTTAAACTTTGGAGTTAAAAATTCAAAGATAAAGTAACCGGCCAGCAGCAGTACAAAGCCGTATATGCCCCAGCCAATCATGGAAAGCAATGAACCGTGGTCTTCAATGGTATGTCTAAAAATATTGGCAACGCCAAAAATTTTTCCGCCGGTTGCCATTGCCACAGCCAAATTTCCCTTCTTTATTTCATCCCAATTTTTGTATTTCGTAACCATTTCGAAAATGGCTAAAAATACAATCATACATAAAATGACAACACTGTAATAGGCCGCTATTTGAATATATTCGTTTTCCCAGAACTGGTCCATTGCCTACTCTCCCCTGAATCTATTTGCTAATCGGAATTTTTTCAAATTCCGAACGCATAAATTCAACTACTCCTCTGCCTTCGTCCTAACGGACTTGTCAATCGGCGAGTTTTCATTTAAATTCAACGACGGTGACACCTGAACCGCCTTCACCGGCTTCTCCAAAGCGGATTTTCTTGACGGAGCGATGGTTCCGCAAATACTCCTGAACTCCTTGTCTCAATGCACCTGTTCCTTTTCCATGGATAATGGAAACACGCGGATAATTGGCCAGCAGGGCATCATCAATATATTTTTCCACTTTTAAGAGAGCATCCTCATAACGTTCTCCCCTTAGGTCCAATTCAAGCTTCACATTGGAATCCCGCCCCCTAACAATCGCCAGCGGCTTCATTTCCGTTTGTTTTGTTTGAGAAGCACCGATATATTCTAAATCCTTTTCTCTAACCTTCATTTTTAAGATGCCTATCTGCACCTGCCATTCGTTATCCGAGACTTTATCCACCAGAATTCCGTTTTGGTTAAACGTAAGTACCTTTACCTCATCCCCTGGTGTGAAAGTATACTTTTTCGTTTTCTTATTGATGAGCTTATCCGATTTCTTGATTTCCGGTGCCGCGCCTTCTAGGCGCCTTTTTGCTTCAATTAATTCGTGTTCTTTGATATCAGCATGCTTTTCGGTCCGCATCTTGCGAAGGTCGCGAATTACTTGCTCCGCTTCTCTTTTCGCCTCTTCGACGATTACCTCCGCCTTTTCTGCGGCTTTCTCAAGCATCGAGTCCTTCTTCTCATAAAACTCGATCATTTGCTGTTGCAAGTCTTTGTGCAGCTTTTCAGCCTGCTTTAAATAATCAAAAGCCTCATCACGGTCGTTTTCAGCCTGACGTCTGCTTTCTTCAAGAGAGGCAATCATCTTGTCAATTTGATTTGTATCCTCGCTTACATGCGATCGTGCTGCCCCAATGACCCGCTCATTCAGGCCGAGCCGTTTCGAGATTTCAAAAGCATTGCTCCGGCCTGGGACGCCTAAGAGCAGCTTATAGGTTGGACTTAATGTTTCTACATCAAACTCCACACTTGCATTTAACACACCTTCACGGTTATAGCCGTATGCTTTTAATTCCGGGTAGTGGGTTGTAGCAACTACCCTTGCTCCTCGATTATGAACTTCGTCTAGAATGGAAATGGCCAATGCAGCCCCCTCCTGTGGGTCCGTACCAGCCCCCAGTTCATCAAACAGGACGAGGCTGTTGAAATCAACCCTTTCTAAAATGTCAACAATGTTCACCATATGAGAGGAAAAAGTACTCAAGCTCTGTTCAATCGATTGCTCATCACCAATATCGGCGTAGACGGCCCCGAACACAGCCAGCTCAGAACCATCCAGGGCTGGTACCTGCAGGCCCGCCTGTGCCATCAAGGTGCATAGGCCGAGTGTTTTTAAGGTAACCGTTTTTCCCCCGGTGTTTGGACCGGTAATGACAATGGTCGTATAGTCTTTGCCGAGCATAATATCGTTCGCGACCACTTCCTCGATAGGAATTAAGGGGTGTCTTGCCTTATATAAGGAGATTCTGCCCTCATTGTTCATCGCCGGCATTGACGCTTTTATCTTTCGCCCATAGCGGACCTTTGCAAAAACAAAATCCAAATTGGCCAAAATCTTTACAATGACCTGAAGTTCACTCTCGTATTCTGCTGCCTTGGCGGAAAGCTCTATTAAAATCCGCTCAATCTCCAGATGCTCTTTCACTCGGATATCCTGGAGCTGGTTATTCAGCTGCACAATCACTTGGGGTTCGATAAATAGCGTCTGCCCCGATGAACTTTGATCATGAATAATCCCGCCATAATGCCCGCGGTATTCCTGCTTTACAGGTATGACAAAACGGTCATTACGAATCGTTATAATCGCATCGGAAAGCATCTTTTGAGCACTAGAAGAGCGAATCATGCTTTCCAGCTTTTCACGTACCCGCGCTTCGCTGGTACGAAGCTGATGTCTTAACGAACGAAGCAGTTCGCTTGCGCCATCAAGGACTTCACCGCTTTCGTCAATGGCCATTTTGATGGCCTGCTCGAGATCCGTTAGTGGAATAATTTGATCCACCTGATCAAGTAATATTGGAATTTCCGTCCGTTCCTCAGCAATTTCCTCCAGAAAACGCTTCATTTGGCGGCTTGTATGAATTGTGCTGGCAATCTGCACAAGCTCATGCGGGCTCAAGACACCACCAATTACAGAGCGTTTTATATGCGGGCGGATATCGTGAATGCCTGAGAGCGGTACATTGCCTTTTATACGTAAAACAGTTGCCGCCTCATCTGTTTCGGCTTGCAGCTTAACGACCTCATTGTAATCTGTTGAGGGCACCAAATTTTTTATTTTTTCTCTCCCAAGGGAGGAGGAAGCGTGCTCTAACAGCTGCTCCCTGACCTTGGTAAACTCTAAAACCTTTAAAACTCTATCTTGCATGAGGGCGAGCCTCCTTTTTTATCTATTATGCAGAAAATTAAGCAAGTCCTTTTTATCCAAGGCATTAATTACAGTTGATTTTTTAATCCAGCCTTTTTTAGCCGCGGACACACCGATTTCCATATGCTTTAATGTATCCAATTGATGGGCGTCGGTGTTGATTACTATTTTTACGCCAGCCTCCTGGGCTTTCCGTAAATGCTCTGCGGCAAGGTCAAGCCGGTTTGGATTCGCGTTCAACTCTAATGCTGTGTTCGTTTCTTTTGCCAATTGGATCAGTAGGTCCATATCCACTTCATAGCCCTCGCGACGGCCAATTTTGCGGCCGGTCGGATGGGCGATTAAATCAACATGGGCATTTTGCAGCGCGTTCTTTAGGCGCTCCATGATTTTTTCCTTTGGCTGCGAAAAAGCTGAATGGATGGAGGCGATCACAAAATCCATTTCCGCTAGAAGTTCATCCTCGTAATCCAGACTGCCGTCCGGTAAAATGTCCATTTCCACACCAGATAAAATCAAAAAGTCATCATATTTTTCATTTAGCTTCTTAATTTCTTCTTTTTGCTGCAACAGTCTTTCGCGAGTTAATCCGTTCGCCACCTTCAGATACTGAGAATGGTCGGTAATAGCCATGTATTGATAGCCCCTGGCCCGGCAGGCCTCCACCATTTGTTCAATGGTATGTGCCCCATCACTCCAGGTCGAATGCATGTGCAGGTCGCCTTTGATGTCTTCAAGTTCGATTAATTCCTCATCGGCTTTGAATGTATCTACTTCGCGGCCATCCTCTCTCACTTCAGGAGGGATAAATGGAAGGTCGAAATGCTTGAAAAATTCCTCTTCGGAAGAGAAGGTGAGGATTTCCCCTGTTTCCAAGTTTTCAACGCCGTATTCACTTATTTTTTCGCCGCGTTCCTTAGCTAATTGTCTCATGCGCACGTTATGGTCCTTTGAACCGGTAAAATGGTGCAGCGTTGTAATAAATTCCTCCGGCTTCACCAAGCGGAAATCAACGGATATATCATAATCAAATTCCAAGGTAACTGATACCTTTGTATCCCCTGCGCCAATCACTTCTTTAATATTCGGCAATTTTAACAGCTGTTCACGGACAGTTTCTGGCTGATCAGTAGCAATGATAAAATCCAGATCCTTAATAGTTTCCCGCATCCTCCGCAGGCTTCCGGCCCTTGAGAACCGGTCAATATTGGTGAATTTCCCCAGGTTCACTTCAATCCACTCCGCAATCGGAAGCATGTAAGCAAGGGGCAGGCGCTCTGGTCTTGTCCCCACGTTCGAGATTGCACTTAAGATTTTTTCCTCCGTCTTCTTTCCAAAACCCGCCAGCCCCTGTACTCGGCCGGCTTCACATGCTTCTTTTAAGCTTGATACATCGGTAATTTCTAATTCCTGATAAAGCTTGGAGATTTTTTTACCACCAAGACCTGGGATTTGCAGAAGCGGAATCAAACCTGGCGGAACCTCTTCCTTTAGCTCCTTTAAAACGGTGGAAGAACCTTCCTTTATGTATTCTTCGATAACAGCAGCCGTCCCTTTGCCGATACCGGATAGTGCTGTAAAGTCGTCTATTTCTAATAAACTTCGTTCGTCCGTCTCCAAAGCATTTGCAGCCTTGCGGAAGGCCGAAATTTTAAATGGATTCTCACCCTTTAATTCCATATAAATCGCGATTGTTTCCAATAAACGAATGACTTCTTTTTTATTCACTTCCATAAACTCCACCTGCCTTTAATTAACACATTTTCATTTTAACCTTTTTTCCAACAATAGAAAAACTTCTCTGCATTAGAGAAGTTCACGCAGCTTTATATTCGATCCACCAGTCCTTAATCTGCTGAGAAAGAACAGGGGTGTAATTCACAATCGCCTTTGCCATGAAGGAGCCATCTAGCATATTTTGGAAAATCTCAATTGGTAATAAGGCGCCAATATATAATACAATAAAGATAATTAAATAGACTTCCAAAAACCCTAAAATTCCACCAGCCCATACGTTCAACAGCCTTAGTACCGGTAAATGGGCGATAAAATCAAACATGGACCCGATAATCTGCATAATCACCTTTACAGCAAAAAAGATAATAACAAAAGCAATCGCCCGATAAAAGGCGGTCTCCATGTTTGCGGCATCAGTGATAATTTTTAATGCCGTATCCTCGCCAAGGTTTGGGTAAGGAATCCAAAGGGTCAGTTTTGGTGCAAGATCGTCGTAGTAAATATAGGCGGCGATGTAGGCAATTATGAACCCTGTTAAATGTACAAGCTGCAGGATAAAGCCTCTTTTCAGGCCGACAAAAAAACCAATAATTAAAAATAAAATAATCACTAAATCTAACATTGTTTTTATTCCTTTTCTTTTTGAAGTTCTATCGTCAGTCGTTCCATCTCTTCTTTTATTTTGATATAATCATTGACTGCGTTAACTGCTGTTAAAACTGCAAGTTTATTTACCTCGAGTCCTGGATTCTTAGAACTAATTTCGCGCATTTTAGCGTTGACCAACGATGCTACATAGCGAATATGACTCGGACTTTCCGTGCCTAAGATCACGTATTGTTGCCCGTAAATTTCTACGGTAATTCTATTTTTCTGAGTATTCGACAATGTTAATGCCCCTTTCAGGAATCCTACAGTATATCATAACATGAAAAGATTAAAGTCGAAAAGTTGTAATAATGAATATATTTAATAGAAATGTGGTGCTTTTAATGGCAAATGTTGTTTTAGTATGTAATATGAATACAATTTTAAAGATGAAAGACTTTTACAGCAAGCATTTAACGGATAAGGTTCCGCCCGGAAGCGTGTTTGCCGCGAAAACTCCCGGTTGTGCCATTACCGCTTATAAATCGGGAAAGGTTTTGTTTCAGGGGAATGATTGTGAGAAGGAAGCGGGAAGATGGGGCGGGGCCGCTTCAGGAGCCGGGCCTGCCACGAAGGCAGCCGGCAATGGAAAAATGACGTCTTCCTCTGCCAAGGCAGGGGCGGGGCTTCCGGCCGGTTTTAGTGAATGGTCTGTCATTGGTTCGGATGAAGTCGGAACTGGGGACTTCTTCGGTCCGATTACGGTTGTCGCTGCTTATGTACGGAAAAAGGATATTCCTTTATTAAAAGAATTGGGAGTTAGAGATTCGAAGGATTTAAACGATGACAAAATAATTGAAATCGCAAAGGTGATCAAGGATATTGTTCCCTTTAGCCTCATGACATTAAAAAATGAAAAATATAATCAGGTTCAGGCGGCAGGAATGTCACAGGGAAAAATGAAGGCATTGCTTCATAACCAGGCGATATTGAAGGTTTTAGAAAAAATTTCACCGGAGAAGCCTGACGCTGTTTTAATTGACCAATTTGTGCAGTCGGGAACCTATTATCAGCATCTTAAAGGGCAGAAATCCATTGTTAGGGAGAATGTTTATTTCAGCACGAAGGCCGAGGGCATCCATTTAGCCGTGGCCGCGGCAAGTATTCTCGCCCGGTATGCTTTTATCCAATACATCGATAAACTCAGCGAAGCGGCCGGTTTTCGCCTGCCGAAAGGGGCCGGGTCTCAGGTGGATGAGGCTGCTGCCAAGCTTATTTTGAAAAAAGGGCAAAGAGTGCTGCCAGGGTTTGTGAAGATTCATTTTGCAAATACGGATAAGGCGCTGGCATTAGTAAGGAAAAAGCAGAAGTAATGGATAATGGGGAGCTATTAATCCACTTTATGCTTTTGTTTTACCGGGTTGTGGTCATATGAATCCTTTATAAGGCCACTTCTCTGTCTTATTTATTGCATTTTTGTCTTATGAACCTTTTATAAGACCACTTTCCGGTCGTGCTTGTTGACTTTTGGTCTTATGAACCTTTTATAAGACCATTTTCTGGTTGTGCTTGATTGGCTTTTGGTCTTATGAGCCTTTTATAAGACCACTTTCCGGTCGTGCTTGTTGATTTTTGGTCTTATGAACCTTTTATAAGACCATTTTTCGGTCGTGCTTGTTGGATTTTGGTCTTATGAACCCTTTATAAGACCATTTTCCGGTTGCTTGATTGGCTTTTGGTCTTATGAACCTTTTATAAGACCACTTTCCAGTCGTACTTGTTGCTTTTGGTCTTATGACACATTGTAGGGTGAAGATTAAAATAATCAAAGGGAGTGCAAAAAGTGATGAAGAAATTAAGTGACCAAGAAATTTCAGAAGCCCTTAATGAATTAACCGGCTGGAAACTGGACGGAAAGTTCATTGTAAAAAAGTACCGCTTTCAGGAATTTTTAAAAGGGATTGCATTCGTTAATGACATCGCCCAATTATCCGAAGAAAAAAATCACCATCCATTCATATCGATTGACTATAAAATGGTCACTTTAAAAATAACCTCCTGGCATGCTGGAGGTTTAACCGACCTAGATATCTCCCTTGCAAAACAATATGACACCCTCTACGAAAAATACAACTAAACGCAAAAAGAGTATCCACGCCAATGGATACTCTTTTTTAATACTTATCCCCTTAAAACCGCACCTGCTTGCTCTTTTAATGCCTCAAGCACGCGCGCGTGAACCTTTGTTACCTCTTCATCTGTCAAAGTACGTTCTGGATCCACATATTTCAATGAGAACGCAATCGACTTCTTGCCTTCCTCCATCTTATCACCCTCATATAAATCAAAGACATAAGCTTCTTTCAAAAGAGGTGAACCAGCTTTAACGATAATATCCTTCAACGTGCCTGACACCGTTTCTCTGTTTACTACAAGAGCAATGTCTCTTGTAATGGATGGGTAGCGCGGAATAGACTGATATTGCAGTGCTTCCGTTTCTACACCAAGAACTGCTTTTAATGATAATTCAAATACATAGGTATCTTTTAAATCTAGGTCTTTTTGGACGCTTGGATGCAGCTGGCCGGCAAACCCGATTTTCGAGCCATCCAACCGGATTTCAGCGGTGCGCCCTGGGTGCATGCCTTCTACTTGTGCTTGAACATATGAGACACGTTCTGTCAGACCTAGCTTTGCGAATAATCCTTCCAAAATACCTTTTAAAACGAAGAAATTAACAGGTTTCTTTTCGCCCTGCCAAGAATGATTGTTCCAAAGACCGGTAATCGCTCCAGCCAAATGCTCTTTTTCTTCAGGAAGAACTTCCACACCGTTGGATAAAAAGACATTTCCGGTTTCGTATACTGCTAGGCTGTCATTTTGACGAGCACTGTTGTATTTCAATACTTCCAGCAGCTGTGGCAGGATGCTTAGGCGAAGTATACTGCGGTCTTCGCTCATTGGCATCGCCAGGCGAATGAAATCCCGCTTTTCCATAGCAAACTGAGATGCTTTTTCTTCACTTGTTAAAGAATAAGTTACGGCCTGGTACAGACCGGCTCCTTCTAAATAAGCACGGACGACACGGCGTTTCTTTTGGTATTCAGATAGCTTTCCTGGTGTTGTGGAACCAATCGGCAAGGTTTTCGGGATGTTGTCATAGCCGAATAGGCGGGCAACCTCTTCGAGTAAATCCTCTTCGATTTTGATATCGCCGCGGCGTGTTGGTGCCGTTACAGTAACCGTGTCCCCTTCAACAGAAACCCCAAATTGAAGGCGGTTGAAGATGGCTTCCACATCCTTCATTTCAAGGCCGGTTCCAAGTACGCGATTGATTTTTTCAAGAGTAACTGAAACCACTGCCGGCTCAACAGTTAATGTATCAACCTCTGCTGCACCTTCTAACACTTCACCGCCAGCGTACTTAGCCATTAAGTAAGCTGCACGTTCACCAGCAACACGTACACGGTTCGGGTCTACCCCTTTTTCAAACCGGGCGCTAGCTTCACTGCGCAGGCCGTGATCTTTAGACGCTTTTCTTACTGTTGCTCCGTTAAAATAAGCTGCTTCCAATAACACAGTAGTCGTATCAGAAGTTACCTCAGAATTGGCACCGCCCATTACACCAGCAAGCGCAACAGGTTCTGTTCCGTTCGTGATCACTAAATGGTCAGCCGTTAATGTGCGCTCTACATCATCAAGCGTCACAAATTTCTCGCCATCATTCGCACGACGGACAAGGATTTCTTTTGAACCTAAACGGTCGTAGTCAAACGCATGAAGCGGCTGGCCATATTCGAGAAGAATGTAGTTTGTGATATCAACCACGTTATTGTGCGGACGGATTCCCGCAGACATTAAGCGGGTTTGCATCCAAAGTGGTGACGGCCCGATTTTCACATTTTTAATCATTTTCGCAACGTATAGCGGATTATCCTCAGTCGCCTCGACAACAACCTTTACATAATCCGTTGCCTTTTCACTAAGCGGCTCTAGGCTTGTTTCCGGAAGCGTAACCTCTCTGCCAAGAATCGCTGCCACTTCATAAGCAACACCTAACATGCTTAAGCAATCAGCACGGTTTGGCGTTAACCCAAGTTCAAGAACTTCGTCGTCGCGATTCAACAAGGCAAGTGCATCTGTCCCGACCTCTGCATCTGCTGGAAAAACAAAGATTCCTTCTGCGTATTCTTTAGGAACAATTTTTCCTTCCATGCCAAGCTCTTGTAGAGAACAAATCATACCATTTGATTCTTCCCCGCGAAGCTTCGCTTTTTTGATTTTAAAATTTCCTGGAAGCACGGCGCCTACTTTCGCAACGGCAACCTTTTGTCCTTGGGCGACATTCGGTGCACCGCAAATAATTTGAACCGGCTCACCTTCGCCAATATCAACCTGGCACTTGCTTAATTTATCGGCATTTGGATGCTGCACGCGTTCTACAACGTGACCAACAACTACACCCTTAATGCCCTCATTCAGGATTTCTACACCTTCTACTTCAATCCCGCTTTTGGTAATTTTTTCAGCTAATTCATTTGCCGAAACTCCAGTTAAGTCTACGTATTCCTGGAGCCATTTATATGAAACGAACATATCGTCAACCTCCTATTCTTCCACCGAAAATTGCTTTAAGAAACGAACATCATTTGTATAGAAATGACGGATATCATCAACACCGTATTTCAGCATCGCAATCCGCTCAGGTCCCATTCCAAAAGCAAATCCAGTGTATTTCTTTGAATCATAGCCAGCCATCTCAAGTACGTTTGGATGAACCATTCCTGCGCCAAGGATTTCAATCCAGCCTGTCTGCTTACAAACATTACAGCCATGGCCGCCGCATACTTTACAGGAAATATCCATCTCAACGGAAGGTTCTGTGAATGGGAAAAAGCTTGGGCGAAGACGGATTTCACGGTCTTGGCCGAACATCTTTTTAGCAAATACATCCAATGTTCCCTTAAGGTCACTCATGCGGATATTTTCGCCTACCACTAAGCCCTCAATTTGCATGAACTGATGTGAGTGCGTCGCATCATCATTGTCGCGGCGGTATACTTTACCAGGGCAGATGATTTTGATCGGACCTTTGCCGTTGTTCTTTTCCATCGTCCGGGCCTGAACCGGCGATGTATGGGTGCGAAGCAAGATTTCTTCCGTAATGTAGAAGGAATCTTGCATGTCGCGGGCTGGGTGGCCTTTCGGCAGGTTCAACGCTTCGAAGTTATAATAATCCTGCTCTACCTCAGGTCCTTCTGCTATTTCATAGCCCATTCCGATAAACAAGTCTTCGATTTCCTCGATGATTTTTGTTAATGGATGATGGTTCCCAACCTTAACAGGACGCCCTGGAAGGGTGACGTCAATGCTTTCAGAAGCCAATTTTTCTAAGACAGCTGCTTCTTCCAGGTGATTTTGCTTAGCTTCGATTTTAGCAGCGATGGCTTCACGTACTTCATTAGCGAGAGCTCCAATCACCGGACGCTCTTCCGCCGATAATTTGCCCATGCCACGCAATACCTCGGTAATCGGGCCTTTTTTCCCTAAATATGCAACACGGATGTCATTCAAGTCTTTTAAGCTTGAAGACTGTTCCACTTTCTGAATTGCTTCAGCTTGCAACTCCTTTAAACGCTCTTGCATTTGGATTCCTCCTTGATTATTTATGTAAAAATAAAAAACCCCGCCCCCAAAAAAGGGACGAGGTATTAGATCGCGGTACCACCCTTGTAAACACGTATGTATACACATATTGTGTTCGCTTCATTCAGATAACGGCTGTAGCCGGGCGCATCTTTACATCTCCAATGGAAATGGTCCCGATGCCGACTCGGGAGGTGAACTTCTCCTGCCCTGTCCATAAAAGTGCTTTCAGTCGCGGCACTTTCTCCCTAAAAATGGCCATTTGACAAGATACTTTTCTCCGTCATTGTCTTTTAAATATCAACATTGTTCATTATTATATACTAATTTTTTGAGTGTTTCAAATTTATTTTTTCAAGTAATATAAAAGAATTCCTGCCGCAACCGCGACATTCAGCGATTCGCTTTTGCCGTAAATCGGAATATAAAGGTTGGCGGTTGTTTGGGACAGAAGTTCTTTATCCATGCCGCTCCCTTCGTTGCCGACAATCAGGGCGAAAGATTCACCGGTTGAAATATCAGTATATGCAGAAGCTCCCTCAAGTGCTGTTCCGTAAACAGGTATATTTTTTTCTTTTAGTTTTGTCGTCCATTCTTGAAGGTCGCCTCTTATGATTGGAAGGTGAAAGTGACTTCCTTGAGCGGAACGCAGAACCTTTCCGTTAAAGACATCGACGCTGCCTTTGCCTACAATTACCGCATCGATTCCCGCCGCATCGGCTGTCCGAATCATCGTGCCGAGATTTCCCGGATCTTGAACAGCATCGATTAGGAGGTACGTTTTTGCATTTTTTAAGTCTGTTTTTTGATCGGTTTGCCGGCAGACAGCATAAATCCCCTGGGGCGTTTCCGTTTCCGATAAGGAATCGGCGATTTCCTCCGTCACCATGTAAATGGGTGTCTGACCAGCATCGAGGCGAGGCGGCACACCTATTTTTTCAGAAATAATGATTTCTAAAACCTGTTCATCCTGTTTGAGTGCTTCTTCCACTAAATGAAAGCCTTCCACTAAAAATGTATCTGAGCGGTCTCGCTCTTTTTTCGTTAAAAGCTTTTTCCATTGCTTAACCTGCGGATTTTGCTGCGATTGTATATATTTCAATTTTGTTTCCCCTTTAAAAAATTACTCTGATTTTAACATTATAGCCCAATTAAAATACATATTAAAACCAAAATTAGAAATGATAATAAATGAAAACTCGCTGATTGGCGAGTCCGATAGGACGAAGACAGAAGCGTAGTTGAATTTATGCGTTAGGGAATTATATATTTGGGGAATTTTATAATTCCCTATTAGCTAAAGAATTTAAGCTTAAAGAAGGAGTGGCCCATTATGAATTTCAATTTGCGAAATGCTGTAATTCACAATGTTTCCAATAATTCGCAAGACCAATTAGAGGATACCATTGTCGATGCGATTCAAAGCGGGGAAGAGAAAATGCTGCCAGGTTTGGGCGTGTTATTTGAAGTTATTTGGCAAAATTCATCTGAACAAGAGAAAAAAGAGATGCTTAGCACGCTTGAAAGCGGGTTAAAGCATTAAAAATTGGTTTGGAAGCCGCTGGCCGATGGGTTGGCGGCTGTTTTTTTGGGGGAAGGCAGGGTCTATCGGCGAATTTTTGAGTTCTATCGGCGAATTTGAGAAGTCTATCGGCGAATTTTTGGGTTTTATCAGCGAATCGGAGCATTCTATCGGCGAATCGTCAAATTACAAAATAATCCCCGGCGCAAACACAGCAGCCGGGGACCCCAATACCTTATTCAAACGTAATCTTATCAACAGCCTCGCGATCCAAACGCTTTATGACCTCTACAATCAGCTTAACAGCATTTTCATAGTCATCACGATGGAGCATTGCAGCATGTGAATGAATATAGCGAGTCGCAATCGTAATCGCCAGTGCAGGTACACCATTATGCGTTAAATGGATGGAGCCAGCATCTGTTCCACCGCCTGGGATGGATTCAAACTGGTAAGGGATGTTGAGTTCATCCGCAGTATCCGTTACAAAATCACGCAATCCCTTGTGCGCTACCATTGAAGCATCATAGACAACCACTTGCGGCCCTTTGCCCATTTTGCTCATCGCTTCTTTTTCGCTAATTCCAGGTGTATCGCCGGCAATACCTACATCAACAGCAAAGCCGATATCAGGCTGGATTTTATAAGTAGCTGTCTTGGCACCGCGTAAGCCAACCTCTTCTTGAACATTTCCGACGCCGTAAACAACATTCGGATGATCAACACCTTGCAATTGCTTTAAAACATCAATCGCAATCGCACAGCCGATGCGGTTATCCCAAGCTTTCGCAAGAAGCATCTTTTCATTGTTCATTACAGTGAATTCAAAATATGGCACGACCATGTCTCCAGGACGCACGCCCCACTCAGATGCTTCCTCCCGGCTTGATGCACCGATATCAATAAACATATCTTTGATTTCAATTGGCTTCTTGCGGGCTTCCGCTGATAAAACATGCGGCGGCTTAGATCCGATAATCCCTGTTACATTGCCCTTTCTTGTTACAATGGTCACTCGCTGGGCAAGCATCACCTGGCCCCACCAGCCACCGACCGTTTGAAAGCGCAGGAAGCCTTTGTCATCAATCGCCGTCACCATAAAGCCAACTTCGTCCAAGTGACCGGCTACCATGATTTTAGGGCCGCCCTCTTTTCCAACCTTTTTGGCAATTAAACTGCCTAATCCGTCAGTGGTGATTTCATCTGCATATGGTGCTATGTATTTTTTCATGACTTCGCGCACTTCACGCTCATTGCCTGGAATTCCATTGGCATCGGTTAAATCCTTCAGCATGGTCAATGTTTCATCCATTTTTGCCATTATTTAGCCCCCTTTTATATGTACGATCATTTTCATTATAACGAAACTATTTGACAATTAACAAATTAATAGTTGTTTTGCTGTCTTTGATAATTTACTTCGTTTTTTGAAAAATATGCCTGTTCCATTTCTTCATAAGATATCCCAAGCAGGGCTGCCAGCTGCAAATATGCTACGAATAATCGCAGGTAATCCTCAAAACCTTTTGATTTTTGAAAAATTGTGACCCCTTCATAAACACTTAAGAACTGTTCTGTCACGCTGCACTCAGGCTGTGCAGCCATTAATTCCATTCCCTTTTGATCAAATCCGCACTCAATCCCCAACGATAAAATAAAATGCACCCCATCAACGAACTCCTCAAGAATCACATCTTTTGGTGATGAAGGCTTAACGCTCCAAAATTTAAAGCAGCGGGTTTCGTTAGCGAGCTCACCAAGCTCAACTAATAAGGCGAGAATTTTTCGGCTGAATAAATCCTCGTCCTGAAGCTGGTGTTTTTCTTCAATATGCGAATCTAATGCCTTTTGCATTTGAAACAACTTCACAAGGTTCATTTTTAAAACACTCCCTTTATAATAAGTATCACATCGATGATTGCCAGAATCGGAAAGCCAATCTTGAACTGCAGATGCTTTGTTTTATGCCGGAAAAAGTACATCCCAATCGTAGCACCAACAGCGCCGCCAAATAACGCTGCAAGCCATAACGTTCTTTCCCGAATCCGGTATTGATGTTTCTTCGCTCTGTTTTTATCAACGCCCATTAAGCTGAACGCAACTATATTTATAGCCATAATAGCTGCCCATAATCCTGCCATAAAAAATCTCCTCTACAGAAAAGGCCATCCTCATCAGAGAGAATGGCCATATCTTTAATTACTTATTTATTTGAGCTTTAGCAGCGTTTGCTAATTCAGCAAATGCGTTAGCATCGCTGATTGCTAATTCAGCAAGCATTTTGCGGTTTACTTCGATACCAGCAAGCTTTAAGCCATGCATTAAACGGCTGTAAGAAAGACCGTTGATGCGAGCTGCTGCGTTGATACGAGTGATCCAAAGTTTGCGGAAGTCGCGCTTCTTTTGGCGACGGTCGCGGAATGCATACATTAAAGATTTCATAACCTGTTGGTTAGCAACTTTGTATAATGTATGTTTTGAACCGTAATAACCTTTAGCTAATTTAAGAACTTTTTTACGACGTTTGCGAGTAACTGTACCGCCTTTTACACGTGGCATGTAATTTCCCTCCTAGATTAAATCAATGCTTATATCGATTACTTTACGTTTGTTAATAATTGACGAATGCGTTTGAAATCACCTTTAGATACAAGTGAAGACTTGCGAAGCTTACGCTTAGCTTTTGTAGATTTGTTTGCGAATAAGTGGCTTGTATAAGCGTGGTCACGCTTTAATTGACCAGATCCAGTTTTCTTGAAACGCTTAGCAGCGCCGCGGTGAGTTTTCATTTTTGGCATTGGGATGTCCTCCTTATTACTTTTCGATTTTAGGTGCTAAAACCAAGAACATGCTACGGCCATCCATTTTTGGATGAGACTCAATCGTAGCTACTTCCTTACACTCTACTGCAAAACGGTCTAATACTTTCTGACCGATTTCTTTATGGGTAATTGCCCGGCCCTTGAAACGGATGGAGGCCTTTACCTTGTCGCCTTTTTCCAAGAACTTAATAGCATTGCGAAGCTTTGTATTAAAGTCGTGCTCATCAATTGTTGGACTTAAACGAACTTCTTTTGTCGTGATAATCTTTTGGTTCTTTCGAGCTTCTTTTTCTTTCTTTTGATTCTCGAATTTAAATTTGCCGTAGTCCATAATCCGGGCTACCGGAGGCTTAGCGTTTGGTGCTACAAGCACTAAATCTAAATTCACTCGTCCGGCAATCTCCAGCGCTTCGATTTTGGATTTAATTCCTAACTGCTCGCCATTTTGATCAATCAAGCGAACTTCACGAGCGCGAATCCCATCATTTACTAACATGTCTTTGCTAATAATTAGCCACCTCCAAGGTTTAATCAAGAATACAACGTTTGGAAAAACATACTCCCCACCAAGATTTTTTATGTTTGGCAGTCCATGAGAAGTACAAATAAAAAAGTGTGGATGTACACACCCACACTTTACGAACAAAGTTAAAATAACTAAAAGTCCTCGTAAAACCTGCCAACTGCCAAACTGCGTCAATCAGGTGAGAAGCGGGTGCTTCTTCTTTTCCTAGAAACAAGTATTCAATTTATACCTTAGATACTATATCACAAGCAAAGAACTTTTGTCAAATGAACTCCTTTTGTGACAACGAAATTTATTTTAGCAGGAAAGCAGAAATTATTCAACATATTTTTATTACAGGTAAAAGTTAACAAAATATTCATTCCTAGGAGAATCATTTTTTATTAAAATAAATTTGGAGAAAGGATGTGGCTAAATGGCATATAAACCGCGAACCCAGTCTGAAGAATTACTCATTTTAGGAGTGTTAAATGCCCGATGACTTTATCAGATGATGACAAGAAGCATTATCTACGACTAAAAAAGGGATATGAAGGAGAGATAATGTTTGATGAGCTGACGGAACAGCTCAGATGCGAATGCTTTATTTTAAACGATTTGCTGTTTACGGTAAACAATCAAACTTTTCAAATTGACTCATTGATTATTGTGCCTGGACAGATTTATTTGTGTGAAGTAAAAAATTATGAAGGTAATTATTTTTACGAGTTAGGACCAGAATCCGAACCAGAATCAGATAGATTATATAAGCTGCCAAAGACTGAATATACTAATCCACTTTACCAGTTAAATAAAAGTAATTCTTTGCTCCGCCAATTGCTCCAGAACCTCGGACCACTTCCACCTCTTTTTCAATCGGTTTTGTCCGAAGGTTACCCGGGTTCGGACACTTCCACCTCTTTTTCAACCGGTTTTGTCCGAAGGTTGCTCGGGTTCGGACACTTCCATCTCTTTTTCAATCGGTTTTGTCCGAAGGTTGCCCGGGTTCGGACACTTTCACCTCTTTTTCTATCGGTTTTGTCCGAAGGTTACCCGGGTTCGGACACTTCCATCTCTTTTTCAATCGGTTTTGTCCGAAGGTTGCCCGGGTTCGGACACTTCCATCTCTTTTTTAATCGGTTTTGTCCGAAGGTTGCCCGGGTTCGGACACTTCCGCCTCTATTTCAAGCAGTTTTGTCCTTAAAAAACCAAAAAGGGAGATTTCTCTCCCTTTTTTTAAAATTACTGTTTATTTCTGCACTTCCGCCTTCAACCCAGCAAGAAACTCCTCAAACGCCTTAGTCTCAGACTTCTGCTCGCCATATTTACGTACGTTAACAGCGTTTTCCTCGACTTCCTTATCGCCGACAACCAGCATATAAGGGATTTTCTGCATTTGCGCTTCGCGGATCTTATAGCCTATTTTTTCATCACGGCCGTCCAATTCAACGCGGAAGCCTGCAGCCTTCAATTGTTCCTGTACCTTTCGGGCATAATCAAAATGCGCTTCTGGTGATACAGGAATCACTTGAACCTGTACAGGCGCCAGCCAAGTTGGGAATGCGCCCTTGTATTCTTCAATCAAGTAAGCAACAAATCGTTCCATAGTGGAAACTACGCCACGGTGGATAACAACCGGACGGTGCTGCTTGCCATCTTCACCAACATAAGTTAAATCAAAACGTTCAGGCAGCAAGAAATCCAATTGCACAGTCGACAAAGTTTCGTCCTTGCCTAAAGCAGTTCTGACTTGAACATCCAATTTAGGACCGTAGAATGCGGCTTCTCCTTCAGCTTCGAAATAATCAAGGCCAAGGTCATCCATCGCTTCTTTTAACATGCTTTGTGCTTTTTCCCACATCGCATCGTCATCGAAGTACTTTTCCTTATCTTGAGGGTCACGATACGATAATCGGAATGAATATTCCTTAATATCGAAATCTTTATAAACCTCTAGAATCAGCCGAACAACGCGCTGGAATTCTTCCTTAATTTGATCCGGACGAACAAAGATATGCGCATCGTTCAAAGTCATCCCGCGGACACGCTGCAATCCGGATAAAGCACCAGACATTTCATAACGGTGCATTGTTCCTAACTCAGCAATCCGAATTGGAAGCTCACGGTAGCTGTGCATCGCATTTTTGTACACCATCATATGGTGTGGGCAGTTCATCGGACGGAGCACTAATTGCTCATTGTCCATTTCCATTACCGGGAACATATCTTCATGGTAATGATCCCAGTGGCCGGAAGTTTTATATAGCTCCACGTTTGCCATAATCGGTGTATAAACATGGTCATAGCCTAGGCTGACCTCTTTGTCCACGATATAGCGCTCAACGATACGACGGATTGTTGCACCCTTTGGCAGCCAAAGCGGCAACCCTTGCCCTACCTTTTGAGAATTAGTAAATAAATTAAGCTCCTTACCAAGCTTGCGGTGGTCACGCTCTTTTGCTTCTTCAAGCAAACGAAGATGTTCAGCCAACTCTTCCTTTTTGAAAAAGGCAGTGCCGTATACGCGCTGAAGCATTTTGTTATTGCTGTCGCCGCGCCAGTAGGCACCCGCAATGCTTAACAGCTTAAATTCTTTAATTTTTCCAGTTGATGGAACATGGATACCGCGGCATAGGTCAAAGAAATCACCCTGCTCATAGATCGTTACTTGTTCCTCATCAGGAATAGCTTCAATCAACTCAAGCTTATACTCGTCGTCGATTCCTTTAAAAAGCTGAACTGCTTCAGAACGGCTGACTTCCTTGCGAACAACTTCAATGTTCTCGCTAACGATTTTCGCCATTTCCTTTTCGATTTTAGGAAGATCTTCAGGTGTCAAAGATTCCTCTAAATCCATATCGTAATAAAATCCGCCTTCAATAACCGGGCCGACACCAAGCTTGGCTCCCGGGTACAAACGCTTAACAGCCTGTGCCATTAAGTGGGCAGTACTGTGGCGCAATACCTCAAGGGCATCCTTAGATTCTGGTGTCACGATTTCTATTGAACCGTCTTCTTGAATTGGACGGCGAAGATCATACATTTGACCGTTTAGTTTGCCGGCAATAGCCTTTTTCTTCAGACCAGGGCTGATGGATGCCGCAATATCTTCTGTTGTCGTTCCTTTTGGAAACTCCTTTACTGCCCCATCAGGAAATGCAATTTTTACAACATCTGACATCATCAATTCCTCCTTATAAAATAAAAAATAAAAAAACCCATCCCTAGGAATAGGGACGAGTTTTGATTAACACGTGGTTCCACCCAATTTTTCATTTTCAGAAGCTGCCAAAAAGGCATACTGAAAATGACTTTAGGTCAGGGTAACGGCTGATTGCCGTCAACAATTACTAGCTTCATGAAAAAATGAAGTGTTCACTGGTGAAGTTTAAAGGTGGTAAGTATTTCTTTCGTGTTAGGAGGCTTTCAGCCGCGTCCTCCCTCTCTAAAAACCGTAAAAAAATACTGTTGTCCTTATCATTACATTTACTGTGATATAAGCTATGTACGTTATTATAATGATTTAGTTTTAAAAAATCAACTTCATAAAACAAATTATTTCAACAATTTGTATTTTTTATCCATGGTTTTCGGAGGAAGCTGCTTTTCCTACCCAATTTTTCACTTCCCGGAGCGCCTCGAATTGCCTGACCTTCACTCTTTCCTCAAAAATATTCTTAATCGTTCTGACAAGCGGGGCCTCCGGATCATTTGTATAAAGAAAAATAGATGTCGGCGCCAGAGATAATAGCGGGGCAATCGAGGCCGAATCGACGTAAACTGGATGATTCACCAATAGCTTTCGGTCAATCAGACGTATCAATTCGCTTCGTTTCATTTCTTCAAAATGTTCATTGTAAAAGGTGATTTCATCATCAAATAATAGATGCAGCACTTCAATTTTCGGCTCCCGATTTGCCAAAAAATCTCTCAGCATATTCACAAACATTTGGTATTCCTGCTCCATTTTATATTCATCAATTGAAAGCTCCACATAGCTTTCAAGGAGCTGGAGATACGAGCGCAACCTAAATTTCGCAAACGAATCAAACGAGAACGAAATATTTTCCTGAAAAACATGATGAATGGCTTCCTTAATATTAGGCTCCTCATTATTTTCCAGTAAAAAAGAAGACAGTTCAAAGCGATGCCCTTCTAAAATGGAATAAAGAATCTCCAAAATTTGCTGCCGTTCCTCCAGGTCTTCGTAAAAAAATTGCTGCTCCAAAATATCCATAAACCAGTCATCGCGTTTAATACATGTAATAAACTCATAAAAAGCGTCTTTAACCTTGGCAAATAAATGGTCAGAACAAGAGCCATCCATTATTTTCACTATATGTCGATCTTCAAAAAGAAGAATATTTTCATAATCAAGAAGATTATTTAATACTTTTTGCAAATGATTATAAAAACGGATTGCATCCATCTTATTTTGGAAGATGATTTCTGCCAACCAAATCCCCCCTAAAAACCGAATCTCTGTTTTAATATATATGGGGGACTTGGCCAAAATAGAAGTTTTAAAAGTGTAAAAAAGGACTCCGGCGAATACCGGAATCCCTTGTAACATTAATTTCTGCGGTTGGAACCGCCCACCATTACGGGTTCGCTCAAAGAACGAATTCGCTCCATTATGCGGCGGGCCTTCATTTTTTCCTCTTCGCCGCGTTGGCTGTAGGTTAAATGGTGCTCGAGCCCCTGAAAATCAAAATTAGAAGTAAAGAAGGTCGGCAGGCTCTCAAGCATGCGAAATTGCAGGATTGGTCCAAGAACTTCATCGCGCGTCCAGCTGGACATCGCTTCAGCACCAATATCATCAAGCATTAAAATCGGCTCTTTTTTTAACGCATCGATTTTTTCGTTTAAAGTCGAGTCGGCGATGGAGCTTTTCATCTCCCGCAGCAACTCCGGAACATAGACAACCATCGAAGAAATCTGCTTTTTGGCAAGTTTATTGGCAATGGCACCTAATAAATAGGACTTTCCAACACCAAACTTCCCGTAAAAATAAAGTCCCTTCACCGGCTTGCCCTGCTCATATTTTAGTAAAAAAGCGGCAGCTTTCTGAACTGCATCGATCCGTTCCTCATCATGTTCAAGCTCCTCGAACGAGGCATTCAGGATATCCTTTGGCACATGTAAACTTTTAATGAGTTTCTCATTTTTCCGCTTCTCATCTTCCATAATTTTTCGCGGACAGCGGTCGTACCGCAAATCGATGGAACTCCTCGTTAAAATTAATTCAGGATGATACCCCTTCATCATGTTGGTACATGCCTCAAGACTTTCACACTTGTGACAGTACCTGCTTTGCTGCGTATATTCATAAAGCTTCATCAGGCTCTTCTCAATAATCTCCTCGGTGAGGTCCTGCTGATGCTTCCTTAAAAAATCCCTGACATCAGGATTGGCCAATGTGTCCTCACGCATTTGCGCAAATCGTTTTTGAAAATTCTCATGTGAGGCTAACCGTTTTAGAGTTTTGTTGATCTTTTCCATAATTCACCTCCAGCATCTAGTCATCAAATGCCTTAAGCATTTCTTCTATTTCACGTTTTTTTGCTTCTAAATCTTTGGTCGTTTCCTTGTGCGGCTCAGCCTTTTTGGATGGATCTTCGTCAAACCATTCTGGAAGAAACTCCGTCCGGATTGGCTTTTGCTTTGATGTTTTTCCGGTAGCCTGTTTATTTTTGGCCGTTTTTTGGGATTCCTTCTTGGCTTGCTCCATCGCTTCTTTGACCGTCTTTATTTGCAGCCTTGCCCAGTTGCTGGCAATTGTCCCGGTGTACCCCTTTGTCAGCTTCATATCGGTCTTTAGCATCACAAAATGCATCAGCACATTTAAAACACCTGGAAGAAGCTTTTGATTGAACATGATCTCTTCAATCAGCTCAATTTCCGATTTTGATGGTTCTGCCCCTCCCGACAGGTCTTTTAAAAACTGCAAAGGGGACGTTGTTTCCAAATAATGAATGAGCTTCTCTTCCTTTGTTTTTGGCTCTTCCGTTTGAACCCGATGGGCAGCCGGTTGGGTACGTTCGATGAGTGTCGGCAGCTGGTCATAGTTCACAAATTGATACCAATCACGCGCAGCTTTTCGCAACTCTTCCAAATCAATTTCATTTGCCTCATTAACAGCACTGAGAATAATATTTTTCATTTGAATAGCATCGATATTATAAAGAAATGCGAGTTTACTAATAACCTCTTTTACCTTATGGTTTAAAGCTTTGTTCGGGACAAGCGATTCATTTAAACCGGCGATAAGCAGATCAAAATCAAACGTACCGATATCAATTTGCACACCACTTGAATCGTGACGCCCTATAAAGTGCTGGTCAGTATCGGCAGCAAGATCCTCAGAGTTATCCTGCATATATTGGATAGTACCGGGTGTTGCTGACATAAACACTTCCTGAAACGCCTTAGTGGTTTCCTGATATCCGGTACCTTTTGGGATTTGCTGTTCCGAGAAAAAGCGTTTTAAACGGGAAAAATGATTTTTTCCAATTTTACGATAAAGATAAATGTTAAGCATACCATCCAAAAAAAACTGGTCCGGGCTTAACGGAGGGTGGAGTTCATAAATAAAGGAACGCACCTCATCCTCCGTTTTAACATAAGTCTTCACCAAGCCGATTCCTTCAAGTTTTAGGCGTGCTTCATAGATTTCATTTAGATTCCGACCTAGTAGATTCATTAATAAATGGTGTGTGGAGGATTCCGACCATAATCGATTTTCTTCCAGTTCAGCCCAGAGTGTCATATACAAGCTAAAGCAAGTTGACCCAATTAAAGGCTGGTATAAAAATGTCAGCACTTTTCGGTCATACTCATGCAGCAGTCCATTAGCGGTAACAATATAACGATCGATTGGAAGTATTTCCTGCCAATGCTGCGCCATTTTCATTCAAACCTTTCCTATTAGCTAAAAAAGAGCCGAAACAGCTCTTTATAATTTCTCTTTGTTCATTAATTCTTTTAATTCTTCGATAAAAACATTGATATCTTTAAATTGGCGGTAAACTGATGCAAAGCGGACATATGCAACCTCATCTACTTTTGAGAGCCTGTCCATCACCATTTCGCCAATCTCATCACTTTTAATTTCGGAAACACCCTGACTTCGAAGAGCTTTCTCTACACCATGTGTAATGTCCTCTAATTCCTTTAAAGCAACAGGGCGCTTTTCACATGCCTTAATAAGCCCGCGCAGGATTTTATCGCGGCTGAATTCTTCCCTCGTTCCTTCCTTTTTGACGACAATTAAAGGAATCTCTTCGATTTTCTCAAATGTAGTAAAACGGTACCCGCATTCTTCGCATTCTCGTCTTCTTCGTGTTGCACGTCCCTCATCCACGGGCCGGGAATCAAGTACGCGTGTGCCATAATTCTGACATGAAGGGCATTTCATCTCCTAAACCAACTCCAAATCTAATAGGTAAATCCGAACATTTTCCGCAGCAATTCTTACTATTATCTTATAAAAAAGAACACCTTTTCACAAGTAAAAGTATTAATAGTTTTTTCCTGTTCCAATATTGGTATGTATTTGGCTAATTCGCTTATAGTAGGCGACAATACGTTTTTTTAATTCCGGATAGGTCCCAAGCATTGCGAACTTTTCGGATGAAATAGTGAAATCCACAGCTGTTTCCATCGGTTTAACAGAGACAATTGTTGCAATAAGAAAACATGGAAAGGGCTTCTGGATATCAACAGCAATCTCGCCGTGCTCCTTAGAAACCGTTGTAACATGGCAATCAGCATCTTCTTTAAAAATTTGTTCTACTGAATCGAAAACCTGATTGAATGTCCCTTTATAATAATGAGTTTTTAAAGAATCATCAGTTTGTTTATCTGTTGTTTCAATTTGTCTTTTAAAACGGGTAAAGAGCCCCAATAAAATCGTCATTAGCGTTCCTCCTTGTAAACCTTTGTTTCTAGTGTATATCAATATCCGGAAAATATAAAAAGAGGTGCCTGTAAAGCAACCTCTTTTTAATCTTATCTTATTTAGCTAACCTTTACCTGCGACATTTTAGCCATTTCTTCGGCGACAAGTAAACTTAAGTCGACTACACGTGTAGAATAGCCCCACTCATTATCATACCAAGCCAATACTTTTACTTTTCTTGTCCCCATTACCATCGTGGAAAGTCCATCGATAATGGCGGAATGTTCATTCGTATTAAAATCGACTGAAACTAATGGTTCCATCGTAAAGTCTAAAATTCCTTTTAACGGACCTCCGGCAGCTTCTCTAAACGCCTTGTTAACATCATCCACCGTTACATCTTGCTTAAGGTCTACAACTAAATCAACAAGGGAAACATTTGGCGTTGGAACGCGCAGTGACATACCATGTAGTTTGCCCTTCAATTGCGGCAGAACAAGGGATAGTGCTTTCGCTGCTCCTGTCGTAGTCGGAATGATAGATTGTCCGCACGCACGAGCCCGTCGTAAATCCTTGTGTGGATTATCGATATTTTTTTGATCATTTGTGTAAGCATGAACAGTGGTCATTAATCCGCATTCAATTCCAAATTTATCATCTAAAACCTTTGCAACTGGTGCAAGGCAGTTTGTTGTACAAGATGCATTAGAAATCACTTCATGGTGTTCAATATCGAGCATTTCTTCATTTACACCCATAACAATCGTAACGTCTTCATTCTTACCCGGTGCAGTAAGGATTACCTTCTTTGCTCCCGCTTCTAAATGGAGCGCAGCCTTTTCCCTAGAGTTAAACTTACCAGTTGCTTCAATGACAATATCAATTCCCAATTCTCTCCATGGAAGTTCTTCTGGATTACGATTACTTAAAAGCTTGACTCTTTTTCCATTTACAAGCAGTTCATTATCTAAAGGGATAACTTCTCCCTGGAATGTTCCGTGATTGGTATCATATTTAATTAAATGTGCTAACGTTTCAGCAGGATAGCTTGCGTTGATTGCGACAACATCCAGCTTTTTCTCAAGGATTGCTTGTCTAAAAACCATCCTTCCAATTCTTCCAAACCCGTTAATGGCAATTCTTGCTCTCATTTTACGGCCCCTTCCGCATTAATGTTATACTTTTATCTCCATCTGATGGTATTAGTATAACACATTTAGTTTTATTTGTGATGAATAAAAAGCGTATTTTTTAAAAGTTTTATAATTCAGATAACTCCACATAAAAAAAGAAGGGGTGAATGCCCCCCTTCCATAGGTTATTGATATGTTTTTTGAATTCCCCATCCGGCTAATATTTCAATGAGCTGCTTTTTTGTTTCTTCTATTGATCCATTATTATCAATCACGGCATTGGCCAGTTTTACTTTTTCAGCAAGCGGCATTTGCGAGTTGACCCTGGCCTGTGCATCCGCTTCTGATAGTTGGTTTCTCTGCATCAGCCGTTTCAACTGCGTTTCTCTGTCTACATAAACAAGGATAGTTTTTTCAACCATGAAGGTCAGCTTGCTTTCAAATAACAAAGGAATATCAAGAATAATTACTTCTTCTTGATTCTCCGAAGCCTTTTGAATCTTCTCCATCATTCTTTTTCTAACCTCGGGATGAACAATTTGATTCAAAAGCTGCCTTTTTTCTTCTTGGTAAAAAATAATCGCGCCGAGTTTTTGTCTGTCTATTTCCCCATTTTCTAATAAGATGTCCTGACCAAATTCAGCAATGATTTTCAGGTAGGCAGGTTCTCCTTTATCTACCGCCAGACGCGCTTCGACATCTGCATCAACGACTGTTATATTCATTTCTTTTAACATATTAGATACTGTGCTTTTTCCACTGGCGATTCCGCCTGTTAAACCAATAACAAGTGACATACCCCTGCCCTTTCCCTTCCCTATTGTTATATCTTCCATATTCCAATGATGATTAATAAGATTCCTGGTATAAACGTAAACTTTTGAACCCAGTCAAAACGGTAAAAAAAGGACCCGAATTTAATTCCCAATAACACAAATAATGAACTCATAATCGCAACGGTCAAGGCTAAATAAATGGGAGGGAATCCAAGCATCGCTGCTCCAATTCCTGCACCAAAGGCATCCAGTGAGAGAGCGAAGCCTAACATTAATGCCTCTATCCCGGTAATCGTCCCGGATTTGTCAAAATCCGCCGACATTGGTTTTCTTAAAATATTGATTGCCAGCCCCAATGACCGAATTTCAAAGTTTACAATTGTTTTTTCATGTTCAATCGGTTCTTTTTCTTTCTCAGGGCGGAAAAACTGGTATAACACCCATGCTCCAAGCCCGATTAAAATAAATCCTCCAAGTCTTGCTGTAATACTCGGTGATAATACTTTTTCAAGTCCATGTCCAATTGATACCGCAATCATCAATGAGATGGCTGAGCAGCATGCAATGATGAGAATGGACTTAAACGGCATAACCATTTTTCTTAATCCATACGTAAACCCTACGCTAAAGCTGTCAAGACTGAGAGCAAGAGCGAGTATGAGAAGTGAGAACAACTGAACCATGATGTGTCTAGGACTCCTTCCTGCAAAATACTACGATAGTATATGGCAGGAGCCTATCCAGTGTTAAAACTGGAATCTAGACAGATTCATTCTTTGCTCTTTTAACTTTAAGCCTTTGACATTTTGGGCAATAATGGGTGCCCCTTCCCCCTACGGTCGTTTTTTCAAGGGGCGTTCCGCATTTCTTACAAGGTTCCCCTTTGCGGCCATAGGCATATAACTCTAGTTGAAACATGCCTATTTCCCCTTGAGAATTCACATAGGAGCGAATCGTGCTGCCGCCTTTTTCGACTGCTTCACTTAAAGTTTCAACAATTTCCTTATGCAGCAACTCAATTTCTTTTTTCTTCAGTGATCCCGCCAGCCTTTCGGGGTGGATACCTGAACGAAATAACGCTTCATCAACATATATATTTCCAAGACCGACAAATAGGTTTTGGTCCAATAAAGCCGTTTTAATTTTTCGATTCGTTTTTTTAAGCATTTTCCCTAAGTACTCTTTGGTAAAGTCTTCTGAAAAAGGTTCAGGACCAAGCTGGATAAGGGGAGGCTTAGTAAATTCCTCACCCTTTTTGTATAGATGCATGGTTCCAAATTTTCGGACATCCCGGTAGCGCAGTTCAGTCCCATCTGTAAAGTGAAAAATCACATGGGTGTGCTTATCGAAAGGCTCTTCCTTGGGGTATAATCCGTATCTGCCCTCCATACGCAAATGGGAAACTAAGGAGAAATTCTCTGTATAAAGAATTAGAAATTTCCCTCTTCTTCCGATTGCAGCAAAAGTCTCACCTTTTAAAGCATCGATGAATTGTTCCGCTTCAGCAGGATTTTTAATGATTTTCGGCCAATACACGGTTACATCTTCGATGGTTTTATGAAGAACAAGCTTTTCCAGTGTTCTCCTGACTGTTTCTACTTCTGGAAGCTCTGGCATATAATGCAGCCCCTTTTGCTGGTGTATTTACTTTGCATCAAACCATGTTGGTCCGTAAGCATAATCTACTTTTAACGGGACGGATAGCTCAATCGCATTTTCCATCACTAACGGCACTAATTGTTTAAGAATTTCCAATTCCTCCTCAGGAGCTTCAAAAATCAGTTCGTCATGTACCTGCAAGAGTAATCGTGATTTCAACCCTTTATCTTTTAATGCCTCATCCATATCAATCATCGCTTTTTTTATGATATCAGCGGCACTTCCCTGAATGGGCGTATTCATTGCCGTTCTTTCGGCAAAGCTTCTCAAGTTAAAATTTCGGGCCGTTATTTCCGGAAGGTATCTTCTCCTATGGAGCAATGTAGAGACATATCCTTTCTGCTTCGCTGAATGGACGATTGTCTCCATATATTCCTTTACACGCGGATAACTGTTCAAATAACGCTCGATGAACTGCCCTGCTTCCTTCCTCGTAATCCCGAGGGACTGGGAGAGTCCATAATCGCTGATTCCATAAACGATCCCGAAGTTTACAGCCTTTGCCTGCCGTCTCATATTGGAGGTAACTTGGTCTGCATCAACATGGAATACCTCCATGGCTGTGCGTGTATGAATATCCATATCCTCTTTAAAAGCTTGGATTAGCTTTTCATCGCCAGAAATATGTGCAAGAACCCGCAGCTCAATTTGAGAATAGTCAGCTGCAAAAATCAACCAGTCTTTTTCGGACGGAACGAAGGCCTGTCGGATTCTTCTTCCTTCCTCGAGTCGGATCGGGATATTTTGCAGGTTGGGATCAATGGAGCTTAACCTCCCTGTAGCCGTTAAGGTTTGCTGAAATCTTGTATGAACCTTCTCTGTCTCAGGTTCGATTACCTTTAGCAATCCTTCAATATAAGTGGATTGCAGCTTTCCTAATTGACGGTAAAGAAGAATATGTTCAATAATTTCATGTTCACCAGCCAGCTTTTCTAAAACATCGGCCGAGGTCGAATACCCGGTTTTCGTTTTCTTAAAAGAAGGGAGCTGCAATTTTTCAAATAGTATGACGCCTAATTGTTTCGGAGAATTAATATTAAATTTTTCACCGGCTAATTCACAGATTTTCTCCTCGATTTCAATAAGCCGTTCGTTAAGCTCACGACCCATTGATTCCAGGCGCTCCCGCTCCACCTTAATGCCGCATGATTCCATATCAGCTAAGATGAGTGATAACGGCATTTCAAGTTCCGTAAATAAACTATATTGTTCATTTTTCTTTAGGTCATCTTCTAATTTGTCTTTTAATTCGGCCATAGCCATCCCCTTGCGGACAAGGTGCTCGGCAAGCCGGTCTGTTTCAGGAATCCTTTGTTTAGCCCCTTTTCCATAAAACGATTCATCAGATTGAATATTACGAATGCCATACTTACCCGCAATTGCCGCTAAATCCTCACCCGTTTCTGATGGATTCAAAATATAAGAAGCCATTAAAATATCAAAATTCGCCCCTTTTAAATGAATTCCCTGTCTTCTTAAGGAAACTTCGGTGCGTTTTGCGTCATATACCGTTTTCTTCTTCCCTTCATCCTCAGCCCAGTTCTTAAACGATTCCGAATTTAGCGCTTGTTCCGTCGGAAGAAAGAAATGTCCATTGTCGTTAACGATTGAAAATCCGATGATTTCCGCTTGATGATAGTTATCTTCCAGCATTTCCACATAAAAATAATTGGTATTTGCAAATAATTCGCCGCTAATTTTGGATGGAATTCTGTATTCAACCTCTTCAAGCTCTTGTATCACATCTACTGCCGAATCTTCACCAAGTTTATCCAATAACGATGAAAATCCTAATTCCTTAAACAAGCCTATTAATTTTTCTCTCGTAAACCCATCATATGAGATATCCTCTAAGTCTACCTCCACGGGAGCATGTCTTTCAATCGTTGCAAGCTGCTTACTCATTGCCGCCTGCTCTTTAAACTCTGTAAGCTTTTCCTTCAGCTTGTTCCCGCTAACCTTGTCAATTGATTCTAATAATTGTTCAAGAGTGGAAAATTCCTTCAGCAGCTTGATGGCAGTTTTTTCGCCTACCCCTGGTACGCCAGGGATATTATCGGATGAGTCCCCCATCAGACCTTTCATATCAATAATTTGGTCAGGGATTAAGCCATACTTTTCCTGAACATGCACCGGCGTGTACACCTCTATATCTGTAATCCCTTTACGGGTAATCCCCACGGTAGTATGCTGTGAAGCAAGCTGTGTTAAATCCTTGTCGCCGGAAATAACCTTTACTTCAAATCCGTCTTTTTCAGCTGTTAACGAAAGGGTCCCAATAATATCGTCCGCTTCGTAATTCTCCAATTCATATCTTGATATTCCGTAAGCATCTAATAGCTCCCTAATAAACGGAAATTGCTCTGATAATTCCGGCGGTGTCTTCTGTCTGCCGCCTTTGTATTCTTCAAAGGTTTTGTGGCGGAAGGTTGTTTTGCCGGCATCAAAAGCAACCAAAATATGGGTTGGCTTCTCTTCCTCCAAAATCTTCATCAGCATCATTGTAAAGCCGTAGACCGCATTAGTATGAATACCTTTATCATTGTTCAAAAGCGGCAATGCAAAAAAGGCCCGGTATGCAATACTATTGCCATCAATCAGCACAAGCTTTCTGTTTTCCATTCAATCACCTTCCTAAAAAATAGTTCTCGTTCTTCGGCAGTTCGATTATAAACTCACTGCCGCTTCCTAAATCACTTTTCACTTTAATATTTCCATGGTGTGCCTCAATCAAATGTTTCACGATGGCCAAACCAAGGCCTGTCCCGCCTGAATTTCGATCTCTGGCCCGGTCGACCCGGTAAAAACGTTCAAAAATCCGGGGAATTTCATCCTTCTTTATCCCTACACCGGAGTCCTTAACATGAACACGGACAACTTCGTCCTCTTCTACGAGTAATACCTTTACCACTCCTTCTGAAGGAGTGTAGGTAATGGCGTTCCCTATAAGATTAATAAAAACTTGCTTTAATCGGTCAATATCACCTTTAAGGCTGGCACCTTTTTGCTCGCTGACAAGCTCAAGCTGAATGTTTTTCGCTTGTGCTTTACCGGATAATAGAGTAATGACGTCCTCTAGCAGCTCAAATAAATCCAATTCATTAATGTTTAACAGGAAGTTATGCTGCTCAATCTTTGAAAGTTCTAGCAGGTCATGGATTAGGGATTGTAGCCGATCGCTTTCTTTTAAAATAATAGAAAGAAATGATTCCAATGTCTCTTTGTCATTCATTGCTCCATCCAAAAGAGTTTCTGAAAAACCTTTAATTGATGTGACTGGTGTTTTTAGTTCGTGCGAAACGTTGGCGACAAAGTCTTTTCGCATTTGTTCGAGCTTTTTCATTTCCGTAATGTCATGAAAAACGAGTAAAATTCCTTTCCAGACATTGTTTTTCCCAATGATTGGAACACCGTATACATCAAAATATCTTCTTTCAATTTGCAATGGGATAAGCAGCTGCTTTCTAGCTTTTTGTTCTGTCCGGAAAACCTCTGCTATGATCTGGCATAGTTCTTTTTCCTGAAGAACTTCATAATAAAGCTTATTTAAATAATCAGATGGTTCTACCTGGAATAGTTCGATATAGCCTTTATTAATTAAATTAATATACCCTCGGCTGTCAATAAGAATTAAACCTGCTCCCATGTTCTCAATCAATGCCTTCAAACGGTCCTGCTGCATTTCCTGCATTTTTTTGAGTTCCTGAAGATTTTCTGCCAGCCTATTAATGGTGACAGCAAGCATTCCTGCTTCATCATTTCTGTTAACAGTTGTCCGGGCACGGTAATTTCCCTTTGAGAGTTCGATCGCTACATTTGTCACAGACTTTATCGGCTTTATATATCTGGTGGAAATTCGGATTCCGAGATAAACAATGATGATAAGGTCCATTAAAAGACTGACGGATAGGATCCACCATATTTGCCTTTCATTAAATGAATGTACAAAATAGCTATGGAACAACTGACCGAACAGAATTCCCAATCCGATTAACTCTGAAAAAATTAATATAATTAAAGAAAACAAAAGTTTAGTTCGAAACTTTGTCATTCTTCTTTTGGCTCCTCCAATTTGTAACCAAGTCCGCGAATAGTTTTTATATAAGCCGGTTTTCTGGTATCCTTTTCAATTTTTTCTCTTAAATGAGAAATATGTACATCGACTATCCTAGTATCGCCAGCAAAGTCATAATTCCAAACAGCACTTAATAATTGATCCCGGGTTAAGACATTTCCTTTGTTTTGGGCAAGGTAGTGCAGCAATTCAAATTCTTTAAGAGTTAACTCAAGCAAATTCCCCTCAATAAATGCTTCATATTTTCCCGGAAAAATGGTTATTTTCCCAATCGTAATCAATGAATCTTCTTTTGGGCTTGGGTCTCCCGCATCCGTCTGCAAATAAGTTCTTCTGAGAATCGCCTTAACACGTGCAATCACTTCCCTTGGACTGAACGGCTTCACCATATAGTCATCCGCGCCAAGCTCCAAGCCCAAGATTTTATCAAGCTCTTCATCTTTTGCCGTTAACATCAATATAGGTGTCATTATACGCTCTTGCCGAAGCTGCTTGCACACTTCCATACCATCCATTTTGGGAAGCATTAAATCCAGCAGGATGATGTCTGGTGATTCCTGTACAGCTAGCTGCCGCCCTTCTTCGCCATCCATTGCGGTAATTACCTCATATCCCGCCTGTTCCAAATTGTATTTTAGAAGTGTCACAATAGAGTGTTCGTCGTCAACTACCAATACCTTTGTTTTCATCGTAAGGCCCTCCGATTTCGCTTCTCTCTTTCCTTCAATTAACATTATTATATTATAAATCCGAAAAGAAAACCTTTATCGGATAACTCGCACTGAAAATACAAAAAGGAATGTGTATTTTCACATTCCTTTAAACCGTTCCTTTTAAAAATTATCTAATGCTCTAGCATGGATTTCTTCCAGGCGATATGGTGGACAGACTTTAAGCACACCGGTGATAACCGTTTCGTTTTTTTCATTGAATGCCGAAACACGAATAGCAACAAAATGCCCCTCACGATTTACCTCGATTACTTCAAATAGAAATTCAACTGTTGAATAATGGTAAACAGGCTTTGTAAATTCGATTGTTTGGCTCATTACATGACTTCCCGGGCCAGGGAGATATTTTGAGATGGCTGAAGTCATCATCCCTGTCAGCATCACGCTTGGAACAATTGGCTTTTCAAAAGGGGTCTGTGAAGCATAGTCGTGCTGTATGTAGAGCGGATTAGCATCGTCGGTTATTCCCAAATATAAAAGAAGGTCTTTATCCTCCACCTTCTCTGAGAAGGAAAGTTTTTCCCCAACGGTTATTTCCTCAATTCTTCTTCCTAGCTTACGTTTTTTTCCTAAAAGCATCACGAACCTCCATTTGAAAACGATTTCATTACCTCAGGAAAATTCGGGAAGGGTTTTTTGCCCTTCCCGAATACCAAAGCACCATTATTAAACTAAAACATTCATGACATTACGTACAGATTCAACCGATTTATCTAACGCAGCTTTTTCTTCTGCAGTCAGGTCAAGCTCGATTACTTTCTCAATACCATTTGCACCTAGGATAGTCGGCACACCCAAATAAATGCCTTCATAACCAAATTCACCTTCAAGGTAAGCGATAGAAGGTAATACCCGGCGTTGGTCTTTTAAAATAGCTTCACACATTTCAACCAATGAGGCTGCAGGGGCATAGTAGGCACTTCCGTTACCAAGAAGGTTAACGATTTCACCGCCGCCTTTTCTTGTGCGTTCAACAATTGCTTCTAACCGATCTTTTGGAATCAGCGTTTCTAAAGGAATACCACCGGCATAAGAATAACGTACGAGTGGTACCATGTCATCCCCATGGCCTCCTAGTACGAAGCCCGTAATATCTTTAACAGAGATGTTTAATTCTTGTGCAACAAAGGTGCGGAAACGAGCTGTATCAAGTACACCAGATTGGCCGATTACACGATTTTTAGGGAAACCAGATTCCTTAAATACAGTATAGGTCATCGCATCAACCGGGTTCGTTAATACAAGGATTGTACAGTTTGGAGAATATTTTGCGATTTCAGAGGTAACAGCTTTCATTACTTTTTGGTTTGTTTGCACTAAATCATCACGGCTCATGCCCGGTTTGCGTGCGATACCTGCAGTGATAACAACGATGTCTGAGTCTTTCGTATCTTCATAATTTGATGTTCCAGTAATATTGGCATCAAATCCTTGAACAGGGCTTGCTTCAAGCATATCTAACGCTTTCCCTTTAGTGGGATTTTCAATTTGCGGAATATCAACTAATACAACATCACCAAGCTCTTTTTGGGCAAGCAAAAATGCAGTAGTTGCTCCAGTAAAACCTCCGCCAATTACAGAAACCTTTTTACGTTTTAATGACATACTTTTTCTCCCCTTTTTGAATGAACTTTTTAAATAAAGGGCTGTTATAAAAACAGCCCTAAATACACTTTGTTGTTATCACATTAGCTTTTCTTATTCCATGTTCTTAATTAGTTCGTCACCAAATTCAGAAGTTTTAACTTCAGTTGCGCCTTCCATTAAACGAGCGAAGTCATAAGTAACAACTTTTGAAGCAATCGTTTTTTCCACTGATTTAATGACCATTGAAGCTGCTTCATTCCAGCCCAAGTGCTCAAGCAGTAATACACCTGATAAAATGACAGATGAAGGATTTACCTTATCAAGACCTGCGTACTTCGGTGCAGTACCGTGTGTTGCTTCGAAGATTGCGTGTCCAGTTTCATAGTTGATGTTAGCTCCTGGAGCAATCCCGATACCGCCAACTTGTGCTGCAAGTGCATCTGAAATGAAGTCGCCGTTTAAGTTCATTGTAGCCACAACATCGAACTCACGTGGACGAGTTAGGATTTGTTGTAAGAAGATATCAGCAATCGCATCTTTCACGATAATCTTGCCAGCAGCTTCAGCATCAGCCTGCGCCTTGTTAGCAGCATCTGCACCTTGCTCAGCTTTAATGCGATCATATTGAGCCCAAGTAAAGACTTTATCGCCAAATTCCTTTTCTGCAAGCTCATAACCCCAGTTTTTAAACGCGCCTTCTGTAAATTTCATGATATTGCCTTTATGCACGAGTGTAACGGATTTACGGCCTTCTTTAATTGCGTAATTAATAGCAGCACGGACAAGACGTGTTGTACCTTCTTGAGAAACAGGCTTAATACCGATACCTGAAGTTTCAGGGAATCTGATTTTATTTACGCCCATTTCGTTTTGAAGGAAGTCAATTACCTTTTTAGCTGCTTCAGTTCCTTTTTCATACTCAATACCTGCATAAATATCTTCAGTGTTTTCACGGAAGATAACCATATCTGTATCTTGCGGACGCTTAACTGGTGAAGGAACACCTTCAAACCATCTTACAGGACGTAAGCACACAAACAAATCTAGCTCTTGGCGTAAAGCTACGTTTAACGAACGAATTCCTCCGCCAACAGGAGTAGTAAGTGGACCTTTGATGGCAATTAGGTACTCATTAATTACATCTAAAGTTTCTTTTGGAAGCCATTCGCCAGTTTGATTGAATGCTTTTTCTCCTGCAAGGACTTCCTTCCAAACTAATTTACGCTCGCCTTTATAGGCTTTTTCAACAGCTGCATTTAAAACTCTCTCAGATGCAGCCCAAATATCTGGACCGATGCCGTCTCCCTCGATGAATGGGATAATTGGATTGTTTGGTACGTTTAAGACTCCATTTGTTACCGTGATTTTTTCACCTTGCATGGTAGTTCTCCCTCCTAGTATGTAAAAACGTGAAAACCTGATGATATGGTAAAGACTTAAGTAAAGGTTAGCAGGTATTCACCCCTAACCTCTACCAAATCTTATTTAACCAATTTTTCGAAAAAAAGTAAAATGTTATCCTCTTTGTTCGATTGGAATATATTTCTGCATTCCAGGACCTGTGTATTCAGCACGCGGGCGGATTAGACGGTTGTTGTCGTATTGCTCTAAAATATGAGCAAGCCATCCAGATACACGGCTGACAGCGAAAATTGGCGTCATTAGGTCATGGTCAACACCTAAACTGTGATATACAGATGCGGAATAGAAATCAACGTTTGGCGGCAGGTTCTTTTCACCGGTTACGATGCTCTCAATTTTCACTGACATATCGTACCATTGTGGTTCGCCAGTTAGTTCTGTTAATTTTTTGGACATTGCTTTTAAATGCTTGGCCCGAGGATCTCCTTGGCGGTAAACCCTGTGGCCAAAGCCCATAATTTTTTCTTTATTCTCAAGCTTGCCGCGGATATAAGGCTCGACGTTTTCAAGTGAACCAATATCGGTAAGCATTTTCATAACCGCTTCATTTGCTCCTCCGTGAAGAGGTCCTTTTAACGCTCCGATTGCTG
Organism: Neobacillus sp. GCM10023253; assembly: GCF_042653105.1. Classification (NCBI taxonomy): domain Bacteria; kingdom Bacillati; phylum Bacillota; class Bacilli; order Caryophanales; family Bacillaceae; genus Neobacillus; species Neobacillus sp. GCM10023253. Next base: position 584,544 of record NZ_JBHSHV010000012.1, read on the forward strand.
CTGTGATACCAGAATATACATCGGATAATGTCGCAACACAGACACGGGCTGTGAATGTAGAAGCGTTTAATTCGTGGTCGGCATGCAGAACCAGGGCTTTATTAATTGCCTCTACTGCAATTTGTTCTGGTTCTTTACCGGAAAGCATATATAAGAAATTCGCTGCAAAGCTCAAATCCTGTCTAGGTGCAACTGGCTCAAGTCCTTTTCTGATACGTGCAAAAGCTGCTACGATAGAAGGCATTTTAGCTTGAAGACGAATCGCTTTACGATAATTAGCTTCCTTCTCCATTACATCTGCTTCCGTATCGTAAAGTCCTAATAAAGAAACAGCTGAACGAAGTGCTGCCATTGGGTGTACTGTCTGAACCGGGAACAATTTAAAATGCTCAATTACTTCCTGTGGAAGTGCAGCACTTTCAGCAAGCTGTTGCTTTAATTCAGCCAATTGTTCTGAATTAGGCAGCTTGCGATGCCATAATAGATAAATAACCTCTTCAAAGCTTGCATTCTCAGCTAAATCATCGATGTTATAGCCAACGTATGTCAGCGTATCATCAATAATTGAACTAATGGAAGAAGTAGTTGCCACAATCCCTTCGAGACCACGTGTTACTGTCATCAAAAATCTCTCCTTTACATTGTAAAATTCCCCATTACCCACTGCTTCATTAATTCTTTTAAACCGGAAAATCCCCAGTCTAGGATAAAAAGAAACGGCATAAAGTAATTTGAAGATTTCCACTGCAAAATCATCGCCGATAAACTGATCATTACCCTAGGTGACTGAGCGATTGCTCGGATTAAAACCAAAAAGTCTGTATGCCCTTTCATTCACAGGAATAAATAATTTTTCAAGTATTCCAGTATTCCTATACGGTTTATGTAAAAAAAGATATTGCTTACAAGCCTATTATAAACAATAATCAGATTTTTGTGAATGAAAAGGAATTGAAAATAGCAAAAAAATATTATTTCAAAAAAAACGGCGCTAAAAACACGAGCCATTTCACTTAGTTTCAGCCTGTGTTTTCACCGAATCCCCCTAAAAGTTATTTTACCATAACATTATCAATGATGTGGAATACAATAACTCCAGTAGTTTTTTTCTACATTCCTCCGAAACTAATTTTAATAACTAAACGTATAAATTTAAGAAGAAATTTTAGGCGATGGAAAAATATGCAGAAAAATTAATAAAATGGTAAAATAGAGTAAGCGATTTTAAAAAAATGGAGGTCTATTACTTTTGAATCCCAAATACATAAACCGGAGCATTAGGTTTTTAATTGTTATCGGCGTTGTTGTTTTAGGGCTGCTTTCCTTTTACTATTTATCAAAAATAACCTATCCATTTTTAATCGGCCTTATTATAGCACTTGCCATAAACCCGCTAGTCAATCTTTTTGAAAATAAAACAAAAATGCCAAGAGTACTTGCTGTTTTTGTTGCTCTTATTATTATATTTGCCATCTTTGCCGGTTTGATTACTTTGCTGGTAGTCGAGATCGTTACCGGAGCAACTTACTTAGCTAAAGTTATTCCAGAGCATTTAAACACTTTAATTAAATTCCTAGAAGACTATTTTACAGATTTGTACAATCAATTAACTAGCGTTTTTAATAAGTTGAATCCCGGGCAGAAAGACACGATCATTACCAATATTCAAAATATCGGCAAAAGGGTAGGGTCAACTGTCGGAAACTTTATTCAAGGCTTTTTTGGCAGCATTCCTAATGTTATTTCATGGATTCCAAATGCGGCAACCGTATTGATTTTCTCCTTGTTGGCAACCTTTTTCATCAGCAAGGATTGGTACCGTTTAAAGGCGATGGGTGGAAGGCTATTGCCACAAAAAGCCAGAACAAGTGGAAAAACAGTATTTGTTGATTTGAAAAAGGCGCTTTTCGGCTTTATTAGAGCGCAGTTGACGCTGATTTCCATAACAACGGTTATCATTCTTGTTGGATTGCTTATTCTTCGTGTGGACTATGCCATTACCATTGCCCTTTTGACTGGTCTAGTCGACATTATTCCCTACCTTGGTACAGGAGCAGTATTCGTCCCTTGGATTGTCTATGAAGTTATAAGCGGCGACGTTGGGCTTGCCATTGGGCTTGGTGTCCTTTACATAATCGTGTTGGTCCAAAGACAGATCATGGAGCCAAAAATCCTTTCTTCAAACATTGGACTGGACCCTTTGGCAACACTAATTGCACTTTTCGTAGGTTTTAAACTAATCGGCTTTCTTGGATTAATTGTCGGTCCCGTAACTCTTGTCATCATAAGCACGCTATACAGGGCCAATGTTTTTCATGATTTATGGAAGTTTATCGTGGGAAAAGAAGCTTAAAACTAAAAAACTCGCCGGCTGGCGAGTTTTTTTATTATAGTACACTAGCATGTCCGTTATAAATAATGCCTCTTGATGCGTCCACCGTGATTTCTTGGCCTTCCTTAAACAGTTTGAGTGCATTTTCAACTCCCACAATAACAGGAATACCTAAGTTTAAACCAACAACAGCAGCATGGCTTGTTAGGCCGCCTTCCTCTGTAATAAGGGCGGCACATTTCTCAAGGGCCGGAACCATTTCCCGGTCGGAGCCGATGGTTACAAGAATGGAACCCGTTTTTACCTTTTCAGTAGCTTCATTAGCATCATGAGCAATAACGACTTTTCCAAAAGCGGATTTGCGTCCAATCCCTTGTCCCTTCGTAATAATATCGCCCACTACATGGATTTTCATTAAATTCGTTGTTCCCGCTTCTCCCACAGGAACACCGGCTGTAATGACCACCAGCTCACCATGTTTAACAATGCCGCTGTTTAAGCTTTCCTCTACGGCGCTTTCAAGCATTTCATCCGTCGTGGTACACATTCTTCCCATCCGTGGATAAACTCCCCAGACAAGTGCTAGACGCCTGCAGGTTGATTCATCCGCAGTGATTGCCACGATTGCTGCCTTCGGACGATATTTTGAAATCATCCTAGCTGTATGTCCGCTTTCAGTTGGGGTGATAATTGACTTTACCTCTAAATTTAATGCTGTATGAGCAACCGATTGACCAATCGCATCAGTTAGATTGTGTTCTGTATTCTTGCTGCGGTGTGAAAGAATTTCTTTATGGTTCAGTGCTTGCTCAGCCCGTGAAGCGATATTATGCATCGTTTGCACCGCTTCAACCGGATATAGCCCTGCAGCAGTTTCTCCAGAAAGCATAATAGCATCTGTTCCATCAAAAATGGCATTGGCCACGTCACTTGCTTCCGCACGAGTTGGCCTTGGATTTCTTTGCATTGAATCAAGCATTTGTGTTGCAGTAATAACCGGTTTACCTAGCGCATTACATTTCTTAATCAATGATTTTTGCACCAATGGAACCTCTTCTGCAGGAATTTCTACACCAAGGTCACCGCGTGCTACCATCAGTCCGTCTGAAACCTCAAGAATTTCATCAATATTATCGACGCCTTCTTGGTTTTCAATTTTAGGGATAATTTGGATATGCGTTGCATGGTTTTCTTCTAAAAGCTGGCGAATTTCCAAGACATCCTTGGAACGGCGAACAAATGAGGCCGCGATAAAATCAACGCCCTGCTCAATTCCAAATAAAATATCCTGTTTATCCTTCTCTGTAATACCGGGCAGGTTAACTGAAACTCCCGGCACATTAACACCTTTTTTATTTTTCAATGTACCACTGTTTAAAATTTTCGTCTTAATTTCGCCCTTAGAATGATCAATGTTGATAACTTCCAGCCCAATTAAACCGTCATCCAACAGAATTTTGGAACCTGCTTGTACATCATCAATTAAACCTTCGTATGTAACGGAAAATTTCTCTGTGGTTCCCTCCACTTCGGTCATTGATACAATAATTTCTTCTCCGGACTTCAGTTCAATAGCTCCATTTTGCATATTGTGGGTACGAATTTCTGGACCCTTTGTATCAAGCAAAATGGCAACTGTTTTACCTGTTAAACCGGCTGCTTCACGGATATTCTTGATTCTGTCGCCGTGTTCTTCAAAATTCCCATGAGAAAAATTTAATCGTGCTACATTCATTCCTGCATTCATTAATTGTGTTAAATTGTCAACACTTTCACTTGCAGGGCCAATCGTACAAACAATTTTTGTTTTGCGCAACATTTCTTGCCCTCCCTTTTTTAAATCGAAAGTTCTTTAGAAAGATTATATAGTTCAAAATCCAATGTATGTTTTTTGGCAAGAGCGTCAATAATGTCGTAGTCGACAAGCTTGTTATTCTCCACACCGACAGCACGGCCGCCTTTGCCCTCAATTAGAAGTTCCACTGCTCTGGCACCCAATCTGCTGGCAAGCACCCGATCTGCGGCAGTTGGCGAACCCCCACGTTGAATATGTCCCAATACTGATACCCTTGTATCGAGGTTGGTGGCATCCTTTAGCTGCTTAGCAAACTCACCCCCGCTGCATACACCCTCGGCGACCACAATAATACTATGCTTTTTCCCACGTTCTTGACCTTTTCTCAAACGATCAGCAATCTCGTCCATGTTGTAATTCTCTTCTGGAATTAGAATCGTTTCCGCTCCTCCGGCAAGCCCAGCCCACAAGGCAATATCACCGGCATCTCGCCCCATTACCTCAATAATAAAAGTTCTTTCGTGCGAGGTAGCCGTGTCGCGAATTTTATCTATTGCATCAATGACTGTATTTAATGCCGTGTCAAAACCGATTGTCATATCAGTTCCTGGAATGTCATTATCAATCGTCCCCGGTACACCAACACAAGGATAGCCAAGCTCTGTCAATGCCTTCGCACCACGATATGACCCGTCACCGCCAATGACGACAAGTCCTTCAATACCATGAGCCTTTAACTGCTCCATTCCTTTTTGCTGGCCCCCTGTTGTTTTAAATTCCGGGCAGCGGGCCGATTGAAGCATTGTTCCTCCGCGATGAATGATATCTCCAACTGAACCGAGCTCAAGCTTTTTTATATTGCCGCAAATTAACCCTGAGTAACCACCGTAGATGCCATAAACTTCAACATTGTGATAAATGGCTTTTCGGACAACAGCGCGGATTGCTGGGTTCATTCCCGGTGAATCCCCGCCGCTTGTCAGCACCCCAATTTTTTTCATGGTAATCACCTCATTAATAGGATAAAGGTACTATGTAAGCCTCTTTAAGAAGGATGGTTTAAAATTACATTTGTTTTCCTTCTTCTATTATTAACATAAAACCCTTGAATATTAATAAAATATCACGAAGCAATAGCCATAACAACTATGTCAATAGCCATTTTAGAATAGACGGAATAGTTCGTTAACTGAAAGCGTTTCATATCATAATGAGAACGTTGTCATGGATTTTACAGCCATTTTTATATGAACTTTTTGTGAATGCTCAACGAAAAAACGTGCCCAAATGAGCACGCATTTTCCTTAATTTACTCCAATGTATTCATTTATCAATCCAAACTCTCCAATTGTTCTAAAACGCTTGTATCGATCAGCAATTAATTGGTCAGCAGAAAGCTTCAAAAGCTCCTCCAAAGATTTGATTAGGACAGGTTCAATTTCCGCAGCTTGTCCTTGCACATTCTTGTGAGCACCGCCCTTAATTTCTGGAACGATATCATCGATAACTCCTAGTTCCTTCAGGTCAGGCGCCGTGATTTTCATAGATTCTGCCGCATTTTTAGCGTAGGCAGCGTCCTTCCATAAAATTGCCGCCGCTCCCTCAGGAGAAATGACTGAATAGGTGGAGTTTTCTAGCATGTAAATCCGGTTGCCAACACCTAGCCCAAGCGCGCCGCCGCTTCCGCCTTCACCAATGACAATACAGATAACTGGTACTTTCAACCCTGCCATTTCAAACAGGTTACGGGCAATTGCTTCACTCTGTCCCCGCTCTTCTGCTGCTTTACCAGGGTATGCGCCTTTCGTATCAATAAAACAAATAATCGGCCGGTTGAATTTATCAGCCTGCTTCATCAACCGCAAAGCCTTTCTGTAGCCCTCAGGATGTGGCATTCCAAAGTTTCTGCGGATATTTTCCTTCGTATCCTTTCCCCGCTGATGGCCTATTACTGTGACAGGCAACCCTTTAAATTTGGCAATCCCGCCAACAATCGCTTCATCATCGCCAAAAGTCCTGTCCCCATGGCATTCAAAGAAATCGTCAAATAGATAGGAAATGTAATCCAAGGTTGTTGGCCTGCTAGGATGGCGGGCTATTTGCACCCGGTCCCACGGTTTAATATTTTCATATATTTCCCGTTCCAGCTTCTCCAACCGGGCCTCTAATTTATTGATTTCCGAACTCAAATCCACATCAGTGGTATCTGTAAATTCCTTAAGCTCAGCTATTTTTTTTCTCAGTTCATTGATCGGGCGTTCAAATTCTAATTCGCCTGCCATTCAAACACACCCCCTGGCTGATGGATATTAAGTATCGTTGCAATTTTCTCTGCCAATTCTAATCGGGAAATGATGGCATCTAGCTGCCCATGTTTTAACAAAAACTCTGCTGTTTGAAAGTCTTCCGGCAATTTTTCACGGATTGACTGCTCAATCACCCTGCGTCCCGCAAAACCGATTAATGCTCCAGGTTCGGCAAGGTTATAATCCCCCAATGATGCAAAGCTAGCAGACACCCCGCCAGTTGTCGGATGGGTCATAATTGAAATGATTAAACCACCATTGTCGCTGAATTTCTTTAAGGCAACACTTGTTTTCGCCATTTGCATCAAACTTAGTGCACCTTCCTGCATTCTGGCTCCGCCCGATGCTGTAAAAATAACGAATGGAACGGACAATTCATCCGCTTTTTCAATCGCTAAGGTAATTTTTTCGCCGACAACCGATCCCATACTGCCCATTCGGAAGGTTGAATCCATAACGGACACAACGACTTTATGGCCGTTAACTGTACCAACCCCAGTGACAACCGCTTCATTTATATTGGTTTTTTTTCGGTCCTTTTCAACTTTTTCTAGATAGTCGGGAAAATTCAGTGGATTCTTTGAAATCATATTTTCGTTGAATTCCTCGAAGCTTCCTTCATCAAGAAAACTTTCAATACGCTCCTTTGAATTCATAGGAAAATGATGTCCGCAATGCAGACAAACCTTTAAGTTTTTTGAAAGTTCTTTTGTATACATAATTTTTTTGCATGAAGGACATTTTGTCATTATTCCTTCAGGAACGTCGCTTTTCGCCGCTTCTGTAGGAATGGTTGCGTATTTCTTCTTTTTTGTCTGGTTTTTGGAAAATAAATCTTTAAGCGCCAAAAATTAAACCTCCTTGTATGGAATTTTGGCTGATGACGATAATCTATCAGCAGTCTTTCTAACAATTGGCTTTCTCATACATATACCGATAGGTGGCCAGACCACTGAAGGATTTAAAAATGCCCTATGAAGGGGCTTGTATAATTTACTATAAAATAAAAAAAGTTCAAAATCTGTTGCTTTCTGTCGTTAGACAGATGACAATTTTCGTAATTGGCCGTACGCCAAAAGGACCTTCATTTCGTCTTTATCAGCCATTGCATCCAATAAATATAGATAGTCTTCACGCTTGTACTCTACAGGAGAAGAAGATAACGAATGATAGTAATCCTTCAAGATTTCCCATATCTTAAAAAAAAGATGGTTGTCTGCTGCTTCAAAAATCTGATAAAAAAATTCATCATCCTGGAATCCTTCTGACTCCGTCACCCATTCTTTCACGGCAGCGATATTCGAACGGTCCATTCTTTTCAGTGCGAGGCGCAGACCATCCATTTCAATAAAGTTTTTTGTTTCGAAGACATCCAGTTTTGCTTTTTCATCCTGCAAAATAAACGTGCTGAGAAGCTGGACCAATTGATTTCCCCGGAAGTCACGAAGATAAGTACCCTCACCCCGGCGTGTTTCAATTAAGCCTAACAGTTCCAAAGCTCTTAGTGCTTCCCTAACGGAAGAGCGCCCGACATTCAGGCGCTCAGACAATTCACGTTCCGAAGGAATTTTATCTCCCTGCTTTAGTCCATCATCCGTTATCATTTCTCTTAGCTGTTTTAAAATCTCTAGGTACACTTTAGAATTGCTCACGAAAGAATCACTCACTTTTGCCAATTAGAGCGAGCCTTTTTGTTTTTTCCTTTATATCTTCAGGATCTACTTTTATCCGTGCTACACCTGTTTCCATGGCAGCTTTTGCTACCGCAGCAGCAACATTTGGAGCAACCCGCGGGTCAAATGGCCCCGGAATGACATAATCTGCATTGATTTCCTCTTCCTTAATCAAACCGGCAATGGCTTCAACTGCAGCAATTTTCATTTTTTCATTAATATGGGTAGCCCGAACATCAAGTGCTCCGCGGAAAATCCCAGGGAATGCAAGAACATTGTTTACCTGATTTGGAAAATCAGATCGTCCTGTTCCCACAACTTTTGCCCCTGCTTCTTTCGCTTCATCAGGCATAATTTCCGGTACTGGATTTGCCATCGCAAAAATAATCGGGTCAGTATTCATGGATGCAACCATTTCTTTCGTTAACGAACCCGCAGCGGAAACACCAATGAATACATCGGCACCCTTAATTACATCCTTCAGGCTTCCTGCCAAGCTGTCACGGTTCGTATACTTCGCCACTTCAGCCTTCACATTGTTCATGCCTTCCGGACGACCTTCATATATCGCACCTTTAGTGTCACACATGATGATATCTCTTACACCATAGCTAAATAATAATTTTATAATGGCAATCCCTGCTGCTCCTGCACCGTTAGCCACGACTTTAATTTCCGTCATTTTCTTGCCTGTCAGCTTTAAAGCATTGACAAGGCCTGCTACGGTTACTATAGCTGTTCCATGCTGGTCATCATGGAACACTGGAATATTCGCTTCCTTCTTTAATCTTTCCTCAATGACAAAGCAGTTTGGGGCGGCAATATCTTCAAGATTTACCCCGCCAAAGGTAGGTTCTAAAAGCTTAACAGTCTCAACAATTTTGTCTACATCGGTAGTATTTAAACAAATTGGAAAGGCATCGACGCCGGCAAAGCTCTTAAACAAGACCGCTTTACCCTCCATAACTGGCAGCGCTGCTTCAGGGCCAATATTGCCAAGTCCAAGTACGGCTGTTCCGTCAGAAACAACTGCAACCATATTCCCTTTCATTGTATAGTCGTAGACAGTTTCCGGTTTTTCATAAATATCCTTACAAGGTTCTGCTACCCCTGGAGAATAGGCTAAGCTTAAATCCTGTGCATTTCTTACTGGCACCTTCGATTTCGACTCTAATTTCCCTTTATTAATTCGATGCATATGTAATGCTTCTTCTCTTAAAGTCAAGACTGTCACCCCGCAAATGAATAAAAAAATAAAATAAATTCCCCGTTTTAACATTGGTGGTCAGACCACACATGTCTCCTTACCACTATAACATATCTTCCAAAGTTGTAAAGATTTAATCTTTCAAGACTACGTTATGACCACCCAATAAATCCTTTAAGGATTGGATGATTTCCGGATGGGGGTTAATATTTTTTTCCGCGCCTAACCTTACTGTTTTCTTTGTGGTGTCATAATGCAGGACTACCGTTGCATTCCCCTTATTGCTACTTAGAAGCATGTTTAATTCTTGGAGAGTCCTTTCATCTTCCTTGTCATGGGTGATTTTTAAATACAGCACAGTCTGTCTGACTGCATGCGCATCCAGCCATTTCTCGATTTCTGTAACTTGTTGAATAATCAATTGCCGCTTTCCATCACGTTCTTCGACTTTCCCTTCAAGCAGAGCAAAGCATCCTTCCCCTAAGTATTGGGAATATTTTCGGTATGCATCAGGAAAAACGACTGCCTCCATTTCACCGGTTGGATCGCTTATAGTTAAAAAGGCCATTGATTCCCCTTTTTTCGTCCGGATTGATTTTTTGGATGTAATGTAGACTCCTGCTTGCGCCTTCCTGATCTGGCTATTTAATTGAAATAAGGCTTGAGCACCTGCCCGTCTAAGCTTTTTTTCAAAAATGGAGATTGGGTGATTGGAAAGATATAAACCAAGCGCCTCTTTTTCATAGGAAAGCTTTATTTGTTGGGTCATTTCATCAACCTGCACATATTTCGGTTTCGGAATCAGTTCATCCTCGAACATATCAATTTGATTTGTGTCATCCGTTTTAAATATTTGCGCATGCTCGATCGCAACATCCAGACTGGCCAAGAGGACGGCTCGGTCCTCCCCGAATTCATCAAAACTGCCGGAATGGACTAGATATTCAAGTGTTTTACGATTGATTGCCTTTCCCGATACCCTGATACAAAACTCAAATAAATCGCTAAACTTCTTTCGTTTTCTCGCTTGAAAAATTTCCTTCAAAGCAGCCGCTCCAACCCCGCGGATGGCACCCAGACTATAGCGGATTTTTCCTTTCTCCACTTGAAATAAATAACTGCTCAAATTAATGGAAGGAGACAGGATATCAATTTCCTTTTGTTTTGCTTCTAAAATATACTGGCCGATTTTCGCCTCGTTTCCAATGGCGGAGGTAAGCAGGCCAGCCATAAAGTGAACCGGATAATTGGCTTTTAAAAAGGCGAGCTGATAGGCAATTAAGCTATAAGCCACGGCATGACTGCGATTAAACCCATAATTGGCGAATCGGACAATCAAATCATATATTTCATTCGCCAAGGTTTCGCTGTATCCCTTCTTCAGCGCGCCTTGGACAAAATGCTGACGCTCTTTATCCAACACTTCTTTTTGTTTCTTCCCAACCGCTCTTCTTAACAGATCTGCTTCACCAAGGGAAAATCCTGCCATGATGGAAGCAATCTGCATAATTTGTTCTTGATAGACAATGACGCCGTACGTATTCTCAAGGATTGCCTGAAGGTCAGGATGCGGATAATCAATTTTCTGCAGGCCATGCTTCCTGTCAATAAAAAGCGGGATATTTTCCATCGGACCCGGCCTGTACAAAGCGTTGACAGCGACAATATCCTCAAAACGAGTCGGCTTCAGGCGTGTTAACACCTTCCTCATTCCCTCTGATTCAAGCTGAAAAATACCTGTTGTTTCGCCTTGAGCTAATAGATTGAAGGTTTTTGCATCATCAAGCGGTATAGAGCCAATATCCAATCTCCTTCCTGTGTGGCGATAGATGGAAGACAGAATCGTTTCAATTAACGATAAATTTCTAAGCCCCAAGAAGTCCATTTTGAGCAGTCCCAGTTCCTCTAAGTATTCCATAGAAAACTGGGTTAAAAAAATCCCACCTGATCCTTGCTGAATCGGAATTAAGTCGATTAACGGCTTCTCACTGATGACAACACCTGCAGCGTGCGTTGAGGTGTGACGGGGCAGCCCTTCCAGTTTCAGCGCTGTATTAAACAATCGGCTATTTAAAGGAGTCTCCTGGATGAACTTCCGTAAACCTTCCGATTCCTTATAGGCATCCTTTAAGGTTAGACCCGGGCGAGAAGGAATAAGCCTTGACATATAATCCAACTCTTTCGTATTAAGACCGAACACCCTTCCGACATCCCTTAAGGCCGCTTTCGCAGCAAGTGTACCAAATGTAGCAATTTGCGCAACATGCAGCTCACCATATTTTTGTGCCACATATTCAATGACCTCATCCCGGCGATGGTCGGGGAAATCGATATCAATATCAGGCATGGAAATCCGTTCAGGGTTTAAAAATCTCTCAAACAACAGATGATGCTCAAGCGGGTCAACATCGGTTATGTATAACACATAGGCGACTAGGGACCCAGCAGCAGACCCCCTGCCCGGTCCGGTTAAAATCCCCTTTTCCCGTGCGTATCTCATAAAATCCCAAACAATTAAAAAATAATTGCTGAACTGCATCCGCTTAATTACATTCAATTCATAAGCCAAGCGGTCCAAGTACTCCGTTGATGGTTCCTCCGAAATTCTTTCCTTTAAACCTTTTTGACAAAGTTTTTCCAGATATTCTTCCGCCGGCATGCCGTTTTCCGTTGGAAAGGATGGCAGGTACGTTTTGTCTAAATTTATGTTTATATTACAACGTTCAGCAATCCTAAGCGTATTTTCCAGCGCCTCCGGGACATCCGCAAAGCACTCAGCCATTTCAGCGGAACTTTTTAAATAGAATTGGTCACTGCCCAGCTGCTGACGATGATCGTCCTGCAATTTGTCACCATTTTTAATGGCTAACAGGCATTCATGAGCAAACATATCTTCTTTTTCCAAATAATAAACTTGATTGGTGGCCGCGAGCGGGATATTCCATTCTTTTGAAAGCCTGAGGAGCGGTTCTCTAAGTGTTTTTTCCTGTTCAAGCTGATGGTCTTGAAGGGCAAGATAAAAATTGCCGCGGCCAAAAATACCAGAAAGTTCAAGAGCAAGATCTTTGGCCAAAGCTACTTCGTTTGTTAATAAAGCCTGCTCAATTTCCCCTTCTATTCCCGGTGTAATGGCAATGAGCCCCTTAGAATAAGCCTTGAGCCATTTGTGAGGAAGTCCATTTTCAGCCTTTGTTTGCACGGCACTGGATATTTTTAATAGATTCTTATAGCCTTCGTCATTTTCCGCTAACAACACAAGCGGATATGTTCCTTCTTCCATCCGTTCACTTTCGATATCCACCGTCAGTCCGATAATCGGTTTTATTTGTTGTTTTTTGCAAAGCTTATAAAATTCAATCGTTCCGTACATAACATTCCGGTCGGTTAATGCCAGCGTCCGAAATCCTTTGCTTCGGGCATTCTCCACTAAATCGGATACAGACGCCGTGCTGGTCAATAAACTATAGGCACTATATACATGAAGGTGAATAAAAGACATCCGGTCGCACCTCTCATTCTACTTTTATCTTACTTCCATTATAAAACTTGATATGAAAAAAAGAAAATATGTTCTATTTTTCACTGCCAACTCATATTAAATTGCACTTGTCCATATAAATGTATAAAGATCATTTGGCTAGACAAAGGCGGTTGAAGGAATGAAAGAACTTGGTTTTTTTCCAGCTTTTATCGAAAGCTATTTTATTGCGTTAGGAGTTGTGCTGGGAGGTTCGCTTATTGGGGGGATTGCCTCCTTTATAACTGGACAGCCTCCATTAACAACGGTTTACCGATTATCATCCGCCCTTAGAATTTGGGCGATTGTTGCGGCGATAGGAGGAACTTTTGATACGGTTTATACATTTGAACGCGGTTTTTTAAACGCGGATACGAAAGACCTATTTAAACAATTTCTATTAATTCTTTCGGCCTTGGGCGGTGCCCAGACAGGTGCACTGATTATTAACTGGCTGACCCAGGAGCATATTTCGTCATGAGAATTCCGCCTTATTACCGCAGACCTTCGTGGCAGCGTTTTATTTCCGGAATGGCCGTCGGCGGTGCCATCAGCTGGTGCATATTTTTATATATTTATGGAGTTTTTCAAGAGGACAATGCAAAATTAATCAGAAAGCAGCAGAAGGATATAGCAGAGTTAAAAGACGACGTTAAAATTTGGCAACAAGATTACGCTGAATTGAATAATAAAAATTTAGGAAAAATTACGATTGAAAAAATAAATATCCGAATAACCAACTGGGAGAAATATAAATTAGATCAGTTCAGTGTTTTTCAAACAGAAGAAGCCGTCAGAGATGATATCAAAATCGTACTGGCAAAAGATTTGGAAACAGTCGCTAAAAGCAAAGACATGCTGAAAAAAATCATTGAAAACAAACCATATGAATTAAACGAAAAGCGCTATCGCCTTAAGGTAAAGGAAATGGTTATTTATACCACCCTGACCATTCAATTGGAAATGGAATTTGCTGAATGAAAACTCGTCGATTGGCGAGTCCGATAGGACGGTTCATGAGACGTAGTTGAATTCATGCGTTAGGAAAGTATAAATTTGTGAAAATTTATACTTTCCTATTAGCTGAATAAAGAAACGGCCGCATCTGGCCGTTTCTTTGCGTATTATTTACAAACTGCATGTAGTTCTCTAAGTACATTATCTACTTCATCCCAAGAATAGATGGAGGCACCTGCTGCTAACGGGTGACCTCCTCCGTTAAACTTCCTGGCGACCACATTGATGACCGGTCCCTTTGAACGAAGCCGCACCCTTATTTGGTCACTTTCCTCAATGAAGAAAACCCATGCTTTAATCCCTTTTACATCCCCTAAGGTACTGACTAACAATGACGCTTCTGCAGGTCTTGCTTGGTATTCCTCAAGCAGTTCCTTTGTCAGTCTAACCGCTGCAACGCCGTTTTCTTGCATATCAAAGTTCTGCAATATGTAGCCATTTAACTTAATTATATTTGGTTCTAGTTCATACATTCTGTCAAACAACTCCGTACGCGAGAAATTAAAGTGGATCAACTCTCCCGCATAGGCAAATGTCTTGTCCGTTGTACTCGGAAACAGAAATCTTCCGGTATCCCCGACAATGCCGCCGAATAACAGTCTTGCTGCTTCATCATTTATTTTTAGCCCTTTTTCTTTTCCATCTAAATAAAATTCATAAATCATTTCGCTGCAGGAGCTTGCAGCGGTATCGACCCACAATAAATCGCCATACGGATCTTCATTTGGGTGATGATCGATTTTAATCAGCATATCCCCCTTAGTATAGCGTTTATCGTCAATCCTTTCTTGATTGGCCGTATCGCAGACTATCACCAGTGCGCCCTCATAAACTTCGTCTGCGACTTCATCCAGCCTTCTCATAAAGTGGAGGGTCGGCTCCTCCTGCCCTACCGCATAAATATTCTTTTCCGGAAACGACGCCTTTAAGATAGCTGCCAATCCGCCCTGTGAACCATAGGCATCAGGATCAGGACGAACGTGGCGATGGATAATAATCGTGTCATATTGTTTGATTGTTTCCAGTATTTTCTCTTTCATATATTCTCCTTTTCAACCATCCTTTTATGAACATTGTAGCATTTTCCTTCAAATACAGGTAAAATATTAGGTGATTTTTAAAATTGGAGGAACATTAGATGCTAGGTTTGGTTTTTCTTATCGTTATTTTATTTGCTTTTTATTTATTTTATAAAACAAAATACATCCGGAGCAACCGTCCTGTCGAAAAGAAATGGCTTTCTGCTAAGTCCAATATTGCCCTCGGGCTTTTTGTCCTTATGTTTGGGATTAATACCATCTTTCTTTCCACCTCAACTGCGGCTTATATCGTTGCAGCCATATTCATTATATATGGAGTCTTATTTAGTGGGGTAGGATTCAAAAAATATAAGCATTACCATCGGTTTGCCATTGAAGAAGCTGAAATGCTTGAGGCAGAAAAGTAACATAATTATAGCCGCTCCCTGAATACGAAGGAAGCGGCTATTTGCCATGTTATCTGTCAATCAATTGGCACATCATCATTGCTTTTCCGACAAGAACGCCTTCATTAAATACTTCCACGTCTACCTTTCCAAACTTTCGCCCTACTTCCAGCACTCTAGGATAGATTTCCAATGTGCTTTCCATTTGAACCGGTTTAATAAAGTAAATTGTCATATTTTCGACGACAAGATCGCCTTTTTTATAGCTTTTCAGCACTCGGTTGGCGGCATCGGAGACGATTGTCGTAAATACACCATAGGAAATGGTCCCAAGGTGATTTGTCATTTGCGGGGTCACTTCACAGGTAAAAGCATCTTCTCCTTTATCTTTCCCCTGTAAAATTCCTATCTGATTGGTGACAATATCATCAAGAGTTACCCCCACCTGCGGCTGCCGCTGGTTCATTTGCAGTGCCTTCAGGACATCCTGCCTGCTGATCAGCCCGTCTAAGTGATTGGAGTCGTCCGCTACAGGAAGTACTTCAATACCTTCCCAGACCATCATATGCGCTGTTGAAGCAATACTTGTTTTACCGTTTACAGTCATAGGCTGCCTTGTCATTATTTTTTCAATCGTTATATCCATATCCTGACCCAAAACATCTTTGCTTGTTACCATCCCCTGGATTCTCATGTTATGGTCAACAACAGGATAGCGGCTATGTGTTGTTTGCTGGTTTAATTCATGCCATCTTGAAACCTTATCGGTTGTTTTTAAATAATAAGTCTCCGATAAGGGTGTTAAGATATCTTCTACTAAAATAATTTCTTTTTTAATTAATTGGTCGTAAATCGCCCGATTTATCATCGTAGCGACAGTAAAAGTGTCGTAGCTTGAAGAGATAACCGGAAGCTCAAGTTCGTCTGCTAGTCGTTTAACTTGCTCCTCCGTGTCAAAGCCTCCGGTAACGAGTACGGCTGCTCCAGCTTTCAACGCAAGCTCATGGGCCTGTGTCCGATTTCCGACGATTAACAGATTTCCTGCCTCAGTGTAGCGCATCATGGCTTCCAATTTCATAGCACCGATCACAAATTTATTGAGCGTTTTATGCAGTCCCGTTCTTCCGCCCAATACTTGACCGTCGACAATGTTAACCACTTCCGCAAAGGTAAGCTTCTCAATATTTTCCTTTTTCTTCCGTTCAATCCGAATCGTGCCAACCCGTTCTATCGTACTGACGTAGCCTTTATTCTCGGCTTCTTTAATGGCACGATAGGCAGTTCCTTCGCTGACACTCATTGCTTTGGCAATTTGCCTGACAGAGATTTTCTCCCCGATCGGCAGTCCATCAATATATTCTAAAATTTGTTCATGCTTTGTCGCCAAGACCTTCACCCTTTATAATCAAATTCCAATCTATCCGTATCCGAAAATGTCTCCAATTTCATTATAGAGTTAAAAAAGCCTTGATTCAATGCGGATTCTCTAAATAGAAATCCCGCTCCTTAATGAAAAGAGCGGGATTTCTTCTTTAATTGCCCCAATTGCTGCTTTGAGATTTGCTTTTTTGGTGTATAAAGAAGAGCGGTAAGATTTCCGGCAATGACCATTAGAGCAAATCCTAGCCAAGCGATTGAAAAAATTCCTTGCGTCCCCTCAGCCGTTACCGAAAGTCTAGGAACCGCAAAATACAGCATAAGTGCTGCAAGTAAAATACATAGTAAATATCTATTCTTTTTCATCTTCCTTCCTCCTTAACAGACTGCTTGTTTTATTTTTATGCTATAAGGAGGAAAAAAAGTAGTTAAATTTCGATTGCTTCACCCGGGTTTAACACTTTTCCGTTTTTCTCTTCAAGTAATTCAATGAATCGATTAGGATCCTGCTTGATTGGCGGGAATGTATTGTAGTGAATTGGCACCACTGTTTTTGCCTGCAATAGCTTAGCCGCATAGGCAGCATCCTCTGGCCCCATTGTAAAATTATCGCCAATTGGAAGGAAGGCCACATCAATTGGATGACGTTCGCCAATCAACTTCATGTCGGAAAACAATCCAGTATCGCCTGCATGGTAAATGGTTTTGCCTTCACTGCTAAATAAAACCCCTGTCGGCATGCCGCAATAAATGATTTCATTGTTGTGTGTTGCGTAGCCTGAACCATGAAAGGCCTGGGTCAGTTTAACTGTTCCAAAATCAAAATGACACGCGCCGCCGATATTCATTCCATGTGTTTCAACGCCCTGCCAGCTAAGATATGTAGTCAGATCGGCATTAGCAACAACAAGCGATCCGCATCTTTTCGCGATTGCCACAGTATCACCGACATGGTCATTATGCCCATGCGTTAAAACAATCACATCTGCATGTACTTCCTCGGCCTTTAAATCTGTTAAGCTATTTCCTGTAATAAACGGATCAATTAAAATCGTTTTTCCATTAGTGTTAATTTGGACGACAGAATGACCGTGATAAGAAATTTTCATTTACATTACCCCTTTCAAAAACTATATTAACTACTTCCATAAAAGTTTCGGAAATCCTTCCACAATATACCCATATCAATCCTGTTTTAGCACATCATAAAATCAGATAGTTTACATTTTATTTTTCTATTGATACTCTCAAATAGAAAATGCTTTTAAAAAGGGAGGACCCTGATAATGAATCAACGAATTGAAAAGCTGCAAAGCTGGATGAAGGAAAATGATATTCATGTAAGCTTTGTTACTTCATCTGAAAATGTATTTTACTTAAGCGGCTACTATACAGACCCGCATGAACGATTGCTTGCTCTTGCTGTCTTTCAAGAAGAAGAGCCGTTTTTGGTTTGTCCGGAAATGGAGATTTACAATGCAAAAAATGCTGGCTGGCAACATGAAATCATTGGCTTTAACGACATTGTCAATCCATGGGATATGATTGTAAATGCGATTAAGAAGCGCGGAATTACTGTTGGAAAAGCTGCAATCGAAAAAGAACACATGAATGTGGAACGCTATGAACAGCTTACGGAATTATTCCCAAATGCAGCGTTCATTTCTGCTGAAGAAAAATTAAGACTTCTCCGCATGATTAAGGATGCAGAAGAATTAAAATCAATTGAAGAGGCGTGCGCCCTTGCAGATTACGCTGTTCAGTTTGGCGCCAGTGAAATTAAAGAAGGGAAAACCGAGCTTGATGTTCTTAACGCCCTTGAATACGCACTAAAGCAAAAAGGCGTAACAGAAATGTCGTTTTCAACTATGGTGTTAACTGGTGCAAACGCCGCCTCTCCACACGGCAATCCAGGCATGACCAGAATTAAAAAAGGCGATTTCATCTTATTTGATTTGGGTGTAATCGTCGACCGCTATTGTTCTGATATTACAAGAACAGTTGCTTACGGGGATATTAACGATAAGCAAAAGGAAATCTATGATACGGTATTAAAAGCCCAGTTAGCCGCATTAGAGGCAAGCAAGCCAGGTGTAACAGCAGCGGAAGTTGATTTGACTGCCAGAAGAATCATCGGGGATGCAGGCTATGGAGAATATTTTCCACATCGGCTTGGCCATGGACTGGGAATTAGCATCCATGAATATCCTTCCATAAAGGAAACAAACCAGCTTGTTCTTCAAGAAGGGATGGTATACACTATTGAACCGGGCATCTACGTTCCTGGTGTTGCAGGCGTACGCATTGAAGATGATGTGTATATTACAGCCGATGGAGCGAGAGCATTAACAAAATTCCCGAAAGAGTTACAAATAATAAAGTAACCTGTTTGGATTTTTTTAACATTGAACTATAGATTGATTTGATGTAACATACAAATACAGGCTGCGTTGTACGTAACAATAATAAAGTTTTAACCTTTAAGCTGTTATAGGGAGTTTAAACATCGAAGCTGGAATGACAAGCCTCTGTCTATATGACGTGGAGGACACGCAGAAAAGCTTCTGAAAACACCCACTTTGAGGAGTGGTGGTTTAAAACTTTCTTATATGAGGTACGGCAAATGCGGCTTCTTAATTTGGGTCTTTCTCACCAGCTTTCATATGAAGCTGGTTTTATTTTTTTAATACAAAAGGGAGAACCGCTTTGGCGGCCTCCCTTTTTTCCTGTTCCTTACTGACCAAGTAAGCCTTTTGCTTCTCTGTATTCCAGTCCTTGAGCCTCCGCAACCGCCTTATAGGTTACATAGCCGTCTAGTGTATTGATACCTTTTAATAATGCTTCATTTTCTAAACAGGCCTGCCGGTAGCCTTTATTGGCAATCTGAACGGCATAAGGAACGGTTACATTTGTTAAAGCAATGGTCGAAGTTCTTGGAACAGCTCCCGGCATGTTGGCAACAGCATAATGGACAACACCATGTTTAATATAGGTCGGGTTATCGTGGGTGGTGATTTTGTCGGTTGTTTCAAAAATCCCGCCTTGATCGATCGCGATGTCCACCACAACACTCCCAGGTTTCATTGTCTTAATCATTTCTTCCGTTACCAGCCTCGGGGCTCTCGCACCGGGTATTAATACCGCCCCAATTACTAAATCCGATTCCTTTACTGCTTCAGCAATATTATAAGGGTTTGACATTAACGTTGTGACTTCTGAGCCAAAAATATCATCTAATTGGCGAAGGCGGTCTGGATTCAAATCAATGATTGTCACTTTTGCTCCCAAACCAATTGCCATTTTGGCCGCATTTGTCCCCGCGACACCTCCGCCAATAATTGTCACCGTTCCTCTTTGCACACCAGGCACACCTGAGAGGAGGATTCCCTTGCCTCCATATACCTTTTCCAAAAATTGCGCACCAACTTGGGCCGCCATTCTTCCTGCAACCTCACTCATTGGTGTTAACAATGGAAGGCTTCCGTTTGGAAGCTGGACCGTTTCATACGCGATACCAACCACTTTGTTTTCGATTAAAGCCTTTGTTAATTCGGGTTCAGGCGCTAGATGCAAATATGTAAATAGGATCAGACCTTCCCGAAAATATTTATATTCACTTGGAATTGGTTCTTTCACCTTCATAACCATGTCCATTGACCAAGCTTTGTCTGCAGATTCAGTTAATTTAGCCCCAGCCGCCAAATAATCATCATCGATGAATCCAGACCCCATTCCGGCTCCTTTTTCAATGTAAACCTCATGGCCGTAGTTTACCAAATTGCTTACTCCTGCTGGAGTCATGGCCACACGATTTTCATTGTTTTTCACTTCTTTAGGTACTCCAATTCGCATTTTCCATACCTCCAAATCTATTTGTTAAGATTCCCTGCCCTATTCGGCAAGGCATTCATATTTTAATAGTAATAGCCAGACGGATATCCATAGTATGGGTATCCATAACCGTATCCATACGGGGATAACAAGGCTCCTGCGGCTAACCCTGTTAAGAACGGGCCGCCAAAACGCCGTAATGGCCATAGCCACCATGATGAAATCCTCCGTGCCCAAACCCATGGTGAATTCTCGGGTCACTTGGGTCTGTTATATGATGGTTTATATCTACTATGGTATGACTGGGCATAATATTCATGACGTGATACAAGTTGCTTCTCTCCCCATTTTTAAATTTGTTTCTCATGATTCACTAAAGAATATGCGTACGCGGAGGGAAATTCTTGGGTAAATGCCCTTTACGGAAGAATTTCATAGACTAATGCACAAATAATAAGGGCTGTTCATTGAACAGCCCCCTCCCCCATTTTCCTATTCCTCAACTGCTGAAAAATCTCCATTTGTCGCTATTGCCGTTCCTTCGCCAATAAAACCGCTGTTATAAGAATTCATAATTTGTTCACTTACCTCAATTGCCCCATTTTCATCAAACTCAAATGAATATTGCTTATTCGGATCAAATTTAGTCATTTACCCCACCCCTTTTTATGTTAGTTACTTCATTATTGTTCGAAAAATTGCAACAGTTATTCGTTGTTAAATATTGTATAATCAAGGTGAGGAGATGATAATCATGGGACTTAAATATCAACATATTTTAGTCGCGATAGATGGATCGAAGGAAGCAGATTGGGCTTTTAAAAAGGGGATTGAAGTCGCAAAAAGGAACAATTCCAGCCTTCTATTAGTTCATGTCATTGATACTAGATCATTTGCCTTAATTGAAGCCTATGACACGGTTGTTGGAGAAAGAGCAGAGAAACTAGCCAAGGATATGCTTGAAAACTACCAAAAGCAGGCAGAGGATGCCGGTCTCTCTAATGTTCAGTATGAAATTGATTTCGGTTCTCCTAAAGTAAGAATTCCGAGGGATTTGGCTAAGAAGCATAATGTAGATTTAATTATTTGCGGTGCAACCGGAATGAATATGGTGGAAAGATTCTTTATTGGCAGCGTTTCAGAACATATTACCCGCTACGCGCCATGTGATGTTCTCATCGTCCGTACCTCAAAAGATATAGAATAAAGACATACTGCACGAAGCTAGATAGGCTTCGTGCTTTATTTTGAACTTTTTTGCGTGAATGCACCATAGATGTGTAGTAAAATGAAATCAACCTATAATTGATTTTTGGAGGCTTCTATGAAAGAGGACTTTACATTCGACTCACGTCTTGGCATTTATATACCTGATTTACGAGCGGATTGGAATCAGTACAGCAAAGCAAATCAAGAAGCTATTCTCTATCATTGGGAACGGATACGAGGCTCGATTCCCGACCGAATTGCGGACCTGGAACATGAAATCAATCATAAACAAGCACAGCTTTCAGATGAAAATGACTTCCCCCGCTCTTGTCAATTAAACACAGAAATTTCCGAATTGGCTTCCATCATCAATGATTTATGGCTCTGGTACCGGGCAGACCAAAGAGTTTCAGGAAAAGTTCACCAATAAAAAGATAAGGGCCATAACCTCACTGCTACGTAGTATTAAAGCAGTGCTGGGTAATGGCCCCTTATCATCCTATAAATCTTTTTTTATTTCTTTTACGACATGGCCGATTTCGGGCAAGATTAGTTTGTTCATAGCAAGTTTTACAGCGCCAGTGGAGCCTGGTGTTGAGAAAACAGCTTTATTTTTAATAACGCCTGCAACTGCCCTTGAAAGTATGGCCGCAGAACCAATATCCTCTTGATAGCTCAGGATGCGAAAGATTTCACCGAATCCAGTCATTTCCTTTTCAAGCAGACTTTGAACCGTTTCAATTGTTACATCCCGTTTGGCAATACCTGTTCCGCCATTTGTCAGGATCACATCAATATCCTCACGCTCACAGCCTTTCAGTATTTCCTCCTGAATGGGCAGAGCCTCATCCTTTACAATACAGTAGTCAACAACCTTGTGGCCTGCTTCTTCAAGCAAATCAATCATCAATCTGCCGCTTTTATCCGTCTCTTTGTCACGTGTATCACTAACTGTAATCACTTTACAATTCACTTGAATCTGGGCCGATTTTCTATGTTCTTGAATACTCATTCGCCAAACTCCTCTTTTTCTTTTAAATAACGAAGCTGATAATATTTCTGTGCCAGTTCCGTCACCTTCCTCGTCAGTTGATAATTGGCGCCTGCTCCAATTGCCATACTGATTAGCGGAACCCCTTGAACAAGTTTTTTTCTGAATAATGTAATGATCACGGCTTTAAACAGCTGCTGAAGTGGCTGCTCAAGCCAAGTGATATCTGTTATCTCTTCTGTTCCCTCATAAAAATAAGGATTTTCATTCTGCTCCAATTCAGCCATTAAAGTGGCCCAGCCATCTTTTTTCATTCTTGGTGGCAGCGTCGCTGTATGAAATACCTTTAAAGAAGTCATCAATTCATAGGGAGTGTTGACTTCAAAACCATAGGACATGGCAATTAATTGAACAACTCTTAAATTAATTACTGCAATGGCTGGAATATCCGTCCCGAGCAAAAGTTTCCCGCCGGTGCCTGCCAAACCACCCTGGATAAACGAATATAGCCGGTGTTTGGCAATTTGCTGTTCAGCTATGTATTGCAATTGATTGAAATCCAATTGCCTTAGGTCTTCTATTTTTTCGGTGTCCTTGTTAAAAATTCTCGCGGAGGTGATGATTCTATCCTTTGCATCCATTTGAAGCTGTGAGCCTTGGATAATTCCGTGCAAATGAAACAGCCAGCTGTCTAGACCTGAAAAAAACTGCCTTTGAAGATTCTCTGGTATCATAGAGAAGGACCGTTCCAAATATTTTTCATAGGTTAGTTGAAAGTCGTTTGCTTCATAGCTTAATAAGTTTTTTTCCCATTGCCGGATTTCGGCTAATTTTTTTCTTTCCTGGTCTGTTAATGGCATGCTTCCATCCCACCCTTTGAAAGCCTTTTTTATTCAGTATATCATATTAAAATTCAATGATAAAAAGGCAAAAGCCGCATTATTTTAGCCTTTGCCTTTTTATGAATTAATGAGATGCTGCTAAACGCTGCACGTCCCTAGCTATCATAACTTCTTCGTTAGTTGGGATGACCAATACTTTAACCGGTGAATGCGGATAGTTGATAAACGCCTCTTTGCCTCTAACCTTGTTAAGTGCAGGGTCCCAGTAAACTCCCATAAACTCCAGACCTTTTAAAACATTTTCACGAATTACATCGCTATTTTCTCCGATACCCGCTGTAAAAATAATCGCATCGACACCGTACATACGGGCTGCATAGGAGCCTAGGTATTTATGAATTCGATTTGAAAACACGTTCAACGCAAGCTTCGCCCGTTCATTTCCTTGCTTTGCCTCGATTTCTATATCGCGGAGGTCACTCGAAAAACCGGACACGGCCAGCATTCCACTCTTTTTATTTAATACATCCAATACTTCTTCAGCTGTTTTCCCTGTTTTCTCCATGATATACGGAATAAGAGCAGGGTCAATATTTCCTGAGCGGGTCCCCATCGTAACACCGGCAAGCGGTGTAAAGCCCATGGAGGTATCAATCGACTTACCTCCTTGAATAGCTGTAATACTTGCCCCATTTCCCAAGTGGCAGGAAATTAACCGCAGTTGTTCAATCGGACGGCCCAATAATTCAGCAGCCCGTTGTGAAACATATTTATGGCTGGTTCCATGGAACCCATACTTACGGATGCCATATTTTTTGTAATATTCATATGGCAGACTATAAAGGTAAGAGCTCGCAGGCATGGTTTGGTGAAATGCGGTATCAAACACCGCCACTGCGGGAACATTTGGAAGCGCCTGTTTGAATGCCTTAATTCCGGTAACATTCGCCGGATTGTGTAATGGAGCGAGTTCCGATAATGCTTCTATTTTATTTAATACCTCGTCTGTAATGATAACAGAATCGTTAAATTCTTCTCCACCATGGACGACGCGGTGGCCAATTCCCTCGATTTCGTTTAAGGATTGGATAATACCAAGTGATGTCAGTTTATCTAACAGCATTTTAACTGCTACTTCATGATTCGGGATATCAAGTGTCTCTTGAATTTTTTCACCATTAGCAGTGATATTGAAAATGGAATCATTCAATCCGATTCTTTCAATTAACCCTTTTGTAATGACTTCCTCTTCCGGCATTTCAAATAATTGAAATTTTAAAGAGGAACTACCTGCATTTATTGCGATTATTTTTGCCATTTGCTAAACGCTCCTTTTTTAAACCGATCTATATACATATACCCCTTTTATTTTGTGCAAACCGTTCTTGTTTATCTCCCTCAATTTCACATTTAAACACTGAAGAACATACATTTCAAGGTCAATTTCAAGTGGCAGCGTTTTCGGAAAATAATAATTATATTCTCATTTTTCTTAAAATAAAAAAAGGTGACTTTTAACGTCACCCTTTGTTTTCCTGGAACCATCTTTCGATGTTCACTAAAATTTTATCCATTTCCTGCCGATTGGATAGACTTGGAAGGTTGACAAGCAACGCCTGTTTTGGCGGCTTTATCTCCTCGCCTTTTTTCTGCACAATCAAAATGCTTTTCGCGGAATTTTTATCACGGAACATGCTGTTCGGCAGCTGCATAAGCCCTTGAATGATTACCTCTTCCTTTAAATACTCATGGAGTTGTCCAGCTTGGGGGCTCTCAAAAAGACCATTAGGGATCAGGAAGAATAAATAGCCCCCCGGTTTCGTATGGCGGACGCTTTGCTCAATAAACAAATGATGCGAATAGGAATGACCCTCTTTCGCTTGTAGCTGGTAATCTGCTGCTCGAATATCATTTGGATAAAATCCAATCGGCAAATCCGCCACTACTGCATCAACTGATTCAATAAATAATGGTTCAAGGCTATCCTGATTAAAGAACTGGACCGGATTTTCTTGTAAATTTGCATTTACATAAGCAAGCTTTATTAAAAGATCATCAATCTCTACCCCAACAGCCGCAATTTCTTTATGAACATGGTTTAGTATCGTCATTAATAAATTCCCGGTACCAACTGCAGGGTCAAGCAAACGGAAGGATGGTTTTTTAATAAAACGCTCAACCAAATACGCAATGAGCATCCCAACGGAATCAGGAGTCATTTGATGGTTGGGCTGAACATTTTCTTTCATGCCTTTTAAAATAACCAGCTGAAATGCCTTACGAATATCCTCATTTAAGTATTTCTCCAAATCTATCTCTTCATATTGCTTTTTCAATCTTTTTAGCGTTAATTCACTTAGTTCTTCCTGAAGGATAGACGCTTGGAAAAGATTCTCGCCGGTCTCCGCTAAAGCTTCCAAAAAAGAACAATCCAATTCTTCCTGTAAGACTAAAGCTGTTTCATTAAACATTGTAAACAATTTTTCAGTTGAAGAAATATTCATATTACACCTCACGATAAAAGGCCCCGCTGCCGCGGAGGCCTTCATTTAATTATTACTTAGCGCTTTTTGCTGCTTCAAGAGCCGCTTCGTAATTTGGATGATTCGTAGCTTCGCTTACATACTCAACATACGTTACTGTATCGCTTGAATCTACCACAAATACAGCACGAGTTAATAATCTTAAGCCTTCGATTGCTACTCCGTAAGCTTCTCCAAAAGAAAGGTCACGGTGGTCAGATAAGGTTTGGACATTTTCGATGCCAGCTGCTGCACACCAGCGTTTTTGAGCAAATGGAAGGTCCACGCTTACAGTTAAAATTTTAACATTACCTAAACTGTTTGCTTCTTCGTTAAAGCGGCGTGTTTCTGCATCACAAACCCCAGTATCCAATGATGGAACGGAAGTAATTAAACGAACCTGCCCCTTGGTGTTGTCTAAAGTAACTTCTGATAAGTCATTGGCAAGTACTGTGAAATTAGGAGCTTTGTCTCCTACTTTTACCTCATTGCCTAATAGAGTAACCGGATTTCCCTTAAATGTAACATTTGCCATCTTTACATCCTCCTTTGTCAGTTCAAGTAAATCAGGCACTAAAACCTGCTCACTTGGAATATGTACAGAGTAAATATATCCTTTCAATACTATTTTTGCAATTATTAAGACTTTTAGAAAGAACACATTTTTGGAGCCTCCATCATGAAAAAAGTTAACCTTCCTAAAGTGGTTTGGAAGATTAACCTTTCAACTTATATATCAAAATCATGTTTTGCCTGGTTGTTTTGATATTGCGGGCTGCTCTGCTGTTTTGCTTCATCTTTTTTCGCGAACATCTGCTGAATCTTGTCAACTGCCTGAGGGGCAAGCTCTAGGATTTTTTCATATAAGTGTGTGCTTTCATCTAAATGAAGCATCTTAACCCCTTGTGAATTGACAATTAAAAAGGCAATTGGGGTAATCGATACACCGGCACCACTACCGCCGCCAAATGGAAGCTTTATCCCGCCCTGGCTTTGGCCCCCTTGACCGCCTTGTCCTTGGCCTTGTGATGTATCCATTTTGAACTCGCTGCCTCCCGCTGCAAAACCAAAGCCTACCCTGGAAACAGTCAGGATGACACTTCCATCCGGAGTTTCAACAGGATCTCCGATGATGGTGTTTACATCAATCATTTCCTTTAAGCTTTCCATCGCTGTCGTCATTAAACCTTGAATTGGATGATCAGACATAGCAGTCTCCTCCTCTTTCAAATTGAATTGGTTCTATCATTTGAAAAATTAGATTTGTTTTTGAAAGGCGGTTTTCCCCCCTTCCAAAATTTAATCAGTTTTAATCCTGCCAAAATAGCATACCCGATTCGAAACTGAAAAATACATTGAAAATAAGTTTGGACTACGCTTCCTTGAAACTGGGGAGTTATGCTTAATTTTGGCGTTGTTTTTAGTTTTAAATATTGACTGATAACCCCGATAACCGATCCTTTCAAAGTCCAAAGAGCTCCTGTCAAAATAGCTGTTTGTGCTGCATCACCTATACCAATCATAGTCTGCCATTCAAATTCTTTAATACTTATTTTTCGTAAAAATTTCCTGATGATAATTTGGAGTCCCTTTACTTTTTTTAAGAGATCCTGGGTACGTTTCCAGTAGGACTTCACGTCTTTATTTGTAATCTGGGTCACATTCGGTTTGGAACTTTCGGCCTTTCCTGTTTCTGCGCTGCTTTTAACAACAATGCTCGGGGAATCTTCATCTACCTTGATTAATGGGATGCTTTTCTTATACCTAATAAGCCCAAACCAGATTCTAAACTCTACCTTTAAGTCATCATTATCATTGTGATGGAAATAAGTCAGCAGAATCGTCAGTTTAGTGAAAAGGATGAGAATAAATAAGAGCAAAAGAATTATCAGGGATGCCAACAGCCAGATCAACGTTTTCACAACCTTTCAACCTGCTATTATTTCCCATAGAAAAAAAAATAAACCTGCCGAAATGAATCGGCAGGCTGCATTATGATTCAGTATGAATAACGGTCGTATCAGTAAAAAGGTCGTGCAAACCTTGTTTTTTAGGTAAAAAGGCGACAATTATATAGCCGATAACGATAGTGGCAGAAATAAAGCGGCCAATCCATTCCCTAAACAAAACTGTCCCCCATGTAAGCCTTTCCTGATCAAGGTTTATGACTTTCAGTCCAAATACCATTTTTCCGAGCGTTTGGTTAAAAAACTTGGTCATCAATACAAAATATAAGTAAAAGATTACGGCTGATGATATAGAAACAGGTGAAAACATATTAAATTCAGATAAAGATATATCCAATAAGCGGAAAAGAGGATTAATTAATATTCGCTCTATACTGCCTACAACGATCAAATCGAGCAGAAATGCCCAAAAGCGCATCCAAAAACCTGCGTATCGAACAGGCCTTACTTCATTCGTGTCCATCTGCTTTCCCCCTATTCCGCATATAGATACATAAGACGCGGTGAATTTGGTTTGGAAAGGATTTTCATCAAACCGGCCATTTCCGCACTGTTGCCTAGCCATTTTTGAGCTTGAAATTGAAACATGGAGGCAAAGCCAAGGTCATCCGTATAACGGACTACTTTTGCACCTTTTAGCTTTTCATTTTTCTTCATATCCGAAATAACATCATCTAGGTATCCAAACCCATCAATCAGCTTCAATTCCTTCGCCTGATGTCCGTCGTAAACACGGCCATCAGCAATCTGTTTAACCTGGTCGATCGTCATCCCCCTGCCATCTGAAATGACTTTAACAAATCCGTCATAAGAGTTATCAATCATCTTTTGTAGGATTTGCCGCTCTTCCTCGGTCATTTCTCTTGTCGGACTCATAATATCCTTATACTTACCGCTCTTTATCGTGACAAAATCAACGCCGTATTTATCTGCCAGCCCCTTATAATTGATTCCTTCCATGATTACCCCAAGGCTCCCTGTCAAAGTCTCAGGACTCGCATAGATCTTCTTAGCAGCGGTTGAAATATAATAGCCTCCTGAAGCGGCCATGGAGCCCATTGAAATATATACCGGCTTTTTCGTTTCTTTCTGAATTTCCTTTAGCTTATCGTGAATTTCCGCACTTTCAACGACCCCGCCACCTGGAGAGTTAACCCTGATAATGACCCCCTTGACGGAATCATCCTCTTTAATATGGTTCAGTTTTTTCATAAAGCCCTGATGATTATAGCCAGAGCTTTGCAAGAGCGAGCCCGTTTCTCCTGTGTCCTGAATGACCCCATCTACATCGAGGATGACTATCTTTTTTAATTCGCTTCCATCATCCACAACTTCTTCCGTAAAGGGTTCTTCCCCTGCGGCCATCAATTCACTAAAATCTGTTTTGATACCTTTAAAAGCAAATGCTGATAAAAAGTTAATTAGAATTGAAAAAATAAATAATGCCGCAGCAATTCCAAGTGCGGCCCAGCGTTTACCACTCATAAATATCCCCCTTTTTAACGATTCTGTTAAATTTCCCTAGCTGTTCTCATATTGTTTCAAAAAAATGCTAAACTAATTTGAGATTACTATTATTTTATCAAAATTTGGATTTTAACAGGACTATAATAGTTTAATTTTTTCCAGGAGGTCTAATATATGCCAGAAAGGCAAATGATTTATTATGATTATAAACACGATAACGATACCCTCATTAAAGCCGCCCCTCTTTTTGAAGCCACTGAACGCTATGGTTTTACGATTGTCGATGATTATCGTAAAGCAAATATCATTGCTAGTATCGGGGATGACGGGGCTTTTCTTCAGGCCGTCAGAAAAACCGGTTTTCGGGAAGATTGCCTATATATGGGGATATCCACAAAAAACAATTTAAATATGTACTGTGATTTTCGTATTGGCGAAACCTCAAATATGATTAATGCCATGCTGAAAGAACAGTTGGAGGTCCGCCGCTACCCGCTTATCGACGTTTCTGTAGATGGGAAAGGAACTTTTACGTGTCTCAACGAATTCAGCATCCGCTCGTCCATTATTAAAACTCTTGTCATTGATGTTTTTGTGGATGATGTGCATTTCGAAACCTTCCGTGGGGATGGACTGATTGTGGCGACACCAACGGGAAGCACTGCCTATAATAAGTCAGTGCGGGGTGCGGTCGTTGATCCGCTTCTCTCCTGCATGCAGGTAAGCGAGGTTGCTTCAATTAACAACAACAATTACCGGACACTTGGCGCATCGTTTATTTTGAGCGGAGAAAGGGCGCTTACACTTAAAGTTGTTTCAGAGGAAAATGATTACCCGACCATGGGAATGGATAATGAAGCACTTAGCATTCGCCATGTTGATAAAATCAAAATTCAGTTAAGTGATAAAAAATTAAAAACGCTAAAATTAAAGGACAACTCCTTCTTTGAAAAGGTAAAGAGAACTTTCTTGTAAAAAAAAGAGCGGCTGACTAAAAAGTCAGGCGCTCTCATTTTCTATATTGCTCTTTTTTCTTTTCTCCATTTGAACTGTTTTCCCGGTAGTAGCTTTGTTTTGGATAGGGAGTAGATGGTTAATGCTGACCAAATGAAGATGAAGGATAGCAATTGCACTTTTGAAAAATGTTCATTATATACAAAAATCCCTAAAAGTAAGGTGAGTGTCGGTGCAATATATTGCAAAAAGCCAAGTAATGATAATGGAATTTTTTGCGCTCCCTTTGCAAAATATAAAAGAGGTACTGCTGTTGCGACACCTGCCCCTATTAAGAGCAAATCCGTGCCAATTCCTTTATGCAAAAACGCCATGGACCCGTTGATAAACAAATATCCTATATAAATAACTGCAAGCGGTGTAACCACTAGTGTCTCTAAAGTCAATCCGACGGATGATTCAACGTTAACAAGCTTTTTTACAAGCCCGTATAATCCAAACGTCAGCGCCAAAACAATGGCAACCCACGGGAATGTGCCATGGGAAATGCTGATGATTAATACGCCAATGGCTGCCAGCCCAAAGGATATATATTGATAAAATGATAGCTTTTCTTTCAGGACAATCATTCCCAATAAAATACTGACCAGTGGATTTATATAATATCCAAGGCTTGTTTCAATCATATGGCCATTATTGACCGCCCAAATGTAAGTAAACCAGTTTACACTAATTAACAAGGACGCCAATATTAATGCGTACATTTGTTTTTTATTTTTCGCGAAGCCTCTTAAAGTCTCTGTAAATAGTCCCATTTTCCTCGTGAAAATAAGTATTAAAAGCATTAAAACAAACGACCAAACAACACGGCTGGCAAGGATTTCTTCCGCTTGCACATCCCCTAAAAGTTTCCAATATATTGGCAGCAATCCCCAAAGCAAATAGGAAACAGCGGCATAAATAACCCCTTGCTGCGTTTCATTCTTATTCATTAATTCCGCATCCCCAATTCTTTCTATTCTCGAAATACTCCTTATTATAACTTGAAACAGCAATGATTAGGGATTTTTCTGCCTGACAAATTTTTCATTCTATTCTTAAAGGCACGCGGTTTACCGTGTGCCTTTAAGAAACCATTTTATAGATTTTTGGCTGATTCCAATTCCTTTTGACGCAGCTCGATTCTTCGTATTTTTCCAGAAGTGGTCTTTGGTAGTTCTGGGATATACTCTATTTTTCTTGGATACTTATATGGCGCTGTCAGCGTTTTGACATGCTCCTGAAGGGTTTTTGTCAATTCAGGATCAGCTTGGTTCACATTCTCTGTTAGAACAACAAAGGCTTTAACGATATTTCCACGGACTTCATCTGGACTTGCCACGACCGCACATTCTTTGACAAACGGGTGCTTAACAAGGGCATCCTCCACTTCGAATGGTCCAATCGTATAGCCGGAGCTGATAATGATATCATCGCCTCGTCCTTCAAACCAGAAATAGCCGTCTTCATCCATTTTCGCTTTATCTCCGGTGACATAATAATCACCACGGAATTGCATGGCTGTTCTTTCAGGATCTTTATAGTAGTTTTTAAACAGGGCAGGGGTTTCGACGTGTACAGCAATATCGCCTACTTCACCAACGCCGCAAACTTGACCTTCTTCATTAATGATTTCAACGCGATTGCCAGGCGTTGGTTTGCCCATGGAACCTGGTTTCAACTCCATACCTTTTGTAACTCCAACAAGCAATGTATTTTCTGTTTGACCATAGCCATCTCGAACATCCAAATGGAAATATTTACGGAATGTATCAATAACCTCACGATTTAGCGGTTCGCCAGCTGATACAGCACTATGAAGATTTGGAAGCTGATAGTCAGCTAAATTATCGACCTTCGCCATTAAACGATATTCGGTTGGTGTACAGCATAATACATTGACGTCATATTTCTGAAGAAGGCTTAAATATTTTTGCGGCTCAAATTTGCCGTTGTAAACGAATCCTGTTGCCCCTGACCCTAATACCGACAGGAAGGGACTCCAAATCCACTTTTGCCACCCAGGGCCGGCAGTCGCCCAAACCGTATCGCTTTCTTCAATGCAAAGCCACTTGGCTGCTGCTGTCCGTAAGTGTGCAAAAGCCCATCCATGCGTGTGAACAACCCCTTTAGGGTTGCCTGTAGTACCAGAGGTATAGGATAAGAAAGCCATGTCATCACGGTTGGTTTCCGCAAGAAGAAATTCATCTGATGCTTCTTTCATTTCAGCATCCAATCGTTTCCACCCTTCCACGTCGGCCCCGATTGTGAACTTGACTAGTTTTTGTACTTCTGCAATGTCTTTAAATTGGTCGACATATGGATAATAGCTAATGAGTGCTTTTACATCACCATGGGTAATACGGTACTGAAGGTCCTTCTCCCTTAGCATTTCCGAGCTTGGGATTACAACCATACCTGCTTTTAATGCAGCCAGATAGACAACGTATGCCTCAATCAGCCGCGGGACTATGACAAGAACTACATCGCCTTTTTGTAACCCATTCTGGGCAAAGACATTGCAGGCTTGATTTACTTGCTTCATTAAATTTTCATATGTAATTTCTTTTGTTTCACCTGATTCATTTTCCCATTTAAGGGCTAATTTGTGTGGGTCCTTCGCAAACTGCTCAACCTCGGCAACAAGATTGTATTTTTCAGGTGCAATTAAATCTTCCCGCTTCATTAATATCCCCTCCACTTGGTAACAATGTATTATATTTGATGTTATTACCTAGTCCTAATTATACGCCCTTTTCTGAAAAATAAAAAGAGAGAGCGAGAAAAAATCCCGCTCTCTGTAGCCATCATATTCTTTTTTAATTAACGAGCAAATCCGCCGCCTAATTGTGATTCAGCCATTTGAACTAGACGTTTTGTGATTTCACCACCAACAGATCCGTTAGCGCGTGAAGTAGTGTCTGCACCAAGGTTTACGCCAAATTCTTGAGCAATTTCATATTTCATTGCATCAAGAGCTTGTTGAGCACCGTTTACTACCAATTGGTTAGAGTTGTTGTTAGCCATCTATACTCACCTCCTTGTGAGTATAGAATGTGTAGAACACTAACGCTTCATGCAAAATTAGAATTGGTAAATGTTCACAAAATATACTTAAATACGTTTAAAATAATTCACTGAATTCCGAATGAGGTTCACTGTCAGGTTTTATTAAAAGCGTTTCAACTTCCTGTACAGCCTCTTGAATTAATGGGTCAAAATCGAAATAACTTTCGTATTGATTCACTTTTTCTCTTTTTGGCTTTGTTTTCGGTGATGCTGGCACAAAAATAGTGCAGCAATCTTCATACGGCCGATTGGAAATTTCAAGTGTATCAATTTCACTCGCGATTTTTATAATATCCGTTTTGTCCATTGAAATCAAGGGACGTAAAATCGGTGTATTTGTCACTTCATTAATCGCATACATGCTCTCAAGTGTTTGGCTGGCAACCTGGCCAAGGCTTTCGCCGGTAACAATGGCCAACCCCTCTTGTTTTATGCGGATTTCATCCGTAATGCGGAGCATCATTCTTCTTGTTGAAGTCATCGTATAATTTTCAGGTACCTGTTCGCGGATGGCCTGCTGAACATCGGTAAATGGCACAATATGAAGCTTTAATGAGCCGCCTGCCATCTCGGCCAGTTTCTTTGAAAGGTCAATAACTTTTTCTTTCGCACGTTCACTAGTAAACGGCGGACTGAAAAAATGAACTGCTTCAATTTCCAGGCCACGCTTCATTGCCATATATCCCGCTACCGGGCTGTCAATTCCTCCGGAAAGCATCAACATGGCTTTACCGCTTGATTCTGAAGGAAGTCCACCCGCTCCTTTTATCGTTTCGCAGGACAAATAAACGGCCTCTTTACGTACCTCTACCCGTAAATTAATATCGGGATTTCGAACATCCACCTTAATCCCGGGTATGTTTGTTAATAAATGGCCGCCTATAGCATTATTAATTTCATCTGTATTCAGATCAAAGGTTTTATCTGATCTTTTGGCTGTTACCTTAAAAGTTTTCCCCTCTTTATAGAGAGACTTTACTAATGTTAAAGACACTTCTTTAATGGACTCCATTTCCCTCTCGACCTTTATGGCCGGGCTGAAGGACTGAATCCCAAATATATTCTTTAATTTTTTGATGATTTCTATCCCGTTTTCTCCATTTAATAGGACATACATCCGATCGCGGCTAGCTTCAATTTTGATATTTGGAAACGGGGTAAGGGCAATTCTCACACTTTTTCTAAGTTTATCAACAAACTTATTGCGATTTCTTCCCTTTGTAGATATTTCCCCGTAGCGGATTAATATACGGTCATAATTCATTTATTCATTACCCTTCCTAAATGTTTTACTGTTTCCTCTATCGCTAAGATCGCCTTCCTTGCTTCTTCTTCTGTATTGTCAAAGGAAAGGCTGATTCTTATTGCACTTTCAGCAAGGTCTTCAGGCACTCCCATTTGAAGCAAAGTATTGCTAGGGGCCTTCTTTTTTGAAGAGCATGCACTCGTGGTCGATACAAAAATGTTTTTCTGCTCAAGTGCATGAATGAACACTTCTGATTTGATCCCTTTTAAAGAAAAATTTAAAATATGCGGTGCTGAGTTTTCTATCGGAGTATTGATTTGAATCTGTTCCATTTCATTTAACTTATCTCTTAACAGGTTTTTAAGCTTAACCATGCTCTCCATTGCTTCAGCACTTTTATCCAGTGTCATCCTGAGTGCTTTGGCCATTGCAACTGCACCGGCGACATTTTCCGTACCACTACGGATTTTCCGTTCCTGATTTCCTCCTAAAAAAAGCGGTGCTATCCTGACTCCTTCCCGAATAAAAAGGGCACCTGTCCCCTTTAATCCATGGATTTTATGAGCCGATATGGATAATAAATCTATCCTGCTTTCATATATGTTTATAGGAACCTTGCCAATTCCCTGAACCGCATCAACGTGGAATATAACGGATGGATAGCTTTTTAACATGTCCCCTATTTCCTTAATGGGCTGAATTGTACCAACCTCATTATTGACCTTCATGATAGACACCAAAATAGTATCTTTTCTTATCGAGCTTTTTACATCGTCGGCAGATACACGCCCATCTTTATCAACAGGGAGGCGGGTTATTTCAAAGCCTTCCTGCTCAAGCTGCTCCATTACAGTTAGAACAGATGGATGCTCCACACTTGATGTAATCAGGTGGCGCCCCCTGTTTCGGTTACCTAAAGCTGCCCCTTTAATGGCAAGGTTATTGCTCTCTGTACCACCCGAGGTAAAATATAATTCATTCGTTTTAACCCCAATGAGCTTGGCTGTTTGTTCTCTTGCCTGGGAAAGAAGCTTTTCTGCCTGTCCCCCGAAACCGTGCAATGAAGAGGGATTCCCAAAATATTCACTCGAAACAGTTAGAAATGAGTTCAATACTTCCTTATATGGTTTAGTTGTTGCACTATTATCAAAATAAATCATGGTTTACAACCTTCCTTTAACACCTCTGCCGAAATAAATCTTACCATAAATTATTATCTTGAAAAAGCAAATAAAAAATTGCTGATTGGCGAGTCCGATAGGATGTAGACAGAAGCGTAGTTGAATTTATACTTTCTTATTAGCCAAAGAAAAAAAACCGATATGACAATCGGTTTTTCCTAATCAATGGTTACAGGTGTCTTTATTTTTTTTAATGCGTCCGGGTCGATCCCCTCGATCGTAGCAGCAGCCTGCTCTAACGCCTCTTGATAATCATAACGGCGAAAAGCCTCTTCTGCATTCCTTAATCCATTTGCAACAGAAGGATACTGACTCCGGTATCGATTCCCGTATTGGATTGCCTTCTCAGCAAGCGTAACATTTTCTATCAATTCCAAAGTAGTATTTACCAATTTATCAACTGATAGAACAGCAATCTCTAAATACTGATTTAGTGCCGCTATATTAAGTGGCTTTTCCTCGAGCTGGTATCTGACATTTTGGATGCTCTCGTTCGTATCCTCCAATAAATACCGATATTCTTCAGGCAGTCCTGGAACATTTTGTTTTTGAACAAGGCGGAAGGTTTCTCCAACCTTTTTCGCCAATTCTTGGACTTTGTCTCTTGCTTCCAGTTCGTCCTTCCTAAGGGCTTGAAGTTTAAAGGCAAAGGTTTGCTGCTCCTCACGTATGAGGTCTAAGTGTTCCTTTATTTCATTTAACTCTTCACCCATGATGGACTGAGCTGTTTGGTTTTGCTTTATTTTCTCTGATAATATTTCATAGCGTTTATAAACAGCCTCAAGCTCTCTTTCCAAATTGTTCAGTGTTTCCAAATCCTGATCAGCCAATTGGTAGGTAGCCTGTACATGAAGGACTTCCGATGCGAGATATTTATTCACTTCTTCCGCCTCAGCAAGCAGACTGCTGGCAGTCTGTTCATTTTTCTTTACAAAATGCTTGGCATGTACCTCTTTTTCTAAAAGGTCCAAAAGAATATCGACCCGCTGTTTTATTTCTTTATTTCCATCCTGAGCCTGATCAACTTCGCTTTTTTCAACTAAAGCTAAATTTTCTCTGATTTTTTCCTCGAGACGCTCTATTTCTGTTTCCACATGGACATGTTCTAAATAGTACCCCTGTTCCATCATTTCCCGTAAACCAGACCTTACCTCGGCCAACTGGTTTGGAATCAGCGACTGACATTCAATTAAAAGTTGCGGAATTAAATCCATATTATTCTTTATACCAGTTAGTTTATCGTGAATGAATAGTACGACTTCACGTGCCTCCAAGTAATTTCCTTGCTCAGTTTTTTCATCGAATTCATGAAATTTCCCCATGACCTCAGTAAGCGCCGCTTCCAGATGCTTCTCGGAATTGCCAAAGCTATGGCGATGCGCGAGCAAGGTTTTCTTTGTCTCTCGATACAGTTCCTTTAATTCCTCAATTTCTACACGGTTCTTTTCCTCACTGCCGACCAGTTCATGAAGCTCTTCGATAATTTTATTAACTTGATTTTCAGTTTCTTGTAATTTTTCCGTGATTTTGCTTTGGGCCTCTTTTGCTTTTTTGAATCTATAGCGGTCTATGTATTCTTCTGCATCAAACAGCATTTCTTCCAAATCCGGCAGCTTGACAGTCACAATATCGTCCCATTCATTCCGCCAGCGCTCAAAAAGCTCCTCTGTTTGTCCGGTCATATTAAGCTGTTTTACTTTAGCCATTTCATCAGGGATTGGTCTATTAAACAAATCAATTTTCCAGGCCTCGAGATGGTCCATTTCTTTAAAATGCTTTTTCTTTATTAGATATCCTAATACAAATATCGCAAGGATAAGGATGAATAACCCTATTATATATTTCACTTGCAAGCCTCCTGTTCCGAACAGCTGTCATTCTCATCTATTTAAAAAATCCGTTAATGATTAAATTCGATGCCTTAATGATACCATGTATACGACAATTTTTGACTAGTAATTTCAATTTTTTTGTAAAAGAAAATCAAAAAAAGCACTCAGCTGTATAAATTCATCATGACAGCCAGTGCTTTACCTTTTTTTAGATCATTTTGAGGGAGCTTTTCAGCTGAGGGCTTTGATTCAAATCCTGAACTCTACTTTATAATCGCTTCTTTTTTTATTTGAACATCGGAACAAAGAGTTTTGTCAATCCATTGATAGAGGTCCTTTAAATATTTTTGCTCGAAAAACTTTTCATTTGGGAAAACATACAGCACTTCTCTCATGTAATGAGTATTCATAAACGGCATCATTAAAAGACCCTTTAACTGGATAATTAAATAAGGAATCGAATGCGGCCGAAATTCATTCCACTCAAAGCCTCTTTCAAATATCTTTTGAAAATAGTACTTTTCCTTCAAGGAATAGGTGGCCATGATTTCTCTTACCATTTGCGAATCAATTGACATTTCCCTGTACACAAAGCTAGCAAGCTGAA
Organism: Neobacillus sp. GCM10023253; assembly: GCF_042653105.1. NCBI lineage: Bacteria > Bacillati > Bacillota > Bacilli > Caryophanales > Bacillaceae > Neobacillus > Neobacillus sp. GCM10023253. The sequence goes on from NZ_JBHSHV010000012.1 coordinate 622,951, forward strand.
TGTTTTCCCATTGATAATGGAGCAAGTCCGCTACCACGCGCTTCAGACAAATTGCTGCCCCTTTTTCAATGGTGGCAAAAGCCGCTTCCATTTTATTGATGTACTGTTCAAAAAAATAGGTAAAACAATATTCCAATAGCCCCTCTTTGTTGCCAAAGTAGTAAGCAATGGTGGCCGTATTTACTTTCGCGGCATCAGCGATATCCCTTATCGACGTACCTGAGTAGCCTTTGGAATTGAACAACAAAATAGCAGCTGCAACGACCGAATCCTTTGAACTTTTCTTCATCCCTTTTCCCCCTTTCGAACACAAAATCCCCTAATATAATTGTTCTTTTTCTAGATAAGGATTCCTCTATGAAAAAATCGACAAAGTCTGCTCTTTTTCTTTTCAATCTGCTAAAATAGACTATAAAACTTTAAAAAGCAGGGGGAAAAAGGATGTTTAACGTCGAAATGTACAAAGGGACTCGTGAAGAAAATTATGAATTAGTAAAGAAGCAATTGCATGCCCTCATCCACGATGAAAAAAATCAAATTGCCAATTTGAGCAATGCTTCCTCCTTGTTGAACCAATTTTTAGACCGGATTAATTGGGTCGGCTTTTATTTGATGGAGGACGGGGAGCTAGTGCTTGGACCATTTCAAGGCCTGCCTGCCTGCGTCCGTATTCCGGTTGGAAAAGGTGTATGCGGGACAGCAGTCCAGAAAGCAGAAACGCTTCGGGTCGCAGACGTGCATCAATTCCCGGGCCATATCGCCTGTGATGCTGCATCTCAGTCAGAGATTGTCATTCCACTTGTAAAAGGTGATCAGGTTATAGGTGTCCTAGATATTGATTCGCCGGAAAAAAACCGTTTTGATGAGTTGGACCAAGAAAAGCTTGAGGAATTCGTCTCCATCCTAATCGAACACGTATAAAGAAAACTCGCCATACGGCGAGTTTTATATTTTATCAAGCGCTTGTTCCAAATCCTCTTTTAAGTCCTCCCAAGCTTCAAGACCGACGGAAAGCCGAAGTAATGTATTGTCAATCCCCATTTTTAGCCGTTCTTCTTCTGGTACGACCGCGTGAGTCATTGTCGCCGGATGCTGGATCAATGTTTCCGTGTCTCCCAAACTTACCGCAATTTTAATTAGTTCCAATTGATTCATAAAATGCTGCGCTGTTTCCTTTGTCCCATGAAGTGAAAAGGAAAGCAGCCCGCCAGCTTGTTTCATCTGCTTTTTCATTATGGAATAATCAGGATGTTCCGGGTCACCAGGATAATATATATCCTTTACTTTTGGATGACCTTTCAAAAATTTGAATAGCTTTATGTATAATAAGATTGGTCTGTTAAAATCACCTTATCTGAATGACTTCAGTGTTATAATAAAAATTAGCTTGACTTACCACGAATAAAAATTATATAATACTCTTTGTGTAAAATATTGCAGCCTATGAAACGATTTTAGCTGTTCCATTTTGTTCCTCGCGAGAGCTTCTTGCGAAGGTGCATCGCGTAACCCTTAGCTGCTAGGGCGATGGTGCATGAAAATAAAATGGCTGTTATCGATGTTTCGTTACGGTTTTTATTTTACCAAAATAAAAACTTAAAGGAGGAGTCATTCATGGCTCGATATACCGGCCCAAGCTGGAAATTATCCCGTCGTCTTGGAATCTCTCTAAGCGGCACAGGTAAAGAATTAGAAAAGCGTCCTTACGCTCCTGGACAACATGGTCCAAACCAACGCAAAAAGCTTTCTGAATATGGATTGCAGTTACAAGAGAAGCAAAAGCTTCGTCATATGTACGGTGTTAATGAGCGTCAATTCCGCAACCTATTCGACAGAGCTGGCAAATTAGGCGGCGTTCATGGCGAAAACTTCATGGTTCTTCTTGAGTCTCGTCTTGATAACGTAGTTTATCGTTTAGGTCTTGCACGCACTCGCCGTGCGGCTCGTCAATTAGTTAACCATGGCCACATCTTAGTTGATGGCGCACGCGTTGATATCCCATCATACCGCTTAGCTGCTGGTCAAACAATCAGCGTTCGCGAAAAATCTCGCAACCTTGATGTAATCAAAGAAGCAATCGAAGCAACTAACTTCGTTCCTGATTTTTTAACTTTCGATGCTGACAAATTAGAAGGTACTTTCACTCGCTTACCAGAGCGTTCTGAATTACCTGCTGAAATTAACGAAACTCTTATCGTCGAGTTCTACTCTCGTTAATTTGTATTTAGCATTTGTAAAGCCCCAGAATTTCAATTCTGGGGCTTTTTTTATGTTTTTTGAAAATGCATTTGGAAATAAAAAACAGGAGTCCCAAAATCTAATTTTGAGACCCCCATTAAATGTTATTGTTGAGTTAAAACTCCTACTTCCACTACATTTGAAGGTGCGGATTCATTTCCTGCAATATCAACTGCCGTTACATAGAAGCTTCCGTTTCCAACATTATAGGATAGTGAGGAACCGCTATTGATGCTTGCGATCTTCGCTCCAAAAAATCCACCCTGATAGACACGATAGCCGACGATATCATTGTCTGCCGGTGCGCTCCATGTGAGGGTATTGCCGGATGCGGTCAAGGTGACACCGTCCGGTTTCTTGCCGTTATCGGCCATTTTAGCACTTGAGACAAGCACATTGTCCCATCTGCCCCTGTTTGGAATAAGCTGGCTGATATTTTTAAAGTCATTGCCTACTATTCTGTTGATAAAGTCTGGGTTTAAGATTGTTCCATACTGGGTAAACTCTTTTGGTGTGGAATCAAGAGCCAGATATTTACTATCTCCGATCGTTACATAATTTCCTTCGATTAAACTATCATCGACTTTCGTAGGAACATCTTTGGCATTGAAATAATCACTTTCAACCAAACCTGCCTTTGAACACGCCGCTGACGGAAGCAGGCCGGAAACGGCACAATACGACGTTTTAACAATCCCTTCAGGCATTTGAAAGCTTTCTTTTGGAGCAACTAAATCCGGTTTAATTTTATAAGCCGCATTCATCAGTTCAGCCCAAAGATTATTGGTCCGCTGACTGTAAGACATTCCGCTGGTTTTTAAAGATTTCTGCGTATCATATCCAGTCCAAATTCCAAGTGTTACATTCGGGTTGAAGGCAACAAACCACGAATCAAAATAATTGTTACCAGTACCGGTTTTTCCTGCCCAATCAGCACTGAAATTCAGTTTGCTCTTTACACCTGCTGCTGTACCCATATTTATTACATCCCGCATCATATCAATGGTCAAGAATGCAGTCTGAGGTTTAAAGACATCAACAGGTTTTACTTCATGCTGATAGATAATTTTACCGTCCTTGTCGACAATTTTATCAATCAGGTAAGCATCGATAAATTTCCCGCCATTGGCAAAGGTACTAAAGGCATTTGTATTTTCTTCAACAGTCACGCCGTTATCCAAGGACCCGATAGAGGTAGCCAGGTTCGTGTAGTCCCCTTTTGTTAGCGAGGTAAAGCCCATCTTTTCCAGATACTGTGCTGGACGCTGGTCCACGATTTCAGAGTATAGCTTTACTGCCGGCACGTTATAGGATTTGGCCAAAGCATACCGTGCTGATACTAGCCCGCTATATCTTTTGTCATAGTTATGAGGCCATGGTGTACTTTTGCTTTTATCTAGTCTCAGTTCGACATCCGGAAGCGGGGTTCCCGGCGCCGCTTTTCCGAGTTCAATAGCCGGCCCGTAAACGAGCAGCGGCTTCATCGTCGAACCGTTCTGGCGGACTGCACTGGTAGCGTGATTGAGCTGCTGTTTATTATAATCTCTGCCGCCAACAAAGCTGATTATTTTGCCGGTACTATTTTCAATCAGTTCTGCACCGACCTCAACAGGTTCCATTACGGTTTTCTTTTCACCGGTTTCCGGGTCTTCTTTTTCCTCCGGTTTATCTGGTCCGTAATATTTGTAGTTATCTTTTACCACCTGCATGGCATCATATATATCTTTGTTAATAGTTGTATGAATTTGATAGCCATTTTGCCGCAGGTCATGGCTAGCCATCGTCTTATACTTGTAATAAAGGTTTTCATCTTGTTTTAAATCTTTTTCGGTATGGCCATCTTTCTTAGCCAACCCCGTTGTCAGAACATCAATGGCCCGTTTCTCAATTTCAAATGTCAACCAAGGATAGTTATCAAGCGGATTTGGTACTGACGGAGTAAAATCCTTTGTGATGTCATAGGCGGATGCTTCTGCGTATTGCTTTTCATTAATGTATCCGCCATCGTACATTCTTTTTAAAACTGTTTTCATTCTTGTTATGCCCGGCTCCAGATTATTCTTCACTGTGCCTTCTCGGGTAAATGGGGTATAACCAAACGGACTTTGCGGCAGTCCGGCAATAAAAGCAGCCTCCGGCAGTGTAAGCTCACTAGCATTTTTTCCAAAGATCCCTTTTGCTGCGGCCTGGACACCGGCAATGTTCTGCCCTGATGAATTTCTGCCAAGAGTCGCCACATTTAAGTACGCTTCAAGAATTTCCTTTTTATCGAAAAACTTCTCCAAACGAAGGGCCAGCAAAATTTCATTTGCTTTTCTTTGGAAGGAAACCTCATTGGTTAGAATTTGGTTTTTAATTAATTGCTGTGTTAGCGTGCTTCCGCCCGATTGGATAGGAGAATTGGTCACTTCCTGAAAAAGGGCTCGAAAAACGGCCTTTGGGACGACCCCTTTGTGCTCGTAAAAATATTCGTCCTCCGTAGCGATTACAGCATTGATTACGTTATCGGAGACCTGATTCAATTTGACCTCATCACGGACCAGATCCGACCGTAGTTTTCCAAGATAAACATTATCAGCAAAATATAAGTCCGATGTTTCCGTATAGTTGTAAATATCTTTTTTCATACCTTCGTATGAACGCACGGGTTCATCCTTGACGAGCGAGGCAAAATAACCGGCGCCAACACCTGTTGCAAAAGCCCCTCCAAGGATTACAACCGTTAATAAAAGCAGAAACAGGTTCCAGAAAACCTGATACGTAATCCTGGCACCTTTGACGGTTTTTTTATGAGTAATAAAATTAAGGAGGGAATCAGCTTTTTCCTTCCATATTTGCCACTTTTCTTTCATAGCATCACCTCTAATAAAATCACATCCATTATAGCATATCGGTGGTATAAAATTTGACAAGCTTCTACATTTTTCTGAAATTTCCATTTTACCGTTTGACTTTATCTTTAATATATGTTAAAAAATCAATAAGCATTTTTTTATAATTTAAGGCTTTGAAGGGAATCAATTGTAGTTCTTCTATCCCTGTAAATAGAGAGGCAGCGGCCGGTGAAAGCTGCCACATATAGAAGAGTGAATTACATCCTGGAGCTTTCTCTGTGAAGAAACAGTAGCGGAGAACGGTTTAAACCGTTACTTTTTCAAGTTGGAGGAATTTCCTCAAGCTGGGTGGTACCGCGTATATTTTACGTCCCTGCATAATTGCAGGGGCGTTTTTATTTTTTATTGGAGGTTTTGAGTAATGAACTTATTAGAGGATTTGAAATGGCGGGGCATTATTTATCAGCAAACAGATGAAGAAGGGTTGCAAAATCTTTTAGATAACGAAAAAATTTCCCTCTATTGCGGGACAGACCCAACCGCTGACAGTCTTCATATCGGCCATTTGGTGCCGTTTTTAACACTAAGAAGATTCCAGCAGCATGGACATCGTCCGCTTGTATTGGTCGGAGGCGCAACTGGGCTGATTGGCGACCCGAGCGGTAAAAGCGAAGAACGAAAGCTGCAAACAATCGAAGCGGTTCAGAAAAACGTTGAAGGCATTAAAAAGCAATTAACGGCCATTTTTGAGTTTGAAGGAGAAAATGGCGCAGTTATGGTCAACAACTACGACTGGACCGAGCCCATGAGTGTCATTGCCTTCCTGCGTGATATCGGCAAGCATATCGGTGTCAACTACCTGCTGGCAAAGGATACGATTGCCTCTAGGCTTGAAACAGGGATCTCGTTTACCGAGTTCACCTACACGATTTTACAGGCGATGGATTTCAACCATTTATATGATCATTATAACTGCAAATTACAGGTTGGCGGCAGTGACCAGTGGGGGAACATTACCTCAGGTCTTGAGTTAATTCGGAAAATGCATAACGAAGAGACGAAAGCCTTTGGGCTGACAATTCCGCTTGTAACCAAATCCGACGGTACCAAGTTTGGAAAATCAGAAGGCGGCGCTATCTGGCTCGACCCGGAAAAAACCACTCCTTACGAGTTCTACCAGTTCTGGATTAACACAGCCGATGCCGATGTGGTGAAATACTTGAAGCTGTTTACCTACCTTTCTCGTGAGGAAATTGAACAATTGGAAGTCTGTGTCCAAGAAGAGCCGCATCTCCGTAAAGGCCAAAAGGCACTGGCGGAAGAGATGACACGTCTGATTCACGGAGAGGATGCACTAAAGCAGGCCATCAAGATTTCCGAAGCACTATTTAGTGGAGACGTTCGCAGTTTATCGGCTGCCGAAATCAAGCAGGGCTTTAAAGATGTACCGTCTTACGCGCTTCAAAATGAAGAGGAAAATAATTTGGTTGAGCTATTAGTAGCGGCAAAGATCTCTCCTTCCAAGCGCCAGGCTCGTGAAGATATTTCAAATGGTGCCATTGCCATTAATGGAGAAAAGGTAACTGATACCTCTTATACTCTTCAGGAAACTGACAAAATTGAAGGCCAGTTTACGATTGTCCGAAGAGGGAAAAAGAAATATACGTTAATTAAATATTAATTGGTATAAAGGGGCTTTGGGACTGCAACCCAAAGTCCTTTTTATTTGTAACAGCTTTTTTCTTTTCAACGTCAATATATAAAAAGGAAATTTGGAGGTGAAAGTAGTGAGAATTTTAGTACACGCTGTTTTTATCCTTCTCATTGGCTTGGTTACGTTTTTTGGCCTTGGTCCTGTTCTTTTGGCAGATGGAAGCATGCGGGAAAGATTGGTCACGGGAGTAATTGTTTTGGTAATTTATCTAATCTTGGGATTCGGCTATCGAAAGGGAATTGGCTGGGCCGAACGCAAACGGAATTAGCATATATCAGCGAATTTTTACCATTTATCAGCGAATCCAAAAGAAGGATTTAATACCAACAAAAAAAGAGGCTGCTCCAGTCATCAATTGGATTCAGCCTCTATCTTTATATCTTTAAAAATTAGTCTTCCATCGTCGATAAATCACCAGTCGGCAAATTTAACTCCCATGCTTTCAAAACACGTCTCATGATCTTGCCGCTTCGTGTTTTTGGCAGCTTGTCACGGAAATCAATTTCACGAGGTGCGGCATGTGCTGCCAGACCTTTTTTGACGAACTGTCTAATTTCCTCTTTAAGCTCTTCAGTTGCCACATAACCATCCCTTAACGCGATGAAGGCTTTAATAATTTCCCCGCGCACAGGATCCGGTTTTCCGATAACCCCTGCTTCAGCAACTGCTGGGTGTTCAACAAGCTTGCTTTCCACTTCAAATGGACCTACACGCTCTCCAGATGTCATGATGACGTCATCGACGCGGCCTTGGAACCAGAAGTAGCCATCCTCATCCATGTACGCAGAGTCTCCAGAGACATACCAGTCACCTGGCATGAAATACGACTCGTATTTCTCAGGATTGTTCCAGATCGTATGCATCATCGAAGGCCAGCCTTTTTTAATTGCAAGGTTCCCCATTCTGTATGGCGGAAGCTCGTTACCTTGATTATCAACAATCGCCGCCTCAACGCCAGGGATTGGCTTCCCCATCGAACCAGGCTTGATTTCCATGCAAGGATAGTTACTGATTAACTGGGCACCAGTTTCTGTCATCCACCAGTTATCATGAATTCTCTTATTGAATACCTTGGCACCCCATTTTACCACTTCTGGGTTTAATGGCTCACCAACACTCAAGACATGGCGAAGACTGCTTAAATTAAATTTCTTAACCAGCTCGTCCCCCGCTCCCATCAGCATCCGGAATGCTGTTGGAGCACTGTACCAAACCGTAACACCGAAGTCTTCAATCATTTGATACCAGGATTCTGGGCTGAAACGTCCGCCGACAATAACATTCGAAGTACCAGTCAGCCATGGGCCAAAGATACCGTATGAAGTTCCTGTCACCCAGCCTGGGTCTGCTGTACACCAGTAAACATCATCCTCTTTTAAATCAAGAACCCATTTAGCTGTTTGATAATGCTGAATCATCGCATTATGCACATGCAGTACGCCCTTTGGCTTACCAGTGGATCCAGATGTGTAATGGAGGATTAATCCATCTGTCCGCTCAACCCATTCAATCTTCAGCTCTTTGCTGGCAGTCTCAAATTTTTCTAAAAAGTTAATGCAATTACCTTGTTCCTCCACATTTTTTCCAACGAGGAAAATATGCTTTAATGCCGGTAAATCCTGGACAGGTACACGGCTTAACAATTCTGGTGTAGTTACTAATACTTTTGCTTCACTGTCTTGTAGACGATCCCTGACAGCCCCTTCCATGAAGGCTTCAAACAATGGGCCAACGATCGCACCAAGCTTAATTGCTCCTAAAACAGTAAAATAAAGTTCTGGAGAACGCGGCATGAAAATAAAGACACGGTCGCCTTTTTCGACATCGCCGTAATTTTTCAGCACATTCCCGGCTTTATTGGAAAGCTCCTTCATTTCCTTAAAAGTATATTTTTCATTTCTCGAAGCATCACGATAATATAATGCCACCTTATTTTTTCTATACGTACCCGCGTGGCGGTCAATCGCCTCGTAAGCCATATTAACAAGGCCTGTCTCACTCCAAGAGAATTCCTTTTCTGTATCTTTCCAGTCAAAATTCTTATATGTTTCTTCATAGTTTCGCAAATTGAAATCCCCTTGGACTACTGGCAGCGCTTCCACTCTCATTCCTATCTCCCCCTCTGAAGTATTTGAGATAATTATAGTACAAATAATAACTATTCACAATTTTAAAAAAACATTTTTTTAAAAAAATATAAACCTAGTGTTTAATTTTTCGAAAATTTAGTGAAAAATCTTTAAAGATATAAATTTCATGTATAATAGAATTGAAGTACCTAGATTTTTTCCAGGGGTGACCAAATGGAGCACAAAAAAACCTATAATGCTAAGGAATTAAAAACTCCTCAAGGCAAATTAATTATTGAAGGCCCTGTCACTGCAGAAAAATTAGCAGGCTATGATTTTCATGAAGACCTTGTTGCGTTTCGCCCCCCTGCCCAGCAGCACGAGGCATTAATCGGGATCGCCGATTTACCGGAAGGAAGAATTATTATTGCGCGGCATCAAAATACAATCGTCGGTTATGTTACCTATTTATACCCGGACCCTCTCGAACGCTGGTCGGAAGGAAAGATGGATAATTTAATAGAATTGGGCGCTATCGAGGTGATCCCTCAATTTAGAGGCTGTGCTGTCGGTAAAAACCTCCTGATTGTTTCGATGATGGATGATGCCATGGAAGACTATATTATTATCACCACCGAGTATTATTGGCATTGGGATTTAAAAGGAACCAAACTCAATGTTTGGGAATATCGAAAAATCATGGAGAAAATGATGAATGCCGGCGGTTTGGAATGGTATGCGACTGATGACCCGGAAATCTGCTCCCACCCAGCCAACTGTTTGATGGCCAAAATGGGCAAACGAATCGATAATGAATCCATTCAGCGTTTCGATCGTCTTCGTTTTATGAATCGATTTATGTACTAAACATGATTGAACTATAGAGAATTGGGGGAAATCCTATGATCGTGGAAGAAATTATGCAATCGGATGTAGCTGCCCTCTCTCCCACTGATACCATTGCAGACGCCATGGCATTAATGGAATTAAGGAAAATTCGCCACATCCCAATCATTGATAAAGACGGGCACCTGGTTGGTCTTGTTACCGTTGCTAAAATAAGAGAGGCTACACCGTCCATTTTTCATGCAAATGAACACCCGGAAATTTTGAAAAAACCCCTAGATACGATAATGGAGAAAAACGTCATCACAAGCCATCCCCTGGATTTTGTTGAAGAGATCGCCGCTCTTTTCTATGAACATAAAATAAGCTGCCTTCCGGTCATCAATAATCGAAAATTAGTGGGAATTGTGACAGAAACCGATTTATTAAGAACAATGATTGAATTAACAGGTGTTCATCAGCCTGGCTCGCAAATAGAAATAAAAGTGCCGAATATCTCCGGAATTCTCAGTGAAATCGCAGAAATTATCCGAAAACGGAAGGCAAACATCTTAAGTGTACTGGTTTACCCAGATAAACAGGATGAGCAATATAAAATACTTGTAATCAGAGTTCAATTAATGAACCCTACCGGATTGATTCAAGACCTTAAAGAAGCTGGCCACCAGGTGTTATGGCCAAATTTGCCGGGGATGTCTATATGAATGATCGCTGTTCCTTTATTTACTCAGAAGACCTTCTGAATTATCGATTCAACAGCCATCATCCTTTCAATCAATTCCGGCTTAAACTCACAGTAGATTTATTAAATAGAATAAATGCCTTAGACCCCAATCAGATTGTTAAGCCACGAATGGCGACTGAAGAGGAGTTAACCTTAATCCATGACCCAAGTTACGTAGAAGCAGTAAAAAAGGCCGGCCAGGGGCTTCTTCCGAAAGAAATGGCTGAAAACTATGGTTTAGGTACTGAAGATACCCCTATTTTCGCTAATATGCATGAGGCTAGTTCTTTGATGGTGGGGGGGACCTTAACGGCTGTCGATGAGGTAATGACTGGAAAAACACTTCATGCCCTGCACCTTGGCGGCGGTCTGCATCACGGATTTCGGGGGAAAGCCTCCGGATTTTGCATTTACAATGATAGTTCTGTTGCGATTAAATATATCCAGCAAAAATATAATGCCCGCGTTTTATACGTTGATACAGACGCCCATCATGGTGACGGAGTTCAATGGTCCTTTTACGATGACCCGAATGTCTGTACACTATCAATTCATGAGACTGGCCGGTATCTATTTCCGGGTACAGGCAATATTAACGAAAGAGGCCAGGGAGCGGGATACGGCTATTCATTCAACATCCCTGTTGATGCCTTTACAGAAGATGATTCGTGGCTGCATGCCTATAAAAATGCAATCAGAGATGTGGCCGAGTTTTTTAAGCCTGATGTGATCTTGACGCAAAACGGAGCAGACTCGCATTATTATGACCCATTAACCCATTTGTCGGCAACGATGAAAATATATCGGGAAATCCCAAAGCTTGCCCATGAAATTGCGCATCAATATTGCGGCGGCAAATGGATTGCCGTAGGCGGCGGCGGATATGACATTTGGCGTGTTGTCCCAAGGGCTTGGGCATTTATTTGGATGGAGATGACGGAAAATCCCAATTGTTTTGGCAGTTTGCCTGAAGACTGGATAGAGCAGTGGCAAAAGGAGTCCCCGGTGACACTGCCAAGGGAGTGGGATGATCCAGAGGATATTTATCCTCCAATCCCAAGAAAAGCAGAAATAACAGAAAAGAACTTAATCACACTTGAAAAAGCACTATATCCAATTCGTAATCATCAAAAAAGTGAATCAAGATAATAAGAAAAGGCGGCTATTTAGCACCTCAGGCTATCGAAAACCTTTCGATAGCCTTTTATTTTACCTCATTACCTTTGTCGATTCACCACGTTAATTTTTATATAAAAATATTAATTTAAAGCCTTTTTAACATGTTTGTTGATTTGCGCCCTAGGCACTTCGATTTCCGCGAGGTTCAGACACTTCCTCCTCTTTTTCAGGCGATTTTGTCCGAAGGTTGCGTAGGTTCGGACACTTCCGCCCCTTTTTCAAGCGGTTTTGTCCGAAGGCTGCACTGGTTCGGACACTTCCGCCTCTTTTTCAAGCGATTTTGTCCGAAGGTTGCGCAGGTTCGGACACTTCCTGGATGGAAATGTCCTCATAAAGCAGCACACTTACCAGGTGGAGAAAATGTGTGTTGCAATACTTTAGGATATTTGACTCCCAGTTGATTGGAGCAGAGGGCACTCGACTCCTCGAAAATGCTATCGCATTTCCTTCGTGCGTGGGCCGATTCAAGGGAGAAGATTTTCAGTGTCCTGCGGGATATAGAGGTCACTGGAGACCCCGCAGGCGCTTTCAGCGCCGAGGAGGCTCCAGGACCTCCCCGCGGAAAGCGAGTGCCCGGAGAGGAAATCAACAGGCCCGTTAGCAGGATTTAGACAAAATAAAAAAGGCGACTAATTAGCCGCCCTTTTTTATTATTCCCTTGTTGATTGACGATGTTCAATTCGATGTGGAAGAACCACTTTTTGTTCACTTACTTTTTCTTTGTTCATTAATTTGGTTAACAAGCGCATTGCAACAGCCCCAATATCATAAAGAGGTTGAACAATCGTCGTAAGCTGCGGACGGACCATCAGCGACAGTCTCGTATTGTCAGAAGTAATAACCTCAAAATCCTCTGGAATACTGTAGCCCTTATCCTCAGCACCATGGACGACACCAAGTGCCATTTCATCCGCACCAACCAAAATGGCCGTTGGTTTCTCAGATAGTTCCAGCATTTTTTCAAATGCTTCAATTCCGGAATCGTACGTATAATCTCCTTCAATAATTAGCTCTTCATTAAAAGGAATATTTGCATCTTCTAAGGCTCTCTTATAGCCATTTAGCTTTTTAACGGTGATATCCGGTTCATAAAGCGGTCCAATAACAAAAGCAATATGTTTATGCCCTCTACCGATAAACTCCTTTACAGAATCGTAGGCAGCCTGTTCATAATCAATGTTAACAGAAGGAATCTTTTCAGATTCTTCGATAGATCCCGCTAGCACAACTGGAACTGGAGACCTTTCAAACTCATCGACATGCTCAGGAGTAATATGTCCTCCCATGAAAACAATCCCGTCTACCTGTTTACCTAACATTGTGTTAAATAAATGTAGTTCCTTTTCTTTGTTTTGATCTGAATTACTTAAGATAATATTGTACTTATACATGGTGGCAATATCTTCAATCCCGCGTGCAAGCTCTGCAAAGAAGATATTGGAGATATCAGGGATGATAACTCCTACTGTAGTTGTTTTTTTACTTGCCAATCCTCTGGCAACCGCATTTGGACGGTATCCTAATCTTTCGATTACCTCTTGGACCTTTTTCCGGGTAACCGGCTTTACATTAGGATTCCCGTTAACAACGCGGGATACTGTGGCCATGGAAACATTCGCTTCACGAGCTACGTCATAAATTGTAATATTATTCACTTGTAACACTCTCCTAAAACGTTCATTGTTTTCTTTATTTTATAGCATTTAGCTAAAATCTAGTCATTATTGCTTATGTGATAAAGTAAACAATCTTTAAGTATGTACTTATGATACGACAAGAAGAAAAAAGCCGCAATTATATTGTCAATATTTTTTTAAAAGCAGGAAAAAACCTCCTGCTATCATAGCAGAAGGTTCTTGTTCATTATACTCTTACAAAGTTGGATGCAAGGAGTTCATTGTAGAAGTGATCAAATTGCTCAAGGTTCATTTGCTGCTGTGCATCAGAAAGTGCTACAGCAGGGTCTGGGTGTACTTCAGCCATAACGCCGTCTGCCCCAATTGCAATTGCAGCCTTCGCGCATGGAAGCAGTAAATCTCTTCTTCCAGTTGAGTGAGTAACATCTACCATAACCGGTAAATGTGTTTCTTGCTTTAAGATAGGAACAGCGGAAATATCTAAGGTATTTCTAGTTGCCTTCTCGTAGGTCCGAATTCCACGCTCGCAAAGGATAATTTGTCCATTTCCTTGCGCCATGATATATTCGGCAGCATTGATGAATTCCTCGATGGTTGCAGCTAACCCTCTCTTTAATAGAACAGGTTTATTTACTGCACCAGCAGCCTTTAATAATTCGAAGTTTTGCATATTACGTGCACCAATTTGGATAACATCGATGTAATCAATAGCCATTTCAATATCGGCAGGACTGACAATTTCACTAATGACGGCCATATCAAATTCATTTGCAACACGTTTTAATATTTTCAGTCCTTCTACACCTAATCCTTGGAAATCATATGGAGACGTTCTTGGCTTGTAAGCACCACCGCGCAAAAGCTTTAAGCCTTTTTCCTTCATAGATTTAGCCACAGTTGCCACCTGCTCATAGGATTCAACTGCACATGGACCGAAGACAAAATGCTGCTTGCCATCGCCAATTTTTTCGCCTTTTAAGTCTACGATTGTATTTTCTGGCTGTTTCTTTCTAGAAACTAACAAAGCTTTCTTATGGTCGTCCTTTTGGAGGTCAAGCCCCGCTTTGAAAATTTCCTTAAACAGGTGATCAATTGTTGAATTTTCAAATGGACCATCATTATTCTCTTTAATTTTATCGAGCATCATTCTTTCGCGGACTGGATCGAAGCGGAAAACGCCTTGACTTCCTTTTACCTGCCCGATCTCTTGGACGAGTCGAGCTCTTTCATTTATTAACCTCAACAATTCCAAGTTTAACTCATCTACACGGTCTCTTAACTGATCCAATTCATTATTGCCCATCTTTTCGTCCCCGTCCTTTCTTTTGTCGGCATTTATTCCTAAGTAAAGTTATCTTTTTTAAATAGGATTAAGTTTACTGCCTCACAATCAAAGATTTTTAAAAATTATAAACTTTTTTATAATTAGGGTTATTATAGCCGAAATAAATTTCTTTGTCATCACTTTTTTCTTTAACGATTAAACGCTTTTAAGCTTTTAAGTATTAAAGTATTTTTTGATATATATTAAAGTAATATATGTGTTTTTTGAAAAAAGGTGACTGTTATATGGCGATATGGAACTATTTTTTATTCCTGAACGGGAATAGCTTGTGCCAAAGAACGATTCGTTATTTTCCAGTGTGAAGCATTCCACGATGGTTTCCCATCAGCAAAAAGAATGGCTTGTGGAGATTCGTGCTTAATTTGAAATTGTTCAGCGATTTCGTTTGATAATGGGCGGGAATCTTGAACTGCCAAGTAGTAAGTTGGGATATTTTCATGTTCATTCGAAAATTTCTCGTATTCTTTGTAGGCTGCTTGGCTGATTGGGCAAGTTAAGCTGTGCTTTAATAGATAAAATGAATTTTCGTTATTTAGTAATTCCGTAAACTCTTCAATTGAATCAATTTTTTTCAGCATAATTTTACCTCCAGATAATAATAAACGGTGAAGTAATTTTAACACTTCACCGTAATGTTTCACAAACTGTATGACTTATATTCCTTTTAAATCCTAACCTTGCTTTCTTCTTCCTCTAGTGCTTTTTGAGCTTCCTCTAATTTTTTTCGAATTTCATCGCTATTTGCTGAAGCTTTTGTTGATGCCGTTTTTTCGTTTGAACCTTGAATCGAAATATAGGTGGTTTCGGAATCCTCATGCTGCTCAAAAGTGGTATCTGTTTTCCCTTTCACTTTATTCATTAGATTAGAGGATTGCTGGGCAAGCCCCTGGGTAAGTGAGATAGTTTTGGACTTTACATTTTCCCTTAGCGGTGAAGATTTATCGAGAAGAGATCCCGTTTGGTCAGAAAGTGTATGGCGAAATTCCTGGCCTTTTTTTGTACCTAAGAGCAGCGCCGCTGCAGCACCCGCCAGACCGCCAACGATAACGCCCAGCAGAAAACTGCTGCTGCCAGATTCGTCGCTTCGAACTTGATTGGTTTCACGTGATTCATACTCTCTTTTTGTCATAATCCCTTCACTCCTCTTTTTTAATGTGAACGTTCCTTTTGCCTTTCATAAATGGTTTCTTCATTTTTGGCTTCCTTACGAGCCTGCCACATGTCTTTTAATTCAAAAAATACATTGCTCCACTGAATAATTTGCGAAACTTTTTCCTTGCTCTCTTCGACTTGCTCATCAATCGTATTCGTAATATTCTTTAAGGTTCCATTAAATTTCCTGACTGAGGTTCCAACCTCTTTAACAGAATCAACGACACTATTTAAGCGCACTGATTTATCTTGTAAATCTTCGGCAAGGGCATTTGTTTTTTGTAAGAGCTGTGTTGTTTCACTTGTGACACCTTCAACTTGTTTTTCCAGTCCCTTTAAAGTGTCCGAAACACTCGTAAGGGTAATTTTCAGGGATTTAAGTGTCGCTGATAAATAGAAAACCAGCACTAAAAAAGCTACTGCAATCAAGGCTACGCTTATGTATAAAATCAAGATCATCATAAAACCTCCGATATATCCTATTAATTATGTATTACCGTTCAAACTATGGTTTAAACCTCGTTCATATCTTATACTACTTCCAGTGATTTGTCTTGTTTTCCTGCAATTTGTTAAAAAAAATTCCTTATATTATTGATATGAAAAAAGGATGCCGCACTTGGCGGAATCCTTTTCTTATTTAGCAATTTGTTTTTCATAAGATTCCTGGAATTTCTGAATGTCTCCAGCCCCCATAAAGAGGATGACACTATTATCATGGTTCCCTAATAAATATGTGGTCTCTTCAGTGAGAATTTCAGCACCAGGGATTTTTTCCTCAAGGTCGTGAATAGAAAGCTTTCCTTGTTTTTCACGAGCTGACCCAAAAATTTCACACAAATAAGTTTTATCCGCCAGCCTTAGGCTCTCAGCAAAATCTTCTAAAAAGGCCTGCGTCCTTGTAAAGGTATGCGGCTGGAACACGGCAACAATTTCACGATCAGGATATTTTTGCATGGCTGCATCGATGGTTGCTTTGATTTCAGTCGGATGGTGGGCATAATCGTCAATTAAAATTTGGCTGCCCATCCTTTTTTCCGTAAATCTTCGCTTAACCCCTTGGAAGGTCGTTAAAAGTTCTTTCACTACTTCCACATTAATATCTTCATAATGGCAAACGCCAATGACAGCTAGAGCATTTAGAACACTATGGTCACCGAATGTTGGAATGGAAAAGGTGTCATAATACGTATTGCGAATAAATACATCAAAGCTTGTTCCTTCTGTCGTTTTCACAATATTTGCGGCCTGATAATCATTTTCCTCCGCAAATCCATAAAACAAGACAGGAACCTTAGCCTGAATTTTTTGAAGCTGCTCATCATCACCATAAGCAAATATCCCTTTTTTCACTTGGAAGGCCAACTCCTGAAAAGCCGAAAAAACATCATCGATATTGGCAAAATAATCAGGATGATCAAAGTCAATATTGGTCATTATGGCATAATCAGGGAAGTAGGAAAGAAAATGTCGTCTATACTCACATGCCTCAAAAACAAAATACTCCGCACCTTCTTCTCCTTTACCGGTACCGTCACCAATTAAAAAGGAAGTAGGCTTCGCGCCTGCGATTACATGCGAAAGCAGACCCGTGGTGGATGTTTTGCCATGGGCACCTGTGATGGCTATGCTGGTGAAATTTTGCATAAAGTCGCCTAAAAAACGATGGTAACGTATAATAGGAAGCCCTAGTTTCATGGCCTCTTGAATTTCCTCATGCGTATCAGGAAATGCGTTCCCGGCAATGATTGTCATCCCTGGCTCGATATTTTCTTTCTGGAACGGGAGTATTTTAATCCCCGATTGTTCAAGGGCCAGTTGAGTAAAAAAGCGCTTTTCGACATCGGAGCCTTGGACCTGAAATTTCATATCATGGAGCACTTGTGCAAGTGCGCTCATACCAGACCCCTTTATACCGACAAAATGGTAAATTGTCATAGAAGAACCTCCAACCAACGTCTATCTGTAAAACAGTATATGACATCTGTCTGTATTTGCTAATCTGAAAAAGCAGGGAGAATTGGACACCTGCTTTTCCTGAACATATTTCAATATTATATCACTGTTTATCCGTAAAAACTATTTTCGAACCCGAATTGCTCCAATGGTACTATTCGCTAATCAGAATTTACTGTTGTAAATTTGAACGCATAAGTTCAACTACAACACATGAATCGTCCTATCGGACTCGCCAATCGCTGAGTTTTATTTATTATTTGTCTATATTTACATATTTAGACTTGCATCCTGGATAGATTCCAAATCCGCTTCGTTGATTAACACTTCCCGCGGCTTGCTTCCGTTTGCACCTGAAATATAACCCTGCTGCTCGAGCATATCCATTAAGCGTGCAGCCCGGTTATAGCCAATTTTAAAGCGGCGCTGCAGGCTGGAAGTTGAGGCTGCTCCTTGTTCGATGATAAATTCACAGGCATCATAAAACAACTCGTCCTCCTCCTCCGTTATTTGGGCCTTTTTTAAAAGTTCTTCCTGCACAAATAAATATTCCGGCTCGCGCTGTTCTCTAACATGGGCGACAACCACATCAATTTCTTCATCGGTTACAAATGTGCCCTGCAAGCGGACCGGCTTTGATGAGCCATTTTCCAAAAAGAGCATATCGCCGCGGCCAAGCAATTTTTCGGCACCGCTGATATCAATGATGGTACGCGAATCGACTTGGGATGAGACCGAAAAGGCAATCCTTGTCGGGACGTTTGCTTTTATTAAACCAGTGATGACATCCACAGACGGCCGTTGCGTTGCGATAATTAAATGGATACCGCACGCTCTTGCCTTTTGGGCTATCCGGCAAATGGCTTCCTCTACATCAGCCGGTGACATCATCATTAAATCAGCCAGCTCATCAATAATAATGACGATATATGGGAGCTTGTCGGAATATCTTTTATGCTCCATAGCCAGTTCATTAAAGCGGCTGATATCGCGGACGCCGGTATGGGCAAATAGCTCATAGCGGCGTTCCATTTCATCGACTGCCCATTTTAACGCAGCGGTTGCTGCCTTAACATCGGTAATAACCGGGCTGACCAGGTGAGGAATCCGGTTATATGGTGCAAGCTCCACCATTTTCGGGTCAATTAGCATGAGCTTAACATCTTCAGGTCTGGCTTTATATAATAAGCTAACTAAAATCGAATTAATGCAGACACTTTTTCCGGATCCTGTTGCCCCGGCAATCAGACCGTGGGGCATTTTCTTTAAATCTGTCACAATCGGCTTGCCGGCAATATCGAGGCCAAGCACCACCGTTAACGGGGATGCTGTATCATTGAAAACGCCGCTGCCGATAATTTCGCTGATTCTCACCGGCCTTGATTGTTGGTTCGGCACTTCAATTCCAATCGTGTGTTTCCCCGGAATTGGTGCTTCGATCCGGATATCCCTGGCAGCAAGGCTTAATTTGATATCATCACTTAGATTGGTAATCTTGTTCACTTTGACACCAGGTTCAGGCTGTACTTCAAAACGGGTAACAGACGGACCTTGCGTTACATTTACCACATTTGCGCCAACATTAAAGTTTTGCAAGGTTTGGTTTAGCAATTCCTCTTGATAAAGCATCCATTTTGTATCGATGATTTCGGAAACCGGGGGATGGAGCAAATCCGCCATTGGGAATTGATATTCGCCTGCTGCGGCAATCTCTTGGATATGGTGGTCTTTTTGCTCTTCATGACGGCTATTGGTTTCAACGATTATTTCTTTTTGCTGTGTATTAATTGATTCCTGCTTTTGCGGTTCCTCTTTCACTTTAAGCAGGCTGTTGTTTTCCACGACTTGCTCTTGTTGAGAAGCGGCAATTAAAGCCTGCTTTTGCCGTTCTTCGTCGAGTCTTCTTTTCTTTACTTCCCATTTTTCCCGATCCTGCTTTAACATCATGACGTTGAAAGGAAGATGAGAACGCTTAGGCTTAGGAGGTTCAGATTCCTCGAATTGGTCCTCTTCGATACGAAGTGGTAATTCGGATTCCTCGTTTTGGTTATCTTCAATACGAAGTGGTGGTTTGGATTCATCGCTCTGGTTATCTTCAACACCTAGTGGTATCGTGGATTCCTCGATACGAAGTAGCAGTTCACCAACCTTGCCTTCAGGTTCTTGAACACCTTCAATCAGAACAGAGCTGTTATCTGTCTCTTCGGAGTATGTATTGTCCATTGGAGTGATTTCATCAAGGGCCACATTCTCTTTAATTTCAGTTTCTGTCTCCAAACTCTTATGGACAAAATTTGATATTGTCATTGTGGGATTTTCTTCCGTCAGTAGCGGAGCGGACTGGCTTAATTTTTCTTCCTCGAAAATATGACTTAATTCATGTTCAACTACCGAGTCTGTTTTTCTCGGGCGATTGAACCCAAATACTGGGGAAGGAATTTCGGTTGGTTGAAACGGCCCCCGGGCTTTTTTTAACGGTTCAATTTTCGCCTTAATTGGTTCTTTTTGAATTACTTTTTGCCGTTCTTTAACCGATTGTGGGAGATTCTCTGTCTCTCTTCCGATTTTCTTTTTCCGCCGCTTTCCTTCTAGGGGTTTTATTGATTCCAAAGGTAAGGGTGCCTTTAATTTGTTTTTTGGATATTGATAAGAAACTCTTGCATCCAAATCCTTAGTGCTTTCACTTTGAAAAGCAAATGTAGGAACTTCCGATTTATCATTATGTAAGGGGTGCTTGTCAAATTCCCCTTCCTCATCTTTTTTTAATTTTTGAAAAAAGTTTTGGATCCAGCTCAAAACTATCACTCTTTCTATTTCACTTCTTGTCACTCTATTTTATCAGCATTTTTTATTTTTTCGACACTATTCTTTAGAAACAGCCAAAATATATGAAATTTCGTTCTTGAGACACAGAAAAACAGGATCACCTTCATCAAGTGATCCTACCCTTTTATTTATTTTTTCCTAAAATAAAAATCGGCTCTAATTCTCCGTTTTCGTATAAGAACGATAGGGCGGTAATAGGAACTCTGCCGCTTGCGAAAAAGCTCATCGCCATTTGTGCCATCACATCATAGCCTCTGTCATTGCGGATATCCGCGATAATTAAGACATCCTGATGGGGAACGGCCACTACCATTGTCCCGGTAATCCGTTTTTCCATATCAATCAGGAATCCCTTGTTTAAAATCCGGCTTGCATCATAGCCATCATTGGTGTTAAGGAAATAAAAAATATTTCCAGCGACCTGATCCTCCTTTACAGATGTGGAAAGCGATCTTGCGTTAAATAAGGCAATTTCCTTAATCCGTGATGGATCCCATCCTTCTTTTTGCATAATGCGGGAATCAATTAATCGGTAGGTTTTCCCCATATCATAGGCATAATAGATTTTTGTTTCCGCAGTATGGTCGTCAGTCAGGAAAGGAACCCCTTCTTCGGCTTCCTTCGGAAAAGAGGTCGAGCGGATAACCGGGAAGATTTTTTTCTCATGGTCGGTTAACTGGACGGTTTCCTCCATGGCCCGAAGCCCTTCTTCCACATAATAAACAACCTCGTCAATCGCTTTATCCTTCTCATCGTGCCATTTAGCCACAATCCCGGCTAGAGCAACCGTAATCCCTTTTCCAGTTCGTTTACTTTCAATACGCAGCTGATCTTTATCACGATCATAGGTTACTACTCTATCTTCATTATCTAAACGCGATTCTAGTTCTCGCCTCATCTTTTTACTGTCCATTTTCATATATATCCCTCCGATATTAAAAGGAGTAGTTTTCTTTTTTAGATAAAAAGGCTCCTTCTCCAAAAGGAGATGGAGCCTTGTGCTGATTTATTTTAGACCAGTAATAAATTTTTCGATTTCCTCTTGTGTTTTACGGTCTTTACTAACAAAGCGGCCCAGTTCTTTACCGTTTTCAAAGGCAATAAAACTTGGGATCCCGAAAACATCGAGCTGCTGGCATAAATCTATATATTGATCACGGTCTACATGGATAAAGGTATATTCCGTGAATTTGGACTCAATCTCTGGCAAGACTGGTTCAATAAACCGGCAGTCCCCGCACCAATTAGCTGAGAACATAAAAATCGTTTTTCCCTGGTCACGCAATTGCTCAAATTGCTCCATGGATTCTAAATGTTTCATTATTAACGACCCCCGTATTGAAAGAATGTTTTTTCAATCATAACAATCCATCCGCTTGTCAGTCCAATAATATGCAATCGGACATCCCCTATTATCTTAACCAACCATGCCAAACAAAAAACGAAGGGATTACCTTCGTTTTTTTATTTGTATGTAACCGAATGGACTATTTGCGTCATTGCTTTCGCTTCTTCTTCAAGGCTTGAAGTCTTTACCTGAGTGGTTATTTTCGCGCCGCCTACACCAACGGTCATTTCATTCATATCATCTTTTAACTTTTTAATGGTCAAATAACCGAACATTTTATCGTCTGTGAATTTCTCATTTGTATCCAGTTTTTTATACTGTTCAACTGTCGTTTTATACACCACTTCACTTGAAGGGCCTTCTTGGGGATTCACAAACAAAATATAAGTTTTCGAGCCATTTTTTAAAATGATATTATTCGGTGTGCTGTCATCAATTTCATATCCGAACGGAAGGTAAAAATGAATTTTTTCACTTTTTTTCGAAGGCTTTTTTGCCTTCTCATGAAACGTTGTATTCACAATTTTAATAGTTGCTTTACTTTCCTTTTTATATGATGCATTTCCACATGCAGTTAATAATCCCAGCGATATTATGAAGATCGTTATGATTTTAAAGAGTCTCAGACTGCTCTCCCCCTTATAAAAACAATATTCTATCTCCATAATAACTGCCAGAATATTCAAATGACAAGACTTTGTCGAAAAATAGTGTCGAAAAATATACCTTATTTTACTTTTAATTTTTGCTGATAGGTAAATTGCCCTACTAAAAGCTTCATAACATGCGTAAACATCTCGGCCCGATTGACCATTCCATTCGTAAAGACCCCGACAGCACCTTCCTGCTTGCTGACGTTTTTCTTTTTCGCGTAATCCTCCATAACCGGGCCAAGCTCTTCACCAGCCCTTAATCTTACCGCCACTTCCTCAGGCAGTAAAAATCTTGCGCCGCCAGCTACAATCGGCTCCATATCGAGGGTGGCAAGCGCTCCCCAATTGCAAAGCAACAGTCCGTGACTAGTTTCATGGACGCCTCCCTCAAGTCCGATGCCGATATCTCCATTTCCTTGTTCAAGCGCGCCTTTTGCCCTGTTGATCGCCCCTTTTATTGTTTCTTCGTCTGAGAAGGGCTGCTCGCTAACCCCTGATTGTACGTCTAAGGATATAAATTCTGCCTCCAGGTGTTGGAAGCTATTTTTGACCGCCGTAATTTTGGTAGGATTTTTTGATCCAATAATAATTTTCATGCTCGTTTCTCCTTTTTAGAAATACAGCAAAGGAGGCATGATGTGACATCACGCCCCCGCTAAATTAGCTGTTTGATTTAATTGTTTCCACAGTTGTTTTGTCACATGCCTTTACTAGCTTAACCAATAATTCCTTAGCCGCTGCGTAATCATCGACATGAACGATGGAGGCGTGGGTATGGATGTAACGGGAGCAAATTCCGATAACAGCGCTTGGTACCCCTTCATTTGACAGGTGAACACGGCCGGCATCTGTTCCACCTTGTGAAACAAAGTATTGATACGGAATCTTGTGCGTCTCGGCCATATCGAGAACAAATTCCCTCATCCCGCGGTGTGTTACCATTGACTTATCAAGGATACGCAATAATGTTCCCTTGCCCAATTGACCAAATTCATTTTTATCGCCAGTCATATCATTGGCCGGGCTGGCATCAAGCGCAAAGAAGAGATCCGGCTTAATCATGTTAGAGGCAGTCTGAGCACCGCGCAGGCCTACTTCCTCTTGAACCGTTGCCCCCGAATAAAGAATATTAGGCAATGTTTCATCTTTTAGCTCCTGAAGCAGTTCAATCGCCAAACCGCAGCCATAGCGGTTGTCCCATGCCTTCGCTAAAATTTTCTTTTCATTTGCCATTGGAGTGAACGGGCAAATCGGCAGGATAGCCTGACCTGGCTTAATGCCGATTCTTTCAGCGTCTTCACGGTTATCCGCCCCAATATCAATCAGCATATTCTTAATTTCCATCGGTTTGTTTTTCTTTGATTCATCCAACAGATGCGGCGGGATGGATCCTACAACACCGATGACCGGGCCGTTTTTTGTCATGACTTGGACGCGCTGGGCAAGAAGTACCTGGCTCCACCAACCGCCAAGCGTCTGGAAACGGATCATTCCATTCTCGGTGATTGCCGTAACCATAAAACCAACTTCATCCATATGCCCTGCTACCATTATTGTCGGGCCGGCTTCATTCCCTCTTTTCACGCCGAAAACACTGCCAAGCTTATCCTGAACTATTTCATCGGCATATTGCGAAAGCTGTTCTTTCATAAATTTGCGGACTAAATGTTCATTGCCTGGCGCTCCAGGCAGCTCGGTTAAGGTTTGAAAAAGCTTCAAGGTTTGTTCATTCATATGTAGAAAACTCCTTTAGTCTTTTTATCTCATACTATGTATCATTTTTATTTTACAGAAGTTATAAACAGCTTTCCAATATTTCATTTTCTATAGGTATTATTATCTTCTTATTTTAAAATGCGATATACTGAAAGGAGAAAAAATTCTGGCATTTTTTTGAAGAAAAGGGGGCTTTGTAGTGAACTGGAAGTCTTTTTTAATCGGAGTATCGGTAGGTATCGTTGGGGGATATGCGGCGAAACAGATTATTTCACAAAAAACAAAAGTTTCACCGGAAAAGGTATTAGAGCATGTAAAAGCACAATTTAAACAAAACGGACCAATCAATGGGTCGTGGATACATATGAAAGTGGAGCCTTATGAACAGCATCAGGTGCAATATCAGGTCTATAAGGGCGGTATTTCAAAAAATAATGATGGAAACAATGAACAATATGAATTTATTGCCGATGCCTTAACCGGAACGATTTTGGATATCCGCAAGCTATCTGAGAACTTGGTGTCTTAATGAAAAATAGCCGCATCATAATGATACGGCTATTTTTCATTAGGCTTTAAACTTCCCTTTTAATGCTTTCCGCTATTTTATGATCAGGTCCCCACTTAACAGCCCGGTAAAAGGCATCATGGTAAAAGGTAAACCAGGCATTTTTCTCGAGTGCATATGGAAGCCATTTTTCCTTCGCCCGGATGGAGTCCATTGGATAGTCATCATAGGCCATTACCCATAGAGCATTTTGATGGGCGTGGGTAGCCATTAAGTCAGCCATGTGAATGGCTGTTTCGCCTCCATCCTCAATTATAAGGATCGAATGCCCATTGCTGTGCCCTCCGGTGTGAAACATTTGAATCGGGCCAAAGCTCCACGTCTCCTCAAAGGTAACAACCTGCGTTTGCACCGCCTCCCAATTTTCCTTCCAGTATGTATTTTTTGAACGAATATTGGGTTGTCTCATTTCATCCCATTCTATCTTCGATGCAATAATCTGGGCATTCGGGAATGTTGATACGTACTCCCCGTTCACAAGTTTAGTCAATCCGCCAGCATGATCAAAGTGAAGATGGGTCATTAACACATAATCGATGTCTTTCGGAGTTAGGCCTATTTTTTCTAAAGAGGCATCAAGTTCGGATTCCTTTGTGACGCCAAAGTTCCTTAATTGCTTTTCAGTCAACTTGCCGCTGCCAAGCCCCGACTCCACCAGCAGATTTTTTCCATCAAATTGAATTAAGATTGGATCTGTTGGCAATTCAATTTGGTTATTCTCATTCGCCGGGTATTTTCTTGACCATAACGGTTTTGGGACCACACCAAACATGGCCCCCCCATCCAAATTCGTAACCCCGCCTGAAACCCAAGTCAAAGTAACAGTACCAATTTTTAATGATTGCATGTTTCCTCTCCTTCCCTTTTCTATAGTTTACCATTACCGGAATTGTATGAAAATAAATGAAAACTCGCCGATTGGCGAGTCCGTTAGGACGAAGACAGAGGCGTAGTTGAATTTATGCGTTAGGAAAGTATAAATTTGAAAAAATTTATTCTTTCCTATTAGCGTAAAAGAGGACAGTCTTTTTAAGACTGCCCCTTGGAATCGTTAGTATATTTCACTTCACAACGGTAAATCCGATTGCCCTTTTCGGAAAATTTCTGTTCATACTCGGTCATGATATTTCCTTCAAAATCACTTTTGTGAAGGTCAAGGCTAAGGAACTTTAATAACAAACCATATTCAGAAAAACTCATTAAGGAATACTCAAACAGACCTTGATTATCCGTTTTGAAATGAATCTCTCCACCATCGACGAGGATATTCTCATAGGATTTAAGAAAATCCTTGTAGGTTAATCTTCTTTTTTCATGACGGGTCTTTGGCCATGGGTCGGAGAAATTCAAATAAACCCGATCCACATCATTCTTGGCGAAGTATTTTTCTAATTCTGCGGCATTGACATTAAGAAGCTTTACATTAGGCAATTCCGCTTCAATCAAGCGATCCAAAGCCGCCACAATGACGCTGTCATATAGCTCAATTCCCATATAATTAATGTCCGGATGGGCTTTGGCCATTTCAGTTATGAACCGCCCTTTGCCAGTGCCAACTTCTATATGAAGCGGGTTGTTATTTCCAAACACTTCATCCCATTTTCCTTTGTTTAATTCCGGATTTGGGACTGCATATTGCGGATACTCCTCTATTTTATCCTTTGCCCAAGGTTTATTTCTGAGTCTCATTTATTTGCCACTCCTAAAAAATATTATCGTTTAATACATAGCATGCTCATTTTTGTCTTGCAAGTAAAACCGTGATGCTGGTGTGAATAAATAAAAAAAGAATTCACAACCTAACTGTGAATTCTTTTTTCATTCCCACTTGAAAGGGTGTGCTTTTTATGCCATTAAGTCATCATGACCAAGTAACCTTGCTTAAAGATATATTAAGCAATCATCAGACAGATTGCTGCGGGTCCGTTGCCGAATGTGAACAATTGGAACGATTAATCAAATCCTTGATGGTAAACAATCAGGTTGATCAAAATGTCAAATCTATCTTACAGGAAGTTTACCATTACAGCCAGGCGGGAGCGCAAACCGCAGATTTAGACGGGCATATTACAGCCCATCAAGAAAACCTGTCACAATGGGTAGATGATATTGGGCAATTTTCTTAAAGTATATCCCTTAAGAATTGAATCCACTTATTCATCTCATCCATACGATGTTTATTTTTATAAAATTGGATCGAAGATAGGGTCTGCAATGCCACATACCATTGCATTCTAAGTTTCAAATCGTCGGTTAAGTTTTCCCCGTACATTTTCAGCCAATCCTGCCAATTTTCTTCAGGAATGTACCAATAAAGGAGCATTCCTAAGTCAATGGCAGGGTCCGCAATCATCGCCCCATCCCAATCAATGAGGTACAACTGATTGTCATCAGTCCAAAGCCAGTTATTATGATTGACGTCACCGTGGCAAACGACCTTTTCCTCACAATAAACGTTCTTCGCTTCTTTTTTTAAAAAGCTTAGTGTTTCTTTAACTTCCGGAAGGATAAATAGCTCTTCATCCAGTCCCGAGACCACCGATTGAAAGATTGTTTCAGGCTGCAATGGTGATTTTTCCAGTCTGCTCAGCATTCCAAGCATGGGCTCAGAACGATGAATTTTCTTTAGAAGTTTCGCCACAACCTCTTGATTCATTTCCGTCGATTTCAGTTCCCTGCCTTCAAGCCATTGCTGGGCTGTAATGACATCTCCATTTTCCAATCGTTTTGTCCAAACAAGCTTTGGGACAATTCCCTCTGCCGAAAGTACTGCAAGGAATGGAGACGAATTTCGCTTCAAAAAAAGCCGTTGGTCTTCATGCCTCGCATAAAAGGCCTCTCCGGTGGCCCCGCCGGCAGGAATAATTTCCCACTCTTGTCCTAATATATGTTCCAAAACTGTTCACCTTCAACTTATGCCGTTCTTGAGGATGGGGCCCTCATCTAAATCAGAAGTAAAACCAAGACGTGCGAAGGTTTTACGAATTGTTTTATTAATAAAAAAAAGCTATTGAATAATAGCATACAATAGCCATCTTAATAAATTTTATCTCCTATTGCTATTTTTCGTCAAGTAATCCTGGGAAACTATTTTTTCACTAAAACATTTAACGATATAGGTTCTACCTGAATTTCTGCACCTCGAAAGACTTTTTTTGCATTAACACAGGCAGAATCTCTGTCGACTAAAGCGCTCCATTCTCCGTTTGGAATATTAACCTTATGAGAAGTTAACGAAGGATTAGTGATTAGAATAACAACAGAATCTCCCTGTTGAAAAGAGCATCCCAAAATTGGCGATGGAAGTGGCAACCTGCTTACTTGATTGCGAATTTCTGCTGCGGTTCTTAACCGGAAACAAGGGTATTCTTTTCTGATTTGAATAAGCCCTTTTATATAATCTCCATTTTCTTTAAATTGACTTTTGCGATTCCAATCCAGTTGGTTTATGGGATCTGGAGATCGGTAGCTGTTACCTTCACCTTGTTTTGTTCGAAAAAATTCCTGCCCGCTGTGAAGGAAAGGAATTCCCTGCGCGAGAAGAACGATCCCTGTAGCAAGACGATGATACCTCATTCTTACGGCATCATCGACATCCGGCAGACAAGATTGCAGCTTATCCCATAGGGTATGATTATCATGGCATTCCACATAATTGATGGATTGGACTGGTTCATTAAAGATTCCTGCCCCTTTGGCCCTAAACCCAATACTTCCAGTAATCATTTCAAAGGCCGCCTCGAGATATTGCTTATTCCCTAAAGCATATCCTTTATCCAATATATTAAAGGTACTCCCTTTGATGGTATCGCGAAACTGGTCATTAAACTGGGCAATATCGGGCAGCTTTGCCTGATTGGCGATAATTGCCTTTTTCTGAAAAGGAAGCGGTGTATTTAAGTTCCAGCCCTCACCGAGGATGATAATACCCTTTTCTAGGCTATCACATACCTTTCTGACCGCGTTCATTGTTTCAATATCCAGGATTCCCATTAAATCAAAGCGGAAACCGTCAACATGATATTCCTCCAGCCAGTAGCGGATGGAGTCAACAATAAATTTTCGGACCATTTTCCTCTCTGAGGCAATGTCATTTCCCACGCCTGTTCCATTGGCAGGAAGGCCTATTTCGTTATGCCGGAAGTAGTAACCGGGAACAATTTTTTCAAAAGAGGATTCTTCACGGATATAGACATGATTATAAACAACATCCATAATGACCCTGAGGCCGACTCGGTGAATTTGGTCAATTAGATCTTTTAATTCGGATATCCGGGAATACGGGTCAGAGGGATTGGTGGAATAGCTGCCTTCCGGAGCATTAAAATGGAGCGGGTTATAACCCCAGTTATACTCTTTGTCTGAATTCCATTCATCGACTCCTGCGAAATCGTGGAAAGGAAGGAGTTCAAGATGGGTAATGCCCAAATCCTTTACATAGGATAGGCCTGTGGGTTCTCCATCCACCCCTTTGGTATTTAGTTCACTAGCACCAAGATATAGTCCTTTATTTTTCACACCGCTTTCCGGATGAATCGTAAAGTCGCGGATATGGGCTTCATAAATGATTGCCTCTACTGGACTGGTCATCGGCGGCTGTACTACCTTTGGCCGTGCTGTTTTCTCTAAACTAACAATAACTCCATGCTCCCCATTGGCTGATACCGCCTTGGCATACGGATCCACTGCTTCCCGCCATGTTTTGTTAACCTGTACCAGGAAGCTATATTGATACAATTCCAAGTCGCGATTAATATCTAAACACCATACGCCTCGATCCCCAAGCTTCATTTTTATGATTTCCGCATACTGGGTGGCGGGGTGGCGCAATTTTAATTTCACTTGCGTGGCAGTCGGAGCCCATAATTTAATTTGGGCCCTATCACGTTGATACGTAACTCCCAAGTCATTTCCTTCATAAAAAAACTTATTATCAAAAGCTTCTGTCCTAATAACTGCCCCTATTTGAAGATCCGTCCTGCCGCCATGGTCATCAGCAATCACATATTCTTTGCCAAAACAAATCTCATCAGCTAACCGGCAAATGTATTTCAGATAATTTTCTATAGGAATTTTATCGATGATGTTCAAAGGACTCTTTTCCGCACCGCAGATTAAAGAAAATGAAGATGACTGGCCATTGTGGTAGGAAAGGGGAAGAAGTATCGTAATAATGGTCATTTCATCCAAATAGGCCTGAAAGATCCTTTTAGTGGATTCCATTCGAGTCCCTCTCTTTCAAATCAACTTCGTCCTTATAGCGCATTCGCGTTAACACTTGTAACGCTTTTGGAATAATCTCTGCCTTTAATGGAATATGTCCAACATGCTCCCCGTCTCCATGAACATAGAGTTTCACATCTGAACGGATTGTTATTGCTCTTCCTTGAAATGATTTTACCTCTTTGAAATAAATATGCTTCCCCCAAAAAACACTGATAAAAACAATTAAAAGCTTCAATCTTGATAACTCATGAACCACTGTAATATCAAGTAAACCATCCTGTGCTTCAGCTGCAGGTGCAATTTTCATTCCGCCCCCATAGTAAGGTTGGTTGGAGACAGTCACAAACCATGTTTGTTTAAATTTATGCTCTTTACCGTCAATTGATAAATCAATTGTAGAAGTTTTATAACAAAATAGTTCTTTCAGAAGAAAGTAAACATAAACCAGACGGCCCAAAGAGAATTTGTTTAGCAGGGATTTTACCCGCGAATGATTGACCTGATATGCTATCAATGCATCAAATCCGGCTCCCATATTATTAATAAAATATTGATCGGACTTGTCCTGCATCGTAATTTTCCCGGCATCCATCAATGGAGCATCACTTTTCATCAGACGAAGCATCACTTTTAGGGCGGCAGCTGGGTCCGCTGGAATTTGAAATCCTCTTGAAAAATCATTTCCCGATCCACCCGGTATAAATCCTAACGTAATAGTTGGATGGTTAATGATTCCATTCACCACTTCATGAAGTGTCCCGTCACCTCCGACGGCAACGACGATTTTAGAATGGTTATTCTGGGCCGCAATTTGCGCAGCCAGTTTTCTAGCATGTCCAGAATACTCCGTAAAAAAAGCCAAATAAGAAATTTCCTCTGACTTCAACTTCAGCTCAATTTTTCTCCAAATTTTATAACAATGGCCATTGCCGGCTTTAGGATTTATCACAAAGTATAATTCTTTCATATAACCAACCTTTTTTATGTTTGTAAAGGAAAAAGTTTAATGGCTTCATATTTCGGTGTTTGGTTAAGATGTGTTTGATATAACACCACTTCCCCAGCTAGAAAAGGGAGCGATTCGGGCTGAAGCTCTTTCCAAATTGTAAGCTGCTCCTTTTGGAAGGGAGCGTCTCCACGCCATTTTCTGGCCATTGTAATATGTGGGCGAAACGGCCTTTTTTCGAGCTCAAATCCTGCTTCCTCACATGCTTGGAATATCTTTTTTCGAAGGGCTTGCAGCTCGGGGCTTTCTTCTGTGTCCGCCCAAAACACTCTCGGGGAATCCTTCGCACCGAATATCCCCAGATCATTAATTTTAAGTGTAAATGCTTGTTCAGATTTTATGGCTGATTTGACATTGTTTACGGAAGCTTCAAGCTTTTCGGCTGGAGCAGACCCAAGGAACGCCAATGTGATGTGCAGGTCCAGATGGTGCACCCAGCGCTGGAAAGGAAGCGCTGTCCTTAATTGTTCGATATGATTTTTCAGAATTCCTTTCGTTCCTTCAGGAATTCTTATAGCATAGAAAAAATGAGTTTGATGTTCCACCGGCTTTTTTCATTCCTTTATTCCCATTTTAGTATTTTTTCTTCTCATTATATCTATTTTGCAACAAAGATTATCCGATATTTTTTACATTAAAATTATTTTTATTTATTATAGAAAATAGAAGTAAAGGAAAGGATGGTCCCTATAGTGAAAGTTGTCAGTAATATTGCAAATTTAATTGGAGAAACACCTTTAGTCAAACTCAATCGGATTGTTCCTAGAG
Organism: Neobacillus sp. GCM10023253; assembly: GCF_042653105.1. Classification (NCBI taxonomy): domain Bacteria; kingdom Bacillati; phylum Bacillota; class Bacilli; order Caryophanales; family Bacillaceae; genus Neobacillus; species Neobacillus sp. GCM10023253. The sequence goes on from NZ_JBHSHV010000012.1 coordinate 654,756, forward strand.
ACGGGGCCTCAGTTTATTTGAAGCTGGAGTATTTTAATCCAAGTAAAAGTGTAAAGGACCGAGCTGCTTTTAATATGATTGCAGAAGCAGAGAAGGCAGGAAAGTTAACTCCCGGCGCAACAATCATTGAGCCGACAAGCGGCAACACAGGAATCGGGCTGGCCATGAATGCAGCGGCACGCGGATATAAAGCCATTATTATCATGCCTGATACAATGACCCAGGAACGCATTAATATCTTAAAAGCTTACGGGGCTGAGGTTGTGCTTACCCCAGGAGATGAAAAAATGCCAGGTGCCATTAGGAAGGCGCAGGAACTTGCCGCTGAAATACCAAACAGTTTTATTCCAATGCAGTTTGAAAATGAAGCAAATCCCAATGCACATCGGACTTCCACGGCTTTGGAGATTATCGAGGCTGTTAAAGAAATTGGCAAGCCGCTTGGAGCGTTTGTTGCAACAGCGGGAACAGGTGGTACGATTACCGGGACTGGTGAAGTGTTAAAGGAGCATTTTGCGAATATAACCGTCCACGTCGTCGAACCAAAGGGATCGCCTGTTTTATCAGGGGGCAAACCCGGAAAGCACAAGCTTGTCGGAACAAGCCCGGGATTTATTCCGGAAATTCTGAACCAAGATGTTTATGATGAAATTCATCAAATTAGCGATGAAGATGCCTACGATATTGCGCGGAGATTAGCGACGGAGGAAGGAATACTCGTCGGCCCGTCATCAGGCGGAGCCTGCTTTGCCGCGTTACAGGTTGCCAAGCGTTTATCTCCTGATGAAATCGTTATCTGCATCGCCTGTGATACAGGAGAACGGTATTTATCGAGTGATTTGTTTCAGTTTTAATCCATAGGGCCTCATGATTGGACTACCTGGTTTACTCTCGGATAAGTTTGGTTTACTCTCGGATAAGTTTGATTTACTCTCGGATAAGCTCGGATTACTCTCGGATAAGCCTGGTTTACTCTCGGATACGCCCGGTTTACTCTCGCATAATCCTGATTTACTCTCGGATACGCCCGGTTTACTCTCGGATAAATAAAATTTACTCTCGAAAGCCCATTTTTCTCTGATTTAAAAAGACGTGGACCCTAATCCACGTCTTTTCCCTTATAACGATCCGCATTGTTTTTCAATTTCTTGAGTAAATAAATCCTGTAATCTGCTTGTTAACGGGCCGGGAACCCCGTTTCCAACCTTTTTGCCCCCAACTTCAATGATTGGCATAACCTCACCTGTTGTACTTGATAAGAACACTTCATCAGCAGCAGCCAATTCATCCAGCGTAAATGTCCGTTCCTCAACCGGGATATTGTTGGCAGCACAGACCTGCAAAACAACGTCCTTGGTAATCCCTTTTAAAATCAAGTTATCCGATTGATGCGTGATGACCACGCCATTTTTCACAATAAAAATATTAGTAGAGCTTCCTTCAGTCACATCCTGTCCGCGATGCAGGATTGCTTCAAAGCAGCCCTTCTCAGCGGCCTGTTGTTTGGCAAGGATACTGCCGAGCAAATTTAAGCTTTTTATGTCACAGCGAAGCCAGCGGATATCCTCTGTAAGTATCGTTTTCACACCATTTTTCAAATTCTCAGCCGGCCTTGGAAGCTCCTTCGTATAGGCAGTCAGGGCCGGTACCACTTCTTTTGCCGGAAAAGAATGATTACGAGGCGCAACACCCCTAGTAACCTGCATATAAACTATGCCGGTATGCAGCTTATTCTTTCCAACCAATTCCTCCAGCATTTCTGATAATTGTTCTATAGAGTATGGTAGCGTTATGCCAATACTTTCTGAACTTTTTACAAAGCGATCCAAATGCTCCTTAATGGTAAACATTTTTCCGTTATAGACGCGAATGACCTCATATACTCCATCACCAAATTGATAGCCGCGGTCTTCAATGTCGACCATAGCTTCTGACCGGTCTATCAGCGTACCATTTAAAATTGCATAAGTCATGTCCAATACTCCTTTTTATACTATTTTACTAGTGTTTTCACTCCTAAGAAAATCTTCCTGAAAATATCTTACCAATATTTTCGTGAAAAACGAAGTTCTGGACAGCCTATTCGTCTTTTTTCCTTGAGTTATAATTGAGATGTTTTTACAAAAAATTCAAAAAATTATCATAATCCTAACATGTAGCCCCATAACTTATAGTATGAAAATAAATGAAAACTCGTCGATTGACGAGTCCAATAGGACGAAGTCAGAGGCGTAGTTGAATTTATGCGTTAGGAAAGTATTAATTTGAAAAATTTATGCTTTCCTATTAGCTAAAAAAGGAGGCAGAAAATCTCAAAAATTTGAAACCTTGTAAGCATTTTTACGTAAACTTTACTATTGTGGTAGAAATTTTCTGAAATTATGGGTACAATATGGTTAGATGTATGACATCTAAGTACCACTTCAATGATTCCAAAAAAGGAGATGTCTGCGCGGAAAAGAAAACTACATATGTTGAAGAATCTTCTTCAAAGAGGCTGTCGGTAGAGGGATTAAGCCATAGGTTTGAAAAAAGGATAGGGAGTGGTTCTTTGAAACCTTCAACTAACCGGATGTTAAACCGCATCAAATGTATCTACATGTTTATCCGCAATAACGGCACTGTAACAACGCAGGAACTTGTAGAGGAATTTGGTATCACTCCTCGCACCATACAACGAGATTTAAATGTCTTAGCCTACAATGACTTGGTAATCAGCCCAAGCCGCGGAAAATGGACAACAACAGAAAAGAAAGTGAAGATGTCATCTTAAATTATCAACTAAAATTTCATTTGAACATAAAAACAGTACAGGGAAAAATTACCTGTGCTGTTTTGTTTTGTTTTGTTTTGTTTAACAAGGTAATCACCCTTTTTGGCAGAATATTATAAATAGGTAAACACTCTAAAAGGCGGAATTTATCATGACTATTTATAGCGACTCTTCTATTCTGACTGATGGAGATATGAAATTCCTTCTTAATCTATTGCCAAATAATTTAGAACCTCTTCCTGATATTTATCTTTTCGAGGATTGCCAATCTGTAGTTTCATTAATAGGTGCTCACGCCAGCCTGTTTGAACGCTACAGTCTATTAAAATCTATTATTCAAAACTGTGTTTTTTCAACCTTTAACTTTAAACATAATATAATATTCCTTTACCTTTTTAATTTACCTTATAAAGATAAGCATTTAGTCAAACTCCATGGCGCCTATTGTTTATTTCATGAAATCCGTCACCATCAGCAGTTTTCCCTTAACAAACAGCAGTTTCACTCATATTCATTAAATTCAGGACCCTACAGCCAACAATGGGTTGAAAAAGACGCAAACCAATTTGCCGTCAGGTGGATGAGAAAAAACCAGAAATCTATTAATAAAAAATTTCATCTTTCACATTCCTCATGGGATATTAGAGTAAATGAACATAATCGGCTTAGAATCGTTGCACATTAATATTCCTAGTATAATATTTTCTTTGACAAACGAAGAAAAAATGGTATATTAGTATAAAATACTTTAGCACTTAAAAGCGTTTAAGTAAAAAAGAAAAAGTGGGTCTGATTATGTTAAAAAAAAGTCAACAGGATTTAAAAAAAGGGCTGCTGCCGAGGCATGTACAGTTTATGGCATTAGCAGGAATGATTGGAACGGGTATTTTTAAAGGAAGCTCTGATACTTTGCATATTGCCGGTCCGAGTGTTGTGATCACCTATTTAATAGGCGGGATGCTATTATTTATCGTTATGGCGGCTTTGGGGGAAATGGCGCTGGCAAACCCCAATCACAATGTCCAGCATCTTGTCCATAAAGCCTTTGGATTCCGCTTTTCATTTATTGTCGGCTGGCTTTATTGGATTAACTGGATTCTTGTGACCATCGTTGAATTGCTGGCAGCAGGAAGCTTCTTGCAATTTTGGTTTCCGACTGCCCCGCTATGGCTACTAAGTTTTATATGCGCAGCGGTAATAGTTGGGATCAATCTTTTTCAAGTAAAATATTATGGTGAACTTGAATTTTGGTTTGCCGGAATCAAAATCCTTGCCTTAGTGGCTTTTATTATCTTAGGAGCGTTACTTATATTTGGATTTATTCCAAGCACCGTACATGACCCGGTATCAAATTATACAGGAAACGGTGGATTTTTCCCTAATGGTATTGGCGGGATCATGAGCGCCTTTTTGGTTGTTATGTTTTCATATGGAGGCGCAGAGCTAATTGGAGTTGCTGTTACAGAAACGAAGGACAGTGAACGTGTTCTGCCGCAAATTATTAAAGGTGCCATTTTCCGTGTAATCATTTTTTACATTTTTCCAATCCTTATTATTTGTGGAATTATGCCTTGGAATAAGGTAACTGGCGAGGATAGCCCCTTCGTTCAGGTATTCAGCAGCGCCGGACTGCCGGGTGCGGCCCACATCATGAATTTTGTATTGTTAACAGCTGTTTTGTCTGCTGCCAATTCTGGCATTTATGCAACTTCAAGGACACTGTTTTCAATGGCTCAAAGTGGTGTAGCACCGAAAGGGTTAGCCAAGACATCTGCAAACGGAATTCCTATTGCAGGGATCTCCATTACAAGTGTTTTTATTGCAGCGGGGGTTTATCTTGCCTATTTAACACCCAGCCAGGTCATCAGTTATCTAATGACCATCCCCGGATTTACAATCATGTTAATTTGGATTAGTATTTGCCTTGCGCAATTAAAACTCCGCCCATATTATAACGAAAAACCGAGATTTCTTGTAAAATGGTTCCCGTACACTACCATTTTCGCTGTTATTTCTCTAAGTACCATTTTTATTATGTTTTTGCTTAACCCTAACAATTTAATTGGATCAAGTGTTTGTGTAATTACTGTTGGAGTATTGGTTATCCTTTCATTTTTTACACAAAAAAGAGGCACAAAACTTAGCATAAATCCATCAAGTCCCTTTTAAAAGGCAGCCCCAAAAGGTCGTTGAATGACGACATTTTTGGGGGCTGCCTTTTTCTTTATATGATTAAGTTGTGGTTTGTGTATTATAGAGCAAAGCCTGGGCAATTCCGGTAAAGTATTCCGATTCTCTGATAATATGAACTAAGACCACCTTCGCGGTAGGATTGCCGCTGACGGCGGCACTTTCGTTTTTGATTTGTTCACACAGCCTGATAAAGGACAGGCTCTCCTGCAGGCAGTACGATATCAGCTGGATGACATGCTGGTGCAATTCATTGGTCACATTGGCACCGGAACGAATGACTGTTTCAATGTAGCGGACAACCTGCTGATGAGTTTCAGCTAATGCTGCCTCCCATTTTTTCAACGCATCCACAAACTCCGGCTCGAGCCCCTTCACCAACTCGCGGATAACAACGGTATGTTCTTCCTCCTGATGCTTCCAAAATTCCGCCTCGTCTAAAATTCTTAACGGCATTTGCTGTCCGTAGTAAAATTGCATTGACATCCCCTCCCCTGACAATCTATGGGATAGGCCTTTAAATTATTCGCACATTCCTGGTACGAAAATGGTAAAATGAGAAAAAGTCATTTTGAGGTTATAAATATGAGTTTAATTGGTAGTCAATATCTCAGAAGCGTTCGATTAATGAGAGAGGAATTACCCTCTTCCAATCGGTACCCTTTTAATCTGTCGTGCATGAAAAATTGGCATGAACTATTTTTTCATCCAAAGGTTACTTTTCTTGTCGGGGAAAACGGCATGGGTAAATCCACATTATTAGAGGCCGTTGCGGTCACACTTGGCTTTAACCCGGAAGGCGGTTCCTTCAATTTTAATTTTTCCACCTATGACTCCCATTCAGAACTTGGAGAATATCTTAAAGTTATTAAAGGCACCGAAAAACCCAGTGATGGTTTTTTCCTAAGAGCGGAAAGCTTTTATAATGTGGCTTCTAATATTGAAGAGATGGATCGTGAAATCCTTGGCGGACGGGTGATTGACTCTTTCGGGGGTATTTCTCTGCATGAACAGTCTCATGGTGAGGCTTTTTTTGCCACGTTCCTTCATCGTTTTCGCGGCAATGGAATCTATATTTTGGACGAGCCGGAGGCAGCTCTATCACCCCTGAGGCAAATGTCAATGCTGACAAGGATTCATGATTTGGTGAATGAACACTCCCAGTTTATTATTGCGACCCATTCACCAATTATCATGGCATACCCTGATGCTAAAATTTTCGAGTTCACTGAAGATGGCATTAGTGAAAGCCGGCTGGAGGATACAAACCATTTCCGTATCACGAAGCAGTTTTTTGAAGATAAAAATAGGATGCTGCATCATTTATTAAATGAGTAAAGCTCAGGAGAACCTGAGCTTTTTTAGATAATATTTTTTCCATAAAAAATCTCGTCCATTTCAAACTTAATTCGCTCCGTAATTTCTATAACCTCATCAGGTGACAATCTATCTTTTGTATAGCCAAATAAATAATGATTAAGGTCAAATTCCCTCAGCTTACATTTGGTGTGAAAAATGTTCTCTTGATAGACATTCACATCAATCATATCAAACATTTCGCCGACGTCCTCAGGAATATAGTTTTGGATGGAGCTAATTTCATGATCAATGAACAGCTTATATCCATCCTTATCACGCGTAAAGCCTCGAACACGGTAATCAATTGTCATCACGTCCGTTTCAAAGGAACGGATTAAATAATGGAGCGCCTTAAGAGGCGAAATCTCCCCGCATGTAGAAACATCTATGTCGGCTCGAAATGTGCTGATTCCCTCGTCAGGATGATATTCAGGGTATGTATGAACGGTAATATGACTTTTATCTAATTGGAAGACTACAGATTCCATCAACGGACCAGGTGATTCCTCAAAGATTTCAGACGGCGCATTTTCAACCGGGCCTTCCGATACTAAGATCGTGACACTTGCTCCCGCAGGCTCGAAATCCTGACTCGCTATGTTTAATACATGTGCTCCTATAATGTCTGCTACATCCTTTAATATCCTAGTTAACCGCTCGGCACTGTATTGCTCATCGATATATTTTAAATATGCTTCCCTCTCTTCTCTTGTTCTCGTATAACAAATATCATACATATTAAAACTTAGTGATTTCGTCAAATTATTAAAGCCGTGTAATTCGATGCGTTGTTGATGTGTTAGTTTCATTTCACTTCCCCCTAAAGACCTTTTTCGCTTATAAATAATATTAATTTACCCATTAATCGTCATTTTTATGGGAATTATCATTTGGAAACAGGTGCAAAGTGTTGCCACTGTTTTATTTTTTTGAAGAAAACCTTAATTTTTTTCAAATTTCGGAGGAAAATAATTGAAGGATTGACAATGAGGTGAAGAAATGAAAAAAAGGTTTTTGATAGTATTGATATTCCTAATAATAATGCCGAACCTTACGAGAGCAGAGCCAAGAAGCAACAAGGTGATGGTTGCCTTTGTAAGGGATGGGTTCCTCTGGACAAAGATAGATGGAAAGGAAGAAAGAATTACAAAAGAGCCGGCAAAATATCCATATCCGCCTCAATGGTCCCATGATGGCAAATGGATTGTATATCAAGTCGAACCTAAAGAGAAGCTTAGTCCCAATGTAGAATTCCAGACGGAGGTTTGGGTATACAATCTAGAAACGAAAAAACATAAGAGAATAACTCTAGATGGAACTAATCCGAAATGGTCCCCAGTGGAAAACCTTGTTGCATTTAAAAGCGGCGGTGTCTTAAATGTCTCAAATCTTGAATCTTTTTATAATATTGCCCTTGGTGTGGGAGACTACAATTGGTTTCCGGATGGACGGTCTTTCATCACAAGCTCGGGGGCTTCCCTAAGGCCTGATGGATGGACCAATCCTATTCTCTACAAGATTGGGCTTGAAAGGAATTTAGACAAAATCACTAGCCTCACTAAGAATGTGAACAAGTTTTATACCATTCCCAGTGAATTGAAAAAAGGGAACGTTGGCTTGTTAGCAATTGATGCGACCGATTTTAAATTTTCTCCTGATGGAAAATGGATTTCCTTTATGGTCAGCCCTACTGCCTCTTGGTCAATGGACAGCAATTTGGTTTGTGTTATTTCGTCTGATGGGCAAACGTTTGAAGTTTTAGACGAAATTATTTGGGAAGTGGGGGCACCCAAATGGGCGTTTCAGCAAAATCGGATTGGATATATCGCGGGAGGCGGGAGAATTGTCTCCGGCTTTAAGAACAAAGATATGAAGGTCACGGACCTGCCTGCCTTTCAAACCACCAGCCTGACACCAGCCCATTTTGCAGAATTAGGCTTCTCTTGGAAGGATGACCATTCTCTTTATGTCTCAAGGGTAAAAGAAAGTGAATGGTCAAATAACCCAAAACAGCGGCCTGACCCATCGTTATTTTTTATAAAAATCGGTGATTCATTACAGAAACAAATTACCTTTCCGCCAAAGGACTATGGAGATTACGATCCAATATATCTTCCTGCAGCCGGTAAAATAACTTGGCTGCGATATCAGGATATAGCCATGACAACAAGAGACTTATGGATTTCAGACCCTGATGGTAAAAACGCAAAGGTATGGATTAAAAACGTCGGGGGCTATGATTTTTTTGAGTAAAAACCTTTATTTATAATTATTATTATTTAGTATTGATTATAATATTATATATGTTATAATTTAAACAGATAGAAAAATAGGAGGAATGCTAAATGACACTAGAAAAGGTTCTTAACCAACAAATTGCAAACTGGAATGTATTATATACAAAGCTTCACCGTTTTCACTGGTATGTAAAGGGACCTCACTTCTTTACATTACATGCTAAATTTGAGGAATTATATGACGAAGCCGCAGCAACCATTGATGAATTTGCTGAGCAATTACTTACAATCGGCGGCAGCCCAGTCTCAACCTTGAAGGAATATTTGGAAATCGCAACAATCAAGGAAGCTACAGATACTTTGAAGGCTGAGGAAATGGTCCAGTCCATTGTAAAGGATTTCACACAAATCATCGCTGAATTACAAGCTGGAATGGAAACAGCTGAACAAAACAATGACGAAGTAACCAGCGACATGTTCTTGGGACTGAAAGGCAAACTTGAGAAACATAACTGGATGTTAAAAGCCTTTTTAGGTGCATAATCACATATTTTGAAGCATAAGAACCGTCCCCTTGCATCAAAAAAGCAGCCTGAATTTCAGGCTGCTTTTTTCATGTTATTTGATAATTTTTTAATAACTCTAGTTCTTCATCTGACAATTCCCGATATTCTCCGAGTTCGAGCGTTTCATCCAGCTGCAATGGTCCCATCGATATCCGCTGTAAATAGACGACTCTTTTGCCCACAGCTTCGAACATTCTTTTCACTTGATGAAATTTCCCTTCGGTAATTGTCAGCTCGATATCTGAGCGGATACCGGATTTTATGATTTTCAGCTCACCAGGCTTGGTCAAATAGCCATCATCTAGGACAACACCTTTTGCGAAGGCTTTCACATCGTCCTCAGTTACTTCACGATCAATAACAGCAAAATAGGTTTTCGGAACATGCTTTTTCGGTGATAGAAGTCGATGCGCCAATTGACCATCATTCGTAATCAACAGCAAGCCCTCTGTATCCTTGTCGAGGCGGCCAACAGGAAATGGTTCATACACCTGATCCTCCATCTCCAGTAAATCAATGACGGTTTCATCTACGTTATCCTCTGTTGCAGAAATTACTCCTGGAGGCTTGTTCATCATCAAATAGATAAACTCTTTGTATTCAATCACTTCCCCGTTTAATGTCACGGTTTGTGTATTTGGATCCACATGCTGCTTGGCATCCTTGATGACAACATCATCTACTTTAACAGCACCATTTTTCAGAAGCTGTTTGACTTCCTTACGGCTGCCAAAGCCAAGGTTGGCAAGCATTTTATCAATTCTCAACAGCTTTTCTCCTTCCAAATAATTTTAATTTGGATAGTAAACGGTCTACTCTATTTCCAAATAAGCGGCGGGCCAGACCTGATTTTACTCCAAGGTAAAAATAAATACCAGCGCCAACCCCTGCACTTATTAAAATGATGGCCACAGATTGAAGCTTTGATTCCGGTGATAAAAATAACAATAAAAATCGATAAACAACCTCGGTGCCAACCCACATCAGTCCGGCAAAAATGGCAATCAATAAGCTTCTCCGCCAAACCAGCCGGAACGGATATTTGGCAAATTTCTTAATGATAATGATATTAATAATTATGGAGGCTGTGTAGCCAAGTGTCGTTGCCAACACCGCCCCTTTTATTTCCATCAGCTCAATCAGGGGTATATTTAAGGTTAATTTGATTAATAAGCCGACAAGCAAACTCAATATCGTAAAGCGCTGTTCATTGATTCCCTGCAGGATTGCGGCTGTTACAGAGTAAAGCGAAAACAATATCGCAACAGGAGCATATGTGCTTAAAACTCCCGCACCCAATAAATTATGTTCATAAAACGCCGTATAGACAGGCTCAGCCAGCAAAGAAAGCCCGATTGCTGCCGGCAACGTCAAAAACAAAAGCACTTGAAAGGTTTGGTTCAACTGATGATTTAAACTTTTTCGATTCCCCTCCACAAACGCCTTTGTGATGCTTGGGACAAGCGCTAAAGAAAAGCCTATAGCCAACGAAACAGGGATAATGACGATTTTATGCGATTCAAAATTTAAAATAGAAAAATAATCTTCCGCCACTTTTGCCTTTCCGATGGCAGCCATGGCCTTCGTAAAGGTAAATTGATCAATTGCTTGAAACAATGGATTAGCAATTCCAACCAGCACAAACGGGAAAGCAGAAATAAAGATTTCCTTGTAAATTTCCTTTAGTGATATCTCTATTGTGCCTTTGTCATGGGTTAGAAGTTCGTCCAAATGTGGCTTTCGTTTATACCAATACCAAAATAAAACGAGCAAGCCCCCGATAGCCCCGGTAAAGGCGGCAAAGGTTGCAACACTGACGGCGGTAACCATTTTTCCATGAAAAACTTGAAGGACGATATAGGCTCCCAAAAGCGTAAAGGTAATCCTGACGATTTGTTCGATTACCTGAGAAAGAGCCGAAGGCCCCATTGATTGATGGCCCTGAAAATAGCCTCTAATGAGACTCATAAATGGAACCACTATTAAGGCAAAGCTGACTGCTCGCATGACAGTGGTAACATTTCCTATGTTTGCTTTTTCATCACCTATACTCATTTCCGCTAAAACGGGTGCAGCAATATACATTACCAAGAAGGCGGCAAAACCAGTTGCCAGCATGATCACTAAGCCGGATTTAAACAGCTTCCTGCCAACCGCATACTCTTCGAGTGCATTATATTTGGAAATAAATTTAGAAACAGCCAGCGGAACTCCGGCCGTTGCAATACTGATAAAAATGGTATATGGGACATACGAAAATTGGTAAAGAACTGTCCCTTCCCGGCCAACTATTTGAAAGAATGGAATAACATAAATAAGTCCGAGAATTTTTGAAAGAATCGTTCCAACCGTTAATATAAAGGTTCCTCTTAATAGCTTAGATTGCATAGAATCCCTTCCTGCTTGCAGAAATACGTGCGCATTCGTTTAGAAAAAAATTCGACTTTTTTTGCACACTATTGATAGTTTACAACTTCTTCTCCCTCGATGCTACTCACAACCAAAGCAAATTTGTGAAAAGTCGTTTATTTTCCTTATGTTATGCTTATAATGAAGTGAATATATTTTAAGTTGGTGTATATATGGAATTTGATTGTATAGTCATAGGCGGCGGGCCATCCGGACTAATGGCAGCCATCGCCGCAGGGGAAAAAGGCGCTAAGGTGCTGTTAATTGATAAAGGAGACAAGCTTGGCCGAAAGCTGGCCATTTCCGGAGGCGGCCGCTGCAATGTCACAAACCGCCTGCCTGTTGAAGAAATTATTAAGCATATTCCCGGAAACGGCAAGTTTTTATATAGTGCTTTTTCGATATTTAATAATGAAGATATCATTCGTTTCTTTGAAGGGTTGGGAATTACCTTAAAGGAAGAAGACCATGGGCGGATGTTTCCGGTAACAGACAAAGCCCAATCAGTCGTCGATGCACTGTTATCTCAATTAGAAAAATTACAGGTCAAAATTTTTAAAAATTGCGCTGTCGCCGAGGTCTTATATGAAAATGGACAAACCGCAGGAGTCCTGTTAAGGGACGGACAAACGATTGCCGCGAAATCGGTTGTAATTGCAGTCGGGGGCAAATCCGTTCCGCATACAGGGTCAACCGGGGATGGCTATGCCTGGGCCGAGAAAGCTGGCCATAATATTACAGATTTATTCCCTACCGAAGTGCCAGTAACTTCCGCTGAGTCTTTTATTAAAAATAAAACCCTCCAAGGTTTGTCACTCCGGGATATTGAATTAAGTGTATTGAACCCAAAAGGGAAACCCTTGATTTCCCACCGTATGGACATGATTTTTACCCATTTCGGAATCAGCGGGCCAGCCGTTCTGCGCTGCAGCCAGTTTATTGTCAAGGCGATGAAAAAGTGGAATTTAACACAGGTAACAATGAGTCTTGATGCTCTCCCTGACCGCAACGAGGAAGAGATTTTTCAAGAGATGATGAAGCTTGTAAAAGCCGAACCGAAAAAAAGCATCAAAAATACGTTTAAAGGATTATTGCCTGAACGGTACCTGTTATTTCTGCTAGAACAAAACGAGATTGATACTTCGGCACAGGGCGGAACGATTGCTCACGAAAAAATCCGCAGTTTCGCTAAGAACTGCAAGCAGTTCGAATTTAAAGTGAATGGAACGCTCTCAATCGAAAAGGCATTTGTCACCGGCGGGGGGGTCTCTGTCAAAGAAATAGACCCAAAAACAATGGGATCGAAACTTATGGATGGTTTATATTTTTGCGGAGAAATCCTTGATATCCACGGATATACAGGTGGATATAATATTACCTCTGCACTTGTGACCGGTAGACTTGCAGGGACCAACGCTGCCCTCTCTGCCAAAAAACAATGGGCCTGATTCTTTATATCAGGCCCGGTAAATAATCATCGCCGAAAAACAATAAATCTGATCTTCCTCCTCATCTTCCTGAAATGCCGCAACATTATATTTAATATCCAAGAGACTCTTATCATCCAAACCTCTTAAAAAGCTATTCATTTCTTTCTCCAAATCCTTCTCATGCTCACGGTCAAACAGCTTTACCTGAATCATTGGGCTCTCCCTTTCTTTTTTTCTATCATTATGACCATTTTTTCAAAATTTTAAAAATTAACTTCCGCTAAAAATTAAGATGAAGTTAAGGTTAAGCCTATACACTTCTTTTTGTAGGTTGTTAGTTCAGAAAGGAGAGATTCACTTGGATAAAAAACAAAAGATCTCCTGGGGAGTTAGCTTTGGGAGTTTAGCATTAGTAGCAGGAATGATGTCATATCTAGGATTTTCAAACGGCAGCAATCTATTTACCGCGAATCAGGGGGCTGCCTTGCTGCAGCAGGATGGGTCTGGAAACCAGCCACAGCAATTTGGAACCCAATCTGGGCAGGGAGAGGACAGCTTTGGCTCCCAATCCCAAGATAGGCAAGGAAGCTTTGGATTCCGGCATGGCCATGACCGTTTTGGCGGGGATTATTCCGGACAAACAAATGGAGATAATGGCTCCTTTGACTCCAGCAGCGGGTTCTCTCAAGATGACAACGGGCAAAATCAATTTTCATCAAATAGCGACTCTGGATTTGGGCATCATGGCGGCTTTGACACGACGACAGGTGGCACCTGATGTTTAACTATCAATTTAACTCGATGAGTACTACCGTTAAAATTGCCATTAGCTATGAGCTTTCTAACCATGATTTGAGCTTAATCTATCAGCTATTTGAATTAATTGAAAAAACCTGCAGCCGCTTTAGAAGTGACAGTGAGTTGTCCCTTTTAAACAGGCAAATTGAAAAGGAGGCCATTGTCTCATCTGAAATGTTTTCGATTTTAACGAAAGCGGATAAATTTTTCTGGGAGTCAAATGGAATCTTCAATCCCGGAATTTTATCTGCTCTTGAAACAAATGGATATAATCAATCTATTGAATTTGTCAGAGGTCAAAATATGGACCTGCCTCTAGATGCTATCAAGGTAACATCCCAGCCATTTAAGTTAAACCGGGGCCGGCAGGCGGTTACGCTTTACACGAGAATCGACCTGGGCGGCATTGCGAAGGGGTGGGTGATTGACCGTGCCGCTGAAATACTCGAAAAATATGGCTATGGATTCATCAATGTTGGCGGCGACATGCGAATTTTTGGAACACTGCCCCGCCCGCTGAACATCGGGATTGAACATCCAATGAATCTATCCAATATGATTTCATCTGTTCAGGTTCAAGAAGGGGCCATCGCCACTTCTACTTCCGCAAAGCGAAAGTGGTTTGTAAATGGAGAATTAAAGCACCATTTAATTGATACAAGAACAGGTCATTCATCCGAAAGTTCCATTATTTCCGCCACTATCACTGCCCCGACTGCTATAGAAGCGGATGTTTGGGCTAAAATCATCCTTTTAATTGGGGAAAAGGACGGACCGGGAAAGGTTTTGGAAAAAGGACTTGGAGCCGTTTTAATCAATCAAAATTGCGGCATCTGGAAAGGAGGAAGTTTGTCTGGAAATGTTTGAGTGGTACCTAATACGTACGACAGGAACTATTGCCTATGTATTGCTTTACTTATCTGTCATGATTGGTCTTTACACACAAGTACAGAAAAAACGGAAGCAAAAAATTGCTATACCTTTAATCTGGCATGAGTTGTTGTCCAACTGGGCTTTTATCCTTACTTTAGGACATGTCGTCATTACACTTATTGATCAGTATATGTCATTTCAGTGGTTCGAAGTGCTGATTCCATTTCAAACAGACTATCAGCCAATCCCAATGGCACTAGGCATACTTGCCCTCTACTTCTTGATTTTAACCATAGTAACATCAAAGGCCCGGAAAGCAATCGGCTATCAGGCTTTCCGAAAAGTACATGCTTTAAACCCGATTTTATATATTTTTACAACCATGCATGGACTCATGATGGGTACAGATTTTCAAGGAATTATTGTAGCAGCAGTAAACCTTCTTCCATTTATGTTTTTTGGGATTTTGCTATTAAAGGGGAAAAAGGAACTTGATGCTTCACACTTATAAAAAAACCGATTCCAAATTGGAATAACGAGTTTACTTTAGAGGTGATTTTTTTGAAACATAAGAAGTCTTATCCTTAATTGAGTAACTAGTGATAATAATAAGCGAAGATTTTTCCGCTAAATGGAGAATAGGGCTCATTCCGGCGTAAATAAGGGAAGTTTTTCCGCTTAAACAAAGCAAAATCCCCAATACTGAGGTTTTTTGAGTCAATAGGGGAAATTTCTACGCCTATTTAAGTTATTCTTAATCTTATTTGCTAATTAAGGGAAATTTCTCCTCTTATTTATCAAACTCTGTCTAATGAACTTGTACAACTTACGGTTGCTTTTGTCAGATAAATAAAAATAAGGCTTAGAGATATTTTCATCTCAAAGCCTTATGGACTGTGCAATATACTGTGATTTGTGTTGTGAAAAATTATGTGATTTGCTATGTGGTTAGGGTTGTGATTTACCGTTTTGCACCTCACAAGTAAACCTGTCAAAATTGGAATCGGTTATTCTGTTTCACCCGTCCACTCAAGCATGCCGCCGACCATGTTGCGAACCTTATATCCTTGCTCCTGCAGATAATGGCAGACATTACCGCTGCGGCCGCTGGAACGGCAGATAAATATATATTCTTTGTCTTTATCAAAATAATCGAGATGTATCGGGATATCGCCCATTTTGATATGCTTGGCACCTGGAATCATGCCCATAGCAACCTCGTGGTCTTCCCTGACATCCACCATTTCAGGCTTTTCTCCTGCTTCAAGCTTCTTTTTCAATTCCTCAGTAGTGATTGTTTTGATTTCTTCCATTTTATCCATCCCCTTCAAAAGAGGCTGCCCCAAGGACAGCCTCCTATAATATTAGTTAGCGACAATGTTTACAAGTTTTCCTGGAACAGTAATCACTTTGCGAACAGTTTTCCCTTCGATTTGTTCCTTAACCCGGTCATCATCCATTGCAATTCCTTCAAGTGCTTCTTTACTTGCATCAGTCGGAACTAATAGCTTCGCTTTTACTTTGCCGTTGACCTGAATCACGATTTCAACTTCGTTATCCACTAGCTTTGCTTCATCATATGCAGGCCAAGCTTCATAGGAAATTGTATCATTATGCCCTAGTTTTTCCCAAAGTTCCTCAGCAATATGCGGTGCCACTGGTGAAAGAAGCTTAACAAAGCCTTCGATAAAATGCTTTGGAAGAACAGTTGCTTTATAAGCTTCATTAATGAATACCATCATCTGAGAAATGGCAGTGTTGAAGCGCATTCCTTCGTAATCCTCAGTTACTTTCTTTACGGTTTGATGGTAGGCTTTTTCCAGATTGGAAGCTTCTTCGTTCGGCTGAATTTTTGGATTCAATTCACCGTTTTCCTCCACCAGCAAACGCCAGATACGGTCGAGGAAGCGGCGGGATCCATCTAAGCCGTTTGTGGACCAAGCGATTGAAGCATCAAGCGGTCCCATAAACATTTCGTATAGGCGCAGCGTATCTGCACCGTGGGTATTGACGATGTCATCCGGATTGACGACGTTGCCTTTTGATTTACTCATTTTCTCATTGTTTTCACCAAGAATCATTCCTTGGTTAAACAGCTTTTGGAATGGTTCCTTGGTTGACACAACGCCGATATCATACAAGAATTTATGCCAGAAACGTGAATATAGCAAATGAAGTACGGCATGCTCGGCACCGCCAACATAAATATCAACTGGAAGCCATTGCTTTAATTTTTCCGGTGAAGCTAATGCTTCCTTATTGTTCGGATCAATATAGCGCAAGAAGTACCAGCAGCTGCCAGCCCACTGCGGCATCGTGTTGGTTTCACGGCGGCCCTTTTTGCCTGTAACAGGGTCAACCACATTTACCCAATCCTTAATATTGGCTAGCGGTGATTCACCTGTCCCGGACGGTCTGATTTCGGTTGTTTTTGGCAGCATTAATGGAAGCTCTTCTTCAGGTACGGCTGTCATGGTGCCGTCTTCCCATTGAATAATTGGAATCGGTTCACCCCAATAACGCTGGCGGCTAAACAGCCAGTCGCGGAGACGGAAGGTTACCTTCTTCGTACCAATACCCTTTTCCTCAAGCCAGGAAATCATTTTTTTAATCGCATCTACCTTGTTTAGACCATTTAAGAAATCGGAATTGACGTGTTCGCCATCGCCGGTATAGGCTTCTTTCTCTACATCGCCGCCGGCAACAACTTCCTTAATCGGCAGTTCAAATTTTCTCGCAAATTCATAGTCGCGCTCATCGTGTGCAGGAACGGCCATAATTGCTCCAGTACCATAACTGACTAATACATAGTCGGCAATCCAGATTGGCATTTTCTCGCCGTTAGTAGGATTGATGGCGTAGGCGCCCGTGAATACCCCTGTTTTTTCCTTTGCAAGGTCAGTACGCTCGAGGTCACTCTTTGATTTTACTTTATCTAAATAAGCCTCAACGGCCTCCCGCTGCTCAGCAGTTGTAATTTTATCCACCAAAGCATGCTCTGGAGCAAGCACAGCATAAGTGGCACCAAATAGTGTATCAGGGCGGGTCGTAAATACCGTGAAGGTTTCATTGTGTCCATCGATTTGGAAAGTGACTTCCGCACCCTCGGAACGGCCAATCCAGTTCCGCTGCATTTCCTTCAAGCTTTCCGGCCAGTCCAGTTCTTCTAGATCTTCGAGTAGACGATCGGCATAAGCTGTAATTTTTAAAATCCACTGTCTCATTGGACGGCGTTCAACCGGATGGCCTCCGCGTTCACTTTTTCCATCAATGACTTCTTCGTTGGCTAAAACAGTTCCAAGCGCTGGACACCAGTTGACCGGTACTTCATCAACATAGGCGAGACCTTTTTCCCATAGCTTCAAGAAAATCCATTGTGTCCATTTGTAGTACTCAGGGTCAGTCGTATTGACTTCGCGATCCCAGTCATAAGAAAAACCAAGAGATTTAATTTGTCTGCGAAATGTGTCAATGTTTTTCGCAGTAAATTCAGCAGGGTCATTGCCTGTATCTAGAGCGTATTGTTCAGCAGGCAACCCGAATGCATCCCAGCCCATTGGGTGAAGGACATTATAGCCCTGCATCCGTTTCATCCGTGAAAGGATATCCGTTGCAGTATAACCTTCCGGATGCCCCACATGCAGTCCGGCCCCTGACGGATATGGGAACATATCTAAAGCGTAGAATTTCCGTTTGCCCGGATCTTCGCTTGTTTTAAATGTTTTTTCTTCTTCCCATTTCTTTTGCCACTTCTTTTCGATTTGTTGATGATCGAAACTCATATCTGTAATCCTCCTTAAAAAATAAAAAACCTCTCATCCCCAACAGGGACGAGAGGACTGTATGTATCTTCCCGCGGTACCACCCACATTAGTGCAATGCACTCGCTTCATTAATCCTTAACGCGGAAAACGGCAAACATTACTTTTCATTCATGCCTGCAACTCCTAGGCGAGTTCATGACCCTCCCGGTTGACTTGCACCAGCCGTCAACTCTCTAAATACGGGACTTAAATCACTACTACTCCTACTCACTGTTATTAAAATATAAATATAACGTAATTGTATTAAATTTTCTAACAGTATGCAAGTAAACTTGAGCCTATTTTCATGGTTGACAGGGATACTTGATTTTAAACATCAAAACCACAGTCAGTCAGCTGTGGTTTTGGTTGCAGAAAGTATTTATAACGCTTTTGCAGTCACCTGCTCTTGTGATTTCAAATGACGGTCATATACTACGGTTGTGATAATTGCAATGAAAAATAATCCGATTAAGATTGTGAATAAAGCAGACATGCTGTACAAATCAACAATGACGCCGCCAAGGAGCGGTCCAATCATTCTTCCGCCGGTTGCTGTACTGTTAACAATTCCTTGATAAAATCCTTCGCGGCCCTTAGGAGCAAGGGCGAAGGCTAAGGTTGGCACCGCCGGCCAAACGAACATTTCCCCAATTGTTAAAATAATCATTGCGGCTAGGAAGCCAGTAAAAGCCCCCGCATTTCCAGCAACGATAAATGAAATGATAAAGATGGCAATTCCGATTAGAATTTGCACCTTAAGGGAAGCACTAAGATGTTTTAAAATACCATTTAAAACAGGCTGCCCTAATACGATTAATGCCCCATTTATCGTCCATAACAAGCTATATTGTGTGAGGGAGATGTTGATTTCCTGCGTATAGGAAGCAATTGTTGTGGTCCACTGGACATACGCAACCCAGCATAGTAAATATCCCGTACTAATAATAAGTAAAGCTTGCAGGTTAGCTTTGCTTTTTATGGTTGGAGCAGTTTTGGTGTTTGTTTCACGCTTAGCTGAGTCAATCGCAATTCCTTTATATCCGAAAACAGCGATAAATAAAAAGATCACATACATGATGGTATTAGCTAGGAAGATTAGCTGGAAGGAATAGTCGGCAACAATGCCGCCTAAAGCAGTACCAACAGCGACCCCGAGGTTTTGTGCAACATAGAGGGCATTAAAGGATTTCCGGCCGCCTTCTCGCCAAACCGATCCTGCCATGGCATACATCGAAGGAAAAATAATACCTGTTCCAAAACCAACAATAGTTAAAAAGACAACGTAGGACGGCCAGCTATGCCAGATGGTTAATCCCACCAAGGCTAGAAGTGAAATTCCAATTCCCAGCAGAATCGATTTATAACCGCCTAGTTTATCATATAAATTTCCGCCAAACAGATTTCCGATTACGGTGGCTCCTGCATTTAACATTAGGACGATTCCGGCAACCGAAAGGGACTTACCTAGATAATCGTGAATATAAATCGTATTTAAAGGCCATAAAAAAGAAGAGCCTATTACATTCACTGCCATCCCAATGATTAAAAGCCATAAGGCACGTGGCATGAAAAACGCTCCTTTGATAAAAAATATTTCGATATCCTTGGTATTTTAGCCCTTTTTTAGTAGAAGCGCAATCCTTTTTGATTACCATTTTTCGCATGGAAAGCGATTATTAAAAAATTGACACAGTGTCACAAGTTTGTCACTATATACATATAGGAAAACACTGTCCCTATAAAAGAAACAGTGTTTTCAATAGATTAATCTCCTCATTCAGGCTCTTTCCAATAGGTTCCTATTCCTTCTTGGCCGGACGAATAGAAAACCTGATAACGGAAAGGGTCTATTTTTTTGGCGTTGCCGGTACTACAGGTGCCTGCGCCGGGAAGTAGCTGTTTACAGCTTGATCCTTCTTCTTCTCATTTACCTTCTCATCAGCGACAGCCTTTTTCACTTTTTCAATTTCTGCATTTACCTCATCCAAATTGACACCCTTTTTGATAAGCTCTTCGGTGGCAACGCGAATCGCTTTATTGGACGCTTCAACAGAAATGCGCAATGAATCCATTGAGCCTTGCGGATTGTGGAAGCCTGACGAGTTTTCCGCGGCGATGATATCCCAGTACCATTGACCTTTACGAACATATTCTTGCGCTTCCTTAATTTTTTCTTGGCCCACATTTGATGTAATCATCTTATTTATATAATAATGGGCAGTTGTAGAAATATCCTGTGCTTCGTGTAGAGCACTAACGTTAGCTTCCTGAATTTCATAGACGCGGTCTTTTAGCTTATCCAGATCACGGTCACCATGGCATTGGCCGCAGGAAGTCTGCATGGTTTTAAGCGGTGATGTCCACCAGTGGGACGAAATCTTTCTTTTTCCATCGACACGTTCATATGGCATATGGCAGTCGGCACAGGATACACTGGCTTTGCCATGTGGACCCGATGCATTAGTTTCAAATTCAGGGTGCTGGGCTTTTAGCATCGGCGTACCGGAAATGCTGCTAACCCAATCTTTTTCAAAGCCATTTTGTTTAGCAATCGTGTTATAGTATTCATACATATCTTCCGGCTTAAAGCCGTTGTTCCAAGGGAAAATAACTTCACTGTTGCTGGCTGCAAAATGGTACTCTACGTGACACTGGCCGCACACATAGCTGCGCATTTCATTTTTCGTTGGCTTCGACGTATCAATTCCTTGTGCATTTAAAGCTTTATAGAAGCTTGGACGGGTGACGCGTAAATCCATCGTTTTTGGGTCATGACAGTCGGAGCAGCCGATTGGCGAGTGCCCCATCGCTTCCCCTTTAGGCCAGATAACCTGGTTAAAATTAGCGCCCCAATAGCTGTCGCCCATTTCTTTAATCATCCCCGGTACGGCGGTTGATTTACAGGTATAACAAGAACCTACTGATTTATCGGTAATACGTTTAACATTGCGAATATCCTCTAACGCATAGACGTGACCGCGGTCTTCGTTGTATTCGGTCGCGAATCCGTAACCGTTGAAAAGGATCGGAAGTAACGGTTCTTTATCCGGATCATATTTGCTCCGTTTGATAGAGCCATTGTATTTGGTATCTTCCATTTTCTTATTTTTCATATAGCTGTTGTATTGTAGCGGAAATAAGTCCTTGAACGCTTCATTGCTTATTTCATTTTCTGAAAGGCCTGTTGTTTTCTGTCCAGCGGCATTTGCCGTTTTTTCGCCGGAATCTTTGCTGCATCCGGTGACAATCAGTACAAACGCAAGGACGAGAAGATATGCCCCATATCTCAACCTGTTCATTTCTTAGAATCCTCCCTTATTTTCTAATAGCTCTCCTGATTTTGGCGGCTTATTAAAATGGTCATCTTTAAAGCCTTTGCCATGCGGTACGGTTTTGTGGCATGAAATACAGCTGTCTTTCGCATCATGCGAGACATTGGTCAGTGTACTCTGATGGCAGGAGATGCAGTTTTCATTCATGATATTTTTTGTACGATCTGTCGCATGAATGACATCCGGAATATCCTCTGTTCCCAGCGTGTTGAAGTAAATATGCGTCATTCCCGCGCGCGCTTTAAAAAATAACTTTCCAGTTTCACTTTCATGAGGCAAATGACAATCGTTACACTGTAATTCAGCGTGCGTAGAGTCCATGAATGAGGCATACTGCGATTTCATGGTATGACAGTTTTGGCAAAAACCCGGGGAATCCAAGTAGGCCATTGTTTTCACCGTAGAAAAGGACAAGAAAACACCCACAAGGAGAGCCAATACGATTAAAAACCGTTTGTCGATTTTTAAAAGCTTTTTAAACATTTTCTTCACCTCCCATACTCCCTTTTTTCTCTCTTTTTTTATAAATTAAAGTACGTAGTACCTTAATCACTTAATTAGGAAACCTTATTTCTTTTTCGAATGAGAACGGTCAATGCTGCTGCCGACAACAGGCTGATACCGCCGAATGCCCCTAGCGCAAGATTATTAGAAGTCTTTTCTTCCATCCTTCCGTCGGTTTTCGATAATTCCATGACCGATTTCGTTTCGCTACGTTCATATTGTAGGTTAAAGCTTTTTTCATCTCCAGCCTTCACATCCTGAAAGTGATAAGCAAATTTTTCTTCTCCATCAGCATGACTCTGTTCCTTTGGCGCTGGGGTCAGTTTCATCTTTTTTGCTTTAGATGGTTTTGTAAAATTCACATTCACCAGCCCAATATCAACAAAGCTTTTAAAGCGATAGGATAAAAATTTCTTATCATTATTTACATTTAAACTATTGGTATAAAATTCAATCACAAACTTATAGCGTTCATGCGGACCAATTTCCTGGCTTGTTGTCCAGGAAATGGTTCCTCTTTCACGGTTAATCCTGTATTCCATTTCATACACCTGCTTTAAATCTGCTGAGTAATCTGCAACATATCCGATTCGGAAGCCTTTTTCATTCATAGGAAGAGGAATTTCAATTTGTCCAATTTGAGCCTGGTCAGAATCGTTAACCATTGTTCCATGATAGCCAATTAACAACGGTGGATGGTCTTTCTCCTTGTCATTTGGATGGAACGCAAACTCCGGCATGACCTGAATGGTTAATTCCTCTAAACTAAAAATATTTTGCTCCTCTTCGGCATAGCAAGTGGAGGGGCTTACAATAATGAAAAGTATCCCAATGATTAGCATAATTTTTTTCATTAACTTGAACTCCTTAATAATGGATAAAATGTGAATTGATTCACAAAACAACTGAAATAAGAGGCTAGACTAAAAGATTTGCCTAACTGGGAATGGAGGTATTACATGGAAGATTTGTTTTCCTACCCTATTTAAACCATTTGTGAGCTGGCTTCATCCGTGACGGAAATCACACTGAAATATAGAGTTATTTCTAAAATGTGAACATAAATTCTCTCTATTCTCATGATGTTTCTAGGGTAAAATTGATTTTACAATAATGTTTTTTTATTTTTCCAGAAAAAAACCTCTCAACAATACGTTGAGAGATTTTGACAAATTTATGAAGATTAATTATTTTCCTGGTGGAATTTCGATTTTACAGGCTGACCGCCAGTTTGTTCATACTTCTTTTTAGCTTGTTTAATGATGTCTGCATCTTGTCCAAACTCAATGTCCTGATTGTTAATTCCGTTTCGCGTTTTTTGTTCAGGGTTTTGCTGTTTTGAACGTTTTTTCAAAACTGTTCTCCTCCTCGGGTCCCTTGTAAAATCAAACTATTTTGCAGCTGCTGAACCTGCAGTCTCATTCTGTGCAGCTGTTCCCGCTGTTGCCCATTAGCGCTATGAGCCATCGTACAGATATCCTGATACGTCTGCTCAAGATTTTGCAGCGCCGTCGTATAATCATTATCATTGTAATGCTCCTGAAGACTGCTTTGCTTATACTGCTCCTCGGCGCAGCGAAGACAATCCTCCACCTGCTGCGTTAAGTTTTCCATTGATTCGCGAGTAGCCATGTAAGAACCCCCTTCTTGATATGGCCCGACCTAAAATCATTCAATTGAAGCGCACAGCTTCATTTCTTATTTTGTTCCTCATTCTTTTTCCTATTACACGATTGAATTGATAAATCCTGGCAGTGATAAATACTGTTGGATAAGGAATTCCTTCATGATAAAATTGAATTTATGCAATTAATTATAAAGGAGTTTTTCCTGAATGTTTCAGACGAAACCTTTTCCATATGCAACTGATGATAAGCGTTACCATACATGGAATTACCACCTGCGCCAGCAATTTGGTCACAAGGTGTTTAAAGTAGCCTTAGACGGTGGCTTTGACTGCCCGAATCGTGACGGTACCGTTGCTCACGGCGGCTGTACGTTTTGCAGCGCCGCAGGATCAGGCGATTTTGCCGGAAACCGGATCGAAAGCTTGGAGAAACAATTCAACGATATAAAAACAAAAATGCACACGAAATGGAAAGACGGCAAATATATGGCCTACTTCCAAGCATTCACCAACACCCATGCTCCTGTCGAGGTTCTTCGTGAAAAATACGAAACGGTTCTTAAGCAGGAAGGAGTAGTAGGTTTGTCGATTGCAACACGGCCTGACTGTCTTCCAGATGATGTTGTGGAATACTTGGCCGAACTAAATGAAAGAACTTATTTGTGGGTTGAGCTTGGCTTGCAGACTGTTCATGAACGAACCGGTGGGCTCATCAATCGGGCCCATGATTTTCAGTGTTATGTCAATGGTGTGGCCAAATTAAGAAAGCATGGTATTAGAATTTGCACCCATATTATTAACGGACTCCCGCTTGAAACCTATGACATGATGATGGAAACTGCGCGAGAGGTCGCAAAGTTGGATGTGGAGGGCATTAAAATCCACCTTCTGCATCTGTTAAAAGGAACGCCAATGGTAAAGCAATACGAAAAAGGAATGCTCGAGTTTTTATCAAAGGAAGACTATGTAAACTTAGTATGCGACCAATTGGAAATTTTACCGTCGAAAATGATTGTTCACCGAATTACCGGTGACGGACCGATTGATTTAATGGTTGGACCGATGTGGAGCGTTAATAAGTGGGAAGTCTTAAACAGTATTGATGCAGAATTAAAAAGAAGGGAAAGCTGGCAAGGTAAGTTTTTTCAAGAGGGGTTTGTTGACCGATGAAAATGGAAAGAATTCTTCCGTATGCCAGAAAACTACTTCAAAAAGCAGTTAGCCAAGGTGATATAGTTGTGGATGCCACATTAGGGAATGGGCATGATACTGTATTTCTCGCTGACCTGGTTGGAGAAAGCGGCCATGTTTTTGGTTTTGATGTTCAGGTACAAGCAGTGCAGGCTGCTCAACAACGATTAAAACAGCAAGGGCTGTTAGAACGGGCCACTCTTTTTCACGCCGGTCATGAAAAATCCGCCGAGCTTATACCAGCAGCGTATCACAGTAAGATTACTGGTGCTATTTTTAACCTCGGCTACTTGCCAGGCAGCGACAAAACGATTGTCACTCGGCCTGAGACAACCGTCACCGCGATTGAACAATTGCTTGAACTGATGGCTCCTGAAGGAATTATCGTTCTTGTTATATACCATGGTCATGAAGGAGGCGCGATTGAGCGCGATGCCCTTTTGGAATTCTGCCGCAGCCTGGACCAAAATTTAGCACATGTCCTGCAATATCAATTCATCAATCAAAAAAACAATCCGCCATTTATTGTGGCGATTGAAAAAAAATAGCAAAAACCAGGCGGGTGCCTGGTTTTTTATTATTACATTTTCAAAAGCAGCCGAGTCACAAATGATGGCATCGCTTTTTGCAAAGAACGGTACATTAGTCCATTAAAATAAAAGAAATAGCTAATCCAGCCGCCTGCTTTGATGACTTTTTTGGCAAGCTTCCTGACATCCCTCTGCTTACGGACCTTCGAGTCGGATAAATAGATGCCAAGCAAGCCGCGATTAATAAGCTGATGAAATCCTTTGTGAGGAAGAAACTCGGTATGCCTGTCCGCTTCCACGACAAAATGCTTTAAGCGATTAAACAGGGTTTCCTGGTTTTCGTAATAAAAGCAGAAATTTAGGTCGCCTCCTGCCATATCCTCCTCTTGGTCAATAAAATAATCCAAAAGAATATGCAGGCCTTGTATGTAAGGGAAATAGCCATTACGGATATTTTCAGCATCGCTGGCTGTAAAATCATCCCGCATCGCGTAAGACACTAGACAAAATATTCCTAATGTCGAACCCGAGCAGGCTGAGAACTCGTACCATTCCATTTTCGGCAAGTGGTTTTGATGGCGTTGAAACCAATTTTCAAGCCTGGGCACCCGTTCTTCCTTTTTTACATGCTTGTGAATTTGCAAATCACAATAGTATTCGCAAAGTTCAAGCAGATATTCTTTTATAAATTCATAATGTTTCAATTCCCTTAAAACACTGCGGCATGTCTCTGACAAATCATTTAAATAACCGCCGTCATCCTGGTCCTCGCGAAGACGGTAATAGTTTTTCCGATCCGCATGTAATACAAGGGCATCCGACATCGATTCATGAAGAGCCGCAAAATCATTTGGATCAAGTGATGTGCTCCGGTCACAAAGATTGTCCAAGTAATCGCTAATTGTTTGGTAGGCGACGATAAACTTGACCGCCTTTTTATAGTGCTCATTTGCGGTCAAAGCCATTATGGCACCGCCTTCACAATGAAATGTCTTATGCTCGATGCTGGCAAGTGCCTGCTTCCTGAGTTCCGGATTAGGAATTTTTTCGGCGCGATTTTTCCAATACGCCAATTCTTGATGGACAGTCGGAATGATTTTGCGATAAACCCTAGACATAAGGGTGATTGGCTTCATGGAAAAAGTCCCCCCATTCTAAACGATATAACCGATGGCTTTTAACTGGCTGTAAACAAAATCCTTAGCATATTCAAATACTTCTTCCCGTTCGGGTTCATTAAAAATTTCGTGGTAGCATTTTGGCCATTCCTTAAATCTCTTTTCAGACAGTGGAACACGATTAAACCAATCCTTAACATGAGCCTTGTTTACGATTTTGTCATCCCCGCCCTGCATTACCAGCATAGGGACATCACGTGTTTTTCCGAGGTTAAGGAAAGCTTGTTTGATGGCATCCGCAAGTTCACGATACCATCTTACCGAAACCTTTGTCACGTAAAGAGTATCATTCGAATCAGCTTCCCTGACATCCTCATTCCTCGTTGCCATTTGTACTGTCAGCCCTGAATTCATTCTAAAGGACGGAAAAACCACATTTAAGGCATAGGAAAGAAAGTTTAACAATTTGGATGGCGGCTTGATTAAGCCTAAACATGGAGAGGACAAAATCACGCCAGCAATGTTTACTCTTTCTTCTTGAAGGAGTCGAATAGTAATCAACCCGCCCATACTATGGCCCAGCAAAAAAACAGGCAATTCATATCGATAGGCTGCTTGAACCCAATCTTTTACTTCAAATATGTATTCATCAAAGGAATCGATATGTCCGCGGCGCGATCGCGTTGTCATTCCCTGCCCGGGAAGGTCGGCCATAATGACATGAAAGCCGGACGTGCGCCACATCTCAATCAGCCATCCGTATCGGCGATGGTGCTCCATGGCGCCGTGAACCATGACAATAACAGCCTTCGCTTCCCCTTCTGCTTCCCACTTCCACATAACTGATCCCCCTAAAACGTTATCATTTTTTGTATTTTACCATATAGGAAAGACTAATAAGAATCTAAATGAATTTTTTAATTGCGATATTTTTTGTCATTCCTTGGCTTGATTCGTTAAAATAGAATTATCATTCAAAAAGGAGCGAGCATGATGATTTACCCTTTTAAAGATAAATACCCTGTTATTTCCGACACTGCCTATATTGCAGATTATGTAACCATTACAGGAGATGTTGAAATCGGCGATGAATCCAGCGTCTGGTTTAATTCCGTTATTAGAGGCGATGTAGCGCCGACAAGAATCGGTAACAAAGTAAACATCCAGGACAATTCCGTCCTGCATCAAAGCCCAAATAACCCACTTATTTTAGAGGATGAAGTGACCGTTGGCCATCAAGTCATATTACATAGCTGCATCATCCGAAAAGGAGCACTTATTGGAATGGGATCGATTATTTTGGACCAGGCGGAAATTGGCGAAGGTGCCTTTATTGGTGCTGGCAGTCTTGTTCCGCAAGGCAAAAAAATCCCTCCTAATACATTAGCATTTGGAAGACCAGCTAAAGTTATTAGAGAAATCACTCCTGAAGATATTAAGGAAATGGAAAGAATCACAAGAGAATATGCAGAAAAAGGGCAATTTTATAAATCCCTGTAAATGATAACTCGCCGATTGGCAAGTCCGATAGGACGAAGACAGAGGCGTAGTTGAATTTATGCGTTAGGAAAGTATAAATTTGAAAAAATTTATACTTTCCTATTAGCCAAAAAGGCACCCAATCTTAACGATGGGTGCCTTTACTTTTCCATTTATCTGCTCGCTAATACTATATCTTTTTTATACTCGCTTTGAAAGGAGTATACTCCTTCAACATACACCTGATGCCAAACCATAAACATAAGAACAGTCCAAATCTTTCGACTGTTGTCAGCTTTATCCTGACAATGGTCATCAAGAAGCTTTAACAGGTACGTCTTATTGATTAAATGGTCTGTCTGGCTTTCACGAATGATATTTTTTGCCCAATCATTCATCTCAGCCTTTAGCCAGTGGCGGATAGGAACAGGGAAGCCAAGCTTCTTCCGGTTTAGAACATGATCAGGAACGACCCCTTCGGCGGCCTTCCGCAAAACGTACTTAGTAGTGCCGTTAGCTGTTTTCAAGCTAGTTGGGATTTTCGAGGCTACTTCAAATACTGCCTTATCTAAGAACGGCACGCGCAGTTCCAATGAATGAGCCATCGTCATTTTATCAGCCTTTAGTAAAATATCGCCGCGCATCCAAGTATGGATATCGATATATTGCATCCTGTCAACCGGATCATAACCTCTTGATTCCTCATAAAGAGGCTTGGTGATATCGGTATAGTTCAAGCCTTCACGATAGACACTCAAAAGCTCACGTTTTTCCGCTTCGTCGAACATCTTGGCATTACCAATGTAGCGCTGCTCCATCGGTGTCACCCCGCGTTCAATAAAGCTCTTTCCTTTCATCCCTTCCGGAAGCATATCGGCAATTCCTTTTAGAAGTACCTTTCCGACTCTAGGAATTTTATTAAAAATCTCCAAATCGCCAGGCTCGCGGTAAATATTATAGCCGCCAAACAATTCATCAGCGCCTTCGCCTGAAAGAACAACCGTAACATGCTTTCTCGCTTCACGGGCGACAAAATATAATGGAACACAGGCTGGGTCGGCAAGCGGGTCATCCATATGCCAAATAATTTTCGGAACTTCTTTCATATATTCCTCAGGCGTAATGATATAACTGATGTTTTCTACGCCAAGCTTTTCAGCTGTTTCCTTGGCGACATCAATTTCACTGAAGCCATTGTGCTCAAATCCGACGGAAAACGTTTTAATAGCCGGATGGAATTGCTTTGCAATCGAGGCAATGATGGAAGAGTCAATCCCACCTGATAAGAAGGAACCAACCGGAACATCACTGCGCATATGCTTTTCAACCGAATCAAACAGAATATCACGGATTTCCTTTACGAAATCATCTTCCGATTTTAGTACTGGGTGAAAATGTGCCTTCCAGTAGCGGTTCATTTCCATCTTCGAGCCGATTTTTTTTGTAAAATAATGGCCTGGTTCAAGCTTTTTAATTCCTTCAGATAGGGTATCAGGTTCTGGAACAAACTGATAGGTTAAATAATGCTGCAAGGAATCATAATCCAGCACATCATTTTTAAGAGCCAGCAAAATGCTCTTTTTCTCAGAAGCAAAGAAGGTTCTGTCACCATCCTCCATATAAAAGAATGGTTTAATTCCAAACGGATCTCGTGCCCCATAAAGTGTTTGTTCCTGCTTATCCCAGATAACAAAAGCAAACATCCCGCGCAAGCGTTCAACTGCTTTTTCTTTTAGATGGCTGTAGAGGGCAATGATAACCTCTGTATCAGAGCTTGTGGAAAAAGTTAGTCCTTCTTTGAGCAACTCTTCACGAAGCTCGACATAGTTATAAATTTCACCGTTAAAAATAATCCAGTATCTTTCGTTTTCATACGTTAGCGGCTGGTGCCCGGATTCAATATCAATGATACTTAACCGGCGGAAACCAAATTGAATATGATCATCATAATAATAACCATCATCATCTGGTCCACGATGGGTTATAATATCGTTCATATTTTTAAAAAGCTGCTTTTCTTCGTCACGATAATTTTGCGTTTTGTCATGTACACAACCGATAAAACCGCACATTATGTACCTCACCTACTCTATTTCAAAATATCCTTTTGTAAAAACATACTCTCTAATACTACCACTTTTTTTTCAAAAATGGCACTGTGAACAAAAGGAAAATCATGTATCCTCATTTTTTACTTCAATAGTCCTACTTAAACATTTTATTCCAATTTTTAAAACACTGAACAAGAAAATAGACGTTTAATGAAAAATGGGAGTTACACCTTAATGCAACTCCCACTCCATATTATTTTCCTTCCGCCTGCTCACGTAATGCATCTGCCTTATCAGTGCGTTCCCAAGGAAGATCAACATCCGTACGGCCAAAATGTCCGTAAGCTGCTGTTTGCTTATAGATGGGGCGGCGTAAATCCAGCATTTTAATGATTCCTGCAGGGCGCAGGTCGAAGTTTTTACTTACTAAGTCAACCAATACCGCTTCGCTGACTTTGCCTGTGCCAAAAGTATCGATGGAAATCGATACCGGTCTTGCTACACCAATCGCATAGGCAAGCTGGACTTCACATTTTTCAGCTAAATCTGCTGCGACAATATTTTTTGCAACATAACGTGCAGCATAAGCGGCTGAACGGTCAACCTTTGTCGGGTCCTTACCGGAAAAAGCGCCGCCGCCGTGACGGGCATAGCCTCCGTAAGTATCCACGATAATTTTGCGGCCAGTCAGTCCTGCATCCCCCTGCGGTCCGCCGATTACAAAGCGGCCGGTTGGGTTTATAAAATATTTTGTATTTTCATCAATTAATTCTTTTGGTACAACCGGATTAATGACATGTTCCTTAACATTGCGCTGGATTTGCTCTAGTCCAATTTCCGGATGGTGCTGGGTGGAAATAACAATTGTATCAATCCGAACCGGTTTGTTGTTCTCATCGTATTCGACCGTTACTTGTGTTTTTCCGTCCGGACGAAGGTATGGAAGGATATCCTCTTTACGAACCTCTGTTAACCGGCGGGCAAGCTTATGGGCTAAAGATATTGGAAGAGGCATCAGCTCTTTCGTTTCGTTACAGGCGAAGCCGAACATTAAGCCTTGGTCACCTGCACCAATTGCTTCAATTTCTTTATCAGACATTTGACCTTCACGAGCTTCAAGTGCTTGATTGACACCCATGGCAATGTCAGGAGACTGTTCATCAATAGAGGTTAACACCGCACATGTTTCCGAATCAAAGCCATATTTCGCACGAACGTAGCCAATTTCTTTGATCGTCTCACGAACAATTTTTGGGATATCTACATATGTAGAGGTAGTGATTTCGCCGGCAACTAGAACTAAGCCGGTCGTTACTGATGTTTCAGCAGCTACGCGGGCATTTGCATCCTTTGCTAGAATAGCGTCTAAAATAGAATCAGAAATCTGGTCGCAAATCTTATCAGGATGACCTTCAGTTACTGATTCAGAAGTGAACAAATGGCGTTTTAGTGACATCTGAATTCCTCCTATAATAATGAAATAATGAGGCTGCTTTTTTCAAAGGTTAACACCCTTTCCAAATAACCTCCATTTTGATACGGAACTCATCCCTAATAGTATGAAATAAACATCAGGTTTTTATGAAATACTACCGAAAAAACCCAACCGAAATTCTTTAGAAGATTAGTAAAGCGATTCAAACAGCACGTGTGTTTGCCAAATAGACAAAAAAACCTTTCCATGAGGAAAGGTTGAATGCAAACATTTTGCGTGCCTTTCACTCTTATCGTTCAAGGACAAGCCTTGCATCAGGTTGAGCACCTTTGCCCGAAAAACGACTAAAAATAGACATTTTCCTAGTTGCAGGTTGCTGGGTTTCATAGGGCCTGTCCCTCCACCAGCTCGGGATAAGAGAGTATCCGTTCAAGGTTAAATCATACCCCAGATTCTTAAAGTATGTCAATGTATTTTTTAGCAACATTAACCAAAATATACAATGGAGTATGATACAAAATATGCTTAAACTGTTTTTTTCATGACTTTTTAATCACCTTTAGAATAATGTATAAAATACAGCATAATTTCGTCAATTAGTATAGACTATTATTTTAATTGTGTTATACTATTCAATATTAATATATCAAATTAAAAAAACCATAAAAAGGAAGGTTCATTAAATGAATTCTGTTCATATCCCAAATGAATTAAAGGAATTACTTAATGAAAGTAATGTCCAAGTCCAATTATCTGTGCCGCAGCTAGTTGAAAAAATCCTCAGCAGAAAAGAAGGGACACTCACTTCCACCGGAGCGGTTCGTGTTTCAACAGGAAAATATACTGGGCGGTCTCCCGAAGACAAATTCACTGTTTTGGAGGAGTCAACCAAAGATAAAATTGCCTGGGGTTCTTTAAATCAGCCAATCTCACAAGAAACTTTTGATCATCTTTATAATAAGGTATTAGAATACTTAAAACAGCAAGAAGAAGTTTATGTATTTAAAGGCTTTGCTGGTGCTGATAAGAAATCACAACTGCCGATTCAAGTCATAAATGAATTTGCTTGGCATAATCTTTTTGCCCACCAGTTGTTCATTCGGCCTTCGGAAGATGAACTTCTGACTCATGAAGCTGAATTTACAGTAATTTCTGCCCCTAATTTCAAAGCAGACCCGGCAGTCGACGGTACGAATTCTGAAACCTTCATTATTATATCATTTGAACGCCGCGTAGTTCTAATTGGAGGAACTGAATATGCGGGGGAAATGAAAAAATCAATTTTCTCTGTCATGAACTATTTACTGCCTGAAAACAATATTTTCTCTATGCACTGTTCAGCGAATGTCGGCATTGAAGGGGATGTAGCATTATTCTTCGGTTTATCCGGAACTGGAAAAACAACTCTTTCCGCTGACCCTAATCGCCGTCTAATCGGCGATGATGAGCACGGCTGGTCATCAAATGGCGTCTTTAATATTGAAGGCGGCTGCTATGCAAAATGTATTAATCTATCCCGTGAAAAAGAACCGCAAATCTTTGATGCCATCCGTTTCGGGACCGTTCTTGAAAATGTTGTGATTAACCAGGAATCGAGAATTCCGGATTATGATGATGGAACATTAACAGAAAACACTCGGGCCGCATATCCAATGGAGGCCATTGATAATATTGTCCAGCCTAGCATTGCCGGGCACCCGAATACCATTGTGTTTTTAACTGCAGATGCATTTGGTGTTCTTCCGCCAATCGCTAAATTAACAAGGGAACAAGCAATGTACCATTTCTTAAGCGGATTTACATCAAAGCTTGCTGGAACAGAGCGTGGCATTACTTCACCGCAGGCAACCTTCTCAACCTGTTTTGGTGCACCATTCCTGCCGCTGCCGGCTACACGCTATGCCGAAATGCTAGGAGAAAAAATACTTGAGCATAACGTTAATGTGTTTTTGGTTAATACAGGCTGGACTGGCGGAGAATACGGCGTCGGCAATCGTATGAAACTCTCATATACAAGAGCAATGGTGCAGGCAGCTCTTGAAGGAGAACTAAATCACGTAGAAACCGTTAAGGATACATTCTTTGGCCTAAATATCCCGCTCCATATTGCTGGGGTCCCTGATGAAGTGCTTCAGCCAATGAAAACATGGGCAGATCCTAATGCTTATGAAAAAAAGGCAAAAGAATTGGCAGAGCAATTCCGTGAGAACTTTAAGAAATTCGCTAACGTTGCCGTCGAGATTGAAGAAAAAGGCGGACCAATCGTTTAAACAGTAGAAAAAAGAGGCTGATCTCCAAAATCAGCCTCTTTTTTCTATTTCCCGTCAACTGGTTTCCTTACTTCGACTGCCTCCGATTGCTGGAGAATAGTAAAACGATATTTACCGCTTTTTTTGATGGTAAACCCGCCGCCATACTCCGTAATATGCTTTCCATCCGTTGTCGTATAGTCTGCAACCTTCTTAAAAGTAAATTTCGATTCCTCAGCGGTTTCTAATTGAAATATCTCCAATTCTATTTCATCGGGAAGATTGCTTCCCTCGACTTCAATAAACTCGTGTTCATAAAAGCCGGCATAAAGATCCTCCGCAGAAATCATTAATGTTGATTTGCCAATTGTGATATACGGCTCCTTTACATAAATGGAAAATGCACCAACCTTCTTATCACCAACTGTGAATTGAAGATTCCAAACTCCTGAAAAAGGCAATGGTTTGAAGGTTGTTACAGTGTGAGCATCCGTACCGTAGATTCCTCCAGATAAAGGAGTTTCAGCAAGGTGCTCTTTGACTCCTGTTTTAACGTGGACCGCATCGACCTTGAGAGATTTCGAATAATCATAGTTTCCCCATAAAAAAATCATCATCTTAGCAACGGTGCCTTTATCTTTTGCAATCCAGTCCTGAGGTGCAAGCAGGCTCACCTTGTTTGTGATACCAAAATTACTACCTGCATAAATAGGTTTCCCCTCTTCATTCTTTAATGCAAAATAATCACCCTCTTGGGCTTTGGTTATAACGGAACTGCCGCTGCCGGGATTCTTTTCCTCGGCTGTATTCGTAAAATAGAAAATCGGGGCAATAAGAGCAAGTATGAACAATGCTGCCATAGCCCCCAGTCTTTGGATGTTAAACGGCTTTCTTGGCTTGATTGTGCCTGCTTCACTAATCCTTTTTAACATGTCCGTTCTCTGTTTTGTAGAAAGCTCATGTTTCGGAAAATCCGCCATCATTTCCAGCAGCTCTTTATCCGATAAATTGCTCAAAATATTCACCCTCCTTTAATTGCTCATTTAGTTTTTTCATGGCCCGAAAAAAGGTAACATTCACTTTATTTTCCGACCAGCCAAGAATGTGTCCAGTTTCCTGTGAAGAAAGCTCGGCAATGCCCTTAAGCAAAATTACATCCCGATAATTTGGCTTTAATTCGTTAATCGCTTCATATAAGCGGGCATACTCCTGCTTTTTTAAGATTTTCTCTTCTGTTTGAAGTTCTTTTTGATCAGGTGATTCTCGATTTAATCGTTCCTTCAGCTTTTGCCATACTGATTTTTTTCGATATAAATCAATGGCTGTATTTCTTGCAATGGAAATAAGCCAGGTTTTGGGACTTGCTTCATTTTTAAACCGGGAAAAGGCTTGAAGTGCACGGAGAAAAGTTTCCTGTACCAAATCCTCAACATCTGTCGTTCCGATATAGTAAACAAGAAAATTGGTAACGTCCTTCTCATAATGAATAAACCATTTCTCTATTTGCTGAATCCCTTCCAACCTTACCCCCCCTCTCTATTTGTTATTCTCTATATAAGACGCTATTGTTTGGCAAATCTTACACTTTTCCAAAAGAAAAAAAGCAGGTGATAACACCTGCTAGTTCGTTGAGTTTAAGGATATTAGTTGATATGTTAGTGTTGTGCGGCTGTTTTCCCATTCAACTTTTTTTATTAAAGCTGTACCATTTGAGTTTGTGTCCAGTGTTTTTCTGACATCCACAGGGATTTCAATCGGGTATAATCTGTATCCTTCTTTCACAAGTACAAACAGATTTTCTCCAATCCTTTTTTCATTCCCTTTTGTGACGATTAATGTATTTAATTCAAGAGGCATACCCATAACATATCCGCTCCTCTGCTATTTATATCTTTATATTACCATTATTTGTTTTGCATTTTCATCCACTTCGTCAAATCTTCCACTACTTTTCGGTTAATTGCCGGCGGAAAATAATGTGTGAAATGATCAAAATACCAGCGTTCGACTGGCTTGTCCAGACTTCGCAGCCTTCTTTCAAGACGATAGGCGTGTTCGACAGATACATTTTGGTCGTTTACTCCGTGAATAATCAGGACGGGGGCAGCCAGCCTTTCAAGCTCGAATAAAGGTGTTCTTTCTTGATATCGGTCCGGGAATTTCTCCGGTGTCCCGCCGATGACCCGTTTCATCATCCTTCGTAAATCCTTCCGCTCATAGTAGGTCAAGCTCATGTCACTAACACCGCCCCAGGTGACTAAGGAAGCTGCATCTGGGAATTCAATTCCCGTCAAAAGCGCCATTACTCCGCCGCGGGAAAAACCAAAGATATGTATCCTTTTTACATTAGGAAGTGATTTTAGCAGGTCGTAGGCCGCATAGGCGTCCGCACGGTCCTCTCCTGCAAAATCCTCATTCCCTTCACCGCCCTGATTGCCGCGATAATAGGGGGCAAAAACAATAAAACCCTCCTGAGCAAACTGGGCAATCCGTGCCGGCCGAACTTTGCCGACGCTTTTGATTCCTCCCCGCAAATAAAGAAATCCATCAGTCGTTGGCTCGTTCTTTGGCTCTGCCAGCATCCCTTTTACTCTTAACCCGTTTGAAAGGTAAGTGATTTCCTTTAACTCTACATTAGGGTTTGGCGATGGAAAGCGTTTAATATCGATTATTTTACTGTTGAATGGGGTCATATGTGTCTAATCCTTTTTTTATATTAAGGGTCCTTTGTTAACTCTTGTTTAATGTTTCAATAGCTAGAGTTTATGTGTTTACTTGGATCAGCCAGTAGTTATGGACCCGTCATAACTACCAAACCTTGTTTCCCTTTACCGTTCGGACTTTATAAACCTTTCATAACTACCGGAACCTGATTTACCTTTACCGTTCAGGCGTTATAAACCTTTCATAACTACCTGAATCTGATTTACCTTTACCGTTCGGGCGTTATAAACCTTTCATAACTACCCGAACCTGATTTACCTTTACCTTCGGGCGTTATAAACCTTTCATAACTACCCGAACCTGATTTACCTTTACTTTCGGGCGTTATAAACCTTTCATAACTACCCGAACCTGATTTACCTTTACCGTTCGGGCGTTATAAACCTTTCATAACTACCTGAACCTGATTTACCTTTACCGTTCGGGCGTTATAAACCTTTCATAACTACCTGAACCTGTTTTACCTTTACCGTCCGGGCGTTATAAACCTTTTATAACTACCGGTACCTTGTTTCCCTAACTCCTTCGGGTGTTATAAACCTTTCATAACTACCCGAACCTTGTTTGCCTTTACCGTTCGGGCGTTATAGACCTTTTATAACTACCGGAACCTTGTTTCCCTAACTCGTTCGGGCGTTATAAACCTTTCATAACTACCTGAACCTGATTTACCTTTACCGTCCGGGCGTTATAAACCTTTCATAACTACCCGAACCGGGTATCCCTAACTCGTTTGGGCAATATACTGGCACTTAGCCCTTTTTAAGGTAATATCCCATTAAATAAAAAATTCCCGAACTGGGCATTCACACATTTTTTTCTTTTTCATACGATATTCTAGGCAATCAGCCCAGATAAGGAGGTTAATTTTATGAAAAAATGGTCAAAAATCAGTTTCTCCTTTCTCCTCATCAGTATACTTATGTTTTCCCTAATTGCTTGTAATAAAGATACCGCGAAAGAACCGAAGAAACTGGAAAAGGTCCGTATTGCTGAAGTAACCAGGTCAATCTTCTATGCCCCTCAATATGTTGCTTTATCAAAGGGATTCTTTAAGGATGAAGGTCTTGATGTCACATTAACGACAACACCAGGCGGTGATAAGACAATGACTGCCCTCATCTCGGGCGGCGCCGATGTGGCTCTGGTCGGCTCGGAAACTTCCATTTACGTATATGCTCAAGGGGCAAACGATCCGGTCATCAATTTTGCCCAGCTCACCCAAACTGACGGCACCTTCCTTGTTTCAAGAGAGAAAATTGACAATTTCTCATGGGATCAATTAAAAGGTACGACCTTCCTTGGCCAGCGTAAAGGCGGCATGCCGCAAATGGTTGGTGAATTCGTGTTAAAGAAGCATGGAATTGACCCGCATAAGGATTTAAACCTAATCCAAAATATTGACTTCGCAAACATCGCCAACGCTTTTGCCTCAGGAAGTGGAGAATTTGTTCAATTATTTGAACCAACTGCCAGCATTTTTGAAAAAGAGGGTAAAGGTTTTATTGTTGCCTCCTTCGGAAAGGAATCTGGGCATGTTCCGTATACAACCTTCATGGCTAAACAGAGCTATATAAAAGATAACAAGGACGTTATCGAAAAATTCACAAGAGCAGTCTATAAAGCTCAGCAATGGGTCCAGTCCCACAGTGCTGAGGAAATTGCTAAAGCCGTAGAACCATTCTTCCCTGATACAAACCCTGAAATTATGAAAACTGTTGTCGATCGTTATAAGAGCCAGGGATCCTTTGCCACTAATCCAATTCTTGATGAAGAAGAATGGAATAATCTGCAAAACATCATGAAGGAAGCCGGGGAGCTTCCAAAAGAAGTAAAACATGACACGCTCGTCAATACAGAGATTGCCGAACAAGTCATGAAAAAATAACTCCGAAAGGGAGGCCGGCACATGAGCTTCTTAAAGGTTCAAAATATACAACACACGTATTTTACCAAAGACTCTAGAACCACGGCCCTCTCCGA
Source organism: Neobacillus sp. GCM10023253 (assembly GCF_042653105.1). NCBI lineage: Bacteria > Bacillati > Bacillota > Bacilli > Caryophanales > Bacillaceae > Neobacillus > Neobacillus sp. GCM10023253. Next base: position 693,420 of record NZ_JBHSHV010000012.1, read on the forward strand.
TATTTCGCTTACGGTTGAGGAGGGAGAATTTGTCTCCATCCTCGGCCCTAGCGGCTGTGGAAAGACGACTTTGCTCTCCATTATTTCAAGCTTGATTAAACCAACTCAGGGGACTGTTTTGCTGGAAAATAAGCCGGTATCCACCGCAAATAACGATATTGGCTACATGCTTCAACAGGACTATCTATTTCCTTGGAAAACAATCGAAGAAAATATCCTTTTAGGCCTTAAATTATCAAAACAGCTGACTGAAAAAAACAAGTCAGCTGCCTTAAGCCTGCTCCAGCAAATGGGCTTGGGCGATGTTGAAAAGCAACTGCCAAAACAACTGTCCGGCGGCATGAGGCAGCGAGTTGCCCTTGTAAGGACGCTGGCAACTGAGCCAAAGCTTTTGATGCTTGATGAGCCTTTTTCCGCACTCGATTATCAAACGAAGCTTAAGCTTGAGGATCTTGTTTCGCAAACATTGGATGAGTTTGGAAAGACAGCTATTTTGGTCACACATGATATTGGGGAAGCCATTGCCATGAGTGACCGTGTTTACTTACTGTCATCTCGCCCCGGAAGAATTCACAAAACGTTTGAAATGCCTGAGGAACTGAAAACATTATCCCCATTTAATGCCAGAAATCATGAAGCATATCCAACTTTATTTCAAACGATATGGAAGGAGTTGGAGTCTCTTGAACAAGGAAACGGATAAGGTGGAACTCCTCCATAAAAATTATATTCGCTCATTAAAGGTTGAGAAAAGGTGGATACGGTTTTACCAAGCCATCATTTTCCTGGTCTTTTTCTCAAGCTGGGAGCTTTTTAGCGCAAAACAGTGGATTGACCCGCTCATTTTCAGCTCTCCATCGAAAATTTGGATTCTGTTTATTAATAAATTACAGGATGGTTCACTGTTAACGAATTTGGGTGTGACCTTAACTGAAACGGTATTTGGTTTTATCTTGGGAACCTTTCTAGGTGTGCTGCTGGCCGCAATCCTGTGGTGGTCACCGATGGTTTCCAAAATCCTTGACCCCTATCTAGTTATCCTAAATGCGATGCCAAAAGTGGCGCTTGGGCCCGTTCTGATTGTTGCTTTGAGCCCGGGGTACCCGTCCATCATCGCGATGGGTGCAATTATTTCTGTCATTATCACAACCATCGTTGTATACACAGCCTTTAAAGAAGTAGATCCCAATTATTTAAAAGTGCTGCAAACCTTTGGAGCGACCAGATTTCAATGCTTTAAGGAAGCCATTATTCCCGCCTGCTTTCCAACTATCATTTCTACCTTAAAGGTCAATGTCGGACTTTCATGGGTTGGCGTGATTGTAGGGGAATTCCTCGTTTCCTCTAAAGGGCTTGGCTATATGATTATTTACGGTTTCCAGGTCTTTAATTTTACCCTTGTATTTTTATCGCTATTGGTTATTGCCGTGTTCGCCACGATTATGTATCAGCTTGTTGATTTTCTTGAAAAAAAACTTATCAAAGAATAGGGGATTGCATCAGGGCATTCTTCTATTCTTTTTCGTTTTTATATGCCTCAATGAATTTCAGGCATTCCTCTACAACTCGATCCTTCATGATAAAGCTGTATTCCTTACCATACCGCTTCTTAAGGAGGTCTCCTATGATCCTGACAGGTCCGTATGTCTCGTGATAGCTGCCAGTCTCCTCCATCCTTTTGACTTTCCCCCAGAAAACAGCTTTAACAAATGAACCATTTTCCTCATACACCTTATACTCAGCCAGATACATTAGATCTGAAAAAAATATTCCGGCTTCTTCATATGCTTCACGTTTAGCTGCTTCCTCCAAAGTTTCGCCTGGTTCCCTTTTGCCGCCTGGAAATTCGAGTCCTCTTTTTTTATGGTTCGTTAAAATCCACTCATCACCAAACTGACTTATGACAAGAACATGTTTTACTTCATCTGGAAAGGCATCTTTCTTAAAGGCCATTTCCACGGTATTTCCATGATCATCCAGAAACTGAATCATACCTCTTCCCCGCTTTATTTTTTGATTTAAGTATAAATGAAAAAAGGAAAATCCTAAAGGCTGGGATTTTCCTTTCATTGTTTATGTGTTGGGTAAGATGTTCATGCTTTCAATATGCTTTTTTGCTTCATCGTCACCAAGCTTATGAATCATTCCGTAAATTTGCTGCGTGGTGTTGTCATAATCATCATTCTCACGGTCATAATGATACTGAACATATGGTGTATGTGCTCGAAAAAAGTTTTTCCACTCTGTCGAATAATTTTGATCGAATAACTCACGCAGCTGAGTAATTTCTTCATCATTAGCTTGAATTTGATAGCTCCAAGTTGACGAAGTGGCACTTTGTGAAATCTCACCTGTTCCAATATCTATATAATAGGTTTTCTTTTGTTCACTCATAATTTCATCCCCTTTTAATCTTTAGTAATCCACAAAAATAAAAAATTTATTCGATTACAAAATTCGATTTATTTTTTATAAATGAATACGTTATAATAATCCTAATAAAAAATGACAGAGTTTTCTGTTAATTTAAACAATTGGAAATATGGATTTTTTTAGCTTTGAATGGGAATGGATTAAGTAAGAAGAAAATTTTTGAATGCACATAGGAGGTGCTGGAAATGAAACTTGTCGATGAATTGTATGAAATGTACCGGAACAAACTGACCGGCGATGAAGAGGACATTGATATGCTTGCCTTTGCTTTTTTAGAAGAAATGTCTCACGAGGACTTGATTGCTTTAATTCATGACATGGATAAGCAGGAACTATACGATTTGATGGGGCTTTACCTCATTGAAAGCTTAAAGGGGAAGTTTGCTCAGGAACAATACGGCAGACAGCGGACTCATACTTACTATCCTCGAAATATTCATTGATTTCTACATAATGGCAAAAAGGAAGCTGAATTCATCAGTTTCCTTTTTATTTACAACTAAAAAATAAAAAACATGTTACAATAGAGGGGAAAAAGGGGGAGAAATCTTTGTCTATTGTGATGATCGTATCAATCATTATTGTTTTTGTCGTTCTTTTCTTAGCAGTCATTACAACATCAAAAGCATACACCTACAAGCATACGGTTGACCCGTTGGAAAACAATCAACATTTAAACGATGCAAATGAAAAAGATGATGAGCCAAAGAACGCATAAAAAAATTCCTATTCTTGCTGAATAGGAATTTTTTCTTTTATGCAAATATCTGCTTTAGCTCTTCCTTGTCCTGCTCAAGCCAATAGCGCATTAGGCGCTTTGCCCCTTCTAAAGTATGCAGCTTTGCCTGACCGCACTGCCTTTCATTTCCCGCAGGAACCTCGGTAAGTTCCAAAGCATCCTTCATGGTATCCTCAAGAAGGTCAATGACTTCCTCCACTGTCGGCTCTCCGCTGACGACTAGATAAAAACCCGTTTGGCAGCCCATTGGAGAAATATCAATTATATCAAAGTGGTCATACTTCTCTGCATGCTTGCGGATAGTGTAGGCAAGCATGTGCTCAAGACTATGAATAGCATCCGGCTTCATCGCCTGTTTATTTGGCTGGCAGAAGCGGATATCATATTTATTAACAACACCGTCAGAACCTACCTTATGGACACCACAGTGTCTGACATAAGGAGCTTTCACGGCATTATGATCTAAATCAAAGCTCTCTACTGAAGGCATCCTAATCATCTCCTCTATAAATCTATTCTCTATCATACTATAAATTCCGTATTTTTTCTGCAACGTATTAATTACCAATTTAGACGTTTTATTGGATTTGTGATATCTTGAAGGAAAATTATATTAAAGGAGCAGCTCTATATGCTAAAGAAATTATTCATCGCTCTTATCCGGTTTTATCAAATAGCTATCTCGCCTTTAAAACCGCCTTCCTGCCGCTTTTATCCAACCTGTTCTCATTATGGTCTTGAGGCTGTTCAGCGTTTCGGGGCTATTAAAGGCGGATATTTGGCTATTAAAAGAATCTTGAAATGCCATCCCTTTCATCCAGGCGGAGTCGATCCTGTTCCTGAAAAATGGCAGGACCACAAAAAACATTAATCCTGATTACCGTCGACCACTAAGTCGAGCTTTCCTGTCCTTGGATCAATAACGAGTCCGTGAACAGGCACACCCCCCGGCATAAGCGGATGCTTTTTAATCATCTCGACACTATGCTTTACACTGTCAGTTACACTATCAAAGCCATGCAGCCATTGATTAAAATCAACTCCGGAATAGGCTAGTGTATCAAGTGTTTCCTGACTGACACCCCGTTCCTTCATCTCTGCCACGACTGGTTCTGCTTTCAATCCACTCATCCCGCAATCATGATGTGCAATCACAAAAACCTCTTTTGCCTGAAGCTGATAAAGGGCAATTAAAATGCTACGCATAATACTTCCAAACGGATGAGACACAATCCCCCCGGCATTTTTAATCAGTTTTACGTCCCCATTCCCTAAATTCAAGGCCTTTGGCAAAAGTTCCAGCAGTCTTGTGTCCATACAAGTCAGGATTACTGCTTTTTTATTCGGATATTTAGTTGTCTCATACTTTTCATACTCGCGCTCTTCCACAAATTTTTTATTGAAGTCAAGAATATCATTTAATAATGATGAACTATCCATTTATTCACTCCCCTTTAGGTATCTCTTTTTTAAGGATACATAAAATTCATTCGAATATACAATTTTTTCACTTGCAGAAACGGCAAATTTTTTGTAAGATACATAAGTAAATCGGAATTGTTACGTATTAGATTCATAATATTTAAAATTTTTTAGTTGTTAAATCGGAATAAATACGATTTAAAAAGGAGCTTTTATGAAAAAACTAATTCTTTTTCTTTCTTTTCTACTGCCGTTAAGCTTGGTTTTATCAGCATGTGGAAATAATACCGAACAAACTCCAAAAAAGAAAAATCTATTGACGATATATACGACCGTTTTTCCACTGCAATATTTTACGGAACGGATTGGCGGAAAATATGTAAAGGTGGCTACAATCTACCCACCAGGCGCTGATGAACATACCTTTGAGCCTTCGCAAAAGGATATGATGAATTTGGCTGATTCAGACTTATTTTTCTATATCGGCCTTGGCCTTGAGGGATTTGTGGAAAAAGCCAAAGGTACCTTAAAAGATGAAAATGTTACCTTGGTACCTGCTGCGGAAGGGCTGAAACTGCCGAAAAACCACCATTCATCTGAAGAGGAATATCATGAAGATCATGCCGGGGTTAATCCTCATGTTTGGCTTGACCCTGTTTATTCAAAGGAAATGGCAGCAGTAATCCGCGACCAATTGGCGAAAAAACTCCCACAGCGAAAGGCTTACTTTGATGAAAACTACCAAAAGCTTGCTGACGAGCTTGACGAGTTAGACGCAAATTTTGCCAATACGATTTCGCAGGCAAAGCATAAAAAAATCATTGTCACCCATGCGGCCTTCAGCTATTGGGAAACTCGCTATGGAATAGAACAGATCAGCATTTCTGGACTATCCACAACCAACGAACCAAGCCAAAAAGAATTAGAGAAAATCATTTCCATGGCTGACCATGAAGGCCTTCACTATATGCTGTTTGAACAAAATGTCAAATCTAAGCTTGGCAAGGTCGTTCAAAAAGAAATTGGCGCACGTGCGCTGCCAATTCATAACTTGGCGATTTTGACAAAGGACGACATCAAAAATAAGGAAACCTATTTTTCATTAATGAATAAAAACTTAAAAACATTGGAAACAGCATTAAATAATTAATTGAAACAATTTGGATTTTCGGCCAATGATTTACGTTTTCACCCAATTACTTACTGACATGCATATCACACAATCATCAAATGCTATACCTGTATTACCAAATTAGTTAAGGAGTGATACACATGGCACAGGATGTTTTATGCGAGGTCAATAACTGTACATTTTGGGCAAAGGGAAACAAGTGCAGTGCAGACCAAATTTACGTTGTCAGCCACACTGGGAAAAAGGCTGATACAAGCAAAGAAACTGATTGTCAAACATTTGAAGCGAGCGAACTATAAAAGATAAAGAACCAGTCGATGGCTGGTTCTTTTATTTTTCGTTTATCATTTCACGTAGATTTCTTCTAAGAAGTTTCTTTGCTGCATTTCTCGGCAGTTGTTCTGTGAAATAGAATTGTTTCGGCACTTTATATTTAGCAAGCCGTGTTTGGCAAAATTGTTGGAGTTCCTTCTGTGGCAATGCCGCACTTTCCCTTTTCACTATAAAAGCAATCGGCACTTGTCCCCATTTAGCATCATCCACTCCAATAACCCCGACATCTTCTACATCCGGGTGTGAGAGCAAAACGGATTCAATTTCTGCAGGATAAATATTCTCACCGCCTGAAATAATTAAATCGGAGCGCCGGTCCAATACATATAAAAAACCTTCTTCATCAACGTACCCGATATCACCTGTATGGAGCCATCCTTCACGGATCTTCTCTTTGGTTGCGTCCGGCCTGTTCAAGTATCCTGCGGTTACATTTGGTCCCTTCACTACAATTTCTCCTGCATGTTGGGGCGATGCCGCCGTGTGGTCATCCAGTTCAATTCTAAGCTGGGATGGAAATAACGGTTTTCCTGCCGAACCAAGCTTGCTTAGGCTATATTCCGGAGAAAGGGTAACAATTTGCGATGAAGTTTCCGTCATTCCATAACTTTGGAACACAGGCAAATTCTTTTTAACACACGCCTCTAGCAATGGCAGCGGGGCTGGGCCGCCGCCTAACAGAAAACAGCGAAAATGTTCCGGCAGTCCGCTAACTGTCAAAGCATCAACAATACTTGTAAGCATCGTTCCCACAACTGACATAATCGTAACCTTTTTATCACTAATATCTTCAATCGTCTTCTGCACATCAAATTTTTCATGAAGGACAATCGGCATTCCATAAATGACGCTCCGCATTAAAATAGAGAATCCGCTGATATGGAACAGCGGCACTGAACAAAGCCAGCAGTCACTTTCTACGAAGCCTAAATTTAACGCCGAGCCAGTTGCGCTCCACCAGTGGTTGCCATAGGTTTGTAAGACACCCTTTGGATGACCGGTGGTTCCTGAGGTATACATGATCGTGCAGATATCTGATAGGTTGATTTCTTCTTGAATATCAGCGTATTCATTTTCTTTTTTTGCAAACAAATCACTCTTTGTAATTGTGGCAAGAGATGCAAGCTGTTGATTAATGACCATTTTAATATCAGTAAATGAATCCTCTAGTATCAATAAAGAGGATGTTGAGTCCTCTAGTTGCCAAACAAGCTCCGATGGTGTTAAGCGATTATTTAAAATGACTGATCTGACTCCCAAAAGTTGAAGGGCAAAAAATATAATGACAGTTTCTAGATGATTTTTCAACAGAACACCTACAAAATCATCCTTTCGAACGCCAAGCCCTTGAAGTTGCCCTGCTACATTAAGTGAATAATTATAAAGCTCTTTAAATGTTAAAGCTTTATCCTGAAAATAAACGGCAGTCCGATCCGGTGTTAGAAAGGCTCTTTTCATCAAAAAATTTGGCATTGTTTCGTTATTCATATTTATCATCCTTTATAAAAAACAGCCTGATGGAGACCATCAAGCTGTTGTAACGTTTTTTCATCAAGGGAAACGAGGGAATTGGCCGAAGTCTGGCTTGCGCTTTTCCTTAAAGGCATCGCGTCCTTCTTTCGCTTCGTCGGTTGTATAATACAACAGCGTTGCGTCACCAGCAAATTGCTGAAGTCCAGCCAATCCATCGGTATCTGCATTCATGGCAGCTTTGATGAAACGAAGTGCGGTTGGGCTCTTTTCAAGCATTTCCTCGCACCATTTGATTGTTTCTTCTTCTACCTGTTCAAGCGGAACAACGGTATTGACTAAGCCCATATCGAGCGCCTCTTGAGCATTGTATTGGCGGCATAAATACCAGATTTCACGTGCCTTTTTATGACCGATAATACGGGCAAGATAACCTGAACCGTAGCCGGCATCAAAGCTGCCTACCTTAGGACCTGTTTGTCCAAAAACAGCATTGTCAGCTGCAATCGTTAAATCACAGACTACATGCAGAACATGACCTCCGCCGATTGCATAGCCTTTAACCATTGCCACAACCGGTTTTGGAATAACACGAATCAGACGCTGCAGATCAAGTACGTTTAGGCGGGGAATTTGGTCCTCACCAACATAGCCGCCATGTCCGCGGACGCTTTGGTCGCCGCCGGAACAGAATGCCTTGTCTCCTGCACCTGTTAAAACAATGACGCCGACTTCGGAATCATCACGGGCATAGGCAAAAGCATCGATTAATTCCATCACTGTTTTCGGTGTGAAAGCATTATGTACATGGGGACGGTTAATCGTGATTTTGGCTATTCCGTTATACGTTTCATAAATAATTTCATCGTATTTACGAACTGGAATCCATTCAACTGCCACTATAAATTCCTCCTTTGTTTGTATTTGACAAAAAGTCACTTACTATTGTACCAAACTTTTCGGGTTCTTCCACATGAATTGTATGACCGCATTGTGCGATCGTTACCAAAGAACTATGTTTCAGCTCCTTGTGCATTTTTTCAGCAATCCTGCAGAACTTCAAATCTTCCTCACCGGTGATCAGCAAAACTTCACAGGCTAGCTTATTTAATTGCCCCCACCAAGAGGGCTGAGAACCCGTCCCCATACCTAGCAAGCTATTGGCAAGACCAATAGGAGAATTGTTTAAACGCTGTTCCCTTACTTTTCCTTGTACTTTCTCCGGCAGCCTCTTCATGGTTGAAAATAAGGGGACATTCTCCCAGTATTCAACAAACTCCTTTATTTCTTTATCTATAATAAAATGGGCTAATTCGGCATCTTTCATACGGCGCTGTTTTCTTTCGTCCTCTGATTCAAGACCAGGCGAAGCGCTTTCCAAAATCAATTTTCGAACCCTTTCGGGATATAGACAGGCAAATGAAAGGGCAAGCCTGCCCCCCATTGAATAACCTAATAAATCAATTTGCTCAATCTGAAGTTCATCAAGAATGGAAATTAAATCTTGAGCTGCCTCCTCCATCCGGTATCGGCCCGCAGCCTCAGGAGATTCTGTTTTTCCATGCCCGATGATATCAGGAATAATCAACCGCGAGTGTTTTCCCAGTCGTTCGCAAAAAGTAGTCCACGTTGATGAATCTCCCGTAAATCCATGAAGCATAACAAGGGGGAATCCCTTCCCGCATATTTCGACATGATAGCGGATTCCGCCGGTAACAATCCTCATTTTTGCTCGCCTTTGACAAAATTTGATATTTCCTGGGAAACCACATGCCAAAATCCGCGGTGCTCGTCTCGATTTTTGTCTCTGTTTGTGACAATTTCATAGACATTTATGCCTGCCGCATCTCTTGATTTTTCCATTTCAATTTGGAAATGATCCCAATCCTTAATTTTCGTAAATTGTCCGTTAAACATTTTGACGGCATGTTCAAATTCAATGTTTAATGGTGTACCGAAAAGAAGCTCGAAATGCTTCGGATGCTCCGATTGCGGAAGGAAGGAGAAAATCCCGCCGCCATTATTGTTTATAAGGATAATGTTTATATTAATTTGATGCTTCATAGCTGCCCAAAGTCCATTTAAATCATGGAAAAAGGTTAAGTCTCCAAGGACCAAATATAACGGCTTTGAGTACATCGCCGCACCCAAGGCTGTGGATACGGTCCCGTCTATGCCGTTCGCACCCCTGTTAGCCATAATCTTAATTGACTTGCCATTTGTTAAGAAAAAGCTGTCCAAATCACGAATTGGCATACTGTTTCCCACAAATAATGCGGCACCATCCGGCAGCATCTCAGCAAGCTGATAAAATAGCTTTCCTTCACTTAATTCTGGAATATCCCGGATTGGAGACATATTTTCTTTTGTAAGGTCATTTACTTTTTTCCAAGCGTCTAAATATCCCGTCTCCACCCGAGGTTTGGAATACGCTGAAAGTTTTTCACAAAAAATTGCTTCATTACAAAAAATCATATCGGTCGACAAGATAGCAGGATCCCGCCAGCCGCCTCCGCCATCGACCACAAATTGATCTGCATTCGGATTTCCTTTGATAAAAATGGTTAACGCTTTAGACACCGGCATCGAACCAATTCGGATAATCACGTCCGGTTTAAGGTAAGATTTCGCATCTTCATTTCGTAAGAATGTGTCGTAAGTATCAATAATTTGATCATTTGCATGCTGCCCACTTCTAAGCTGTGATAGCGGGTCTGCTAAGATTGGATACTTTAATTGATTAGCGAGCTTTGTTACAGCAATTGCGAAACGTTCATCGGCAACATTTCCGCAAACAATGATCCCCTTCGCTTTGCCAGCCAACCGCTCGGCGATTTCTTGATACTCCATTTCGTTTATGTTTAGTTCACCATTATGTACCTGCACATATCCTTCCGGTCGCTCACTCACTGCAAAGAGTTCCTCATCCATTTTAGGAATAAGTGGTTCTCTAAAAGGAAAGTTCAAATGAACCGGACCAGCTGGAGCGCTGGCTGCATATGAGGCAGCACGGGAGCAGACTGTCCGAGCGTAGCGGATCATCTCATCATTTTTCTCAGGCAGTGCCATTTCTGCAAACCACTTGACGTGTTTCCCGTACAAATGAATTTGGTCAATCGCCTGCGGTGCCCCTACCTCTCGCAACTCATGAGGCCGGTCTGCTGTCAAAACCAGCACTGGGACTCGTGAATAACGCGCTTCGACAATAGCGGGAAAGTAATTGGCAGCAGCGGTACCTGATGTGCAAAGAATAGCAACGGTTCGATTTGTCGCCTTGGCGATTCCCAATGCAAAAAAGGCGGCAGAGCGCTCATCCACATGGATATGGACGTTTAAATCCGGATGTTCTGCCATAACCAATGCCATTGGGGTGGATCTTGACCCGGGACTGACCACCACATCGGTAATCCCGGAAAGAACCAGCTCCCCGACAAATGCCGCGATATAAGCAGTTAACGATTCTTGATGATTCATACTATTTTCCCCCAAGTGCTCGAAGCATTGGCCTAAACTTCAAGCTTGTCTCTAAATATTCACTTTCGGAATCAGAATCAGCTACAACGCCGCATCCGGCAAATAAGGATGCTTCCTTGCCTTGTAAGAGACCTGAGCGAATGGCTACTGCAAATTCCCCATTTCCTTCGTAATCCAGCCAACCTACAGGTGCAGCATAAAAGCCGCGGTCAAGCTCCTCAACTTGACGGATTTTTTCAACCGCTTCTTTCTTCGGAAGTCCGCCAAGAGCAGGGGTTGGATGCAATCTTTCGACCAAATGCAATAGTGAACTGTCACCACTGCATTTTCCGATGACCGGAGTATACAAATGCTGTATGTCCCTGATTTTCATTAGCTGAGGTTTATCAGGAAGGATGATTTCTTCACATGATTCCTCTAGTGCTTCTTTTATCATTTCCACAACATATTGATGCTCAAGCAAGTTTTTCTGGTCAGAAAGCAATTTTTCTCCCAGTAATCGATCCTCCTCCGGGTTATGTCCCCGTGAGCTGGAACCAGCAAGGCAGGTAGAGAAAAGTTCGGTGCCATTCTTTTTCACCAGTCTCTCTGGAGATGCTCCAAGAAAACAATCGCCATTCGATTCAAGAGCAAAGATAAAGCTTTCATGCTGTTGTTCATTTAAATGTTGCAGGACTGCCTCTGAAGCAACAATGTCATTAAAATTTAACCGAAGTTCCCTGGCAAGAACTACTTTTTTAAGCGGGCCTCTGTTTAATTCCTTTACCATTGCATCAACTGTATTTTTCCACTTCTCGGGTGAAATTTCCTTTGTTTCCAGAAGGGCAGGCAGAGCTGTGTGGTGGTGTTTCTGAAGAGACTGAAAAAGTTTATTCCGTTCATCGATTATATGTTTATATAACAATTCATCATCGTTCGGTGTAAAGATAAAATTAGTTGTCAAAAAGACTTGTCCCTTAATAACACTCAAAAGATATTTTGGCAGATAAAATAAAGAATCATCAAATTTAGACCAAAGCACTGTCTTCTCTTTGTATGGATCAAAAGAAAATCCGCCAAATATCAGCGGGCCTATCCCAATTTCGGAAAATGGATTAGAAATAAGGCTGCCCTTTAAAAATTCCTTCCATTCTCTTTCAATAAGGTCAAAACGGTCATCTGACTGATCTATTTGAAATTGCTTAGAAATTCCCAGTCCCGCGAAAATAAATTCGTCCTTTGGATCCTTCCAAAAAAACCGTTCGCCTGAATAGTGTTCATTCCCACTAGAAAAGAATAAAAGGGGGTCGATATGATTCATTTTTTCAACTTCACTCATTAAAATGGGACGGCCAAGTTCTTTTGCGCGCTTCATCGCCAAAAGACTTCTTTCCTTCGTTTCGATTTCCTGAATGGTAATCAAGCAAATCCCTCCAAAACAGCCAAATAGGGCTGTCTCCATTCATTTTAAGCCTTTTTAAAGATACTACTCCCATTGTAAAGAAGTCAATAATGGTTGTCACTACTTCTCCTGCTTCATTTCCTTATTATATGTCAAATTTCCGAAAATCGGTTGCAAAAGGCTTCGATACACTCATTTTCCCACTAAATATGGATATTACTCGAGAAGGGATTATCTTCTAGTTTTGAAAGTAAAATTTAATTGACACTCCACTTGATATTTCCTACACTTAGGTTTGGGTATTAACCATTCTTTATAAATTCGTTTTGTACAGATAGATAATGCATTTAAAAGGGAGGAGAAAAAAATATGCAGCCAAATTTACGGGAAGGTTCTAAACCTGTTGTTGACTCAAACCGCGGCTTCCAGGTTTGGTGGCAGATGACCCGCCCCCATACTTTAACAGCAGCGTTTGTTCCTGTATTGCTAGGCACTGCACTGGCACTTCGGCACGGGAAAATTCATTTCGGTCTTTTCATCGCCATGCTGATTGCAAGCCTGTTAATACAAGCCGCTACAAATATGTTTAATGAATATTATGATTTTAAACGAGGACTCGATACAGAGGACTCTGTCGGGATTGGCGGAAGTATTGTCCGGGACGGAATTAAGCCAAAGACTGTGATGCAGCTGGCATTAGGACTCTATGGAATTGCTTTATTATTGGGAGTTTATATATGTGCAAACAGCAGTTGGTGGTTAGCTTTAGTGGGCTTGGTATGTATGTTGATTGGGTATTTATATACAGGCGGGCCGCTGCCAATCGCCTACACACCTTTCGGAGAATTGTTTGCCGGTTTCTTTATGGGGATGATGATTATTTTAATCTCATTCTTTATCCAAACAGGGACAGTGGACAGCACAAGTATTCTTGTATCAGTGCCAAGTTTTATTTTGGTAGGCGGAATTCTTTTGTCCAATAACATCCGTGACCTTGACGGCGACAAAGAATTTGGCCGGAAAACATTGGCCATTCTTCTAGGCAAAGAAAAGGCCATCTTCCTATTGGCCGGGATGTTTGCTTTTTCGTATGTCTGGATTTTGGGGCTGATAATTGCGGATATTGCCCCAATTTGGACGGCGCTCGTATTAATAAGCACACCGAAACCTATTAAATCAGTTAAAGGCTTTATTAAGGGTACAGTGCCAATTCAAATGGCACCAGCGATGAAAGCTACTGCCCAAACGAACACCATCTTCGGCTTCTTACTGGCTATTGGGATTTTCGCCGGTTACTTTTTTTCTTAAATAAGCAAAAAAGCTTCTGCCGAGAGCAGAAGCTTTTTAAATATTATTTTACTGGATGGATTCCCCATATATCTTTGGCGTATTCTTTTATCGTTCGGTCGCTCGAGAAGTAGCCTGCATGGGCGATGTTAGTCAGGCACATTTTCTGCCATTTTAGTGAATCCGCATAGGCTTCTCCTACCCTCCGCTGGGTATCTGCATAGGAAGCGAAATCCTTTAAGACAAAATATTGATCGTTTTCTTCAAGCAGCGAGTCAAAGATTGGTTCAAATTCGTTATGGACGCCCGGGAAAAATCCGTTCACCAGCTGATTGACAGCCTGCTGAATCCGGTTATCATGATGATAATATTCAACGGATTCATATCCGCCGTGCCGATAATAATGAAGGACCTCCTCGGCCGTTAGACCGAAGATAAAAATATTATCGTCCCCCACCCTTTCATGAATTTCTACATTTGCCCCGTCCAAAGTCCCTAACGTCAATGCCCCATTAATCATAAATTTCATATTCCCCGTACCTGATGCTTCCTTGCTGGCCGTTGAAATCTGCTCGCTTATATCTGCAGCAGGAAATATTTTCTCCGCCAATGACACGCGGTAGTTCTCCAAAAACACAACCTTCATCTTATCGCCGACTTTTGGGTCATGGTTAACTTTCTCAGCTACTGTATTGATTAATTTAATAATCTTCTTCGCGTAATAATATCCAGGAGATGCTTTTGCTCCAAAAATAAATACCCTAGGCACCATGGAAAAACTGGAATCTTCCAAAATTCGATTATATAGGTGCATGATATGCAGAACATTTAGAAGCTGTCTTTTATAAGCGTGCAGCCTCTTCACCTGGACATCAAAGATGGCATCAGGATTGACGGAAATACCGTTGTGCTTATAAATCACCTCAGCCATATTTTGCTTATTCTCCTGCTTAATTGCCGCTAATTTCCCTAAAATCGAGTGATTGTCTTGATATTTTAGGAACTGCATCAGCTCATGTGCGGAGTGAGTCCACCCATCCCCGATTGTTTCGCTTAGGAGCGAGGACAATTTGGGGTTTGCTTTTAACAGCCAGCGGCGGTGGGCAATGCCGTTCGTCTTATTGTTGAATTTCTCAGGGAAAAGCTGAAAGAAGGGCCGCATCTCACGTTCCTTTAAGATTTCGGTATGTAATCTTGCCACACCGTTTACACTAAAGCTGCCAACAATCGCTAAATGGGCCATTTTGACATAGCCATCAGCTATTATGGCTAGTCCCGCAATTCGCTCCCAATCGCCTGGGGTCTCTTCCCAACGTTCCTTGCAGAATCTTTCATTTATTTCCTCAACAATCATATAAATTCTTGGCAGGAGCGGCTGGAAGATATGAATCGGCCATTTCTCCAAGGCTTCTGATAAGGTGGTATGATTGGTATAAGAGATTGTATTAGTAGTAATCTCCCATGCTTGTTCCCAAGAAAAGCCTTCCTCATCCATCAGAATCCTCATCAGTTCCGGAATGGCTAGAACAGGATGGGTATCATTAATATGAATACAAACATGATGATTCAGCTCTTCAAGGCTGCCATGCTGTTTTTTATAGGACCTTAAAATTGACTGGAGGCTTGCCGACACTAAAAAGTATTGCTGCTTTAACCTTAGCGTCTTGCCTTCATCATGGGTATCGTCCGGATAAAGGAATTCGGAAATGGCTTCTGTCCTCCGCTTATATTGTAAAATATCTTTATGAACTGGAAACTGAGCGGGCTCTGAACTCCAAAGCCTTAAGGTATTAACTGTCTTTGTCTGAAAGCCGACAACAGGCATATCGTATGGAACAGCAGTAACTACTTCCGTGTTTATATGTTGAAAAACAAGCCTGCCATTTTCCTGCCGGGTTTCAACTTTCCCCCAAAACGGGATACTAACCGCCAAATCGGCCTTGCGTATTTCCCAAACATTGCCGCTTCTTAGCCATTGCTCCGGCAGTTCAACCTGATAGCCGTCGACTATCTTCTGTTCAAATAACCCATGTTTATAGCGGATTCCATGGCCATGTCCCGGCAGGTCAGTGGAAGCAAGTGAGTCCAAAAAGCAGGCGGCTAGTCTGCCTAAGCCGCCGTTTCCTAAGCCTGCATCCGGTTCCAACTCTTCAAGGTCCGCCAATTCAATACCTAAGTCACTTAGTCCTTCCGCAACGGTTTCCTCCACGCCCAGATTAAGCAGATTCTGCCGGAGCAGCTTGCCTAGCAAATATTCAATCGATAAATAATATACCTGTTTCTCTCTAACTGCCATGTAACGTTCATTGGTGGCAATCCAATCATTACTAACAAATTCTCTGATCATGTTGCCGAGGGTTTGGTAATGATCCCTTGGAGTGCTTTCTGAAAAGCTTTTCCCGCAGAGCATCTCAAGCCTTTTTAAAAAGTCTGCCTTAAACCGTTCTTTATTAGAAAACATGGGTTTCACTCCTTGTGGTGAGTTCAGCATACAGCTGGTTATAGCGGAAAGCGGATTGAGCCCAGCTATAATCCATTTCCATTGCCTGTTTTACAATTGATCCCCATGTTTTTTTATCATGATAGAAGTTAATTGCCCGCTGAATCGTATAAAGCATATCGTGAGCATTGAAGTTACGGAAGGAAAACCCATTTCCCTTCTTTGTGAACTCATTCCATGCCTTCACCGTATCATTTAAACCGCCCGTTTCCCGAACAATTGGGATGGCTCCATATTTCATGGCTATCAACTGGGAAAGGCCGCACGGTTCAAATAGGGATGGCATCAAGAATAGGTCTGCCGCTGCGTATAATCGATGCGCAAGTCCCTCATCAAAGCCGGTATGAACCTTCAATTTTTCCGGATAAATCCGGGCTGCCTGCCGTAAATATTCTTCATATTCATAATCCCCGGTTCCAAGGATAATAACTTGGATATCCTCCTGTAAAATCTCCCGAAGGACACATTTGATGAGATCAAGTCCCTTTTGTCTAGTCAACCTTGAAATCATCACCATTAACGGAGCAGCAGCAGTTTGCTTTAGACCAAATTGCTTTTGAATTTCCTTTTTATTAATGGATTTCTTCTTAATGTCTTGGCTTGAATAGGTTTGCAAAAGAAATGGGTCATGTTCAGGGTTATAAAAGTCATCATCAATTCCGTTTAAAATTCCCAAAAGATCTTCATCTCTTGCCTTCAACAAGCCGTCAAGTTTTTCTCCGTAGTTCACTGTTTGAATTTCATTTCGATAGGTTGGACTCACGGTTGTGATGGTGTCCGCTGCAACAAGCGCACCCTTCATGAAATTGACATTTCCGAAAAACTCTAAATGTCCAGAATGGAAGGATTGTTCATCAAGATCGAACAGGTCTCTCAATACCTCTTTTGAAAAAACCCCTTGAAATTGCAGATTATGAATGGTAAATACAGTTTTTATCTGACCATAACCTGTCTTCTTGTAATATTCTTTTCGAAGCAGGTAGGGAATCATGGCCGTATGCCAATCATGGCAATGCAGTACGTCGGGATAAAAGTTCAACTCTTCTATGACCTCTAGCACCGCACGGTTAAAAAAGGCAAATCTTTCTCCATCATCGTAATAACCATAAAATCCTTCACGTTTAAAATAATATTCGTTATCAACAAAATAAAACGTAACACCTTGATGGACTAGTTCCTCAATCCCGCAATACTGCTTTCTCCAGCCGACAGAAACGGAAAATTCCTTTATCTTCTTCATTCTTTTTTTATATTCTTCCGAAATGGTTCCATATTTAGGAAGAATGACCCTTACATCCGTACCCAGACTTTTTAATTCTTTTGGCAGAGATCCGGCTACATCAGCAAGGCCTCCCGACTTTGCGAATGGTCCACACTCTGACACTGCAAATAATACTTTCACGAATTCATCAACGCTCCTTGCTTTGTACCTTTTCTTATTACAAACGGTGCCCCCGCTGTGCCAGTTAAATGTGTCCCTGATTCAACCCGGACATCTTTATCCAAAATAACCGAATCCAAGTAACAATTGTCCTCAATTTGGCATTTTTGCATGATGACACAGTTCTTAATAACTGTACCTTTTCCGATTTTTACTCCGCGCGAGACAATACTGTTTTCAACAGTGCCGCTAATTAAACAGCCGTTTGCAATCATTGAATTTTTTACGGATGATCCTTTTAAATACTTAGCAGGCGGCTCATCCTTAACCTTTGTCAAAATAGGCTGGTCATTATTAAAAAGATTTTTCCAAACGTTAGGCTTTAGCAAATTCATGCTGGTCGAGTAATAATTCTCAATTGAATCTATCTTGACGGCATATCCATCATAATCATATTGGCAAACAGTGTAATCATTATGAATATCGCTGACGACATCCTTCATACAACTGTACCCAGTCTCAAATCTAGTTTCAATCAGCTTCATCAACAGAGAGGTTTTGATTAAATACATTTCTAATGATCTTCCATCCTGATGATGGATTTCGGTAATATCGCAGTTTGCATGCATATGCCATTCTAGCATGGGTTTAAAATTCATATTTAAAATAGTGTAACAATTTGAGATAATCGCATATTCCTGAGTGCTGCGATAAAAATAATCCATATTTGCCGCGAAAAGATCAAAGGAACCTATCCCTTTAGGATTGCTGCCTACGACTGGAGAAGGAAAAAAGAAAAGGCCATCCCTTTTCCGATTTAGATCCCAATTCTTCCCTGACCCTAAGTGGTCCATCAAGGAACGGTACTGCATTTTTGGAAAAATCGCGACACTGCGAATGCCGGAATTCACCATATTTGAAAGGACAAAGTCAATAATACGATAACGGCCTGCATAAGGCAGCGCCGCCAAAGAACGATGTGTTAATAGGTCATCCAAATCCTCATGATAGGTAGTTGCATCAATAATACCTAAAAGCTTTCTTTTCACGCCAAAGTCCCCTCCAGTTTCTTATCACCTAATATCTGTAGCACCCAGTCCAACTGGGCTTTCATTCTATTTTTAATAGGCAGAGTACAACGCTTTTAACATTTCCTCTGTGACTAGGATGATTTCATCATCGAAGGAACGAATGACCGTTCCGTCCGGTATTTTCACGTCACAAGGCACAATCGCTTTTTCAATAAAACAATTGCTGCCAATTGTTGCATCCGGCATGATCACAGACTCCTTAACAGTGGAATCCTTCCCTACTGTTACGCCCTGGAAGAGTACTGATTTCTCAATTTCCCCTTCAATTGTACATCCTTCATTAATGAGTGATTCCATTACTCTGGCATCCGGGGAAATATATTGCGGAGGACGATTAGGATTAACAGAATAAATTCTCCAGTCATGGTCAAATAAGTCTAATTCGCAATCTTCCTCCAATAAATCCATATTGGCCTCCCAAAGACTTCTTACAGTGCCAACGTCCTTCCAATAGCCTTTGAACGGATAGGCATATAATTTTTTATTTTCTTCAAGAAGCCTTGGAATGACATCTTTCCCAAAGTCGTGACTAGAGTCCGGATTGCGTGCATCCATTTCCAAATATTCTTTCAATATATTCCAACTAAAAATATATATGCCCATCGATGCAAGATTATTTTTAGGCTCACTTGGCTTTTCCTCAAATTCCAGGATTCTCAGTTCATCGTTTGTATTCATAATCCCAAACCGGCTGGCTTCCGCCCAAGGTACCTCGATCAGGGAAATCGTTACATCTGCTCGTTTTTCAATATGGTATTCAAGCATGGATTCGTAATTCATTTTATAAATATGGTCACCAGAAAGGATTAAAACGTAGTCCGGCTGGTACTGCTTTAAGTAATTAAGGTTTTGATAGATGGCGCTTGCCGTACCGGTGTACCACTTCACTTCTGAGGATTCACTGTAAGGGGGTAAAACGGTAACCCCGCCATTTTTACTGTCAAGATCCCATGCACTGCCTATTCCAATATATGAATTTAACAAGAGCGGCTGATATTGCGTTAAGACGCCGACAGTATCAATTCCGGAATTTGCACAATTGCTTAAGGTAAAATCGATGATCCGATACTTCCCTCCGAATGGCACAGCCGGTTTTGCAAGGTCCTTTGTAAGAGCATTAAGCCTGCTCCCTTTCCCTCCTGCCAGCAGCATGGCTACGCACCTTTTCTTTTCCATTGCCTTTCCTCTCCTTCCGTTTTTTCACTTGTCTTATCATCTGAAACCCATACGGGGCAATTGTGAGCTTGATAGAATACGGTCTTCCGTGGAACGGCTCTTCTGAAGCTGGAATGGTGTGCTTATTAATATGGCCGGCACCACCAAATTCTAAGTCGTCATTATTAAGAATTTCCCGGTATTCACCAGGGTTTGGCACACCTATCTGATAATCCTGATAGCTAATGCCCGTAAAATTGCAAATGATGATTATCGCATCCTCTTCCTTCTTCCCTTTTCGAATAAAGGAAAACATCGACTGCTCGTTATTATTAACATCCATCCATTCAAATCCATCCCACAGATGATCGAGTTCATAGAGGGCTTTGGTGCGTTTGTAAACTTTCGTTAAGACTTTCACATAGGCATTCAGTTTTCGGTGCAGCTCGTAGTCCAAAAGATGCCAATCTAGCTGTTCTTTATCTTTCCATTCCGCGAACTGCCCCAGTTCAAATCCCATAAATAGCAGCTTCTTCCCGGGATGGGCAAACATATAGCCCAGTAAAAGCCTTAGCTGGGCAAACTTTTCCCAATAATCACCGGGCATCTTATCCAATAAAGATTTTTTCCCGTGGACAACCTCATCATGTGAAAACGGGAGCATAAAGTTTTCTGAAAACGCATATAAAAGTGAAAAAGTGACCTTTGAATGGGCCTGTGACCTTGCAAACGGCGGCGTTTCCATGTATTCAAGCATGTCATTCATCCAACCCATATTCCATTTGTAATCAAATCCAAGACCGCCATAACGGACTGGGGTCGTTACCTTCGAAAAATCGGTGGAGTCTTCCCCTATCATTAAAAAATATGGATTATAGTCGTTTATTGCTTGATTAAGTTTTTTTAAGAAAGCAATACCGAAGGGGTTTTCACTTTGTCTATTTGAGGCATTCGGCCAATAAATGATATTGGCAACAGCATCCATTCTGAAGCCATCGATATGATAATTTTCCATCCAAAATAGGGCGTTTGAAATGAGGAAACTTTGCACCTCTCCTTTTCCAAGGTCAAAATTGGCTGTGCCCCAGATGTGGTTTTCCCTATCATTTAGATGGGAATAGGAATAAAGATGTGTACCGTCAAAATTGTATAACCCATGAGCGTCCTTGCAGAAATGCCCGGGTACCCAGTCAAGGATGACCCCTATTCCATGCTGATGGCACTGTTCGACGAAATAGCGGAAATCATCCGGAGTCCCGTACCGCGATGTTACGGAGAAATACCCAGTCCCTTGGTACCCCCAAGAAGCGTCAAGTGGATGTTCAACCAGCGGCAGCAGCTCAATATGCGTAAAGCCAAGCTCCAATACATAAGGGACAAGTTCTTCCGCCAGTTCTCGATAGGTTAAAAAATCACCATTATCCTTGGTCTTCCATGAGCCCGCATGAACCTCATAAATGACGGCTGGTTCCGCCAGGAAGTTCGATTGTGCTTTGCGGTTCATCCATTGAGTGTCCTGCCATTTATAGCCCTCAAGCGAATAAACAACAGAGGCTGTATTTGGCCTTAATTCTGAGTAAAAAGCATAGGGATCTGCTTTTAATAATCGTTTCTTTGATTTTGTGGTGATTTCATATTTATAATTGCAGCCATCTAGATTTTGCTTGATGACAATAATCCATACACCCTCACCATTTACTTTTTGTAATTCATATCCATCACCATTCCAGTGATTAAAATCCCCAACAAGCCTTACTTGGAGGGCATTCGGAGCCCAAACGCAAAATCGTGTATAAGTCTCTGCGGAATCCTTAAAGATATGAGCGCCAAAAAGCTGATGACTTTGAAAAAGATTTCCCTCGTGAAATAAGTGAAGCTGGTAATCAGTCGGAAAAAATGTATTCACTGCCATGGCTCTCCTCATCCTCACCTGAAATTATGTATTTCAAAGACCAATTATAAGTGCAAATAACAAATATTCCTTGTAAAACTTTTTTATCTTTTCTGACAGCAAGCGGGGAATGGCTCCACTATTAGATGTTTTTTGACAGCTGTCACCAGGATACGACAAAAAATCCCTCGTGTTTCGACAGGAATCTATTAAGTTTTTTTGTGATTTTTTTGTTAAAGTAGTTTGAAAAGTTATTCAATTTTTGAAAAAATAGATAACTTTATTTGCGGAAAATTGAAGTCTTGCAAGCGATTTCAACACTTTATTGCATTGCAGAGATAGCAAAGAGGTTATATTAATATAATAATTTGCATGTTCAAAAACAACAAAAAAACTGATGACTATATGTCATCAGCTTTTTCGTATGACCCCTACGGGATTCGAACCCGTGTTACCGCCGTGAAAGGGCGGTGTCTTAACCGCTTGACCAAGGGGCCAAATGGCAGAGAAGAAGGGATTCGAACCCTCGCGCCGCTTACGCGACCTACTCCCTTAGCAGGGGAGCCCCTTGAGCCACTTGGGTACTTCTCTATATGGCTCCGCAGGTAGGACTCGAACCTACGACCGATCGGTTAACAGCCGATAGCTCTACCACTGAGCTACTGCGGAATAATACTATGGTGGGCCTAAATGGACTCGAACCATCGACCTCACGCTTATCAGGCGTGCGCTCTAACCAGCTGAGCTATAGGCCCATAATGGAGCGGGTGATGGGAATCGAACCCACAACAACAGCTTGGAAGGCTGTGGTTTTACCACTAAACTACACCCGCATTATATTGGGGCGGCTGATGGGAATCGAACCCACGAATGTCGGAACCACAATCCGATGCGTTAACCACTTCGCCACAACCGCCGTGATGTTTTTAAAAATAAAGGTGGCTCAGGACGGAATCGAACCGCCGACACAAGGATTTTCAGTCCTTTGCTCTACCGACTGAGCTACTGAGCCATTATTAAATCATTTTCTATTAAGCCAAAGATAAATGGCGGTCTGGACGGGACTCGAACCCGCGACCTCCTGCGTGACAGGCAGGCATTCTAACCAACTGAACTACCAGACCGGATTGCGGGGGCAGGATTTGAACCTGCGACCTTCGGGTTATGAGCCCGACGAGCTACCGGACTGCTCCACCCCGCGATAATAAGAAGTATTAAGTTTACGTCATGCTAAAAGCAAACGTAGGACTGTATCAATCTCAGAAAGCTTATTCAAGCAGCAGCTCGATTGATACAACTCGCAGATTATTCATCGAAGCAACGCTCGTTGCTCCACCCCGCGATAATAAAAAGTATAAAATGTATTTATGGCGGAGGAAGAGGGATTCGAACCCCCGCGCGGTTTAACCCGCCTGTCGGTTTTCAAGACCGATCCCTTCAGCCAAACTTGGGTATTCCTCCATAAAATATGAAACTAATGGTGGACCTTGTAGGACTCGAACCTACGACCGGACGGTTATGAGCCGTCTGCTCTAACCAGCTGAGCTAAAGGTCCTAATAATCTTGGTAGCGGCGGAGGGGATCGAACCCCCGACCTTACGGGTATGAACCGTACGCTCTAGCCAGCTGAGCTACACCGCCAAATTACATATTTAAATTAAATGGTGGAGCCTAGCGGGATCGAACCGCTGACCTCCTGCGTGCAAAGCAGGCGCTCTCCCAGCTGAGCTAAGGCCCCATTGATTTTAGTGAGAATGGTCGGGAAAACAGGATTCGAACCTGCGACCCCTTGGTCCCAAACCAAGTGCTCTACCAAGCTGAGCTATTTCCCGTACTATTAAATTTAATGGCGCGCCCGACAGGAGTCGAACCCATAACCTTCTGATCCGTAGTCAGACGCTCTATCCAATTGAGCTACGGGCGCATCTTGATTTTAAATGGTGCCGAGGACCGGAATCGAACCGGTACGGTAGTCACCTACCGCAGGATTTTAAGTCCTGTGCGTCTGCCAGTTCCGCCACCCCGGCAATTTTGGAGCGGAAGACGGGATTCGAACCCGCGACCCCCACCTTGGCAAGGTGGTGTTCTACCACTGAACTACTTCCGCAATATTTAAATGGTGCGGGTGAAGGGAGTCGAACCCCCACGCCTTGCGGCGCCAGATCCTAAGTCTGGTGCGTCTGCCAATTCCGCCACACCCGCATATTTAAATGGTGAGCCATGAAGGACTCGAACCTTCGACCCTCTGATTAAAAGTCAGATGCTCTACCGACTGAGCTAATGGCTCATGGTGCCGGCTAAAGGACTTGAACCCTCAACCTACTGATTACAAGTCAGTTGCTCTACCAATTGAGCTAAGCCGGCAAAATGATAATTAAATTATTATGGTGGAGGATGACGGGATCGAACCGCCGACCCTCTGCTTGTAAGGCAGATGCTCTCCCAGCTGAGCTAATCCTCCATTTTGACAGCCTGGCAGCGTCCTACTCTCACAGGGACTTGCGTCCCAACTACCATCGGCGCTGAGAAGCTTAACTTCCGTGTTCGGGATGGGAACGGGTGTGACCTTCTCGCCATTACTACCAGACCATTTATCAGACACTATTTTATTATAATGTCTATTTCATATTTTGCAAGAGGAAATTTAAACTTTTTCATTCCCTCAAAACTAGATAATACAGAAGAAGTAAATAAGAATGAGTTCGCCTAAAAACATGACTTGGTTAAGTCCTCGATCGATTAGTATCAGTCAGCTCCACACGTCACCGCGCTTCCACCTCTGACCTATCAACCTGAT
>NZ_JBHSHV010000013.1:0-23487 GCF_042653105.1 Neobacillus sp. GCM10023253
AAAAACGAAAACACTCTACTTTAGGGCACAATTCACCGAATCAATTCGAGAGAAACCACCGGCAAGATGAAGTTGCATATACCACATAATATAGCCATTTGGTGTTAGGAAATGATCAGTCATGCTTTTCGACTGATCATTTCTAATACCGTACCAAACGAAGTGCGGTAGTGGTTTGGTTTCTAAAAGTCTTAAATTTTACTGTCCACTTTCTTGACAGAAGACCAATAGGAGATCACTAAAGGACAAAATGCCCTAGGGTCCGCCACAAAATGTCCTTCATTAAGCTTATGAAG
Organism: Neobacillus sp. GCM10023253; assembly: GCF_042653105.1. Lineage (NCBI taxonomy): Bacteria > Bacillati > Bacillota > Bacilli > Caryophanales > Bacillaceae > Neobacillus > Neobacillus sp. GCM10023253. The sequence goes on from NZ_JBHSHV010000013.1 coordinate 297, forward strand.
GACAAAATACACATGGAGCCGCCACAAAATGGTCTTCATCAAGCAAATGAAGACCAGACTGCCCCAGATACTCCTCAAAAAAGTCCTTCATCGAACCAATGAAGGACAAATCGCACCAGAAGCCTTCAAACTGTCCTTCATGGAGTCCATAGCACTAAATAATAACCGTCATCCTTTATTGCTCTCAATAACAATCGTATCCTGCTCCATCTGCTCGATAATGATCTCCGCCACTTCCCGGGCCGATCGCAAACGCGACGGGTCTTTCACATGGTCGCTGTCCGTCCAAAACGGTGTGTCCATGCCGCCCATATAGATAGCGTTTATTTTAATGCCCTGCCCTTCAAATTCCTTCTGCAGGCTTTCCGTAAACCCGCGTACCGCGAATTTACTGGCGCAATAAACGGATTCGTTTACTTTTCCGCGCAGGCCGGCAGTGGAGATTATATTCATAATCCGGCCTTCGCCGCGTCCAAGCAAAAAAGGTAGAACCGCTTTCGTCATAAGAATGGTTCCCAACACATTGGTATCTAACATCTCCACAATCTGAGCATCATCCATTTCCACGAAAGGCCCAAAATGGCCGACCCCGGCATTATTCACCAAGCCGTACACATCATACCTGCTAGACAATTCTTTTACCTTAAAAAAAACATCCTCACGATTCCTAATATCCACGACCATAACATCGGCTTTCCCACCGCCATCCGCAAGTTCATTCCTCACAGAAGACAATTTTTCAGCAGTCCGGCCGGCCAGCACCACATGATACCCTTTTTGGGAGAAAAGCAGCGCTAATTCTTTTCCTAATCCGGATCCAGCCCCGGTAATAATAATTGTTTTCATATCGTCATATCCTTCCGTAGTTTTGCCTTTATTAATTTTACAAAAATCACTATACTAAAATAAAGAGGAACGGGGAGGAATTATCGATGCAGCAGGAGAAACGGTATAGTGACATGACCGAGCAGGAATTAAGACAGGAAATATCCAAGCTTCAAGAGAAAGCCCGCAAAGCGGAACAAATGGGAATGGTCAGTGAATTTGCCGTCTTGGAAAGAAAGGTGCTTATGGCAAAGGCGTACATATTGGACCCTAGTACCTTTAAGCCTGGTGAAATTTATGAAATTGAGGGTGCACCTGGAGAGTATTTCAAAATTGATTATATGAACGGCGTTTTTGCCTGGGGCTATCGTACGAAAGGGGACGGAACCCAAGAGGCGCTGCCGATTTCTTTATTGAAATGGCTGAAATAATATAAAAACAAACCAGAGAACCCAAGAGGTCTCTGGCTTGTTTTTAAAACTTACTGCCAAACTTGAGGCGATTCATCATCACGCTCGCCAGAGGCTCTCATACGCTCCTGTGGATGCGTGTTAATGGTGCCGTCTGCTCTTTTAGAAGCATATTCGGCTTTCGCCCGTGGCTCTCCTTCGAACTTATTGTTATTTTGATTTGGAAAGCTGCGCTGTTTATTTCTCATGCTGTACCTCCAATTAAAGGGAATGAGAAAACATGAAAAGCATAGGACAGCCTAATGCTGACCACGCACTATTATTATTTACTTAATTTTTTTGCTTATGTGATAAGAAATTGCCAATGGGGTGGATAGATGAACGACTATCATGAAAAACTGACCAAGCTATTATTAAACAAAAACGACCATCTTTCTTATAACGAAGCCCGGACATGGGTGGAGCTTTTATGGGACGATTTTGAAACGACATTCGCCAGGGCCGGCCAGGAATATATGGGCAGCGAAATGACAGAGAGAGTTGTCAAACAGTGGATTGAAAATTATGGAGACAAACTGCATGATTTCACGACAACCAATCCTAAATATGAAATATATTTAGCTCACGCAAAAAATATATTGCATTAAAAAAAGCGGGTGATTAAAATATCCCCCGCTTTTTCTATGTTATCCTGGAATAATCCGCAATTTTTTTCGCAGTTTTTTCTCGCTGAATACCCAGCCAGTGTAGGAGCTGATTGGCTTTAAATCGCAGTCAAGCTGGACAACAGCGACGAACGGATAATGGCCGTTACTCCGGTAGCGGAGGTCAATGAAGCGCACCTCGTAATAGTTGTCATATTCGTCTACCTCCCAGCGATAAACCGGAGAGAAGGAAAGAAACGCTGATATGTTATGATCCTTTTTGGCTGCTTCAATGACAGGTGTTTTTGGCACAGGAATTCGTCTAAAACGGTCGAGAATTTCGACCTTCCCGTCAATCGACCTTGCCACAAAAAAGATATTTTCGTTCATGGCGGCAATCCGCCATTGATGGAACCTCATCGTCGGGGCGATGATAATTTCAGTGGCATCAGGGATTAAAGCCCTGACTCCGACAAGAACACGCTTTTTAGCCTGGTACCTTCTGAAATAATAACCGATGATGATGACATACATGACTAAAAAGGTATATCCAGGAGGTGCTCCGAGTACCCAAGCGATGATCCCAATAACATGCATGGTAAAAATAAACGGATCAAACGTATTAATGACACCAAGTGCAACCCATTTAGCCGAAAAAGGCCTTAGTGCCTGCGTTCCATAGGCGTTAAAAATATCAACAAAGACATGGATAAAAACCGCAGCAAACGTCCACGCCCAGAGGTGCAGCAGGTTGGCATTAGGGAAAAAGAAATAAATCACCCCAGTAATGAGAAGCGGCCATAATAGGACGGCAGGAACAGAGTGGGTAATTCCCCGGTGATTTCGTATATAAATGGCGTTATTTCTAAGCTTTAAGACTGTATCAATATCCGGTATTTGTGAACCGGCAATCGTTCCAATTAAAACACTGGCAGCAGTGGCATGGCTGGCGGATACGGCCGGGTCAAGCGTGGCCAGCCCCCCGAGCGCGATGCCCATTACAACATGAGTTCCAGTATCCAAAGGTAAAAAATCCCCCTTCAAATTATCTTGTCAAAACGCCCAATTTGGCATATCGTTAAAAAAGAATTGTTAATATTATATTCCCCCTTTTTAGAGTTGTTTACAAGCAAAAAGGAGTAAGTTTATGACGACTGAGCTAAAAAATATCGAAAAAATCAATATAAATGATTTTCAACATGATTTAATTACCTGGTTTAAGGAAGAGCAGCGTGACTTGCCATGGCGGAAGGACCGTGATCCGTATAAAGTTTGGGTTTCCGAAATCATGCTGCAGCAGACAAGAGTCGACACGGTTATCCCGTACTTTAATCGTTTTATCGATTGGTTTCCGACCATAGATGACTTGGCGGAAGCTGATGAGGACAAGGTCCTTAAAGCTTGGGAGGGACTCGGCTATTATTCGCGGGTCCGAAATTTGCAATCCGCCGTTCGAGAAGTGAAAGAAAAATATAATGGCGAAGTGCCGAACACCCCTGAAGAAATATCTACGCTTAAAGGGGTTGGCCCGTATACGGCAGGCGCCATCTTAAGTATTGCCTACGGAATTCCGGAACCTGCGGTAGATGGCAATGTGATGAGGGTGTTTTCGAGGATTTTAAATATATGGGAGGATATCGCGAAACCATCTTCACGGAAAGTTTTTGAACACGCTGTCCGGGAATTGATTTCGCATGAGGATCCTTCAGCCTTTAATCAAGCTTTAATGGAGCTTGGGGCGCTAGTTTGTACGCCGACTTCGCCATCCTGTCTGCTTTGTCCAGTCCGTGAACACTGCCAAGCGTTTGAGGAAGGGGTTCAAGCGGAACTGCCAATCAAAACAAAAAAGAATAAAACCCGCGATGTGCAGCTTGCAGCCGTACTGCTTACAGATGAAGAAGGAAGAATCCTAATTCATAAACGGCCATCGGATGGATTGCTGGCTAATTTATGGGAATTTCCGAACGTCGAAATTCAGCACCCGCTACACCATGAGCGTGAAAAGACTTCCGAGCTTTTCGAGCAAGAACTTAAAATCCATTTGAAGTTAGAAAAAATCATCGGGCAACTTGAGCATGTTTTTTCTCATCTTGTCTGGAATATCAAAATTTATAATGGAGAATTACAATTCAACATACCGGAAGGAAGCGATTGGAAACTCGTCACCTTAGATGAAATAAAGGACTACGCCTTCCCAGTCCCATATCAAAAAATGTTCAAAATCTATCTCGAATATTCAAATAGGCCAGACCCCAATGCAGCTAAAGCTTAACACAGTCATGCAGCTCTGGGGCTAGGCCCTTTTTTTGAGCATAAATCGGTTAATCGTATGTGGTCTTGGTGCCGTTTGTGTAATTTGCTTCAGTTCTGTCGAAGCCACCACGGTTTTCAATTTCTTCAATAATCTGTCTGTGAATAGATTGCCCCTCACTGTTCAAATAGGGAGTAATCTGCTGCAAGGCATGATGAAAAAAGGCAAGTTCGCTATCCTTCCAATTATTTTTTGCCATCATTGAGAGTTCGGTCATATCTCGTCCTACATACATTTGACTACATCCTTTCAAAAGGGTTTCTTGCCTTAGTTTTGTATATTAATTGTCATCTATTCATGGAAAAGCTAAAATGAAACCAATTGAATAAAAGATAGGAGACAGAAAGATGACACAAAAAGTTGCATTAGTAACAGGCAGCAGCCGTGGAATTGGCAGAGCATCCGCCATCCGGTTAGCGGAGGCAGGATATGATATTGTAATCAATTATGCGCGCAGCAAAAAGGGTGCCTTAGAAACTGCGGAGCAGGTGGAAGCATTAGGCAGGAAAGCGTTCATTATCAAAGCCAATGTCGGCGATGTCAGTAAAATAAAAGAAATGTTCAAGCAAATTGACGAGGAATTTGGCCGCTTAGATATATTTGTAAACAATGCCGCATCCGGTGTTCAGCGGCCAGCGATGGAGCTGGAGGAATCACATTGGGATTGGACACTAAACATCAACAGTAAAGCCTTGTTATTTTGCGCACAGGAAGCGGCAAAACTGATGGAAAGAAACGGTGGCGGAAAAATTGTCAGCATCAGCTCATTAGGATCAATTCGCTATTTGGAAAATTACACAGCCGTTGGGGTATCAAAAGCGGCGCTAGAAGCACTCACTAGATATTTAGCAGTGGAACTTGCACCGAAAAATATTATTGTGAATGCCGTTTCTGGAGGGGCTGTTGATACGGATGCCCTTAAATCTTTTCCAAATCGCGAAGAACTCCTAGAAGAGGCAAGACAAAAAACGCCTGCCGGAAAAATGGTCGAAGTGGATGATATGGTGAATTGCATTATGTTCCTGCTTTCAAACGACTCCAACATGATTCGCGGACAGACAATTATCGTTGATGGAGGCATTTCGCTTCTGGTTTAAATATATTTTTCAAAAATTTAAGGATAATCTCCACGAGGCTGGGTAAATTAAAATTCGTGGAGGTGATAACAAATGGCTAACTACAATCAACAACCAAACAAAACTTCTGCTGGAACTAACATCCAGGAAGTAAGACAACAAAACGCTCAGTCTGCTGGTGCAGGTGCAGCTGGCCAATTCGGAACTGAATTTGGCTCTGAAACAAATGCACAAGAAGTAAGACAGCAAAACCAACAATCAGAAGCTCATAAGAACCAAGGTACATCTGGTCAATTTGGCCAAAGCTAATAAAATTACTTACGTGAAGGCACTCTCATTCGGAAGAGTGCCTTCTTTTTTTCTGCAGAAATTCGACAAAACCTCCCTTTACTTTACATAAGTAGTCAAAGGAAAAAATATCTGACATAAAGAATTATTAGTAAGGACAATTATGAAGGCGGTGAGGGAAATGGATCATTTTAATCGATTAGTTTCCGAGCAAATGGCAACAATGGAAAAGTTGCTTTTTCTTCAGGCAGAACTTGAGCGTTGCCAGCAGATTGAAGCGGAATTGCAGGCATTGCAAAATGAAACTGATTTAGAAAGTATCCAAGCCGATATTCAACAAATGAAAAAGGAATTAAAAGAAATTCAGGCGATGTTTGAAAAACAGACTGAAGAAGTGATCAATTCCTACCGGGAAATGAATTTAACACAAACCATTTAGAGGAAAAAATAATCCGCAAAATTTACAAAGAACCATAGAAATATGGTTCTTTTGTTTTAAATTCCGGCTTCAACCGTTATAATAATAGAAAAAGGAATTTACTTTGTTGCCTTTTGTCGGTTTATTTGAATAGCAGGTCAGGTTAGCAAAGGTTCGGAAATGAAGGTAGGGGAGAAAATGGGCGTACCCATCGAAGGTGAACCAGTACAAATACATAGCTATAAACACAATGGGCACATCCATCGCGTCTGGGAAGAAACAACGATTTTAAAAGGGTCGCAGAATTTAGTGATTGGCGCAAATGATCGGACACTTGTCACGGAGTCGGATGGCAGAACGTGGATTACACGGGAACCGGCCATTTGTTATTTTCATTCCCAATATTGGTTTAATGTGATTGGCATGATTCGGGAAGACGGGATTTATTATTATTGCAATATAAGCTCACCCTTCATCTTTGACGGAGAGGCGTTAAAATATATTGATTATGATCTTGATATTAAGGTGTATCCTGACATGACTTTTAATCTTCTTGACGAGGATGAATACGAACGTCACCGCCGGGAAATGAATTATCCCGATGTCATTGACCAAATTTTAAAACGGAATGTAGATAAGCTGATTCAATGGATTAGGCAGCGAAGCGGCCCATTCGCACCAGATTTTATTGATATTTGGTATGAACGTTATTTAACATACAGACGTTAATTGGTGTGTAGGTAACAAACGCCTGTTGATGAGCATCAACAGGTTTTTATATGTCTTCATTTTAACAAGAAGGGGGAAACTGGTTTGGAGAGCATCCGCAGATACCTTCAATTTGTCAAACCATACCGCTGGCAAATCATCGCCACGATTTTCATCGGTATTATTAAATTTTCCATTCCTCTCATCATTCCCATTTTAATTCAGTATGTGATCGATGATATCATTGGCAATCATGCCTTATCCACCGATGGAAAAATTCATAAATTAATGCTCATCATGGGCGTCATGCTGCTCGTTTTTGTGATCCTGAGGCCGCCGATTGAGTATTATCGCCAGTATTATGCGCAATGGACATCAAACAAGGTCTTATATGATATCCGCAATAAAATGTATAAACATATTCAAAAATTAAGCTTTAAATATTATGCCAATACCCGGGCAGGAGAAATCATTTCGCGGGTCATCAATGATGTTGAGCAGACAAAAACATTTGTTGTGACCGGATTGATGAACCTCTGGCTTGATATTGCCACCATCGTTATTGCCATTATTCTCATGTTTTCCATGAATGTAAAGCTGACGCTTGTGTCTATTTTGTTGTTCCCGCTTTATGCGTTTTCGATTAGGTACTTTTTCGGGAATCTGCGCAATCTTACGAGAAGACGGTCACAAGCCCTTGCTGAGGTGCAAAGCTATCTCCACGAGCGGGTGCAGGGTATGCCGGTAATTAAGAGCTTTGCGATTGAGGAATATGAACAAACCCAATTTGATAAGCAGAATAAGAACTTCTTGGAAAAAGCACTCCAACACACGAGCTGGAATGCGAAATCATTTTCGGCAGTCAATACGATTACCGATATTGCTCCGTTAATTGTGATTGGCTACTCCGCTTATTTGGTGATTCACCATCAGCTTTCCCTAGGGACAATGGTGGCGTTTTTCGCCTATATTGATAAGCTGTACAATCCGTTAAGAAGATTGGTGAACTCGTCCACTTCGATTACCCAGTCGTTTGCCTCAATGGACCGGGTTTTTGAATTTTTGGATGAAAAATATGATGTGGTGGATGCTCCGGATGCGGTGGAATGCGGGCAGGTAACGGGGAATATCAACTTTGAAAATGTTTCCTTCGCTTATAACGAAAACGAAGAGCCGGTATTAAAAAATATAAACCTTCAAGTGAAAAAAGGAGAAACGATCGCGCTTGTTGGGATGAGCGGCGGGGGGAAATCCACGCTGGTAAGTTTGATTCCACGCTTTTACGATGTCACCAACGGCCGGATTACGCTTGATGGGGTAGATATCCGCCAATTTAGGGTTCAATCGTTACGGGATAAAATCGGCGTCGTGTTCCAAGACAATATTTTATTCAGCGAGTCGGTTAAGGATAATATTTTACTGGGTAAGCCGGAATCTACCGAAGAAGAAGTGTTTGCGGCGGCAAAAGCAGCCAATGCCCACGAGTTTATCCAACATCTGGCGGAAGGCTATGATACGAAGGTGGGGGAAAGAGGCGTTAAGCTGTCCGGCGGGCAAAAGCAGCGGGTCGCCATCGCCCGTGTCTTTTTGAAAAATCCGCCTATTTTAATCTTGGATGAGGCTACATCAGCACTCGATTTGGAAAGTGAACACTACATTCAAGAGGCGCTGGAGGAACTGGCGAAGGACCGGACGACCTTTATTGTTGCGCACCGATTATCGACCATCACTCACGCAGACAGAATTATTCTAATTGAACATGGCCAGATTGTGGAATCAGGTACGCACGATGAGTTAATGGCTAAGCAGGGGAACTATTATAAACTATTTCAAGTCCAGCAGCTGGACAATAAAAATGAACAAACATCCATTTAAAAAAACCGAAGCGTCATGGCTTCGGTTTTTCTATTGGTTGCTTTCTTCTTCAATGGATATTTCGTTATGGTGGAAAGAATGAAAGCTGGTGATTAACACATCGAGATGCTCCACCTGCTCGCTGTAATCAATAATCGAGGCGACAATTTGCATGGTATGGTAGAGATGCTGATTATCATCATCAGCTGCAAACTCTTTTTGATGAACTAGAAATAAGTCAAAGAGCAGCTTTTTATCTGTGCTGACTTTTTCTACGGGTGAAGCAGTTGTAATAGGAATTTTTCCAATGAACTGCAGCATAATCTGTTCATGCTGGTAAATGAGGCTGTCAAGCTGCTCCTGGATGGCTTCCTTAAATGGTTCCGGCAGCAGCAATAGTTCATTTTCAAAGCGATGAATTCTTTTTAAGGTGTCAAGACCTTTTCTGGCGGCTATGGTCATTTGCCGGTAAACGACGAGTTTTCTTGATTTTTCTAAAAGGTTCTTTTTTAAATAGCTCCGTTCTTCTTTATACATCGTATAAAATTGTTCAATGCTTTTGATGTTTTCCTTCAGCTTGCCAATATCCGTTTTCAGCAATTGATGGTCGTAATCGTGGCGTATGCTCAAACGGATCCATCTGATGATTTCCTCGGTTGTGCTGCCAATTTTTAAATAAAGCTTATTTTCATATTTGGGCGGCATAAACACCAGGTTGACGATAAAGGCCGAAAATACCCCAATCATGATCGTGGAGAAGCGGATTGCGGCAAAGGTGATAAAATCACTTCCCGGTGCCTCCATAATCGAAATAAGCGTAACGAGCGATAACCCAATCGTATTTTCCAATTTAAATTTAAGGTTAAGTGTGATGACAATAATCGCTGCCAGTCCAATGACGATCGTATGATTTCCTAACAGAAGAACAAAGACGACCGCAAGGATGGCGCCAATGATGTTCCCTTGAACTTGTTCAATAATCGTTAAATAAGAGCGGTAAATGGTCGGTTGGATGGCAAAAATCGCGGCAATGGCTGCAAAGACAGGAGAGGGCGAATGCAGCAAATAGGCCAAGTATAGAGACAAGACAATCGCAATTCCCGTTTTAAAAATGCGGGCACCTAACTTCATTTGTTAATAAATTCCTTTCAAAGATAAATAATTTCTTAAGTTTGCTCGAGAGCTAACTATACATGGATTAAAACATATAATCAAGAAAAATTATATGACATTATTTTTAAAAGTTGCTTAAAAAAAAGCATCCGCAATAATGCGCGAATGCTTTTTTGAAAATTTATTATTCTGTAGATACGGATGGATCAGCCTGCTCTTTAACAGGAGTAATTTGCACGAAGTGCTCTTCGGGGCTTGCCAGCAAGCTTTGAAGCTGTTCGGCTTCTTCCGTTTGGCCGTTCTCGGCTAAAAGGGCTGTATATTTGCCTAAGAGCTCATTAATGTCCTGTTTGCCTTTTTCGGTTAAATTGACGACAGATACTTTGGCGCCTTTTGCAACGCGTCTCTGTACAGCTTCCTTGGTTAATCCCAATTCATGCTGCTGGCGGACATAGATGACGCCGCCGGTCATACCTGCGCAAATCCATGGACCTGGGTCCCCAAGAACAAGACCGCGCCCGTTTGTCATATATTCAAACGCAAATCCTTTGATATTAGCGTTGGAACCGATATTGCCGTTTTCTTTTTCAGGCAACGGCTTTTTCAGCTGTCCGCCGATTATAAGATCGGCACCAGAGAGGCGAATTCCGGCACGGGCATCAGCATTGCCCTGGGCAACAAGGAGACCCTTTTGGGCACCGTAGCCGAAGCCTTTACCAACAGAACCGTTGACGTATTGGCCGTTTTTGCCTTTTGATTTCAGAACATGAATGTTACCGCCAAAGGAGGTCTTACCAACGCCGTCCTGACCGCCGCCGTTAACGGTGATTTCAATTCCTTCACTGTTGTATGCGCCTAGTCCGTTACCAGGGATGGAGCCTTCTTTGTACTTAAGCTGGACAGGCGGAAGCTGCTTGTAAGAGCCATCCAATCTGCCGCGGACACGGTGGCAGGAAACTCGGCTTCCCAATACCCGCTGTTCAGATGTGACGCTGACGAATTCCCTTGAAGAGTGAAGCTGATCCACACTTGCATCAAGATACTCAGCGCCAGCTGCCACTTGCATTTGCGCTTCGGAAACAGACTTAGAAGCTTCAATTTTAGCAAACTGGCTGATTTCTAATGGCTTTAATAGGTAAGAAAGGTTCAACTGATTTTGTCCTTTCACTTGCTCTAATAGTTCGGAACGACCGACTGCATCTTGCAGATTGCGGATTCCAAGGCTTGCTGCAAGTGCTTTTAATTCAGTACCAAATGCAGTGAATAGATTCATAATTCCTTGTACAGCTAAATCAAATTGACGCGGTACGAAGCGGCGAAGACCGTGGTCTTTTGCCTGTGCTTCCGTTTCAATCTGAGTGGCAATACCAACGTGGCAAGTGTCTAAATGACAGCCGCGGCAGGTCGTACAACCGATCGACAGCATTGCTAATGTACCAAAGCCAACACGGTTGGCACCAAGAAGCATGATTTTCATAACGTCCATTACACTCTTCATGCCGCCGTCAGCCCATAATTCCACCTTGTGGCGCAGGCCGCTTTCAAGTAATGCATTGTGAGCCGCTTTTACGCCAATTTCAACAGGCAGGCCCACGTGCTGCAGGGCGTGGATTCTGGCTGCCCCTGTACCGCCATCAAAACCGCTTAGAGTAATAATATCTGCGCCAGCTTTAGCGATACCGACTGCGATTGTTCCGATGTTTGGAACGACCGGAACCTTAACGGCAATCTTTGCCTGGTCGTTTGCTGTTTTTAGCTCCTGAATCATTTGTGCCAAGTCTTCAATCGAATAAATATCATGGTTATTGGACGGTGAAATTAAGTCAGAACCAAGTGTAGCATTACGTGCTGCCGCAACCTTGGCCGTCACCTTAGAACCAGGCAAGTGTCCGCCTTCACCAGGCTTTGCACCTTGACCGATTTTGATTTCTAATAGATTAGAAGAGTTTAAAAGTTCGGCGTTAACCCCAAATCGTCCGGAAGCAATCTGCTGGCCGCGTGTTCTTGGGTATTTGCCAAGCATATCCTTGATCTCGCCGCCTTCACCGTTCAAGCTCACCATGTTCAAGCGGTCAGCCCCTTCAGCATAAGCTCTGAAGGCAATTTCGTTTTGAGAACCGAAGGACATAGAGGAAATCAAAAACGGCAGATCATGATCACCGACACGAAGATCAACATCGTTAGGCGATACCTGATTTAGGCCTTGCTTTAATTGAACTAAATGGCGGATTGTAACCGGATTTGCTGCTTCCTGCTCGGAGATTTTATCGCGATATGCGCTGTAATCACCAGTGGAGGCCACTTCGCCAATCGCTTTCCAAATCCGTGGGAAGAGGCTGAACGTTTTTCCGACTCTTTCCTTATCATTCTGATAATCTTCTGCTCTTTTTAAAGCATCCTGTTTCATTGCTTCAAAATTATTTTCAATTTCATCGGAGCCGAAGAAGTTCACAATGTTTAATACATTGGCAATCGACTCGTGCAGACCGATACTGGAGAACAGGCGTCCATAGCCGCGCAGTTCATGGATACCAATCGTTGAAATGACTTTTTCTATACCTTTCGTTAATGCACTGTAAAGGTTCGTTAACGGCGTTGTTGATTCATTCTGAACCGTTAAGAACATGTAATATGGGCTGATTAAATCTGCACCTAAGCCAAAAACAGTAATAATGTCATGAAGCGAACGAATCGCAGCAGAGCGAAGCAATAATGAACAATCTCTTCTTAATTCTGCTTTCACTAAAGCTTGATCAATCGCCGATGTGACGAGATGCGGGTCAAGCCAATAAGAATTCTCTTGATGGGCTTTTGCATCGTCAAGGACAAGCAGCGACTTACCAGCCTGAACAGCCTGAACAGCTTCGTTTGCAAGTCTTTCAATGGCAGCATCAACCGTTTCATCCGTTTGGAAGGTAGTTGAAATATAAGCGATCAGCTTTTGCTCTTGGAAATGCTGGACAAGCTGATCAAAAGTCGGCTGTCCTAAGCTTTCTGCACATGCGAAGCCCGCTTTTCCTTCTAAGAGGAGCGGTGTTGTCAATTCAATGACTGATTCTGCTTTTTCGGCAGCTGCAAATAATGTTGGGCGCTTGCCAATAATGACACGGGTGGAGAAATGCTCTGTTTCCCGGTCGCGGTCAATCGCTGGGTTTGTGACAACTGCTACGCTTTCTTTAATATAATCGGCAATGTTGACACGCTCTGGATTTAAGGCTGCAAGCGGTGAGTCGTGGCCAAGTGAACGAATCGGCTCGACGCCTTTTTCGGCCATTTGCTCGATTAATTGAATATGCTCGCGTTCCCAGCCAAATGATTTGTATTGCCCGTTATGAATTTTATCTGGATAATTCATGGTTACGGTTTTGCCAAGTGCCGGCGGCTGCAGACGCAGTCTTGCTCCTTGGAGGTTAACCCGTTTTGAAAAACGGTTATAAACGACATTTTGGTATTGGCTTTGTTCAAAAACTTCAAGCTGGTTTTCGTTCCACTTAAAGCCAACCTTTTCACCAGGTGCTAATGGCTTCGGATCGTTTACGTATTCGCTTGAAGGAATGATTCCTGGTTCAGACGAGAATAGGTAGGAAGTTTCCGTTTCAAGCATCCACAGCGGGCGGAGTCCAAGTGCATCGACACTGAACACGGCCTCATCGCCATATCTGGAAATAATGCCGGCAGGCCCTTGGGCAAAATGTCCCCAAGCTTCACGCATATAAGTATATAAATCTTGTAAATGCTCTGGATAAGCTTTGATTTCATTAATAATCGGCGGGAATAATAAATCCATTACTTCAAATAAGGAGTAGCCATCACGACAGATTAATGTTTCCATCGTTCTGCTTAAATCCTGGGAATCACTTCCGTCTTTTACAAGTGGTACACCAATCATTCTTGCCTCATCACGAAGCTTGGAAATGGTATTGATTTCACCATTGTGACCAAGCACGCTGAAAGGCTGTACCCGGAAAAAGCTGGAGAGAGTGTTTGTAGAATAACGGTTGTGGCCAAGTGTCATGGTGGAAGCCACAAGTGGGTTTGCTAAGTCTTGGTAATAGCGCGGCAGAATGTCACCTGCGCCCATTACTTTGTAAACAACATGGTTTTGGCTGAAAGACGCTACGTGAACAAGTTCATTTTTTTCAAAATCAACCAATGCTTCGAGCAGGACCTTGTTTAATTCCTGGCCGTTCTTGTTTGATAGGATGGCAAATTGCCAGAAAATCGGGTTTTCCTGAATGGCAATTGGACCTAATGCTGATGGATTGGTGACCTCAGTTGTTTCAAAGATTAGCTCCAATTCATATTTTACTAGTTTGTCTGCTAATTCTTGCTTAACCTCAGCCCAATTTGCTTTCCTGCTGATAAAAACATGACCTACAGCAAAGCCCTCTTTTTCCGTGAGTGCCGGGTCCAGGTCTGCCTGAAGCAGCTTTTCCTTCCAAAGGTCCCTTGGGATATCTGTATGGATTCCAACGCCATCTCCCTCACCGTTAATAAAGCCTGCGCGGTGGTTCATGGTCACTAGAGCGTCTATACAAGCAAAAATGTTATTCCTTGTTGGGGTCTGTGCTTTTTCAAGGCAAGCGACTATTCCACAAGCATCGTGTTCATGTTTATGAAAATCTTTAAATTGAGATGGCGTCCATCTTTGTGTCATTTTGTCGGGCTTCTTCAGAATTCCTAAAGGAAGCCGCTTCACCTCCTGATAATTGATAACTTGAAAAATTGCAGGAAAAAAGTTAAGAGAAAAAAGGAAAAATAATAAACATATCGTATCATACGAATTTTCAGAAATCAAATAATTATTCAAAAGTTTGGATATCAATTTGGCATGATTCTAATCGAAAATATAGATGAAAAGCCTTACATGAAAACGTTTACAATTCGTTTTTCTAAATAAAAAGAGAGCCTGTATAGCTCCCTTTCGTGCATGAAATATGCATATTTATTCTTGTTTTAGTGAAGAAAATGCATTCCTGACCGCATGGAGAGTTGCTTCCACATCTTCCTCAGTATGGGCGATTGTGAGAAACCAAGCTTCATATTTGGATGGAGCGAGGTTGATTCCTTGATGCAGCATCAGTTTAAAGAACTTCGCAAACATCTCACCGTCCGTTTTTTCCGCCTGCTCATAATTTTCAATTTTCTCATCAGTGAAATAGACGGTTAAGGCACCCTTTAAGCGGTTGATGGTAATTTGGATATTGTGTTCCTTAGCAGCCTCAAGAATACCTTCTTCCAGCATCGCGCCAAGGCGATCTAAGTATTCATAAAGGCCCTCTTGTTTTAACACTTCTAAGCAGGCGATTCCCGATAGGATCGAGGCAGGGTTGCCGGCCATTGTTCCCGCCTGGTAGGCAGGGCCTAGAGGGGCGACTGTTTCCATGATTTCCTTCCGTCCGCCATAGGCCCCGATTGGCAGTCCGCCGCCAATGATTTTCCCCATTGCGGTAAGGTCAGGCTTGACGTTGAGGAGGTCTTGGGCCCCGCCGTACATGAACCGGAAGGCTGTAATGACTTCATCGTAGATTACTAGCGCACCAGCCGCGTGGGTAAGTTCATTTACCTGTTCTAGGAAACCAGGGTTTGGTTCGACGATTCCGAAGTTGCCGACAATCGGTTCAACGAGAACAGCGGCAATTTGATCGCCCCATTTTTCTAGTGCTTCTTTGTACGGTTCAATATCATTGAATGGGACAGTAATAACTTCTTGGGCGATCGACTTCGGTACGCCTGCTGAATCCGGAGTACCTAAGGTTGACGGTCCAGAACCGGCGGCGACAAGAACAAGGTCAGAGTGACCATGATAGCAGCCGGCAAATTTGATGATTTTGTCACGGCCTGTGTACGCACGGGCTACACGGATTGTCGTCATGACCGCTTCTGTTCCAGAGTTGACAAAGCGGACCTTGTCTAATGAAGGAATAGCTTCCTTTAGCATTTTGGCAAATTTAACTTCATGCGGCGTCGGAGTTCCGTATAGGACGCCGGTTTCTGCCGCGCGCTTGATGGCTTCGGTTATATGCGGGTGGGCGTGACCGGTAATGATCGGTCCGTAGGCGGCAAGGTAATCGATGTACTGGTTGCCGTCAACATCCCAAAAATACGCGCCCTGAGCGCGTTCCATCACAACCGGTGCGCCGCCGCCGACTGCCTTATAGGAACGGGATGGGCTGTTGACCCCGCCGACAATATGTTCGAGAGCTTCATTATGTATTCGTTCTGAATTGGTAAAATGCACTTGGGTTTCCTCCTTTTTTATTAACATTCCTATTCTAGCATGTTTTTTGTGATTTACTATTTTGACATTTTTGGGGTGGGGCGGGGGTGAAGGACATTGTGGGTTGGGGATGATATGATTTTGGTCTTCATAGGGTCGATGAAGGACATTATGGGATTGAGGTGAGTTAGTTTTGTCCAATAGAACACCTCTAAAAGACATTTTGCTCCAACACCAAGTCGGAAATGTCCAATAGCCCGCCTCTAAAGGACATTTTGCTCCAACACCAAGTCGGAAATGTCCAATAGCCCGCTCCTAAAGGACATTTTGCTCCAACACCAAGTCGGAAATGTCCAATAGCCCGCTCCTAAAGGACATTTTGCTCCATCGCCAAGTCGGATTTGTCCAATAGAAAGCCTCTAAAGGACATTTTGCTCCAACGCCAAGCCAGAATTGTCCAATAAGTGCACCTCTAAAAGACATTTCCCCTGTATCAAATCAAGAACTGTCTAATAGGAATCAACTTGCACCCAATTTACAAGAACAGCACCCCACTTCCAGCCTCAATCCTTCTCCAAAAATATAAAAAGCAAGATAGTTGTACCTCCGCCCCCAATTGGCTAAACTAAAACATTAGGGTAAGCCACAAGCCACATCAGGAGGTGCCATATAAATGAAAAACGCTATAGAAGTAAACAGCTTAAGAAAAGAATTCAAAGCCTATTCCAGCCGTTCCGGCTTAGCGGGCGCATTCCGCGACCTTTTTACACGAAATTATAAAATTGCACGCGCCGTCAACGATATCAGTTTTAACGTCAAGCAAGGGGAAATGGTTGGCTATATCGGCGAAAACGGGGCCGGTAAATCAACAACCATCAAAATGTTAACAGGTATTTTAACCCCATCCGGCGGGCAAATCAAAGTGAACGGCATGAATCCCCATAAGGAGCGGGAAAAATTTGTCCAAACCATCGGTGTCGTGTTTGGCCAACGTTCCCAATTATGGTGGGACATCGCCGTCCAGGAATCATTCCGGCTCCTCAAAAAGGTATATAAGGTAACGGATCAACAATATGACGACCATATGAACCATGTCATCAAAACACTCGATATCGAGCCGCTTCTCGACAAACCAGTCAGAAAGCTATCGCTCGGACAACGAATGCGCTGCGAGCTGGCCGCGGCACTCATCCACAATCCGCCACTTCTTTTTCTGGATGAACCGACGATCGGCCTCGATGTCCTAGTAAAACTAAAAATCCGTGAATTTTTAAAAGAAATCAATGAAAAATACAATACAACCATTCTCTTAACAACGCACGACCTCTCAGACATAGAGGCATTATGCGAACGCGTCATTATGCTTGATGAAGGAAATATCATCTATGATGGGGCTTTGAAAAATTTAAAAGACGCATTAGGAGATGGCAAAGAGCTGCAATTTCAGTTCCTTGAAAAAGTCGATCTGCCAGCCGTAAAAAAACTAACAGCCGCTCTTCCTGTCAAATGGGAGCACGACGAAAAGGAACAAATCTTTACCGCCAACATGCAAAACAACGACGAACTCATCTCACAGCTGATTGCCAAAATCGTCGCTGCTTTTAAAATAAAGGACATTAAAATCAACGAAACATCCACGGAAGAAATCATCCGCAATATTTACGAAAAGGGTGCGGTGGAAGTTGGATAAATATTTAGAAATGATTCGCATCCGTTTTTTAATGATGCTCGCCTACCGAACAAATTATTATACGGGCATCCTCATTTATGGCATCAACATCGGCGCCTATTATTTTCTGTGGACAGCGATCTACAGCGGCAAGGAGGAAATCCAGGGTCTATCCATTACACAAATGACAACCTATGTGGCGATTTCCTGGATGGCGCGGGCCTTTTATTTCAACAACCTGGACCGGGAAATGGCGATGGAAATCATGGAAGGGAAGGTGGCCGTTGAACTGATCCGTCCCTACAACTACCTCGGCATGAAAACCATGCAGGGACTGGGGGAAGGGATTTTTCGGTTATTTTTCTTCTCGCTGCCGGGACTCATTATTGTTTATTTCGTATTTCCGATCCAAATCACATTAAAGCCAGGCGTATGGGGATTATTCGCCATCTCCATTCTACTAAGCTTTTTCATTAACACCCAGTTAAATCTGTTAACCGGAATTACGACTTTCTTCTTATATAATAATTCAGGCCTAATCCGTGCTAAGCGGGTTGTCATTGACCTGTTTTCTGGGCTGCTTTTGCCGATGAGCTTTTTCCCGGGCTGGGCACAGGGAATTATGAAATTCCTGCCGTTTCAGGGAATCAGCTATATACCAAGCATGATCTATACAGAGGGATTCACGCACCAGCAGGCCATTCAAGCCATCGGCCAGCAATTTATTTGGGTTATCATCCTCCTCATTCCCATCCAAATTCTTTGGGTTATTGCGAAAAAACAGCTGGTCATTCAAGGAGGGTAAATGGTGTTTTACGTAACGATGTTTTTTCAATACATGTCGCAATATATGAAAACTAGATTGCAATATCGGTCTGACCTGTTTGTAGAGTTTTTCTCGGACCTGATGTCCCAGGCCATCAATCTCGTCTTTATTCTGGTCGTCTTTGGCCACACCCAGCTGCTCGGCGGCTGGAGCCGTGATGAAATTATTTTTATATATGGATTTTTCTTAGTACCTTACGCGGTCTTTTCGGCCTTCTTTAATATCTGGGATTTCAACGAGCGTTATATTGTAAGGGGAGAGCTTGACCGTATCCTAACTAGGCCGATTCATAGTCTTTTTCAGATTATCCTCGAGCGGCTGGAACTGGAAGCTTTATTAGGGGCGGTCACTGGCTTGGCTGTCATGTTTTATGCGGGTAGCCGGTTAAACCTGCAGGTGGATTGGTTTGATCCGATTCTCTTTATTATTTTTGTCATCGGCGGCGCGCTTGTTTACGGCGGCATCTTTGTGATGCTCGCCTGCGTCAGCTTTTGGGCGGATGCGAAAACCTCGCTCATGCCGATGATGTACAACATCAGCAACTACGGCCGCTATCCGGTCAATATCTATAATACGGTGATCCGCTTCGTGCTCACTTGGATTTTGCCGTTTGCTTTCGTTGGCGTCTATCCCGCTGCTTTTTTTCTTGAAAAACAAGAATGGTATATCTATTCGTTTTTAACACCTGCAATCGGCATCATCTTTTTTGCGCTCTCCGTATTCCTCTGGAATCAGGGGGTCAAAAAATACCGCGGCGCCGGCAATTAAAAATTAATTAAAACCGTGCTACAATCGGCACGGTTTTTTTGATATTTTATTGGCCAAGCCCACATACAATGAACTAATCTGTACAAATATTAGAGGTGGTCTTGTGATTTATTTCTTGCTGCCGATTGTGATTTTTTGCATCTTCATGAGTATTCGAACCTTGTTTATTCCCAACACGATTAAGGGCAAGTTGGTGTCCTTTGACAATTTCTTTTATTTAGGAACATGCTATTTAACTGTCATCTTCGGATTTGGGCTGATTTATTTAATTTTTGAATTAGCGGGAATGAAGGTCTTGGCGGAAATAAATAATGCCGAACACCGGAACATTTTTGAAACGAGCTTTTATTTTAGCGCGATGATGCTGTTCTCAGTTGGCAATGGAGATGTGATCCCTCAGGGAATCGGAAGACTGGTTGCCGTCATTGAAGCATTAATAGGCTATACGCTCCCAGCGGCCTTCGTGGCCAAGGTCATGTTTGATCGGGAAAAATAAATCCCCAGGTGCACGAAAGTTGTATTGTTGTATCACTTTGGTTAGGCTATAAATAGGAATATTTTTCAAAGTGGAGTGATTAAAATGACAGTAGAAATTGGTAAACAAGCACCTGATTTTACACTAGAAGCA
The DNA here is from genome assembly GCF_042653105.1 of Neobacillus sp. GCM10023253. NCBI lineage: Bacteria > Bacillati > Bacillota > Bacilli > Caryophanales > Bacillaceae > Neobacillus > Neobacillus sp. GCM10023253. The sequence goes on from NZ_JBHSHV010000013.1 coordinate 20,055, forward strand.
CAAACTGGCGAGAAGGTTACTTTGTCAGAGTTAAAAGGAAAATATGTTGTGCTTTATTTTTATCCAAAGGATATGACGCCGGGATGCACGACTGAAGCGTGTGATTTCCGTGATCAACATGAGCAGTTTGCCGACTTAAATGCCGTTATTTTAGGCGTCAGCCCAGATCCGGTAGACCGCCATCAAAAATTCGTTGAGAAATACGGTCTGCCATTCCTGCTCCTTGCCGATACCGATCATCAAGTGGCGGAGGATTACGGTGTTTGGAAGCTAAAGAAAAACTTCGGGAAAGAATACATGGGCATTGAACGGTCGACTTTTATCATTGATAAAGAGGGCAATATTGCGAAGGAATGGAGAAAAGTTCAGGTGAAAGGGCATGTCGAAGAAGCCTTAACCTATATCAGGGAAAACCAATAATAGACTGCCTATTTTCGCAAGAAAAGGCTTTTGTCCAATGCAAAAGTGCTTCATGTGAATATCATTTTATTAGGGCATACCTCCTCAGATAAAACTTATTGGGTCCATTCGGACCCCTTTTTTATGCCTTCTTTCTTTTCTAATAAATGACCTAGGTGATATGATGAAGAAAAGATTTATAGACATGTGAAACTGAAATTTACCAATAGGGGGTATTGAAAAATGAAAATTTATACGAAAACAGGGGATAAAGGAACAACTTCACTTATTTACGGTCAAAGGGTAGCAAAGAACGACCTTCGCGTCGAGGCCTACGGAACCTGTGATGAAACGAATTCGATGATTGGACTGGCATTAAGCTATTTAACTAAGGAAAATTTTCAAGGGAAAGAAATAATTGAAAAAGCATATCATAAAATACAAACAAACCTATTTCATGTCGGTGCTGAGCTCGCGACTCCGAAAGGGAAGGAAGTAAAGTGGTCATTAGTTTTAGTGGATATTGAAGAACTGGAAAAACAAATTGACGAATGGGATTCAAGCTTGCCGGCGTTGACAAATTTCATTTTACCTGGGGGACATCCTGCAGGTGCAGCCTTCCATGTGGCCAGGACCATTGCAAGAAGAGCAGAAAGATGTGCCGTCGGCTTAGGGGAGGATGTCAATCCGCTTGTGCTGGCGTATTTAAACCGTCTTTCTGACTTGTTGTTTGTCACGGCAAGATTTGTCAACCACCAGTTAGGAGCTTCTGAACAAACATTACATAGCTAATGAACTTCGGTGTTTGCAGTATTACAATATTGACAAAAGTACAAATTACCTAGTAAACTAATTATAACAATTACAATGTAAGAATATCTTTTTGAAAAGAGGTGCATGGCGATGAATCAATTAAAAGAAGCGTTGGATACCTTAAAGGATACTGGGGTGCGTATTACTCCGCAACGTCATGCGATACTTGAATATTTAATAAGCTCGATGTCACATCCTACTGCAGATGAAATCTATAAAGCGTTAGAGGGCAAATTCCCGAATATGAGTGTGGCAACGGTTTACAATAATTTACGAGTATTTCGTGAAGTAGGCCTTGTAAAGGAATTGACCTATGGAGATGCATCTGCCCGCTTTGATTTTGTTACCACCCATCACTATCATGTAATCTGTGAGGAATGCGGGAAAATTGTTGATTTCCACTATCCTGGCTTGGATGAAGTGGAGCACTTGGCAACACATGTCACTGGTTTTAAAGTGGCGAATCACCGCATGGAAATTTACGGCACTTGTCCGGATTGCTCTGCTAAAGAAGTTCACTAATGTAAAGCCGATTCTAATTTGGAGTCGGCTGTTTGTTTATAAAAAAGGGGATGACCGATTGCTGGTCATCCCTTTATTTCATTTTATTTTTATTATAAGTTTCGTCAAATTCCTTGCCTTCCAGGGCTTTATCCATAGTCAAAGGTTCGCGGCAGTGCATGCACATATCTACCCTGCCAAGCATTTTAGTGGGTTTGCCGCAGCTGGGACATTTGACAGAAATGGTTTTGGTTGACAGCATGCCAATCCAGAAATAAACAACCGTGCTCGCGATAATAAAAAGCAGACCAAAAATCATAAAGATGGTCATAATAAGTGGTGAAGTACGAAAATAAATACCACCATACATAACGATAAAACCAACAAAGATCAACGACAATGCGAATGTTCTAATTTTATTTATTTTACTCGAATATTTTGCCATGATTCTCCCTCCTAGACAAACTATACCACAATTCTCCATTGAGAAAAAAGGATACATGGAAGAATGTCGAATTTTGTCTTAAATTTTAGAAGGATATTTCTTCTTCCTGTCGAACATATATTGCTAGCTAGAAAAATGGAGGTATAGAAGATGGAAGACATTCTTCGGCCCATTTATCAAGAAAGGGCAAGCCAATTAAATACCCTGGGGATTTTATTGGTAGAAAAGAAACAACGGTCAAGTCAAACGACGGATTCGTTTGATGCGATTCTTTTAATGATTGTGAAAGAAGCAGATCAGCCTGTATATACAAAACATTATTCGTATGATGACAAAAAAGCTGCCATGCATATTATCACTGAGCCGCAGCTGCAAGAATGGATTTTGTTAGGCAGCAACCGAAAGGTTTTTGAATGGCTTCATCATTCCAAAATTTTATTTGACCGCAATGAATATGTAGCCAATCTAAAAAAGGAACTAGAAGAATTTCCGTTCCATGGCCGAAAAATAAAAATGGGATTGGAGTTTGCGAAGTTAATCCGCCGCTATGTGGATGGGAAAGCACTGTTTGAAAATAAACAGTATTTAGATGCCTATAATTATGTCGTTCACTCCCTGCATCATCTGGCGAGATTAGCGATTATTGAAAATGGCCTTCATCCTGAACTGACGGTTTGGCAGCAAGTGAAGCAAATTGAACCGGAAATTTATAAATTATATGTTGAGTTGGTTGTGAGTGAGGAAACATTAGAACAAAGGCTCGAGCTTTTATTCCTTGCCAGTGAATTCTTGATTCACTCCAGAACTAACATTGGTTCCTCCCACTTAATAGACGTTTTAAGTAAAAAAGAGCATTGGATGTTTAGCGAAATCATGAGTGAGCCGGAATTGATGCCGTATTCCGTTGATATGTCAGTCCTGCTTGAATACTTAATTGAAAAACATTTATTAGAAATCGTTAATGTTGAGACAAAGGGACAGGGTGTTTTTCACCGCTGTTACCGCGTTAGTCAAAAACTATCGTAAAAAAACAAAAAAAGCTATTGACCTTTTCGTGAATACTTGATATATTAATAACCGTCGCTGCGAAACATTTTCAAAAAGTTTTCCGCAGTGGACGGTTTAAAAAAAGGTGTTGACATTAACAAACACCATGTGTTATATTGATAAAGTCGCTTTTGAGCGGCGCGCAAGATAGTTCTTTGAAAACTAAACAAACAAAAACGTCAACAAACAATAATATTCGTTTCATTTGAAACGAAGCCAACGTAACAT